>NZ_JAHLDU010000019.1 GCF_018861905.1 Clostridium sp. DSM 17811
CATTTATAGCACCGACAGAAAGACAAAAGTAATACATAAGGAGTGAAATTTTATGGTAACTTTACCTTTTGAAAAGAACATGTATGAACTTAAAAGTAAAATAGATGAGCTGAAAAATTTAGCAAAAGATCAAAATATGGATTTAGATAAAGAAATAAGACAGATGGAAATAAAGCTCTATAATGTGCAAAAGGAAGCCTATAAAAATTTAACTGCTTGGGATAAAGTAAGTATTGCAAGGCTAGTGGAACGTCCGACTGCTCTTGATTATATAAATAGAATTTTTGATTCATTTATTGAGTTACATGGCGATAGATATTATGGAGACGATGCCGCAATTGTAGGTGGAATCGCAGAGTTTAATGGTATACCTGTAACTGTTATAGCGCAGCAAAAGGGAAATAACACAAAAGAAAACATAAAGAGAAATTTTGGTATGCCAAATCCTGAAGGATATAGAAAAGCTTTAAGACTTATGAAACAGGCAGAAAAATTTAAAAGACCTGTTATTTGTTTTGTTGATACTCCAGGAGCATATTGTGGATTAGGGGCAGAAGAAAGAGGTCAAGGTGAAGCAATAGCTAGAAATCTTATGTATATGTCAACTTTAAAAACACCAATAATTTCAATAGTCATTGGTGAAGGTGGAAGTGGTGGAGCTTTAGCAATGGCGGTAGCGGATGAAGTTTGGATGCTCGAACATGCAATTTACTCTATTTTATCCCCGGAAGGTTTTGCTAGTATATTATATAAAGATGCAAGTCTTGCGAGTGAAGCAGCGAGTGCAATGAAAATAACAGCTCAGGATTTGATAAATTACGAAATAATAGATAGAATTATAAAAGAACCTCTAGGTGGCGCACATACTAATGTAAATGAGATGTCAATTAGTATTAAACGCAACTTAGAGGAAGCAATTGGTAGATTAATACAGGAGCCTGTAGAATCCCTACTTACCAAAAGATATTATAAATTTAGAAAAATTGGCAAGGTTGTAGAATATTAAAAAGGTGATTACTTTATTGCATAATTAAGATATATACCTGGCTGTTTTAGAAGTTATGATTTTAATTTGCTACCTGATTCCCAAATTGACTATTATAGAGTTTTTCATAGAAACCATTTTTTTTCATTAATTCATTATGGGTTCCTTGCTCTATAATATTTCCTTGATCTATAACCAATATTAAATCTGCGTTACGAATAGTTGAAAGTCTATGTGCAATAACAAAGCTAGTTCGTCCTTTCATTATATTCCTCATAGCTTTTTGAAGTAATATTTCTAATCTAGTGTCAACTGAACTAGTTGCTTCATCTAATATTAATATTGCTGGATTTGATATTATAGCTCTTGCTATAGTCAAAAGTTGTTTTTCTCCCTGGGATATGTTAGAAGCCTCTTCATTCAGGTACATGTCGTATCCATCTGGAAGGGTTTTAATAAAGTGATGTACGTTAGCTATTTTAGCTGCTTCAATAATTTCATTATTGCTAGCTCCAAATCTACCATACTCAATATTATCATGAATTGTTCCATTATATAACCAAGTATCCTGAAGAACCATACCGAATATAGAACGTAAATCCTCACGTTTCATATCTCTAGTATCAACTCCATCTATTTTTATAGATCCACCTTGAATATCGTAAAATCTCATTAATAAATTCACTAATGTGGTTTTACCTGCTCCTGTTGGACCAACTATAGCAACCATCTGACCACTTTTTATCTCTGCATTTAAGTCCTCAATTAGAACCTCATCTTTATTATATCCAAATTTCACATGTTCAAAAGTTACATTGCCACGTGGATTCTCAAGTTTTATAAAATTCACTTTATCTGGAATCTCTTCCTTTTCATCTAATATTTCAAATACACGTTCAATTGCTGCAAAGGCTGATTGTATTGCAGAAGATAATTGCGTCACCTCAGAAATTGGTTGATTTATTTGCCAAATATAACGCATAAAAGCTTGAAGATTACCAACTGTCATTATTCCACTTATAACATATATCGCACCAAGAATTCCAATGACTGCAACTGCCAAATAAGTTACTAATGAAACTAGGGGAGACATTATACTTGATATGAATTGTGCTTTGAATCCAGTATTAAAAAGTTCTTCATTAATATTTTCAAAATCTTTTATAGCATCTTCTTGCTTTCCATATAATTTTATTTCATTAAAACCAGTATATATTTCTTGCACCTTACCGTTCAATTTCCCCAAAACATTTTGCTGTTTATTAAATAGGTTTTGAGATTTACTAACTATAAATTTTGATATTAAATAGCTTATTGGCACTATAAGTATAACTAACAATGCAAGTTTTATGTTAATTGTAAACATCATAACACTGGCTAAAGTTAGTGCCAATATTGTATTTATAACTTGACTAAAACTCTGTTGCAGTGCATTAGAAATAGTATCTACATCATTTGTTATACGGCTCAGTACATTACCATAGCTATTTTTATCAAAATAACTTATAGGTAATTTTCTGATTTTACCTTGAACGGCATTTCTTAAATCTTTCATAGTATTTTGAATAGCATTAGCTAATAATAGACTTGCTAAATAAGTGGATAATGCTCCAAATACATAGATAAAAGCTAATATTACTAAGACCCTTAAAATATAATTAAAATTAACGAAAGTTCCATTTGTACCTTTCGCTATATTCATAACATCCTTGGCAAGACTAGTTGTAATTAATCCTTCTATTCTTGGAGCAATAGTAGTAAAAATTGCAGCGATTACTATAAATAAAATTGCGGCAATAAATGGTTTCCTATATGGCTTTAAGAAGGGCGAAATTTTTCTTATAGAATACTTTAACTTTTTCATTGTGCCAGTTCCTCCTTTGTAAGTTGAGATGATGCAATTTCATGGTAGATTTCACAGGTTTTTAGTAATTCTTTATGAGTCCCGATTCCTACTATTTCTCCTTCATTTAATACTATTATTTTATTAGCATCAAGTATAGATCCCATCCTCTGTGCAACTATTAAAACTATGGAATCTCTAGTTTCGTCCTTTAATCTTTTTCTAAGCATTGCATCTGTTTTAAAATCTAGGGCGGAAAAACTATCATCAAAAATATAAATTTCAGGTTTTCTAACTAATGCTCTTGCAATAGATAACCTTTGTTTTTGACCTCCCGACACATTAGATCCGCTTTCGCTTATTAGTTCCTCAAATTTTTTAGGTTTACTATTAATAAAATCATAAGCCTGAGCTACCTTTGCAGAATGTTCAACTTCTTCTTTATCTGCATCATTTTTGCCAAATTTAATGTTAGTGCCTATACTGCCAGCAAATAGCAATGTCTTTTGAGGTATAAATCCCATTTTTCCACGTAATGCCTTTAAATCATAAGCTCTCACATCTACTCCATCTATTTTTATGCTACCTTTTGTAACATCATAAAATCTTGGAATTAAATTAATTAAAGTACTTTTACCGCTGCCTGTACTTCCTATAAATGCTACTGTTTCTCCTTTTACTGCTGTAAATGATATGTCCCTTAACACTGGAATTTCTCCATCTGGATATGTAAAGGTAACATTATTAAATTCTATAGTACCTTTAATATCTGTATCTTTAATACCATCTATGGGATTTTTAATAATAGGTTCTTCATTTAATATCTCTTGAATTCTATTGGCTGAAATTTGTGCTTTGGGATACATGATAAACACCATTGAAAAAAGAATAATAGAGAACATTGCATGGAATAAATATTCTATAAATGCTACCAATTGTCCAACTTGCAATGTTCCTAAATTTATCATTTTGCTAGAAACCCAAAAAATAACTAACACAGCGAAATTCAACAAGATAAAGAAAGCTGGTTGAGGAATTGACATAAGTTTATATAACTTTTTAGATACACTGGCATAATCATTATTTATCTTTTCAAATCTTTGGTGTTCATGATCATCGTTACCAAATGCTCTGATTACTCTAGTTCCAGTTAAATTTTCTCTTGAAATTCTATTTAATCCATCTAATTTTTTCTGCTGCTTTTCTGAAATCGGATAAGATTTTTTAGCTATAATAACTACTCCACCCACAATGAATGGTACAGTTATTGCTAATACTGCGGATAACTGTAAGCTGGTTCTAAGAATCATCACTAAACTTACAATAAACATAACAGGTGTAAGTAATGCTGTTCTTAACAGGGTATTTGTAAACTGTTGCAATTGAAAAACATCATTGGTTGTTCGAGTTATCATTGATGATATTCCAAACTTATCATATTCACTATGTGAAAATTCCTGAGATTTTCTAAAAATATCATTTCTTATATCTCTAATCATACTAGTAGAAATTTTTGAAGAACTGTACCCTAATAATATTGAACCCATAGACCCAACTATAGATATTACAACAATTACAATCCCCATATGTCTGATATATGCTATATCCTTATTAGCTATCCCTATGTCAATAACTTTAGCCATTATTGTTGGAATTCCGAGTTCCACTAATGCAAATCCAAAAATTGATATTATATTCAGCACTAGAAGTAGTTTATATTTTCTTATGTATTTTAATATTAGTTTCATTCCTTCTGTTCACTCCTTTTTAAGTACCCTTGAATTATTATTGCAATAATATTATAATAAAGTATATGGTTACCGTATAGTCAAGAGGAGAAACAATCTATGAATGAAAAGTTTAATAAATATTTCACTACTGGAGATTTTGCGAAGTTATGTAATGTAAAGAAACAAACTCTTTTTCATTACGATGATATAGGCATTTTTTCACCAGAAATAAGAGATGATAATGGATATAGATATTATTCTCAACAACAATTTGATCTTTTTGATGTTATTACTAATTTAAAAGAGATAAATATGCCTTTGAAGGAGATTAAATCTTATCTCGACAATAGGAGCCCAAATGCATTAGTTAAGTTATTTAAAAATAAAATACTAGATATTGATATTGAGATAGAAAACCTAAAAAGAATACGTAAACTCATGGAAACAAAAATTTCTATAACAGAATATGCGTGTAAAATAGATTATTCTAAAATCCATTTAGAATTTTTTGATGAGGAGTATCTTCTTCTAAGCAATTCAATAGAAAATGTGAGCGATAATGAATATTTTAAAACACTGTCCGAGCATATGAACTATTGCACTTTAAACCATATTAACTCTGGATATTCTAGTTGCATCATGATAAGTAAGGATAATATATTAAAGGGAGTAGCTAAAAATTATTCATATTTATATACAAAGTTAAATTCTAAAGATGATGTTCCATTTACTTTTACTAAACCAAAGGGTATCTATTGTATAGCGTATCATAAAGGGGACTATAACAATATCGACAAAACATATAATAAAATACTTCAATTTTTAAAAACCTCTAATTTTGATATAAAAAAATATTCTTATGAAGAATTTCTTTTAGATGAAATAACAGTAAAAGGATATGAAAATTATTTAACTCAAATTTCAGTTGAGGTTGAAAGTTTAATAGAAGGGGAGAACAGTATAAATATTTGACTAAAACAATAAAAAATACTCCATAATAGCTATGGAGTATTTTTACTACCAATAATATTAGTATGTTTTTTTATTTCTGAATATAAACACGATAATATTAACAGCAGATAGTCCTACTAAGATGTATATAAATCTAGCAAGAAATGGAATAGCTCCAAAGATGGCGCTAACTAGATTAAAATTTAATAACCCCAAAAGTCCCCAGTTTAATGCACCGATCAATACTAATATAAATGAAAGTTTGTCTATATTATTAAGCTTATACATAATTACCTCCACACTATTATAATTATTTCTAGTTGTTTAAATTATATTAGAAATATAATATTTTAGAACTATTTAATGACTTCTTTAGAGTATTATTAATATGAGGGGAGATGAATTTATAATTTCAAACTTTATTTAGATTTTATAGTTAGTATATACGAACATTTACATTACTTTTTATAATATTGTATGTTATAATATGAATGATAATCGTTTTATATCTTAATACGTACGTGTGGAGGCAAAATATGAGAAATACTTATAATACACCATTAAATAGTAGATACGCATCAAAAGAAATGAGTTTTTTATTCTCAGATGATATGAAATTTAAAACTTGGAGAAAGCTTTGGGTAGCATTAGCTGAAGGTGAAAAATTATTAGGACTTAATATAACACAGGATCAAATTGATGAGCTTAAAGCCAATGTTGATAATGTAAATTATGAAGTGGCTGAGGAAAAAGAAAAAGAAATAAGACATGATGTAATGAGCCATGTATATGCATATGGTGTACAATGTCCAACTGCAAAGGGGATAATCCATTTAGGAGCTACTAGCTGTTATGTAGGTGATAACACAGACCTTATCATCATGAAAAAGGCTTTATTATTAATTAAGAAGAAATTAGTTAATGTAATTAGTAAATCTTCAACATTTGCATTAAAATATAAAGATATTCCTACTTTAGGTTACACACATTTACAACCAGCACAATTAACTACAGTAGGTAAAAGAGCAACACTATGGATTCAAGATTTAGTAATGGATCTAGAAAATTTGGACTTCGTAATTGATAATATTAAGTTACTTGGAGTAAAGGGAACTACCGGAACTCAAGCTAGCTTTATGAACTTATTTGAAAATGATGAGAAGAAGGTTAAAGACTTAGACAAATATGTAGCAAACAAAATGGGATTTGATGATACATATCCAGTTACTGGTCAAACTTATTCTAGAAAAGTAGATTCTATAATACTAAATACACTTTCAGAAATAGCTCAAAGTGCTTATAAATTTAGTAATGATTTAAGAATACTTCAAAGTATGAAAGAAGTAGAAGAACCATTTGAGAAAAAACAAATTGGATCTTCTGCAATGGCATACAAAAGAAATCCTATGCGTTCTGAGCGAATCAGTTCTTTAGCTAGATATATTATAGTAGATTCATTAAATCCTGCTATAACAGCTGCAACACAATGGTTTGAGAGAACACTTGATGATTCAGCTAATAAGAGAATATCTGTGGCTGAAGCTTTTCTTGCACTTGATGGAGTATTAAATTTATATATGAATATAGCAGGGAACATGGTTGTATATGAAAAGGTAATTACTTCTCATGTAAACCACGAGCTACCATTTATGGCTACAGAAAATATCCTTATGGAAGCAGTTAAAAAGGGCGGAGACAGACAAGATCTTCATGAACACATTAGAGTTCATTCTATGGATGCAGCAAAACGTGTTAAAGAAGAAGGTCTAAATAATGATCTTATAGAGAGAATTATAAATGATCCAATCTTTAAGATGTCAAAAGAAGAGATTATAGCTGTAATTGATCCAATTAAATTTGTTGGAAGAGCTCCAAGTCAAGTAGTAGACTTTATAGCTGAATATGTAACTCCAATACTCGCAGCTAATAAAGATGCAATTGGCGTTGAAACTTCAATAAACGTATAAGAATATAGAGTTTAATTGTAAAAAGCTATCAGGAATATAAAACTGATAGCTTTTTAATTTTATAAAATTAAAAGTAAATCACTATTAATACAATAGTAAAAACCATAGATAAAAAAATAAATTTAATTATATTTCAAAATAAACATGATTTTACCCCCTCTTTTGTAGTATAATAATGTCGTGAAATGTAAGTTTCACGACATTATTACGTATTTTGGAGGTTACTATGAAATCAGATATAAATGGTATTTATAACAATGAACTACCATCGTTTCTAAATGATTATTTTAATTATTTATCTACTATTAAAGGCTGTTCTATTAATACTATAGTTGCGTATACTGCCGATTTGTCCTTACTTTTAAAGTTTCTAAAAATGTATAAAGGTTTAATTCCTTCAGATAAAAATCTAAAGCTTGAAGACATTGTAATTAGCGATTTAACCTTAGATACATTAAAAACTCTTACATTACAGGATTTATACGCCTTTATCTCTTATCTTGGTAAATATAGGGCTAATGGCAATTATGCTAAGGCTAGAAAAATTGCATCCATAAAGTCCCTATTTAAATATTTAACTACTAAGGCTAAAGTACTAACTGTAGACCCAACAATAGATTTAGAGTCCCCTAAGATTGGAAAAAGAAGCCCGGTTTTTTTAACATTAAATGAAAGTAAGGACTTACTCGAGGCTACAATCTCTCGAGATAAACATTCTATTCGGGATCATAGTATTATTACATTATTCTTAAATTGTGGTCTCAGATTGTCAGAACTTTGTAGTATAAATTTATCCGATATGAAAGAAGATACATTATCTGTAATTGGAAAAGGAAATAAAGAGCGAACAATTTATTTAAATAAAGCATCACTTAGAGCAATCTATAAATATTTACCTATTAGAAATATGAACATAGATAAAATTCATGCTGAGGATAAGGATGCCCTCTTTATCAGTGGAAAGTTTGGAAGAATTAATAAAAGAACTGTAGAAAGAATTGTTAAAAAGCATATAGGAGATGCTGGGCTCAATAAAAATAAATATACTCCTCATAAATTAAGACATACTTCAGCCACTCTCATGTATAAATATGGAAACGTAGATATTAGAAGTTTGCAAGACATATTAGGACATGAAAATATTTCTACCACTCAGATATATACTCATGCTGACGATGAAAAACTAAGAAATGCTGTTAAGTCGAATCCCCTTTCTGATGAATAATAAAAGGAGTATGTACTATCACATCCGTGATAATATATACTCCTTTGACTTCTTACTCTATACTTCTTATACCTTCTTTAGTCTTATAAGCCCTGGAAATTCCTCTTGAAGAAATTCTGAGTTATCTTCTTCATCCTCAAGTAACTCCTTTGCCCCATCTATATCATCTATAAATTCCCAAACTTCATTATTTTCAGGTATGTATTTATCTTTATTCAGTTTAGCTTTCTCTTCCTCAGCCAAAAACGCTTCATAAGTTTCAATTTTTGATGCTTCATCTTCTTTAGAGACTTCCTCATTATTATTTTCTATAGTCTCTTCCTCTAAATCAGATTCATCAATTTTATCCACATTATAAATATCATCATCTAACTTTCCAGTTCCAGCATCCTCAAAGACCTCGTCAATTTTTATAGCTTTAACATCAAAACCTTCAAGTTCTAAACATTTTCCGCAATTGTCACATTTCTTATTTGAATTTAATTCGCAGACTTCACAATCACCACAGTCATTACAAATTTTCTTATTATTAAATATACAGTTTTTAGACATACAACACCCCGCTACATTTATTTCTAATACTATTATAATAGACTATTATAACAAATAAGGTATCATTAATCAAATACTTATAAATTTTTATACTTATGTCCCAAAATAGAACATTCGTTTGATGTTTTTGAACTTATATGGTATAATTCTACCATGAATGAGAGGTGTTTACATGTTAACTCCAAAAAAAGATAAACAGAGTGAAATATATAACTTTATAAAAGATCAAGTTCAATTAAAAGGATATCCACCCTCAGTGAGAGAAATATGTGTAGCTGTAGGATTGAAATCCACCTCAACTGTTCATGGTCATTTAGAAAGATTAGAAAAAAAAGGATATATACGTAGGGACCCTGCTAAACCTCGTGCAATAGAATTATTAAAGGATGCTGTTATAAGAAAAGAACTTATAGATATACCTATTATAGGAAAAATTACAGCTGGGGTACCAATCCTTGCGGTTGAGAATGTTGAAGATACATTTACTATACCTTTAAATTTTACAAAAACTAATAATGAGTTATTTATGCTTAAAGTTTCTGGTAGTAGCATGATTGAAGCCGGAATATTAGATGGTGATCTTGCTATAATCGAGAAAGTTAATTCAGCTAAAAACGGCGATATAGTTGTAGCACTTATTGATAATGAAGCAACTATTAAAAGATTTTTTAGGGAAAAAGGACATATAAGGCTTCAGCCTGAGAATTCATCCATGTCCCCTATCATATTAGATGACTGTTCAATTTTAGGTATACTCGTCGGCATTTATAGAAAGTATTAATTATCCCTTTAAAGGAAATAAAAGATACTGTAATGATATAATCATTACAGTATCTTTTGTTTTCTACTAAATTAACTAAAATAAATATACTTATAAAATAATTACAAGTATATTTATTCCAAATTTATATAACTTTTGAAAGAGCTATTAATATTCCAATTTTAGCATGATCAAATGTTAATCCGCCCTGTAAATATGCTATATAAGGCTCTCTTATTGGAGCATCTGCAGATAATTCTATAGATGACCCTTGAATAAAGGCCCCTGCTGCCATTATAACCTTATCTTCATATCCTGGCATATCCCATGGCTCACACTGAGCAAATGAATCAATTGGAGAGCCTGCTTGTATACCCTTAATAAAATTAATTAGCATTTCCTTATTTCCAAATTTAATAGCTTGAATTATATCACTTCTTTTATCAGTATATTTAGGAAGAACATCAAACCCTGCAAGTTCCATAATCCTTGCACAGAAAATAGCACCCTTCAACGCTTCCATAGTTACGTGTGGAGCTAAAAACAATCCTTGAAATAAAGAACGCATTACTCCAAATGTAGAACCACATTCTCCACCTATGCCTGGAATTGTTAGTCTATATGAAGCTTGCACTACATATTCTTCTTTACCTGCAATGTATCCACCCGTTGGTGCAATTCCGCCACCAATATTTTTTATTAGAGAACCCGCAACTAAGTCTGCGCCAACATCTGTAGGCTCTGTAGTTTCAATAAATTCTCCATAACAATTGTCTACAAAACAAATTACATTTGGATTTATAGATTTTGCTGCTTTTATAATTTCTTCTATCTCACAAATTAATAAAGCTTTTCTCCATCCATATCCAGTAGATCTTTGAATATGAACGAGTCTTATTGATTTATCTTCAATCATTGTTTTTTTCATTAGCTCTATATCAACCTTAGAATTATTTAATTCTAATTGTTTATACTTTACGCCAAAATCTTTTAATGATCCTATATCTTTCTTATTAGTTATACCAATTATGTTATGTAGTGTATCATAAGGCGTTCCACATACAGAGAGCATTGTATCATTAGGTCTTAAATTACCAAACAATGCCGCCCCAATTGCGTGTGTTCCATTAACGAAATGTGGTCTAACTAGTGCACTCTCGCAATTAAAAATTCTTGCATATACTTTATCTAATGAATCTCGTCCTATATCACCATAACCGTACCCAGAAGAGTTTGTAAAATGAGATTCGCTAATTCTCTCATCTTGAAGTGCAGTCAAAACCTTAAGCTGGTTATATTCCCTTACTTCATCAAGCTTCTTAAACTCCCCTTGCACATCTTTTATTGCTATATCATAGAGTCCTATCGTTTTTGAATTTATTTTATACTTCTTTTGAAGATATTTTTTTGTTATGTCTAACATGATCCATGTCCCCTTTGTATTATGTATTTTAATTTACCTCATTAATAATAACATACATCTACACTATTTTATTCATATTGCGCCCTTTATTTGAATTATCTCAGAATTAAAAGCTTCTATTCCTGATTTTTCTTCTAGTGCAACTTTATACATAGCTTTTGCCACAGTATTTCCGTATACAGGCTTATATTTTTTAAAAGCACCGTTAAATATAAATGGCATACATTTTGAAACAACTTCTGCTGCTTTTTCACCAAATCTAAATTCTGTTCTATCTCCTAAAAGTAAAGACGGTCTAAAAATTTTAAGGCCTCTTAAACCTAAGTTACTAAGTGCAGCTTCCATTTGACCTTTAACTTTATTATAGAAAACAGTGGACTTTATATCAGATCCCATTGCTGAAATTACAAGAAATTGGGATACATCATTTTCCTTCACTTTCAGTGCTAAAGAAACTATATATTCCAAATCAACTTTTTTAAAAGCTTCCTTACTCTTAGCCTTTTTTATCGTTGTTCCAAGGCAGCAAAATATATGATTAACCGTGTCTTCAAGCTTATAGGTGTCAAGCAATTCGAAATTGATTATTTTTTCTTCAAGCTTTTTATTATTTATTCCCGTAGATTTTCTAACCCAAACTATTACCTTTTCATACTCAGGGGCTTCTAATAACACATTAACTAAACTACCCCCAACAAGTCCTGTAGCTCCAACTACCAAAGCGGTTTTCTTTTCCATACTTATTCTCCTTATTTAGTTTTTATTCTTCATTATTCTTAACTTCTTCAATAATTTCTTCAACAGTTTCTTTTAATTCCTCCCCTACTTTTTTATACTCAATATCAAATTTTTCATTTTGATTTTTTATAAAGTACATTAAAGCATAATAAGTAGGCTTATACTTATCCTTTAGCATAAATTCCTTTTCATTAAATAGATTTAATAATGAGTTATATTGTTTTTTAGCCATTAGTAATATAAAATACTCATTAATAAACTTATTATATTTATCTGTATTATTAGCTACTTGTAAAAACAAAGGAGCCTTTTTAATGGATTCTTCGATTTTATCCTTCAAAAGTAAGGTTTTTGATGATTCATAGATACTGCTAAAATCGTTACAATCTCTATCTAAGTCCTTTTTATCAAAATTTAAATCTTGTTCTTTGTTTTTACTTTTATTAATTAAAAGTTCTCTACTACACCAGATTTCTAAAAAATCTACAAGCCATAACACCTGCTGTTTTTCTTTTTCTCCTCCAAATCTTATTAGATACCATATGTTAAAGAATCGATCCTTAATTTGATACATATAATTTTTCTTATTTACAGGTATTTTATTTATTACACCATTCTTTTCTAATTGATTTAGCTGAGCTGACACTTCTTTGCTTTGCATTCTTATTTTGTCTGCAATTTCTTTTGTAGTTATGGCCTCCCAGCTTAACGCTATAACATCAACAATTTCTTGCTGCACTGGAGATAAATTATCCATTACGTGTTTATAAAGAGGTGTTACTTTATCCGATAATGTAGCTATGTCTTTAAAGGCTAGTCCCCTATCACAACATACATTACTGAAAAGTAATGACATTATTCTAGGAACCCCACCAGTTAAACGCCTTAAGGCTTCTATTTTACCTTTATTACTTTTGATTAGTTCCTTCATATCTTTCTTATTAAATATTTCTCCTAATTTTTCAAAAAGTTCGTTAGTTTCTTCTGAAGTTAATCCTTTTAATTTTATTAACTTAAAGAAGTCATAAAAAGGTTTTTCATAATCAAAGGTGAATTCTAAAACATCTGCGGATGCTCCAATAAAACGAATTTCAGCAGACGTTAATAAAATTTCTCTAAGTTTTTGCTGCTCAATAAGTTTAAACTTCTTCAAAATACCCTCAGTATTATCTATTAAAAGTATTAACTTTTTATTTTTTTCCTTAAGTCTTTGCTCTATTAGTTTAAAACATATATCTTCGTAGTTTTCTTCCTTTGCATGTTTATCCATTTGCTCATGAAGGCCTATAAATTCATAACTTTCTAGTTCAAGATCTTGTGCTACGACCTCCCAAAGCTTAAATAATCTACGTACATTATATTGCTCCTCTGGTAATATAACAGGAATAAGCCTTTTTTTTAATTCTGTATCCCTTTTGATTTCAAAGTATATCCTTTTAAGTAAAGTTGTTTTACCATACCCTCTTTGAGCCTCTATCATATAATGCTGCTCTGGATATTTCATATCTGAACCTTTTATATCATTTATGATTTTTTGAAATTCTTTTTTTCTTATTACAAAACTATCAATTAGGTCTTTCTCTGTTAAATTATTGGGGTTATAAAAACTTACATTACTAGTTTGCATTTTTTTTACACCACCACATTCTTAATATTGGAGAAGTAAATGTATAAAATTTCTCCTCATCATCATTATTTATATATCCATCATCTATAAGAGTATTTAAGAGATCTTTATATGTTTCACAAAGATTATATTTTACAGCTAAATTGTGTGTTTCATTATAAGTTATCTTTTTAGCCTCTGATATAGATATTAGATCTAATGTTTCCATAATGAACTTATAATCATTGTTTTTGTACACCACAAGCCTCTCATGCCAACTACTAAATTTATTATTTTCTTCTATCATACGTTTTATTGCAATATCTACTGATTTATTATGTATGACGCATAAATTATCTTCATCGTAGATATCCTGGATTTTATCCATAGCAAGTTGAATATAAAAAGGAATTAACCACTTAATCTCATTAAGCATATGATTTATAGTATCCTCGTCCATAGTAAAATCCAGTCCTTTAAGTAACTCAGTTATAAGATTTTTACCCTCTGATTTACTTAGTGGAGTGACTTTTACTATATCTAGGTCATTTATAAACTTTGAAGAATCCATTCGTCTTGCAATACCCTCAAGGCTTATGGAACCTGTATATATAAATTGAAATTTATTATTTATATCACTATTTTGTCTTAAAACTCTATTACTCTGAAGGAGATGAACTGCATATGCGGTGCCTTCTTTTTGTTGAATGTTTTCTATTGTTTGAGCAAATTCATCTATCATTATAATCAATTTGTGCCCTTCTAAATCAATGGTTCTCATTATTTCTATAAATTTATCATAATAATTATCTTCAATATTTTTGCTAAATTTAACGGAGTCTATACCAACTTCATCTATACTTTTAAAAATGTTTTTAGCTATGTCCTTTATTGAATTTATTACCTTATCTCTTTTTCTTATTGAATCACAATTTAAAATTGCTTTTACAATTTCCTTATAATACTTATTCTCGTCATACACTGACTCCGTAATTACATAAACTACATAGTACTTCTCCTTTGGGTTATCTTCTATATACCTCATTAAAGATGTCTTTCCTACTCTTCTTGGAGCTGAAATTATAATGCTGCTATCTGAATCAATTTTTCTCCATAATTTATTTATTAAAATAGGCCTTTTAAAAAAGTTGTCCCCTCGAGCAGCTTGCCCAGTTGTAATTTTCATAATTAACGCCTCCTATGTATCCTTATATTTACAATTATACTTAACAAAAAATATCTTGTCAAGTATTTTGACAAGATATTTTTTGTTAAGTTAACCAAGGATGTAAACAATAAATACTTCTTATATAAGCTTATTCATTTTTTTATACCCAAAGCAATAAAATAAGAAACTACCTATTGAAAATAATATTAAGTCATACAATATAATCCCTGTGCCTGTAATTTTACTGTATATATCAATTTGAAATAATGTCATAACATTTAATTGCTCAACTAAACCAGTGTTTGGTAATATAACCGCTGTAACTACAACATAAAACAAAGGTAATAATAGTATCAAAAATTTACTTTTTGTTAACGTTGATATTCCTAAAATAAATGTTGAAAATGAAGCTGCACTAACAAAGGTTATAAGGAGTGAAATAATAATATAAGCAATTTTAGACTTATTATAAATAGGACTAAATGCCCCTGTTACATCTGTATGAATATTGTTAATGCCATAAGCACTGATTAAGAATATAAGTAATATAGTTTTAGTTATTAAAAATACAAACCCACTAACTAAGGCATTTACTATCAAACGACTAGTGAAATACACTTTTGGTTCTATTATTGTAAAAAGTTTGCTAAAAATATCCTTTTTCTTATCTATAATATAAGAATTAGTAAATGGAATACTAGCAAGTAATGGAGCAATAAAAGGAAGATAACTAAACCAACCAATTCTTATAAAAAAATTAATACCATCCACACTAGATGCGTGAAACTTAATCTCACTATAACATGGTATTAATAGTAATGCTAAAACTATTAGACTTGATATTAAAGTTTTCTTAGAAAAAAATGCTCTTTTAAAATCAAATATTAAAAAGGTTTTCATTTTTTAACTCCTCTCAATTATAAATTATACAAGCAGTTGACATCGATAATTAGTATTTATCCCCCACTGCTCCAAGGCTGGAAGCCTTAATAAAAGTTTTATTTTTAAGAAGTTTTAAAGAATCTTTATCACCTGTAACTACAACTCCTAAAATTTTTATATTATCTTTCGTAATTTTAACTTTATCTTTACTTAACTTACTAAATAACGTTTCATAGAGTTGCTGATTTTTTCCTTTCTTTGTTTTTCCATAAGAAATTGTATCAATAAAGTCTTTTTCAGGTGTTTCTTTATTTTTTCCTGCCTCATCTATTGATTTAATACCATATACATCATCCTCATATAGTATAATATTAGGACTTATGTGTTTTTCTCTTTTATTTACTGGTATCTCCTCTTCATTTGATATTTTTTCAATATGAGAACTCAATTCAGTAACTTCACTTTTCGTATACGTATCCACCCAATACCAATTCAATGTTATGTTTTGTGGTATCATCCTTTTCACCTCAGAAATACTATAAGATTTATCAAATGATAACGATATTTCCATAATTTTATCTTCTTCAATTTTATTAATCATTGCTAAATCATCTCTATATTTAGTATATTTTACATTAGGATGGTAAAATTGCATTACATTTTTGCCAACCTTGTTATATCTTTTAGATTCATATAAGGATTGTTCTGAATCTCCACTAGCCTCATATAGCAGTCCACTAATATCACCATAAAGACCATTTATTAGCGGTAGATAAGTATAAGATTCTTTGTTGTTACCATCAACAATAGGTTTGTTCCCTAAAAATCTATAAGTAACATAATCAAGTTCACCAGTCAATAAGCCATCATCCATTTGGTCACTTCCAATATATGAATTAGGGTGGGCTATTCTGTAATAATTTTCTAGCTCAGCCTTTTTATCATTTCCTAATTTGTTTAAAGTTGTAGCATTAAAGACTAAACCGACGAAACTTACTACTGTAAATACTAATATACTTGTTATAATCCCTCTTATGATAGAGAAAAATTTTGCCTTTTTTATAACCTTATCAAAATTAGACGGACCTTTATCTTCAAATAACTCTTTTAATTTTTCTTCATCATTCATTATACATAACACCCCACTTGTTTTTAAATTGCTCTCTTGCTCTAAATAAATATGTTTTCACTGTACTTTCATTTATATCTAAGACATTAGATATTTCTTTATAGGATAAGTCCATATTATATTTTAGAATTAATAAATTTTTTTGAATATTATTTAATGAATTAAGTATTTTTAGTACATCCCCTTTTCTCTCCAGATCTATAATATAGTCTTCACATAAATTGTTATCTGATTTAAATATTTCTTCATCTATAATTACATGTACATGTCTTTTTTTGGCTCTACATAGATCATAATATCTATTAATTGCAACTCTAAAAAGCCATGATGATATTTGGGAAACATCTATTCCATCAATATATTTTAATGCTTTATAAAAAGTATCTTGTGTTATATCCTCTGCATCCTCCTGATTGCAACCTAGCTTTATTAAATAACAATGTATAATATTCATCTTATCCATAAATATTTTGCTTATTAAATCATTTTTCATTTTATCCCCCTAACCTAAAGCAAAATACATGTTGAAATAACCATTTCAGAAGCCCCTCTATTACTAAAACGATTATAGGGCTAAAAAGTATACAATTAATTCATATATTGTTTTAATAATGTAATTTAGATGTTTTTTAGAACAATTAAAAAACTATAAGAATTTATTATAAACTCTTATAGTTTTTATGGGTAGGAAGTATAAATTACTTATTAAAATTTAATTCATATTCTTGAGAGAGCTATGTTAAGTTGAGTAGCAAAATCATCACGCTTGCCTATAACAGCCGTTATTGAACTATCAGCTAGGACACCACATGCTAATGGTGATGTTCCATCTGCATATCTAGTCAATGCTTTTCTTGTTGTTTTTCTTGTTGCATTTCCAACATAAAATACCCCTTCATATGGAGTATAATCACCTGCATTTCTCCACTTAATAAAGTTATTCATTATATCATTATATTTAAGCCCTTTAGAAAGGCTATACATAAGATATAACGTCATACTTGTATCAATATGACTATGTCCCAGCTTTCTGGTTATAGGCGCCAAATGAGCGCATATCAATTACAGAATTTTGTCTAAGCGTTTCTCTGTTTTCAAATTCAACTGGCATACCATATAGTATCTTCACCTATCCATTGAACCACAAGAAGGACATCTTTTCTTGGTCAGCTATTTCAAGCTTTCTACCTTGTTTATAAAGCTCTAATAGATTTATTTTTTATTACTTGATTTTGCTTCTGTTAAGTTCTAATTATAAGAATAATGGGAAGTTGACTAATAGCTTTTATATTTCTTTTTTTAATATTTGGTGCGTTACAATATTTGAATAATGGGAATTAAGTAACAGTCAAATTAGATTACTTCAAAGGTGTAAGTCATTTTTATAATTATTTGTCACTTATTTTATATAACGGGGCGAAGATTAAATTCTTTTGGTGAATCTTAAAGCTATCTCAGCTTGAATGCGTCTAGTATTCCATTAGTGGCAACATCTGTATTATCATCAAAGATAATTTTAAATTCATTTTCTAATGGGGTTAATTCTTGGTCTATAACTTTTGTTAATTTGATACCTCTGGCTTTTTCTTTCCATACGATACGTTTTAATGGGATTTCTACTTCAGCGTAACGATCAAATATATTGTTTGTTTCATAAAAACTATCCGGCATTGAATCCTTATATCTATCATTTAATATTATGTTTTCATCTTTCGTAACAACTGCTGCATATAATTTATTGTACATTACCTCTTTAACAAACTCTTCATCCGGCAAATATGGACCGAAAGTATCGAAAAACTTCACACATGATTTAACTGGCAAAATATGCTCATGTATAACGTGTTTCTTAAGCTCTTCAATGATTGCATCAAGAGCACCACCTTTCTCCTTTGCTATCTCTTCATACTTAGCAAAGGCATTTTCTGACCAAAGAGGTATATTTCTGGATTTACCATTTACTGCACGTAGTGAAGTCCAATCACGAACTAACTCGCTAACTAATTTATATCGAGTTTCATTTGAGAAATTTTCATCATGTAGGATATGGTAAATCTCATATACGATTGTTGATTGACGTTCTAAAATATTTTTTTATTTGGCAATATTCCCGTTCTCATCAAACTTGATGCCATATGTACTATTCTTTTTCATCCATTTAATCTCCTCTTGACTATATTTTAGTAGTAAATTTTCTCTAAAAATTTTCTTTCTACCCATTTGCTTGTTTCTACTTCGTTATATTAGTAAGTACATACGTTACATATCATACTATTGTCTGATCTAACTTCACTTTACTTCATCAAAACATAGGCTTAATTGCTTTTATAGTGATTAGAAGCTTGTAGAACCAGATATTTCCGGAAACATAAACAAGTGTATATACTACATTATATCACGAGGTCAATTTAACATAAATATACCTAGACCTGTTTATAACAGTATACTGCATACTACCTGTTCGGAATTACAGTGGTATTCCTAAACACGTGATTTCGGCTGATGGTAATACATAATATTTTACAGTTGTTTAGCAATGCAAGTTAAGACTACATTAATATAATTATGATAACTTAAATTAATGCTATGCCTAACGGAATAATTGAAATTAACATTAACCATTTCCATTTAAAAACACCTCCAATAATCAGCATTAAAATACCAATAATTAGGGTGATTATCATACCTAAAAATGTCATATAGTCTTTCCCCTCACTAAATGTCGAGTAGGTAGGGAGCCTTACGGCTCCTTTCCCATCTAAGAACCGTAATTGTGTGTCACCACACATACGGCCATTATCTCTTGTGATGCATTTAATGCAGTTCAGGCGCAGCAATCTCTGAGGAGCAACGTTATCGTCAATCCCCATGGTACAACAACTCGTAGATCCACGAAATACAGCGGCAAGAAAGTCACGAAGGAAACCGTGAATATCGAGGAGCTGATGTACGATTTAGGATTTGATATATAATTTAGGATTCGATGAGAAAATACGATATATCAACCTGTATAATCACGCCGAACTGGAATTTGACTTTAAACTGATTTACTTTGAATCCACTTTATTAAAACGTCAAGTTATATTGATGTCTATTAGAATACTATCAAAAAATGGTAGTAAAAAAATAAGTTCAAAAATTCAAACGAATCTATGACCTTTTTTTATAATAAATCTTTTAGCAGTTGAGGCATACAGTAATAACAAGTAATGGCAATTTCATCAGTAGACTCATTCATGTCATTATCAATCCACTGTTTAACAAGATGGACAATCCCATATGAATAAAAGGTAATGGCATTAAGTATATCTTTTGTCAAATAATCTTCTCCATGTTTTTGAAGTACATAGTTTTTATAGAAAGTTTCGGTTTTTTCTATAAAGTTTTTCATAATACTATTTTGTGTTTCATAATTTGATGCGACTTTATAATAGAATTTGTTTAAAAACATTTTATAGTAGAAATTAGAAATAATGGTCACAAAATTATCTTTAGTAATATCAAAGAATAATGGATCTAATGCGATTAAGTCAAATAAATAATTCAATACATCATCTTTGTCTTTGAAATAATGATAAAATGTTTGTTTTGAAATATCAGCAGCTTTTGCGATTTCTGTCACGGTAATTTTCTTTATCGGTTTTGTTTGGCAAAGCACAAAAAACTCATTTGCAATAGCTTTCTTGATTAGTTGTTTCATAGACAATCTCCCATAGAAGTTTACGATTTAATGAAATCGTCCAAAATTGGAACGGTCACAATAAATTGTAAATTTTATTTTAAACTATTGATTGTTATTATTATAACATAACAAATAAAGTAATGGGGGTATAAATTATGGCTAGAAACGATTTAATTATGAAACCTATCAAGGTTGGTAAAAGAACTCTAAGAAATAGAGTATTTTTAGCACCAATGGGAGAAGGTATGGCAAATCCAGATGGAACGATTGGTGAACAATTTATTGATTACTATGCTGAGTATGCAAAAGGAGGAACAGCAGTTGTTACACCAGGTGTTATCTGTGTTGACTATCCAGTTGGTAAACCAGAAAAGTTGATTGCGAGAATGGACCAGCAAGTCAATGTTAAGGATTGGGGTCGATTAGCCGAAAAAATACACCGCTATGGTGGATTATTAATCCCTCAATTACACCACGCAGGGGCGCAAACAGATGCATCTATTACTGGTGTAACACCTAAATGTGTATCAGATGTAGATGTAAATCACCAATTAATCATGAGTCACCGCTTATTAGGGCCTCAAGAAGAATTAACAACAGAAGAAGTAAAGGCAATTGTATTAAAATTTGTGAATGCTTCCTTATATGCTCAATTAGCGGGATGCGATGGAGTTGCTCTACATGGTGCACATGGTTATTTAATTAACCAATTCTTATCACCAGCAACAAATAAAAGAACAGATGAATATGGTGGAAATTTCGAAAATCGATTACGTTTTGCTCGTGAAATTGTAGAAGAAATTCGTAGAGTATGTGGACCAAATTTTATCATCGGTGCTCGTATTCCAGGTCATGAATGGATTGACGGAGCTTTAACAGATAATGATATTGATGAAATCGCACGTAGACTTGAAGCGGCTGGTTGTGATTATTTTGATGTTAGTGGTGGATTAACAGATAATACAACATTAATAATGGAAACATCAAATTACGTAGAAGGAGCCCGTGTACCTTTTGCTGCTAGAATCAAAAAAGCAGTTAATGTCCCAGTGGGAGCTGTTGGTAAAATTCGTCATCCGGAATTCGCTAATAAAGTATTAGAAGATGGAAACGCAGACTTTATTATTATGGGTCGTACACTTATTTGTGATCCAGAATGGGCAAACAAAGTTAAAAATAATACACCTGAAGAAATTAGACCGTGTTTATCATGTTTTGATGGATGTACTGGACGATTATTTAGGGGAGTAGGAGTCAGTTGTGTATTAAATCCAAGAAGAAGTAGAGAACACGATATTGGTTATGTACCAAAAGTAGAAGTACCAAAGAATATCGTTGTCGTTGGTGCTGGTCCTGGAGGAATGGAAGCAGCTTGTGCAGCTGCATCTGTCAATCATAATGTTACATTAATTGAAAAATCATCTGTATTAGGCGGTCAATTTAATTTAGCATGCGTACCTCCACACAAAGACGCGATAAAAGAAGCACGTGATTGGTATGTTGGTGAGTTAGAAAGAAAAAATGTTACTGTTAAACTAAATACAGAAGCAACTTTGGAAAGTATTTCTGCACTTAATCCAGATAAAGTTATCTTAGCAACAGGATCAGAAGCTATTAAATCTGTACCTATTCCAGGTGTTGAAAACACTGTAAGTAGCTGGGATATTTTAAAGAATGTAGAAAATGTACCAGAAGGTAAAAATGTCACTATCATTGGTGGTGGTATTGTAGGATGTGAAGTAGCTGAACTGTTAGCTGAAAATAACAACAATGTCACTATTTTAGAAATGCAAAGTCAAATTGCTCAAGGTTTAGAGCCATTCCACACTATGGAAATGTATATTGATTTTGCTAAGAAACAAGTAAATGTTATAACAGACGTTACAGTTCAATCAATTACCGATGGAAAAGTAGCTTACTTACGTAAAATAAAAGATGAAGTAGATCGTGCATCTGATGTATTGGGACAAAGTCACTCTGCATCCATTGCTATTGAAGAAAATTATGAAGTACGTGAAGAATCTGTTGATGCTGATTTAATCGTATTAGCAGTAGGTCAAAAATCAGTTGGTAAAGACTTAGCTGATGCATTATATGAAGCTGGATATGATGTGGTTGTTGTAGGTGACGCTAGCAAACCTCGTAAATTCATTGATGCTGTAACTGAAGGATATTTTGCTGGTATTGATGCATAATCTATAAAAATCTTACAATTACATATTAAATAATAGCGATATTTAGGTATTAGACCAAGATATCGCTTTTTTTGATAGTGTAAACTAGTGCGTAGTGCGCTATTTAATTATATGTGACAAATAAGGATGGAAACAGAAGGAAATCGATTGATTGTTTCCTATTTAGTATGCCGGGTGTGGCATACTAAAAACATATGACAATAATTATTAAATTTGATCTTATGTTTTCTTAAATAACTATATTGTTTATACTTAAAAAATCTATATCATCTAAATCTACAAACTGGAAGTTGTTAATCTTCAAGCCAAAAAGCAGGCCTGTAGCCTCGACTATGACATTTTCCAGTGGTCACCACTATTGTCAAAACTAATAAAAATGGATTCCGCTGGGAATGACTTATCGCGTCAAACCTTTCGGAATCCATTATTGTTTTTCTTATCATCGGGCTACTGAAGATCACATGCGAGTGTACAGAACTATTGTCACACACGATTTAATACCGTTTTTCAGCGGAAAACTAACACTTTTCCGCGTTATCAGTTCTGCAGAAAGCACTCTCCCTTTCCGTGGGAACATATCCACTTCCTATATTTTGTATCCCGGGGCAGCGTTCAATACTACATATATTGTTATTTGTGAGACATCAATACAACACACTCCACGTGGCTCGAGAGGATGGTATTGATGTCTGGTGCAAATTTTGACCCCTTCTGTTCGCGAAAACATATCAATGGGTTTTCAGGTGGTTTTTCAGAAATGACCGTTCGTGGGAACATGTCAATAATATGTTCTCTTAACCTTCCCTCTAATCTAAATTTATACTTCTCCAAAAGTCTTATTGAAGGAATATTATTTGAGGCTGTAGTAGCGTATAGTTTGTTTAAATTATAATCACTATCGGCAAATGAGAGGTCTATAAACTGTTCTAATATAATACTTTCTAACCCCTTGTTTCTATTATGGTTAGGTAAATAATAGCCGAATTCAGCACTATGATTTCTTGGCTTATAATCAAATAATTTAATTTTACCCAAAGGGACACTATTATTATCTCTTTTTACTAATATATAAGTTTTTTCTTTTATACTATCAATCGAATCCATCATTTTATTAACGTATTCATTATATGATTTTTGTGATCTTAATGGTCGACATGTAAATTGTTCAAAATGTTTTTCTGCAATATTCCAGTTATATATTTCTCTCAAATATTCCTTTGACAATAAAAGCAGCTGATAATTTTCATGAAAATTATTCATTTAACACCCTCCGGTACTTATAATATCCTATTAAACCATTAATATATTTACTTAATTAAACTATTGTCTTAATATTAACCTTTCATTTATTAATGTTTCCATAGTTTCACCTTATAGAGTCTTAATTTCTTTAATCTGATATTCTCCATTTCGTAAATCTAATTTAAATAGTCCGCCTGGGACAGATTTTACTACGTTGATGTCCGCTCCACAGTAAGTTGGTTGATTATCTACTAATGTCTTTAACACAGCACCATGTGTTACAATTAATATATTTACATCAGAGTATATGCTATCGTAGTAATTTAAGCCTTGTATTGCTCTTGAAAAAACATTCTTTTCGGGTTCCATTTCAGGGACGTCTAAATTGGGAAACTTAAATTTAATCTCTTCTCCTAACAAACCTTCCGCTAAACCAAAAAATCTCTCGATAAATAATTCATCAATTATTATTGCTCCCTTGTAACCAATACTATTTGAAAAAATCAATGCACTCTCACTGGCACGAGATAGAGGGCTAGATACAATATAATTAATATCACCGATACTTCTTTTGAACATAAAAGCAACTTGTTCAATCTTCTTTTTCCCTGTTTCATTTAGTGGGATATCTGTGTGTCCTTGACACCTATCTATAGTATTCCAATCTGTTTCTCCATGTCTTAGTAAAAAAATACTCACAAAATCATCTCCTCATTTTGGTCTGGAAATAATATTTGCACAAACCATTATATTTCTCCCCTTTTAGAATTCTTTACTGATAGTTTTAACATCTCACCTTTCTTAAATCAACAATATTTTATTATTGCAACAGGATTAAGTACTATATAGATTATTTCTGTTTTCATGGATTATAAATTTTTAATGCTTCCAGCCTTTTTGCTCGCTCAAATGCTTTATGTGAAAATTCTTTAGCAGGTAAATCCTCATAATCCCAATTCATAGGCTCTATTGCAGTCGCACCAGAATAACACGTTTTCGCGATTTTTTTCATGGCTGTGGACCAATCAATCGTGCCGTCAAAGGGTAAACCGTGTTGGGCATGACTTCAGTTATTATCATGTAAATGTAGTGCCATCACCCGGGAACCGTACATGGATAATAAATCATAGCCGGGATAGTAGTGGTAGTGATGTCCGCAGTCATAACAGAATCCGATACGCAGGGAATCCACTTGCTCCAGCACATATGCCAAATTGGCAAGGTTGCGTAAATTCTCCAGTGCAACATTGACACCAAGCTGTTCAGCTTTTTCAGTGATTCTTTTGATTCTATCCAGTCCCAATGCGTTATATGGATTGTCTTCATTAGGCAGGTGCACCACCATTGTCGGAATTTCAAATTCGGCGCAATCTGCAACACATTGCAAATGGCAATCAGTCAAGGCTTCACCGTCAAGATTGTCAAGCCAGAGGTTGTTCTCATTTTGGACTGGTGTGTGGATATTTTCTATAAAAAGACCTGCTTCCATTGCAATTTGTGGCCCGTTGCGGTAATCATTCCGACCAAAGTCATTACTCCACCATAATAAAACGCCATCAAATCCAGCTTCTTTTATTAGCCGATAACGTTCATTTATCGGCAATTCATAGCCAAACCAATCATAAATGTTAATCATAATGCACTTCCTTTCTTGCTTTTTTCGTCATAGCTTTTATATTCAACATTATTTGCCATGAGGTGTTGTTTTTTGTACATTTATCTAGAATAACTATAGTTATAAGTATTGGAATAATTATAATAACAATTAATAATCCCATAAGAACCACACTTTTCGAAAGAAAGATGTAAATTTGTCACGTCTAATATGAAAGGTGTATATTAATACAAGCTAAAGGTTATGCCCATTTTCCATGTCGTTTAACTTTCTACTTTTAATTATGCCTACAAGCACTACCTGTAGAATTATGATTGCTATACTAACGAATATCAGCAATCCAACAGATGTAAAAGGCTTAAAATAATAACTCCACTTTTCATCTGTTGAATAAATTACCATTAAATAGGATGCTATAAATGATATAATGTTCCCCAATGCACCTACAGGCAAATTATGTGTTTTCTTACAAATAAAAATTAAAAAAATTAAAACTACTATCATTAAGCCATAGCCAATCATTGAACTATTTATTAAATCCTGATACATTGAAAAGTATACATAAGGAAAAGAAAACAACACCAATAGTAATAATCTAATAATCCATTTTTTCACACCCGCATTCCTCCATTTAAAAGATATCAATAACCCTGAGTTCATTAAGGACATCAAAATAGGTTAATATTAAATCTTCATCAGTTATTCTATATGATATTCCGTTAATTTTTTTAAAGATTATATACTAAAGTTTGTATCAAGATTAGCATAAATATTTACTTTTATAATCCTTCGACATGTTGTATGAATTTACACACTTCTTACACTTTTACCTAATATTCCTCATTTTTTGAGTATGTGTACCTTCTTACTAATAGCTAAGCATATAATGCTAATTATTAGTATTGCTAAGACAAATATTGTTATAAATAACACCGTTTAAGCCACCTTTAGTCGATAATTTTGGTAATTAATAACTTGATTTTCTTTATATTTATATCATGTCATTAAACTAATAGCCTAAATTCCCAATTAATTCAAATATTGAACTAAAATGTGCTCACTATATAACTATTTAATTGAGATAAATAAACTGCATTCTTTTTGAATATTGATTGCACCATGTTTTTTTCTTATATCTTCAAAATAATCAAATAATTTATAAAGGTCATTTTCTGAATAACTTGCTATAGATACATTGGTAATTTTGATAACCATTTAATTCTTGACGACATATCCATCTGCTCTTCTGATGGAATTTATAATTCCATTGGCACTCATACTGTGTTCATTATATATGGGTAGAGTTTATTCTTGCCATCAAAATATAGGAACTCATTGTTTCAATATATTGTACATATTCTATTATTGTGAGCTATTTATAAAACCTATATTCCCTAGACTACTCAATTACTTATTATATGACAATTTATTTACATAATTCAACAAATATTCATAAATTTCTTTTATATTTTGCAAAAAAAAACTAACCCTAGATTACTAAAAAAATTTTGCTAATTTACGTAGCTAATTATTGTTTTATACATAATTTTTATAGTGAATATATTAATGCTAATTTATAATACATTAAATTTAACAAATCAATATGAAATTTTAACGAATATATAATAGACCCAAAGTGAATATAACTCATTACATTGGGTTTTCACGATATTTAACTGTTAGTAGAGTTAATACTCATAAGCCACATTTCTTATAAATTTCAGCAATACAAGGACTTTTAGTTTCGCAATAATTATCAATATCTGTAGGATACCTTAGTGCTGATTGTAATTTAATTGCACTATATTTTTCCCTGTCTTCCTTGTGTGTTCTCAAATAATTTCTAAAAGTAATGTGCCTTTTTAACTCCACTGAATTTCGTGGGCAAACATATAAATGATGAGTCATAAACTCATGCTTTTCGGTATAAGAAAATGCTTCTCTATTTTTTATTCCTAAATCGCCTTCATGATAATATCCTAATTTTTTAAGACAAGATTTAACATCATCAAATTTATCATAGTTTTCAATAATAACATCAATATCTATAACTGGTTTAGCGAATAACCCTTCTACCGAAGTGCTTCCTACATGCTCAATTGCAATAATATTGTTTTCAAGTGTTTTTTCTAAATACAACTTTATTTTTATAAATTCATTATTCCAATTAGAATCATATGGAACAACAATCACTTTTAGTGTTTTCATTTTGTTACCCCCAAATAGATATTAGTGATGCATACATCCTTCTCTATAAAATTAAAATTCTACAAAGGGATATAAATACCTTTGTAGAATTTTACAGATCACATCCATATAAGCAGAGTTCGTTTTTTGAATAGGTACTTTACCTTGATTTAAGTTTATTAAACCATTCAACTGTTTCTCTTTTGTGCTCTGGTGGTATTTTATTGCTCACTTGATTATGTAACCAACCTAAAGTCTTATTGTTTAAATACATTCTCATCTGTTCTTCCGCTTCTAGCATGACAACTTTTATCAAGCAAGGACATTTTGTATATGCATCAGGCAAATTTTTTTTATCTAGCAAAACCTCGTTTTGCCTAATTTCTGCACACTGAAATAACGGACTGTTTCCTTCTACTGCCTGAACTATGTCCCAAAATGTTATACTTTCAGGATCACGTACTAACTCATATCCACCATTAACACCTATAATTGATCTTACAATACCTGCTTTTCTTAATTTCGTATATACCTTTGATAAATAAGTTTCTGATACTCCTTGAAATGCTGCTAAGTCTTTAATTCCAACTGCTGTCCCTGCTGGAATATCTATCATATATAATAAACAATGTAATGCATACTCTACGCCTATGGAAAATTGCATTGTAATCCCGCCTCCTAAATAAAAAGATAATCGTCTCATATTACTTTATTATTTTTTAGTAGTCAATAAACTTTATTTAATTATTGTTGACTTTTAAAATTTGTCACTATATAATAAAGGTAGACAATACGTATCTGTATTATCTATATTATGCATCACTTAGTAAAATTAAAGGAGGAAAAATTAATGTTGAATGAAAAATTGCTTGATGTTATTTCCCATGAGGGAGTTGTATCTCTCGTTACTTGTAGTAACAATGAATCACACGTAGCCAATACTTGGAATTCTTATATTAATGCTACTGAAGATGGTAGGTTATTAATACCTGCTGCTGGAATGATAAAAACTCAAAAAAACATAGAAGAAAATGATAAAATTAAAGTTACAATAGGCAGTAAAGAAGTTATGGGATATAGGTCATTAGGAACTGGTTTCTTAATCGAAGGATCTGCAAAATTT
Organism: Clostridium sp. DSM 17811; assembly: GCF_018861905.1. Taxonomy (GTDB): domain Bacteria; phylum Bacillota; class Clostridia; order Clostridiales; family Clostridiaceae; genus Clostridium_AD; species Clostridium_AD frigoriphilum. The sequence goes on from NZ_JAHLDU010000019.1 coordinate 29,004, forward strand.
GTTAAATCAGGTGCGGACTTTGATATGATGAAAGAAAAATTTTCTTTTCTAAATAGAGTTTTAGAAATAACAGTTACATCTGCAAAACAAACAATTTAGAAAATATATTTTTAATAAATGGTTCTTTCATAAAGGATCTAATAATGTTTATTGACTTAAATTTAAATTAGTTAAAAAATAAAATACAAAACCACTTAAAATTAAACTTAACAAAAAAGGAGCCGTTATCTAAAAGATCGGTTCCTTTACATTACGTTTCTATTATCCTACTTTTACAACAGTTACTGTTGTGTCTATGAATCCCATAATTCGAGAGCTTGTACTTATTAAAGTTAATGATGAGTTTCTAGCAGTTACGGGAACAAGAACTGTCTTAGCTAAATTTGATTTTTGGTTTTCCACAGGCTGTGGTGTTAACACTTGAACTCTAGTTTCTGAACCATCTAATAGCGTTTGATTGAGTTTTAATTGGATTATCGCCTCATTGGTTCCATAGGGAAGCGTGGTCCATACTGCAGATGTGCTATACGTTACTAAATATAGACCTGGTACACTGAAAACTAAACTATTTCCTTTCAATTGTATACTCCTGCCTGTTTTTGTTCTATCAACTGTTGAACCTAATAATATTGGATTATTTGAAACTATATTCTGTAGACCTGGATATGAGGTTTCTATTGTAGCTATTGATCTATCAGGTCTATCGTTGCAGTGGTTATCACAATCTAAACATTTATAAGAATTTGTAGTACACATTTATTTAATCACCCCCTTAAATTCAGAAGATTTATTAATCACTATAAGGTATGCCACATTGCTAATATTGTTTACATAATTATATATATTTTTTTCGGTATATTGAATTTTTGTTAACCAATAAAATGTATGTTTTTCACATATTTGCTTTTACAAAAATAGAGCTTATTTATATAATAAGCATTATAAATGTCTATTATATAAATAAGCCCATGGGACTAGTAATAAATCCTATACTATTTTCTGCTTACTTCTTTGTACTTTTCTTGCTTTTCTGCAATCAGGACATCTTTTAGGTTCATTTTCGAATCCTTTTTCTTTGTAAAATTCTTGTTCACCTTCGGTAAATATGAATTCTTTACCACAATTACTACAAACTAAAGTCTTATCTTCCATTATAAAATTGCCTCCAATTTAATTATGTTAACACTGTTATATATTATGTCGTATGGCAATATTTTGTACCATAAATAATAAAAAAAGTAATTAACATTCTATACCTCTTTTTTAGAAATAATCCTAGTACCATCTTTACCAACAATTATGACTTTAGTAACTACATTAGTAAATAGAGAGGTATCAATTACTCCACAAATATTTTTTAAACTATTTTCAAGATTGTAAATATCCTTAACATTTTCAAAAAATACATCCATTAACAAGTTTCCATTATCACTTATTGTAAATCCATCTTTTGCAGAACTATTTCTAATAGTTGGCTTTCCGCCTAATTCCTTAACAACTTTTTCAACATATTTTAATGAGTCTTGCAGAATTTCAAGTACAACAGGATGTTTAAATGTTAATGTATTTACAATTTTAGTATCATCTACAAGAAGTATATAGTCCTGAGACATACTAGCAATTAACTTTTCTTTAGTATGTATTCCTCCACCACTTTTCAATGCATTTAATTCTTCATCAACTTCGTCACATCCATCAAAAGCCACAGCTATTTTATCCACACAGCAAGTATGTAGAACCTCTAGACCATTTTTTATGCATAACATTTTTGTTTTGACAGACGGTGTAACCACCTTAACCTTGAGTCCTTTATCTTCTCTTATATAATCTATCAAGTAAGAGATAGTACTTCCTCCACCTAGGCCTATTATTGTGTTACTTTTTATATATTTCAGAGCTTCTTTAGCACAGTCTTTCTTTAAATCGTCATTAATCAATTTCATTTTTCTCCTTTTTCAGTTATAAAATATAATTTGACGCTTTATTTTTATAAGAAATTTTATTTCTTGGATTGTATTATTATATTAATATAATCTTATCTCTTTGTCAATACTATTGGATACGGTGGATTTGAATCATATCTATAAAGTATTTTCCTACTGCCATAATCAAATTGAACAATAATAATGCCTAATTACCCTTAAACTAACTAGTATCTAAATCGATATTCCAAGGAATATAGTTTCTTGATAATATTATTGACAAAATTAAATCGTCACAGTATAGTGAGTGTAGAAATAGAAAATTAAATCATGTAGGATAAGTAGCACTAATATTTTACTTAATATTGCAAAGGAGATAAATATGGAGAATAAAAAAACGGCGCTAGATATAATTTTTTCTGGATACGACAATTTTTTCGAAGCAGAAAAAAAGATTGCAAATTATATTATGAACAACCAAGAAAAAGTTATAGAAATGACCATCGCAGAGTTAGCGGCAGCAAGTGGTGCCAGCGAAGCTACTATCTCTAGATTTTGTAAAAAATGCAATATGAAAGGGTTTCATCATTTGAAAATAAGTCTTGCAAAAGAGATTGTTGAATCAAAAGAGGGAGCTATCCCGGTATCCAATGATATTGACGAACATAATATTAGCCAGTCTTTGCAGAATATCTTAGCTAATAAGATTGAAGAACTTAGGCAGACCATTTCTATGATAAATGAGAAAAAATTCAAAGAAATATTAGATTTACTCAAAAATGCAAAATCTGTTCAATTCGTAGCAGTTGGTAATACTATTCCGGTTGCTCTAGATGGAACTTTCAAGTTTAACCAAATTGGAATTTTGGCAGTATCAAATACTATCTGGGAAACTCAATTGGCATATACTTATAATTTAACAAAAAATGATATAGTAATTGTAATATCTAATTCTGGAGCTTCTAAAAGGCTAATGACTATAATTGATGTAGCTAATCAGCAGGGAGCAACTACAATCGCTATTACTAATAATGATTTGTCACCAATTGCCAAGGCTAGCGACTATCATATTACAACAGCAACAAGAGAAAAATTATTTATGGATGAGTATTGTTTTTCTAGAGTATCTGCCTCTATGGTTATTGAAATCTTGTATTTATTCTTAACAGTAGGTAAAGATCACGTATATCAAAACATCAGTAGGTACGAACTGTCTACTGCTGATGATAAAATATAGAAAGAAGGAAATAAAATGAAAAAATATAATTGGGCTATTTTAGGAACAGGTAATATCGCTAGAGAAATGGCAACTGCTTTAAATGAAGTAAATGGCGAGATTTATGGAGTATGTAACCCTAACGTAGAAAAATTAAAGGCATTTGCAGATGAATTTCATATAGCAAATATTTATAATGACTATGACGAGATGATTAAGGATCCCAAAATTGATATCGTATATATTGCTACACCACATAATCTACATTATGAATACATATTAAAATCAATAAAAAATGGGAAACATGTTTTTTGCGAAAAAGCAATTACAGTAAATGCAAAACAGTTAGATGAAGTCGTTGCTATTGCTAAAGAAAAAAACTTGGTAATCATAGAAGGCATGACCATGTTCCATATGCCATTGTACAAAAAACTAAGAGAAATTGTTAAATCAGGAGCTATTGGTAAAGTAAAAATGGTGCAGGTTAACTTCGGAAGCTGTAAAGAATATGATGTAAACAATCGTTTTTTCAGTAAGGAATTAGCAGGTGGAGCATTATTAGATATTGGTGTTTATGCAACCTCATTTGCAAGATACTTTATGGAGAGCAAACCAAATGTAATTCTTACTACAGCAAAATATTTTGAAACCGGAGTAGATGAGCAATCTGGTATTATTATGAAAAATGATTGCGATCAAATGGCAGTTATGGCTTTAACTATGAGAGCGAAACAACCCAAAAGAGGTGTAGTCGCAGGTGAATTAGGATATATTGAAGTAAACAATTATCCAAGGGCTGATAAAGCTACCATTTTTTACTCGGAAGATGGTAGAACAGAAGAACTTAATTTAGGAGAAACAACAAAAGCTCTTAACTATGAAGTAATAGATATGCAAGAATATATTACAAATAATACTGGTGATGATCAACTTGCGTTAACAGTTGACGTTACTCACTTACTAAGTGAAATAAGAAATCAATGGGGGTTCGTATATCCTTTCGAATAGAATTTTATTTATTTTTAGTGAACCCCAAGTAAATCATAAATTATTATCAAAAGAATCTCCCTACTCTCTATTTTAAGAGTAGGGAGATCATAATTCTGCTGCAAGTTGAAAACATTTGATTCAATCAATGTCCGCTAAATGAAAATCTGAACAGTGCAATTGTATATTTATTAAGTAATATCATTGAACCCATTTCATAAAGCCTACTGTGAAAGGTAAATGCTTATACTTTCTTTTACCTGTATGTATAAATCCTAAACTACTGTACCAATTCCTTAATTTTGTATTTTCTTCAATTAATCCAATAGTAATTTTATTACTTCCAATTTCTCTGACTTTATCTATTGCAAAAATAATCATTTCTCTGCCATAACCTTTATGACGGTATTCTACCAATACAGCAAGATTATTCAGTTCAAAATTCCCAGCATCATTTTTGATAAGCGAAAAATAACCTACAATTATACCATTATCCAGATAAGCAAACATTAATCGACCTTCATCATACTGTTTATATAATTTTTCAGCCTTCATAAAACTTGCATTTCCAGGGCAATTCTCTTTTGTAAGATTAAATTGTTGTGCTATCGTTTCAAAACTTTTTCTAATTACTTCTACACACACTTTAATCTCATCTCTTTCTATCTGCCTTATCATTTTTATCGGCTCCTTAACACACATTACTTGTTATAAAACGTATCTCTACATAATTCAACAAACATTCACAATTTTCCTTTATATTTTATAGAAAAAAAGTAGAAACCCCCTATACATTACCAAGAGATTTCTACACTAATTTACAAAAGTAATTAGCTCTTCGTTCCCGTTTTCCAATACCACTTTGGAAATGATATAGAAAATGCTATTAGTAAAGGTCCTGAAATATTGGAATATGCCATGCTTATTGCATAGTATGAACTCATAGATATGGAATGTAATAGTATCATCCTTAAAACTGCTTGACTTATATTTAAAATTCCCCAAGCACAAGTAAGTATCCTCCAAGCTGATTTATATTTCGGCTTTCTTCGAAACTCCTCAGATACATTTTTTAAAAAGCTTTGTTCCACTATTATCTGAATTAATGATCTTTCGAAAAATAAAGAAACAAAGAAGATTAAAGCATATAGCCAATCCTGAACTATAGGAGCTACTAAATAAAATGTAGGATTTTTTGAAACTACAGTACCTATCAATCCAATTGCTGAAAAGATTCCAGCCATGGCTGCAAGAGCATTAATTTTATGCTCTTTAATAAAATCAATTAAAACTACACCTATACACCACAATCCAGATAGTATTACCCCCGTAAGAGTCATTTTAAATTTATCAAAAGCTGAGAATATTATAACTGGAATAATAGCACTTACGACAAATTCCTTATTAAATATATTTTTTAATATTGACTGATTTTTATTTGTATTATTAGATGATTGTTTCATGATTAAACCTCCTTTTCATTATTTCAGCCTCTATTTGCGGCTTTTACATAAGTCTCAGGATCAAGTACATTTTTATCTAATATAATTTGTGTCTCAGTTTTTATATACCCCTGTTGAACTATTTCTTCTCCTGCATTCTCTAATGCTGAGAAAAATGGCATATACAAATTCTTTAGCATGTCATTAGTATTAATAGCTTTAAGCACTCCACCTTGTGCACATAGAATACTCCCTGCTAGATTTCCTTTTGTCATAACCTTGAAAGTCTCAACTAAACCTGAAAAATTAGTACTGTTAGGAAACCCGCAATTTGAAATTAAAATAGATTTGGTAGGGATTTCTCTTTTAACACGTTTTGGATGGGAGTAATTTTCACCAATCTTAACTATTTCACTATTATTTAATGGCAGCATACGATCCATAAAATCTTTCATGATTCCTGTAACGGTGAAGTAGTATAACGGAGTAGCATATACGATTATGTCTGCTTCTGATACTTTAACTAACAAACCTTCCATATCATCTTTATATATGCATATTCCAGGAGTTTTAGTCCAGCATGAAAAACATCCACTGCAATGTTTTATATTTTTATCTTTAAGATAAACTGTTTCTATCTCTGCACCAGCTTTTTTGCAGCCTTTAAGAAATTGTTTTAAAATAACCTCAGTATTTCCTTTCTCCCCTCGTGGGCTTCCATTTAAAGCTAAAATTTTCATAAAGATCCTCCTATCATACAATTTTATAAATCCTTTGTTTCTTCTAAAATTTTCAAGGTTTCTTCACACCACTTTATATTTGCTTCAGCGCCATATCTCCCATAGCTAAGTGTAGTAATCCATAATAGTAGATTTTTTTTATCTATTTTATGCTTGTTAGACTTTAATTCATTCTCAACTTCTGAATATTTAATAAGTTCTTTTTCACTTTCCTCTTTTATTTGTTGAAGTTTTTTAATAATATTTTCTACCGGTATGTCCCTAGCCAAAAATATCTTTAACAACAGTTCAGATCTACCCGGTGCGCGCTCTACTGGAAGCATCAGCCATATTTTCAATTCTTTCCTACCTTTTTCAGTAATAGAATATACATTTTTGGCTGGTCTTCCTTCTGTTTGCTCTACTTGCTTTGTTATCACTTCATCCTGTTCCATTGTTTTTAACACAGGGTATATATGTCCATAATTTTCATTCCAAAAATAACTTATTGAAGAATCGCAAAACTTTTTAATATCATATCCTGAACCTGACATTAAACTAAGCACTCCAAGAAGAGCATATTTAGTTTTATTTGTTTTTGCCAATTTAATCTCGCCTCTTTCCTTTATATATCACTGTGATATATTATATTCATATTATATCAGTGTGATACATAAAGTCAATATAATTTTACAGTTTTTTTAAATATTAACTTTTTTAAAATAATACCATATTGGTATAGTGCGAAGCGAAAACTTTATTAACATATTATTATTGTTTAGGGGAGGGTGAAATATCAAAATTGCAAGCACAGCAGCTCCAATTTCTCCAAAGCCTTCCTTGTTTTCAATGGAATGTTAGGCAATCAATAACTCAATTTAAAATAGCCTATAGAATACAAGGTTAAGGCTACACATTATTTTAATATTATAGGTCATAGCAATATACATATTCATATATTAATCATGAAGGGGTGGTATTATATGAATATTTATAGCAGTATAAAATTTGCTGATATTGTATTTGAGGGCGGTGGTGTAAAGGGTATTGGTCTTGTCGGTGCATTAAAACCATTTGAGCAAAAGGGATATCAGTGGAAAAATATTTGTGGGAATTCTGCGGGGTCCATTGTAGCGGCACTAGTTGCAGTTGGTTACTCAAGTGATGAGATAAAAAAATTAATGATAGATCTAGATTATACAAAAATTGCCGATAAAAATTATTCTATCATGCCATTTTTCTCTAATGCTAACAATTTACTTTTTAAAAAGGGTCTTTTTAAAGGTGATTATATAAAAAACTGGATTGATGATGCTCTTTCAAATAAACTTAAACTACGTAGTAAAAAGAAAGTAACTTTTGGAGATTTGATAATTCCAGATGAACAAGGTATTCTTTTAAATAATAAAAAGTATAAAAGAAAATATAAACTGCACATTATAGCAACGGACATAAGCCGTGGAAAGATGATAATACTACCTGAAGATATTGCTGAATACGGCATAAATCCTGATGAGTTCGAGGTAAGTTTGGCAATTAGAATGAGCATATCTATTCCATACTTTTTTCAACCTGTAAAGTTATTAAAAAAAAATTCCAATAGAAAATCTCTAATTGTTGATGGTGGTGTTTTAAGCAATTACCCAGTTTGGATTTTTGATGTAAATGCTATACCAGACTGGCCAACCATTGGTTTTAAACTTGGAGGGAATAAAGAAATACGAGAACATAAAATTACAAATATTTTAAACTTCACTAGCTCAATAATTGAGACTATGCTAGAAGCACAAGATGATATTCATATAAGCGAGATGAATTTTTTACGAACAGTAAAAATCGATACTCTTGATATTAAAACTACAGATTTTAATATAGAAAGCAAAAAAATAATTGATTTATATAATTCAGGGGAAGCTTGTGCTAGGAGTTTTCTCCAAACCTTCGAAAGCGACTTTAAAAAGCATAGGATTCTGAGAGTTAATTCTCTTAATAATAGAACTTTTAAACGTATTTGTGATAGTTTTACATCAAATGGTATTTGTTAAATTTCGCCCTTAAGATTTTTAGAATTTAATTTATAACAAAAACCATTTACTTTTGAAAATATCATAAAAAAAACGTAACAAGCAGAAATTCACTTGGTACGTTTTTTATTTTAAATCCATAATGGTACATGTATAAAGCAGGTTTTACATTTCTTTTTTTATACCGCGACTTATTGTGTTTTCATAATCTATAAATTCATATACGTCTTTCTCAAATAAATCACTAAAACTTTTAAGTTCATCTAAATTTAATTCTTCAATTGCCTTATTTTTTTTCTCACATGTAATAACAATATTTCCTATAACGGAGTGAGCATCTCTAAATGCCATTCCCTTATTAACAAGATAATCTGCAGCTTCCGTAGCATTTAAAAAACCTCTTTTAACTGCATTATGCATATTATCTTTTTTGATTTTTAAAGTTCCTAACATTTCATTCATAATTTTTATGCATTTTAATACTGTATCAACAGCATCAAAGAAAGGTTCTTTATCTTCTTGCATATCTTTATTATAGGCAAGTGGGATTCCCTTCATAGTTGTAAGGAGACTCATTAAATCTCCGTACACTCTTCCAGTTTTTCCTCTTATTAATTCTGCTGCATCTGGGTTTCTTTTTTGAGGCATTATACTACTACCTGTGGAGAACTCATCACTAATTTCAATGAAATTAAATTCTTTAGTACTCCATAAAATTAATTCCTCACTAAGTCTACTAAAATGCATCATTATTATAGAGAATGCAGATAGAAGTTCTAATAAATAATCTCTATCACTTACTCCATCCATAAAATTATCTACAGGCTTTTTAAACTCTAACTCTTTTGTTGTAAATTTTCTGTCAGTATCATACGTTGTTCCAGCAAGAGCACAACATCCAAGAGGATTTTCATCCATAATTTCAATAGCACTAGTAAGCCTTTTTTTATCTCGACTAAGCATACTGTAATATGCCATTATATGTTGCTTAAATGTCACTACCTGAGCTCTTTGCATATGTGTATAACCTGGCATTATAACAGCATTTTCATTCCCTAATATTTTAATTGTTTCTAAAATTATATCTAAATTATCAATAACATCCAAGGCCTTATATTTTGAATATAATCTCATATCTACTGCAACTTGATCATTTCTGCTTCTTGCTGTATGGAGTTTTTTGCCTACCTCACCTATGGTTTTAATAAGGTTTATTTCCATAAAGCTATGAATATCCTCATAATCGCCTTCGATTTTTAATTTACCTTCTTTGATGTCAGACATTATAGAATTTAAACCGTCAACTATAGTTTTACTTTCCTCATTTGTTAGAATGTTGCATTTTGCAAGCATTTTAACATGAGCAATACTTCCAATAATATCTTCATAATACAATTTTTTATCAAAGCTAAGAGAACTATTAAAGTCCTCCATAAGCTTACTTTCTTTACTCAAAAATCTTCCGCCCCAAAGTTTCATATTGTCACCCACTTTACCTTTTGTATATTTTGTAATTTTTATTTAAAATTATTTAAATGTTTATATGCTTTTATTTTACTTGGTAATGCGAACAAGTTAATAAATCCTTCTGCATCTTTATGATCATATAATACGCTAGCTCCAAATGAAGATATACTTGCATCGTATAGTGCATTAGGCGATTCTTTACTTGCTACCATAATATTTCCTTTATAAAGTTTCAATGTAACAGATCCTGTTACAGTTTCTTGAGTTTTATCTACAAATGCATCAAGAGCTTCTCTCATTGTAGTAAACCAAAGTCCATCATAAACAAGTTCTCCGTATTTTTGTGATACTTGGTATTTATAGTGAAGAGTATCTTTATCTATAGTTATTTCCTCTAGTTCTTTATGAGCTGCATAAAGAACAGTACCACCTGGTGTTTCATATATTCCTCTTGATTTCATTCCAACAAGTCTATTCTCTACTAAATCTACAACACCTATTCCATTTTCTCCACCAATTTTATTTAATATCTTAACGATATCTATTGGTTCAAGTTTGACGCCGTTAACTTTTGTAGCAATTCCCTTTTCAAAATATATTTCTACAAGAGTAGGTTCATCTGGAGCTTGTTCTGGAGGTGTAACCATAAGGTACATTTCTCTTTTGTGATCATTTTTAAAATCTTCAATATCTCCGCCTTCGTGACTTGCATGCCATAAGTTTTGATCAACTGAATATATTTTTTCCTTACTAACATTTATTTCTATACCTCTAGCATTAGCATAATCGATAGCATCTTCTCTTGACGTTATATCCCAAATTCTCCAAGGAGCAATAATCTTAATAGACGGATCTATAGCTGCTATTGCAACTTCAAATCTAACTTGATCATTTCCCTTACCAGTACATCCGTGACATATATATTTTGCCCCTTCTTTATGTGCAATTTCTACAAGTTTTTTAGCTATTAATGGTCTTGCATAAGCTGTACCTAATAAATACTTTCCTTCATAAGTAGCATTTGCTTTAACACCTTTAAACACGTACTCTTTGATGAACTGAGCTGTTAAGTTCTCAATATATATTTTCACAGCTCCTGAACTCATAGCTTTTTTCTCAATTGCTTTCATATCATCCTCTTGTCCAACATTAATACATGCTGCTACAACATCCATATCATAGTTTTCCTTGAGCCAAGCTATTATTATAGAAGTATCTAATCCCCCTGAATATGCTAAAACTACTTTTTCTTTCATTTTAATTTCCCCTTTCAATTTTGTTTATTTTGTACTAATATCAACCTATTAATTATTTTGGTGAATAATCATGTTTACTAACTTGTAATTAATTTTATGAATAATAAGCGTTACCCTAAAGTACTTTATTTAAAAACTCTCTAGTTCGCCGCTCTTTAGGAGCCATAAACAATTCTTCTGGCGTTCCCTCTTCTACTATTTTTCCTCCGTCCATGAAAATTACTCTGTCTGCAACATCTTTTGCAAATCCCATTTCGTGGGTTACAACAACCATTGTCATGCCTTCTTTTGCAAGATCTTTCATTACGCCTAGAACCTCTCCAACTAGTTCTGGGTCTAATGAAGATGTTGGTTCATCAAATAACATTATGTCAGGTCTCATAGCGAGTGACCTTGCTATAGCTACTCTTTGTTTTTGACCTCCTGATAACTTGGATGGGTATTCATCTACCTTTTCTTTAAGGCCAACCTTTTCAATAATTATTTTTGCTCTTTTTAGCACTTCTTCTCTCTCTTCATGTTTAACTGTAATTGGAGCTTCGATTACATTTTGCATTACAGTCATATGATGAAATAAGTTAAAGTTTTGAAATACCATACCTACTTTTTCAATGGTATTTCTCATATGCTTTTTATTTTTAACATCTAACTTTTCTCCCTCAATAAAAACCTCGCCATCATTGGGTACTTCAAGATGATTTAAACACCTTAAAAATGTGCTTTTTCCTGAACCAGAAGGACCTATTATAACTAACACTTCTCCTTTTTCAACAGTTACATTTAGACCTTCAAACACTGTTAGTTTACCAAATTTTTTAGTTAAGTTTTTAGTCTCAATCATATACATCCTATATCACCTCTGCTAATATACTGACAGTTTTTTTTCGTAATGTGAAAATACTGTAGTAAAAATTGTTGTCATTAAAAGATACAAACATCCTGCTATAAAGAAAGATTCCATTGGTCTAAATGTTGATGCAGATAAAATCTGTGCTTTTCTCATAACTTCCGACATAGTAATGGTTGACACCAATGACGTATCTTTAAGCATTGTTATAAACTCATTACCAACTGATGGAATAATTATCTTGAAAGTTTGTGGTAATACCACTCTTTTCATAGTATCTATATAAGTGAATCCTAAGGATCTGCAAGCTTCAAATTGCCCCTTATCTACCGATAGTATTCCACCTCTTATTATTTCTGCCATATATGCTCCTGAATTTAAACTAAGTCCTATTATTGCCGTTTGAAAGGGTGAAAGCTGAACACCTACAAATGGTAATACATAATAAAAAGCAAATAATTGAAGAAGCATAGGCGTTCCCCTGAATATCCAGGTGTAAAACCCTGCTACACAAGCCAGCAATTTATTTTTAGATAGTTTCATTAATGCTGTAACTATCCCTATTAAAGTTCCGATTACTACTGATATTATAGTTAGTTCTATTGTAAGCAAACTTCCTTGTAATAACACAGGAAACATTTCTTTTAAAATACTTATATCCATTCTTGACCTCCCAATATTTCCCTAAAGCAAATAACAATTATTAATATCTATTTCTTATATGCGTCAAATCCGAACCATTTTTGAGAAATCTTAGAAAGGGTCCCATCGGCTTTTAGTTCATTAAGTGCTTTTTGCACAGCTGCTTGTAATTCCTTATCTTGTTTTTTAAATCCAATTCCAATAGGTTCTTTACTAATTTGTTCATTTAGAACTTTGAATTGGCCGGGCTTCTTGGCTACATAATATTGGCCAACTTGAGCATCCATAACTACTGCATCTACTCTTCCAATTGATAAGTCTTGGTATGCATCCGTAATTTTGTCATACCTTTTAACTTCCTTAAGTCCCTTCATCGCTGTTGCTGCGGTATCGCCTGTAGAACCTAACTGACAAGATACTATTTTACCTTTTAAATCATCTATTTTTGTTATTTTCGTATTTCCTTGTTTTACAATAGCAACTTGACCACCCATCACATAAGAGTCTGAGAAGTTTATACTCTTTTTTCTAGCATCTGTAATACTCATAGCTGAAATTATAACATTAAATTTTGATGATCCAAGAGCTAAAACCATTCCATTAAAATCATTAGTAATATATTCTGTCTTTACTCCTAACTTCTTTCCTACTGCATCTCCTAAATCCACATCAAAACCAACTAACTTATTTTTAGAATCTCTAAATTCCATTGGAGGATAAGAATCATCTAGTCCTACTGTAAGTTTACCTGATGCCTTAACTGCTTCTAACGAATTAACCTTTGCTTGTTTCTGCCCACAACCGACAAGTAATACACTCGCCATAGTAACTATTAATATTATCGACATGAATTTTTTCAATTTAGCATTCCCCCATTTATTATATAATAACGTTGTGAATATTTATACATTTAATTGTATATTGAATATTCTATTTATATTTTCTTTGATTACTGACAGCCGACTTATTTTATTGGTTTAACTGGCTTTCTTTTATTTATTATATATTACTTTTAATAATAATGCAATGTATTTTACTAATATTTATTCATTATATGTGATAATTATGCATGATATATCATGAAAACTTTTTCAAACTAGCCCATTTAATGATTTTGACAAAAAAATAAAAATGCCATTAGCTTTATAATAAGCCAATGGCATTTTTATTTTTTTATAAAACAGTTAATCAGCCATATTGAATACTTCTAAATCTTCACTTCTAATATTTTTCTTCATAATCTCTACTAATGCTTTTGCAGTGTCCAGAGATGTTAATATACCTAAAGAACTTTCAATTGCTGTTCTTCTAATTCTAAATCCATCTGTTTTTGAATCATTTCCTTTTGTAGGGGTATTTATAACTAAATCAACATGCCTGCCTTTAATTACATCAATTATATTAGGCGTTCCATCTGAAATCTTTTTAACCTCTATGGTATCAATTCCATTATCTCTTAATAGCTTAGCTGTACCCTTCGTCGCTATAAATTTATAATTAAGTTCACTAAATCCCTTAGCTATATACAAGAATTCATCATAATCTAGTGGGTTTATTGTTGCAAGTATAACACCGTTTTCTTTTTTTACATTCATCCCAGAAGCAATAAAACCTTTATATAAAGCCTCATCAAAAGTTCTTCCTATTCCTAAAACCTCTCCAGTTGATCTCATTTCCGGTCCAAGACATACCTCAACCTCTGGAAGTTTTTGAGTCGAAAATACAGGTACCTTAACCGACACTAATTTAGGCTCCTTGTAAATTCCGAATCCATATCCCAAATCCTTTAATTTTTCTCCTAGCATTACTCTTGTAGCAAGATCTACTATTGGAACCTTACTAACCTTACTTATATATGGAACTGTACGGCTAGCCCTTGGATTAACCTCTATGATATAAAGTTCATCTTTGAATTCTATAAATTGAATATTAACCATACCTATAACTTCAAGGCCTATTGCTATTTTTTTTGTATATTCTAATATTTTATCTTTTATATCATCTGATATATTTTGGCTTGGATATATTGTAATACTATCTCCAGAATGAACCCCTGCTCTCTCTAGATGTTCCATAATTCCTGGGATTAATATTTCTTCACCATCACAGATAGCATCAACTTCTATTTCTCTACCTAATAAATACCTATCAATAAGAACAGGATTTTTCTTATCCTTTTCAAATGCATTTTTTAAATAATGTCTTAGTTCCTTTTCCTCATAAGTTATTTCCATTCCTTGTCCACCTAATACATAAGACGGCCTAACTAAAACAGGGTATCCTATATTTTCAGCCTCACATAATCCATCTTTTATATTCCAAACTGCTTTTCCTTTGGGTCTGTTTATATTTAATTTTTCTAGTAATGCATCAAATTTCTCTCTGTCCTCTGCTGCATCTATTTGATCAGGTTTAGTTCCGTATATAGGTATCTTTTTTTCACTTAAGAACTGAGCAAGTTTAATAGCTGTTTGACCTCCAAATTGAAGTATAACTCCATCTGGTTTTTCTTTTTCAACAATATTAAATACTTCTTCCTCTGTTAGTGGTTCGAAATATAATTTATCTGAAATATTAAAATCCGTGCTTACAGTTTCTGGGTTATTATTTACTATAATCGTTTCAATTCCCAGTTTTTTGAGGGCAATTACACTATGAACAGATGCATAATCGAACTCAATGCCCTGGCCTATCCTTATAGGACCTGATCCTATTACCATAACCTTTTTCCTACTACTCACTTCAACCTCATCATATTCATCATAAGTTGAAAAATAATATGGTGATAAGGCTTCAAATTCTCCACCGCATGTATCTACCATCTTATATACAGGTTTAATATCCAATGTGTTTCTAAGTTCATAAATTTCATTTGGGCATGTGCCTAATAAATCTGCTATTCCTTTATCAGAAAATCCCTTTTTCTTTAGTAGGTATAACCATTCTTTATTCATATCCTTTAGTGTAGATTTTTTTATCTTTTCTTCTTCATCTACTATCCATTTGATTTTATTTACAAAGAAATTATCTATTCCTGTAATTTCCGAAAGTTTTTCGGCTCTATAATCACGACGGAGCATCTCAGCTAAATAGAATATTCGTTCATCATCAGCAGCCATTACTCTTTTCTTTAATTCTTTTAAGCTTTTCTCTTCTAATGAATCATATTGCATTGAATATTGCCCAATTTCTAGAGATCTAATCCCTTTTAATAGTGCGGCTTCAAAGTTACTCCCAATTGCCATTATTTCGCCAGTTGCCATCATCTTTGTACCAAGCACCCTATTTGCCTCATCAAATTTATCAAAAGGCCACCTAGGAATTTTAACAACTACATAATCGAGTGATGGCTCAAAACATGCGTAAGTTTTTTGTGTTACCGCATTTTTAATTTCATCTAGTGCATATCCTAACGCTATTTTGGTTGCTACTTTTGCAATGGGATATCCTGTAGCCTTTGAAGCTAGTGCTGAAGATCTACTTACCCTTGGATTAATTTCTATGACCGCATACTCAAAGCTTTTTGGATCAAGTGCAAGTTGAACATTACAACCGCCTTCAATACCTACACTATTTATAATATCTATAGATGCACTTCTAAGCATTTGGTACTCTTTATCAGAAAGTGTTTGACTTGGTGCTACAACAATACTATCTCCAGTATGTATTCCAACAGGATCTATATTTTCCATATTACATATGGTAATACAATTACCTAAGCTATCCCTCATAACTTCATACTCTATTTCTTTCCAGCCTTTAATACTTTTTTCTAAAAGGACTTGCCCTATAGAACTTAATTGTAATCCTAACTCTAGAATTTCAATTAGTTCCTCCTCAGTTTCAGCAATTCCGCCTCCACTACCGCCCATAGTATATGCAGGTCTTACAATTACAGGATAACCTATTTCGCTTGCAAACTTTACTCCAGTGGCTACATCTGTAGCAATTTCACTTTCTACAACCGGCTGATTAATTTCTTGCATCAAATCTCTAAAAAGTTCTCTATCTTCACCTTTTTTTATTGCTTCTATAGAGGTTCCAATTACTTTTACATTATATTTATCCAAAATCCCTTTATCTGCTAATTCTACAGCTAAATTTAATCCTGTTTGACCTCCCATACCAGCAAGTAAGCTATCTGGTCTTTCCTTTGCAATAACCTTTTCTAAAAATTCTATAGTTAAAGGCTCTATATAAACAATGCCAGCAATTTCTTTATCTGTCATTATTGTTGCTGGATTACTGTTTACAAGTACAACTTCTACGCCTTCCTCTTCTAATGCTTGACAAGCCTGTGTTCCAGAGTAATCGAACTCCGCAGCTTGACCTATTATTATTGGACCTGATCCAACTACTAATACTTTTTTAATATTCTTATCTAATGGCATATGAATTCCTCCCGTATAATCTGTTATTCTCTTTTTTTTATGTATTTTATCTTATAAAAATGGCTGTTTAAATTATTCTATATAAATGTAAGAAATTTATCAAAAATCACATCTATATCCCTTGGTCCAGGGCAGGCTTCTGGATGAAACTGAACGCTAAATATTGGAAGGGTTTTATGTCTCATTCCCTCTATGGTTCCATCATTTACACTAACGTGTGTAACTTTCATATTTTCAGGAAGTTTGCTTACATAATAACCATGGTTCTGTGATGTAATATAAACCTTATTCTCTTCTATGTCTTTAACTGGATGATTGCATCCTCTATGACCAAATTTAAGTTTCCCCGTTTCCCCACCAAGGGCTAATGCTAGAAGTTGATGTCCTAGACATATTCCAACTATGGGCTTTTTACCTATAATTTCTTTTATCATTTTAATAACATCTTGTAAATCTTTTGGGTCGCCAGGTCCATTTGATAAAAACACCAAATCCGGGTTAACGTTTAATATTTGCTCTGCCATAGTATCTGCTGGAAAAATTGTTAGTTTACAATTTCTTTTTTTAAACGACCTAAGTATGTTCTCTTTTATTCCAAAATCTACAATAGCTACATGTTGACCACTGCCCTCAATTGTATAACACTTCTTTGTTGTAACCGTCATTACTGCATTACTATTGCTAAAATTCATAAGTTTTTGATCTATTTCATCTTTTGTAAGTTCTGTAGTTGCTATGATTCCTTTCATAGTTCCATTTTCTCTAAGTATTTTTGTTAATGCTCTTGTATCAATACCTTCAAGTCCTATTATTTTATTTTGTTTAAAATATCCTTCAAGATCCATTTCGCATCTCCAGTTACTAGGATAATCGCATTTTTCTCTGACAATGAACCCTTTCACCTTAGGAGATTTTGACTCTACATCTTCTAAATTAATTCCGTAATTCCCGATAAGTGGATAAGTCATAGTTACTATTTGGCCATAATAAGATGGATCCGTTAAAATTTCTTCATATCCAGTCATACCTGTATTAAAAACCACTTCTCCAACACTTTCCTCTAAATATCCAAACAAATTACCTTCAAAGATTATTCCGTTTTCTAAAATCAACTTACCTTTCATATTAAATCCTCCTTAAATTGCATAAAAGTACATATTCTTCCAAGTATACTAATAAAGATAACAAAGCAACTATTAAAATAATCACTCTGTTATCTCTCCTAATATGGTAACCGCATTTATTAATGAAATAAAAAATATACTTACAGTTTTATTGCACAAAGCAGCAGCTGCATTATATTTAATAATATTAAATTTAAAATTGACAGAATAAATAACACATGCCATAATTATCTATACTCCTTCCTAGCCTCACAGGGCTAACTTAAAAGTGTACCTTTGTTTGATTTGTAATTTCTTCTTATTTTAATGTAAATTTTACGATTTGTCAATGTATAATTATAAAATTTAATTGCAACTTTATTCAATATCAACAATACATAGCTATAATTATTATTATTTATAGATCACTTCAATGCACTTTGATCATAGAATAAATAAGGATTTAGCACGTTTTTTTAAAAATAAAAATGCGAAATAGAAAAACCGTGATTTAGGTTTTTCTATGTATAATTATACTAAGAGTTTTACGTAACTCTTCTCCATTTTATGCATGTTTAGATGTTATAATTATAATGTATTTTTAATTTAAAGTAATTAATTTTATAAATCAGACTCAGTATAGTATACAATACCCAACGCACCAGGTCCAACGTGAGTTCCGATTACTGGTCCGATAGGAGCTATATCCACTTTTTTTCCTATACATTTTTCAACTATTTTTGCAAATTCAATTGCTCCTTCAACATCATTTATGTGATGGATAATTACCTCTCCTAGTCCATGTTTTGTTATATCCTCAATAAATTTATCAACCATAGTTTGAATCGCACGTTTTTTAGTCCTTACTTTATCAAATAGTTCTGTTTTCCCATTTATTACAGTAAGAATAGGCTTTATTTGAAAGATAGTTCCAAGTAATGCACTTGCACCTCCTATTCTACCTCCTTTTTTTAAATATTCTAAAGTGTCAGGGATAAACATGAATTTACTTCTTTTGATGTTATCTTGCGTTATATTAATTACTTCCTCTATTGACTTTTCCTCATAGACTGCCCTCGCAGCTGTCAATACTGCAAATCCAAGTTGCATTGAGTTGGATCTCGAATCTATAATTTTTATCACTGCATTTGGGTACTTTTCAAGAATCATGCTCTTTGCAAGGCATGCATTTGAATAAGTTCCACTCATATCCGATGACATAAAAATACAAACCACTTCATTATTATCACTTATTTGGCTTTCTAAAATATTATACATCTCAGCAAGTGGTGGTTGCGATGAAGTTGGAATACTTAAGTTTTTACCTAGTTTTTCATAAAAAGTTTCATTTTCAATATTTATCTCTTTAAATTCCTCGTTTTTAAAAATAACACTTAACGAAACTATAGAAATATCATATTTTTCTTTTAGGTCAGCATTTATA
This sequence comes from Clostridium sp. DSM 17811, assembly GCF_018861905.1. Taxonomy (GTDB): domain Bacteria; phylum Bacillota; class Clostridia; order Clostridiales; family Clostridiaceae; genus Clostridium_AD; species Clostridium_AD frigoriphilum. The sequence goes on from NZ_JAHLDU010000019.1 coordinate 48,464, forward strand.
TATGAAGTGCTATCTGTTATTATTTTTATAGGCATAATCAATCCCTCGCTTATTAAATATTAAGTATATTATACTACAAATACATCTTTCAAAATGCATATAAAAAAATTAAACCACACTAATATTACATAAATGGATAACAAAATGTAATATATTACATAAATTATTAAATTATTTTGAACTTTTACAAATAGCACCCAAATACCTCGCCATATGTTATACTTATAGTGTTAAAAGTGGGTGGTATAAATAATATGATATATTAGATCAATTAAAATGAATAATATTTATAGTTAAGGCTTTAATATAATTAATATAATACAAAGGGAGGTGCTGCAAAAATATAGGTTAACACTAAGATTTCTACCTATATTTCTGAGCAGAAAAATATGAATAAAGATGACGTAAAAAATGAAGAAAATAAGGATAATAGTGAAAGTATAAATAAATTGTATTCGAATGATGACAAATCCGAAAATTATAACTCTAAAACTGGGTATGGTGCATCAAACAAGTTGAAAGATGATACGGAAAGTAAAAGATACATGAAAGAAATGCATGATATTGCAGACAAAAATGAGTTTAAAAATAACGTAGTAGTTATAGGGCTAGGAATAGTTATAGTGTCTATAATTATATTTTCTATTTTAATGAACACTTCATTTATGAAACCCAAAGCAGATGTAGTTGTAAATAAACCAGTTACAAAAAGTTCTGATACTACTGCTGCGGCTGACTCCACTAAACCTATTATTGCCCCTACTAATGTTTATGAATATTTAAATGTCGAAGCTAACAGAACCTCGCTTTTAAAAAAAGCAATTACGTTAAATCACGGAAGCAAAAAGGGAATCAACGTATACCTCTTATCTGAAATTTTAAGATCTAATACCTATGCTATTTCCGCAGAAACAACAACTGTTAAACAATTGATGGCATCCTTAATATCTATGGATTGGAAAAAGAATCGCGACGTATCGCAGTTGAAAAAGGGTGATATATGTTTCACTACAGATATGCCAGACAAAGTCGGTACACCTTCTCATGCGTACATATTTATGGGTTGGGTAAAAGAAGGCAAGACTGATTATGCTAACATATGTGATGGACAAGTCGAAGAATTTGGTAATATACTTCATAAAAGGAATTTATCTATTGATACTACAGATAAAGATAAATTTAGCTTTTTCCTTAGAAAATAAAATGTTTTTAACAAACCTAATGAAAATAATACCCTAGGATATCCTTGGGTATTATTTTTATTGCCTTTTTTAAATAAAACAAAGAGCCGTGTATATCTGAAACAAAAAATGTCTTCACTTAAAAAAACTCCCTTTCGAAGATATTAATTCTTATGTTTTATAATTCCTATAGCTGTACCTATAATATATGTATCTTCACTATCAATAACAATAGGTTTATATTTTTCATTTTCAGGCATTAGTAATATTCTATCACGACCTATGGAAAGTCTCTTTAGAGTAGCATTTCCACCTATATCTACTGCCACAATATCCTTATTGTTTGCTGCTTGTTCCTGCCTTATAACAACATAATCCCCATCATCTATGTTAGCTCCAATCATACTATCACCTTTAACTTTTAAAATAAAAGGATTCTTAATTCCCTTTAACCAATACTTCGGGATGTAGAAATTGCCTTCTATTTCGGAATTAATCTGTATAGGTTCCCCTGCTGCTATATCACTGTATACAGGAAGTTCCACTAATTCCTCATTTATGTACTCATAGTCACCTTTTTCATCATTTACTATAATATCAGATATTCTACTGTAATCCCTCATAAAGTCATATGCTCTGCCATGTCTTATATCACAATATTGAAAATTCTCTAGATCATCAACATTCAAATTGTTAACTATTATATCCTCATGGGTTTCCATAGGTTTTTCTTGAGATTCGTAATTATTTTTAAATATATATGATTTTACTTTTTCGTCTAGAGGCCTAATATTAACTCTTTTGCCTTTTACCATCCATGAATTAGCATTATATTCCCCATCTATATCAACAAGAAATGTCATAGTAGAATAAGATTTTTGTTTATAAAGAGCATTAATAAACTCCAATTGCACCTTAGTTAAATTATCACTTTTGTCAATTATAATATGAGTATACTTGCCCATTGAAACAGACTGTAACATTTTCAGTGCATATATATTAACATCTTCGTCATCAACGAAGTTTTCCAAATTAAGCTTTTCATTATACATAATCATAAGTTCATATATCGCTTTTCTAGCAGTAGAATTTTTATTAATTCTTTGTGGACCTTGGCCTTTTTCACATTTTCTACCTGTTCTATTTACTTGTAGATACAAATCGGCTTTCAAGTAATTACAACTTTTAACCCACTTTACCTCATCTATAAAAAACTGAGTATAATCGATCTGTAGTATTCTTAATCTTGGATAATTATCCTTAACTTTCAATATACAATCTTTCATAATATTTTTCTTATCATTCTCTATAATTATTTCTTTTTTTAATTTATATCTATCTTCGTATTTCAAAAAATATTTGTACATAATACTTTCTAATGTAAGCACTTGGGGTTTTATTTTCTCATTAGAAAATATACTTAAATACTCGAATCTAGTTTCTTCCTGTGCTACTATGTATGTATTTTTAATAGAATTTATATCCTCTTCATTAGATGTAAGCATTAATACTTTATCATCATCGTATAAACAATAGTTATTTTTTAAATAGAGGCTTCTATAAATGGCTGCAGTTGTTTTACCTGTTCCTTTAGCACCTCTAATTAAACTATATCTTGAGGGTTTGCTATGAATCATTCTATGTTGTTTTAAACCTAGTTCCATTTAATCACCTCCACTGTCGCTATAATGATATTATACAATAATATCCCCCTTAAAGTAAAATTTATTGATTCATTTATAAAATTTTGCAATTTTACTTCTTTATATATAAAATATAACTTCAAATAAATTAGTCAAAAAATTTGAAAAATTACCAATATAACAACATTGGATTTATGAATATCTTTACGCATTTACTGAGCATAATAAGTAATATATTAAATTATTAACTTATCTAAATATAATAAATTAGAGGTGATTTATATGAATGGAAAAATGATGAGTCTTATTATTTCTTCAACTATTGTAGCTAATAGTTTTACAGGCGTTTGTTATAGTAAAGGTCTTAAAAAAATTTCAAGTGAAAATGCAAAAAACGAATCCATTGGATATAATAAATTTGTTGATACAAAAACACATGATATAGTAAATTTATTTAATAATGTCTTTAATAATACTGAAAACCATAATGGAGTAAGTACTAAAGAATATAGTTGGTATTTTCAGCCTAAAAACGATAATACTCCACCAGACGGTCCTAAAGAAACTAGTCAACTTATATCTAAATATGATTGTTTTCATTTAGGCGATACATCAAAAAAAGTATTATATCTAACATTTGATGAAGGTTATGAAGCTGGATATACTGCTCCAATACTAGATGTTTTGAAAAAACATAATGTAAAAGCAGCATTTTTTGTAGTAAAGCCATATATCACTTCAAGTCCAGATCTAATCAAACGAATGGTAACCGAAGGGCACTTAGTATGTAACCATAGTAATCATCATCTTTCAATGGCCTCTATAAAAGATGAAGAAAAATTTGATAAAGAATTAACTGATGTAGAAGATGCTTTTGAAAGTATTACTCACAAAAAAATGTCCAAGTATTTTAGACCTCCTATGGGTAAATATAGTGAATTATCCCTCCTATATACTAAAAACTATGGATATAAAACTATATTTTGGAGCTTTGCTTATATGGATTGGCTTGCAGGTAAACAGCCATCACATGAAGATGCAAAAAAACGTATAATGCAAAGAACCCACAATGGTGGAATTATGTTACTACATGCAGTATCAAAAACCAATGCTGAAATATTAGATGATGTGATAACGCAGTGGGAGAAGCAAGGTTACGTATTAAAAAGCTTAGATGAATTGCCTATTAAAAATTAATTATCACATATGGTGATATAATTAATTTTTTTAGTACTATAATGTATTTTTTTAAATGATTATAAATACTACAATTTATTAAACTAAATTGTAGTATTTATATTTAAACAATTTATCAGTATTATAGGCTTTTATTAAGATCAAGCATTATTTTTATTACACCTAATATTAATAAATGCATTGGATAAAATACATAAAAAGCATATTTTAAATCTTTACCCTTCTTACCATTATATTTAAATATAAAAATTAATGATAGAATTGATAATATTTGAATAAACCAACTAGGATTCATTGATTTACCTTGAATTTCAAACACATATAGCAAAATTTCTGATGCGTTAAATACTAAGTATACAATAACTTGCGATATAAGTATTTTAACTTTGTTATCTCTAAAAATATAAAAAGATAATATAATAGCAACTCCATAAAATCCATAATCTGTATTAAAAGTTTCAGCTATTAGGCCTAATGCTAAAACACTTATTATTTTGAAAAACTTTGACTCCCCTTTGTCCCATATACGGATTGCAATTAGCCCAATCGCTAAAGTAAAGAAAATATTTAAATGCAGATATGGACTACCCGTGAGGAAGCTTAAAAAGTCAAAGAAACTATTAATTTTAATTTGTTCACTAAAAGCTACCGAAAAAGGCAATTGAGATGCTGCTGCAAATATCAAAAGCCTATATAAATACCTATAAAAGGAGTTTGTTTTAGAATACCCTACAGCAATCAAATAAGCAAATATAGGAAATGATAATCTGCCTATCATTCTAAGGATTATAACCTTTGGGAAAATCACTGCCCCTATATGATCAATTAGCATTAATATACATGCAATAAATTTTAACATGCTAGTTGTCATAAATACCGCCCCCAATAAATACATATTCATTTGATTATAGCATTTATTTCATAGCTTTGCCTTATTATGTTTTAATATTACCCGTGTTATTAATAAATAAATAAAAAGATTACTTGTATTTAAAGATGCAAAAATTCCCCAAAACCAATAGTATTTCTCTCCACGTTTTCTTGCATCACGAAATACCCAAGCCCCTTCCATTAATACAATAGGAATAGCTATCGTTAGTACTAAAATTAATTTCATTTTTGAAATACCCACTAAAATTCACTCTCTTTTCTTCTGGTAACTGAAATAGGTATTATTATACAAGGAGCAATGATTGCTATAAAAATTTGAGATATAATTAATATCCTATAATCGATTTTAATTATTGCTATTGCATATAAAGAAACAATTATAAAAGATGATAATATAAACAAAATAAATTCTTTACTAGCCTTCCTGCTTTCTTTTATAGATTCTCCTTTCTCTATTATTCCTAATGTATCTATATTAAAATCAAATATATCTTCATTTAGAACATTCATTATTATAGCTGCAGAATTTAGCTTGTTTTTAAACTCTAAAGCTTCATCGCTATACTTTATGTCTTTATCTACATTCTTCTGATCTTCATTGTACAATTCATTAATTAAAGAGTTTTTAATCTTATCAGATAAAGAATTTTTATTACCACCCGAATCCTTCATTTATATTATCTCCTTTCTCTCAATTTCTTTTATTATATATTTGACAGCATTATGAAGTCTTGACCGAACTGTCCCAAGGGGACAGTTTATAATTTCTGATATTTCAACATACTTATAACCATAATAGTGTTTTAAAATAAATACAACTCTTTTCTCGTAGGGTAACTCTAAGATTATTTTCATTATCTCTTTATACTCATAATTTTGTATTACAATGTCCTCCAATTGCATGCCATTATCAACTAAAATCTCATCTGATAACTTAAACCTTTTGTTTTTTCTTAAATAATCCCTGTAAACATTAGTAGCTATTTTTATTAACCAGGTAGAAAATTTAGCCTTAGGCTCAAACTTGTTTATATTAAGTACAGCTTTGAGCAATGCATCCTGAATAATATCTTGTGCTAAATAGGGGTCTCCTACCATTTTAATAACATATCCTTTTAAAATATTAAGATTATCTTCTAAAAGGGTATTTAATGCGCTCTTATTTCCATTCTTAGCTTTATTAATAAGTTCTACCTCACTCAAATAATAATCACCCCTAACAATCATTTAACGAAGAAATGCGCTAAAAAGTTCATTATATTTATAATTATTTGTTATTTTAAATTTCCTGCATTATTCCATATTAATACATAGGCTTTACTAATGTAAGAAAAATAGTAGGGAAGACACCTCTTAGTGTCCTCCCTACTATTTTATTTATTGTTTTATGATTTACTATTTCTATTTATCAGAAGTCTTTTTCCCATAAATTTTATGTAATATTAAATCATATTGTCCTAACTTATCTGCTAACATATGCCAATTTTTATGTTCAGCATTTGCCACATTTGCTTGATTATTTTCAACATTTTTTAGCCTTAAGCTAATATCCTTAATATCCTTTTGCATTTCTATTAGCATTTCTTTTATTTCGTTATCCATAATGTTCTCCTTATGACTTTCCATCTTAGATGATGTTAACAAAGGTTCTACTATCATAACATTAACATCACTATAATTTATTTTTTATAGAATTCCTTAATAGTTTGACAAACAAATTCTACTTCTTCCTCAGTTATTTCTGGATATATAGGAAGTGCAATGATGCTCTCACATGTTTTTTCAGCTATTGGGAAATCTCCTTTTTTGTATCCGAGGTACGCAAAACATTTTTGAAGATGAAGTGGGATTGGATAATAAATACTAGTTCCTATTTCATTTGCTTTCAAATATTCCGAAAGCTCATCTCGCTTGTCAGCTAATATATTAAATGCATAATAAACTGATTCCTGATTACCTATTATTTTAGGTATTTTAATAAACTCGCATTCTTGTAACCTTTTCATATATAATTTTGCAATATGATCTCTTTTTTTAATTGCATCTTTTATATACTTAATTTTAACTTGTAATATAGATGCTTGAATTGCATCTAGTCTTGAATTATATCCAATAAAATCATAATGATATTTTTTAGACGCTCCATGAACTCTATACATCTTAGCAAGGTTTGCTAAGTTTTCATCATTGGTTACTATCATCCCTGCATCGCCATATGCTCCTAAAGTCTTTGTTGGGAAAAATGAGAATACGCCAAAATCGCCTATTGTACCTGCATGTTTATAGTCAGCTCCATTACCTTTCCATCTCATACCAAAAGATTCTGCTGAGTCTTCAAGAACTCTTAACTTGTGCCTACTAGCTATATCCATAATTTTATCCATATCACTCATTTGTGAAAACAAATGGATTGGAAGAATTCCTACAGTATCTTTTGTTATTTTTTCCTCGATTTTGCTGGCATCTATACCAAAAGTTTCTTCTTCAATATCAACAAATACAGGTTTTGCACCATTTTTTGCTATGCAAGATGCAGAAGCTAAGAAAGTAAAAGGTGAAGTTATTACTTCCTTTCCCTCTTTAAAACCAAGTATGTCAGATGCCATTACCAAGGCATCTGTACCTGATGCAACACCAATTGCATATTTAGCTCCAGTAAATTCTTTAACTGATTCTTCAAAGTCAGTTACCTCTTTACCGAGCATTGATACTCCTCTTTCCATAAATCCTAGAACAGCATTGTCGAATTCTGATTTTTTCTCTTGATATTCTCTTGTCGGTGTAAAAAATTTAACTTTCATAATATGGCCTCCATTTTAATCTTTATTATTTAGCTATTATTGCTTCTGCGCATTTTATTACATTGTTTACCACGTACTCTGCATCCTCTAATTTAAGTGTTGAGTATACTGGAAGGGTTATTTCATTCGCATACTGATTATATGCATTTGGATAATCCTCTATAGAATAACCAAGATTTTTATAAAGTGTAAACATTGGTAAAGGAGTAAAATGAACATTTGTAGCTATACCAATATCTGCAAGCTTTTGTATTAATTCATCTCTTTGTGCTTCTTTAAATCCTTTTAACCTTAATGTATATAAATGGTATGAAGTCTCTCTAATTTCATCCTTTGTAAAAGGAATAATTGCCCAATCTTTAGTGCTAAGAGCTTTAGTATATATCGCAAAGATTTCTTTACGACGTGTAATCATTCCTTCATATCTTCCAAGTTGTCCAAGACCTATAGCTGCATTTATATCTGTCATATTGCATTTCATACCATCTGTGATGATATCATATTTCCAAGCTCCTGCCTTCATCTTAGCCAAAGCATCTTTTGACTGACCTTGAAGTGAAGTTATTTTAAATTCTTTTACTAAATCTTTATTACCTTTAAATTTATTATCATTAAAAGTAATTGCCCCACCTTCTGCAGTTATTAAATTTTTTACTGCATGGAATGAAAAGACATTAAAATCAGCTTGTGCTCCAACTTTTTTACCCTTATATATTCCACCGAAAGAGTGAGCTGAATCTGATATAAATATAATATCTTCTCTATTTTTAGCCTTAAGAATTGCCCTTATAGCATCATAATCAACAGGAACTCCTGCGATATCTACAGTTATTATTGCTTTCGTTTTAGGTGTAATTGCCATAGCTAATTTTTGCTCATCTATTAGAAAACTATCTTCTTTAACATCTACAAATGTTGGTTTAACTCCTCTATGAAGTATTACATTTGATGTCGCTGTGTATGTGTAAGGTGTTGTAATAACCTCATCACCCTCGCAAATGTTATAAACCTTTAATATAAGTTCTAAACCTGCACTTGCACTTGCAAGCGCTACAGCATTATTTGCATCACAATAGTTAGCAATCTTATCTTCAAACTCTTTAGTCTTAGGTCCCGTTGTAATCCAACCTGAATCTAAAACCTCCATTACAAGTTTTTTCTCTACATCTGTTATGTCTGGTGGTGAGAAAGGAATATTCTTTATTTTCATATATATCCGACCTTTCATATTTAATTTTATTGTAAACCATAATTATTATCTTATTTATTTCTAGCTTTAATCTTACAATTAAGAAGCAAAAGAAAAAAGCTTAGTTTTTATAAATTTTGAAATTACAAACCCCTCTGACCCTTAAAAAAGCCAGTATCCTTAGTTATATAAATTCCACCTTCTGTAGCAATTCTCTCTTCTAAATATTTAGTAAGTTCATAAAGTCTTTCCTTGTTAAAACTTTGCTTTACATTACCAGGCATTGAAAAAATATAATCAATAATAGGTGTAGCTTCTGTTACAATTAAATTATCCTTATATCTTTTCATTTCTATATTATCAAACAATTTTTCTAGTTTTTCAACGCCATTTTCGAGTTTAAACCTTGAAGTAACATCAGAACTTCTAATATCCATCGTTTCTGATTTAAATTTAATCATTATATCTCTAATTTCAATCATATGATTTTCTCCAACTGTTGAGAAATAAAAACATCCCCCAGGTTTTAATACTCTGTATATTTCAGACAATGCTTTACCTATATTCTCCACATGATAAAGCATATGGTTTGCAATTACAACGTCAAAACTACGATCGCCACAGGGTATATCCTCTGCATCTATAATTTGAAACTTGAAATTTTCAGACTCTTTGCCTAAGTTTATTTTAGCATCATTTAACATTCCTTTAGAAAAATCGCTCAATGTTATATCGAGTCCTTTAGGAAGGTTATCTTTATTTTTTTTCCATAAAGTGGCATCGCCACATCCAAGTTCAAGAATTGTGGACTTATTAGGTAAATTTAGTTTTTCAAAATACCATTTCATCCATCCATATTTGTTTACACTAAATCTCTCATGGATGTTCATTCTAGCCCTTAGATTTGAGGCATTTTCATACTGCTCAAGTAATTTTTTATCCGAATTTATAACATTTATAATGTTGGTAAACTTATCCCAACTTACATCTGCTTTATTCTCCATTTCAATTGCTTCATCAATTGCCTTAATTACCATTAGAGTATGCTGAACTCTTTGCTTCATAATCTTTTTTTGTATTTCCAAAGATTTCACAAAGTTTTTATCCGTCACATCACTTTGCGCTATTTGCTTGATATCATCTAGAGAAAATCCAATAAACTTCAAAGTCAAAATTTGTTGAAGTCTTGCAAAATCCTGATTACTATATAATCTGTGCCCCGCTTCACTATATGAACTTGGTTTCATTAAAGCGATTTTGTCGTAATACCTAAGTGTTCTTAAGGTAACACCGGCTTTTTCTGCAAATACACCAATTGTAAAAAAATCGGGTTCATTCTTTTCCAATATGATCACTCCTAATTATGGACATTTGATCAATAACAATACTTGATTAATGGCTCTATAATTATATTAACACATTACGTTACGTCATATGCAATAGTTTTTTTGAACATTTAAAGAACTTTTATAAAATCAACTTCTTGTTTTAAAATTTATAATTATATAAACAAAGGTATATACTATTATAATTACTTAATTATAACAATATATACCTCTATTATTAACATTCTTATTTGTAAAATATCACTACTATCTAATACCGTTCATTTTGCCCTTCAAAGCTTTAACTCGCCCATTTACATAATTAGTAAGTTCTCGCATATTATCTTTTATTTCTGTTGGAGCACTAGTAACCATAGTAATTATATCTAATTTATTACCTTTTATTTCTTTGGCAACTTCATAAGCCAAGCACTGATTTTTCATTTTCCAATAGGTAACGTTAAATTGATCAGCTTGGCGTTTATTATAATATCCTTTTTCAATACCAAACTGAAATAAATCTGCTGCCGATTCTAATTCTTCTAAATCTTGGACATCTAAAGTCTCTTTCACTAAATCTTGAAATGTTTTCATTATAGCTCTCCTTTTTAACAGGTAATATTATTTATCATCTATATTACAATTAATATATTCTATAAATCCTAGTTGTTTATTTAAAAAAATCACCCTTTAACAAATCTTTTCCACAACTTTAACATTTTAACACATATCAAAGAAAATTTGAATTATATTTATAAATAATATTATAACTCTATGTTTATTCTTTCAAATTAGAACGTATGTTGTCATTTAAAATCTAAAAAATAAGAAAAGATATTTCCTTATATAAATATGTTTTTGTAAAATAATTCTAATCAAATATATACTTTACAAATTATTAAAAAATATTCATAAATGTAGTATTATATATAGTTCTGATAGCACATATTAATACGCTATGATATTCAAATACTTATTATTTATTTAAATTTTATCAAAATAAAAATGAGATAGATAATTAATTTATCTATCTCATTTATATTTTGGATTACACATTAAGTACTATTTATTAGCCTTCTCGACCCTAATAGTTTTTCCTTTTATTGTACCATTTTTAAGTGCCTTTAACACCAAGTCACCTTTTCCATTCATAATATCTACATGTGAAAAACTATCTTGAATATCTATAATACCTATGTCATCAGAACTAACTCCTTCTATATTGCAAATAGTACCTACAATATCCAGAGTCCTTATTTTTTTCTTTTTTCCTGCGCTGATATACATTTTCATTATATCACTATTAAAATTTGATAATTTAGTCTTTTTAATAATAGGTTTAGCATCATGTTTTTCATAAAATGCTATCCTAAATGGCTCTGAATCTTCCTTTGTTGGTATTGATCCTTTTGGTATATCCATACCAATATACTGTTCTATAGCTTGCAAGAATCTATTTTCATTATGGGTAACAAAAGTTATAGCTTTTCCTTTTTTTCCAGCACGCCCAGTTCTACCTATTCTATGTACGTAATTACCTCTTTCAAGTGGTAAATCATAATTTATAATATGTGTTATGTTTTCAACATCTATTCCTCTTGCGGCAACATCTGTAGCCACCAAGAATCTAAATTCACCTTTTCTAAATCTCTCCATAGCATCTAATCTATCATTTTGAATCATACCTCCATGTATCTTAATACATGAATAATGACGGTTCTTCATTTGAACAGTAATTTCGTCAACATTTTCTTTTGTTCTGCAAAATACAATACAAGAATCTGGATTCTCAATATAAAGTAATCTCTTAAGTAAGCTGAACTTTTTATCCTCATCTACCTCATAACATACTTGATCGATTTTCTCAACCGTTAACTTTTCAGGATTTATTTCTACTTTAACAGGGTTAACCATATATTGCTTACAAATTGCTTCAATAGACTCCGGTATTGTTGCTGAAAATAACATAGTAACTCTGTTTTTAGGGACAGCTTTAATAACTTCTTCCACTTGTTCTATAAAGCCCATGCTAAGCATTTCATCTGCTTCATCTAATATTAGGTATTTTATCTTTTCCAAATTAATAGTACCTCTTTCAATATGGTCTAGAGTTCTTCCTGGTGTACCTACTACTACATGTACTCTTTGCTTAAGTTGCTTCTTTTGCGTTTCTATTGGTTGCTTACCGAAAACAGCTATTGCCCTAATCTTTTTATATCTTCCTATGTTTGTTATGTCTTGACTTACCTGAAGTGCTAGTTCTCTAGTAGGTGTTAATACTAAAGCTTGTGGCTCAGTTTCCCCTACATCAGCACTTTCGCAAAGTGGTATAGCGAATGCAGCTGTTTTTCCACTACCAGTTTGTGATTTCACTATAATATCTCTTCCTTCAAGGGCTATAGGTATTACAGCTGCTTGTACATCTGAAGGTTTTTTATATTCTAAATTCTTAATTGCTTTTAATATTTCTTCACTGATTTTAAATTCCTCAAATTTCATGTTACTCATTTTAACTTCCTCTCTTGTTTTATATATAATTTTAAGTATACCTTAAATGAATTTTTAGCTCATAAGTCTATATTATACCATGATTAGGACTACAATTCATATTATAATTTCAAAAACACTGTAATTTGTTTATTTAACATTGATATATTCTAATGCAATTCTAATCTTCTACTAATAATGCTTTAATTCTCAGGTCTTATAATAAAGACATAGAAAACAAATAAACAGCTACAGTGACATAAAATTGTTATCTACTAAATTAAAAAGGGAGGAATAAATATGTCAATAAATTTAGAACAAATTGATGAATTAAGAAAAAGAGCAAATGTAAGTTATGAGGATGCTAAAAATGCCTTGGAGCAAAACGAGGGTAATCTCATTGAATCCTTAATATACCTTGAAAAACAAAATAAAATTAGGCCTGATGAAAAACCTTGTACTGACAGTGCATTTTTTAAAAAGATAAAAATTCTTATTAAAAAGGGCAACGAAACAAAGTTAGTAATTAAAAAAAATGATAATGTGGTTTTAAATGTTTGCATTACTCTAGCCGTTATTCTAGCAATAGTCGCTGCCCCATTAGTAATTGTAGGATTAGTACTTGCTATTATAACTAATCACAAAATAAGAATTGTAAAAAAAAATAATGAGGATTGCGAGGTAAACAAAATTTTTGATAAAGTGTCTCTTGTTGTTAATAAGGTAACTACGAAAATTAACGAGGAACTGAAAACTGAATAAAACTTATAAGTACCTACATTTTACTAATGTAGGTTGTTTTTTTTAAGTAATAAGTTTTATTGCATAAGTCTGATTATCTGCAATTATATTCAAAATAATATATAATAATACTATTATTATAAAATTAATAATTTGATAAGAAAATTATAATGTAGATTAATATAATATGTTTTGGAGGTATAGGTATATATGAATGGACAAAAGATTTTAATAATTGAAGATGAGATAAAAATAGCACGATTTCTTGAGTTAGAGCTAAGGTATGAAGGTTATATAGTTTCACAAAGCCATGATGGGCGTGAAGGTTTAGATAAGGCTATAAATGAAGCCTTTGATCTAATACTTCTTGATATTATGTTGCCTTCTTTAAACGGTCTAGAAGTGTTAAGAAGACTAAGGCAAGTATCAGATATCCCCATCATAATGCTTACTGCGAAAGATGAGATAATGGACAAAGTTACTGGTCTTGACATAGGGGCAAATGATTATATGACTAAACCTTTTGCAATTGAAGAATTACTTGCAAGAATAAGAACAGCATTAAAAAAGAACACACAAATAAATAAAAGTTCAAATATATTATCTGTTGGGGAATTAATCATAGACTTAGACCAACATATGGTCAGTTTTAATAACAACTCTATAGGTCTAACTAAGACAGAATTTGATTTGCTTAAATTACTAGTAGATAATAAAAATATTGTACTTACAAGAAACAAAATTATAGATGTTGTATGGGGATATGAGTATATGGGTGATACTAATGTAGTAGATGTGTACATTAGATATTTAAGAAGTAAAATAGATGATAGATTTAGCAAGAAATTTATTTATACAGTGCGAGGGGTGGGATATCTTTTAAAAGATGAATAATTTACGATTTATCTTTAAATTTATAATAAAATGCTTCAGATTACTCTTAAGAATTTTCGTAATAATATTAAACTTTACACCAAAATTATTAAAAAAATTAGCATACACGATTAATAAGAGACTACGGTTTTCAATTAGTTTTAAAATGACAGCAGTGTATACTCTCATTTTTTCTATTACACTGTTTATATTAAGTGTTAGTTTAGTTGTTGGATTTAGGTTTTTTTTAATTAATGAAGCACAAAGCGACCTTACTAAATATAGTACAGTAGCTATTAATTATGCAAAATTAGATAAAGGTCTTAAAAGTTTTAATTATAATGCTTTTGGTAATATAAAATATGTTACCTTAAGTGTATTTGATGAGAATGAAACTCTTGTTTATTCCAGTCAAAACGATAAAAAGGATATATCTTTCCATAAGGATACCAAAGCTGCCCCAGTAATCAATAATCTCAACCAACAACTTATTTTCGTTACCACTAAACTTGAACTTAATAATAAAATCTTTTTCCTTCAAACTTCTAAAGTTTTAAATAAAGAAAATGAATATTCAACTATTTTTGCAGCAATTATTTTTATTGTAAATGTAATTTCTTTAATTATTACATTAGGTTTTGGTTCTAGAGCTAGTAAAAAAATGCTTTTACCTATAAAAAATATGACGAAAGCAACAAGAGCTATTTCAGTTAATGCTTTGGAAAAAAGGTTAAATGTTAGCACTTCTCATGATGAATTAAAACAACTAGCAGAAACTTTTAATGAGATGCTTAATCGAATTCAAAATTCCTATGAAATGCAAAATCAATTCGTATCAGATGCATCTCACGAACTTAGAACACCTATTGCAGTTATACAAGGTTATGCTAATATGTTATACCGTTGGGGAAAAGATGACAAAGCAGTACTCGACGAATCAATTACAGCTATTAAAAGTGAGGCTTACAATATGCAGCAACTAGTAGAAAAGCTTCTTTTCCTTGCAAGAAGTGATAAGAAAACACAAAAGGTTTATAAGGAGGATTTTTGTATAAACGAATTAATAACTGAAATCATAAAGGAGACTAAACTAATTGACGTAAGTCATGAAATTTCAAGCGAAATTAATGAAAATTTATCTGTTTATGCAGATAAAGATTTATTAAAACAAGCATTACGAATTTTCATTGATAATAGTATTAAGTATACTCCAATTGGTGGAACTATTAAATTAAATAGTTATATTAAAATGAGTAATTTAACAATTGAAATTATAGATACAGGCATTGGTATCGCGAAAGACGACCTTCCTCATATTTTTACTAGATTTTATAGGTGTGATAAATCAAGAGCAAAAGAAAGTGGTGGAACAGGCCTTGGTCTATCTATTTCAAAATGGATCATAGGCAAACATAATGGATCAATTCTAGTAGAAAGCAAACTTGAAATGGGCACAAAAGTAACTATCGGTCTTCCGATGAAAAAGGAATAATATTCATACTTTAATATTTTTTAACTTTTATTCCATAAACATCACCCACTATGCAAATATTTATTCAATTATGTGTATATTGTTTTACATACACTATAGTTATGTGATATGATTAAATTTGGGTTCGTTCTTAAATCTATTTAGATATTATATTTATTTAATAAAGTATTCTTAAGAATCATTTAAAATATTGTATTTGTTTTTACATTATGGAGATTAATAGGAAACTATCTCGCCAGTAAGTTTTCTGACCTTTACTCAATATTTAACATACAATATTTGTAAATTAACTTTATTATAGATAATATGATAGCCATAAGCTTATACAAATTAAAGTATATTTTAATTTATAGAATAGATTTTGATATGATAGTACTACAATTTAAATATATTAATGAATATTAGTTATTAGAAATATTTTAATTTTTATTCAACGGTATAACTATATTATATGAGGAGTGATATTATGCAAATAAGATTAGGATATGTGGCTACAGCATTAAAATCAGCTAAAATAACTTCGGCAAGCACTGTAACTTTTTCTACATATACAAAACAATCAACTGATAGGGATAAGCTTGAAAAGCTACAAAAGGTAGCAGTTTCAAACGTTAATGATTTGCATAAAATTCTGGAATACACTGTAAAAAATGATGTCCACTTTTATAGAATAACTTCCGCTTTAATACCTTTAGCAATACATCCAGAAGTTACTAATTGGGAGTTTAGAAGAATTTTAAAAATGGATTTTGAATGGCTCGGAAATTATATTAATAATAACAATTTAAGAGTAGATACTCATCCAGATGAATCTAATGTTATAAACAGTTCTAAAGAAGAAGTAATAAAAAACACTATAAAAAGTTTACAGTTTCATGCAAATCTTTTTAAAGATATTAATTATCCTTTAGGAAAAATGGTATTACATATTGGGGGTAAGGAAGGCGGAAAACTTGCTGCTACAGAAAGATTCTTTAAGAATTTTAATAACTTACCAAAAGAAATAACAGATATGCTAATATTTGAAAATGATGATAAAAGCTTTACTACAAAAGAAGTATTAAATATCTGCCAAGAAATAAAGGCACCTATGGTACTAGATGTACATCATCATAACTGTAACAATGGCGGTGACGACCTAGAACCTATGTTAAAAGATATATTCGCCACTTGGGAAGGTCAACCTTTACCACCTAAGGTACATTTTTCTAGTCCAAAAACTGGAGAAAAGGATAAAAAACACGCTGATAACCTTGATGCAGCATCATTTATTGAGTTTATTGAGAAATGTATCCCTTTAGGAATAGATTTTGATGTACTAATAGAAGCAAAACTAGCCGATGTGGCTTTCTTCAAACTTCTAGAAGATGTAAAAGTATTTAAACCAGAATGGACATGGCTTGATAAAACTACCATAGAATTCTAATAAAATAATTCTACAAAAGGAAGAGTTTGGCAATATTTTCATTGCTAAACTCTTCTTTTTTATGTAAAATTGCTTATAATGCATTTAAATATATAATATAAAAGAGGAATAAATATTGCTGGAAGCATGTTACCAACTTTTATTCTTTTAATATCAAGCATATTTGCACCGATTGCTACAATTAATAATCCCCCAACAGCAGACATTTCATTTACAACAGATGTTATTAAAAATTGTTTCATAAGAGAAGCTGTTAAGGTTATAATACCCTGATATATAAATACTGAAATCGCAGAAAAACATACTCCAACACCTAATGTTGATGAAAAAATAATTGCAAATATACCATCTAATAAAGATTTAGCATAAAGTATACTATAATTTTTAGAAAGACCACTCTCAAGTGAGCCCATTATAGACATCGCCCCTACGCAAAATACCAAACTTGCTGTTACAAAACCATTTGCTATTCCACTTTGACTTGATACTTTACTTTCTAGTAAAGCTCCAATGTTTTCAATACCTTTCTCAATTCTTATTATTTCACCAATAAGAGTTCCTACCGTAAGACTAATAATTAATAATAATATGTTGTTTACCTGTAATGCACCTTTTAATCCAATAAGTATTACACATAACCCTAGACCTTTCATAATTGTTTCAGTGTATGTATCAGAAATTTTATTTTTAAATGATGAACCTATAAATCCGCCAATTATTATTGATAATGAATTTATAATTGTACCTAACATAACTATTCACCTCCTTATTTTTACTACATTTACAGTTATTATAAACTTTAAAAAATATATTTACAATTACTAATTTAAATGTTATAATTTTTATAATCTTATAAAATTTAATGACTTGTCAAAGTAAAGTTATTAATTATATTATAAATTCACTGAACAGGAAGAGTAATTAAAGTAATGCAATTTCAGAGAGCTGAGGATAGTGTAATCTCAGTATTGATAACTTTAGTGAATGGACCTGCTAGAAGTAACCCGAACTCGAATTTTGAGTGTAGTAGTTACCGGATGCCCACTGTTAAAAGGGCTAGAGTATTTTAGTACTCGAAATATAAAATATGCTTATTTTCAGCATAATTTAGGTGGTATAGCGAATATCCTTCGCCCTAATATAGGGCGGGGGTTTTTTTATTTTAATAATTAATATAAAGGTGGTGATCAATTTGATGTGCTGAAAGATACTAGCTTCTGAAATAATATCAAAACAAATAAATCTTAATTATTTTGAAAAGGGGATGCTTTTTATGAAAACAAATAAAATAATAATAACCTCTCTATTACTGGCAATAGGTCTTATATTGCATCAAATTACACCAGGTATATTTTTAGGAATGAAACCAGATTTATTATTGGTATTTATGATTTTATCCATAACAATTACAAAAGATTTTAAAATTGCGTTAATAACAGGGATAGTTGCCGGTGTTTTATGCGCTTTAACCACAACTTTTCCAGGCGGGCAACTTCCTAGCATTATAGATAAAACAATAACTTCAATAATTGTATATTTTATATATAAAAGACTAAAATCTAATTCTTCACTTAAATTATCAAGTATTTATTTTCTTGGTACTATAGTAAGTGGTAGTATTTTTTTAAGCTCAGCTCTCTTTCTATTTGGTTTACCTGCACCCTTTTTAGCACTCTTTGTATCAATAGTACTTCCTACGTCTGTATTTAATTGTTTTGTCGGATTTTCTATTCATAAACTTATTGCAACAAACCCAGCATTAAAAAGTAAATTTATAAATTTTTAACTTTTAAAAATATGCTATAAAAAGGTTAAAGAATCAAGCTCCATGATAGAGCTTGATTCTTTAATTAACTAATCTAGCTTTGCTCAGGATAATACTCCTTAAATGCATCATCATAATCTTCTGGTTTGTCAAATTCCTGAACTTCACTTATAAAAGTTTTCGTATCTCCATTTTTCTTTTCTACATATTGTTTTTCTTTACTTACCTTTTTATTACTATCATTCTCCAAAATAACATCTCCTCTTACCTATTTTGGATACAAAATATTCATTGTATCTCTTGCCTATAGTATTTGCAAAAACTAAAAAAATATATATACTCAAATCATTTTAAAAAAATAATTATAATTTTACTCAAAAAAAATGAGCAATTATAATCACTAAAAGTGTTTATAATTGCTCATTACATTTTATTATTAGTCTCTCAAAATTAAACAGAAAAATAGGAACGAGTAATTACAATAGATATTTTTGAAAAATAAATTAATATTCTTCTATTGCATCGACCGAAGTCGATACATCTACTCCCTAGAAAGGAGGTGATCCAGCCGCAGGTTCTCCTACGGCTACCTTGTTACGACTTCACCCCAATCATCGATCCCACCTTCGGCCGCTGGATCCTTACGGTTACCTCACGGACTTCGGGTGTTACCAACTCTCATGGTGTGACGGGCGGTGTGTACAAGGCCCGGGAACGTATTCACCGCGACATGCTGATTCGCGATTACT
>NZ_JAHLDU010000020.1 GCF_018861905.1 Clostridium sp. DSM 17811
AGTAAATTCGTTTCGTAGTTGTATTTAACACAAGCATTTCCTTGTGTAACTGTGTTAAGTCCTTGAAGTTCTATAGTTTTATGTCTAGCTTTATAGAAGTCTTCTTTCCATACAAAATGATCATTATATAACGTATGCTGAGCTTTGAATAGTTTCTTAGTGCCAAAACATGATTTTACTGCACTTGTATTAAGTCTTGCAAGTTTTTGTTTTTGATAACCTATACCACGCTTAATCATATTCAGTTTATTAGTTAATCTGATAATTTTTTTTATGACAAGAGCATGTTCAAAATCGTACATATTATATATAATTGTTTTATTTTTATAATTTGCCTCAACAAAAATTTTATCATCTGACATATAAAAATAGTATGGTCTATAATACTTATTTTTGGGGAGACTTTTACTATTTTTAATAGCCTTAGATATATCGATAATATGATTATGAATCTTACTCCAAAATTTAATTTTATTAGTCAAATCTTTAACAGATTTCTCTCTATGATTAATGTTCTGCTTTAAATCATCTATGTACATTTTGTTTAATTCAATATTAGAAGATTTATTCCATTTAGCTTCGCAAGCAGCATAGTTTGTATAATAAGTATTAAGATTAAACATATTTTTAATAGTTAAATGAATACTCTGAGAAAGATCTTTCTCATGATTGTAAACAAGAATTGAATAAGCTTTAATTTTAGCTTCATTACCAACATACAATATATTCGATAGATTGTTGAGATTTTCAAAGCTGAGCTTATCTTTATATATTCTTGTAGAAGAATTAGTTTCTATTCTCAAAATATTCACCACCTTTTTTATAATCTCTAATATATATTATGCCGTAATAGATCCTATAATATTAAGTTATATAAAAATAATTTAGCGACAAAATTCATCTCCGGCTACAGAGAACGGAGTCTTCTTTTGCAAATAAAGATAAAAATTAAAGCTATATTCTATTTTAGAATATAGCTTTAATTTTTAAATTTCATATTATGGATAGTTTTTAGGGATAAATGTCAATAATTTAATTGATGTAATAATTCAAAAAAACTTGGGAGTGGTTTAATGTTGAAAAATCTTGATTATGAAAAGATAATAGAAGCTATCTGTTGTGTGAAAGGTATAAAAAGACATGAATCATTAAAAATATTAAAAGATAGAGAATGTAAGTATATATTATTCTTATTATTACAAAAGCATAAATGTAATGACCTTGAAATTGCTTATAAGAATTTTTTGATTTCTGGCAAAAGAGCTGCTAATTATGGATTAAAAAAAGCAGAGGAACGATTTTTCATTAATAAAGAATTTAGAGAGATGTATTTTGAAATAGAAAGTATATTAGGAATATAAATAAAAAAAACAAAAAAACAAAAAAAAGACTGGTGAATGATAAAAAAATGTGATAAGATATTAATATTGTTTTTAAAAAAACCTATACCATTATATTTAATGGGTAATTTCTATTATAAAATTGAAAACGACATTTGTCAAGCTATTTTAAAAATAATTAATATAAACTTTCAAAAATCTTATAGTAATACATAAACAATATTTGAAAAATAAATGGCAATTTACAAAAAGTTATAAAACACAGGAGGAGTTATTATGAGTAGTACTAAGTACATATTTGTCACAGGTGGAGTAGTGTCATCTCTAGGTAAGGGAATAACAGCAGCTTCATTAGGTAGGCTTTTAAAAAATAGAGGTCTTAAGGTTTCTATTCAAAAATTTGATCCATATTTAAATGTAGATCCAGGTACCATGAGTCCGTATCAGCATGGTGAAGTCTTTGTTACGGATGATGGTGCAGAAACAGATTTAGATTTAGGGCATTATGAGAGATTTATTGATGAGAATCTAAGCAAGAGTAGTAATGTTACTACAGGAAAAGTATATTGGTCTGTTATATCAAAAGAAAGAAGAGGCGACTTCTTAGGTGGTACAGTACAAGTAATACCACATATAACTAATGAGATAAAAGAAAGAGTCTATAGAGTAGCTAAAGAAAAAGATGTGGATGTTGTTATAACTGAAATTGGTGGAACTATTGGAGATATTGAATCTTTACCTTTTTTAGAAGCTATAAGACAGGCGCAATATGAAGTGGGAAAAGAGAATGTTTGCTTTATCCATGTTACGTTAGTACCATATTTAAGAAAAGCTGGAGAACTTAAAACAAAACCTACTCAACATTCTGTAAAAGAACTAAGAAGTATAGGTATTCAACCAGACATCATAGTATGTAGATCTGAAAAGGAAATATCTGAAGATATGAAAGCTAAAATTGCAATGTTCTGTAATTTAGAAGCTGACTCTGTAATTCAAAATTTAGATGCTGAAAATTTATATGAAGTACCGCTTATGCTTCATAATGAAGGATTAGATACCTTAGTATGTAAAAAATTAAAATTAGATTGTCATGAAATAGATAATACTGCATGGATAGATATGGTTGATAGATTAAAGAATTTATCTGGAAATGTTAAAATAGCATTAGTTGGAAAATATGTTGAGCTTCATGATGCATATATTTCTGTTGTTGAGGCACTTAGTCATGGTGGCCTCGCAAATGATTGCAATGTAGAAATTAAGTGGATAAATGCTTGTGATGTAACATCTGAAAATGTAAGCGAAATATTAGGTGATGTTCACGGAATATTGGTTCCGGGTGGATTTGGTGATAGAGGAATAGAAGGTAAAATTGAGGCAACGAAATATGCAAGAGAAAACAAAGTGCCGTTTTTTGGAATATGTCTTGGTATGCAGTGTGCTGTTATAGAATATGCAAGAAATGTAGCAGGACTAAGCGGAGCTAATAGTTCTGAAATTGATCCAGAGACTAAGTATCCAGTGATAGATTTAATGCCAGATCAAAAGGATTTGGATGAAAAAGGTGGCACTATGAGACTTGGGTTATATGCATGTAAGTTAGCAAAAGATTCAAATGCTCATGAAGCTTATGCAGATGAAGTAATATATGAAAGACACAGACATAGATATGAATTTAATAATGAATATAGAAAAGCAGTAGTTGCGCAGGGACTTTCACTTACAGGAACAAGTCCTGATGGAAAATTAGTAGAAATAGTTGAAATTAAAGATCACCCTTGGTTTGTTGGAGTTCAGTTTCATCCAGAACTTAAATCTAGACCAAATAACCCTCATGTACTATTTAGTGATTTTATTAAAGCAGCTATAGAAAACGATAAGTAATATTAATATACATCCTATAGAGTGGACAAATGAAGAAGTCCATCCTATAGGATGTTTTTTTGCGGAGATTTTATGATAAGTGAAACTTTAGATGGACCTGGCTCGTATAAACATTATAAATACATATTTACTATTTTAAAACATTTATGGTGTATTTGGAAAATAATAAGGTGAGGCGAAAACAAAATGAAGTATAAAAGCATATTAATAGTAGTGATGTCTCTTGTAATGATGTTAAGTAGTTCTTGCAGTCAAAAGGGACCAGATAAAGTTATAAGTAAATATAATATAAAAGCAAAAGAACTTAGTCAACCAGTGGATAAAATAAGCGTCGCCAATAATAAAATGGCTTTTAAAATGCTAAAGTCGACTCTAAGTGGAAATAAAGATATGAACACTATTATATCGCCAATGAGTTTAAGCACTGTTTTGTCTATTACGCAAAATGGAGCTGGTGGTAGTACTAAGGAAGAAATGAAGAAGGCCATCGAATTGTCAGGTGTTGATGATAAAACTATTAATGATGAATACAAAAATATTATAGCAAATTTTAACAGTATAGAAACGCTTAAAGTTAAAATGGCAAACTCTATATGGATTGATAAAGGTACTGAAATCAAGGAAGAATTTAAAAACATGGGTAAAAACTATTATGAATCAGAAATTAGTGATGTAGATTTTTCTAAGAGTAAAACCAAAGGCACTATAAATACGTGGATAGCTAATCATACTGCAGGGAAAATTAAAAAAATTGTAGACGATCTAGATGACAAAACTGCAATGGTCCTAGTTAATACTCTATATTTTAAGGGGGATTGGGCGGTACCTTTTACAAAGGAGAATACTCAAAAGAAGGACTTTAATTTGTCAGATGGTGGTAGTAAAAAGATTGATATGATGAATGGCGATATTAATGTAGAATACTTGAAAGAAAATAATTTTGAAGCAATAAAAATGCCTTATAAAGATAAGAATTTCGGTATGTATATTTTGCTACCCAATGTAAACAGCAGTGTTGATTCATTGATGAAGGAAATGAGCTATGAAAACTGGAATAAGTGGAAAAAACAATTTAAAGCTGAAGTACGTATTGTTGAAATGCCAAAACTTCACATGGAATATGAGCAAGAGCTAAATAAAATGTTAATGGGCTACGGAATGAAAAGAGCTTTTAAGCCTGGGGCAGATTTTTCAAAGATGAGCAAGGATAATGATTTATACATATCGCTTGTTAAACAAAAGTGTTATATAGATGTAGACGAGAAGGGAACGGAAGCTGCAGCGGCTACTGCTGTAATTATGAATAAAACATCATCAGTTAATCCTAGTCAAATGGGAAAATTTATTGTAGATAGACCTTTTATATATGTGATTACGGACAATAAAACAGATTCTATTTTATTCATGGGAAATGTTGCAAAACCTTAAAATGTACATGAATAAGCAATTAATAAAAAATAGACTTAATTGACAATTTTAAATAGAGTGGATTAAAATTATGAAATAGGATATAATTAACACAATATATCATTTCAAAAAATTCATTGGATAGTATACTCGTTTTAAATTTCCATGATATTTATAAAATAGATATTACATATGAAATACCCTTCGGAGGTGCAGATTTTGATAAATAAAGATTTCGAAAATATGACAGTAGTCGAGCTAAAGCAGCGATGTAAAGAACTTGGTATTAAAAATATTTCTAAACTTAAAAAAAGTGAGTTAATTGAAGAGATAAACAAGACATCACAAGTTTCTATGCAAAAAGATGGTGTAATTTTAAGAGAAAAGATAAGTCCCAAAAGCGCTTCTACAGTTGAAGATAATAGTATAGACAATTCAGAAAAACATATCGAAACTAAGCCAGTTCAAGTTACTAAACCTATTTTGAATGAAAATATTGATACAGGTTTTAAAAATCAAAATGAAAATAAAAAAGAACAATTGCAAGAAATGATAAATGAATCAGGGTCGGCAAGAGGAGTTCTCGAAATAATTGAAAATAATAGTTATGGTTTTCTAAGAGGACACAATTATCTATCAGGTTCTGATGATATTTATGTTTCACCATCTCAAATTAGAAGATTTAATTTAAAGACAGGTGATGAAGTAGAAGGTAAAGTTAGAACACCTAAGGAAGGCGAAAAATTTAAGGCTTTATTATACGTACTAAAGGTAAATGGAGAAAATCCAGAGAGAGCAGTAGGTAGAAGACCTTTTGAAAAGTTAACGCCTATTTATCCAACACAAAGGCTGGTACTTGAAACTAATGCAGCTGATTTATCTTCAAGAATGATGGATATTATTTCTCCTATAGGTAAAGGACAAAGAGGTATAATTGTAGCACAGCCAAAAGCAGGAAAAACGACACTTCTTAAAAAAATCGCTAATAGTATCTCTATAAATCACCCGGAAGTAAAATTAATAGTTGTTTTAATAGATGAAAGACCAGAAGAAGTAACTGACATGCAGAGATCTATTAAAGGCGAGGTTATATATTCAACATTTGATGAAGAACCGGATCATCATACAAAAGTAGCTTCTATGGTGCTTGAAAGAGCTAAAAGAATGGTTGAACAAGGCCAAGATGTAGTTATATTACTGGACAGTTTAACTAGACTTGCTAGAGCTTACAATTTAACTATAACACCTTCTGGAAGAACTTTATCTGGAGGACTTGATCCTAGTGCACTTTTGATGCCAAAGAAATTTTTTGGAGCGGCTAGAAATATTGAAGAGGGTGGAAGTTTAACTATACTTGCGACAGCACTCGTAGAAACAGGAAGCAGAATGGATGATATGATTTTTGAGGAATTTAAGGGAACTGGTAATATGGAAGTTCACTTGGATAGAAAACTTCAAGAAAGAAGGATATTCCCAGCTGTTGACATCTACAAATCAGGGACAAGAAGAGAAGATTTATTACTTACAAAGATTGAGATGGAGACTATATATAATTTAAGAAAAATAATGTATAGAGAAGGCAATGCTTTGGGCGTAACGGAAAAACTTCTTAATTTATTATCTACGACTAAGAGTAATAAGGAATTTTTAGAAATGATAAATAAGAATTTTGAATTATTAGCTAGATAATATTATTTAAACGGCATATAAAAAGATAGTATAATTATTTTATCTTATTATATGCCGCTTATTATTTTATGAATGAAAAAATGGAAAAGATAATTAAATCTTTTCCATTACTATATTATTCTACATCTTCATTTTTTATGTTAAATTTCTTCATGAATCTATCAACTCTTCCACCGGCATCAATATTCTTTTGCTTACCAGTATAGAATGGATGGCAATTAGAACATACGTCTACTTTAAGTTCTTGTTTAGTAGATCCTGTAGTAAAAGTGTTTCCACATGCGCATTTAACGATTGTATCGTGATGATATTCTGGTTGTATTTCTTTTTGCATATTTTTCACCTCTTTTTAAAATAAATATATACCCGTATTGTCAACTATTCAATTTTATCATATAATTAATAATTAAGTCAATAAGAATAAAATTATTTTTTTACTTTATTATATAGTATATATTTGATAAAATATATATGGTTATAATTTTTATTTGAATTAACTGTAATTTTAAGAGGCGGTTGAATAAACTGGAGGTATAAATATGTACGGACCAAAAAATCATGGCTGGGTGGAAGTTATTATAGGACCTATGTACAGTGGAAAATCTGAGGAACTTATACGTAGAATAAGAAGAACTAAAATTGCAAAGCAGAAAGTACAGGTTTTTAAACCGGAAATTGACAATAGATATAGTAAAGACGATGTGGTATCTCACTGTGGAGAAAAAGAAGAAGCCGTTAGGGTTAAGGATAGCTTGCAAATATTAGATCTTTTAGATGCTGATACACAAGTTATTGCAATCGATGAGGTGCAGTTTTTTGACAAGGGCATTATAGATATAATTACATCACTTGCTGATAATAACAAAAGAGTTATATGTGCGGGACTAGATATGGATTTTAGAGGTGAACCTTTCGGACCTATACCTGCTCTACTCGCAATAGCGGAATTTGTTGATAAAATTCAGGCGATTTGTGTAGTGTGCGGTAATCCTGCGACTAGAACTCAACGTCTAATTAATGGGAAACCAGCTAAATATGAAGATAAAATTGTATTGATTGGCGCTACGGAGTCCTACGAAGCAAGATGTAGAAAGTGTCACATTGTACCTAAAGAGGGGGCGTAACTATGGCTAAAAATACGAGCGTCGGAGGCCAAGCAGTAATTGAAGGGGTTATGATGAGAGGCCTTGCAGGAATTGCAACTGCTGTGAGAACTGAGCAAGGAGAAATCGTAGTTGAGAAAAAAAGTTACACATCATATACTAAAAAGAACAAATTGGTAGGGCTACCTATAATAAGAGGATTCATCTCTTTAATTGAATCATTAATTATAGGTATAAAGACATTGAATTATTCAGCTTCTTTTTTTGAAGAGGAAGGTGAACCTTCAAAATTAGATAAATGCATACAAAAATTGTTCAAAGAAAAAAGTAATGATGTAGTTATGGGGATATCCCTTGTAATTTCTTTGGCTCTATCTGTAGGATTGTTTTTTATTGTGCCAACCTTTGTGGCTAATTTGTTTAGTAAATTAGGTACAAGTACAATGGGTATGAATATTGTAGAGGGAATTATTAGAGTTTTAATATTTTTGTTATATGTGTATCTAATAGGAAAAATGGAAGATATTAAGAGAGTGTATGAGTATCACGGTGCAGAACATAAAACTATATTCTGTTATGAGAACGAAGTTGAATTAACTCCAGAAAATGCAGCTAAATTTGGAAGACTGCATCCGAGATGTGGAACAAATTTTTTGTTTCTAGTTATGATAGTTAGCATTATAGTGTTTTCTTTAACTGGTTGGAACTCAATTGGAGAAAGAATAATGTATAGAATTATATTACTTCCTTTCATTTCAGGCATAAGTTATGAAATTATTAAATGGATGGGGAAAAGCAAAAGTAACTTAGCTAAAATTCTTGCATACCCAGGACTTAAATTACAAAACTTAACCACAAGAGAACCAGATTTATCTCAATTGGAAGTGGCAATAAGGGCACTTAAGGTTGCAGAAGGAATTGCAGATTGATTAGTATAAAACATAGAAATTATGAATAATACTTACATGAAATGAATGGAGGTTGTGAAAAATTAATATAAGCAATGAAAATACTATACAGGAAGTGCTTTTAGAGTCATATGAAATTTTAAAAAAGGTCAATATTGAAAGTTATTTGTTAGATTCACAACTTTTACTTGGTAAAGTTTTAAAAAAAGATAAATTGTTCATAATGATTAATAGAGACATTAAGATTAGTATAGAACAAGAAAATGAATTTTTTAGGTTAATTCAGATTAGAAAAAATAAAATGCCTATAAAATACATTCTTGGCGAGTGTGAATTTATGGGTATGGATTTCATAGTAAGGCCGGGAGTCCTAATACCGAGGCCTGATACTGAAATTTTGGTTGAGGAAGTAATTAAACATGTAAAGGAAAAAGGCCTCACGCAAATATGTGATGTTTGTACTGGAAGTGGAGCTATTGGTATATCGATAGCTGAGTTTGTTAAAGAAGTCATGGTAACGCTTTATGATATATCAGAAGAGGCTTTAACTGTTGCAAAGCTAAATATAGAAAGGTTTAAATTGTCTAAAAGAATTAATATAGAGCACAGTGATTTGCTACAAGTAGCGATAAATCAACATATAAAATTTGAAATAATAGTTTCGAATCCGCCATATATAAGAAAAGAGGTTATACCTACTCTAATGGATGATGTAAAGGGTTATGAACCATTTATAGCATTATGCGGTGGGGAAGATGGTCTTGATTTTTATAGGAGAATTACAAAAGAAAGCATATTAGTTTTAGAAAAAGGTGGACTTTTAGCTTTTGAAATAGGATATGATCAAAAGGAAGCAGTTACAGATATCTTGCTTAAATCAGGATTTAATAATATAGAATGTATTAAAGATCTATCGGGAAATGATAGGGTTATTAAAGCTACATTAGTGGATTAGTTATCTAGCGGAATAGTTGTTATAAGAGGGAAATAATTGGATAGAAGCAATTTGTATATTGCATCTGATTATGATATAATTAACTAATGTGAAAATATATATACGGAGTGATAAAAAAATGTTAGATAGACTTGATTTTACGGAAAATAAATATGATGAACTCTCAATAAAAATTGGCGATCCATTGGTTATTGCTAATCAAAAAGAATGGCAAAAATTATGTAAAGAACATGCTGGACTTGAAATAATTGTTATAAAATATAGAATATATAAAAAAGCAAAACAAGATTTAGAAACAAATAAAGAAATGCTTAAAGAAGAATCTGATAAAGAAATGAAAGATATGATTCAAGAGGAAATTAAAGAATTAAACGAAATTAAGGAAACAACGCAGGAAGAATTAAGAATTTTACTTTTGCCTAAGGACCCAAATGATGAGAGAAACGTATTTGTGGAAATTAGAGCAGGTGCTGGTGGAGATGAAGCCGCACTGTTTGCAGCAAATCTATTTAGAATGTATACAAGATATGCAGAACGTAATAGATGGAAAGTTGAAGTTATGAGTGCTAATGAAACTGATATTGGCGGATTCAAAGAAATAGTATTTATGATAAAAGGTGAATCTACATATAGTAAATTTAAATACGAAAGTGGCGTTCATAGGGTTCAAAGAGTACCAGACACAGAGTCAGGTGGAAGGATTCATACGTCTACAGCAACTGTAGCAGTTTTACCTGAAGTTGATGATGTAGATATTGAAGTTAGTGCAAATGATTTAAGAATAGATGTGTTTAGAGCATCTGGTAATGGAGGACAATGCGTTAATACAACAGATTCAGCAGTAAGAATGACGCATATTCCAACAGGACTTGTAGTTTCTTGCCAGGATGAGAAATCCCAGTTAAAGAATAAAGAAAAAGCTCTAAAGATACTTAAATCCAGATTATTTGACAGAGCTGAAGCTGAGAGATCAGCAGGAATAGCTGAAGAGAGAAAGAGTCAAGTAGGTACTGGCGATAGAAGTGAGAGAATAAGAACATATAATTATCCACAAGGCAGGATAACAGATCATAGAATCGGGTTAACTTTGTATAAATTAGATGCTTTTCTTGATGGAGATATAGATGAAATGTTGAATAGTTTAATAACTGCTGACCAAGCAGAAAAGATGAAAGCAATGGGTAATAATAACTAAAGTATTATTATGAGTGAAAGGTGAAATTATGAATATAAATAAAGCCATTAGAAAGCAAAAAAAAACTTATAAAAGGTTTATGCTATCAATGTGCTTTATTTTTGTTTTATTACCAATTGTACTGATGATATCAAATATTATGAGTATGTTTTTTATAATTTATTTGATTTGCATAGAGGTAATGATTACTTTTGTGTTAATTCTTAGAATTAATGAAGAATATATTGATTTCAAACAGAATGGTTATAAAATTAGTATATGGTGTGGAATAGTAAGAGTTAAATTTATAATTATATGTAAAAAAGTTGATTTAGTGCATACAGAAGGTCATGGTAGGAATTTGAAAATTATCATAATAACAAAATCCGGGTTTAGAAATAAAAGAATTCGTCCTGTGGATATAAATTTTTTTATGAAATACCCTTATGTAGCTAAAATGTATATTGAAATTAAGAATCAAAATCCAGAAAAAACATATTATTATTTTATAATTAGTAATGGTGGATTTAGAAAATATAGTTTATTAAATGATTTATATAAAACTTGTAACCAAGCAGTGTTTTCAGATGATGCTATAGAAAATATAAAAGAATATAGAGATTAAGTGTTTCTAAAACTAAGAGGTGTAAGGATGGATACAAAGATTGTGATTTTAGATGTAAATAATATAGCGCAAGATACAATTAATGAAGCCGGTCTAGTTATAAAAGAGGGGGGATTAGTTGCTTTCCCCACAGAAACGGTTTATGGCCTTGGAGCGAATGCCTTAGATAAAACTGCTGTAGAAAAGATTTTTAAGGCTAAAGGTAGACCTCAAGATAATCCACTTATTGTGCATGTAGCTAATCGTAATATAGAGACCCTAGTTAAGGAAGTGCCAAATATAGCTAAGGAAATAATGAGTAAATACTGGCCAGGACCAATAACATTAATTTTCAATAAGTCTGATTTGATTCCAAGTACTACAAGTGCGGGACTTGATACTGTAGGCATACGTATGCCATTAAGTGTTATTGCAAGAAAACTTATTGAAGCAGCTGGAACGCCTATTGCGGCTCCATCAGCTAATATATCTGGTAGACCGAGTCCTACAGAAGTAGAAAGTTGTATTGAAGATTTAAGTGGGAAGATAGAATATATTTTAGGCGGGGAGAAAAGTCAAATAGGCATTGAGTCAACAATAGTTGATTGTACATGTACTCCACCTTGTATACTTAGACCAGGAGCTATAACTATTGAGATGCTAAGAGAGATAGATGAGAATATATATATTGATAAGAATGTAATGTCTAAACCAAAAAAAGATTTTAAGCCTAAAGCGCCTGGTATGAAGTATAGGCATTATGCACCAAAAGCCCCAGTAAAAATTATATGTGGAGACATAGAAAAAACTATTGCAAAAATCAATGAAATAGTGCAAACTAATATGGGTAACAAAAAAGTAGGGATTATTGCAACTGACGAAACTAAAGATAAATATCCTTTTGGCACTGTTGTTTCTTTAGGAAATAGAAAACAGTTAGAGACTGTTGGTAGAAACCTATTTGAAGTTTTAAGAAGTTTTGATGCTATAGATGTAGATTTAATATTATCAGAAGCCTTTGAAGAAAAGGGTCTCGGATATGCTATAATGAATAGGCTTAAGAAATCCGCAGGTTTTGATATAACTTACGTATAGGTAGATAAAACTTATAATTTGTATGTATTTTAGGAAAATATAAGGAGGATGACTATGGATATATTATATGTTTGTAATGAAAAAATGGAAAGAAGCTATATTTTGGAAGCTGTTTTCAATAAAATATGTATTATAAACAAAATAGTCCCCCAGGTTAGTAATATTTTATTTTCTTTAAAACAAATTAATAGTTCAAAAAATAATGTGTATTTATTATTTGATAAGATATGGAAGATAGTAGCATTTGAATAATTTATTTGAATGATAATATCTTCTTTTTTTGTAATATTATACATCATAGCAAAAATATTTTGGAGGTGCTTTACAATGAGGATAGCATTGGGTAGTGATCATGGTGGTTTAAGCTTGAAAAAAGAAATAATTAAACATTTGAAGAGTAAAAATATTGAGGTAACAGACTTTGGTACTCATACTGAAGATTCTTGTGATTATCCGGATTATGCACTAAAGGTTGCACAAGAAGTAGTAGCAGGAAACTTTGAATTAGGAATACTCGTATGTGGTACAGGAATTGGAGTAAGCATTTGTGCTAATAAAGTACCTGGAATACGGGCTGCGCTGTGCGCTGATACTTTTAGTGCCCATGCTACGCGAGAGCATAATAATGCTAATATACTTACACTTGGAGAACGAACTACAGGAATAGGATTAGCCTTAGACATAGTAGATACTTTTATTAATGCTAAATTCTTAGGTGAAAGACATCAAAGAAGAATTGACAAAATTACTGAAATTGAAAAAAAATACTGTAAATAAAATATTAGGAGGAAACACATATGAGTAAAGTAACACAAATTACACACCCACTTATACAACATAAATTGGCATACATAAGGGACAAAAACACAGGTTCAAAGTATTTTAGAGAATTAGTTGAAGAGGTTGCTATGCTTATGGCTTACGAAGTTACACGTGATATACAATTAGAAGAAGTAGAAATCGAAACTCCTATTTGTACTACTAAATGTAAAGTTCTATCTGGAAAGAAAATGGCTATAGTACCTATACTTAGAGCAGGTCTTGGAATGGTTGATGGTGTTCTTAAACTTATACCAGCAGCTAAGGTTGGACATATAGGAATGTATAGAGATG
Organism: Clostridium sp. DSM 17811; assembly: GCF_018861905.1. Lineage (GTDB taxonomy): Bacteria > Bacillota > Clostridia > Clostridiales > Clostridiaceae > Clostridium_AD > Clostridium_AD frigoriphilum. The sequence goes on from NZ_JAHLDU010000020.1 coordinate 13,273, forward strand.
AAGAAACACTTCAACCAGTTGAATATTTTTGTAAATTGCCTCAGGACATTAGTGAAAGAGATGTAATTATCACGGACCCTATGATTGCTACAGGAGGATCTGCAATGGATGCAATTTCAGCTCTTAAGAAAAGAGGAGCAAAGAACATAAGACTTATGTGTCTTATAGCAGCACCTGAAGGAATTAAAGCTATTAGTGACGCACATCCAGATGTAGATATATACGCAGCTTCAATTGATGAAAAATTAAATGAACAAGGATATATTGTACCAGGTCTTGGAGATGCTGGAGACAGATTATTTGGAACTAAATAATCAGTTTTAGGCAAATAAACAAAAGGTAAAAATAAAAAGCAACTTACAGAAAATTTTCTGTAAGTTGCTTTTTATTTTGGTATATATAACAGTATGACTTTTCTCGGAAGTGATTCCAAATAAGAAGTGCAGAAACATTGAAAGTTGATTTAGAAATTCTTGTTTGGCAAATATAAAATTCTCGTGAGACTTCCTGGAAGGAAGTCTAGCGAACCGGCTGTAAGCCGAATGTGAGTGTTAGATAATTTTATATTTGCAAAACATTAGAATTTTTTAATCAACTTTCACGTTCCAAGCTCTTATTTGGAGTGATGAAGGGAAAAGTCATATGATATTATCTTATTTGAAATATCTAGTAAGTAATCCTTGGAATGCGCGACCATGACGAGCTTCATCTTTACACATTTCATGTACTGTATCATGTATAGCATCATAGTTAAGTTTTTTAGCTAAAGTAGCTAAATCTTTTTTACCTTGACAAGCGCCATGTTCTGCATCAACTCTCATTTCAAGATTCTTCTTAGTATCACCTGTTACTACTTCTCCAAGCATTTCTGCGAATTTTGAAGCATGATCAGCTTCCTCAAAGGCAATTCTTTTATAAGCTTCTGCGACTTCGGGGAAACCTTCTCTATCAGCTTGACGACTCATTGCTAAGTACATACCGACCTCAGTGCATTCTCCAACGAAGTTAGCTCTTAATCCTTCAACAACTTCAGCGTCTACTCCTTTGGAAACTCCAACTTTATGCTCATCTGCCCATTCCATCTCACCTTCAGTTTTTTCTATAAATTTATCACTTTTAGCTCCACAAACAGGACAGACATCAGGTGCAACTTCCCCTTCATAGATATATCCACATACTGTACAAACAAATTTTTTCATATATATTTCCTCCTCGTATTTTTTTGAGTAAGACTACAATTATAAATTGTATTCCCTCATATATTAGTTATATAATTTACTAAGTAGAATCAAAATTAGTGTTTATCTTTGCTACAATTACAACTATACATCAACGGATAACAATTATCAAGTAAAATTTAATATCTTTTAAAAAACAGTTCGGGAATATTCGACAATTAGGTTAAATTAGAATATCTTCAATGCCGTTTAAATCTTTTATTTGAAATAGATTCTTATTAAAATCTATTAACCCATCATTTTTCATATTAACAAGTTCTCTTGAGAGAGATGGGCGTTGTACGCCAAGATGCTCAGCGAGATTTTTCCTTGACATTGGCAGTACTAGTTCTAAATTTTTTTGAATTTCATATTGAGATAATAAATAGTTAGATATTTTTTGTCTTAAAGTTTCAAAAGATAGTTCTTTAATTTTTCGATTTAACAGAAGTATTTTGCTAGATAATAATTGCATGAAATTATTCAATACTATGGGATAGGAGCTACACATAGATATAACATCTTTTTTTGAAATATAGAGTATTGTTGAACCAATGGATGAGATTATAGTAGCGGGATATATATTTGTCTCTGAGAAAGCTATTGCTTCACCAAAAATTTTTCCTTTATTTAATTTTGCTAGGGTAACAATCTTTCCACTAGCGTAATGTTTTTGAACCTCTAGTTCACCTTCAATCACAATTCCTAGTGAGTCACAGATATCTCCCTCGAGTGCTACTATAGATGTGTGATAATCATCACTATTTTTAGTGTTATCGGAAATTGAATAGTTTATACTTATAATTAAATTTTGAAGCTCTAGAGAAGTTAAACCTTTAAATAAAATACAGTGTTTTAAATTGTTTACTAAATTATCCATCGAATCACCCTTAAATTTTTATTTTGGTAACATGAGTTACATATTATTATAGGTAATTTTAATATAATTAGCCTATACAGTCAATCGAAAAGTTAATTAGTAAGCAAATATATATTTAGAAATTTAGGAGGTTTTAAAATGAAAAGAAATATCATTAATATAGATGAGAGTAAATGTAATGGTTGTGGATTGTGTATAAATGCATGTCATGAAGGAGCTATGGAGCTCGTGGGTGGTAAGGCTAAATTAATAAGTGATGAATATTGTGATGGATTAGGTGATTGCCTGCCGGAATGCCCAGTTGATGCTATTAAAATAATTCAGAGAGACGCTATGAGTTATGATGTTGAGGCTGTTTTAATTAAAAAGGAGCAAAGTGATAACAAAGAAGGTAAGAAGAGTGATTTACCTTGTGGATGCCCTGGTACAATGGAAAAGTCTATAAAAAGAAATACAAGTTCTAATTTGGTACAAGCAAAAGTTAGAGTAAACACGAATGTAGAAGAATCAGCAACTTCAATGTTAAATCAATGGCCGGTACAGCTAAAGTTAGTTAACTCAAATGCGGAATTTCTAAAAGGGGCAGATATATTAATTGCTGCAGATTGTACTGCATATGCTTATGGAAATTTCCATAAGGAGTTTATTAAAGGGAGAATAACTTTAATAGGTTGCCCGAAACTTGATGATAATGACTATTATAGAGATAAAATTGCTGAAATATTAGAAAATAATGAAATTAAGAGTATTACGGTTATTAGAATGGAAGTGCCCTGTTGTGCTGGTATTGTTTTTTCTGTAAAGGAAGCTATGCTTAAAGCTAGAGTAATAGTTCCATACAAAGAGATAACTATTGGTATAAACGGAGTAATAATATAGTTTGGTTTTAATTAATTATAAAATCATAACTAATATAGGCTTAAGCCCGCTTAGAAAAGCATATATTACACAACTGTAATAATATATGCTTTTTTTTACTTTATAGTAAATTAACATATATAGTTTATCAAACACTTTAAATTTTTATTGTTTTAGTGTAAAATAATAGTGATTGATTATTAGATTATAAATTTTATATTTGATTTTTTATCTAAATAATTAAAATATATTATATGAGGTATAATTATGAAAAGAATTGACAAGCATAATTATTATTTGGATATATGCGAAACAATATCTGAGCGAGGAACTTGTTTGCGTAGGAATTTTGCAGCTATTATAGTGAAAAATGATGAGATTATGTCTACCGGATATTCGGGAGCACCTAGAGGAAGAAAAAATTGTTGTGATTTAGGCGTATGTAGAAGAGAAGAGTTAAAAGTTCCAAGAGGGACAAGATATGAACTTTGTAGATCGGTACATGCAGAGCAGAATGCAATTATATCATCAAGACGAAGCGATATGTTAGGAGCAACGCTTTATTTGGTAGGTAAAGAGGTAAGTAGCGGTGAATTAGTTGAAAATGCATCCCCATGTTCTTTATGTAAAAGATTTATAATTAATGCAGGTATAGAGAAAGTTATAATTAGAGAAGATAAAATACAATATAAAATAGTATTTGTACAGGAATGGATAGAAAACGACGACTCAATTCAAGGTGATGGTGGATATTAATTATGAAATCTTGTAAAGTAAAGTTAACTATTAATTTCATAAGTTTTAGTTTATATTTATCAAATAAAAACACCGTTTTTGTGAAAGAAAGGTCTTTTTATGAGTGATAGATATGTTTTAGCAATTATTACAGCTTTAATTTCTGCTGTATTTACACCTTTAGTTAAGAAATTAGCAATAAGGGTTAATGCCATTGATATCCCCAAAGATGCAAGAAGAGTTCATACAAAACCTGTACCAGTTATGGGTGGACTCGCCATATATATAGCTTTTGTTTTAGGAGTGATTTTATATAATGGAATTTTAACGACCTCTCAAACGGGTATAATCATTGGCGCGACTGTAATTGTTATTGGCGGAATTATTGATGATATTAAAGATTTAAGACCTAGATATAAACTCCTTATACAAATTATAGCGGCTATATGTTTATTGATGTCAGGTGTGAAAATATCAATGATAACCAATCCTTTTAGGGATTTTTATCCTTTTATAAGCATGGGATGGATTAACATACCAGTGACTATAATATGGATTGTAGGTGTTACTAATGCATTTAACTTAATTGATGGATTAGATGGTTTAGCGGCAGGTATAGCATTCATATCATGTGTTACTCTGATGATAGTTTCTATACTTAGTGGAAGGCTCGAAGCTGCATTTTTAACAGCAGTCTTAAGTGGCGCGATTTTAGGCTTTTTACCATATAATTTTAATCCGGCATCTATATTTATGGGGGATACTGGATCTCAATTATTAGGGTTTCTTTTAGCTGCTATTTCAATTGAGGGGGCTATTAAATCTGCGACGGCTTTTGTAATTGCGGTGCCAATTTTGGCGTTTGCATTACCTATTTATGATACACTTTTTGCTATGATAAGACGAAAAGTTCATGGAAAGCCTATGATGCAAGCAGATAAAGGACACTTGCATCACAGGCTATTGGCTATGGGCCTCAGCCAAAAACAAGCAGTTATTATCATGTACTTTATAAGTGCTATTCTAGGTGGAATTGCTATCATAGCTATGCAAATGAGCACACAAAGGGCATATTTTTTATTAGCAACGGTAGGAGTTGTTACTGTTTTAGTAGCATGGAAATATGGTATATTTGATCAAAAGGAGTAGGTTATATATTATTGTGTAATTTTGTAGCTTATAGGTGATAATAAATTTAATTTATATAGGAGGTATCTGGTGGAAAATATTAAAATTATGGTTATATTTGGTACGAGGCCTGAGGCCATAAAAATGGCACCTCTAATTAAGGAACTAGAAAAAGTTCCTCAAATAAAATGTAAAGTATGTGTTACCGCACAGCATAGAGAAATATTGGACCAAGTTCTTGAAATCTTTAACATAAAACCTGAGTATGATTTAAACATAATGAAAACAAAACAAAGTTTAACAGGGATAACATGTTCTGTGCTTTCTGGACTTGAGGAAATTTTTGATAAAGAAAAGCCGGATATGGTTTTAGTACATGGAGATACTACTACTACTTTTGCGGCAGCACTTGCAGCGTTTTATAGAAAGATACCAGTAGGACATGTAGAAGCAGGTCTTAGAAGTCATAATAAATATTCACCTTATCCTGAAGAGATTAATAGAAAATTGACTGGTGCCTTAACAGATCTACATTTTGCACCTACAACTATCTCCAGAGAAAATTTATTGCGAGAGGGAATAGACAAAAATAATATTTTTGTTACAGGAAATACAGTTATAGATGCTATGAAGTATACAATAAAAGAAAATTATGTTTTTGAAAATCATGAGTTAAATTTAATTGATTTTAAAAACAAAAAAATTATAATGGTTACGGCGCATAGAAGAGAAAATTGGGGAATTGGAATTGAAAATATATGCAAAGCTTTAAAAATAATTGTTGAAGAAAATCTAGATGTAGAAGTATTGTATCTTGTTCATCCAAATCCAGTAGTTAAAGATGTGGTTTACAGTATTTTAAAGGATGTTTCTAGAATACACCTGCTTAGACCTATAGATACTAGGGAAATCCATAATTTAATGAAAAAATGTTATCTTGTAATGACCGATTCAGGAGGAATCCAAGAAGAAGCACCTCATTTGGGCAAACCAGTTTTAGTGCTTAGAGATGTTACGGAGAGGGTAGAAGCCCTGAGTGCTGGTACAGTAAGGCTAGTTGGAATAGATATAGATAAAATAGTACTCGAAGCTAATAAGTTAATTAGAAATGTAGAAGAGTATAGTAATATGAGTAAATCAATTAACCCTTATGGCGATGGTAATGGTTCGGTTAAGATAGTGGATGCACTGATTAAATATTTTAACAACGTTTCAATTTGAAGTTGCGTGGATAAATTTAAGAATTAAATTCTTAAATTTATCTTTTTTTAATTCTAATAAATAAAGCAGTCTAAAATAACAGCAGTGAAGATTATAAAATTCATAATCATGAGTAACGAGATATTAGGTCTGAGTATATTAACTATCAAGGTATAAGGTATCTAAGAGCCTATATACTTAAAAATATCATTAGGTATATGTATATTCACAAGTATATCGGGTGATAATAACACGAAATGAGAATGCTTAAAAGAAAAAAGTGAAATATTACAAACTATAACTTGCAATTGTTTCTAAGAAACAATATACTTAACTGGTAATATATGAAAATATAAACGTTTTGTAAATGTTTACCCGAATGAAATGTACATACTAAAGTTAATAAAACCCATTGACAGTGGAATGTACAATGTAATATTATGAATGTTAAGAAAGTTCACAATGTTATTAAAATGTAGTTTAATTGAATAATATAGATTTATAATTAGTTATTTAGACGTATTAAACCATAATAAGGAGTTATATAGAGGAATAGTGGTATTTAGATGAAAAAAATCATTAATTTGGCTTTAAAACATAAGATATCAAGAAATTTGGAGTTTTATTTATGAAAATTAGTAGACTATAATTACAATACTGTTAGAAAGTAAGGAGAAGTAAAAGTGAATAGTGATTTTAGGAACATGTTTAAAAAAATTGCTATATATGATTTCTTTATTTCTTTGATTTTTATTACAATAATTTATTTTACAGCTAAATCATATGCATTATTTTTTTTATTAGGGATAATAATAGCACTAATGAATCTTTATGTTAATGGTATTGCAGTAGAGTATTCTCTTGAGAGTAAAAATTTAAAAGGTAAGGGCATTATAGTAATAGGGTCTTTTATAAGAGTTTTATTAGTGAGTGTTATTGGGTTTGCTATTGGCAGACACAATATGTTCAATATAATTGCATATATCTTCGGATATAGTGCGCAGTTCATAGCTTTAGTGTATTACGGAATAAACAACAAGAACAGTGAAAGGAAGTGATTTAATGGATAAAATACCGCCGTTATTTCATATTAAATTCTTTGGGTACAGTATTGGGATTGCAGGAAGCATATTTGTTCAGTGGTGCATGATAGCCTTAATAGCTATATTATGTGCAATCTTTACAAGAAACTTGAAAATAATCCCCGATAAGAAGCAGAATATAATAGAAATGATTATGGACTTTATTAACAATCTTGTCAAAGACAATATGGGAGAAGAATATATGGGGTTTGTACCTTATGTAGCAACAATAGTTGTCTTCCTTAGTATTGTAAATATCTCAGGAATGGTAGGTATTACACCTGCAACATCAGATTATAGTGTGTCGTTGGCATTAGCATTAATAACATTCTTTGTTGTTCAATGGTTTGCTATAAAGAAGATAGGTATAGGGCACTATTTTAAAGGCTATGTTGAGCCATATGCATTTATATTACCTATCAATCTAATGGAAAGAGTAATGTTACCAGTATCATTAAGCTTTCGATTATTTGGAAATATAACTGCAGGGGTTGTGATAATAGATTTGGCATATACAGGCTTAGCTAGTTTAAATGGATTTGCCCAATTTTTAATACCTATACCGTTGCATTTTTATTTTGATTTGTTCGATGGACTTATTCAAATGATTATTTTTGTTATGTTAACTATGATTAACATAAAAGTAATAGCAGAGCATTAAATTTAGTTTTTAAAAATTAAGGAGGAATATATTATGGCTATAGATTCAGCAACAATAATCACAGGAGCATCTGCAATAGGCGCAGGTCTTGCAGCAATAGGATGTATTGGCGGAGGAATAGGAACAGGTAATGCTGCAGCTAAAGCTGTAGAGGGAGTAGCAAGACAACCAGAAGCTAGAGGATCTATAATTAGTACATTAGTAATAGGTGCAGCATTCTCAGAAGCTACAGCTATTTATGCATTCTTAATAGCACTAATTTTAGCATTTAAGTAAAATGGTACATATCAAAATGAAAAATTTTGAAATTAGGCCTAAAGGGGGCTTTAATAGATTATGAATTTGACTATAAATTGGAATACAATTATATTCACTATAATAAATTTTATTGTATTGTTATTTGTCTTAAAGCACTTTTTTAGTAAGCCAGTAAATAAGATAATGGATGATAGAAAAAATGGAATAAATACATCTATTAAAAATGCTAAAGATAATGAACAAAAAGCAGAAATTTCAAGAATAGAAAAAGATAAATTATTACATGAGTCAAAGACAAAAGGAAGAGAAATAGTAGAAGAGTATAAAGTCAAAGCTCAAAACATTTCTCAGGAAATTATTGATGATGCAAAAAAAGAGTCAACTATTTTAATGGAGAGATCAAGAGTTGAAATTGAAAGAGAAAAAGACAAGGCAACAAGTGAAATTCAAAAGCAAGTTATAGATTTATCTTTAATATTATCTGAAAAAGCTCTAGAAAAACATATTGATGAAAAAGAGCATAGAAAATTAATAGAAGATTTTATTGTTAAGGTAGGTAGCTAAAATGTATGAATACTTATATAAAAGATACGCATTAGCACTATATGAAGTTGCAGAGGGAAAAAATAAAGTAGAAGAATATCTAGAGGACTTAAGAGAAATTGTTTCACTTATGGAAAATGATGTTGATTTTCTAAAAGTTATTAAACATCCTAAAGTAGGTACATCTAAAAAAAAGGAACTCTTTACTGAAATTTTCAAAGGTAAAATTGATGATGGATTGTTATCATTTTTGCTTATACTTATAGAAAAAGATAGAATATTGTTCCTTGAAGCAAACCTTAAAGAAATGGAAAAAATACACCTAGAGCGTACAAATACGCTACTGGCAGAAGTTAAGACGGTAATTCCTCTTGTAGAAACTGAAAGGGAGAATCTACGGCTTAAACTAGCAAAGATGTATGATAAAAAGATCATTTTTGATGAAAAATTAGATAAAAAAGTAATTGGTGGAGTATATATAAGAATCGGTGATGATGTTATCGATGGTACAATACAAAGCAAATTAGATGAAATGAAAAAATTAATGTTTAAATAGGAAAAGAGGTGAGTTTATGAATATAAAACCAGAAGAAATAACATCTATAATTAAAAAAGAAATCGAAGGTTATAAAAAAACAATTGAAACTGTTGACTCTGGAACAATAATTCAGATAGGTGATGGAATTGCGAGGGTTTATGGATTAGATGAATGCATGGAAAATGAACTTTTAGAGTTTCCAGGCGGCATATTTGGTATGGCGTTAAATTTAGAACAAGATAATGTAGGCTGTGTGCTTTTAGGACCAGAAGAAGGAATCAAAGAAGGCGATATAGTAAAAAGAACTGGTAGAGTGGTAGAAGTTCCTGTAGGTGAGGCTTTAATAGGAAGAGTTGTTGATGCATTAGGTGTACCAATAGACGGTAAAGGACCAATTAAAACTACAGAGAAGAGACCAGTTGAGGTAATAGCACCTGGAATCATTAAAAGACAATCAGTTAAGGAACCACTTCAAACTGGTATTAAAGCAATAGACTCTATGGTACCAATTGGAAGAGGACAAAGAGAACTTATAATTGGAGATAGACAAACAGGTAAAACTGCTTTAACTACAGATACTATTATTAATCAAAAGGGCAAAGATGTTATATGTATATATGTTGCGATTGGTCAAAAACAATCTACAGTTGCACAAATTGTTAACACTTTATCTGAAGAGGGAGCTATGGATTATACAATAGTTGTAGCTTCTACAGCTTCGCATACAGCACCACTTCAATATCTAGCACCTTATGCTGGATGTACAATGGGTGAATTTTTTATGCATAATGGTAAAAATGTATTAATTGTGTATGATGATTTATCTAAACATGCTGTAGCTTATAGAGCTATGTCATTATTACTTCGTAGACCGCCAGGCAGAGAGGCATATCCTGGAGATATATTTTATATCCATTCAAGATTGCTAGAAAGAGCAGCAAAACTTTCAGATGAATTGGGTGGAGGATCATTAACTGCACTTCCTATAATAGAAACTCTTGCAGGAGATGTTACGGCATATATACCAACTAATGTTATTTCTATAACAGATGGACAAATATTCCTTGAAGCTGAATTGTTCCATTCTGGACAAAGACCAGCAATTAATGCTGGAATATCTGTATCTAGGGTTGGTGGAAATGCTCAAATAAAAGCCATGAAACAAGTTACAGGAACTTTAAGACTTGAACTTGCTCAATATAGAGAACTTGCGGCTTTTGCTCAATTTGGAACGGATCTTGATAAAGATGCTAAAATGAGGCTTGAAAAGGGTAAAAGATTAATGGAGATATTAAGGCAGGATCAATATGCTCCAGTACCGGTAGAAAAACAAGTTATGATTTTCTTTGCTGGATCTGGTAACCATCTTGCGGATATTCCAGTATCTCAAATAACACGATTTGAAAAAGAATTTTTTGAGTTTATGGATACACATCATGCAGAAATTGGTAAAACAATAATTACAAACAAAGTGTTAGATGATAAATTAAAACAACAACTTACTGAGGCGATAGATGAATTTAAAAAAATATTCTCTATTGATGATAAGTAAAAAGAAAAATTAAATTTAAAGATAAGCATTTAATTAAAAAATATAAGGAATCAATTAATATAGCACCTTTAAGCTATAATTAATTTGTCTTGAATATGTATTATTAGAGCTAAATGGCATTGATAATATATAGTCAAGACTAAAGAGAGGTGAAACATGGCAGGTGCAGGGCTTGTTGCAATTAAACGAAGAATGAAATCCATAACAAATACTACAAAAATTACAAAAGCAATGGGATTAGTTTCGACTTCTAAATACCAAAAGATAAGAAAAAACTTGGATACTAATAATAATTATGTAGATAAGCTTGAGGAAGTTATTAAACAAGTTAAAGATAATTACGACGAGGATAGTATCTATATAAAAGGGAATAAAAGTAGTAAGAAAATGTATGTTGTTTTGACTTCGGATACAGGTCTTTGTGGCGGCTTTAATTGGTCAATAGTAAATGAGTTGACAAGTAAACTTAAAGGCAATAAAGAGGAATACGATATAATTATAGTAGGCCATAAAGGAAGAGTTATACTTAAAAAGATTAATATTGAAACTGTGGCTGAATATGTCGATATCTCGGATGTTCCTACTCAAAAAGAAGCCACTACTGTTATTAATCATGCTTTAAACATGTATAATAATGATGAAATAGGTGAGGTTTATATTGTTTATAAAAAACTCGTTTCAGCAATGAAAAATGAAGTTAAAATTGAAAAGTTACTTCCTCTAAATTTTGAGGATGAAGAAAATAGGAATAAAGAGTATGTAAATATTGAAGCAATAGATGAAAACGCATTATGTGAAATAACGACCTTGTTTTTAGGCGCTAAAACACTAAATGCAATGTTACACTCAAAAGCAAGTGAGCATAAATCTAGAATGGAATCCATGGGATCAGCCACTGAAAATGCTAATGACATACTTGATAAACTTAATTTAAAATATAATAGAAGTAGACAATATTCAATTACACAAGAAATTTCAGAAATAGTCGGAGGAGCGGAGGCTCTAAAGTAGAAAGGAGAGAGATTAATGGCAGGACATATAGGCAAAGTCGTTCAAGTAATAGGGCCGGTTATAGATATAAAGTTTGACTCAGACAGTCTTCCTAACATTTATAATAGTATTGAAATTCAGATGGAAGATAGAGTAATTGTAGCTGAGGTTGAACAACATATTGGTGATGATATTGTAAGAACGATAGCTATGGAAGGTACAGAGGGTTTAAGACGAGGACTTGATGCTATTGATACAGAAAGTCCAATATTGGTACCAGTTGGAGATGTGGTTCTTGGAAGGTTATTTAATGTTCTTGGAAAAACTGTGGATGAGATGGGTGAAGTTAAGGTAGATAAATATATGCCTATTCACAGATTAGCCCCAACCTTTGCAGAACAAACTGTTGAACCGGAAATGTTTGAAACAGGAATTAAGGTAATAGATCTTATAGCACCATATCAAAAGGGCGGAAAAATTGGCCTTTTGGGCGGAGCAGGAGTTGGTAAAACAGTTCTTATACAGGAGCTTATGAATAATATTGCAAAAGAACATAATGGTCTTTCAGTATTTACCGGCGTTGGTGAGAGAACAAGAGAAGGAAACGATCTTTATAATGAAATGAAGGAGTCAGGAGTTATTTCTAAAACTGCTTTGGTTTTTGGACAAATGAATGAACCGCCAGGCGCTAGGATGAGAGTTGCGTTAACTGGTCTTACTATGTGCGAAAATTTTAGAGATCAAGGTAAGGATGTACTATTGTTTATAGATAACATTTTTAGATTTACGCAAGCTGGTTCTGAGGTTTCTGCACTACTTGGAAGAATACCAAGTGCTGTTGGTTACCAACCAACACTTGCTACAGAAATGGGACAATTACAAGAGAGAATTACATCTACAAAGCAAGGTTCAATTACATCTGTTCAGGCAGTGTATGTACCAGCAGATGATTTTACAGATCCTGCTCCGGCAACTACATTTACACATCTCGATGCTACTACAGTACTCTCGAGAGGAATAGTTGAACTTGGTATATATCCGGCAGTAGATCCATTAGAATCTACATCAACAATGCTTGATCCTAGAATAGTTGGTAGGGAACATTATGATGTTACAATAGAGGTTAAACATATACTTGAAAGATATAAAGAACTTCAAGATATTATTGCAATACTTGGTATGGATGAATTATCTGAAGAAGATAAATTAGTAGTAACAAGAGCAAGAAAAGTACAAAGATTCTTATCTCAACCATTTACGGTAGCTGAGCAGTTTACTGGAATGAAAGGTAAATTTGTACCAGTAAAAGAAACCGTTAGAGGTTTTAAAGAAATTCTTGAAGGAAAACATGATGAATTACCTGAAGCTGCATTTATGTTTGTTGGTTCTATAGAAGAAGCAGTAGAGAAAGCGAAGACTTTGGCTAATCAATAATGTTTTTTAGATAGCAGTTAGCCATTATGTTACTTATTTTATTTAAGATAACTAGTAAAAATTATTAATTATTCTTTAAGGATATGTACATAGAAAGGTCGGTGTTATTTTATGAAAAATCATATAAAGCTTACTATGATTACTCCTGAGAAGCAGTTTTATAGTGGTGATATTCTGAGCCTTAACACACAGAGTGATGACGGTGTATTTGGTATTCTTGCGAATCATGTTCCTATGATATCTCAATTAAAACCAACAGTTACAACATTTATACAGGTTGATGGGAAAGAGTTAAAAGCTTTTACATCAACAGGTGTCTTAAGAGTTCTTAAGGGTGAAGTAGAAATGTTGTGTAGCGCCTGTGAATGGCCAGAAGATATAGATGTTGAAAGAGCAAACGAGGCTAAAAAAAGAGCAGAAAAAAGACTAGATACTGATGATGAAGTCAGTTTAAAACGAGCTGAAGGTGCTGTTTTAAGGTCAATTATGAGACTTAAGACAAAAGGATAGAAACTAAAGAATGAAGATATTAATTTATCTTCATTTTTTTATGCCCAAAAATAAACTAAACTTGATTTAATAATCTAAGTGAGTAGTATTAAATTATTTTAAGCACATTTTAATTGAAATTTTATATATTAGTAGTATAAAGAAAAGATATATATAAAGTTTGATATAATCTTATATACCCTACCTATATTTTAAATAAAATAGCCCTCTTCACATTTGTGCTGGGGGATAATTTTATTAATAGGACAAAAAAATAAAAACTGCTAGTTGTAGAATAAAAAGATAAATTATTGTCAAGAATTTAATTGTTGCCAGCAATTTAATCAAAGGGTAGGGGGATTAAAATGAGAAAAAAAGGTATAACGCTTTTATGTATAGTATTAAGCATGGCTATTATGCAAATTAATATTAAATTAACTAGTGCACATGAAAATCTTAATTTATTTAATGAAATATTAATCCAAACTAAAAGCAAAACGGTAGAATATGGGTTAAAGACATGCTTCGAAACTCAAGAGGATTCGAAAGAGATTTGTAACTATTTAATTTCAACATTAGATCTTGATAATAAAAAAACAATATTAACTAGAACTGAAAATAAAGATTCCTATAACGTAGATTTTTCAAGTGAGAATGCAAAGGGATATGTAGAGGCTCGGAAATACAAAAATGAGAGTATTATAACTATAAATATAACTAACGTAAGTAATGAAAATGGATTAGCATCTCTTAAAAACAAGGTTAGTGCTAGCATTGGCTGTAGAGGCAAAAATGTTAAGCATTTTCAATACTTAAAGGCAAAAGTTGAAGAGACTAATGAAAATGGTGGATCAAATAATACTAATGTTATTAATCAAAAAATAATAAAAATACTAAAATCTTATGGAACTGAAAATATTGAGACGGTAAATTTAAATAATGGATTAAGTACTATGGCATATACCAGAAAATTTGATGAGAAGGTAATTAATAACAAGTTAATTGATTTTAATTATGCTGTATGTAGTTATTCATCAGGAAAGTACATTATCATAGGTACGCCTGAAATAATTACAACTTATTAAAAATTATCAATAATATGGAGGAAATGAATGGATAGATTGATTATAAAGGGTGGGAAAAAATTAGAGGGTGAAGTGAATATAAGTGCAGCTAAAAATTCGGTCCTTCCTATACTTGCAGCAACTATATTAAATGGTAATAATTGTACTATTGAAAATACTCCGATGCTTGAAGATGTATTTGTAATTTGTGATGTATTAAAATCTCTTAGAGCTGATATTAGTATAGATAAAATTAATAAAAGGGTTAAAATAAATACTGCTAATATATTTGATAATGGAGCTAACGATGAATTGGTAAGGAAGATGAGAGCATCTTTCTTAATAATGGGGCCAATGCTTGGAAGATTCGGAAGTTTTAAGATATCTCTACCTGGCGGATGTAATATTGGAACTAGGCCAATTGACCTTCATTTAAAGGGATTGTCAGCACTAGGTGCAGAAGTGTCGGTAGGTCATGGATATGTGGAAGCAAAAGCAAAAAAATTAATAGGAAGCAACATATATTTAGATTACCCGTCGGTTGGTGCTACGGAAAATATAATGATGGCGGCAACTCTTGCACAGGGTGAAACTATAATAGGAAATGCAGCAGAAGAACCAGAAATTGTTGATTTAGCAATATTTTTAAGGGAAATGGGAGCAAAAATTGATGGAGAAGGAACAGACACTATAAGGATACTAGGCGTAAAAGATTTTAAAGAAGTTGTCCATAAGCCGATATACGACAGGATAGAGGCAGGTACATTTATGATAACTGCTGCAATAACAAAAAGTTTAATTAAAATTAATGGAGTTGACGAAATTCATTCAAAGCCAATAATAGCAAAACTTACAGAAATGGGGGTAGCAATAGAAATTAATAAAAATAGTGTAATAGTAGATGGTAGGCAAAAGTTAAATCCTATAGATCTAAAAACAATGCCATACCCAGGATTTCCCACCGACATGCAAGCACAGATGATGAGTTTATTATGTACAGTAAAAGGGACAAGTATAATCACGGAAACCATTTTTGAAAATAGGTTTATGCATGCTGTAGAGCTTAAGAGAATGGGAGCAAATATAAAAATAGACGGTAGAAGTGCCGTAATTGAAGGTATAGATACATTTACAGGCTCAGAGGTGACAGCTACAGATTTAAGAGCGGGGGCAGCACTAATACTCGCAGGGCTTACAGCAGAGGGCACAACTACAATAAAGGACATATATCATATTGATAGGGGGTATGTGTCGATTGAAAAGAAATTAAGAGGATTAGGAGCAGATATAGAAAGAGTGCATTATGATAAGTAATATAAGTTTTGGTGAACTTTAAATAATAATAAAAAATAAAAAAATATAGCATAAAAACTAAACAATTGGAATATATTAAATAACAATATATTCCGATTTTTTTATAATGTTTTTTAAAAGTGTACAAGTTTTATTATCTAACATAGGCTCAATAGTCCTAAAAAAGTAATAATTTTTACGTTTAATTAATATGTATAAAGTAAAACTTGTTTATAACGAGGGGGAGGAAAAAATGAGAAGGGATTTTAGTGAAATACATTTAAAGAGCATTATTCTATTAATCATTGCGTTTGTTGCATTTGTAGTGATTACGTCTGTGTTAATAGTGGGGGTTGGAAATAATAAATATATAAATATACAGAAAGATAAAAATAAAAGCACTGTAGTTAAATCAGGAGATAATAAAAGCAATATATCTAAATCAGGAGATAATAAAAGTGTTATGAAATATGATTTAATGCCAAAGGTTACTAAGATCAGGGTGTTTATGACAAAAGAAAATACTATAAAAGAACTTAATTTAGAAGATTATGTTACTGGAGTTGTAGCATCAGAAATGCCTGTTGAATTTGAGATAGAAGCTATAAAAGCTCAAGCGGTAGCTGCTAGGACGTATGCTTTAGCCCATGTTACTTTATTAGGTGGAGTGGGATGTAAGAACGGAAAAGGAGCTAATGTATGCGATACAGTTCACTGCCAAGTTTATATGACTAAAGATGAACGTGTAAAACTATGGGGTAGAGTTAAAGGCGAGGAATACTGGAATAAGATTAAGAACGCAGTTGAAGCAACAGCGGGTGAAGTTTTAACATATAATGATAATTTGGTAATGGAGCCATATTATTTTTCTACAAGTAGTGGGGAAACAGAAAATTCTGAGGATGTATTTAGTACGAGTGTACCTTATTTAAGGAGTGTAGCAAGCCCGGGTGAGGAAAAATTAAAAAATAGTAAAAGTAGTAAAACTTTTAATTATAAAGAGTTAAGTCAAATTATAAATAAAAATTACGATAATGCTAGGGTATCCTCTTTTAACATTAGAAACCAAATAACAATAATTGATAGAACCCAGGCTGGAAGTGTTAAGAACATTAAGGTAGGAAGCATAACTATGACAGGAAGTAAATTTAGAACAATGCTCGGTTTAAAATCAGCTAATTTTAAAATGAAATTTAATTCAAGTAGTGTAGAAATGGATTGTAGTGGATATGGTCATGATGTCGGAATGAGTCAATATGGAGCAGAGGTTATGGCCAAAAATGGGAAAAAATATGTTGATATTTTAACTCATTATTATCAAGGCACCTCCATAGCTAAATAAAAACCATATAAATAAGGCTGGTTATCCTATATAGAGGTATAACCGGCCTAAAATTTTGAAAAAAAGTAAAATAATTTAATAAAAATGTATGTTTTATTAAATTATGGACAAAAATACAAATGGAGGTGTTTGTATGAATAAAAACGCAAACAATAAGGCATTAAACTTTTTCAAGAAGGAGGGCTTCTACGTAATTTTATTTGTTTGTTTATGTATAGTAGCTACAGTGGCATCTATAACAGCAAATAATAAAAGTAAAATTGCAAGCAATCAGGAAGCAGTACAAAAGGAACAAGCTAATGCAGGTAATGTAACTGGAGGGAATCAAAAGGAATACGATGGTGCTCTTCAAGTGAAAAAAGAAAATATAGCGAAGACTAAAGAACTTAAACCAGTGCCTAACGTAAAAAGCGTAGCAGCTGCTGCAGTTTCTAGCTCAGTTAATGCTCAATTTGCAAATCCAGTGGCTAATGGGCTACTCGCAAGGGCATATTCAAAAGAAATTGATTCAGTAGTGTTCAAGACTGATGGAAGCTATAGAACAAATTTAGGAGTTGACATTCAAGCTAAAATGGGCGAGCCGGTGGTTGCGGTAATGGATGGAATAGTTAAAGAAGTTGGTACTGATGTTGCAGGTCAAAATGGAAATATGGTTGTAATAGATCATCAAAATGGCCTTGTTACTAAATATACTAGCTTAAGTGAAAAAATATTAGTAAAAAAGGGCGATAAAGTAAATAAAAAACAGCAAATTGGTACAGTGGGAAACTCTAGTTTAAATTCATATAAAGAAGTATATGGTTCTCATTTGCATTTTGAAGTTTCGCAAAATAATACGAATATTGATCCTGCTAAATATATAAAATATGATAAATACCAACCTGCAAAAACAAAATAAAAACCAATGTCCATCTCAATTAGTTGTTTTTCCGAAATATATGGTCAGATGACTAATTGGAATGGAATTTAAAAGCAAGGTATTGCATATTTATTAATATAGAAGGGTTTAGGAGGTAACACTTTGAAAGACTATATTGAAGACAGAGTATTAGAAGTTGCTAAGTATATTATTGAGTCGAAATCCACAATAAGAAGAACCGCCAAGGTGTTTGGAGTTAGCAAGAGTACTATCCACAAGGATATGACGGAGAGATTACCAACATTAAATCCTAAAATTGCTAGTCAGGCAAAAACAATTTTAGATTTAAATAAAGCTGAAAGACATATTAGAGGTGGAGATGCAACTAGGCTTAAATATAAGGCAATTGAAGGATAAAACATTTCAAACTAAAAACTATAAAAAATATTATTGGTAAAAAAGGATATTTTTATGGCTTTATGTAATAGAGTTTAGTATAATTTATATTATCTAATATACTAAAGAGCAGGAGTGAGTTTTGAGATGTTTTTTTTAAAAATGGGCACAGACATGGGAATTGATTTAGGAACAGCAACAGTACTTGTATATATCAAAGGAAAAGGCGTTATTTTAAAAGAACCTTCTGTTGTTGCCATAGATAGAAATAATAATAGGGTACTAGCAGTTGGAGAAGAAGCTAGGCAAATGATAGGAAGAACGCCAGGAAATATTGTGGCAATACGTCCTATGAGGGACGGTGTTATTTCAGATTATGATATAACTGAAAAAATGTTAAAGCACTTTATAAAGAAGGCTTGTGGTAAAAGAAGATTATCTGCCCCAAGGGTTGTGATTTGCGTCCCCTGTGAGTCAACTGAAGTGGAAAGAAGAGCGGTGGAAGATGCAGCTAGAAATGCAGGAGCTAAAAAAGTTCAACTTATAGAAGAACCTTTAGCGGCGGCGATAGGAGCTGGACTCGACATTAGTAAAGCAAGTGGTAATATGGTTATTGATATTGGTGGAGGGACTACTGATATTGCAGTTATTTCTTTAGGAGGCATGGTTGTACGTGAATCTATTAAAGTAGCTGGAGATAGGTTTGATGAAAATATCATAAAATATATTAGGAAAAAGCATAAGTTAATGATTGGAGAGAGAACTGCAGAGGATTTAAAAATCAACATAGGTTGCGCTTATAGACAAGATGAAGAGGAAAGTATGGAGATAAGAGGAAGGGACTTAGTTACAGGTCTTCCGAAAAATCTGGCAGTAACATCTGAGGAAATGAGAGAAGCTTTAAAAGAGGCAGTATCGCAAATAGCGGGATGTGCACATTCAGTGTTAGAAAAAACACCACCTGAGTTATCGGCGGATATAGCTGATAAAGGTATAATTATGACTGGTGGAGGTTCATTGTTAAAGGGACTCGACAAATTAATACAAGAGGTTACTAAAGTTCCGGTATATTTGGCTGAGGATCCGATATCATGTGTAGCACTCGGAACAGGTAAAGTATTGGATTATGTGGATAAGTTAGGTAATTCATTTGGTGGATATAACAATTATTTATCAAAGTAAATTGTGTAAACAAGCTATAAAAATAAGCAATACAATTATTAAAATAATTGTATTGCTTATTTTTATATATTTTGAAAAAAATTAAGACATCATTAATTACTATAGATAAATTAATTAGGGCATGTTAATAGGAATTAAATTATCTTGATCAGTGCTAAGTGAATATAAATAATATGAATGTATAAGGGATCTACTTAAAACATTAGCAATTTCCATTACTAAACTAAGTCTTATGTTTCTATTAGTGAATAATTCACTATCATCACTTGAATCTACTATACCAACTAATGAGACGTTGCCTACTTTAGGAAGGTTCTTACCTACACCTTTACCGGGATGAATTGGATAATTCCTAGCTTGGATTTCACCGATATTTGCAATATCGCCAAGACATGCATCAACACCTATGATAGTACAGTTTGGATGTTTTGCGTTTATTTCAGATAACTTACTATCTATGTTTAAGGCATGAATCGGATTATCTATAGTGCCATAAACGGGCAATGGAAAGGAACTATTCTTTAAAAAGGTACCAACCAAGGGTCCAAGACAATCACCTATACATCTATCGGTACCTATGCAAACGACTAGAGTATTTTTGTCAATATAGTCTTTTAGAAAATTAGAAATTGTATAGTATGCTAAAGGATCTTTATAATGGGTTTTAGCTTTGCTCAAGAAATATACCTCCTTGCATTTCTGCCTTTGAAAAACAATTCTTATTTATTTTCCTATGAATCATTTATATGAATAAACTCCGAGCATTATTATGATAAAGAATAAAAAAATCATTAATTGGCAAATAATCTATATATATATAATTATTTGGGGTGATATTGTTATGAAAAGAATTAATTCATTATTCATTATTATATTCTCTACTTTAATAAGTGTGATTAGCATGTGTTCATATCATTACTATGTTAATAATTTGCATAAACCTAAGGTGGTTGAGTATACAAAACATTCTAATTCAAGAACAGCTAATAATGATGGGGTTAAAGTACTGATAAAGGATGATATGCAGGATAAAAAAATGAGTAGTAATTATAAAAACGCAGAAGAAAAGGTGAGTGGTAGTAGTTCAAATGTAATTTCATCAGATCTAGATACTAAAAAAAATGAGGAGGAGAAGGATAGTCTAGAAAATTATTATAATTATATAGAAAAAAATGAAAAAGCAGTATTTAAAGTATCCGCATCAAAAATAGAAGAAAATTTAACTGCTTCTGACAAAATCAAGCTATTATATGTAAGCATGAAGTTAGATAAAGAGGAGTATAAGAAAGTGCAGGAATATCTATATGCTAAAGATGCTGAGGGGGGTGTTCTTAAAGCGCTTAAATTATTGAAAAAGGATTTATCAGAAAAAGAATATGACAAAGTTCGGAAAGTAGCTGGAAGGTTTATAGATATGAACTTGGCAGAAGAACTGAATTAACTATATTTAAGCGAGTTATATGAAAAAAACTTTTAAAAAATAAAAAGTTGTATTAGCGTTTAATACTGAGTAAATATGAGAATGATATAGTAATATAGAGAAGAAGTTGTTTATTTAAGGAAAATAAATTTGTATTTTATTATTTTAAGTTGTATAATAATCCTTGTCGACATGGCAAAACGATATATTAATAATATGCTAGCATGGCTCAACGGTAGAGCAGCTGACTTGTAATCAGCAGGTTGTAGGTTCAATTCCTATTGCTAGCTCCACATATGGAGGAGTTCCCGAGTGGCCAAAGGGGGCAGACTGTAAATCTGTTACGTAATGTTTCGATGGTTCGAATCCATCCTCCTCCACCATTTATTGTGTTTATTTAATTCTGGGAGCATAGCTCAGCTGGGAGAGCATCTGCCTTACAAGCAGAGGGTCACAGGTTCGAACCCTGTTGTTCCCACCATAACAATTTTTTATAATCAAATAAGTATATGCTAGCATGGCTCAACGGTAGAGCAGCTGACTTGTAATCAGCAGGTTGTAGGTTCAATTCCTATTGCTAGCTCCACGTATGGAGGAGTTCCCGAGTGGCCAAAGGGGGCAGACTGTAAATCTGTTACGTAATGTTTCGATGGTTCGAATCCATCCTCCTCCACCAAAAGACATCAATAGATGTCTTTTTTTACTTATTTAATTTAAAAATGATTAAGCTATATTGACACTGCTGATTGCATGTGGTAGTATAATGAAAACTTAATATTGATAACTCTTATCAAGAGAGGTGGAGGGAAAAAGGCCCTATGAAACCCGGCAACCGGTGCTATGCACCATGGTGCCAATTCCTGCAGTTATAATCTGCAAGATAAGGGAGATGGATAAAACACCTCTTCTTATTTTTGGAAGGGGTTTTATTTTTATAAAAATTATTATTTAGCATTAGAAAGGAGAATTAATATGAAAAGATTATTCACATCAGAATCAGTTACAGAAGGACATCCAGATAAAATTTGTGACCAAATTTCAGATGCTGTACTTGATGCTATATTAGAACAAGATCCTTACGCTAGAGTTGCTTGTGAAACTGCAGTTACTACTGGAATGGTATTGGTTATGGGAGAGATAACAACTAATTGTTATGTAGATGTTCCTAAAGTTGTTAGAAATACTATTGAAGGTATAGGATATACTAGAGCGAAATATGGTTTCGATGCTAGTACATGCGCAGTAATTACATCTATTAATGAACAATCATCAGATATAGCTATGGGTGTTGATGAAGATTTAGAGTCTAAGGAAGGTCGTACATCGAAAGTTGATTCAATAGGCGCTGGAGATCAAGGTATGATGTTTGGGTTTGCCACTAATGAGACACCAGAGTATATGCCTCTTCCAATTTCTATGGCACATAGATTAGCAAGAAGATTAAGTGAAGTAAGGAAAGATGGTACATTAAAATACTTGAGACCAGATGGAAAAACTCAGGTTACTGTAGAGTATGAAGACAATAGACCAGTAAGAATAGATACTATTGTTATTTCAACTCAACATGGAAAAGAAGCAACTCATGATCAAATTCAAAAAGATTTAATAGAAAACGTAATAAAACCAATAGTTCCAAGTGAATTATTAGATGAAAATACGAAATATTATATAAATCCTACAGGTAGATTTGTAATCGGAGGACCTCAAGGTGATTCTGGTTTAACAGGAAGAAAAATAATAGTTGATACTTATGGAGGATCTGGTAGACATGGCGGTGGATGTTTCTCAGGAAAAGATCCAACGAAAGTTGATAGATCAGCTGCATATGCTGCAAGATGGGTTGCTAAAAACTTAGTAGCTGCAGGGGTTTCAGATAAATTAGAAATTCAGTTAGCTTATGCTATAGGTGTAGCCAAGCCAGTATCTATAGAAGCAGAAACTTTTGGAACAGGAAAAATTTCTGACGATAAAATAGTTGCAATAATTGAAAAAGTATTTGATTTAAGACCAGCTGTTATTATAAGAGAATTAGATCTTAGAAAACCTATTTATAAACAAGTAGCAGCTTATGGACATTTTGGAAGAAATGATCTGGATTTAAGTTGGGAAAAATTAAATAAGGTTGATGAAATAAAAAAATATTTATAATATAAGTAAAAAAGGATGACAATTAATAATTGTTATCCTTTTTTACTTATATAATCATTAATTTCAAAGTAAGATAATTATAAAACCATATTTATTATACAATTTATGGATTATTAATTAGAATTTTGATAAAACTTAAGATAGAGGTATACTATTGATAAAAGTTGTATAACACATATGATATAATAATATTATTATATAAATTTATAAATAGGGGAGATTTTATGTCAGAAATACAAGGAACAATCGAAGATATAGTATTTCATAATGAAGACAATGGATATATAATTGCTCATTTAAATGATAATAAAAAACAAATAACCGTGGTTGGAGTTGTGCCATATATAAGTGAAGGTCAGAATCTGAAGTTAATTGGAGAGTGGGTTAATCATCCTCAATTTGGTAAACAATTTAAGATAATTCAGTGTGAGGAAATTATACCTAGTTCACTTATGGGTATAGAAAAATATTTATCTTCAGGAGTTATCCAGGGAATTGGACCTGTAACTGCTAAAAAAATTGTACAGCGCTTTGGCGAAGAGACTATGAATATATTAGATAATGAAATAGAAAAATTAAAAGAAATTGATGGTATAGGACAAAAAAAAATTCAATTAATATTTGAATCTTACGCAAAGCAACGAGAAGTGAAAAATATTATGATATTTCTTCAAACATATGGAGTAACACCTAGCCAATGTGTGAAAATATATAAAAAGTATGGGGCAGAATCGATAAAAGTAGTTCAAGATAACCCTTATGTATTAACTGAAACTATTTCTGGTGTAGGATTTAAAATTGCAGATAAGATAGCGCGAAGTTTAGGGATTGACAAAGAATCACCTTTTAGAATACAAAGTGGGATTAATTATGTGGTTAATGAATTTTGTGCTATGGGAAACACATATATGCCTCTTTTAAAATTGTATAAGCAATCTAAAAACATTCTTGGGGTTACTGATGAAGAAATCGAGAAAAATATTTATGATAATGTATTGAACGGGAAATTGAAAATTGAGAATATAGATGAAGAAGACTGCGTTTTTACTATGCCTTTTTATTATTGTGAATTAAGCATAACTAAAAAAATTATAACCTTATCTATAGAAGAGTATGAAGAATTAGAAATAGATATAGAAGAAAAAATTAATGATTTTGAGAACGAAAAAAACATACAATTTGCGACTTCTCAAAGGAGTGCAATTTGCGGGGCTATGGAAAATAGTATTGAAATTATAACAGGAGGGCCAGGTACAGGTAAAACAACTATAATCAATTGCATTATAGAAATGTTTGAAAAAGCAGGACTTAAAGTGTATATGGCTGCACCTACAGGACGCGCTGCGAAAAGAATGACTGAAGCTACTGGACGCGAAGCGAAAACAATACATAGACTGCTAGAGCTTGGGATAGGCGGAGATGACAGTTCACAGTTTACTAAAAGCGAGGAATCTCCACTTGATTGTGATGTATTAATTGTTGATGAAGCATCTATGATAGACATAATGCTTATGAATAGTTTGTTAAATGCGATTACAATAGGGACTAGACTTATAATAGTTGGTGACGTTGACCAGTTGCCATCAGTGGGACCGGGTAATGTTTTGAGAGACCTTATTGATAGCAAAAGTGTTAAGGTGGTTAAACTTAAAGAGATTTTTAGGCAAGCACAGGAAAGCATGATTATTGTAAATGCCCATAAAATTAATAATGGTGAAATGCCTATTCTAAATAAAAAGGGTAAAGATTTTTATTTTATTGAAAACAATGAACCGGAGAAAATTTTAAATAACATAATAGCCTTAATAAATACAAGACTACCTAATTTCAACAAAGAATGGGATAAAATGAAGAACATTCAAATATTATCACCCATGAGGAAAGGTATACTGGGCATAGAAAATTTAAATATCGAGCTTCAGAAAATATTAAATCCTAAAATTAAAGGTAAAAAAGAAAAAGAATTTAGAAACACTATATTTAGGGTTGGGGACAAGGTTATGCAAATAAAAAACAATTACTCCATGAAGTGGCATAAAATGAATGCAAAAGCAGAAGATGGCACTGGGATATTTAATGGGGATGTAGGTTATGTAGAAGATATTAATGAGGATAACGAGAATGTTGTTGTCATTTTCGATGATGATAAGCGTGTAGAATATGAGGGCGTAAATTTAGATGAACTAATGCTTGCTTATGCTATAACAATACATAAGAGTCAAGGAAGTGAGTTTGAAGTTGTAATTATGCCTATGTTCATGGGACCACCACTTTTAATGAATAGAAATTTACTTTATACAGGTATAACTAGAGCTAAAAATATGGTTGTTTTAGTGGGAGAGAGAAAAGCTATTAGTTTCATGAAAGATAATAACAGAAGTTTCGAGAGATATTCCGCACTGGGCTTTAGAATAAAACAAATAGTAGATGCAAATTTGAGTCTAGATTAATATTACGACACCGCAGGTGATTATTTTATTATAAAGGAGATTTTACATGGTTTACTACGCAAAATTAAACCTTAGTAAGGAAAAAGATGAAATTAGTAAGGGGATTTTTAAAGCTTATATAAATGGTGAAAATAATATTGATATTGTATCTGTATTTTACAATTCCTCTGATATATTCTTAAAAACTATAGTAACATATGCAAATGAAAACAAAAAAATATTATATATAACTAATGAAGATGAACGTAACATTGATATTCTTTATTATATTAATAAATTTAGCAATCTAGGTCAATATGTGTATTCATCTACGATAAATTATAGGAGTGAAAGTGGTTACTTATATATATGCAACCATGAGAATGCATTAAAATTACAAGAGAGATTTGATTTGGTTATTTATAATGATATTAGGAGTTTCCCAAAGTTTAATAAAGAACAAATAAAAAATATATTACTAAAAATGCGAAACATAGGCGGTTTAGCTATAGCATACTGTGTAGAAAATGTTTTAAGTGAAGATAATACAATTATGTTTCCGATAAAAAATGCTAATATCCCAATTATTGAGCCTAGAATTATAACTACTAGAATAAATCTTAGTCTGGATATACCTTTAGTAGTTTATGAATATTTAAATTGGTCAATAATATCTAACAGAAAGGTAATAATATTTGTGCCGGATGCACAAAAGGCTATGTCAGTATTCGCGTACCTTAGTAATTTTAAAAAAAAGTTAAGTGAAAATATAGTTTTATTTATTAAAAGTAGAAGCGATAATAATATTAAAGTAAACTTTATGAATAAAGATAAGGGAATACTCGTAACAAATGACTTTGAAGAAAACTATTTAGAATTCCATTCGATTGATGTTATAGTTTACTTTGCTGATAACGTGAAATTTGATTATAAACAATTGTTTTGTTTATCAAGCAAAGTTGGAAGATTTGAGAATATACAAAGGGGTGAGGCTATATTTTTAGCTAATGTCCAAACTGTTCAAATGGATAAAGCTAAAAGTATGGCTAGTAAATTTAATGAGAAAGCGTGGGAAAGAGGATTATTAAATATATAAAAAAGATACTTTACTGTTTAGTTCAAATTATATATTCAGGTGATGAGTCATGCGTAATATGTAGTGGATATAGTGAAGAAAGTGAGGCACTGTGCACTGTATGTAGAAAAAAACTTAGACGCTCTGAGGAAAGCTTTTATATAGGTAGTAGCGAAGAAGAATACATTGCAAGGTCAGTGTTTTATTATTCGAGTATTGTTAAAGAACTGATTATTAGACTTAAATATAAAAATGATTTTATATGTGGCGAAATTTTGGCTAAATATATGTTAGAATATGTTAAAAACAATGAATTGCAGTTTGATTTAATATCTTATGTACCTATGACTAAAAAAGCTCAAAAAAATAGAGGATATAATCAAAGTGAGTTTTTGGCAAAATACTTATCACAATTTTTAAGTGTTCCGGTTATATGCAATTTGGTTAAAACAGAAGATACTAAAGATCAAATAGGTCTAAGTGGCGATCAAAGGTGGGACAATATGAAAAAATGCTTTGCAATTAAAGGGAGTGAGTTTATAAAAAATAAAAATATTTTACTTTTAGATGACGTTATAACCACTGGAGCTACAGCGTTTCATTGCGCGCATATGCTAAAAGAGAACGGAGCAAATAATATTTTTATATTGACTATAGCCAAAAGTAATGTATAATACTGATTGTAGTAAGTTAGGTTTGTGGTTGAAAGTCGAGGCCAGTCGCAGGCGAAACGATCCACGTAAGTTAAACAAAGTTTAGTGAGCATGGTGCGGCTTAGAGGTTAGTCCTGCCGTTTTAACGAGCGAGAGTGTTAGTAGTGAGAAGGTAATTCTGGGTAGCAAAAGCTCCAGCAGGCGAGTGTGGGGGCAAAGACCAGGTCAACTAACTTACTATATAAAAACTCCTAATATTATGTTAGGAGTTTTTATATTTTTGTTTGTGTAAACGATTGAAAAACAAAAAAACTATAGTTTATTAACAATTCACATAAAGAAATAGAGTAATAATTAGGAATATTAAGGGAATGTTATTTAAATTGCTTTAATATTACGTAAATTCTGAATTTAAGGTTGCTATTTAGTGTTAAGTGTAATAGAATTAAGGTACAAAACATATAGCATGATTAGATATAAAACGTTATGTGGATATTAGAAAGGGGTTGTACGTATGAAAATTAAAATAGTAGGAAAAAACATGGAAGTAACAGAAGCATTAAAAAATATGATAGACAAGAAAGTATCTAGATTAGATAAGTATTTTAATCCGGATGTGGAAGCTCAGACAACCATGAGTGTCCATAAGAATAGACATACTATAGAAATTACAATACCTTTTAATGGAGTTGTTTTGAGATCAGAAGAAGTAAACGATGATATGTATACGTCTTTAGATCTTGTTGTTGACAAATTAGAAAGACAAATTAGAAAGAACAAAACGAAATTAGAAAAAAGAAATAAAGGAACATCTCTTAAATTTCAGGGTATACCACAATATGATAATAGTGAAGATAATGGT
This sequence comes from Clostridium sp. DSM 17811, assembly GCF_018861905.1. Lineage (GTDB taxonomy): Bacteria > Bacillota > Clostridia > Clostridiales > Clostridiaceae > Clostridium_AD > Clostridium_AD frigoriphilum. The sequence continues at coordinate 41,561 of NZ_JAHLDU010000020.1, forward strand.
TTAGAACCTAAAATAGTAAAAACAAAGAAATTCGCATTTAAACCAATGTCTGCAGAAGAAGCAGTGCTTCAAATGGAGTTAGTTGGACATAGTTTCTTTGTATATATGAGTGATGGTAGTACAGAAGTGAATGGTAATTCAGAAGTAAATGTAGTATATAAAAGAAAAGATGGAAATTATGGTCTGATAGAACCACAGTTTTAAAATTTAAAGGATTAAAGTAATCATGTTTACTTTAATCCTTTTTTAGCTTTAACTTTAAAAATAAAAAATTAAAAATAAAAAATTAAAAATAAAAAATTAATAGAAAGTATACAATTGTATAAGTTGAATAGAATTAAATTAAGTGTTATACTTTACAAGTGTATATTTTGGAAGTATTAAAAAGAATAGTGAGGATGAAAAAATATGAGTTTAATTAAAAAATTATTTGGTAGTTATAGTGATAGAGAAATAAAAAGAATAATTTCAACAGTTGATAAAATAGAAGCATTAGATTCAATGATGACTAACTTAAGCGATGAAGAACTTAAAGCAAAAACAGAAGAATTTAAGACTAGTTTAAGTAATGGAAAGACATTAGAAGATATTTTGCCTGAAGCATTTGCAGTAGTTAGGGAAGCTTCTTGGAGAGTTCTTAAAATGAAGCATTTTAGAGTGCAACTAATTGGGGGAATAATACTTCACCAAGGAAGAATAACAGAAATGAAAACTGGTGAAGGAAAGACTCTTGTGGCTACGCTTCCATCATATTTGAATGCCCTAGAAGGAAAAGGTGTTCACGTAATTACAGTTAATGATTATCTTGCAAAAAGAGATAAAGAAGAGATGGGTAGAATACATGAGTTTTTGGGTCTTACTGTGGGCGTAATTATTCATGATATAGATCAAACTCAAAGGCAAGCGGCTTATAATGCAGATATAACATATGGTACAAATAATGAATTCGGATTTGATTATCTAAGAGATAATATGGTTGTTTATAAAGAAGAAAGAGTTCAAAGGAAATTAAACTTTGTAATCGTGGATGAGGTTGACTCTATATTAATAGATGAAGCTAGAACACCACTTATAATATCTGGAGAAGGAGAAAAATCTACAGACTTTTATAAAGTGGCAGATCATTTTGTAAAGACATTAGTAAAAGAAGAAGATTACACTATAGATGAAAAAGCCAGTGCTGTTATAATGTCTGATGAAGGTATAGATAAGGCTGAAAAGTTTTTCAGTTTAGATAACTATGCTGACGCAGCAAACATGAATATACAGCATCACGTAGTTCAAGCTTTGAAAGCAAACTATATTATGAGAAAAGATAAAGATTATATGGAAAAAGACGGAGAAGTAGTTATTGTAGATGAATTTACTGGAAGACTTATGGAAGGTAGAAGATATAGTGATGGACTTCACCAAGCGATTGAAGCAAAAGAGGGCGTGAAAATCGAGAAAGAGTCAAAAACTCTTGCAACAATTACTTTTCAAAACTATTTTAGAATGTATACAAAGATAGCAGGTATGACTGGTACTGCGCTTACAGAAGAAAATGAGTTTAGAGAAATATATGGACTTGATGTACTAGTAATACCTACAAATAAACCTTTAGCAAGAATCGATAATGCAGATTTAGTTTTTAAGACTGTAAGAGGAAAGTATAAAGCGATAATAGATGAAATAGTTGAAACTCATAAGATAAATCAACCTGTACTTGTAGGTACTGTAAGTATAGAGAAATCAGAATTATTATCTGAAATGCTTAAGAGAAAAGGGGTTCCTCATCAAGTACTTAATGCTAAATACCATGAAAAAGAAGCGGAAATAATAGCTCATGCAGGGTCACTTGGTATGGTTACTATAGCAACTAATATGGCAGGGCGTGGTACGGACATTAAACTTTTCGATGGCGTTATTGAAGTTGGTGGACTTAAGATAATTGGAACTGAAAGACATGAATCTAGGCGTATTGATAATCAGCTTAGAGGTCGTGCTGGTCGTCAAGGCGATCCAGGAAGTACAAGATTTTACATATCACTAGAAGATGATTTAATGAGAATATTTGGTTCAGAAAGACTTCAAGGGGTTGTAGGAAAATTAGGATTAACTGATGAAGATGCTATTGAAAGCAAAATGGTAAGTGGTGCTATAGAAAGTGCTCAAAAGAAGGTTGAAGGAAATAACTTTGATATAAGAAAAAATGTTGTTCAATATGATGATGTAATGAACCAACAAAGAGAAATAATCTATAAACAAAGAACAGAAGTTCTTCAAGGTGAAGATACTAAAGATGAAATTGAAGATATGATAAAAGATGTTATTTTTACCACAGTTGATTCGCATATTACTGATGTTGAAGAAGAACTTGACGAAGAACTTGCAAAATTAATTAGCTATTTTGAGGAAATATTTCTTCCAAAAGATATGGTTACAGTAGATGAACTTGGTAAATTAACTAATGAAGAAATCAAGGAAAAACTCTTAGAAATTGCTCAGAGAATCTATACCCAAAGAGGAGAAGATTTTGGTGATGAACAAATAAGAGAAGTTGAAAGAGTTATTCTTTTAAGAGTAGTAGATAGTAAATGGATGGATCATATTGATGATATGGAACATTTAAAGCAAGGTATTGGACTTAGAGCTTATAAGCAGCAAGATCCAACACAAGCGTACCAAATGGAAGGTAGCGACATGTTTGCTGAAATGATTTATAACATAAAGACAGAAACTATTAAATACTTATTCCATGTTCAAATAGAAAGAGCCCCAGAGAGAGAAATGGTTGCGCAAATAACATCAACCAATCATGATGATTCTGTTAAACAAGAACCAACTATAAAAGAAGCTAAAACAGGAAGAAATGATGAATGTCCTTGTGGTTCAGGGAAAAAATATAAAAACTGTTGTGGCAGATAATAGTTATAATATGATGATTTAATTAGAAGTTAAAAAAGAGGCATACAATTTACGTTGCATGCCTCTTTTTAATATTATAAAAGGGGTGTTAATATTGGTAATATTAGTTGAAGAAATATGGAGTGATTTAAACATATTAAAGGGCAATGTCGAAGAAATAAGGGTGTCTCTTTGACGTAACATCTATGGAAAAAGAGCTAAAGGAATACGAGTTTAAAATGCAGGAACCCAGTTTTTGGGAAGATATTAAAAAAGCTCAACAAATCACTAAGTTAGCTAAGGGAATTAAGGATAGAATTGATAGATTTAATTTATTGATTAGTAGGATAGAAGATTTAGAAATGTTAACGCAGTTGAGCTCCGATGAAGAGGATGATTCCTCTTTAGCGGAAATAAAAGTTGAACTTAAAGATTTAGCGCATATTGCTGATCAGTTTAGGTTAGAAATTTTATTGTCTGGAAAATATGATAAAAATAATGCTATTTTAACACTCCATACCGGTGCGGGTGGAAGTGATGCTCAAGATTGGACAGAAATGCTTTATAGGATGTACTCAAGATGGTGCGAAAAAAAAGGATATAAAGTTGAAGTTTTAGACTATCAACCATCGGATGAGGCAGGTATTAAAGCAGTTACATTAAAAATAACGGGTGAGTATGCTTATGGATATTTAATGGCTGAAAAGGGCGTGCACAGACTAGTAAGAATTTCGCCTTTTAATGCAAATGGCAAGAGGCAAACTTCATTTGCATCTTGTGAAGTTCTTCCTGAACTTACTGAGGATCAAGATATTGATATAAAGCCTGATGACCTTAGAATAGACACATATAGGTCCGGAGGTGCAGGAGGTCAACATGTAAACAAAACTGACTCAGCTATAAGGATTACGCATATTCCTACGGGCATTGTAGTGCAATGTCAAAATGAGAGAAGTCAGCATAGTAATAAACAAACTGCAATGAAGATGCTTATGGCAAAACTCTTGATTTTAAAGGAAAGTGAGAAAAAGGATCGGATAGAAGACTTAACCGGAGATTTGAAAGAAAATGGTTGGGGGAGTCAAATTAGATCATATGTTTTTCATCCATATAGTATGGTTAAGGATCATAGAACTAATATAGAAGTAGGAAATGTAGATGCAGTTATGGATGGCGATATTGATGTTTTTATTGAAGAGTATTTAAGACAAAGTAATAAATAACTTATTTTGATGGATAATAGAAAAAGATAGTTATAAATAAGAAAAGCAGTAGAATATTTTAAATATTCTACTGCTTTTCTATTATATAGGAAACTGCTGTAGATAATAGTGCTAAAAAGAAAGCTTTGTTTCAAACTGTAAGCAAGGGATTACTTATATACTGGCTATGATGTTTTAGTTATGGTAAAATAATACTCAAATATAGTCATTATTATATTAAATAATAATTTGTTAAATCGAGGTGGATTATGATAGCAATAATATTGCCATATTTAAAAATCGTTTTAAGTTCTACAAGTGTATATATTTTTATTGTATTTGCCATAAGATTGTTTGGTAAAAACGAATTAGCTCAATTATCGGTAATTGACTTAGTTTTCATTTTACTTATAAGTAATGCCGTTCAGAATGCAATGGTAGGTACGAATTCAACTTTAGGAGGCGGAATAGTAGCAGCAACATCATTATTTGCCGTAGACTATTTATTTAAAAATATAATGTATCGTTTTCCTAGATTTAACAAATTAATACAAGGAGAACCATTACTATTAATTTATAACGGTAAAATCAACAAAAAAAATATTATCAAAGCTAAGATTCCAATGGATGAAATCATGGAAGTTATTCGCGAACATGGAGTGTCAGTGTTAGAACAGGTGGATTTGGCAGTATTAGAGGTAGACGGAAATATAAGTGTAATGTCTGGAGGGGTTGGTCATAAGACAACTAAAAAGAAAAAGGCACATAAGACAATTACAAAGAATACATAAAACAAAATGCACTTGACATTGCCACTGTGTGAAGTTATATAGTTAAATTATTCGGAGGTGATAACATGGAAAAGGAATTGTATTTAATAAGGTTATTATATTTTTTGTATTATAAAAGGTTGTGTCAAAATAAATTGATTCAACCTTTTTTTTGTCTATAAAGTGTTTATGTTTATAGTGATGAAATAGTATATCTAGTTAAAGCACCTAACATACTTCCTTCGACTACCTCGTTTAATTTATTTACCATTACCTTTGGATGTTCCTTCATACTATTTTTTATCCACTGTACTGTTATACCTACAAAAGCATGAGTGTAAAAATCTGCAATAAAACTTTTATCAGTAGTTGAAACTTTTATTCCAGAGGAAACATCGTTTACTACTCCCATAATAAGATCATAGGTTTTTTTAAAAAGATACCCATCAAATGCATTTTGACCAGGAGTATTAAGAGCATTAGTATAAAAGGATTTATTGTTCATTAAATATGTTAAAGTTTTATACATGGCATCAGTCCAATGTTCATAGTTTGTGCCGCCGGCTAAATTTTCTATGGCCTCAGTATAATAAATCCAGTTTACAAGATCGAATTTATCTTTGAAATGATAATAAAAGGTTTGTCTGTTAACGCCACAATTATCTGCGATCTGACGAATTGAAATTTTTGCGAGTGGTATTGTCTCCATTAATTTCTTAATTGATAGAGCAAGAGCTTTTTTAGTTATTTGGGATCCCGACATTAGTATCACCTACAAACATATGAATTAATAAAAGCAAATAATAATACTAACTTTTACTAACTTTATTATAACAAAAGGAATACGTGCATTCAAGAAAAAAGATAAGTACATGTTTTTAGACTATTGATATGCTGTTTTGATATCGTTTACGCAATGAATAACGATTTATTTTTCGCTTAAAATTGTTTTAAATTAAATTTACAAAAATAAAACTAGATAACAATGTAAAAAATAAGCTTAAATATTTACTTTTAACATTAATATAAGAAAAAAATGAATAAAATGTTGAAATATATATAAATATGGTATATAGTGAAATTATTAAAAAAATTTAGGGAGGTACATTACATGACAAGATTAAAATCAAGGGTTTATTCCTTTATAGTGAGCATATCGATGTTAGCTTTTATATTACCAACTTCTGCGGTGAGCGCTCAAACGTTACAAGCAAAAACACTTTCAGATGCATTAGTAAAGACAAGTATGGCAACGTCATCGGAAAGTAATGGAAAACTAAGTCTTAAATTAAATGGTGAAGGACTTTCAAAAAGTGAACAACAACAATTTACACAAGTAAGTAAATTGTTGAATAATTTACAAGTAGTTTTCAATGCGAAAACAGATGGAAGCAAAGATGGTAAAGTCTCGAAACAATATATTAAAACAATAGCAAATGTAGGAGGAACTCCTTACAACGCTGAGGTATGGAGTGACATGAACGTAAAAGGTAAAAATGTCGTAGCCAAGGAAATTGTAAAATCACCACAATTATTTAAAATGATTTCTCAATCTAAAAATATAAATAAATACATGATTATGGATTTCCCTCAAGGAGAAAATGGTAGTATTGATTTTAAGAAAATGATGAGTGGAAACAAAGAATTACAAAAATTGATTTTAACTATTACTCAAAAGTATTCATCACAATTAAATTTAAAAGGTGTTGTAACTAAGGACGGTAATGTATATAAAGTTAAAATTGATGATGCTAAGTTCAAAGAAATCATAAGAAAAGTAGTTAACATAACTGCAGAAAATAAAGAAATACAGAGTCTTATAAAAAATTATGTGGTTACATCAATGAAGAATAGTGGAGCATCAACTAAAGATATTAACAATACAAAAATTCAAATGGAACAGATGTTTACTAAACTTCAATCACAAAAGTTTTTAGATGCATTTAATAAAAACATGGACAAACTTGATAATATTAAGATACTTGGAAATAAAGGAATTGAAATTGCATATACTATAGATAAAAATGGATATGTAACAAGTACAAAAGGTAACATAGAAATTGTTATAGATGCAGCGAAGTTAGAGAAAGCTTTTGGTAAAACAACAAGTCAAAGTGCTTTAAAGGGTATATATACAGCAGATATAAAATTTGAAGTAAATAACAAAAACATTAACAAAAAGGTTAATGTTAAGTTACCAAAAATTACTACGAAAAATTCGTTTAATTATACTGAACTAATTAATGGTACACAACAAACACAAAAAGTAGAAGCACCTAATGAAGTTATAAAAAGTTCTAAATAGTTGTAATGGAATCAAGTTTAAAAGGAAATGCAAATAAGAATCGTCTCACTTTTTAAAAGTGAGACGATTCTTATTTGCATTTTAAATTTAAGCGTGGTATTTAATAAGCTCTTCCCCAGATAACATTCGCTTTAGCTGGTTTACCACAACATAAGCAAACACCTGCATCCTCTGGTTGGTCAAATGGCATACATCTAGATGATGCGCCAGCAACTTCTTTTACTTTTTCCTCGCAAGCGAGGTCTCCACACCAAGGAGCATTAACAAAACCTAAAGTTTTATCAAGAATTTCTTTTAATTCTTCAACAGTTTTTGCACTAAAGGTTCTAATATTTTGTGCATCGCTAGCTTTTTCAAAGAGAGATTTTTGAATATCAATTAGAAGTTCTGGAATTTTTGATTCTAGTTCATCCATAGGAACAAATAATTTTTCACGGGTATCTCGTCTTACTAGGACTACTTGATTTTTTTCAATATCTTTTGGTCCAACTTCAAGCCTAAGTGGAACACCTTTCATTTCATATTCACTGAATTTCCATCCAGGCATTTTATCGCTAATATCTATTTTTACTCTAGCAACTTTTGATAACATATTCTTAAGTTCTGTTGCTTTTTCAATTACGCCTTCTTTATGTTGTGCAACTGGAACGATCATAAGTTGAATTGGAGCTATAGCTGGTGGAAGTATTAGGCCGTTATCGTCACCATGAACCATAATTAAAGCACCTATAAGTCTTGTAGACATTCCCCAAGAAGTTTGGTGAACATAAGCAAGTTTACCAGTTTTATCTGAATACTGGATGTTAAAAGCTTTTGCAAAACCATCGCCAAAATTATGAGAGGTTCCACATTGTAGTGCTTTACCATCATGCATTAAACTTTCAATTGTGTAAGTTTCATTTGCTCCAGCAAATTTTTCTTTTTCTGTCTTTTTACCTTTTATAACTGGAATAGCAAGGGTTTCTTCACAAAATTTAGCGTATATATTAAGCATTTTAAGAGTTTCTTCTTTTGCTTCTTCCTCAGTTGCATGTGCGGTATGGCCTTCTTGCCATAAAAATTCTGAACTTCTAAGGAAAGGTCTTGTGGTTTTTTCCCAGCGTACTACAGAACACCATTGATTATATAATTTAGGAAGATCGTTGTACGATTGAATTATTTTTGAATAGTGATCACAAAATAATGTTTCGGAAGTAGGTCTTACGCAAAGCCTTTCTGCGAGTAGTTCATTACCTCCGTGTGTTACCCAAGCAACCTCTGGAGCAAAGCCCTTAACGTGGTCTTTTTCCTTTTCAAGTAAGCTCTCAGGAATGAACATTGGCATATATACATTTTCATGTCCTGTATCTTTAAACATTTGATCCAATATTTTTTGAATGTTTTCCCATATTGCATAACCATAAGGCCTGATTACCATGCAACCTCTAACGCTAGCATAATCAGCAAGTTCTGCTTTTTTTACAATGTCGGTATACCATTTTGCAAAATCTTCTTCCATAGAGGTAATAGATTCTACGAATTTCTTTCCTTTTGCCATAATTATTTTCCTCCTGTTTAATAAAAAATTTAAAATAAATACAAAAAAACCCGCATCCCGAAAAGGGACCGAGTATTACCTGCGGCACCACCCTAGTTGATATAAAAAAATAGCTACGAAAAGATCTAATTTCTATTAATACTTTTCGTTCTATTGGGCATAGTTACTTCTAATAATAGGGTACTTTAAAATTAATCATAGAATAAAAATAATCATATGTCAAGAAACAATTCGTGATTATTCTTAATATCTATTAAGTGTTTTTATTGTTCCTCTTATAAAGCAAAGGAAATATTAGAATCCCAATTATAGAAATGAGAAAACATTCTTTATAATATAAGACAATGAAGTCTCCTTTAAATGTACATTTAACTATCGCATTAGATGCTACATTATAACATCTTTCTATGGCAGTTAAACTTATATGGTCATAAGTATCTTTTGGTTTGTGTATACGTGTCATATCATTGTCACAAAATGTTATAGCGTCAATATTTTGTTTTCTAAAACTTTCGTGGTCACTTGCATCTTCAAAAAGATAATTGAAAAATATTTTTTCGCTTTCACATATCTTTGAAATTGATTTTATAAAAGGCGTTTTAGTTGTATCATTTTTTGCCCCCATGATGCATAGAGGTATAGGATTGTTACTTCCAATCATGTCGAAATTAAAAACTTTACTATTTTTTATATAAGCTTTATATTTTGTGATAAATTGAGATGAACCTAGGCAACCGAATTCTTCTGCATTAAATCCTATGAAAAGAATGCTGCGATTTGGTTTGCCGAGTGAAGTTAAGTACTTGCTCATTTCTAACATAAAAGAAAGTCCGGATGCATTATCTAGAGCACCATTATATATAGTGCCATTTAAATCTGTGCCTATATGATCAAAGTGGGCTGAGATGATTATTGGAGAACTAGATGTGTCCGTGCCTTCTAGATATCCCATAACATTACTTACAGTGGTTTCTGAGACCTCATATGGAACAAAGCAATCGACTGTATTATTTTTGGCTATTAAATCTTTAAGTCTTGTAAGGGATTGATTAGTAACCATAATATACATGTTGTACTTTGATCCACTAATAAAAGAACTTCTAAAAGACAAATCATTGTTAGGTGGAACAAACAATATGAACGGGCCGTCTGCGGTACTTACTTTTATGTAGTTATCATTTATTGCGGTAACATTACTTTTGTTAAAGGTTAAATGATTTGTTCGAAAGTTTACCATATCTTCTTTGAAATCCTTGCTATAAACAAAATCTTTTATTAAAATCCCGTCGTTACCGGATACTTTTAAATATGGACTACCTTTAATTGTTTTAGGATACTTTACTTTAAAATTTTGAAATTCATTACCTTTATAAGGTTTTAATCCGCTCTTTTTCAATTCGGTGTTAATGTATGTAGCGATTTCTTGATTTTCTAAAGTACCGGGCAATCTACCTTTAAATTGGTCGGATGAAATATACTTTATATTTTGGTCTACATTTGTAGGATTGAACCTGTATAAGGTATAATACATATGCGCACTATAAAATAATAATAAAAGACAAAATATTAAAAGAATTGAACTAATTAGTTTCTTCATACATTTCTCCTAAAAATTTCTATATTCTATATAGATATGTGGGTAGAAATCGTGGTATGATTAAATAAGTTAATTTTAGTTGTTTAAGCTTAAAAATATAAATTATGTGAGGAGGATTGGCTATTAGTCATAAGATAATAAATAAACTAACATACATATTGATATTTATTTTGTTTATGATGATTTGTAGGTAGCCAAAAAATATGGAGAATATAAATAGTAGATTAATTAAAGAGTTTGCAATAACTATGGAGCAGGCGGAAAGTGTAATTCAATTATTAGATGAAGGGAATACAGTTCCTTTTATAGCTAGATATAGAAAAGAGAGAACTGGTGGACTTGATGATATAATACTTAGAAATTTCACAGAGAGATTAATATATCTTAGAAATTTAGAGGAAAGAAAAGCGGATGTAATACGTCTTATTGGTGAACAAGAAAAACTGACTGAAGAAATTGAAAAATCAATAAATAAATCTGAGACGCTTACAGAAATAGAGGATATATATAGACCATATAAGCCTAAGAAAAGAACAAGAGCCATAATTGCAATAGAAAAGGGTCTTAAGCCACTGGCAGAAACTATTTTTAGTGGTGGATTTAAAGGTGATATAAATGATTATGCACAAGGGTTCGTATGCGAAGATAAATTAGTGAGCAATGCTTTAGATGCACTTGCGGGTGCTGGTGACATAATAAGTGAAATGATTTCAGATGAAGCTGATTACAGAAAGTGGATTAGGGGCCAAGTACATAACTTTGGAAGCGTAGAAACTAAGGGAAGTTCTGAGGACACTACTCCATTTGAAATGTATTATGAGTATAAAGAAGGAATTAAAACTATACCGCCGCATAGAATTCTTGCTATTAACAGAGGGGAGAAAAGTAAGATACTTTCTGTTAAAATTAAGGCTGATAATGATAAAATTATTGATTATTTAAGAAATAAATGCTTAAAGGGTAATAGTGAAACAGATAAATTTATAGAACTAAGTATAATTGATTCTGTAAAAAGACTTATATTCCCATCAATTGAGAGAGAAATAAGATCTGAATTAACAGAAAAGGGTGAAATAGGCGCAATAGATATATTTAAAGCTAATTTGAAAGCTTTATTAATGCAGTCACCTATAAAAGGAAAAGTAGTGCTGGGTTTTGATCCTGGATTTAGAACTGGGTGTAAAATAGCAGTGCTTGATGATACAGGTAAGGTTTTAGATATTGCTACGGTATATGCGACTGCTGGTAGTCAGGATGGTGTTAAAAAATCTATAGCTATTATTAAGGATTTAGTAATTAAGCATAATGTAGAAGTAGTGTCACTTGGTAATGGAACTGCTAGTCGTGAGTCAGAAGAAATATTAGCTCAAATTATTACAGAACTTAAGCAGGAATGTTCAAGAGATTTGTATTATGTTATAGTATCAGAAGCAGGAGCATCAGTGTATTCAGCGTCAGAGCTTGCATCTAAAGAATATCCAGACATAGATGTATCAATTCGAGGAGCTATTTCCATTGGGCGAAGGCTTCAAGATCCACTAGTAGAACTTGTAAAAATTGATCCTAAAGCAATTGGGGTTGGTCAATATCAACATGATGTAGCGCCTAAGAAACTTGATGAATCCTTAAAAGGAGTTGTTGAGGATTGTGTTAATGCTGTTGGTGTAGATCTTAATATTGCAACGCCTGCACTCCTTGCATACATATCAGGAATAAATGCTGCTATTGCTCAAAATATTGTAGCATATAGAGAGGAAAATGGTAAGTTCAAGGCTAGGAAAGAATTGTTAAAGGTTAAAAGACTTGGGGCAAAGGCATATGAACAATGTGCAGGCTTTCTAAGAGTTATGGAGAGTAATGAATTTTTAGATAACACTTCAATTCATCCTGAGTCTTATAATGCTACTAAAAAATTATTGGATTTTCTAAACTATACAAAAGAAGATCTTAAATCTTTAAATTTCAAGGATATGGATGAGAGGATAAAAGACATTAATTTTAATGAACTTGCATTAAAATTAGAAACAGGTGCTCCAACTCTTAGAGATATTATTAAAGAAATTAAAAAGCCGGGTAGAGATCCAAGAGAGGAATTACCAAAACCAATATTAAAGACGGGCGTAGTTCAAATGAAGGATCTTAAACCAGGCATGAAACTTATGGGGACAGTTAGGAATGTATCTGATTTTGGTGCTTTCGTTGATATTGGAGTTCATCAAGATGGATTAGTGCATATAAGTCAACTATCAGATAAATTTGTAAAACATCCATTAGATGTGGTTAGTGTTGGAGATATAGTAGAAGTTAGCGTAATTGAAGTTGATGAAAAAAGAAAAAGAATATCATTATCAATGAAAAATTAATAATGAATATCTTGCTTTTTTTGTAAAACGTGTATATAATCAAATTATAAAATAAAATTTAATAATCTTCAGGGCGGGGCGAATTTCCCCACCGGCGGTAAAGCCCGCGAGCCGTAAAGGCAGATTCGGTTAGATCCCGAAGCCGACAGTAAAGTCTGGATAAAAGAAGATGTGATATATGTGAATTTGCCCTGATATAGTTATATATCAGGGCTTTTATTATATCCATACCTTAAAGATATATTTAAATAGGGGGTATAAAAATGAGAGACGAAAAACTTATTAAAATGATCAAAATTTCACTTTTAGCTGTTATAGCTTTCCTTTTAATGTACATTGAATTACCAATACCTATATTTCCTACATTCCTAAAAATCGACATTAGTGACTTGCCAGCGCTTTTAGGGGCATTTGCATTAGGACCAATAGCAGGAGTTATTATTGAACTTGTTAAAAATATATTACATGGAGTGTTTGCAAGTAGTACTGCGCTAGTAGGAGAATTCGCAAATTTCCTAGTAGGTTCATGTTTAGTATTAGTTTCTGGGTATATATATAAGATTCGTAAAAGTAAGGGTGGAGCTATTGTTGGATTACTAATAGGAACAATTGTTATGTCAATCTTTGCATCGATATTAAACTATTTTGTTATATTACCTTTATATGAGTCGGTATTGAAATTTCCAATAACTGGAATTATAGCGGCGGGATCAAAAATAAACCATAACATTACAAATTTAAATTCTTTTGTTGTCTGGATGATTCTTCCTTTTAATATTTTTAAAGGTATAGTATTATCGGGAATGACTTTAGCCTTATATAAGAGTGTTTCTCCTATGCTTCATAAAGAGCATATAGAAAGTAAATACAGGAGTAAACAACAGAATTATTAATAGAAATACAAAAGACTAGCATTTATTTGCTAGTCTTTTGTATATTTTATCTACTCATAGGTTACGATTCCACATGATTACAGCATCCTCACCGTTATCTTCGTAATAATGACGTCTTAAACCTTCTTGTTCAAAACCATATTTTTCATATAAGTTTATAGCAATAAAATTTGAACTTCTAACTTCTAGGGTTATTGCAGTGACTTTATGTTTCCTGCAAATCCTAAATAAAGCCTCAACAATAATATTGCCAGCGCCAATGCCACGGGCCTCGGGGTGAACTGCAATATTAGTTACATGAGCCTCATCTATAATTACCCACATTCCACCATAACCTACTATTGTATTGCCTTTTTTTAATACAACATATTTAGCAAATTTATTATCTAGTTCACTTTGGAGTGAGTCTAAGCTCCAGGAAATAGGAAAGCTTAACTCACTAATATTGAGTATGGATTTAATAGATGATTCATCCATTGGGTAAATTTTAAAGTTGTTATTCATTTTTATTTTGCCTCATTTTTTCTTCATACTCACGCTCAGCTTGAGGTTTACGTAGGTAAATAGGGACAGATGCATATATGTCATCAAAAGTTCCGTTAGATAAAAGTTTAAGGCCTAATTCTCCAAGAGAGGTTGCCTTAGCTAGATTTAAATGATCTGGTGCAAAACTTACATTAGGTAAATTTGTTATAAGTTTTTCTTTGAATTTTAAGGTACCATCTCCTACAAAAGATATATTACAATCCTTATCTTTAAGCATAGTTATTAATTCGTCTATTGATATATTAATGTAGTCACTGATACGATTAAGTTTTTTATCCTCAAAGGTATAAAGGGCGGTATAAACATTATCTCTTAATGCATCTAGTATAGGACAAATAATTCCATCTGTATAAGCTAAGTTATATGCTAGAGAATCCAATGTAGATACGGTCACAAACGGCTTATTTGTGCCTTGGCTTAATCCTTTTATGGTAGCCATACCTATTCTAAGGCCTGTAAAAGAACCAGGTCCTTTTGAGGCTACAAAGGCGTCAATGTCATCTATGCTCATTTGCGTATTTTTGAATAATTCATCAATTATAGGCATGAGTATTTGGGAATGTTGTTTTTTATAATTAAAGGTTATTTCACCAAGGACTTTGTTATCGTCGAGAATTGCACAAGTTGCAGATTGCGTAGCAGAATCTAAACTTAAAATTTTCATAGTATTATCTCCTTTACATAATCGTATCTTTTATCAGAATACTCAATACTGATTTTTCTATAATTATCGCAAAGCTCAGGGAGCTTTTCTATAGTTATGGTTAATTTGTTTGGCGGAATTATTTCTTCAATGTAATTAGCCCATTCAATAACACTAACTCCATCACTAAATATATACTCATCAAAGCCTATAGCTTCTATTTCATCGGGGTCATTTACTCTGTAGACATCAAAATGATATAATTTTAATCTTCCAGTATATTCATTTACTATAGTAAAAGTAGGACTTGTAATATTGTCTTTAATATCTAAGCCTTTTGCAATTCCTTTAGTTAAATGAGTTTTTCCAGTGCCTAAGTCACCAATTAAGCAAATTATGTCACCTGAATTCACAAGTGATCCTATTAACTCTCCTATTTTATAAGTTTCGTCAACTGTAGTTACTATGTATTCCATAAGTTTCACCTCATTAAATATTTTATCCTAAAACATAAAAAAAGAAAAGGGCTAAAGATATAAAAAACTCTTGCATTTTATTATAGAACATGGTATGATTTGAATGTATTTTAGGGGTATAGCTCAGTTGGTAGAGTAGTGGTCTCCAAAACCATTGGTTGTAGGTTCGAGCCCTACTACCCCTGCCATTTTTATGTTTTAGGTTTTATGTTTTTCGTCTTAAAAGTTAATAAAGGGGTATGGCTCAATTGGTAGAGTAGTGGTCTCCAAAACCATTGGTTGTAGGTTCGAGTCCTACTACCCCTGCCAGATAAAACCTGTGAAATTATTTTCACGGGTTTTTACGTTTTAATGACATGAATTATTAAATTTAATATTAGTTATACAAAAATAAGAAACAGGTTAAGATGCCTGCAACTGGAGGTATACAATGCAACAATATGACATAGTAGTAATTGGAGGAGGCCTCGCAGGCCTTGCAGCTGCTATTTCAGCTAAAGAACATTATGAAGGTAAAGTTTTGATTTTAGAAAGAGAAAAACAATTAGGTGGAATCTTAAATCAGTGTATTCATAATGGATTTGGTAAGAATATTTTTAGTGAGGATTTGACGGGGCCAGAATTTGTACAGAAGTTCATAGATAAAATTAAGGAACTAAATATTTCATATAAATTAAACACTACTGTTTTAAATTTAAGTGATACTAAAGAAATTAATGTTGTGAACTCTGAAATTGGAACTTTCAAAATTTGTGCGAAAACTATAATAATTGCTACAGGATGCAGAGAGAGGCCAAGAGGATTTTCAAATCTGCCAGGTAGCAGATGTGCAGGTATTTATACTGTAGGGTGTGCACAGAAATTTGTAAATATTGAAGGCTATATGCCAGGGAAAGAAATAGTTATATTAGGCACAGGGGACATTGCATTAACAGTAGCGAGAAGGTTATCAATTGAAGGTGCTAATGTTAAAGCAGTAATTGAGAGTAAAAACGTTATTGATGCAGTTGATAAAAAATTATGTGATTCACTAAAGGATTTCAATATACCATTAAAAATGATGCATAAGGTTGTTGATATTCAAGGAAAAAGTAGAATCGAAGGCATTACTTTAGTAAAGATTGATAGCAATAATGAAGTTATAAATGGTAGTGAGGAACGTATCTCTTGTGATGCATTACTTTTATCAGTAGATTTATATCCTGACAATGAACTGGCAAAGCAGGCTAGGATAGCAGTTAACTCATCAACAGGACAGGTTAAATTGAATGAAAATTCACAAACAAATATAGGTGGTATTTTTGCATGTGGAGGGGTAGTTCAGGGGTATAATTTCCATGAAAGTGTGGTAAAACAAAGCTATGCTATAGGTGAAAGTGCGTCACTATACGCAAACAACCCTGAGATTTAATAAAACAACAGAAATACTATTGACATATTTTAATGTTAAGAATATAATAAAGAAAAGCAATTCATACTGAAATACTAGGGAATACTAGGAAATACTAAGAAGAAGGAAAGTAATATAGGAAGAATTTACAGAGAGAGAGTCCAAAGTTGAGAGGACTCTTATAGGAAAATTATATGAAGTGCCCTTTGGAGTTATGCACCGAACAAGTCAAACAATAGTTTATAACAAGTAAAAGATGTTGTTATTTATTATTGTTTGCCTCTGGTAGGCTGCATCGGGACTCACCCGTTATAGTGATAGAGCATAACGTTGTGCTTGAAAAAGTGGCGTTATAATCATTTTGGTGATTATAACTTAGAGTGGGACCACGAAGTAAAACTTCGTCTCTAATAATAGAGGAAGTTTTTTTTGTACCCAAAAACATATGAAAAATTACAAAAACAAACAAATATGTGTCACTTTTTCATATTATGAGATTATACAAATGTAAAAATGTGGATAGCTTTTAAAGGAAAATTATTTATTTTAAATTGGAGGGGTATTATTATGATGTATAACAATGTTTTAGATATGATAGGTGGAACACCAGTTTTAAAGTTGAATAAACTAGTTAATGGTGACATGGCTGATGTATATGTGAAATTAGAAAAATATAATCCAGCTGGAAGTATAAAAGATAGGGCAGCTCTTGGTATGATAGAAAAAGCTGAAAAATTAGGATTACTAAAGGAAGGTTTTACAATAGTTGAACCAACTAGTGGAAATATGGGAATAGCTTTAGCGATGATTGGTAGAATTAAGGGATATGATGTAATTATTGTAATGCCAGATAGCATGAGTGTTGAAAGACGTAGCTTAATAAAAGCATATGGCGCACAACTTGTCCTTACAGATGGTTCAAAGGGAATGAAGGGTGCTATAAATAAAGCAAAAGAAATATCAGATGGAGATTCTAAATTCTTTTTACCACAACAATTTGTTAATATAGCAAATCCAGAAAAACATTATGAAACTACTGCAGAAGAAATTTTTAGTGATATATCAGATGTAGATGTTTTTGTAGCAGGAGTCGGAACTGGTGGAACAATTACTGGAGTAGGCAGAAGATTAAAAGAATTTAATAAAGAAATTAAAGTTGTTGCAGTTGAGCCAGCAAAATCCCCAGTATTATCTGGTGGCGAACCAGGACCACATAAAATCCAAGGTATAGGAGCAGGTTTTACACCAGATATTTATGATAGTAGTGTAATTGATGAAATAATGCAAATAACTGATGAAGAAGCTTTCGATATAGCAAAAAGGCTTGCTAAAGAAGAAGGCATATTAGTAGGAATTTCAACAGGAGCTAATGTTGCAGCAGCAATTAAACTTGCTAAAAAATTAGGCAAAGGCAAAAAAGTTGTTACAGTTGCTCCAGACGGCGGAGAAAAGTATATTTCGATGGGTATTTATGACTAATTAGGGTAAGATCTAAACATTTATTTCTACTCTATAGATAAAAAGCACATAGAAATAGACTAATGTGAGGGTTTAAGAACATATAAATTCATATTTTAAAATATGAATTTGTATGTTTACAAACTATAATTCTATAGGAGGAATTAATGTATGTTTAAAACGTTAAGATATGATATAAATAATATATTAGAAAAGGATCCAGCAGCTAAAAATTGGGTTGAAGTAATATTATTGTATCCATGTATTCATGCTGTAATAGTATATAGAATAGCCCATATGTTATATAATCATAAAATATTTTTTCTGGCTAGAGCTATATCTCAAATAGCTAGATTTTTTACTGGAATAGAAATTCATCCGGGGGCTAAGATTGGAAAAGGATTTTTTATAGATCATGGAACGGGAGTAGTTATTGGAGAAACAACAGAAATTGGAAACAATGTAACTTTGTATCAAGGAGTTACTTTAGGGGGAACAGGCAAGGACACTGGTAAAAGACATCCTACTTTAGGAAATGATGTTATAGTTGGCGCCGGTGCAAAGATTCTTGGTCCCATTAAAATAGGTACAGGTAGCAAGGTTGGTGCAAATGCTGTAGTTTTAAAAGATGTATTACCAAAGGCCACTGCTGTAGGGATACCTGCTAGAGTTATTTTTGTAAATGAATTAACAATAATTGAGATTAAAGACTACGCGGGCAATACTAAAAGAATGTACAATGATATGGTGATATAAAGGGAATGAAAATATGAGTGTTAAAGATGATATAATTAAGTTTTGCAGCATAAATGGTTTAGATGTTATAGGGTTTAGCGAATGTAGAATTTTTCATGAGCTAAATCCTTATTTTGATAAGAGAAAAAAACTAGGTCTAGAAAATGAGTTTGAAGAGAAAGAGTTAGATAAAAAAATAAATCCATTTATATATATGGAAGACGGGAAAACTATAATTTCTATTGCATTTCCATATCTATATGATAATGATATAAGCGGAAAGGTATATTTTTCAGATTATACTATGGGAAGAGACTATCACCTTGTATTAATTGAATACATGAAAAAGATTTGTACATATATTCAAGGCTTGGGTGCAAAAGCTATGTATTTTGTAGACAGTAATGCGCTGCCTGAGAGGTATATCGCAAGTCTTTGTGGACTGGGATTTATAGGGAAAAACAATATGTTAATAACCAAGAGGTATGGATCATATGTTTTTTTAGGAGAAATTATAACGGATTTAGTGATAGAGCCAGATGAGAGCGTTACACAAAAATGTGGTGATTGTGAAATATGTCTGTCAGCGTGTCCTACAAGTGCTATAGTTAAAGGGAAAGTTGGAATAAATAATAACTCTAATATATGTTTGTCCTATATAACTCAGAAAAAAGATATAGAGGATTTATGGTTTGAAAAACTAGGTGGAAGGCTATTTGGTTGTGATACTTGCCAGAAAGTTTGCCCATACAATAAAAAAGTTGAATTAAGTGTTATTAAAGAATTTAAACCTTATGAACATATGAAAACACCCGAGCTTAAGGTATTAATGAATATTGATAATAAATTATTTAAAGATATGTACAAAATAACTTCTTGTGGATGGAGAGGTAAAAATATTATTAGAAGGAATGCAATTATTAATGCGTTTATTATTGAAAAAGTTGAAATTACAGCCCTGCAGAAAGATACATCACCTTATATAAGAGATTATTATTATAGACTTTTAAAGTTTTTCAAATTATAATATTTCTATAGTCATTATTTATGAAAGGTGGAATTTAGATGCTTTCGAAATCTATGTTAGGAATAATAAATATTTTGCCAGATAAGGTTGTATCATTTATAGCAAAATATTTATTAGATTCATATATTAACAAATATGCAAATATTAAAACGCACGGAATGGAGAAAATTAAGGATATAAAGGAGCCCATAATTTTCATATGCAATCATTTAAGTAATGCAGATGGCATAATTATGAACAGGCTATTAAAGGATAATAATGTAACTTTTGTTGCAGGGGTAAAGCTAACAGATAATAGGCTTACTAAGTTAGGTTTTTTTGTAGCGAAAACTATACAAGTACATCCTAATTCACCAGACAAAGACGCTATATCTAAGATAGTAAGTACGCTAAAACAAGGTGATAACATTATGATGTTTCCAGAAGGGACTAGAAGTAGAAGTGGAAAGATGATAGAGGGTAAGAGAGGTCTTATATTAATGGCTAAATTATCAAAGGCGACAATTCTACCAATGGGTATTTGGGGAACAGAAAAATTATTACCAATTGATGAAAGTGATATGGCGTTAGAAAAATTTCATCATGCTGATGTAAATATTAGTATTGGTGATTCTATTATGATTCCAAGTAAAGATAAAGATGAAGCTCGCGATGAATACTATGATAGAGTTATGAATGAAATAATGTCGGGTATAGCGGTGCTTCTTCCTGAGCAGTATAGGGGAGTATATTCTCAAAATAAATAGATAAAAATAAGTAGGTGATTTATATAAATAAAAAAACTATTAAAGTAGTCCTTGAAATTCTTAATGAAACATATGTTGGGGTAAAGTGTGGACTTGATTTTACAAACCATTATGAACTTTTAGTATCAACAATATTATCAGCACAATGTACAGATGTAAGGGTTAATGTTGTTGCAAAGAAGCTATATGCAAAATATAATACTCCAGAGGCTATGATTACATTATCTAAAGAAGAACTAGGAGAAAAAATTAAGAGCTGTGGCTTTTATAACAATAAAAGCAAAAACATTTTGGGTGCTACAAAACTTTTATTAGAAAAATATGGAGGCGTAGTGCCTAGTACTATGGAAGAATTAATAGAGCTTCCAGGAGTTGGGAGAAAAACCGCTAATGTAGTCCTATCAAATGCATTCGGAATCCCAGCTATTGCTGTAGACACTCATGTTTTTAGAGTCTCGAAAAGAATTGGGCTTGCCTCGGGGAAAAATGTTGAAATTGTAGAACAAGAGCTTATGAAAAATATTCCAAGAAAAATGTGGAGTGATGCTCATCATTTTATTATATGGCATGGGCGAGAAATATGTAAGGCTAGGAAACCTAATTGTGAGGTGTGTCCTATAGCACCTTATTGCGAATTTTTAAATGGGAAATCTAAGTGATTATTATAATGACATACAATAATAAGGAGCTTTTTTAATATCAGTGAAAGAAGAATAGTTAAGGATACATAAGGAAAGTATATATTGGTTAAAATGTTTTAAAATCTTTTATCGAAGATTTATGCATTTATGCTAATATGTGCTTTCTTTTTATATAATTATACTGGTAATTATAGATTCAGTGCAATTAATGCTATATAATGAAGGTGAGGTGGAGTGAATGAATTATAATGAGGAAACTTTAAGTAAACTAGTTGAGGAAATTATAGGTGCAAAAGATATTAGTTTAGTAGAAATACCATGTGTGGACTTATATATGGATCAGGTTACAACCTTTTTTAATGAAAAGCTTGGAAGTCTTAAAAGAAATGAAGAGGATAAAATCCTTACAAAAACAATGATTAACAACTACACTAAAGGTAAAGTTCTGATGCCAGCGAAAAATAAAAAATATACTAATGAGCATATTATTTTACTTACACTTATTTATAATTTGAAGCAAACTATATCAATTAGTGATATTAATACTTTATTTGATCCTATAATTGATATAAAAGCCCCACAAAGCATAAGTGTACCATTAGGTGATTTATATAATGATTTTTTGGATATTAAAGAGGTGCAAAACAAAGAATTTGCACGAGATATAGATAAAGATGCTAAATTTATAAAAGAGAAAATTAAAGAAATGGGAAAAGAAGGCGGGGAATTATTAGAATTAATATTAATGATCCTGTTGCTTACAAATAAAGCAAATATGCAAAAGAGAATGGCAGAAAAATTGATTGATAATTTTTTAAAATAATAATAATAAATCATTAAAAAATAGGGAGATGGCAATATGTCAAAAGTTGTAGAAAATTTTCTAAAATATATAAGTTATGATACTAAATCTGATGAGGAATCAATAACTGTTCCAAGTACAATTGGACAAATGGTACTTGCTAAAGAATTAGTTATGCAGTTAAAAGCAATGGGACTAAAGGAAGCAAGCGTAGATGATAATGGTTACGTAATGGCAACTATTGAATCTAATGTAGAAAAAATAGTACCGACTATAGGATTTATAGCCCATATGGATACTGCACCAGATATCTCTGGTAAAGACGTTAAGCCTAAATTTGTTTACAATTATGATGGAGAAGATATTATATTAAATAAAGAAAAGAATATAGTATTATCTCCAAAAGATTTCCCAGAATTAAAAAATTACCTAGGGAAAACTATTATTACAACCGATGGAACAACACTTCTAGGGGCTGATGATAAGGCAGGAATTGCAGAGATAATGGCAGCAACAGAGTTTTTAATGCAGAATCCTAATATTAAGCATGGTAAAATTCGTATTGGATTTACACCAGATGAAGAAGTTGGTCGTGGTGCGGATATTTTTGATGTGAAAAAATTTGGTGCAGACTTTGCATATACAATGGACGGTGGACTTATTGGTGAACTAGAGTACGAAAATTTTAATGCTGCAGGAGTAAAAATTTCTATTCACGGAAGAAACGTTCATCCAGGCAGCGCAAAGGGAAAAATGATTCACTCATCGCTTATTGCAAATGAGTTTATAAACTTAATGCCGCAAAATGAGACTCCAGCTACTACGGAAGGTTACGAGGGATTCTATCACTTGATTAGTATTAATGGTGAGGTTGAGGAAACAAAACTTCAATATATTATAAGAGATTTTGATAGTGAAAATTTTGAAAATAGGAAGATATTTATTAAGAACATAGCCGATAAATTAAATGACAAATACGGTAGCGCAGCAGTTGAATTAGAAATTAAGGATCAATATTTTAACATGAAGGAAAAAATAGAACCAGTAAAGCATATAGTAGATACAGCGTTTTTGGCCTTGAAAGAAGTGGGTGTAAATCCTATAATGCAACCTATTAGAGGTGGAACAGATGGCGCCAGGCTTTCATTTATGGGACTACCTACACCTAATATATTTGCTGGTGGCCATAATTTCCATGGTAAGTATGAATTTATACCTACATTTGCTATGGAAAAGGCTGTTGATGTAATATTAAAAATAGTTGAGTTGTATGCTAGCAAATAATAGGGGCAAATATTGATTAGTTAAAAGTTTGTTCACAAATTTGTCACCAAATTGCAATATAAGTGTTTTAAAATATAATTAAAGATAAAACATAATTTGGTCTATAAAAAGATACAAATAAGTCATATTTTATATGATGATAATAGTATGGCTATATACCCTGAAAAATAAGTAAGGAGGGAAAAGTATGAATGATGATTTAAATAATAATGAAATAAGTAAAAAAAATGAAAAAGATGAAACAAATGAAACAAATGAAACAAATGAAACAAATGAAACGAGTGAAACGAATGATAATATAATAGATAGTGAAAATAATAATAAGGATCTTACAATGGAAATGCAAGTGCCTAGTGAAGATTATAAAGAAAAAGAAAGCAAAGAGACTCCACCTATACTAGAAAATAATAATTACAGTTCTATAAATGACAACAAAGTTAAAAAAAACAAAGGTGGTATGAGAAAAAGAATAGTTGCCTACATAATAGTAGGTGTAATATGTTCTACACTTGGAGGCGTCGGATCAGCTATTGTAACAATGAATATAATGAAAGACACAAATGTAGCTTCTACACCTAAAGCATCTGATACAAAAGTGGCTAGCACCGCAAAAGCAAAACTTATAGCTAGTACTAGTACAGATATTTTGACTGTGCCTCAAATTGTGAAAAAAGTTAGCTCTTCTGTAGTTGCAATTTCTACCAAGACCACTGCTGTAAGTAGCGATCTAAGCGGTCAGACTACCCCGCAAGAAGGTGTAGGTACGGGGGTAATTTTCAATAAAGATGGATATATTTTGACCAATTATCATGTTGTAAGTGGAGCGCAAAATGTAAAAGTTACGCTTAGTGATGGAAAAGAAGTTTCTGCAAAAGTAATAAATTATGATGCTGCATCTGACGTGGCCGTAATTAAGTTAGCTGATAATACAAAGGTACCAGGAGTAGCTGAATTTGGAGATTCGGATAAGCTTGAAGTAGGAGAATCAGTAGTTGCAATAGGAAACCCTTTAGGAAAAGAATTCTTGGGATCTGTAACTACAGGCGTCGTAAGTGCACTTAATAGGCAAGTAAGTATTGAAAATAAAAACCTTAAATTTATTCAAACGGATGCTGCTATTAATGCAGGGAATAGTGGTGGACCTCTTGTAAATTCTAAGGGCCAAGTTATAGGGATAAATACCGCAAAAATAGGTGAAACAGGAGTAGAAGGATTAGGATTTTCGATACCTATTAATACAATAACTCCTAAAATAGAGAATTTAATTAAACCGATTCTTAGCATAGGAATTTCTTGTAGAGATGTTACTTCAGCAATGGCAAAAGAATATAATTCATCAGTAGGAGTATTAATTTTACAAGTTAAAGAGTTCAGTGCAGCAGAAAAAGGTGGTATAGCGGCTGGAGATATAATCGTAAAATTTGATGGTAAAAATATTAAAACTGTTGCAGAAATAAATAAGATTAAAGCTACACATAAAGCAGGTGATGTAGTTAAAACAGAAATAGTTAGAGACGGAAAGACTATAAAAGTAAATATAACACTTTCTGTATAAGTTAAATGTATATATTAAAGGAGATTAAGAGTTGTACAATTCTTAATCTCGGACCTGTAAATAATTTTGTGTAAACAGAATAAAATGTACTCTTTCTTGGCAATAATTGAGATAAGTAATTATCAAAGATTGTAAGGAGGAGTATTTTTATGTCCAACATT
>NZ_JAHLDU010000021.1 GCF_018861905.1 Clostridium sp. DSM 17811
TTTACTCTCTGTTGCTTTTTCAATGACCCTCGTAATTTTCTCTCCAACTACAGATCCCATACTTCCCATCATAAAATTACTATCCATCACTGCAATTAGCGTATCTTGCCCATTTATCTTTCCTTCTCCGGTTATTACTGCTTCGTTTAATAAAGTTTTGTCACGTATAGTTTGAAGTTTCTCCGTATACCCCTTAAAATCTATAGGGTTATCTGATATCATAAATTCATCGTGTTCTTTAAACGTACCTTTATCTATAGTATAATCTATTCTTTCGCGACACCCGATTCTGAAATGGGTTTTACAATTATCACAGGTCATTATGCTACTCTCCAAATCCTTTTTATAAAGAATTTTACCACAGGTTTCGCATTTAACCCACATTCCTGAAGGGATATTAGGTTTTTTATCGCCATCTTCATTTTCTAAATTTTTGACCTCAATATATTTACTCTTTTTAAATATACGTTTAAACTCAAACATATAACTACCCCTTTCTAAAAATATACCCACTTCAATTTATAGCATATATAATAAATACTACTCTCATAGTATAAAACTTTTAAGTAATAAATTCCAGTATACATTCAGCTACTTTAAATATTTTTAAATTCTTTACCAATAAAACCAGTATCAAATTTACCTTTTATAAAATCTTTATTATTTACTATCTTAAATTGGAAGTCTATATTAGTATCGACTCCTTCTATTATAAATTCACCAAGTGCTCTTCTCATTTTACAGATTGCTTCATCTCTATCTTTTCCATGAACAATGAGCTTTCCTATCATAGAGTCATAAGTAGGTGGAATTTTATATCCCTGGTACGCTGCGCTATCGACCCTTATTCCATTTCCACCAGGAATATGAAGTGATTTAATGACCCCTGGACAAGGCATAAAGTTTTTATTAGGATTTTCTGCATTTATTCTACATTCAATAGCATGACCAATGATTTTTATATCATCTTGTTTGTATGGAAGCACTTGACCTGCTGCAATTCTTATTTGTGCTTTAACCAAATCTATCCCAGTAATCATTTCTGTTATTGGGTGCTCCACTTGTATACGCGTATTCATCTCCATGAAATAGTATTTACCATATTTATCAAGCAAGAATTCTATAGTTCCCGCATTTTTATAATTAATAGATTTAGCTGCTTTAATTGCAACCTCACCCATCTGTTTCCTAAGTTCCTGCGTCATTCCGACTCCGGGGGCCTCTTCTATTACTTTTTGATTACGTCTTTGAATAGAACAATCTCTCTCATTAAGATGAACCACATTTCCATGCTCATCTGCGAGTATTTGAAACTCTATATGCCTTGGTTCTTCTATAAATTTTTCCATATACATTGTTCCATCGCCAAAATTAGTTTCCGCCTCGGTTTTCGCAGTATTAAATGCGGATGCGAGATCTTCTACTTTGCTAACAACTCTTATACCTCTTCCCCCGCCTCCTGCTGAAGCCTTTATCATTACAGGGTATCCTATTTTCTCAGCTGATTCTAAAGCATCTATTTCAGAGACAATTTCCCCATCTGATCCAGGAACAACAGGTACTCCGGCTTTTATCATAATTTCCCTTGCCTTTAATTTGTTGCCCATGTTATCAATATTTTGTGAATTAGGGCCTATATATTTTATATTGCATTCCTCACACATTTGTGCAAACTTACTATTTTCAGATAAAAATCCATAACCGGGATGGATCGCCTCTGCACCTGTAAGAACTGTAGCACTTAGTATATTTTGCATATTTAGATAACTATCCTTAGATTTAGCAGGTCCAATACATATAGCCTCATCTGCCATTTGGGTATGAAGAGCTTCCTTATCAACCTCGGAATATACTGCCACAGTTTGGATACCCATTTCATTACATGCCCGAATTATTCTTACCGCTATCTCGCCTCTATTAGCAATTAATATCTTCTTAAACATATTGTTTACCTTCCCCATACTTAAATTTATTTACTAAAGTGTTTAAATTTTTTAAATGCCTACTGCAAATGTAATTTCAGCTTGTGCTGCCTTTACTCCATTTACTGTCGCTATTCCAAGACCTATTCCAACAGGTCCCTTCATCTTAATTATCTCTACCTCAAGCTTAAGTACATCTCCTGGAACAACTTTTCTCTTGAATTTTGCTTTGTTAATACCACCAAAATAAGCGATTTTACCTTTATACTCTTCCATACTTAAAAGAGCAACCGCACCAACTTGTGCAAGAGCCTCAATAATAATTACTCCGGGAAGTATAGGCTCCTCCGGGAAATGGCCTTGAAAAAAGTACTCATTCATAGTAATATTCTTATACCCAACTGCTCTTTTCCCTGGTTCTAATTCCTCTACTTTATCCACAAATAAAAATGGGTATCTATGAGGAATAATTTTTTGAATTTGTTTTACATCTAAAGTAATACCTTTTATAGGTTCTATATTTTCCATGTTAATCCTCCACATCCTGCATTATTAAGTCAATAAATCAATGTCGATTTTAAGTTACCTTTTATACACTATTTCTTTATTATTTTAAATAATGGTTGACCGTACTCTACCATATCTTCATTAGAAACTAATACTTCTAAAACTTCTCCGTCTACTTCGCTTTCAATTTCATTCATAAGCTTCATAGCTTCTAATATACAAAGCGTATCTCCCACTTTAACACTAGATCCAACTTTCACAAAGTTCTTTGATTCAGCGCTTGGAGAAGTATACATAGTTCCAACAATAGGTGATTTAACTATAAATATGTTTTCATCGGGTATTGTATTCACTGTATTTTTAGAAATATCCTCTTCTGTTTTTTCTGCATGCACTTCCTGCATTTTTATATTTTTCCCAGTCAATGGTTCATGAGTAGCTGCATCTATATGTGTAACATTTGCAGGAATTCCTTCTACTACCACCTGCGCTTCTTTTTTCTCCATCTTTATCCTAATACCCTCCGTCTCAATTTCAAAACAAGTAATTTGTGAATCACTAACAGTTTTTATTAAATCTTGAATATTTTTATAATCCATAGTTATCTACCATCCCATCTTTTTAATAATATAGTAGCATCATGACCACCAAATCCAAAAGAATTAGACATTGCATATTTAAGCTGCTGTTTTCGGCCTACATTTGGAACAATATCCAAATCACAATCTTCATCCGGTACTTTATACCCTATAGTTGCTGGCACAAAACCTTCTTCTAAAGCTTTTACACATACTATAGCCTCTATTGCTCCTGATGCTCCAAGAAGGTGTCCTGTCATAGACTTTGTTGAACTCATAGGTATTTTATAAGCATATTCTCCAAAAGCAGATTTTACAGCTGTTGTTTCAAATTTGTCATTATATGGAGTGCTTGTTCCATGCGCATTAATGTAAGACACTTCTTCTGGCTTAATGTTACCATCTTTAAGCGCCATTACCATTGATCTTGCAGCCCCTTCTCCATCTGGTGCTGGTGAAGTTATGTGATATGCATCACAAGTCGATCCATAACCACTAACCTCTGCGTATATTTTAGCGTTTCTCATCGTAGCATGCTCTAAAGATTCAAGTATAACTATACCTGCACCATCTCCCATAATAAAACCATTTCTCTCTTTATCAAAAGGAATCGATGCTCTTAAAGGATCTTCGCTTTTGCTTAAGGCTGTTAATGATGTAAAACCCGCTAAAGCAAGTGGACTTATAGATGCTTCTGAACCTCCAGCTATTATTATATCCGCTCTACCATCTTGAATTAAATGAAAAGCATCTCCGATTGCATTTGTTCCCGTAGCACAAGCAGTAACTACACTATAACACATACCTTTAGCACCATATTTTATTGCAATGTTGCCAGCTGCCATATTACCTATGATCATAGGTATTAAGTAAGGTGTCACTCTACCTGGTCCTTTTTCTAAAAGCTTTGCATGCTCTCTCTCAATAGTACCTATTCCACCAATACCTGAACCAACTATTACTCCTATTCTTTCGCTATCTTCAACTTCTAAAACTAGTCCAGAGTTTTCAACCGCTTCTTTCGCTGCAACCATTGCATACTGACAATACATATCCATTTTTCTAGCTTCTCTAATGCCAAGCGCTACCGTTACATCAAAATCTTTAACCTCTGCAGCCAGTTTGCATTTAAAATCCGTAACATCAAAAGCTTTAATTACATCTATGCCGCAAGTTCCTTTTTTTATATTATCCCAAAAACTATTTACATCATTTCCTATAGGAGTAACTGCTCCCATACCTGTTATAACGACTCTATTTTTCATAAAGTAAATCCTCCTTTATCATCACCTTAAGGTGATGAATCATCTTTAGACGCTACATTACCATTCCGCCATCTACATTTATAACTTGACCTGTTATATACGCCGCTTCGTCTGTTGCTAAAAATGCTACTACATTTGCAACATCTTCTGGTCTTCCAAGTCTCTTTAATGGAATAGTGCCCATTATGGTATCTTTTACTTTAGCTGGCAAATCTTCAGTCATGTCAGTTTGAATATATCCTGGCGCTACTGCATTGCAAGTAACCCCCCTGCTTCCAAATTCTTTAGCTACAGACTTTGTCATTCCTATTATGCCTGCCTTTGCAGCTGAATAATTTACCTGTCCTGCATTTCCTGTAAGCCCAGAAACTGAAGATATATTTATTATTCTTCCACTTCTTTGCTTAAGCATTATAGCCGCTACATGCCTTGTGCAATTAAAAGCACCTTTTAGATTAATATCTATAACGCTATCAAAATCCGCTTCTTTCATTCTCATTAAAAGACCATCTTTTGTTATGCCCGCATTATTAACCAGAACATCTATGCTTCCAAACTCTTCAACAGATTTTTTTATCATGTTTTCTACATCAGTATAACTACTTATATCAGCTTGGATTGCGAGCACCTTGACTCCTAAAGCTTCTATTTCTTTAACTACTTCTTGCACTGCGTCAACGCTATTTCTATAATTAACAACTACATTTGCTCCATGTTTTGCAAGCTTTAATGCTATAGCTCTTCCAATACCACGACTAGCTCCAGTAACCACTGCTGTTTTCCCTTTTAACATCAATTCGTGCTCCTTTACATCTTTCATAATGACCCTAGATTTTAATTTATCTTATCTTTTAAGCAATTCTACTGCTTTATTTAATGAATCCATATCTTCAATATTAACAATTGTAAGTTTTCTATCTATTTTCTTAACAAAACCACTTAACACTTTGCCAGGTCCTATCTCTACGAAAGTATCAACACCATCTTTTATCATTCTTTTTATAATTGTCTCCCATAAAACAGAACTCATAACCTGAAGTTTTAAATTATCTTTGATATCATCTTTATTTTTTACATAATCACCATTTACGTTCGTCATTAATGGAATAGTCATATCATCAAAACTTATATTTTTAAGTTCAATTTCTAACTTCTCCGCTGCCGGCTTTAGCATAGACGAGTGGAATGGTGCACTTAAAGATAAAACTATAGCTCGTTTAGCACCTTTTTCCTTAGCTTTTTCACATGCAAGTTCTACCGCCGCTATTTCCCCGGCAATTACTATTTGTCCCGGGCAATTCAAATTTGCAATTTCAACTATTCCAGAAGCTTTTGACTCGTTACATGCTTCTTCAACTAAAGAAGCCTCAAGTCCAATAATAGCAGCCATAGTACCTATTCCTACAGGTACCGCCTCTTGCATAAATCTACCTCGCTTTTTAACAAGCTTTACAGCATCTTTAAAATCCATAGCTCCACTGCAAACAAGTGCTGAGTACTCTCCAAGACTAAGTCCTGCAGTCACATCGCACTTTATACCATGTTTTTGTAATGCCATAAGTGCCGCTATGCTAACAGTTAAAATAGCGGGCTGAGTATTTTCTGTAATATTTAACTCCTCAATTTCACCTTCAAAACAAAGTTTACTTAATTCAAAATTAAGTTCTTTATCCGCTATATTAAATATATTTTTGCATTCCTCTATATTTTCAAATAATTCCTTGCCCATACCAATATATTGGGCTCCCTGTCCCGGAAAAATAAAAGCAATTTTGCTCATAATTTATCTCCTTAATCATCACTTTCAGAGTTAGTCATTGCTACGTCTCCGAATATTATGGCTTTAATCTATATGAAATAATAATATTTTATCTAAATTTTATAATAGCTTCTTCTGCTTGTGTAAACATTTCTTCGATAATTTCCTTGCAACTTTGTTCTTTTTTTACAAGACCCGCAATTTGTCCCGCAAGAATAGATCCCATCTCTATGTCGCCTTCTTGTACTGCCCTTTGTAAACAGCCTCTTCCAAGTTCCTCTAAATCCTCTATTGAAGCATTTTCTTTCTCAAGTTTCTGGAATTTTCTCGATAATTTGTTTTTTAAAACCCTAACAGGGTGTCCTGTAGGTCTTCCTGTAACCACTGAATCTATATCCTTCGCGCCTAGTATCTTCTTTTTATAATTTTCATGTATTGTACATTCATTTGCCACTAGGAACCTTGTTCCTACTTGAACTCCTTGTACACCGAGCATAAATGCTGCTGCAACTCCTCGTCCATCACCTACTCCACCTGCTGCAATTACAGGAATACTAACAGCATCAACAACTTGAGGAACGAGCGACATGGTTGTAAGTTCACCAATATGTCCTCCAGATTCACACCCTTCTGCAATAACAGCATCTGCTCCCGCTCTCTCCATACGCTTCGCTAATGCAACAGAAGCCACTACTGGTATTACTTTAATCCCATGTGACTTCCAAAGTTCCATATATTTGCCTGGGTTTCCTGCCCCTGTAGTAACTACTTTAACACCTTCTTCACATACAAGATGTGCAATGTCTTCTGCATTATCACTTAAAAGCATTACGTTAACGCCAAAAGGCTTATCTGTTAATTCCTTTGCTTTTCTAATTTCATTTCTTACATAATCGGTTGGTGCATTGGCTGCCGCTATAATACCGAGACCTCCTGCGTTAGAAACTGCAGATGCTAAACTACTATCCGCAACCCAAGCCATACCACCTTGTATTATTGGATACTCTACACCTAACTCTTTAAAAAATACGGAATTAAACATTTTACCCCTCCTTGATTCCTTAAACCATATAGTTAAAGTCAGATAATTATAGAAAAAAAGTATATATTACTACAACTACATTTCACGTAATATATACTTTTTAATATACTGAATAAAACTAAATTTTTATACTTAGTAGTTCAGCTCTCCAATCATCTAACTCTTAATTTATATTATTTAAGTTTTTCTTCTATATATTTAACAATTCCCTGTACATCTTTAATATTTTCTATATCCTCGTTTGGTATTTCGATTTCAAATGCTTCTTCGAGCGACATAACAATTTCAAAAATTTCAAGAGAATCTACACCTAAATCATCTGCAAATTTGGCCTCCATTTTAACCTCTGCTTCGTCTATTCCTAATTGTTCAACTATTACACTTTTAACTTTTTCAAATACCATTATTAATTCCTCCTAAGATTTTATTTGTTCATTGTCCATTCTATTAATGAAGCTCCGTAGGTTAATCCACCACCAAAGCCTACAAGTATAATTTTATCTCCAGCTGTAAGTAAATTTTCCTTATTCATTTCGTCCATTGCTATGGCTATACTTGCTGCTGAAGTATTTCCGTACTTATCTAAATTGACGAAAAATTTATCTTTATCAGCCTTCAATTTTCTAACAACAAATTCTATTATTCTAAAATTTGCTTGATGACAAACTACATACTTAATATCATCAAGTGTGTAATTATTTTCATTTAAGATTCTACTTATGCTACTTGCAATAGTTTTTACTGCAAATTTAAAAATTTCTTTGCCATCCATACTTATTGTTGCTTTAAAATTTTCATTTCCTTTTGTATATGTATTTTTCACATCTACAGTTGGACATGTCAAAAATTTTCCCTTTTGACCTTCTGAAGCTGAATTTACAGAAATTATTCCTCTAACGCTTCCTGCTTCAAGCACTGCTGCCCCTGCTCCATCTCCAAATAAAATACAAGTGTTTCTGTCTGTCCAATCAACTATTTTTGATAATACATCAGCCCCTATTATTAGTGCTCTTTTTCGCTGACCCGTTTTAAGAAATTGCATTGCTATATTAAGGGCAAATATAAACCCTGTACACGCTGCTGATATATCAAAAGCCATAGCATTAACTGCTCCAATATTTCCTTGAACTATACATGCAGTTGCTGGTACAAATTGATCTGGAGAAGTACTTGCAACAATAATCAAATCTATATCTTCAGCTTTAATATTTGCATCCACTAATGCTTCAGTGGCTGCTTTTGTAGCTAAATCCGAAGTGTTTTCTCCTGTAGATATATGCCTCTGCTTAATACCTGTCATAGAAACTATCCATTCATCAGAAGTATCTACAATTTTTGATAACTCATGATTAGTCATTATGTTTAGAGGCGCATAACTTCCCGTACCAATTATTTGTACTTCATTCATTGCTTAACTCCCACTTCCTTAATATTTTAATCTATATTTATTTTTGAAGAAATTATTTAGTTTTTCAAGAGATTTTATTAATACCTCTTCCTCTTCTTCGTTTAGACCATCGATAGTTGCATGTACCATATTAGAATGAAACCTGTCATGTATTCTGTAGGCAAGTTTTCCTTTTCTGGTAAGTGTGATCATTACTGATCTTCTATCTTCTTCTCCCCTTTTTCTATCAACATACCCTTTTTTGAGAAGTTTGTTAATAGCGGTTGTAAGTGTCCCTACTGTTATTCTAAGATCCTGAGCGACCTCGGACATGGTTCTGTGTTCATACATTCCAATTGCATCAATAGTATGTACTTCTGTTACAGATATGTCCTTAAGAACCCCTTCTTTAAGTGCCTTCTGTTCTATCTGAGATATGTCACTAAAAGTCTCTACTAAAAGTTCATTTACAACTCCAACAGATCTGCTCATATTTATCACCATTTCCCATACGTTGATTTCCCTATACTTATATTTTCATGTACTTTGATACTCAAAGTATATCTATGGAGTTGTAATTTGTCAATATTTTTACCATTAATATGAAAATTTTTACATTCTATTTTTTCTATAAGAAACTAAAAATTAAGTTCTGCTTCTTCCACAAGTTCAGTCATAAGTTCCTTAACGGTCACAATTTTATTTACTTTATAAGCATTACTTCCAACAAAAATAAGTCCGTTATCTAAATTTCCTCTTACTGCTTGTATAAGCGCTTCTGTAATACAATAAGGTGTAGTTTTAGGATCACATTTCTTAATACACAAATAACATTTACTTACTTTGCAACCCTTTTCCTCTACAACTTTCATGAAATTATTGTTAATGGCACGTCCAGGCATACCTACCGGACTTTTTACTATCTTTATGTCTTCTTCTTTTGAATTAATATATGCCATTTTAAAAGCTAAACTAGCATCACATTCATTCGTCGCCACAAATCTAGTAGCCATTTGTACTCCAGCTGCACCTATTTTCATTAATTCTGAAATATCGGTACCAGTATAGACTCCACCAGCAGCTACTACAGGAATTTTTTTATTATATTTCTCTTCGAAGGGTTTAATTGCCTCTATAACTTCTTTAACTATTTGCTTTAAATCTTGGGCTTTCTTCTCAAGTAGCGATTCCAAAGAGAAACCAAGATGACCACCAGCCTCTGGGCCTTCAACAACAATTAAATCTGCGGCACACTTATTTTTTCTATCCCACATTTTTGATATAACTATAGCTGCCTTTGCTGATGATACTATAGGTGCAAGTTTTGTTTTAAATCCTTTGGCTATTTTTGGTAAATCAAGTGCAAGTCCTGCACCAGATATTATCAAATCTATACCTTCTTCTAAAGCTACCGTTGTTAGTTCTTCATAATTATTCATAGCTACCATAATGTTTATCCCAATTATACCCTTAGGACTTAATTCTCTAGCTCTCCTAATTTCACTTCTTAATGCTCTTTTGTTTGCTTCCTTTGCATTAGTTGCAAAGTCTTCTTCATTAAATCCAATTTGGGCAGTAGATATTATCCCAATTCCACCCTCATTTGCGACAGCTGATGCGAGCTTTGATAAAGATACTCCCACTCCCATACCACCTTGAATTATAGGAATACGTGCTATTAATTCTCCAATTTTTAAAGGAGGTAACTTCATAATTATCCTCTCCCTTTGCTTAGATTTTCAACTAGTTTGATAGTCAAAGTATATATATTTTTATATTCCATGTCAAGATAAAAGTATCTTACAACTAATTCAAATGTTTTTTAATAACAAAGTTTTTCATTTCCATTCTTTTCAGTTTTTATAGTAGTTCTTGATATGAATTTACTTTGCCTAATATCACCAGCAATTATACAAAACTCTTATAGGTATAAAATAACTCTTAAACAAGTATATTATAAAATATATGATTATCTATTTGCCCAAACCTCTGTCAACAATAATTATAGAAAGGAAGATAAAATATGTTTAATATCTTTAAGGTAAATGGTGAAAAAAATATTATTGCTCTTATGATAAGCATTTTGATTGCAGAAGGGGTAGGTTTGTTAAGTGGTTTTTTAAGTATGAGCGGGCCAAGCGCTTATGAAAATTTTAATAAACCTTTTTTTTCGCCTCCCGGATGGATTTTCCCTATTGTATGGACAATATTATTCTTTTTAATGGCTGTAGCTGCTTATAGAATTTGGATGACCAGTAAATCCGGGGTTGATGTAAAAAAAGCATTGATTTTATATAGTTTTCAATTATTTTTAAATTTTTTTTGGTCCATTATATTTTTCAGATTTAGACTATATGCTATTGCTTTTTTAGAATTACTTCTATTATTAGTATTTATTCTTTTAACTACTTTTGAATTTTATAAGATTGATAAAACCGCAGCTTATCTTATGATTCCATATATTGCTTGGGTATCATTTGCTGGAGTTTTAAATTATACTATATGGATGCTTAATTAAATACTTAGGAGGAAATATGAACTCAGATTATAAAATAAAACAAATAACCAGTTTGTATGACAGTTGTAATCAATGTGGGTTGCCTATTATAAATTGCCTCTGTCCTACAGCACCTAAGATAAAAACGTCCTCAAAATTTTGGATTTTATCTACGGAAAAAGAATTTTATAGACCTTCTAATACTGCGAGACTATTGAAACTCATAAATCCACATTCGACAGAGCTTTTTCTTTGGGAAAGAACGAAAATTCCAGAGAAATTAATAACAAACTTAAATAATGATATATATGAGCCATTTTTACTTTTTCCCATAGAAAATAATCAAACCAAGTGCCCGAAACTTGAACACAAAAAGGCAGGTAAAATTCCTGCCTTTATTATCATAGACGGTACATGGAAGGAAGCACGAAAAATACTTAGGAAAAGTTTCTATTTAGAAAATCTGCCAATTATTTCATTAGAACCAAACTTTAAGTCTATATATGATTTAAGAAGAGGTGCAAAGGATGGCAATTTATGTACAATAGAAACCGCAATAGAGGTACTAGCTATAAGTTGTGACGATAAGTATTCACAGGTAATAAGTGATTTTTATAATTTATTTTTAAAAAGCTATAAGGCAGGCTTAAGTGGTCACAAACTTATAACTTCTAAGAAAAATTGAAGATGCCATCCAAAAGGATGACATTTTCAATTTTTCTTAATATCTAAAATAACCATATTAAAAACGAATAATCTAACAATCAGAATTACTGAATCGGTTGCTGAAAATTTTGAGATTGCTGGTCTTTAATTTTCTGTTTACCTTCCTCCATGAATTGTGCATCCTTTGGAGATAACATATACAGAATTTCTTGAAGCTCACCAACGTGCCTTCTTTCTTCATCTGCAATGTGATTCAAAATTTTTTTAACTCTTTCATCAGCTGTAGACATAGAATGAGCTTCATAACCTATAATAGCCTCAAGTTCACCTGAAATATCAACACGAATTGCTTGCGCAAGCTCATCATTTGACATTTGTCTTGGTACATTTGCAATGAATGGATCTCCTAGTAAAGCCATAGTTTATTCCTCCTTTTTAATCTAAATATATTTTTAGCATCATGGTGATATTTTATTCATTTATAAGTTTGGTCCTATTTAATATGAAAATGCATATTCTTGTATCTTTTGTAGTGCAAAATCATGTTATCCTCCAAACTTTATGATCTCAAATTATTAGTTGTTCTATAAATATTATGGATTAATGTAGCAATGTTGGATATAATATGATTCATAGGTTATAAAAATTCGTAATTAAAGGGTGGTAATATGAGAATACCGAATCATATCGGAATAATTCCCGATGGAAATAGAAGATGGTCCGTAGATAATGGTTTAGCTAAGGACAAAGGATATACTTATGGATTAGATCCTGGTCTATCTTTGTATAAACTTTGCAAAAATGCTGGTGTAAAAGAAATAACTTATTTCGGTTTTACTACCGATAATACAAAAAGGCCAGCAATACAAAGAGAGGCCTTTGCTAAAGCTTGTGTCGATGCTGTAAAGCTTTTAAGTACACAAGATGCCGATTTATTAGTAGTAGGAAATAGCGACTCTCCTATGTTCCCAAAAGAACTACTTCCTTTCACCTCACGTAAAACCTTTGGCAAGGGTGGTATAAGGATAAATTTTCTAGTAAACTATGGCTGGGAATGGGATCTGAGTAATCTTGATCAAAACAAAAGTAGTAAAAGAAGCAATATATTGAATTGTATCAAAACCAAAGATATTTCTAGAGTAGATTTAATCATTCGTTGGGGTGGTAGAATGCGTCTTAGCGGTTTCTTACCAATACAGTCCATATATTCTGACTTTTATGCTATAGATGACTTTTGGCCTGATTTTAAACCTGAACATTTAACTAATGCCTTAAATTGGTATGATCAGCAAGATGTAACCCTTGGTGGTTAATTTTATTTTATATATAGATATAGATATAGATATAAGTTTAAAACAAACTGTATCTATTTTTTTATGCACCAAAATATGCTATTATTAATGAAATTATATTTACATAATATTAATTAATTTTATTTCCTCAAAGGAGCTCTTATGGTTATCGAAAAAACAAATTGTTGTAAATGCATATATTACTATATTACTTGGGATCCAGCTTTCCCAAAAGGCTGTAAACTTTATGGTTTCAAATCTCCAAATTTGCCTTCCATACTAGTAAAACAATCATCTGGAATAGCTTGTGGTAAATTTACACCAAAAGAAAGAAAGTAATTGTTTATGGTAACCTCTAATAAATTTAAATTATAAACTAAGGCACATAACTAAATATATATAAATCATATTTTTAGTTATATTCTCTGTGCCCTAATTAAATATTAATCTATAACCTTATTATTTTTATCAACTACCTCATATGCGTAGGACTGAATTTCTTCTTCCCTTATTGTTCCATCATCATTAATTCCCGTAACTATTGTTGGAATGTTTACTAACTTACTTTCTATGCCTTCGATTCTTACATATCTATCTAACCCAGCTTTAAGTTTTTCGCATTTTTCCTCGCCTAATTCCCGTCCCTTCATGCCTCTCAAAATTCATCACTCCTCTCGAATATTAGACCCTCCACTTATGGTTCACATATACTTTGTAATTTTTAAAAACAATTTTTAGATGAGATGATAGTATAGTATTTATAAAAAATATAATATTTATTCTCAAAAAAAACAAAAACGCCTATTAAGCGTTTTTAATATGATTTTTAAAGCTATGATTACTCAAGTCGATTATTACAGAACAGCTAGTGTATCCTCTTTAAATTTTTCTAGTCCTATTCTTGTTATGAAATCGCCTAATTTTTCTCCCATGTTTCCTTTATCCTTATAATACGTTATCAAAGTATCAACCAAAATTAACACTTGTTCCTCAGTTAATTTTTCTGCAATGATATCCGCAATTCTAGGCGTAAATCCCCCGCTACCACCGGCTACTATTATATATCCCTCTTTATCACCAATTACACCTAAATCCCTAGAATAAACACTAGTGCAAGCATTTTTGCAACCAGCTACTCCAATTTTTGTTCTACAAGGCATCTCCATACCATGGTACCGCTTATCTAAAAGCATTCCAATTTTAAGGGAATTCTGTTTTGCTCTTTTACAAAAAGCCGCTGGACACATATGAACATTTTTTACAGAGTTTAGAGATTTAACAGCTGGACTCATACCTAGTTCTTCCCATACCTTCGAAACATCTTCGCAATCAAGCCCTAGTATTGCAATTCTCTGACCCGAGGTCATCTTTAATACACCTTTGTATTTTTGCGCAACACTAGCTATCTTCGAAAGCTGCTTTGGGGTTATAAACCCTCCTGGAATATGAGGTGTTACACCATAAGTTCTTTTCCCATCTCTTACCTTTTGAAGTACAGCATGTTTAGGTTCCATTAAATTGCCTCCTATTCCATGGAGAGCTTAACAATTATTATATCCCTCTCCACATTTACTTTCTTGTAATTTTATTTACTCCAATTATACCATTATGCTCTATCGCTTTAATGAAATTATAAGTATATTCATCATTTGAATTTTCAACAAACGCTTTAGTCCATTCATGTCTAAGGTTATAAAATATATTTACGTCTCCATTTACCGTTTCCCAATAAATTTTATGAATACAACTTGTAGTTTCCCATTCAAATATATTCTCTTCCGATTTTATAGGCCTTGTTACTCTATCACAAGGCATGCCTTCTAATAGATAATTATTAAGTGCATTAAATACTTCTTCTGGGCTTCCCGGCATTTCTTTTGCTCTTGACATCTCACCGACTGTTTTACCTTGCTTTATAAAACATTCATGTGCAATAACTTCTGCTTCTTTTTCATTCCCCTTAATCATTTCTGTTACTATAAATGCTATTCTCGTTTCAACCTTTTCAATTTTATCTGAAAGCCACCCATGTATATTAGATACATCAATTATATCCTCTATACTTTTACTTGTGTCTATTGGACTACCGTAAGCTAGTGACCTTTCAATAACATCCTTTGCATTATCACCATATTTATCTATATATACTTTTTTTAATTTTAACTCTAAGTCCTCTGCTAATAAAATTTTACTAAATACCCATGTGTGAATAGGTGCTAAAAAAGCGCTCATTATTATTCCTCCAATGCTAATTTTTTTAATCTACAAATCTATAGCTCAATAATACTGTATATAAGCTAAACTTACTGTAACCTACGTTACCATTTTAGATAATACTTAATTTAATTGTTATCTGTTGCAGAGACCTAGGAGATGCTTAAATCTAAAAAAAATAAAGAGAGCATTTAATGCTCTCCTACCACTCATTTTTTAAAAAGCTGTTAATTATCATTTATTACGCTTTAATACCCTTTAGAATTCTGGAAGAAATTTAATTATTTATCGACTCTTATTGCTGATTTACGTTTCGCCTTCTTCATATCAGACGCCTCAATAGTTTCTGGCTTTTGGGGTTTATTATCCTTTTCTTTAGCCGGTGTACTCATTTCTTTATATGGCATAAAATCACTCCTTTATAAAGTATTTTTTACTTTTAATGAAATTTTATTCATATATATTTTTTCACCTTATATATTTTTGAGTCCTCCATTTACTATTACCTCAAAACACAAATGTGGTCCTATACTGTCTTCAACACTTCCTAGCTATCCTATTTTCACGCCTTTCTTTATATATCACCCTTTTTCACGAGAATGTCACCACAGTGTGCATATGTACTTTCTATGGTGTTACCATGTTATAAGTAGCACATATATAACGATTTTTTGTCTTAAAATATTCGATATTATACCTCCTATGACACTTGCTTAATATGCCCTTTTGTACCATAACTTAAACATTATTCAAATATTCTTTTATTTATATTTTTAAGTATATGGTATACTATAGGTTCAATAATAAAATTTTTATAGATCAAAATATACTATATAATTATTATCTACATTATATAGATAAACTTAATTTTAGATGTTAAAATACTAATTCTAAAATATAAAAAGGAAGGTAGTGACTTTATGAGCACTTTCATGTTTAAAAATGAAAATTATAAATATACTCCTGTGAGTAATATTTTTATAGATAAGTTTATGCCTAGAGCTAGAGGGGAATTTGTTAAAGTTTATCTTCTCGGACTAAAGTATTGTGCATCTGGAGAAATAGGTGCTACATCTTCGGTAATAGCAAATACTCTTGGACTTTTAGAAACGGATGTCGTTAATGCTTGGAACTACTGGAATGATGAAACCATAATTAAAATGACTCCAATTGATAATATGGGTAATTTTAACATTGAATTTTTAGACCTTTTAGATGTCCCAAATGAGAATATACAAAATATAAATTTACTCGAGGAATTAACCAACTCTTCAATAAAGGGCATGCTACAGGATATTGAAAAACTATTAGCCAAACCATTATCACCAAAAGAAATGACAATGTACCTAAGCTGGCAAAAAGATTATAATTTTCCCCCAGAATTAATACTTCTATTAATTCAATACTGCGTATCAAAAGGTAAGGTTGATTATAGGTACATTGAAACCATTGCCATTGCATGGCATGATGCAGATATTAAAAATATTGAAGATGCGCAATCTTATATAAAGAAACATGAGGATAAATGGATAAACATTAGAAAAATATTAAATTATCTAGGGATTAAAGCTCCCGAAATAATGAAACCTCAGGAACAAATACTGGATAAATGGATAAATGTTTATAAATTTTCTCTCGAAATTATATTTAAAGCTTGCGATATTTGTTTTGATAGACTTAACAGAGCTGATTTTAAATATATTGATGGGATTCTAAATAGTTGGTTTAAAGACGGCATAAACTCGCTTCAGGACATAGAAAAGAAAGATAAAAAACATGCACTTACTACCAAACGCAATACTGCGGGTGGTAAACCTACTAAAGGCAGCTTTAATGATTATGAACAAAGAGCCTACGACTTTGATGAACTAGAAAAAAAATTACTAGGATGGGATAAAAATGATTAAAGGTTATCAAACCAAGATATTAAGTATATATGATCAAATAAGACAAGAAGAAGAATCTGACTTTAGGAAAAGGAAAATTCATATAGAAGAAACTCATCCTGAAATTATTGGATTAGATAAAAAAATAGGTAAATTGTGTATTGAATTATCTATTAGTGCCTTGAAGAATACTGATAATAGAGAAAGCCATTTACATGACTTAAAAGAAAAAATAATGGATCTAAGGGTAAAAAAATCTGAGCTATTAGTATCTAATGGCTTTGACATGGAGTACCTTAATTTACATTATAGATGTAATAAATGCCGCGATACCGGATTTATTGGGAACACTAAATGCTCTTGCTTTAAACAAAAAGTAGTAGATGTTTATTATACTGGATCTGAATTAAAAAGCATGCTCAAAACTCATAATTTTGATAATTTTAAATTGGATTATTATCCTTCTAGGAAAAGTGAACTTGAATCAATATCTCCAAAAAAGAACATGGAAAAGATTTTATCTATATCTATGAGCTTTTTGAAAAACTTCGACACTACTGATGAAAATTTATTGTTTTACGGGAGTTCTGGAACAGGGAAAACATTTCTGTCTCATTGTATTACAAAAGAATTAATTGATAAAGGTTCCTTTGTAGTATATAGGACGGCTGAGGAATTAATAAGGGCTTTAAAAGATATTAGATTTAATAACAATAGTGCTTTAGAAGAATTACTAATAGATTGTGACTTACTTATTATAGATGATTTAGGTACCGAGCAGCTTTCAGATTTTAATAAAGCTGAACTGTTTAACTTGCTTAATACTAAGTTATTAAAACAAAAGAAGATGGTAGTATCTACCAATTTATCTCTTGAAAGTTTACTTAAAACTTATGCAGAAAGAATAACTTCTAGATTATTTGGCAATTTTACTGCGTGCAAGTTCTTTGGAGATGATATAAGAATAAAGGAAAACTTGAGTAAATTAAAATAGTATTAAAATATAATTAATAATAGAAAGTACATATTACTGCAAATACATTT
Organism: Clostridium sp. DSM 17811; assembly: GCF_018861905.1. Taxonomy (GTDB): domain Bacteria; phylum Bacillota; class Clostridia; order Clostridiales; family Clostridiaceae; genus Clostridium_AD; species Clostridium_AD frigoriphilum. Next base: position 18,060 of record NZ_JAHLDU010000021.1, read on the forward strand.
GTAATAATATGTACTTTCTATTATTATACACTTTTCTAAAATGACAATAAAATCTAATAATTTTTCAGTGAATTAAAAAAAGTTCTAAACTAATGTTTAGAACTTTTTTGGAGCTAGCAATAGGAATTGAACCTACAACCTGCTGATTACAAGTCAGCTGCTCTACCGTTGAGCCATGCTAGCAAAAATATGGCGACTCAGAAGGGACTCGGACCCTCGACCTCTGCCGTGACAGGGCAGCACTCTAACCAACTGAGCTACTGAGCCATATATGGTGGGAACAACAGGGTTCGAACCTGTGACCCTCTGCTTGTAAGGCAGATGCTCTCCCAGCTGAGCTATGCTCCCATATATGTTTTGGTGGTGACTCCTAGGGGAATTGAACCCCTGTTACCACCGTGAAAGGGTGGTGTCTTAACCGCTTGACCAAGGAGCCTTATTAAATTTTAAATGGAGCTAGCAATAGGAATTGAACCTACAACCTGCTGATTACAAGTCAGCTGCTCTACCGTTGAGCCATGCTAGCTAATAAAAATGGCGACTCAGAAGGGACTCGGACCCTCGACCTCTGCCGTGACAGGGCAGCACTCTAACCAACTGAGCTACTGAGCCATATATGGTGGGAACAACAGGGTTCGAACCTGTGACCCTCTGCTTGTAAGGCAGATGCTCTCCCAGCTGAGCTATGCTCCCATATATGTTTTGGTGGTGACTCCTAGGGGAATTGAACCCCTGTTACCACCGTGAAAGGGTGGTGTCTTAACCGCTTGACCAAGGAGCCATAGTCGTTGTCACTTTATTGATTATGTAGTTGGGTCTCGCAACCCGACATAAACTATAATACCTAATTTTTCTTAATGTGTCAACATATTTTCTTGTTTTTTTCATTCTTTTTTTTTAATATAGTATATAACCCTAGTAAATTCAACGGTTTAAGCTTTAAATAAATTTTATGTTTTTTTTGATATATTACTATTCGCTGCTAAATTTTAGACAGACTTTATGATTTTATATGAAATTATATAAAATCCATGTTCATCCTACTCATTTTAGGGTAAAATTATAATCAAACAATTTATATTACAAACATAATTTTTTCTCGAAGGGAGAGATTTTCTTGAAACATACTCTTATAATAGTTGGCGGAGGCGCTTCCGGTCTAACAGCTGCTCTTATAGCTAAGGATTTTGGTATAGATGTAGCGATAATCGAAGGAAGCGATAGAATTGGCAAAAAAATATTAACTACTGGTAACGGTAGATGTAATATTAGTAATGATAATATAAATAGCGATAGATACCACAGTGATAATCCTGGTTTCTTTGCAGATACTCTAAATTCTTTTTCTGCAGCAGATACTATAGATTTTTTCGCTTCTTTGGGCATACCTTTGGTAACCGTAGATGGAGGTAAAATGTTCCCTATGTCTATGCAGGCCTCCTCAGTTCTTGATATATTAAGATTTTCTCTAGACGAAAAAAACATTCCTGTCTATACAAATAGCAAAGCTAAGGAAATAACTAAAACTAAGAAGGGCTTTAAAATTTATAGCTCAGATAATAGTATATATGAATGTGACAGGTTGATTCTTGCTGCTGGTGGCAAATGTGCCCCTAAAACAGGTTCTGACGGCTCTGGATATACATTGGCAAGGCAATTAGGTCACGATGTGCTTCCTCAAGTACCCGCCCTTGTACAGCTTAAATTAAACTATAGTAGATTAAAAGCTTTATCTGGAGTAAAATTTGATGGCTATGGAGAAATATTTATAAATGGCTTACGTGTTCAAAAGGAATTTGGAGAAATACTCTTTACGGACTACGGCATTTCTGGCCCTCCAATACTTCAACTTAGCAGGACTGCAGCTTATGGCTTATCTAAAAGTAATAAAGTTTCTTTAAAAATTGATATGTTACCAAATATTAGCCGTGAAGATCTACCAAAGTTTTTGAACAAACATTGGTCATTATTTGAAAGTCGCGACCTTTGTGATTCATTTATTGGCATAATTCACAAAAAACTTATTCCAATAATTTTAAAAGAAGCCAAAATAGAAGATATGCATAAAGCTTGCTGCGATTTAGCGTTAATAGAAAAAGAAGCCATTTATGATTTGCTTAAACATTGGCAATTTGAAGTATCAGGCACTAATTCTTTTTCAAATGCCCAAGTTACTGCGGGGGGGATTAATACAAAAGAAATTAACCCTCAAACTCTAGAATCTAATATTATAAAGGGCCTGTTTTTTGCAGGTGAAATATTAGATGTTGATGGAGATTGTGGTGGTTTTAACCTTCAATGGGCATGGAGTTCTGGTGCTGTTGCAGGAAGAAATGCTTCCAAATAGATTTTCTTAGTGTTTTCTTATATTATGCTATAACAAAAAGTAAATAGTGCTCGGATTGCTTTCACTTCACCAAGTAATTCTAAAATTTATATTATTTTCATCTGCTAAAAATCACAAACTCGCTATCGCTCAAACATGTGATTTCCTTTACGCATCTGCAAATAATATAAATTAAGAATTACTATGGTTCGCTCAAATGCATCCTATGCACTATTTACTTTTGTTAGCATAATATAAGAGAATACAATTTTAAACAATCACTCAACATTACCAAACCCAAACAACACCCGTATGGCTGTTTCATCTAATATAAACAACAAAAATATAATTGATATTAGTATCTAAAATCACAATTAATATACTCAGTAATTATTCGGTTTTATGGTTGTGACGATTAATATAAAATTCACAAAAATCACAACTTCAACTGTACTCATTTATTCGTTAAAACCATATCAAGCAATATATACTTTTCGTTATAGCATATTCTAAAAAAAGTAATTCTAATCTACTATATCCAGATACTTTCCAAAAATGTAATCTCAACACCCTCTTCATTTATGATTCTATGTCTACATATTGTTTTATCAACTTCTTTTATAACCTGTGTGCTTACTTTTATGATTTCACCGTATTTTGTTTCCTTTATGTAAGTCACCTTAATATTTTTAAGTTCTTTATTTAATATTATGTCCTCAGGTATTGTCTCTATTGCCCATGCTGCATATTTCACATTGTTTACATGCATATTTGTATCAATATCGCTGTATCTCACCTGGAAACTCTTCTCATTATCTACTTCATTTATTGATAATATATTATCAATATTTTTCAATGTATTTGGACTATCCTCTATGCCATAAACTTCATATAATTCTTTTGTAACTCTTATTGGTCTTCTTGTATCTGTGTTTATTAAAATCCAAATTGAATCAGCATGTCCTATTTTATTTCCTTTACCATCAAAGATATCATATTTCCTATCTGCATAAAACTTTTTAAAAGAATGTGCAAATGTCTCAACCTTTATGGTCTCGTTAAGAAGCGGGTAAGACTTAATTTCTATATCCCATTTATATAAGACCCAGGCCATTTTATTCTCTTTAAGGTAGTCTATTCCAACTCCTAAAGTTTCGCTTTGATACATCGCCATATCTCCTAGATAATTCATTATACTTGTAATCAGAACTCTTTTTTGTATGTCTACTTCATAATAATGAATGTTATACTCTCTGCTTGTAACCACTGGATTTTTACTCATCATATCACCCCTATATTTTTTATAAGTACATAATATCTAATAATTTTGTTATTAATAATTTTTTTATACTTAGATTATATCAAAATAAACTGCTTAAATATTCGATAATAAGTTAATATAAATATAAACTTTGATAAATTTTTATTTATCTATGTAATTGTTATGAAATAAGTGATAAAATATTGTTGTCAGTATTCATTACGAAACTGAACTATAAATAAGGATTATGAATAGGTCGACTTATATCCTTATGGAATAAGAGCGGAGGGAACACATGATTAATAACAACTCTATTAAAATTAGAAAAATAAAAACAAGTGAACTTACAACCATTGGTATGCTATCAGCTGTTTGTGTAGTACTTGGATTAACTGGATATGGTTTTATTCCACTTCCTGGTGCCAAAGCTACTATAATGCATATTCCGGTTATTATAGGTTCAATTATAGGTGGCCCTATAGTTGGAATGACGATTGGTTTAATATTTGGTGTTTTTAGTATTATACAAAACATAACCGCCCCCAATATACTATCTTTTGCTTTTATAAATCCTTTAGTATCTGTATTACCAAGGGTTCTTATTGGTCTTACTTCGTACTATGTTTATAAACTAAGCTTTGGTAAAAATGAAAACCTAAGAATTGGACTTGCTACCGTAATTGGTTCTTTAACTAACACATTTGGGGTTTTAACTATGGTATACATTTTATACGCAGCTAAATTCGCCGTTTCTAAGGGCATAGATCCTTCTATTGCTGCAAAAACTATTTATGGCATTGCTATAATAAATGGTGTTCCAGAAGCCATCATAGCTACTATAATTACCATTCCTGTTATATTGGCCATTAAAAAAATAAGAAAAACTTAAAAAACAAGACACTTAGCATTTGCTAAGTGTCTTAATTTTTTTATGCGTTTATTGCAGTCATTAATTCTTCTAAATTAAGACCATGAACCATTGATGCTTCTTCTAATGTTTCAGCTTGTGCTGAAGGGCATCCAACACAACCCATTCCAAAATTCATTAATACTTGAACTGATTCTGGTTTTTGTCTTACAACTTCGCCTATTGTCATATCCTTAGTTATTTTCATATTATATACCTCACTTTATTTTAGTTTGAAATAATTATATCAGAATTTGACTAGTTAATAAATAAAAATATTCACTAACTTTAATTCTCATTCTCATTGTATTCTATATACTTAAACTTTACTAGTACGCACTTTTTTAATCTTTAGTACCAATTTGTATACCTTATGCATATTTTCTATATTATTTATATTTTCCTATAATATAAAAAACATACATGAGTATAAAACAATTTAATATAATATTTATATACTATATTTCGGTTAATACCATTGTTTGATCTCTTTTAGGACCTACTGAAACTATTGAAACTTTGACACTCGTAAACTCTTCAATTCTCTTTAAGTATATTTTAGCATTTTCAGGAAGCTCTTCATAACTTCTTGCATCTGCTATACTTGTGTCCCAACCATCAAATTCTTCATATATAGGCACGCACATAGCTAAATCTTCAAGACTTGCTGGGAAATAATCTATAATACTACCCTCAAATTTATATCCTACGCATATTTTGATTTTTTTAAGTCCTGCTAAAGTATCTATTTTTGTTACAGCAAAACTAGTGATTCCAGAAACTCTTGCTGCAGATTTTAATATAACAAGATCAAGCCATCCACATCTTCTTGCTCTACCTGTTGTTACACCAAATTCAAATCCTTTTTCGCGAATCCATTCTCCCGTTTCATCCTCAAGTTCTGTTGGAAATGGTCCTTTTCCTACTCTTGTAGTGTAAGCCTTAGCTACTCCTACGACACTTGTAATCATAGTAGGTCCTATTCCTGCTCCAACACAAACTCCACCTGCAATAGTGTTTGATGAAGTTACAAAAGGATATGAACCATAATCTATATCAAGTAAAGTGCCTTGTGCTCCTTCAAATAAAACATTTTTTTCAGCTTTTATTGAATCATAAACTTTAACTGATATATCTTTTACAAAAGGTCTCATCCTATCTGCATATTCTAAATACTGTGTATATATTGTATCAAAATCTAAAGCTTTTCCACCCAAAACTTTTGTTATTATATCATTCTTAATTGTTAAATTAGCTTTAAGTTTTTCTTTTAGAACATCTTTTTTCATTAAGTCACAAACTCTAATTCCACTTCTTTCAAATTTATCAGTGTAACAAGGGCCTATACCTTTTTTAGTAGTTCCAATATCATTTTTACCTCTAGCTATCTCATATAAATTGTCTAACTCTTTATGGTAAGGCATTATAACCTGAGATCTATCACTAATCATTAATCTTTCAGGTGTTATATTCTCACCTAAATCTTGTAGATAGTCCATTTCTTTAAATAGAGCCTCCGGATCTACAACAACACCATTACCTATTACATTCAATTTATTCTTGTATAGTATTCCTGATGGTATTAAGTGAAGTTTGTATTCCTTATCTCCTACAACAACAGTATGACCTGCATTGTTTCCGCCTTGGAATCTGACTACAACGTCTGCTCCCTCAGCAAGATAATCTGTCATCTTACCTTTACCTTCATCACCCCACTGGGCCCCTAAAACAATAAATGCTGACATATAAATTCCTCGCTTTCTTTCAATTCGCAATAAATTTCTTAGATCCCTTGGCGCTCAAACTTTATTGCCTATTATGTTTACTTTATATCTAAATTATACACTTTAAACATTCATATAACCAATTATTTAAATTAATCATCATCGAAGGTGCTGTAATCTTAATCTTCCTTTGTAGTTATATCTCTTGCTACTATGACTCCAGTTGCAGATGCTTGCATTAGCCCTCTAGTTATTCCTGCACCATCCCCTATAGTATACAAATTGTTAATTGCTGTTTCAAACTTATCATTTGTACTAAATTTACTAGAATAAAACTTAACTTCTACGCCATATAATAATGTATTTTTACTATATAACCCTGGAGCTATCTTGTCAAAAGCCTTTAATGCTTCTACAATAGACGTTAAATGTCTTTGTGGTAATACAAAACTTAAATCACCTGGTACTGCCGATTTTAGGGTAGGCACTGTAGTTGACTTACTTAATCTATTAACATCTGTTCTTCTTCCCTTTAGTAAATCCCCGAGTCTTTGAACCATTATTCCGCCACCAGTTAACATATTACCTAACTGAGCTATATATTTTCCATAACCAATAGGCTGATTAAATGGCTCTGTAAAACTAGTAGATACAAGCATTGCAAAGTTTGTATTATTCGTTCTAAGCTTTTGATCTGAGTAACTATGACCATTTACAACTGCAATAGTATTATCATCATAATACTCTGCTGACACTACTCCACCTGGATTCATACAAAAGGTTCTAACCTTGTTACCAAAGGTATCAGAATAATAAACTAATTTTGCCTCATATAAGTCCTTTGTTAGATGATCCATAACAGAATTAGGTACCTCTACTCTTACCCCAATATCTACCGCATTATTAGTAACCTTTATGCCATGTTTTTTAGCCTCATTTGCAATCCACTCAGCCCCACCTCTACCAGGAGCAGCTACAACGTATTTCGCATTAACCTTAAATACACCGTCTTTATTCTTTAATAATACTCCAGTAGCTTTATTGTCCTCAATTATTATCTCTTCCACTTCACTAAGTTCAACAAAGTCTGTATTTGTATTGTCTATTAAATGATGATACATAGATTTTAAGACTTCATACGCAAGTTCTGTTCCTAAATGCCTTACCGGGCACTCAACAAGACGAATATTGTGTTTACTTGCCTCATATTTAACGTCCTCTACTTTATCACTGTTAAGTCCATAGACCTTTTCATTTGCTCCAAACTCTATGTATATATCATCACAGTATTTTATCAATTTTTTTGATTCATCTTCAGACAAATATTCTAGAAGTCTTCCACCAACTTCTGGGCTTAGCGAAAGCTTACCATCTGAAAAAGCTCCAGCTCCAGCCCATCCATATGTTATTCCACAGGGATTACATTTGACACATTTACCATTGATCCTCGCTGGACATTTTCTTTTCTCTATATTTCTTCCTTTATCAACTATAAGTACACTGAGTTCAGGTTTTTTATTAGCAATTTCCAGTGCGGTAAATATTCCCGCTGGACCGGCTCCTACAACAATTACATCGTAAAAATTTTTCATTTCATATGCCTCCTTATATTACTCCGTATAGAATAAAAATTATCAATGGTAACCATACTCCTTAATATTAGCAGAGCAATATTAAGGAGTCAATACAAAATACGAATATTAGTAATTTGTTTTTAATAATAGTTCGTGTATATTATTATTAAAGTACCCTATATACAAATTTAAAACAAAAATGCACTTATTCATATATATTGAATAAGTGTATTTTTCCATTATTTAATTGCAAACCTCTCCATTATACTTGCTATTTTTATCACGTTTATTAATATATTTTTGTCTATTTTTTAAGAAAACTATTATAAATACTTATATTATCTAAGGATCTTATTCTTTCTGAAAATTTACCTTCTTTTGTATCCCCCAAGGCTTTATTCATATCATACATTCTTGCATCCATTATGTCTAAATGATGTAACATTTCTGCTTCTGGTATCATTGGTTTTTTAGGACTTCCATATTCTGCTTCATAATGATGAGCAAGTACCATATGTTCTAACAACATTGTTACCTCTTTATCCGCTTTAACCTCAATACTTGCTGTTTCTATCATTTTAACTCCTTGAATTATATGTCCTAGAAGTTGTCCTTCCACTGAATACTCACTTACAATTCCAAGCTCACTAGCATTCATCTCATATATTTTTCCAATATCATGAAGTATTATACCTGCATATAACAAATCTGTATTTAGAAAAGTATAAATCTCGCTTAATTTTTCTCCTGCCTTAAGCATAGTGGTTGTATGATATAAAAGCCCTGATCTTATAGCATGGTGATTAGACTTAGCTGCCGGGTAATGCATTAGTTTCTCTTCATTATAGGTTAAAATATTAGTAACTATATTCTGAATATCTATATTTTCAATTTTAGATAAGTAGTTTAAAACATCATCATACATCTTTTCTGGTGAGTAAGGTGCTACTGCCACATAATCACAAATTTTTACGTTGTCTTTTTCCTCTGTTAATCTTATTGCTTCAATTTTTAATTGAAGTTTTCCTCTCCATTCATTTACAGTTCCCTTAATTTTAACTAATATGCTTTGTCTAAACTTACTTTCTAATTCATCATTGCATTCCCAAAGTTTTGCATTTATATCACCTGAGGCATCACCTAAATTAAAATCCAAATATTTATTTGTATTGCTATTATTAGAAACTTTTGTGTCTACAGACTTTACAACAAAAAAGCCTTCAATCCTATCCCCTTTTTTTATTTCACTTATCTTCTTCATTTCCATATTTATCTCCTTATATTGTAATAAATGTATTATATAAAATACGTTATGATGATACAGTCAACTAATGTTTCTACACTTATAAAGTGAATCACATAACTTTAATATCTCTATCAATTATACATCATTATTCTTTATAAATTAAACTAATTGTTTTATAGCTTAACTATTAATTTTCATTTAACAAATACTTTGATCTAACAGATTAAAATATTAAATAAAATATAAGTTTACTAATGTTTCCCAGAATATTTACCGTTGCTAAACTATATTGTTTAAGTTATAATTTTTTAATAACGGAGGTGTACACATGAACGTTAATTTTTCTAATATTAATCTTAATACCATTATTATGTTTGCATTAGCATTGTTACTTGCTTATCTTGGTATTGCCGTATTTAAAATGGTTGGAAGGATATTAAGTATTGCACTTGGTATATTTCTTTTAATATATGTCCTTCAACAAGTAGGTATTACCGTTCCTGTATTAACTGATATTCTTGCCATTTTATTAAATGTGATAACCCCAGTTATAGATGCTGTTAAACATCTAATTGGTTTGTAAACATCAATAATATTTATTTTTAATGAAAGGATTAATAGGACAAGCGTAAATTAGCTTATTTTATTAATCTTTTTCCTATTACAAAATTATTATTATAGTATCCAGTTAATAAAGATATTTTAATACAATCACCTGTCTTTGGTGATTGTATAAACTTATTGTTCCCAACATATATACCAACATGGGATACTTGATTAGGTATTGCTAAGTTTGTTCTAAAAAACACCAAATCTCCCTTTTGAAGACTATTTATATTAATTGATGAACCTACATTTACTTGATCCATAGTTGTTCTAGGTAAATTTATACCTATGCTTTTATAAACATACTGCACAAGACCTGAACAATCAAATCCACCACTTACATACTTACCCACAACATTAAATTTAGCCGGTGTTGAACCTCCCCATAAATATGGCATGCCCAAAAATGTATTTACGTATGCCATTAACCTATCAATATCCTTATCCCTAGATGATTGGGAATTAACTAGGCTTATGTAAGTTTTAGATGTATACCCTACTTTACCATTATATATAATTTTATAAAAACTATTTTGCGTTCCATATATATTTACTTTAAGACCTTTTTTTATAATTTCTATAATGTTGTCACCCATAGCAGCTTCTTTTCTCACATTTAAACTATATGCTGTAACAATACCTGTTCCCATAGATTTTAACAGTGATATATTCACACTGCTTGTACTATTTATTGTCGTTATTTTAACATATGAACTGTATATATATCCAGTCTTCCCTTTATAATTTATTTTATAGAAGTTTCCCTCTTTTCCAAGTGTATTCACCATAGTATTTCTCAAAAGTGAAGTTATAATAGGAGATGACAGTGAAGATTTTTGCCTTACGCATAATGAACTTGCATTTATTATTCCACTATCAGCAAATACAGTATGTGAACTTGCCATAATAAATAAAACTGCTATAAAAGTTATTATTTTTTTCATATACCCATCTCCAACAATTACATATTATTACTTTTGTTGGTATTATTGTAACATGGATCGGCTATTTTTTATATACTTATAATTAAATATAATAATATGTACTATTACTTTTATACTTTATAACACAAAAGTTACGAGGTTATAATTATACCCATATATAGAAAAAAGCAGTTAAGATTAAACCTTAACTACTTTTCTAACTCGCTATTGTTTTAATTTATTACCCTTCTATATCCTATGCTTAAAAATTCTTGCCACAAGCAACTAATCTTTTATCACTTTTTATTAATTTGCTTTTGTCTACTCCAACCTTAACTTTTATTTTTTTCATATACATTCAACCTCACCTTATACGTAATTACACTTTAAGTGCTCAAACAGTAACCTTTTAACTTCTTATTTTTCACATCTACTAGTATTATTACCAATAATATTTCATCTTAATCAACTTCCATTATTATATATATGGTGAATATATATAAATAATGCTTTTTTATAAATAACATAATATTTACATACCCATTTGATATTTATACAACAATTTGTGATTATAATTAAATTAACAATAAGATAAGTTAGTTAATCAAATGGAAATAAAATGATTACAAAGGAGAAAATATGGATATTTTAATTAATTTTATAAATGAAATAATGCATATTGATACGTATTTAACTTTGATAGTGCAGCAGTATGGGGTATTAAGCTATGTTATTCTTTTCTTAATTATATTTTGCGAAACAGGTCTAGTTATCACACCATTCTTACCAGGAGACTCCATGTTATTTGCCGCAGGAGCTCTCGCAGGGATTGGATCAATGAATATATTTACTCTTCTAATAGTGGTATATATTGCAGCAGTACTCGGCGATACTGCTAATTACCATCTTGGCAAAACTATAGGGAAAAAGATATTAGAAAATGATACCATAAAGTTTATTGACAAAGATTACTTAAAAAAAGCTCAAATATTCTATGAAAAACATGGCTCAATGACAATCGTAATAGGCCGTTTTATTCCAATAATTAGAACCTTTGTCCCCTTCGTAGCTGGTATTTCTAAAATGAATTACTCAAAATTTATACCTTATAATATTCTTGGCGGTGGATTATGGGTAAGTTTGTTCCTAGGTGGAGGATACTTCTTTGGCAATTTATCTTTTGTTAAAACTCATTTTTCTTATATGTTAATAGCTATAATGATCATTTCATTACTCCCAGGAATTATAGTATTCATGCAAGAAAAAAGTAAGAAAAATGGAGATATGCAAAATGATATTCCAAGTACTGAGATATAATTATTAGCTATTTATATATAAGCAATAAAAAATGAGTGTATCAAGATGATTAAAAATCGTCTTGATACACTCATTTTGTTTGATTTACAATTGGAGCTGAAAAAGGGGATCGAACCCTCGACCTACGCGTTACGAGTGCGTTACTCTACCAACTGAGCTATTTCAGCATATATTAAAAAGTTCTAACTATTACATTTGTTTAATAACGATACAAATTTTTGTTAAGTTTTAATCCATTTGCATCAGTAAATACATTGGTAACAATCAAAATTAAATCAACTAACACCCATATTCCAAAACCACCAAAAGTTAAAATCATTAAAATCCCTGTACCTATTTTCCCTACATAAAACCTATGGATACCTACTGCACCAAAGAAAATACACAGCAACAAAGTGAGTAGCCAGTTTTTCGAACTAATATTTCGATCCTGCGTCATATTAGTTTGAATCAATAAATTAATGCCACAAATTTTACAAAAATTAGATCCATCATCATTTTGAGAATTACAATTATGACAGAACATTGAATCACCCTTTTTTATATTATTTGGAATACCTTATTTATATTTTATCATATGTGTCAATACTTTACTATATATATAAATGGAGTATTTATTAAAAAGTTATAAACTTAAACATATAGATAGGAGTGACTTTTACGTCACTCCTATCTATAGAGACATATCTTTTACGCAGCTAAGCCTTTTCATATAATCACTTTCAACAGAATCTATATCTTTTTTTTGTTTCTCCTCTTTTATTTTGTTACCATCAACTAAATCGCTAGTCTTTAAATCAGAATCTGGCATAGCACTTTTAAAAAGATCCCCAACTATATTACCTATATACTCTTTAACCTGCGGATTATCTAAAATATTTGCAATATCTACAGTATCTAATTTCTTAACTTTATCACCATAGTCCCTATAAAACCTTAACGCTTGCTTAATAAGTTTGGAATTATTTATACCCTTCTTCTCCATATTACCCACATAATTTATTAAATCTTTGTCTGTTTCATCTCCTAAATTTGATGATACAGTTTTACGGAGTGCCCCCATGATTATTGCCTCTCAACATTGGTTGCAGCAACTTCTTTATTTCCATCCAAGTATTCTAATACTAAAAGCTCTTTATATCTTTCAGCAAATAGTATAGCATTTGCACATTGAGGATTCTTATTTTCAATTAGTTTTGGCTCAGTTTTTGTGAACTCAGTTTGTAAATATTCTAGTAATAGAATAGCAGGCCCACCTATTATTCTTATATCTTTACAAGTATTCGGTTTAAAAGAGCTATTAATTGAACTGATTGCTTTCTCTACATAAGGTCTTAACACTAAATCTTTAATGTCTTGCAACACATTATCGTCCCCAAAAGGTAGTTCATTGTCCTCTAAAAATTCAATAGCATCCGATATATCATAATTACCATCAGACCCTTCAGCTGAGTTAAACTTAGTAAGAAGTGCTTCTATTGTTGGTTCAAATCCATGTTGTGCAAAACTACTGGCCTTAGTCATTCCAAGTACTTTATTACCAAATTCATCTTTTTCATATTTCCAATGAGACACATCTAAAGTACCACCACCGAAATCAAGTAATAGCATTGGGTAACTAAATGTTTCCATTGTTTCAGCACTTAACGTTCCCCCTTGTTTGAATACTTGTACATCTAAAATTTCTATATCATATGTTACATTATTTATAGTTATAGTTTGCTTCTCCATCTTCTTAATTTCATTTTTTAGTGGAACACTATGATCTATATAATATTCTGCTGGGAGTCCCACAGCAAGCCTTACCCTTATCTTAGTTTCACCCTTAAAGCTTAATGCAATAGCATTAAGTAGGTTTAACTTATAATGGTCTGACATATATTTATTAGCTTCCATATTTAGTTTACCTTCCTTGTTTCCTACTGTAAATAACTTACCATTCCAAATAATGTTACTTATTCCTGTAGCCCTCGAGCCATGTTTACTTACAGCAGATACACGACTCGCAAAAGTTACATTAGTACTTGTTTTTGTAAATGTATTTCCTATATCTACAGTTAATACTGACGCCAACACTTTATTTAATGCAGGATATTTTTTTGATATTTCTGTTAAGTTCATTTCATATTCCTCCTAAATTTTTCTATTTGTTCTTTCTTGTTATATATTCTATATTTTAGGTTAATATCCTTCTTTTAATTGCTTTAATTGTAAATATTTATAAATATATCTGTAATTGTTTATTTACATACCTGTAAATATATATATGTATATTTACAAATGTAAACATACATATATATATTTAAGAAAAAATCCTTAATAACACTCCTGTGATAACAACCTCTTCATTATTCTTCATATGCAAATAAAAATAGGACAAAAAAATAGGACAACAAAATTTTATAAATTTTGTTATCCTATTATAATTTATTAGTCTCTGTGAATTACATCAAGCCTTGCAAATTTACTGAATTGACCTATCCATGCAAGTTTTACTGTTCCTATAGGACCATTTCTTTGTTTTGCTATTATAAGTTCTGCTACGTTTTTATCTTCCGTCTCCTCATTATAGTATTCATCTCTATATAAGAACATAACAAGATCAGCATCCTGCTCAATGGATCCTGACTCTCTAAGGTCAGATAGCATAGGACGATGGTCCGTTCTTTGCTCTGGAGCACGTGATAGCTGTGATAATGCTATAACTGGACACTGCATCTCTTTTGCGAGTGCTTTAATAGATCTAGATATTTCTGATACTTCCTGTTGTCTACTTTCTGTATTGCTTCCAGTCATAAGCTGAAGGTAATCTATGACTATCATATCTATTCCATGTTCCATTTTTAATTTTCTACATTTTGAACGCATATCCATAACAGAAGTTCCTGCTGTATCATCAATGAATATTTTAGCAGCCGCAAGTGGTCCGGATGCTTTTGCTATATTTTCCCAGTCTCTATCTTCTAAATCACCATGTCTAAGCTTTGACATATCAACATTTGCTTCTGAACATAATAGTTTATAGGAAAGTTGTTCTTTAGACATTTCCAGAGAAAATACAGCAACGCTCTTACCCTGTCTAAGAGCCGCATACTCGGCAAGATTTAGTGCAAATGTAGTTTTACCCATAGACGGTCTAGCTGCAATAAGGATCATATCACCCTTTTGAAATCCAGCTGTTTTATCATCAAGTTCTGGGAACCCACTAGATATACCAGTTGTTTCGCCTTTATTGTTAAAGATTCTTTCTATTTCTAGAAATCCTCGCTCAAGCACTGTGTTCATAGGCTCAAAGTCTCCTGCATTTTTTTTCTGTGATATGTTAAATACCTTTTGCTCTGCAAGATCCATTACTGCTTCTACGTCATCTTGTTTATTATAACAATTTTCTATAATCTCAGTAGAAGATTTAATAAGTTTTCTTAAAGTAGATTTATCCTCTACAATTTTTATGTAAGAACTTAAATTAGCTGTGGAGGGTATTGAATTACTTATCTCTGAAATATAAGTAATCCCCCCTGAAGCTTCTAGTTTTTCAGCCGAACGTAAATGCTCAAGTAATGTAATCATGTCAATAGGTGTATCCTTTTGATATAATTCATATATTGCGCTAAATATAACTTTATGAGAATCCCTGTAAAAATCATCGCCCTTTAAAACCTCCACCACTCTTGATATTGCGGTTTTATCTATAAGCATTGATCCAATTACTGATTGTTCTGCTTCTAAGTTATACGGTAAACTTCTGAGGGGTGTATCCATTATCTATCTCTCCTAAATTAATCTTTTATGCCCTTCTAAAAATGCAGCACCGAAGGTGCTGCATTTTTAGGGCCATTAATTGTAGTTTATTTTTAATAATTACATTATGTTAATGAACAGACATTATGTTAATGAACAGACCTTAAGTTGATACAAAGTAACTTTACGTTAATGAAAATACTAATTTCATTAATTCTTCGATGTTTGAAGCAGTTTTAGTATCAATATCCTTAAGACCAGTAGGTACTTCTTTTTCATTATCACTAGGAAGTATAACTAGCTTAATGCCTTTTCTTCTTGCACCATAAATCTTTTCAAATATACCGCCTACTGGTTTTATAATTCCTCTTAGAGATATCTCCCCTGTTACTGCAATGTCCTGCCTTAAAGGTTTATCTAAAAGTGAACTAATTATACATACAGTTATAGCGGCACCTGCAGATGGTCCATCAATTTTACCTCCACCTACTATATTTACATGTATATCATAATCATTAATATCTTTATTAGTGGTTTTTCTTATTACTGACGCAGCATTAAATACTGAGTCCTTAGCCATACTTCCAGCAGTATCATTAAACCTTACATGACCTTTACCTTTTTCCTTGGCTTCAAATACTGATGTTTCTATTTCTATAGTCGACCCTATATATCCTGATACTCCAAGTCCATATATATGTCCAACTTCAGCTTTAACATCTTTATCTAATTCCTCATATGGAAACAATCTACTTATAGATATAACTTCTAGCAGATCTTTCATATCAATTCTAACTTTAGACTCATCTGATAGTTCACTATTATGCAATACATATCCATAGGCATCCGCTAAAATATTTATAGCCTTTCTTCCTTCTATAGTATATCTACCAATTGTTTGTGCAACCCCCTCTTCTATTTCAACTTCTAATTTAGACGCAGCATTTACTACGATATTCTCTATATCCGTCGCAGCTAAAGGCTCAAAATAAACTTCAGTACATCTTGATCTTAGTGCTGGATTTATTTCAGATGGTTCTTTGGTCGTCGCTCCTATTAAAACAAAATCTGCTGGTGCACCTTTATCAAATAAATATTTTATATATTTAGGTGTATTTTCATCTTCAGGATCATAATAAGATGATGAAAATTCAACTCGCTTATCCTCAAGAACCTTAAGTAACTTATTTTGAAGAATACTGTCAAGTTCACCTATTTCATCAATAAATAAAACTCCTCCATGAGCTTCTGTTACAAGCCCTGGTTTTGGTTCTGGTATTCCACCCTCAGCTAGGTCTCTTTTACTTCCCTGATATATCGGGTCATGAACTGAACCTAGTAGCGGATTTGTTATTTCTCTTGGATCCCACCTAAGTGTTGTTCCATCTACTTCTACAAACTTAGCCTCTTTATCATAAATAGTATAACTTAGTTTTTTTGCTTCCTCAAGAGCAAGTCTTGCAGCCGTCGTCTTACCAACTCCTGGTGGTCCATAAAGAATAATATGTTGAGGATATGGCGATGCCATCTTAGATAACAAAGATTTTATAGCTCTTTCTTGCCCAACTATTTCGCTAAAACTCTCGGGTCTTAACATTGCTTGTATATTTTTAGTAAGTTTTCTGCTATCAAGTGCTTTTAGGTCATCATATTTCTTAATTGTTTTAGCATTTTCTGGACCCTTTTGTTTCTTAATTATCCCTAGTCTAACTTCATCAATATATTTGTCTTGTTTCTCCATTAGATTTTTTTCAACTTCTGCTTCAATCTTGTTTTGTACATATCTTTTGGCTATTTCATCGGTTAACCATACATTGGTACTATCTAACACCTCTTGTATGTTTTTTTCATTAGGCATCATATCTATTCCCTTACCATTGCTGATAATTTTATTTAAAGCATATAATCTTCTATATACGTCTTCACTTTTTATATGTTTTTGAAGTTTAAATTTTATAGTTTTAGCCTTAATACTACCTTCATCTATTACATTCCTCATTATTTCATACAAAACGTCTATTTGTGTATCTAATGGCAATTCATCTTTTATTAATTGTTCTGCATTTTTATCTTCGTATAATGTCTTCAAACTTAATACGCCTTAATAAATTGTATTATCATTTATTTACTAAAGCGTTACCTCCCTTCGTTTTATATGATTATTCCTCACAAACAAGAACTTTAATTTTAGTAGATATTTCTGGATATATTTTAATCTCTACATCATAAGTTCCTAATAATTTTATTGTATCTGTTACTATTTTCTTTTTATCGATATCTAAATTACATTGCTTATTTAATGCTGAAGCTATATCTTTACTTGTAATTGCTCCAAAAAGTTTTCCATTTTCCCCTGCTTTACCAATTATTTTAACTACTTTATCTTTAAGTGAATTTGCTGTGTTTTGTGCATCCTCAATTTCGGATGTTTTCTTTTTTCTTTCTATATCGTTCTTCTTGTTTAGTATATGCATATTAGGATCAGTAGCTTCCTCTGCTAATTTCCTTGGAAATAAATAATTCCTCGCATATCCATCTGCAGCGTTTAATACATCACCCTTTTTACCCATACTTTTAATATCTTTTAATAATATAATTTTCATTATTTTTCATCCTCCTTTAAATATTTTTCTATAGCTTCCTTTACTTTATCTACTACTTCGGAAAGTTTCATGGAAGTAAATTTTGTACCGGCCATAGTCATGTGCCCGCCCCCACCTAATGTCTCTAGTATTAACTGTACATTTATTTTTCCAAGGGACCTTCCACTAATAAATATTTCATCTTCTACTTTAACAATAACAAATGATGCTTCAATACCCGTAATATTTAGAAGTTCATCAGCAGCCTGAGCCGCAACTACTGTATCTTGTATTTCTTCTGGGCAAACTGCTATCGCAATTTCATTTTTAATCTCTGCAGATCTTATAATATCAGCTCTCTTTAAGAAAACATTTAGGTCATCAGAAAACATTTTTTTAACATCCATAGTATCTGCACCATGACGCCTTAAAAAGGCCGCCGCTTCAAAGGTCCTGACTCCTGTTTTAAAACAAAAATTCTTTGTATCTACACATATTCCAGCTAAAAGGCTTACCGCTTCTATATGCCTAAGCGATGGTTTATCTACCATATATTGAATCATCTCAGTAACTAATTCGGCGGTAGATGATGCGTATGTTTCCATATAACTAAGAACTGCACCTTGTATAAAATCTTGTGCCTTTCTATGATGATCGATTATAACTACTTTCTCAACTTCTTTAACTATTTCTAAATTCTGTACGTGACTTGCATTATGAACATCTACTAATATAAGTAGACTATTTGAATTTTTAACATTTTTAAATTTTTCACCAGTTATAAAAGTATTTTTGTACTGCTCATCATCAAGTATTATATCCATCATGCTTTTTATTCCACTATTTATTCCTTCAAGAATAATATAACACTCTTTGTCTAAACTCTTAATAACGCTATATAACCCAATAGCCGCACCTAAACAATCAGGATCAGCGTTTTTGTGACCCATGATAAAAATTATATTGCTCTCATTTACTAACTCCATTAATGCATGAGCTATAACTCTTGCACGGACTTTGGTCCTCTTCTCAACTTCTTTTGTTTTCCCACCAAAGAAAGATAATTTATCACCTTTTTTTACAACTACTTGATCACCACCACGACCTAATGCAAGTTCCTTCGCAGAAGTCGCAAATTCATAATTCTTCAGTGGTGTATCTTGGCCCCTACCAACGCCTATGCTTAAAGTAACTGCAAGTTTATTACCGTTACTTATCTCACGAACACTATCTAATATGTCAAATTTCTTTTCTATTTCTTTTTCAATGTACTTGTCTTGAACTATAATAACATACTTATTAGATGTATACTTCTTTACCATAGCATTAACACTCTGACTATAGCTATTTATTGTCCTCTCAATTTCTGCTACAAGCATTGGTGCCTTATCTTCTTCTGTAGTTTTTATAACATCATCAAGGTTATCAACTTCCACAAGCATTATACTTTCTCGATCACCATTAATGCCATTAATAAGATTAGTTTTTTCAGTTATATCATAAAAATATAAGAGCATAATCTTATCTTTAACATTTTTATTCTCATTTGTATCCACAATATTTGTGTAGATTTCATAACATTTATTTTTTATTTTAATATTTGGGAATATATTCTTTTTACCCTCTAAAACTTGTTTTAAATTAAGTTCCTTTATTATGTCTCTAATGTTTTTGTTTAAAAGATCTTCCCCTTCGAGCATTGTTGTTACACTTTGATTGTACCATAAAACGTTTCCCGTATACCCAATTATTATTAACGGAAAGGGAAGTTTTACTAAAGTGCTTGTAGTTGCTATATCCAGTTTAGATGAAAAATTTTCGATAAATATTTTCCATTCATTTTTTTTAATTTTAGAATTGTATATATTATATACTACAAGCATTGCGTATAAACCAAGCGCTACAAGTCCCACTTGAAAATGCCCATAATAAAATATTATATATATGAGTATGGCCATGGTCACCATATATATTTTATTATTAACATTAAAATAATTATATTTGTTATCCATAATTAGCACCCCAATTATTTTCTTCTGATTCTATATGGATCAAGCTTTCTAAAATCAAAAGCCATTTCCATGAGTCCTATTGAAAAGTAAATACTGCTTAGAGGAGAAATCATTGTTAAACCTAAAATCAATATTACTATTGGTTTAGATAATTTTTTTTTCACTCTTAAATAATATGTACTTGCTGCAAGTCCATTTACAATAAATACAATCTGCACCAGAAACTGAGAAGAACTTCGTATATACTTCCCACCGGTTATATTCTTTGATGCAAGAATTATGCCTATACATACCACCCCTATTAAAACAGCACCTACTATGTTAGAAACGCAAATTTTGCTAAAAGGTAATACTGGCTCCATCTTATAGTTTAGCTTGTTTAGTATCGCTCTAGACACTATATAATTCAAATAAGCTGATATTAATGCGTTGATAAAAATAGCTGTTGGTATTATTGCCAAAAATAAAGCAACATCAATTTTATTTATCATTTCATAACTTCTATCTAAAACCTTTAATTGATCGGGAGTAATACCATTTTGCATATAAGTATTTTTTGCTCCATCAATTGATATTTTCATCGCTTTCTTTATAACCCCAATGAATCTAGAACTAAAATCCATAAAATTGACTTTTGCTATGAATGACAAAGAAAAAGCTATTGTTAGTACATTTGATATTGAACATGCTATAGTTAAAAATAATAAGGTTATAGATGACCCTTTGCTTTTCTTAACACAATAACCAAGCACTATGCCAATAACGATACAAGGGATAGCTGCATATATTGCCCTTATTGGATTAAATAATATAGATGTTAAAATTATGCTGAGGAATATAGCAGTAACTGTTACCTTTTTATTATACCTTATATAAAGTATTGCTACAGGAATTGGTAATATTAATGTTCCTATAAATGACACCATTGGCAAGTAGCTCGTTAAAATCATTATTACCGAAATTATAACAGATATAAGAGCGGCCTCTACAATAGCCTTCGTACTATAATTTTTATTTCCCATCTTATCCTCCATTACTTATCGACCCTTTAGGTGCGTATAGAGTTTACTTAAGTCTTTTCCTTCCTTTTCTATATTATCTCCCTCAACTATTCCCACCTTTAGCTTCTTTTTCATGCTCTCATCCACTGCAATATTTGAATATCCTAACCTTTCACCTAATATATATAAAAGTATTATTGCCCCTGAAATACAATCTAGTATTGCATCTTGGGCAACATTACTTCCTTTACTTAGCAACTTGAAGAAATCACCTATTATACATAATAGCTCAGCCTTCAAACTTTCAATTAACTTAACATTAGACATTATATTAAAATCATCCCTTTTCATAGTATATCATCTCCCCTTGTAGGCTTATGCTTATAACTCTATTTTAGTTAGTTTTCTATATTTATGCAACTAAAGTTTGTTTCTATTCTAAACAAAATCAACTAACATCCAATATTTACATGTTTACATTTTATGGGTTGCAATTATAAGTATACTACAAATTACACTTGATGATATATAATTTTACATTTATATTTTCATTATTAATTAAAATATTTAATTTGCCTTTAAAAAAATAAAAGCAGCCACCTTAAGGCGCTGCTTTTAGTCATTTATTATGTATAGAAAAGTTTTCTATTCAGTAGTAAATGGTAGTAATGCTATATTTCTTGCTCTTTTTATAGATACAGTAAGCATTCTTTGATGTTTTGCACAGTTTCCAGAAATTCTTCTAGGAAGAATCTTTCCTCTTTCTGTAACATATTTTCTTAATTTATTTATGTCTTTATAGTCGATTGCAGTTGCCTTATCCATACAGAAAGCACAAACTTTTCTTTTCATTCTCTTTCTGTTACCACCGGCACCGCCGCCGCTTCTTTTATGATCATTCATAGCCATTGTTTTTTTCCCTCCTTACCTAATATTAGAATGGTATATCTCCATCATCAATTGGTGTTATATCGCTAGCACTTCCAAAATCATTAGATTTAGTATTTGCTTCGCTACTATTTCCACCTTGATTAGTATTCGTGTCTGACGATTTATTTCCTCCCCATTCAAGGAAGTCAACTTCATCAGCAATTACTTCAGTAACATATCTCCTAGTTCCATCTTTAGCCTCATAATTTCTAGTTTGAATGTTTCCAGAGACGCTTAAAAGCTTACCTTTACTCATGTAATTAGCAGTAGCTTCGGCTTGCTTTCCAAATACCACTATTGGTATAAAGTCTGCATCTGGTTGACCTTCTCTTTTAAATCTTCTATTAACGGCTACAGTGAAAGTGGCTACAGCTGTTCCTGTTCCTTGAGCGAATTTAAGCTCAGGATCTTTTGTTAATCTACCAACTAAAACAACTTTATTCATAAAAGCACCACCTATTTTTCTGGATTTATTATGATATGTCTTATAACACTGTCAGTAATTCTGAATACTCTATCTAATTCTTTAGGTAATTCTGGATTTGCATTGAAATTGATTAATGTATAGTGACCTTCACCAACTTTTTGTATTTCATAAGCTAGTTTTCTTTTGCCCCACGCATCAACATTTTCAATTTCTCCACCATTATTTTCTATTACACCTTTAAACTTTTCAACGTTAGCTTTAACAGCTTCTTCGTCTAATGAAGGATGTAATATGAATATAGTTTCATATTTTCTCATTAATTTCACCTCCTCCCCTCGGACTAACGGCCATGCATTGCACGGCAGGGATTACAATAATAGATTATATCATTTAATTTTTAAAAAATCAAGTAATTATTCCTTAGTAATTCCTTTTTCTTTATTTAATGCATTTTCTTTTATTATTTTCTTTACTCCTGAGTCAAACTTAACTCTTGGAAGCATAACTATTCTCGCACACCCTAAACATTTTATTTTAATATCTGCACCCAATCTAATTATTTCCCAGTCTTTACTACCACAAGGGTGAACTTTTTTCATTTCAACAATATCTCCTAAATTAAATACTTTCATCAAACATCCCACCTTCCCTTAATTGTTAATCCATCTTTTTTAAAGCTGTTCATAATTTTTTTCAAACTGTATTATAATTTAAACTATATGATAATATTTTTTACACTTTCCCCATTATTCATAAAAATTTCCTTCACTTTAATGTTTTCTGCTTTTATGAGGTTAATAATACCTTGAATGTCTTCTTCACATACCTTTAAACTAATTCCACAACTTTTAGTTATATATGTTGGCGTCGGAATAACTACTACTTTAATTTGTTTTTTTACAGTTTCCCTTTCAGCCTTCATAGCCTCATGTGTATTTTGAAACGTTACTATATAATGCTTACTCATTATTTTTCACCCTATTTCTTTACCTTATAGTTTTTATGTTTTCTAAAGCTGTTCGGTTCATATACATTTACCTAACTTTCGATTATAATATTGTATTATATGGAAATTTAAAAATATGTATTTTTATTGAAATGACCATGGTTTTTATCTTATATAAAATTAAACATCTATCACATATAATAAACTTTACCAACAATATATTTTTTATAGATAATTTTATTATAATCTATTTATAGTTATAATTATAGGAAAACAGCATCTAAACCTTATTATTTGTAATATTTTATTTCCTATAGCTATAATCAAAATATTAATCTATTGTTTAAAATTGGAGGAACTTATGAAAATATATTTAGATAATGCTGCAACTACATTCCCTAAGCCACCAAAAGTATATACATCAATGATGAATTATATGATGAATATTGGATCAAATCCAGGTAGGGGAGCGTCTAGCACTTCTCTCGCTGGAAACAGAGTTATTTTAAATTGCAGATACGCATTAATGGATTTCTTTCATTTTGATAAAGTTGAAAATGTAATTTTCACTCCAAATGTTACTACTTCATTAAACACTCTTATAAAATCTTGTGTGCAAAAAGGCTGGCACATAATAACCTCATCAATGGATCATAATGCTACTCTAAGGCCCTTAAGTTCTCTTGCTAAGCAAGGCATAATAGAACTAGATATAATTCCTTGTTCAAAAAATGGTTTAATCAGTGTTGATGACTTTATAAATACACTTAAACCTAATACAAAATTAGTTGTTTTATCTCAAGCATCAAATATTATTGGAAGCATTCAGCCACTCGAGACTATCGGCAAAATATGCAAAGACAAAGATATATATTTTATTATAGACGTCGCCCAAACTGCCGGTGTATTACCCATTGATTTCTATAAATTAAATTGCAATGCCCTAGCTTTTACAGGACATAAAAGTTTACTTGGGCCTCAAGGCACAGGTGGTTTTTTAATTGATGATAAATTAAATGAAATATGCTCATCGTTTATAGAAGGGGGCACAGGCAGTCTGTCATCCAGCATTATTCAACCAGATTTTTTACCTGATAAATTTGAGAGCGGTACATTAAATGCCCCAGGTATAGCAGGACTTTTAGAAGGTATTAATTATATTAATGACAAAGGAATAGATTCCATTCGCGAAAATGAAGAATATTTATGTAAAAAACTTATAGATGGCCTTTTAAATACTACTTCCATTAATGTTTATGGTGATCCCTGTGTTTCTACAAGAACTTCTACAATATCTATTAATTCAACTAAAATTGACAATTCCCAGCTTGGCTTTATTCTAGATAATGAATATGGAATTACAACAAGAACTGGCCTGCACTGTGCACCCCTTGCTCATAAAAGTATTGGAACTTACCCAGCTGGTACTTTAAGATTTGGCATCGGTCCATTTAATGATAGCAAAGACATTGACTATACACTTAGCTCTCTTAATTCTATTATTAGAAAGGTGTGATTTTATTTACATGGAAAACATTCTAAAAAAAATAGATAAATTAACTATCTTCTTCGTCTTATACACATTTGTTTTTATAATTTTTTTTGGAACTATAGCCTATACGCTTCCTTTTGTATTCGCTTTTATTTTAGCCTCATTCCTTAAAAAACCAACAAGATATTTAATGATAAATTTCAAGATAAAAAATGCTACAGCTTCATTACTTACAACAAGCATATTCTTCACTTTTATTATTATATTATTTTCTTTAATTATCACCACTTTAACCTCAGAATCAATACAACTTGGAAAGAACATTCAATTATATATCACCTTAAACAAGGAAATTCTATTGAATTTTTTTAATAATTTACAAAATTATTATAAAAATTTAGATCCAAGTATAATTAGTAATATTGAATCCAATATTACTAATTATATAACTAAAACCATAAATATTAGTATGAACGCTTCCACAAAAATATTTTCACAAACTTTAGGTTTTGTATCTACCATCCCTTACGTTTTAATGGTTTTATTATTTACGCTACTTACTACATATTTTTTCACAAGGGATTTATCGTCTTTAAATAGAAAAACCTTTAATATAATTCCCCCTAAAAGTGAAGATAGAATCCATTATATATTTGATGAGTCAAAAAAAATGCTTAAAAACTATTTACTTTCTTACTTACTTATAATCACTATAACATTTTTAGAAACATTAGTTGTTTTCTTAGTTTTTAGGGTAAAATACGCTGTAACCTTAAGTATATTATGTGGCATATTTGATTTACTCCCTATTTTTGGTATAGGAGCTGTATATCTTCCAATAATAATAATATTTTTTATTTCTAAAAATGTTATTGCAGCTTTGGGCCTTCTAATATCTTATATAATTATAACTATAATAAGGCAGGTTATTGAACCTAAGATTGTGTCTCAATCACTAGGTCTTCACCCAGTCGCAGTGCTTGCTGCTATCTTTATAGGGCTTAAAGCAAATGGTATTGTCGGAATATTATTTTGTATGTTTTTATTAATTTCTTACAATATATTGAAAAAGGTTGATGTATTATAGAATATAAAACCTCCTATGTGGTTAAAATCCAAATAGGAGGTTTTATTATTATGGATAAAATTGTTTTAGATTCTATGTCAAGAGATTGTACTTTTAAATTAAGAGATATTATAAGTCAATATATTTTCCCTATAGTTAAGTCATCGCGTCCCATTGTTGTTTTATGTATTGGGACAGACAGATCTACAGGAGATAGTTTAGGACCACTTGTTGGAAATAAACTAAATTTTCTAATTAGGAACAAAATTCATATTTATGGTAATCTTGAATGCCCAGTTCATGCAAAAAATTTATGCGAAACAATTGATGAAATTAACTATACATATACCGACCCTTATATTATTGCGATTGATGCTTGCCTTGGAAGTTTACAAAATGTAGGTAAAATAGTAGTTGAAGAAAAACCCTTAAGCCCCGGTGCTGCTATGAACAAAGACCTACCTAAAGTTGGTAATCTAAGCATAACTGGAATTGTAAATATATCCGGCGCCTTTGAATTTATGGTTCTTCAAAACACAAGGCTATACACAGTAATGATACTTGCTGACGCCATTTCTAAAGGTCTGTATCATTCAGTGCTAAAAACTATTGGTGGGATAAAATTAAATTCAATCTATGATGATTCTAATATAAATAATGTTGAAGGATAATTCTTTATTAAATTAAAGACATCCACTTATAAAAAGCGGATGTCTTTAATTTAAAATATTGGACTATATACTCTAGTCGTTAATATATACTCGATTTCATCTATTGATTTACTTCCACTATCGACAATTAAAGTTCCATCTCTATTTGTACTGCTTTGCATCATTAAGTTTTTAAGACCGCCCTCTTTAAGTTTACATATTATTGCATCACAGTGGGTATTATTATCTGTGTTGTTTATCACTGTGTAACCCCTTTGCGTTAATTCATCTTGTAAATATTCAAGATCATGTGAAACACATATTACCATAAAAAACCTCTTTTGTTTTTAGTATGCCACAAAAGAGAATTTTTATTACTAATATTTTAATATATTTTTAAATACTTCTGCTATTTTCTTGCTTTTACAGCTTGCTCTAATGCTTCACTTTCTTCATCTGATAATTCATACCTAGATATTCCCTTGTCTACTGGTTTAGCATAAGTAGTACTTTCATCTCGTCCATAAATGCTTGTTAATATAAACCCATTACTATTTCCATCAAGCAATGCTATAGAAAAACTTAAATCACTACCCATATCATCAAATGCCTTATATCTTATGATTGAAGTTTTTTGTATACAAGTTTTTAACTCTCCATCTATTCGCTCATACAATTGTTTTACATTTCTATTTTGATCTTTAACTTCATCTACTTTATCTAAATATGATATAACCATTTCTTCTAAATTTTTATTATCTACACCTCTCATTAACTTCCTGTATTTACTTTCTAATTTATTTAAAGCTCTATATGTTATTGCAACTAATATAATTAGTATAAGTACAAAAATAATAAGACCTATTACTATATATAATTCAGAATTTTTTATAAAATTAATTATGTTCTCCATTATAAGCTACTTCCTCTCAAATATGTTTCACGTGAAACATTATATATTAAAAACTTCTAATATTCTTTCAAAATCTTCCTCTGAATAATACTCTATTTCTATTTTACCCTTGTTTTTATTTTTGGCATTAATAATAACTTTTGTACCAAAACGACCCTCTAATTTACTCATTATATCTTTATAATATATACTATTATCAATATTAACCACTTTTTCACTCTTTTTATTTTCAAAATTTTTTACTAATTTTTCGGTTTCGCGTACATTAAGAGTATCATCTATAACCATCTGAGAAATTTGATATTGAAGTTCTTTATCATTTATTCCAAGTATTGCCCTCCCATGCCCCTCTGAGATTACTCCATCCATTATATAATCTTGAACTCTTTCATCTAAGTTTAATAACCTCATAGTATTTGATATAGCTGTTCTTGACTTAGATACCTTCTTACTAATTTCTTCTTGAGTAAGGTTAAAATCTAACAATAATTTCTTATACGCAATAGCTTCTTCTATAGGATTTAAATCCTCTCTTTGAATATTCTCTATTAATGATATCTCTAACACTTCTTTATCAGTTATATTCATAATAATTGCTGGTATTTCCACGAGACCAATACTTTTAGCCGCTCTAAATCTTCTCTCACCTGCTACAACAATATATATATTGTCTTCCTTATTTAATATAATAGGTTGAATCACACCATGTTCTTTTATTGATTGAGCCAATTCAAATATTTTTTCAGAATCAAAGTTTTTTCTTGGTTGATCCTTATTAGCCTTAATTAAATTCATTGGTATTTTAAAAATAGTAGAACTATCTTCAATAATTTCTTCTTCTGGTATTAAAGCCCCTAGTCCTTTGCCTAGACCAAATTTCTTATTCAATATTGTCATCTCCCTTGTCTATCTAAAAACTCACTCGCTAAGTCTTCGTAAGCGCGTGCTCCTTTGCACTTATCATCATAAAGCATGATTGGTAATCCAAAACTCGGGGATTCAGCCAATCTTATATTTCTCGGTATTGTTGTTTTATAAACTTTATCATTAAAATATTTATTCACTTCTGCCACTACCTCATTACATAATTTCGTTCTATTATCATACATACTTAAAATTATACCCTCAATTTCCAACTTTTTATTTAAAGATTTTTTAACTAGTTGAATGGTATTTACTAATTGTCCAACACCTTCTAAAGCATAAAATTCACATTGGATAGGTGTAAGAACACTAGTCGCTGCTGTAAGAGCATTTATCGTTAAAATTCCGAGTGATGGAGGACAATCTATAAAAATGTAATCAAACTTACCTTGGATTTCTTTAAGCTTTTCTTTTAATATATTTTCACGATTATTTATATTTATAAGTTCTACTTCTGCACCCACAAGTTCCATTGTTGAGGGCACTATGTATAAATTATTTACTAGCTCACATTCTTTTATAGTATCATTAATAGAAATATCTGAAGTTAACAAGTCATAAGTTGATAAACTAATTTTTTTCTTATCAATTCCGAGTCCACTTGTAGTATTCCCCTGGGGATCAATATCTATTGTTAAAATCTTTTTCCCTTGCATCGCTAAGTAAGAACATAAATTTATATTTGTAGTAGTTTTACCTACCCCTCCCTTTTGGTTGAAAATGCATATTGTTTTCATGACTACACCTACCCTTCATAATATTATTTATACGTGTATAAGCTTATATTGGTAAATATATAGACTTATATATTCTACTATATAGTTCATTATATATTTATGTTAAATATTTTAATAGTACTTTTTTAAATTTTCCAAAAAAATATAAAAAAGCAGAATGTTTCACGTGAAACATTCTGCTTTTTAAAATCATTTTTTAGGTATTCTAATTGTTACTTCTATACTATCCTCTAATTCCTTAGACTTATATTCCGCATTTATGCCATATTTATCAAAGACTTGTTTAATAGTATTTATGTAAACTCTAGGCGCGAAAATTCCTTTTATCTTTTTATTTCCGCCAGCCGCCACTTCACTTCTACATAATTTCAATAATTCTTTTTCAATAAGTTCTTCTGTATTTTTGACATTTAGTGATTTGCTAACTACTAATTTCAGTACTTTCTTTTGAAGATTTATATTAGGCAATCGAAGCAATGCTCTAGCATGTCTCTCCGTAAGCTTATTCTCCACTAAAATGTTAGTTATTTCCTTATCCAATTTAAGTAGTCTTAATTTATTTGCAATTGTTGATTGTTTCTTACCTATCATTTGTGCTAACCGCTCTTGTGTATATGAATGATCTTGTATAAGATTATAATAAGCCATAGCCTCTTCTAAAAAATTTAAATCCTCTCTTTGTAAATTTTCTAGTAGTGCAATTGCTGCAGATTCTTTATCCGTTATATCTACAATAATTACTGGAACTTGTTCAAGTCCTATTTTTTTTGCTGCTCTTAGTCTTCTTTCCCCAGCAACTAATTCATACCTGTTTTCCCCGCTTTTTCTAACTGTTAATGGTTGAATTATTCCATAAGATTTTATTGACTGAGATAGTTCCTCAATAGTTTCTTCATTAAAGTGCTTTCTAGGTTGATAAGTATTTGGAGAAATTAATTCTATAGATACGTGATTTACACTATTTTGCATAATATACCATCCCTCAATTTTTCCTTTTTCGTTTTTTTACCTTATATTAACAATTCTCTTTTATTGTGTTATTTCCTTCTTTTTTTTTATTCTTTCGTACGACAAATTATAACATTAATCATCACTTTCAGTGCTGCAATCATCACTTTCAGTGCTGCAATCATACCAAGCCATAGCTAAAACAAAGGGACCTTAGCCACTATACCTGCTTTTCTAGGATACTTTTTATGTGTTTGTGAAATCTTTTTTATTATTACTAAATTGTGATTTAAATCACTGCCCTCTATTTGTACCTTTTCTATATGTTCTATTTGTCCACCGAGCAACCTTATTGCATTCTTTGACAACTTAATTTCCTCTTCAACTGCAGGACCTTTCATTGCAACAAAATACCCTCCGACCTTTACATACGGTATACAATATTCACTTAAAACAGTTAAATTAGCAACAGCTCTTGATACTGCCACATCAAATTTTTCTCTATATTGTTTTTCCTTTGCAAAATCTTCTGCCCTACCATGAATAGCTTTAATATTTTTTAAATTGAGTCTATTAATTACTTCATTCAAGAAAATAATTCTCTTGTTAAGTGAATCAAGTAACACTATATTAACCTCAGGTTTTATTATTTTCATAGGAATGCCTGGAAAACCTCCACCAGTGCCTATATCTATAACATTTTTTGCATTCTTTAGCTGATCAAACTTAAAAACCTTCATAGAATCAATAAAATGTTTTTGAACTATAGCTTCATCTTCTTTTATAGCAGTCAAATTTATTTTCTCATTCCATTCCTTTATAAGATCTTTATATAACATAAATTGATCATATTTCTTTTGATCAAATTTAAGTCCTACATTATTGCTAGCCTCATTTAATATATCAAAGTACTCCACACTTCACCCCCATATAATTTTATAATTTATTTTCACTTTCCGAATTTCTAAGTCTTTTTTGTTGCTCAAGATATATCATTAGGACAGACATATCCGCAGGTGATACTCCTGATATTCTAGAAGCTTGACCTATACTTTCAGGTTTGATTTTTCCTAATTTTTGCATAGCCTCTATCCTCAAACCTTTTATTTTGTCATAATTTATGTCTCTAGATATACTTTTACTTTCAAATTTTTTAAATTGTTTGATTTGATCTAATTGTTTCTGGATATACCCTTCATATTTTGAAACAATATTAACTTGCTCGCATATGTATTTATTTAATATAGGTCTATCCATATCTAGTTTTTCAACCATAAAATAATCAAGTTCTGGCCTTTTTATAAGTTCATATAAACTAATAGGTTTTTTTAGTGGCGTAGAATTACAAGAAATTAAAAATTCCTCGATCTCCTTTTTATTTGTAACTTGCAAACTTTTTATTCTTTCAATTTCTTTTTCTATTTGCATTTTCTTTTTTGTAAAAATTTCATATCTATGTTCATCAACTAATCCTATACTATGCCCTATCTCCGTTAACCTTAAGTCAGCATTATCTTGTCTTAAAAGTAATCTATACTCAGCTCTTGAGGTCATCATTCTATATGGTTCATTCGTACCCTTCGTAACTAAATCATCAATTAGAACGCCTATATATCCATCAGATCTTTTTAATACTAATGGCTCCTTATTTTGAGTAAGAAGCGATGCGTTAATACCAGCAATTATACCTTGTGATGCAGCTTCTTCATATCCTGAGCTACCATTTATTTGACCAGCTGAGAATAACCCACTAATATCCTTAAATTCTAATGAAAGCTTTAAATTCGTTGAATCTATACAATCATATTCTATGGCATACGCTGTTCTCATAATTTCTACATTTTCAAGTCCTGGTACTGTTTTTAACATTTCCACCTGTATTTCCTCTGGGAGTGAACTAGACATACCTTGAACATACATCTCCTGAGTATTCTCCCCTTCAGGCTCAATAAATATTTGATGTCTTGTCTTATCTTTAAATCTCATTACTTTATCTTCAATAGATGGGCAATATCTAGGCCCTGTACTCTTAATTGAACCATTATATAATGGCGATCTCATTATGTTTTCTCTAATTACATTATGAGTATTTTCGTTTGTATAAGTTAAATAACATGATAGCTGATTTCGACTTATATCATCACTAATAAACGAAAATGGAACTACCTCATTATCGCCAAGTTGCTCCTCCATCCTAGAAAAGTCAACTGAACGTCTATTTACTCTAGCTGGTGTTCCTGTTTTAAATCTTCGAAGTGTTATTCCCATTTCACATAATGAATTGGAAAGCTCATTCGCAGGTTGTAATCCACTAGGCCCCTCCCTATAGCTAAGATCTCCAATTATGACCTTTGATTTTAAATATGTTCCAGATGCTATTACAATAGCCTTAGTCGTGAAATATGCATCATTTTTCGTAAGAATGCCTTTGATTTTTCCATTCTCCACATCTATTGATACTACTTCTAATTGCCTTAATTGCAGATTTTCCTGATTTTCTAATACTTTTTTCATTCTCATGCCGTATGCCTTTTTATCTGCTTGAGCTCTTAATGAGAAAACAGCTGGTCCTTTAGAAGTGTTTAGCATTCTTGATTGTATGTAAGTATTATCAATGTTTACTCCCATCTCACCACCAAGTGCATCTATTTCCCTTACTAAATGTCCCTTAGCAGTCCCCCCAATATTAGGGTTACAAGGCATTAGAGCCACACTATCTAAATTTATAGCACAAATTAAAGTTGTACATCCCATTCTTGCTGCTGCAAGGCCTGCCTCACAACCTGCATGACCGGCCCCAATAACTATAACATCAAAATTTCCTGCATCATACTTCATATTTACCCCTACTTTCCTAAACAAAATTCTGAAAATATCTTATGAATTATATCCTCATCTAGTGCCTCACCTGTAATCTCACCTAGATTCATCCATGCATTCCGTATATCAATTGAAGCTAAATCTATAGCTGCAGTATACTCTAAAGCATTTAGTGATGCTTCTAAATTTTCCTTTGCCCGGATTAAAGATTGCTTATGTCTATTATTTGTAACGAATACACCTTCCGTTTTAATTTCACCATTAAAAAATAAATCCTTTATGTTATTTTTAAGGTCCTCTAATCCAAAACCAGTTTTTATTGAAATATCAGTAATATACTTAGATTTTAGATTTCGTAATTCACTTATATCTATTTTACCACCTAAATCGCTTTTATTTAATAGCACAATATATTTTTTTTCTTTAATGTAATCAATTATTTCCATATCCTCATGACTAAGGTCCATACTTGAATCCAACATTAATATAACTAAATCTGCCTCATCTATTTTTTGTTTTGATGTTTCTACGCCTATTTTTTCAACTATATCATCAGTTTCACGAATTCCAGCAGTATCTACTATTTTAACTGGTATGCCCTCGATACTTATATACTCTTCTATGGCATCTCTTGTTGTACCTGGTACCTCTGTAACAATAGCTCTTTTTTCTTTAACAAGAGCATTGAGCAGTGATGATTTCCCTACATTTGGTTTTCCAACTATAACGGTACTTAGACCTTCTCTTAAAATTTTTCCCTCATCTGCCGTGCTAAGTAGCATATCTATCTCATTTATTATCAATGTAACTTCATTGCGTACTTCATTTGCAGTTACATCTTCAATATCCTCTTCTGGGTAATCAACTGTAACCTCTATATGCGCTATTACACTAAGCAATTTGTTTCTTACGTTTTTTATTTCCCTGGAAATTGACCCTTCTGATTGCATAAGTGCTGACTTCATGCTAAGTTCTGTTTTTGCCCTTATTATATCCATAACTGCTTCTGCTTGACTTAAGTCAATTCTACCATTTAAAAATGCTCTTTTTGTAAATTCTCCTGGTTCTGCTATTCTTGCACCAGAACGAATAATCTCTTGCAGTATTCTATTAGTCCCCACTACCCCACCATGACAATTTACTTCAATAGTATCCTCTGCTGTGAAACTTTTAGGGCCTTTCATATACGAAATAATAACTTCATCAAGTCTAACTCCATTTTTATCTATTATATGTCCATATCTCATAGTATAAGATTTGAAATCACTAAGCTTTCTATTATTATTACCTACAAATATACTATCCACTATATTTATGGCTTTATCACCGGATATTCTAATTATGGATATACCACCTTCTCCTATGCTAGTTGATATTGCAGCTATAGTATCAAATTCTTTCATTAAATATATCCTCCCAATTTTATAAGTATTTATTATATTGTTTAGTTTTACAAATTTAAAAAGAAAGCCCTTAGGCTTTCTTTAAATCAACTACAACTCTTCTATAAGGTTCTTCACCTTCACTAAATGTATAAATATATGTATCATTTTGAAGTGAAGAGTGTATTATTCTTCTCTCATAAGGGTTCATAGGTTCAAGTTTTAATACTCTGCCACTTACCCTAACCTTATAAGCAATTTTTGATGCAAGCCTTTTTAAAGTTTCTTCTCTTTTTGCTCTATAATTTTCAGTATCTAATAATACTCTTTTATACTCTTGATCATGATTTTTATTTACAACTAAACTCACAAGGTATTGAAGGGCATCTAAAGTTTCACCTCTATATCCAATTAATAGTCCCATATTAGGTCCAATTAAATCAATATGAATTTCATTGTTTTCATCTTTAAGATTAACTTCTGCTTTCATATTCATAGACTGTAGTACTTCCATTAAAAAAGTTTCAGCTTCTTTTAAACTATCCCTTTTAACGGTAACCCTAATTTTAGCTGGTTTTACACCTATGATATTTAAAAATCCTTTACTTCCTTCATCTAACGTTTCAACTTCAACTTTATCTCTTGTGACTTTTAATTCGTCTAGTGCTTTACTAGTAGCATCCTCAACGTTTTTTCCAATCATTTCAATAATCTTCATATCGTATTACACCCGCCTTTCTTAATGTAAAAATTAGGCACTTGTGTTAAACTTATTTTCTATTTTTATTATCTGCTATTAATACTTCATCCGCTTTTTTATTTAATTCAATTTTATTTATAACTACAGTTTGAATTATTTGTATTACATTATTTATAACCCAATATAATACCAATGTACCTGGAAACTTAAGACTCATGAATCCCATGAAAATAGCCATCACAGTGTTCATTGTTGAAGTTTGTTTGGATTGAGCACCATCTGTTGACGGCGGCTGCATAAGTTTTGATGAAAAATATGTTGTAACAGTAGATAATATTGGTAATATATATAATGGATCTGATTTTGTTAAATCCTGCATCCATAAAAAACCGGCTCCATGCATATTTAAGTGTTGAAAAACAGCATATAAAGAAAATAGAATAGGCATCTGAACAATCATTGGCAAACAACCACCCATTGGGTTTACTCCGTTTTCCTTATAAAGTTTCATTACTTCTTGCTGAGCCTTTTGTGGGTCGCTTTTATATTTTGCTTGAACTTTTTTCATTTCTGGTTGAATTGCACCCATTTTAGCGGTTGATCTAAGTTGTTTAACACTTAAAGGCAACAATATTAATCTTACAATAATTGTGAAAACAATTATTGCGAGTCCATATGATAAATCATTATTT
This sequence comes from Clostridium sp. DSM 17811, assembly GCF_018861905.1. Lineage (GTDB taxonomy): Bacteria > Bacillota > Clostridia > Clostridiales > Clostridiaceae > Clostridium_AD > Clostridium_AD frigoriphilum. Next base: position 53,907 of record NZ_JAHLDU010000021.1, read on the forward strand.
GGTATAATTGTATGAATTGCACCATTTACCATGTAAAAAAACTTAGTAAGTGGCTCAGTTAAAAACTTTATATTCAAATTTAAAAACCTCCTGGCGCTTATTTAACTGGATCAAAGCCGCCCTTATTATAAGGATGACATCTTAGTATTCTCTTTATTCCCATTATCAAGCCTTTTATTGCTCCATACTTTTCAATAGCTTCTAAAGTATACTGAGAACATGTAGGATAAAATATACAACAAGGCCTCTTAAGAGGTGATATATATTTTCTATAACATTTAATACCCAGTATAAGTATTTTTTTCATTATTAATTAAACCAGCTTTCTTAAGTAGTTTAGTCAAAGCACTCTCTATTTCTTTATAATTTTTAGAATTAGAAGGGTTCCTTGCAATAAACACTAAATCATATCCTGTCTTTAATATCTCATTATTAAGCCTATAGCTCTCACTTATTAATCTTTTTACTCTACCGCGAATTACGCTGTTTCCTACCTTTTTACTTACAGATATTCCACATCTATTAAGTTCTTTACCATTTTTATAAATATATAATACCAATAATAGGTTAGAAAAGGATTTCCCTCTTCTATATACTGTTCTAAATTCAGTATTCTTTCTAATTCTGTACTTCTTAACATTAATCTTCATATTAGCCGCCCTCTTTTCCGCAAATTGCAGAAAAAGGCCACATTAGCGGCCCTTATGCTGTCAATCTTTTTCTACCTTTTTGTCTTCTTTTTTGAAGAATATTTCTGCCAGAAGCGGTTTTCATTCTCTTTCTGAATCCGTGCTCTTTTTTTCTTTGTCTTTTTTTCGGTTGGTAAGTCATGAACATATCTGCTACACCCCCTTATTTAACCATACAGCATAGCAATCATCTTTCAATCGCATATTTATGGTTTTACTATTAGATTATATAGTCACATACGCGTCTTGTCAAGATAAGCATTTTTATTAATATTGTTAACATTTTTTATATTTATATGTTTTTTTGTGGATAACTTCTTGAACACCTTGTTATTTTTTGATATTATATAAGAATGAACTGTGCATAACCTGTTTTTTATTAAAGTTATTCACAACTTGTGGACAAAACTGTGAATAACTACTACAATATTGTCTTAAACTTCTTTTTTCTAATATACTTTTTACTATATTAGCGTATTTATTCTTTATTTTATCTGTTAATAACTTTTTTTATATATTGTTAACAATTTATGATTAGCTAAACATATGAACATAGTTATTAACATGTGTATATTTTTAACGCTATTTATCAACAGCTTTCAGTATATTAAATTATTGTTTATAACTCTGTTTATATATTGTTTGTTTTTACATAAAAATTTTTTTTATTTGAACTGGAGGGTAGAAAATGAGCACCCAAATTAAAGATATCTGGGAAAAAACCTTAAGTATAATAAAAGGTGAGCTTACAGAAGTTAGTTTTAATACTTGGATTAAAAGTATAGAACCTATGGCCTTAGATAATAATACATTTAAATTAGGTGTTCCTAATAATTTTACTAAAGATATTCTTGAAAATAGATATAAGGATTTAATAATGAATGCTGTTAAATTACTTACTTCTAAAACATATAAAATAGAATTCTTTATATTATCTGAAGAAGTCGCCGAAATTGAAACACCAAAATCAAAACGAGAATCTCAGAGACATAATCTCATCGTAAGTGATGAAATGTCTGCAACACTAAACCCCAAATATACCTTTGATTCTTTTGTCATTGGTAATAGTAATCGGTTCGCTCATGCTGCATCTCTTGCTGTAGCTGAATCACCCGCTAAAGCCTATAACCCATTATTTATTTATGGTGGTGTTGGACTTGGAAAAACGCATTTAATGCATGCTATTGGTCATTATATATTAGCAAATAATCCAAAATCTAAGGTTGTTTATGTTTCTTCTGAAAAATTTACGAACGAACTTATAAATTCTATTAAAGATGACAAAAATGTAGAATTTCGAAACAAATATAGGAATGTAGACGTACTTTTGATTGATGATATTCAATTTATCGCAGGTAAAGAACGTACACAAGAAGAGTTCTTTCATACATTCAACGATCTCCATGAAGCAAATAAACAAATTATTTTATCTAGTGATAGACCTCCAAAAGAGATTCCTACTCTAGAAGATAGATTAAGATCAAGATTTGAATGGGGACTTATAGCAGATATACAACCGCCAGATTTTGAAACTAGAATTGCAATACTTAAGAAAAAAGCAGATGTAGAAAACTTAGACATACCAAATGAGGTACTGGTTTATATTGCAACCAAAATAAAGTCCAATATACGAGAATTAGAAGGTGCACTTATTCGAATAGTAGCATTCTCATCACTAACTAATAAAGAGATTGGAATAGATTTGGCGTCAGAAGCTCTTAAGGATATTATTTCTAGCAGAAATTCAAAACAAGTAACTATTGAACTGATACAAGATATCGTCTCTAGTTATTTTAATCTAAAAATTGAGGATTTTAAATCTTCAAGACGAACTAGAAACATAACATTTCCAAGGCAAATTGCAATGTATCTATGTAGAAAACTTACAGATATGTCCTTACCTAAAATAGGCGAAGAATTTGGAGGTCGTGATCATACAACGGTAATCCATGCATGTGAGAAAATATCAAATGGTCTTAAGGTTGATGAGAATCTACAAGATAATATAGCAGAATTAACTAAAAAGATAAGTCAAAAATAATATAATGACGTTACTAACAACTGTTAATACTATTTATATATAATCCTGTGCATAAAATAATACATAAAACCTGGCTGTTGATATTGTGGATAACTGTGATTTTTTTTTGCATACTTATCCACAATTAGTTTTAGCAAGTTTTGTTGCGTAGTAAAGCCTGCAATAGGTTTTTAACATATCAACAGCCCCTACTACTATTACTACTATAAATAATTATTATCTTACCTATCTTTAATCAATTTCCCATGTGGATAAGGAGGTCCTTTTTTTATGAAGTTTATATGTGAAAAATCAATGTTACAAGAAGCAATTTCCAACGTTCAAAAAGCAATTACTGGAAAATCAACAATGCCTGTATTACAAGGAATATTATTAGATGCTAGAAACGGTGAACTAACACTCATAGGCTCTGATATTGATTTGAGTATTGAGGCTAAAATTACTGCAGATGTTATGGAGGATGGTAGTGTTGTTTTAGATTCTAAACTTTTTGGTGAAATTATAAGAAAGTTACCTAATAGTGCAGTGGAAATAAGTTCTGATGAAAACAATTCTATTAAAATAGTTTGTCAAAAATCTTATGCAACTATAATACATATGGATAGTGAAGATTATCCTAGTTTGCCTGATATAATCGAAAACATGGTTTTTTCTATATCTCAAAAATTGTTGAAAAATATGATGAAGGGAACTATCTTTGCAGTTGCTCAAGATGAAACTAGACCCATTCTTACAGGCGTTTTGTTTGAAATAAAAAATAAAAAGCTGAATTTAGTAGCATTGGATGGCTATAGAGTTGCCTTTAGAAGTGAGCCAGTGGATAATGATTCTAGTATAAATGCTGTAATTCCAGGTAAAACATTAAGTGAAGTATCAAAAATATTAGAAGAAACAGATGAAGTAGTAAATATAACATTCACACCAAATCATATTTTGTTTAATCTTGGTAAAACTAAGGTTATATCTAGGTTACTAGAAGGTGAATTTATAAAGTATAGCTCAATAATACCAGAAGAATATAATCTAAAAATCACAGCTAAAAGGTCTGAATTACTAAATTGTATAGAAAGAGCTTCTTTAATGGCAAAAGAGGGAAATACAAATTTAGTTAAATTTAACATAGAAGAAGATAACATGATAATTACATCCAATTCTCAATTGGGAAAAGCAAGAGAGGAAATAAATATAATTTTGCAAGGTGAGCCTCTTCAAATTGCATTTAACTCAAAATACCTAATTGAACTGCTTAAAATAATGGATGAGGAAGAAATTGTTATGGAATTCTCTAGTGGAGTTAATCCTTGCGTTGTAAGAAATAAAGAAAAGGATAATTGCACATACATGGTACTACCAGTAAGAATAAGAGCAACAAACAACTAAAAAGTATATATATAAAAATAATTTAATAAAAAGGCGGTTTTAAAATGAATGAAATACAAGTAGATACAGGTATAATAAAATTAGATGCTTTTCTAAAATGGGCTGGAATAGCATCGCAAGGATCTGAAGCAAAATTTTATATAAAAAATGAAGAAGTTAAGCTTAATGGTGTTGTAGAAACTCAAAGGGGTAAAAAATTAGTTAAAGGTGATATAATTGAATTCAACAATGAGTCTTACAAAATAATTTAAAGAAATTTCATAAGAAAAGTTTTTACTTATAAAAAAGTGCACCGAAAAATTATAAAATAATATTCGGTGCACAATTTATGCCTAAAATAAAAAAAACATAAGAATTTATTTATACATATAAAATAATAAAATTATATATATATGTTATAATCTTAATAGGTGATTATATGCATGTAAAATATTTACAACTCAAGGATTTTAGAAATTATACTGAATTAGTTATAGAATTAAATAAAGGCACTAATGTATTTGTAGGAGATAATGCTCAAGGGAAAACAAACATTTTAGAGGCAATTTATTATTGTAGTTTAGCTAAATCTCACAGAACTAATAGAGATAAGGAATTAATAAACTGGAATGGTACGGAAGCGTATATAAAACTTTATGTATGTAAAACAAGACTTGATAAAAAAATAGAAATAAAAATTTTTAAAGAAGGTAAAAAAGGCGTTAATATAAATTCTATAAAAGTTCAAAAATTATCTGAGCTCGTAGGTAGTTTTAATGTGATTATGTTTTCTCCTGAAGATTTAAATATAGTTAAGGAATCACCATCACACAGACGCAAATTTTTAGATATTGAACTGTGTAAGCTAAGCCGTAGGTATTATTACAATTTATCTCAATATAAAAAAATTTTGAATGAGAGAAATTTAGCTGTAAAAAAATGGAATACAAATATTGATATTATAGATGTATATGATAGGCAACTTAGTGAATTTGGTGCAGTAATAATAAAAGATAGAATGGCTTATATAGAAAAATTGAATATATTATCAAAAACAATACATAGCAATATAACATCTAAAAGTGAGGTAATTGAAATTAAATATTTAACCCAAATCAAGGAGTTAGATAATATACAAGAGAGCTTTTATTTGCTTTTATGTAAGAATAGAAGGAGAGATATAGAGACTAGAACTACATCAGTAGGACCACATAGAGATGATTTTTCTATACAGCTAAATGGTATTGATGCTAGAATATTTGGATCTCAAGGCCAACAAAGAACTTCGGTTTTAACCATTAAGTTTGGAGCTCTTGAAATAATAAAAGAACTTACTGGAGAATACCCAGTATTGTTACTTGATGACGTTTTGTCTGAATTAGATACAAAAAGGCAAGAATATATATTAAATTCTATAAAAGAAGTTCAAACGTTAATTACATGCACTGGAGTTAATAATATAAGAAAATATTTAAATCCTGAAAGTAAGATATTTGAAGTTATGTCAGGTGGAGTAAAAGAAATTACATAGATTCAAATAAAACAATTAATTATGGAGGAGGATATGTTATGTTTTTACATTTAGGAGAAAATGTAGTAGTGCCTATAAAAGATATTATAGGGATATTTGATATGGAAACTACTATGTATAGCTCAGACACTATCCAATTTTTAAGAATGGCTGAAGAAGATGGTTTTGTAGAGAGGATAACAAAAAATACTGCAAAATCTTTTGTAATTGCTGAGGTGGATAAAAAAAGTAAAATATATCTATCACCAATATCATCTCAAACTTTATGTAAGAGAACAGAAACTGTATATTATGAGCTTTAGAGTAATTTAGGAGGATATACATGGAAATAAATAATGTTTATGACGAGAGTCAAATACAAGTACTTGAAGGATTGGAAGCTGTAAGGAAAAGACCTGGTATGTATATAGGAAGCACTAGTATCCGTGGGCTTCATCACCTTGTTTATGAAATTGTAGATAATAGTATAGATGAGGCATTAGCAGGATTTTGTAAAAATATTAATGTAATAATACACCAAGATAATTCTATAACTGTTATAGATGATGGTCGTGGAATGCCAGTAGGAATACATCATAAAATGAAAATTCCTACTGTAGAAGTTATAATGACGGTGCTTCATGCAGGTGGAAAGTTTGGCGGTGGAGCATATAAAGTATCAGGTGGTCTTCATGGTGTTGGATCATCTGTAGTTAATGCATTGTCTGTTGTTTGTGAAGTAGAAGTTAGAAAAGATGGACACATATGGAAACAAACGTTTGCTAAAGGAAAGACTACAAGCACACTTGTAGATATAGGAACAACTACTGAACATGGAACAAAGGTCTTTTTTACTCCAGATCCAGAAATCTTTGAAGAAATTGATTTTGATTTCGAAACACTATCACAAAGATTAAGGGAATTAGCTTTTTTAAATAAAGGATTAAGAATAACCCTAACAGATGAGCGAGATGGTAAGAATCACGAATTTTTGTATGAGGGTGGAATAAAATCCTTTGTAGATTATTTAAATAGAAATAAAGGAACAATTCATGAGACCATATACATGGAAGGAAGCAAAGATGATTATGTTGTTGAAATAGCACTTCAGTATAACGATACATACACAGAAAACATATTTTCTTTTGCTAATAATATAGATACCGTAGAAGGTGGAACGCACCTAGTTGGATTCAAGACGGCGTTAACAAGAGTAGTAAATGATTATGCTAAAAAGTTTGGATTTTTGAAAGATAATGATAAGAATTTATCAGGAGAAGATGTTCGTGAAGGTCTTACAGCGGTTATATCTATAAAGCTTACAGATCCTCAATTTGAAGGTCAAACAAAAACTAAACTTGGAAATAGTGAAGTAAGGGGTATAGTTGATAGTATAGTTGGCGAGGCAATCAGTAATGTTCTAGAAGAAGATCCTCAACTTGGTAAAAGTATAATAGATAAAGGATTAAATGCAGCAAGGGCAAGAGAAGCTGCGAAAAAAGCAAGAGAATTTACAAGACGTAAATCAATCTTAGAAAGTACTACGCTTCCAGGGAAATTATCAGACTGTGCCTCAAAAGATCCTATGGAATGTGAAATATATTTGGTCGAGGGTGATTCAGCTGGTGGTTCAGCGAAACAAGGTCGCGATAGAAAATTCCAAGCAATACTTCCTCTAAAGGGAAAAATAATGAATGTTGAAAAACAAAGAATTGATAAAATGCTTGCTTCACTTGAAATTAGAGCTATGATAACTGCTTTTGGTGCTGGTATAGGTAAAGATTTTGATGTAACGAAAATAAGATATGATCGTATTATTATTATGACAGATGCAGATGTAGATGGAGCACATATTAGGACCTTATTACTAACATTCTTCTATAGATACATGAAAGAATTAGTAGAGGGCGGACACGTATATGTAGCTCAGCCTCCATTATTTAAGGTTACTAAAGGTAAGAAAGAGCATTATGTATATACCGAAAAAGAGCTTGAATTGACACTTGTAGAATTTGGTGGAAAAGATAGTAATACTGATATACAAAGATACAAAGGTCTTGGGGAAATGAATCCAGAACAGCTTTGGGATACAACAATGAACCCTGAGGAAAGAACTCTGCTTCAAGTACATGTTGAGGATGCAATGGCGGCAGATGAAATATTCACTATTCTCATGGGAGATAAAGTAGAGCCACGTCGTGAGTTTATACAAGAAAATGCTAAAGGTGTGCTTAACTTAGATATATAGTGTGGCATTAAAATATTTTGTTTAAAGAGGTGTAACATGATTAATAATCAGGGAAAAATTAAACCTATTGATATAAGATATGAAATGAAAAAATCTTATATAGATTACGCTATGAGTGTTATTGTAAGTCGTGCTCTTCCAGATGTACGTGATGGACTTAAACCTGTTCATAGAAGAATATTATTTTCTATGCATGAACTAGGATTAACACCAGAGAAGGGATTTAGAAAGTGTGCAAGGATTGTAGGAGATGTTTTAGGTAAGTACCATCCACATGGTGATACTGCGGTATATGGTGCGCTCGTTAGAATGGCTCAAGACTTTTCACAAAGATGTACTTTGGTTGAGGGTCATGGTAATTTTGGTTCTGTAGATGGTGATGGCGCAGCTGCTATGAGATATACAGAAGCTAAAATGAGCAAAATTACAACTCAGATGCTTCGCGATATTAATAAAGATACAGTAGATTTTGTTCCTAACTTTGATGGAGAAGAAAAAGAACCATCAGTACTTCCTTCAAGATTTCCGAATCTTTTAGTTAATGGATCAACAGGAATTGCAGTAGGAATGGCAACCAATATACCTCCACATAATTTAATAGAAGTTATAGATGGAGTACTTATGGTTATTGAAGATTCAGAAGTTACTATAAGCGATTTAATGACAAAAATAAAAGGACCAGATTTTCCTACAGGTGGAATAATACTCGGACGAGCAGGAATAAAAAGTGCTTATGAAACAGGAAGAGGAAGGATACTTGTAAGGGCTAAAACAGACATTGAAGAAAATAAAGGTAGAAATACTATAATAGTAACAGAGTTACCTTACCAAGTTAATAAAGCAAAACTTATAGAAGGTATTGCAGATTTAGTAAAAGATAAAAAAATAGATGGAATATCAGATTTAAGAGATGAATCAGATAGAGAAGGTATGCGAATTGTTATAGAACTAAAAAGAGATGCAAATCCTAATATAGTATTAAATAGGTTATTTAAACATACCAGGATGCAAGATACTTTTGGAGTTATAATGATAGCTCTTGTAAATAATGAACCACTAACTTTAAATCTAAAACAAATTTTAGTTTACTATTTAGAACATCAAAAGGACGTAATAAGAAGAAGAACTCAATTTGATCTTGATAAAGCACTAGCAAGAGCCCACATTTTAGAAGGTTTAAAAATTGCGCTAGACCATATTGACGAAGTAATTCGTTTAATAAGAGCATCAAAGACCATTAGTGAGGCTAAAGAAAGTTTAATGAGTTCGTTTGATTTATCTGAAAAACAAGCTACGGCTATTGTTGAAATGAGACTTGGAAGACTCACAGGCCTTGAAAGAGGTAAAATTGAAGATGAGTACAACGAATTAATGAAAACAGTAAATTACTTAAAAGGAATATTAGCAGATGAATTAGTATTATTAAACATAATTAGGGATGAATTAATAGAAGTTAGAAATAAATACGGTGATACTAGAAGATCATCAATAGAAAAAAATCCATATAGCTTAGATGAGGAAGATTTAATACAAGAGCAAGATATTGTAATAACTTTAACTCATGCAGGATATATAAAGAGACTTCCAGCGGATACTTATAGCTCTCAAAAAAGAGGGGGTAGAGGGATACAGGGTGTTACTACAAAAGAAGATGATTTCGTAGAACATATCTTTATAACTACCACTCATAACAATATTTTATTCTTCACAAATAAAGGGAAATCATTTAAGTTAAAAGCTTATGAGATTCCAGAAGGTGGAAGAACAGCCAAAGGAACAAATCTAATAAACATTATACCACTCGCAAGTGACGAAAAGATTCAAGCGGTTATATGTCTTAAAGAGTTTGCGCAGGATAATTATCTTGTAATGGGAACAAAAAATGGCTTAATTAAGAAAACATCATTAGATAAATATTCAGCTATTAGGAAAAATGGTTTAAATGCAATAAACTTAAGAGAAGATGATGAACTAATTGGAGCTGCAATAACTAATGGAGATAGCGAAATGCTGTTTGTTACTAGAAATGGTTACTCTATAAGGTTTAGTGAAAAAGATGTAAGAGGTATGGGTAGAACTGCAACTGGGGTTAAGTCATTAACCTTAAGAGAAGAAGATATCGTAGTTTCTATGAATATAGTTACACCTGAAGAAGAACTTTTAGTTATAAGTGAAAATGGATTTGGTAAGAGAACCTTAGTTTCTGAATACTCACTTCAGCATAGAGGTGGTAAGGGAGTAATAACTTATAAGGTATCTGCCAAAACAGGAAAACTCGTTGGGGCTAGAATAGTAAAAGATGGCGACGAAATGATACTTATAAACAGTAATGGTATTGTTATAAGATTAAATGTAGCTGGGATATCAACCACGAGTAGGAATACTATGGGAGTTACTTTAATGAAGAACGGAGAGGGAGATAACATTGTAGCTATTGCTAAAATTAATAGCAGTGATGTAATTGATACAGATGAGGAATCTTCTGATGGAGAAACTAATTCTGAAGTTGTACAAGAAAACTCTGCACAGGATGGCATTAAGGAAGCTTCTGTTAATGAAAATCAGGATATAGATGTAGTAGATAATACGACTGATAAAACAGAAGAATAAAGTTTTAAAGTACTTATTTGAATATATTTCAAGTAAGTACTTTTTTTTCTTTGTAAATAACTAACCTAGTGTATCTCAATGCTTAATTTGGAGAAAAACAGAGATATACAAAGAAAAAATAGTATAATCTGTGGGGAAGTAGAATTTTTGTAAACACAGTATCAAATAAATTTGATACAATACATCTTGTCGTTACGAATTAGTAGTAACAACGGTCTGAACTTAAAGGATACATAGTTTTCTTAATTTAAAATAACATTTTGGAAAACAGAAAATATATGTTGACAATTAGAGCAATAACAGATAGAATAGTAGAAGTCGTCACATGATGACAAAACAAATTGGTCTTTGAAAATTAAACAGAGAAATAGGTAAAGAAATGAAATAATATTTTATTTTAACCAGTCAATTACTTTAGTAAAAGTAATATTTTAGTCGTAAGGCTAAAAAGTATGTAATGAGCTTGCTAACCAACTTAACAGTTGGCGCAGATTAATTATTTCAACTAAAAAAGTGTAAACTTTTAAATTGAGAGTTTGATCCTGGCTCAGGAC
>NZ_JAHLDU010000022.1 GCF_018861905.1 Clostridium sp. DSM 17811
TTGAAGCGCAGCTGTACCATTCATTGTAACTACAGCACTTTTGCTGCCTACGTATTCACTAAATTTTTTCTCAAATAAATTAACATAACTTCCTACTGAAGATACCCAATTGGTATCTATACAGTCTTTAACGTATTTTAATTCATTGCCTCTAATTTCTGGTATACATAAAGGTATCATTATAAAAACCTCCTACTTTTTGTACATTCTATAAATTATAAATTGTATAAGGTAAATATACATCATTACGTAACGTAAGTTGCAAGTGAATTATTATGTAATAAAATTATTATTTAAATATTTTCTATATTCAAACCATCCTCATCAATTTCTAAATTCAGAGTTTCCCAATTTCCTGATAAGCCATTTAAAAATTCTTTTAGTTTTCTTTCAGTATTACTATCATCTTTTTTAAGCATTACCATAATCGTTGGTCCCGCACCACTAAGAAATACGCCTAAAGCTTCACTTTTTTTAACAAAACTTGAAATTTGCGAATAATTTTTTATTAACCCCATTCGATATGGCTGGTGAAGTTTATCTTTGCAAGCAAGCTTTACACCTTCATAATCACCATTAACAAGTGATACAATAAGCATCGAAACCATACCTACATTATACACAGCATCTTTAAAAGGTATTGTTTCTGGTAGCACTGCTCTTGAAGACTTAGTTGATAACTGTAGTTTAGGGATTAGTGCACAAAATTTTATGCCTCCATTAATTGGAATTTTATTATAATGGTTAGCTCCCTCATTCATAATTGAAACAGTCATGCCACCAATCATTGCAGGAGTAATATTATCCGGATGTCCTTCAATTTCGCAAGCATAATCTAGAACCTCTTGTTTTGTTAAAACATCCCCACATAACCTATTAGCAGCTGTAATCCCTGCCAATATACATGTAGCACTACTTCCAAGCCCTCCACTAACAGGTATTTCCGTTTTAAAAGTTAATCTAACACCTTTGGGATCCTTTTGGAGTTTTTTAAAGGTTTTTAACATTGAAGTATAAACTAAGTTATTATTGTTTGCAAATTCCTTATTACACCCAAAAATTTCAAGCCCAGATTCTATCTCTTCAACTATAAAACTATTATATAGTTTAAACGCAACCCCGAGAGTATCAAGTCCTGGCCCCATATTTGCACTTGTGGCAGGTACTTTAATTTCAAACATAACTATTTACAACTGTTTCTTTATCTCTTACATAAAAAAAATTCATATAGTTGCCCCCTAATCCGACAGTATTTATTATTATGTCATTCATTTTATACTTTTATGACTAAAATTTCAAGTATATTCACCTAGTTTGACCATTTAATCTAAACAAAAAGTATTAAGCCCTGATATAATGTTAGCTTAGTACCATAAATAGGTACATTCAATTGTTTTAGAATGAATGGCAACGAACCTATATGATCTTCATGTCCATGAGTTAAGAAAATTCCTTTTACCTTTTCTGGTTCTCCATTAAATCCTCTCCTTTATTTATATAAATAATATTTTTTCCCTTTATTTTGCTATGAATTATGAAATTAATACCTTTTTTCTACAGTTATTATTGTAATCTGTCTATAAAAATAGTAAGTGCCTAATGAAAATTAGTCAGATACAAATAAATATGGTACAGTAATAAGCGCGAATAGATTTTAACACTTACTTTATTAGAAAAATAAATTTAATTTGGAGGATCATATGATTGCAAAAGAGAATTTTTTAAACGATATAAAAAGTGGAACTAATATAAAAATTTCATTAATGGTAATGAAAATAATGTTCAAAGATGCTTCTAAATTTGTCTGCATATTGGTAGATAAGAGTGGAGAAGTAAAAGCTAATATACCTAGCAAAAATGGTGATATTGTAGAAGGTTGCGTCATAGAAATTGAAGGATTTAAGGATAAGAACTTGGATGTCAAAAAATATAAATTTATTTTAGATTATAATTTATCAGATTATCTACCAACTGTAAAGAGACCTATTGAAGATATTATGCATGAAATGGACACTCTTACAAATAAGTACATTATTTCAAATGAGGGTAAAGCCTTAAATGACTATTTCTTTAAGGATGAACTATTCTTAGATAAATTTCAAAGAGGAATAGGTGGAGTATCTATGCATCATAATTATATAGGCGGCCTTGCAGAACATACATTAAATGTTATGTATTTAACTGCTACACTTTGTGAAAGATATGAATGTAAGCGAACTGAGATAGCGGTACTTGCAGCAAAACTTCATGATATTGGTAAGATTTATGAATTATATTATGATGGTCCTTTTAAATATACCCTTAGAGGAGAAATGGAAGGTCATATCGTTATTGGAGTAGAGTTATTAGATAGAGCTATTCGAGAGAATGAATCACTTTATTCTGAAGATTTTATTACTAGGATAAAGGGATGTTTAGTTCAGCATCACGGAAAGCCTGAATTTGGTTCTCCAAGAGGAATGAAAATGGAAGAATCATTTATAGTTAATTTTGCTGATTCCACAGATGCTACTATGAATAAAATTTCTCAAATGAAGGATAAAACAGAACCTGGTAATTGGTCAGACTACGATAGACGAATTGATACTAAATTATACTTATAATAAAACAAATAAGCTTACCATTTATTTTAAATGGTAAGCTTATTTATTCGTCATATTTTACTGTATTGAACTATTTTCATTTTGAATAACACTATGTTTTCTACCATACACTATGTATGTAATAATTCCAATTATTAACCAAACTATAAATCCTATCCATGTTTTTATTCCAAGTCTACTTAATAAAACCAAACAACAAATTATAGCAAGTATTGGTGTTACTGGTACAAGTGGACACATAAAAGTTCTATTGAAGTCTGGCATCTTTTTTCTAAGTACTATCACACTTAAGGCTACAACTATAAATCCTAAAAGAGTTCCAATACTCAAAAATTGGACAATAATATCTAATGGTAAAAATCCTGCTATTATTGCAGCAATGACACCTGTAATAATTGTTGCGATGTATGGTGTTTTATACTTTTTATGGATTTTTGAAAATAACTTTGGTAATAATCCATCTCTAGACATTACCATAAATATTCTTACCTGTCCATAAAGCACAACTAAAATTGTAGATATCATTCCAACTATACAACCTACCCCAACTAAAATAGAACCCCAGTTTATTCCTATTGTTGCCAGTGCAGCAGGAAGTGCATTTTGTAAATCTATAGAATTATACGGAACAATTCCAGTAAGTACAAATGCAACGGCAATATACAATATACTAACTATAGCTAAACATGATATAAGCCCGATAGCTACGCCTTTCTTTGGATCTTTAGCTTCTTCAGCACTAGTTGCAATTGCATCGAATCCAAGGTAAGAAAAGAATATTGATGCTGTTGCTGTAAAAACTCCCTTGAACCCAAATGGTGCAAATGGTTTATAGTTTGCAACATTAATATGTCCTACTCCGACTATTACAAAAATAAGTATTATACCTATTTTTATACTTACAATTATATTATTGATTTTAGAACTTTCCTCCATACCAAAACACAAAAGTACAGTTAAACATAATACTATTAGTATTGCGGGTAGATCTACTATACCACCATTACTTGGTGATGAAGTAATAATACTAGGCAAATTAATACTTGATGTCTTTAAAAGACCGACAAACGCCCCAGACCACCCTGATGCTACAGCACTACACGCAACTAAATATTCGGCGGTTAAACACCACCCTATTAACATTGCAACTATTTCTCCAAATGCTATATAAGCATAGGAATATGTACTACCAGCTACGGGAAACATAGTTGCAAGTTCACAATAACAGAGTCCACATAAGCAAGCAACAATTCCTGCTAACACAAACGATATAATAACTGCTGGCCCTGCAATATGTGCTCCTGCGCCTGTTGCAACAAATATTCCTACTCCAATAACAGCCCCTATACCTAAAGCTGCTATATCTTTTGCTGTAAGATCTTTCTTTAAACCAGACTTTTGTATTCCGTCCTGCATCTGCTCAAAAGATTTCTTCTTAAAAATATTCATTTTTGCCCACCTTCATATTGTCATTTTAACCTCTATATACTTAATGCAATAACCTATTAAATAATTTATTTAAGATCACTTATGAAATTTGGAAGATCAAAACAAGATTTTACAATTTTTTTTGTTAAATAACGAGTTTCTATTGGTAATCTATTTACGTCCATATTACTAGGATCATACACATCTGATGCCATTGTAAAACTCCATATACCACCTGGATAAGTTGGAACAAAAGCAATATATGTTTTTACTATTTTAAAATTGTTCTTTAATATTTTTCTTGTATTCTCTATTATGTTACGATGAATCATTGGAGATTCACTTTGACACACCATTACTCCATCAGTTTTTAATGTTCTTTTTACATTTTTATAAAATTCTTCTCCAAACAAATCTTTAGCAGGGCCCTCAGGGTCTGGTGAGTCAACCATTACTATATCATATTTAATATCAGTCTTCTTCACATATTCAACTCCATCTCCGAACTTAAAATTAATTCTTTTATCGAAACTTGGACCTCCACTTATTTCTGGAAGAAATTTTATGCATTCCTCTGTTACTAATTCGTCAAGCTCTACCATATCAATTGTCTCAAGCTCCTCATACTTTGATAGTTCTCTTACCGCTCCACAGTCGCCTCCACCAATTACCAAAACATTTTTCGGGTTTTTATGAGTAAGTACTGGAATATGTGTAATCATTTCATTATATATAAATCCATCAGCAGATGTAGTCTGCATTACACCATCAAGAACAAGGCAAGGACCAAATGCATTGGTATCAATTAATGCTACCTCTTGATAAGGGGATTTTGAATAAGAAAAACATTTATTGACCTTATAACTAATTTTCAAATCTTTTTTTTCAACTTCAACTTCTTCAAACCACAGTTCATCATCAATATTCTTAAAATACTTTGGCAATTCATTCGTTTTCATAATAATTCCTCCATTATAATAAGTATAACTATCTTTTTAGTTTATTAATAAATTCTACTTAGACTTTTTGCTTCTTACTTTTGAGCCTCGTAAAGTTACAGCTTCAAGTATATCATAAAAATTAAAGAGTTCAACTTGCATTTAATTAAATTTTACTTATAGTAACACACTACTGCACTAATAATACTATATTAATAATAAAGTAAAATCTATATGAGGGGGTTTTTATTATAATTGATATAATTAACTATTATTGGCCACCTTTAATCCTTACGGCGGCTGATTTTTATAAATTATATATGCCTATAAAAATACATAAGAAAAATGTACAAATATAACAATCATTTTATTTTAACCTAAAACGATAAATTAAAAATAAATTTACAAAATAGTCTTGAATATTTATTATAAGAAAGTTAATATTAGATGAAAGTCAATATTAACCTAAAGAACATTATGTTCAATATACTATTAAGCAAAATAGAAAGGGAGCGATATTATGACAAATACTACTTTTAGTGGTCTTGAAATGTTGAAAATTGCCATATTAATGGAAGAAGAAGGATATGATTTTTACATCAATGGAGCTAATTATACTAAAGGAAAAACCAAGGAATTTTTATTAGCTGCTGCCGGTCAAGAATTTATTCATAAAGAAAGGTTTACAAAACTTTTTAATGATTTAAGTACTAGTAACGAAATGGATTCTACCTATCTCTTTGATATCGAAGTAACAAAATACTTGAAAAATTTAATTGAAAATCAAGTCTTTAATAAAAAAGATCAACCAAAAGATGCTTTCAAAGATTTAAAAGCAGCCCTCACTTATTCACTTAAAACAGAACAACTCACAATAAGTATTTATACACAAATGTACGAGAAAGTATCTCAAAATGATGTTACAGGAATATTATCCACTATACTTGAAGAAGAAAAATCACATGCAGCATACTTTTCAAAATTACTTAAAGAAATAGTAGCATAGTCAAAGAAATACGTGTTTACATTTATTAATAAATGTAAATATTCAAACTGTTCCCTATAGTATAATAATTTGAAAAAATGTTTATGCTATAGGTTTTTTTACACACTTTCTAATATCCTAGACTTCTAAATCAATTTCTACGATTTCTGGAATAGCAAAAAATCTTATAGGTAACATTCCATTACCTATGCCATTAGTTAATACTATGTCCCTATTTGCCTCATTAATTATTTTCTTGCAATACATTTGACCATATTTAGAAGATGCATACGGCGCATATAATCCAAAAATAGTTACTTGCCCTCCATGAGTATGTCCTGCAAACCCTAAGTCATAATTAATAACATTTTTATAATCACTGAAAAAATCTGGGTTATGTGATATAGCAATAGTAAAATTATCGCTCGTTTGTTTTAATAAATTAGCTTCCGGATTTCCTTCAAGTAAATCATCCACGCCTATTAGTTCTATAGTATCTTCTCCTTTACTTATCAATTCTTTCTCATTTTTAAGTATCTTAAATGAATTAGAATTAAGTTTCTTTAGTAAATAATCTTTCCCTTTAAAATAGTCATGATTTCCGAGGACAGTAAAAATCTTTAATTTAGCTTTTAGTTTTTTTAGTACTTGTAGCTCTTTATCTAAATACCTACTTACATCCCTCTTACTTTTTACTGAAATATCTAAATAATCACCTCCTATTATTATAATATCTGGCTCTATTTTATTGATTTTATTAACTATATTTATTAATCTTTTGCTGCTAAAGCCTCTTCCATAGTGAATATCAGATATAAAAATTATTTTAAAATTATTAAATCCTTTTGGTATCTTACTATTTTTAATTTTAATTCTTCGTACTCTATAAACTTGAGCTTCAATTAAAGCCCACAATATAAAAAAAACAAATAATCCTATTAAAATATTAAATACATTAGTCATAAATTTTCTCCCTTAGAATTCTATATTTCAATCACGTTAAAATATTATGTACCAATAGTTACAACTCAATAAAAGAAGGATAACTCCTCTGCCACTATAACAGTTTGGTTGTCCTTCTTTTTATTGTTTAGATAGTTAAGAAGTATTATTATCTATCATTTAATGGAACATAAGTACTACTTCCCGCAACACATTTATATGCAGGTCTAATAATTTTACCATTGTTTATTATTTCCTCAAGCCTATGAGCACTCCAGCCAGCTATTCTTGCTACAGCAAAGATAGGGGTAAACATCTCATCTGGTATACCAAGCATTCTGTATACAAACCCTGAGTAAAAATCTACGTTAGCACTTACACCTTTATAAATCTTTCGAACACTTGCGATTACAATAGGTGCTAGTTCTTCTACCCTTGCATAAAGGTTATATTCATCCTCTAAACCTTTTGCCTTTGCAAGTCTTCCAACATATTTTTTAAAAATAACAGCCCTTGGATCAGATATAGAATAAACAGCATGCCCCATTCCATAAATTAGTCCCGATTTATCAAAAGCCTCTTTAGTTAATATCTTTAATAGATATTTTTCAATCTCTGCGTCATCTTTCCAATCGCTTACTTTTTCTTTCATATCTTCAAACATTTGAACAACTTTTATATTAGCACCACCATGTCTTGGCCCTTTTAAAGAACCAAGTGCAGCAGCTATTACTGAATAAGTATCAGAGCCAGATGATGTTATTACATGTGTAACAAATGTGGAGTTATTACCACCACCATGCTCAGCGTGAAGAACTAATGCAAGGTCAAGTATTGTAGCTTCAAGTTTTGTGTATTTACTATCATCACGAAGCATGTACAAAATATTCTCAGCCGTACTTAAATCATCAAGCGGGCTACGAATAATTAAATTATTATTGTTATGATAATGTGATAACGCCTGATAACCATAAACCACCATAAGCGGGAAACATGCAATAAGCCTCATGCACTGCTCCAAAACATTACTTGGAGAAGTATCTTCTGCTTTATCGTCTATACTATAAAGTGCTAATATACTTCTTGCTAGTGAGTTCATTATATTTTTACTCGGCATTTTCAGTATCATATCTCTTACAAAATCATCAGGAAGATTTCGATATTTAGAAAGCAAATCCGTAAAATTTTTAAGTTCCCCTTTACTCGGAAGATCACTAAAAAGCAATAAATAACAAGTCTCTTCAAATCCAAAACGACCGTCTTTCAGAAAGCCATCCACTAAACTTTCAATATTTATGCCTCTATATTTTAAAACGCCTGGGGAAGGGATTGTCTTATTATTTTTAACTATAGAAGAATTCACTTGACTGATTTCTGTTAAACCCACAAGTACCCCACGCCCATCAATATCTCTAAGCCCTCGCTTAACTTCATATTTAACAAATAGCTCTGGATCTATAAAACTGCTTAATTTTTTAGGAATTGTTTTTTTAAACTGAATCAATTTGTTATTATCCAAAATATCACCTCTCACAAAGTAGTCACAAAAACTTTCTACTATATTTTTATAAATTTAATTCTCAATTGAAAATTATTCAATAACACTCTATACTATCTTACACCACATTACGTCTTAATACATAAAATGCGAGAAATTTTATATTAGGTTATCATGAGAATGGAGCGATCACAAGTTTTTTATAAATTATTACTAATCTGTTTCTGATCGTCTTTGTAACACTGCAAGTCCTGTACGGACAACTTCCTTAATTCCATAAGGCCGCATTAACTCAATGAATGAAGATACCTTTTCTTCATTTCCAGTTATCTCAATTATAATACTCTTTGCATTCATCTCTACAATATTACATTTGAATATATTTACCGTTTCTATAATAAAAGATCTAGTACCTTGATCAAGCGCCATTTTTATAAGTGCCACTTCTCTAGAGACAGATTTCTCAGGACTTAACTCTAATATTTTTATTACATCTATAAGTTTATTCAATTGTTTTACAATCTGTTCAGTGATTTGTTCATCCCCACTTACTACAATTGTCATACGCGAAATAGTAGGATCATCTGTAATACTAACAGTTAAACTATCAATATTATAACCTCTACGTGTGAATAAACCGGCCATTTTGCTTAAAACCCCTGAATGATTTTCAACTAAAATAGATAAAATGTATTTATTCATAATTTACACTCCCTTCTATAAGGTACTCTCTTCTTCGCTTACAATACATTCTATCAAAAAAGCTTTATTACTTGCCATCGCTTCTTCAAGAACTACTTTTAATTCTGAATTAGAGTTAACTCTTTTTCCACAAAGTCCATAAGATTCTACAAGCTTCACAAAATCAGGATTTTCACATAAACTCACACCGTAAGTATTTTTATATACATTGCTTTGATACTCCCGAACCATACCAAGATTTGAATTGTTAAATAATAAGAATATTATATTCAAATGATTTTGTTTTATAGTTCCAAGCTCAGACATACTCATTTGAAAACTTCCATCTCCCATTACCGCAACAACACGTCTCTTTGGGAAAGCAAACTTACAGCCAACTGAGGCCGGAATCGAATACCCCATTGTTCCAAGTCCCCCACTAGTTAAAAATCTTCTGTTACCAACCATATCAAGATAATGTGAGGTCCAAATTTGATTTTGCCCTACGTCTGCAGTAATCAAGGCATCTTCTTCTATCATTTGTGATAAAAGCTCTAAAGCATATTGTGGATTTACTTTTGCGCCAGTTTCCCTAATTTTAACATATTCTTTTTTCCACGTTGTAATTTGATCCATCCACATTTTTGTATCGATTTGCGTTACTCCATCAGTAAGTTCTTGTAATATTTTTTTACAATCTCCAACTACTGGAATAAGAGCACTAAGATTTTTACCTATCTCTGCTGGATCAACATCAATATGGATAATATCCGCCATTTTTCCAAAACTCTTAGATCCACCTGTTGCTCTATCTGCAACTCTTGTACCAACAAGAATTAGAACATCGGCCTGGGCTACTGCTTTATTGGCATATTTAAAACCATGTGACCCAATTAATCCAACATTATAAGGATATTTTGATGGAATTCCATCCTTACCCATTAATGTGTGTACCATGGGGATCTTAGATTTTTCTATAAATTTTATTAACTCCTGTTCAGCCTTGGCGGACATAACTCCCCCTCCCACACAAATAAGAGGTTTCCGGCTATTTTTAATCTTTTCTAATGCTTTTTTTATTTGCCTTTTATTTCCATTCACTGTAGGTTTGTAACCTCTTATACTAATTTCACTTGGATATTCAAATTCAATTTCTGTGTTCTGAATATCTAATGGTATATCAACAAGTACCGGACCCGGTCTCCCAGTTCTTGCTATATAAAACGCCTCTTTCATGATTCTTGGTATATCTTTTGCATCTTTAACTAAATAACTATGTTTTGTGAAAGAGTCTGTTGCTCCAATTATATCTGCTTCTTGAAAAACATCTTTTCCAATTAGGTCTGTTCTAACTTGCCCAGTTATTGCAAGCATTGGTATAGAATCTGCATAGGCAGTTGCAATGCCTGTTATAAGATTAATAGCACCAGGTCCTGAAGTTGCAATACATACTCCTATAGACCTTGTTGCCCTAGCATACCCACTAGCACTATGTCCTGCCGCCTGTTCATGTCTTACCAGTATATGTTCTATATCAGACTTCCTTAATGCTTCATATAACGGACCAACTGGAACTCCCGGATAACCAAACACTATTTTCACCTTTTCTTCTTGTAAACATTGAATTATTGCCTCCGCAGCTTTCATTTTTGTACCTCCTTCAATTTTATATAAATTAGAATTTTGAGTATAAAAAAAAGACCTCTTCCCATTGGGGCGAAAAGTCTATCGCGGTACCACCCATTTTTATATCTTCATTTTATAACGGTGTATAATTAATATACACCGGCACGGCTTACCCTATATGGTTTATATATTATATATAAACCATATAATTTCAGCTTACAACTCAAGGGTGAGTTTCAACATTAACCATTTATGGGTTTACACCGTCCCCACTCTCTAAGAATATGAAGAATGTCTACTTTCCCTATCAAAGTTTTCACAATTTTCAAATTTATTTCCATGTTTTAGATTAGTATACTTTATGACCTTTTTTTTGTCAATATTTTTTTTAAAGTATTCTAAAGTTTATGTAAACAATCATCTATATATTCTCTTTACTCTATTACCTTCCATTTTCTATAATTGAATAAATTAACTGAGGTATATTTTTTAAAGATGCCTGTTTAATAACCCCACCAATGTCATAGGCTACCTTTGGCATTCCGTATACAACACTTGACTTTTCATCTTGACCTATAGTATAAGCCCCTCTTTGCTTCATTTTCATAAGACCTTTTGCCCCATCATAGCCCATTCCCGTTAGAATAACTCCAATGGCTGCACTTCCTGCTTTCTCTGCAACTGAATTGAATAGTACATCTACTGATGGGCAATGTCCATTCACCTTATCACCAGTAGAACATTCCACGTAATAATTATTTCCACGACGCATTAATTCCATATGTCTATCTCCTGGTGCAATAAGAATTTTCCCTGGAAGAACTATATCACCAGTTTCAGCTTCCTTCACATCCATTAGGCAAAGATTATTTAACCTATCAGCATACATTTTTGTAAATACAGGAGGCATATGTTGTGTTATTAAAATACCAGGCATATCTATAGGAAATCCCTTAACTACTTCAAGAATAGCTTGTGTTCCACCTGTGGATGCACCAATAGCAATTATTGTATCACCGCTTCTTGATCTTATTTTATCAGTACGCCTCTTATTTATAATGTCTTTTTTGATATTTCCCACCTTAGCCATTGAAGCGATTTTTATTTTTATAATTAATTCATTTATAAAAACTTCCTTGCTGCTACCATTTATTGAATTAATTTTTGTAACAAAATCTACTGCACCAGCATTCAAAGCATCAAAAACATTATCACTTACGGCACTTACTACCACAACTGGTATAGGATATTGAGGTATAAGCCTTTTCAAAAATTCAATACCATTCATCTTTGGCATTTCTACATCTAAAGTCATAACATCCGGCTCAAGCTCTATTATTTTATCCCTTGCCTGGAATGCATCCCCTGCAGTTCCAACTACTTCTATACCCCTATCTGCCCCTATTCCTCTAGCTATCGTTTCTCTAAAAAGCAGTGAATCATCGACAACTAACACCCTTATTTTTTTTAATATACTCATTATTCCCTATCCTTTCCTATAAACAGCTGGCATAATATATTTATAATTAGTTTCATTTTTATTTACGGACTCAGAATGACCTAAAAAAAGATAACCGCCTATTTCAGTCATGTCATAAAATTTCTTTATTAATTCCATCTTTGTTTTTGGCTCAAAATATATCATTACATTTCTACAAAATATAACATGGAACTTTTTTTTAAAAGGAAAAATTTCAGTCATCAGATTAAAATTTCTATATATTACTTCATTCTTTATTTCCTGGCCAATCTGATAATTTTCATCATCGACTTTACTAAAATATTTAAGTCTCCAATATTTAGGTATTGTATCTACAGCCTCGCTTGAATAAGCACCCATTTGTGCTACTTCTAGTACCTTTTGGGATATATCTGTAGCCAGCACTTTAGTATTCCACATAGGCTTTTGATTTCCAAAATAATCTGCAATTATCATGGCTAGGGTATATGGTTCCTCACCACTAGAACATCCTGCGCTCCATATTCTTAAATCTTTATTTTTACAGGTTGACTCTAAGTAATGCATAACAGTATCCCTAAAATAATTAAAATGCTCAACTTCTCTCATAAAATAAGTATGATTAGTAGTTAACTTGTTTATAAGTAGACTAATTTCATTTCCTGAAGGATCATTAAAAACGAATTTTAGGTAATCCGAAAAATTAGTAAATCCTTTTTCTATAATCATATTGCTAAGGCGACCCTCTATAAGAAGCTTTTTTTCTGTAAGGTTGATTCCATAATTTGCTTTCATATAACCTGTAAGTTCTTTAAATTCGCTTTCCTTTAATTTTATCATCATATCACCTTTATTTTTATTAAAAACCATGGTCTATATTAGAACTTCGAACCATGGTCTTAATATATTTTTTAGTATTTACCAAAATCACTATTGCTAAGTGATATTCTAGGTTTATCTTTAGTTGCTGCTGCCTCAGAATGTGCTAGGGATTTGTTTTTAGACGAATTTATATTTTTCTGAGATTTTAAAGCTACTTCACTATAAGATGTCATGTCACTTCTTTTTAATCTAAACTTTCCTACCATATTTTTAAGCATAGATGCTTGACTTGAAAGTTCTTCACTAGCTGCTGCACTTTGCTCTGCAGTTGCAGAATTAGTTTGAACAACATCTGAAACTTGCTCTATGCCCTTATTAATTTGGTATATTGCAGTCGCCTGTTCATTTGAAGCTGCCGCAATCTCTCCAACTAAAGTTGCAGCTTTCGATACCCCTATAACTATTTCATTAAGAGATTCCGCAGTATTATTTGCAATTTTCGTTCCAAACTCAACTTTCTTAATAGACCCTTCAATTAAATCTGCAGTTTGCTTAGCTGCATTAGTGCTTCTTGCTGCTAGATTTCTTACTTCCTCAGCAACTACCGCAAATCCTTTACCATGCTGCCCTGCTCTTGCAGCTTCCACTGCAGCGTTTAACGCTAACATATTGGTCTGGAATGCAATATCATCAATAACCTTAATTATTTTGGATATATTAGAAGATGACTCATTTATATCCTCCATAGATTTAAGCATCTCTTTCATGTGAGAATTTCCAAGCACAGCTCCATTCTTAGCATTAAGTGCAAGTTCATTTGCTTGGCTAGCATTGACTGCGTTTTGCTTAGTCTGAGCTGCTACCTGCGTTATTGATGCAGTTAATTCTTCTATAGAACTTGCTTGCTCTGTTGTTCCCTGAGACAATGCCTGGCTTCCATCTGAAACTTGGTTTGAGCCTGCTGATACTTGGTCTGCAGCATTATTTATTTCCGTAAATACTTCATTAAAAGATTGAACTATAAGGTTTAATGCATCCTTAATTTGTGCGAAATCTCCTTTATATTCATTGTTTATTGACAATTTAAGATTAGAATTAGACATTTCATCTAATACCTCTGAAATTTCAGTTACATAAGAAGATAAAGAATTTATAGTATCATTTAATGCATTTTTAATATCTGCATGATCCCCTTTGTAATCTCCATTCATACTTACCTTTAGGTTACCATTTGCCATTGCCTGAAGTACTGATGATGCCTCTTTAATAGGTTCAATAACAGCATCTAATATATTATTTATACCTTCGACTATGTTTTTATATCCTCCGTTAAATTTCTGAGCATCTCCTCTTGTAGACAATTTCCCGTTAACACATGACTTTGTTAACATATTTGTTTCTTTTTCAAGATTGTTAACCGCAGATACAACGAGAATTAAGCTTTTTGCAAGTACATCCTTATCAGATTTAGGATTTATCTCTACATTAAAATCTCCTTTAGATATACTCTCTGCCGATGCTGCATTTTCACGTATATTCTCAACCATTTTCTTAAACGCAGCCATTAAGGTTCCTGTCTCATCCTTTGACGATTCAGTAATTACTATATCAACATCACCAATTGCAATTCTATCCGCATAATCAACTAACTTCTTTATTGGTTTAGTAATAGTTCTTGCTATTATTACTCCTAAACCAATGGCAAGTGTCGCTCCAAGTATTATAAGTATTAACATCAATTTTATTGAATTTGCTGCAGTCGCTGTATTTGAAGCCGAAGCTGTTTTTGCAAGAGCAATCTTTGCTTCTGACAGCTTTTTCATATTTTGTGCAAGTAAATCATTTGTTTTTACACCTTCACTATTCATCAAAACTATTGCCTGGGCATCCTTGTTTTGTTTTGCAAGTAATATTACATCAGCTGCTACTTTCTCATAAGCGAGTACAGAATCATCAGTATTTTTTATAAGTTCTTTACCTGCTACAGTTAGAGTAGTTGTTTTAAATTCATTAGATTCTTTAGTGAAACTTGCATTATTATCGTTTATTTGTCTCTCATACTCCAGCATCTCTTTTTCATTAGACGACATAATCATATCTCTCAAATTTGACCTAGTATTTTGAAAAACATGATTCATATTGTAAAGATTACTCATTGGAACTGTCATTTTTTCATACATTTCAGTATCCTTGTTCAATATAGTATTTAAATTAATAATCCCTGTTATTCCAATTATTATAGCAATAATTGCCACCATAAAAAATCCACATAATATTTTTGTGCCTATTTTAAAATTGTTAAATAACTTCATTATTATTCCCCCTTTTATACTGTTTCAATAATTTTATCTAATTCTTCATCATTAAGTAACTTGTCACAATCAAGCAAAAGCTTAACTTCATTTCCTACTTTC
The DNA here is from genome assembly GCF_018861905.1 of Clostridium sp. DSM 17811. Lineage (GTDB taxonomy): Bacteria > Bacillota > Clostridia > Clostridiales > Clostridiaceae > Clostridium_AD > Clostridium_AD frigoriphilum. Next base: position 15,397 of record NZ_JAHLDU010000022.1, read on the forward strand.
CCTATTCCCCTAACATAACGATTATGAAAACCTGTTTTCATTTGTGGTGGTGGAACAATATTACTATCGTCTATATTAATTACTTCAGCAACATTGTCCACAATGAGTCCAACAGTTGTTTCCTTAATGTTAATTACAACTATGCATGTCCTATCATTATAATCTTTTGGCTCTTTTCTAAATCTAAGTCTTACATCAATAACTGGTATAATTTTTCCACGAAGATTTATAATCCCTTTTACATAATCAGGTAATTCAGGTACCTCTGTTATCTCCTGTATACCAATTATTTCTGTTACAAACTTAATTTCAATACCGTAAGACTCTTTACCAACAGAAAATGTTAAAAATTTTCCCCTTTGAGTATCCTCAGCTGTTTCCATAATTTCTTCTAAAATTTCTGCCATTTTTTTAACCACCTTTTTTTGTTTTATCTATCTAAAATTCCATTTACATCTATAATAAGACTTATATTACCATCTCCAAGAATTGTGCATCCAGCAATTCCCTTGGCTTTTTTAATGTAAGTAGGTAGAGCCTTAACTACAACCTGTTGTTCTCCAATTAATGAATCTACAAATAAACATGCTGATTTTGTATTATCCTCAATTAAAATCATGATCCCATTAGTTGATGATGTCACTTTTGTATTTATATCAAATATTCGATGAAGTCTATATATGGGGTATGCTTCTCCTCTTATCATTATCATTTCATTTCCATCACTATCTGCAATCACTTCATTCTCTTTTGGTTTAAATGACTCCTTAATTGATGTAATAGGTATTGTATATTTAGACATTCCAACAGCTACCTCAAGTCCATCAATTATTGCGAGTGTTAAGGGGATCTTGATAGATATTATACTTCCGCGTCCCATCACGCTTTCAATTGAAATGGATCCGCCAATACTATCAATGTTTTTTTTAACAACATCCATCCCAACTCCACGTCCTGAGTATTCTGTAACACTTTCATTAGTAGAAAATCCAGGTAATAAAATATTCGAGAAAATTTCTTTATCCGTTAGTTCCTCCTCAGGTCTTGTAACTAATCCTTGAAGTTTAGCCTTTTCATATATTTTGCTTTTATCAAGACCACGTCCATCATCACTAACAATTATAAATACATCACCGCCAGCATTTTTCGCCTCCAAGGTAATTTTTCCAATTGGAGGTTTGCCGGAAGCTATTCTCTCCTCTTTGTCTTCTATACCATGATCTAATGAATTCCGGACTAAATGCATAAGTGGATCTGATATATGATCAATTATATTTTTATCTACCTCTGTCTCCTCACCTATAATCTCAAGTTCAACATCTTTATTTAGCTTTTTACTCATATCTCTTACTATTCTATTCATTTTGTGAAAAGTCATAGAGACTGGCACCATTCTAATAGACATTACAACATCTTGTAATTCATTAGTAAGTTTTCTAAGTTGCCTAGAGGCTTTATTAAAACTATCTAGGGAAAGGCCCTCTAAATCCGGATTTTTTGTAACCATTGCCTCTGATATAACAATTTCACCTACTAAATCTAAAAGCATATCTAATTTAGAAATATTTACACTTATTATACTTTGTTGTTTTGATACTTTAGTAATATGCTCAACTTCTTTATTTGTATCTATTTGTTCTATTTGAATTGATTCTTTATCCCCCAAAAGCTCTACATTCTCTAAAGGCCCTTCAAGTTGAATTATGCTTTTTGCCTTTACCTTTTTAATTTCTTCTGGATATTCTTCCACTTGAAGAAGTTCCAAATCTCTTAAGAAAATAATTTCATTTAGTTTTTCTGCAATTTTTTCCTGCTCTATAGAGGTAGCAAATCCTATTAAAAAACCATTTTTACGGATAGCCTCTACACTTTCATTACTCTCTATTATATCTTCAGGAATGTAGTACATTTCTGATACTATATCCTTAAGATTATGAATTACAGTATATGCGCGTACATTTTCCATCTCACAACCATCTTCATAAAAAATTCTTACAGTGTATTTCTGTCTAGCCTCTAAATCCTGATTTGCATAAGTACTTATATAAAATTTAGTGTCTTCCTTTGGCTGTGGTGCTACTTCCTCTAAAGGAACACTATTAACTTCTTTCATAGTAATTAGAAGATTTGAACTTTTTAGCACTAATTCTTCACTAGATCCGTCAGCATTCTCATCATTTTCAATTTTTGAAACCTCATCTTTTATAAAGTCAATACCTAAGAGTACTAAATCAAATAAGCTTTCAAAATCTATATTTACTGCTTTATTTTCTCTAATAAAGTAAAATAAATCCTCAACCGAATGTGCTAAAACAGATATATTATTGAACATCATCATAGCTGATGAACTCTTTATGGTATGCATTATTCTGAAAATTTCATTTATTGATTCTGTATCAATGCTTTTATTTTTTTCACACTCAATACTAATTTCCTCAAGTTGTTCCATTAGTTGCGTGGCTTCAAAAAGATATATTTCAAGCATTGGTTCTCTAGTTGTTCCATCATCTGACATAAATATCCCCCCCCCCTGCCTTGCGTCGAATTATTACATTCTTTTTAATTAACCTTTTCAATTTTTTTCTTCATCCTTCATAATAGATTAATAATAATTGTTTTAATATTTTCCAAACTCTTCATTACTCAATGATATTTTGGGTTTGTTTTTAGCTACTGCCACCTCATCATAAGCAAGTGATTTATTTTTAAAACGAGTTTGATTCTTTCGTGATCCTAAAGATACTTCATTATAATTTGAAGCCATTCCTCTTTTTAGATTAAATTTCCCTACCATGCTCTTAAGTAATGAAGCTTGGCTTGATAGCTCCTCACTAGATGCGGCGCTTTCCTCTGCAGTTGCTGAATTAGTTTGAACAACATCTGAAACTTGCTCTATGCCCTTATTTATCTGATATATCGCAGTTGCTTGCTCATTTGAAGCCGCTGCTATTTCCCCAACTAAAGTAGCCGCCTTAGATACACCTACAACTATTTCATCAAGAGATTCTGCAGTATCATTAGCAATTTTTGTTCCATTCTCCACTTTCTTAATAGACCCTTCAATTAAATCTGCAGTTTCCTTAGCTGCATTAGTACTTCTTGCTGCAAGATTTCTTACTTCCTCTGCTACTACCGCAAACCCTTTACCATGTTGTCCTGCTCTTGCTGCTTCAACTGCAGCGTTTAATGCTAACATATTAGTTTGAAAAGCAATATCATCAATAACTTTAATAATTTTTGAAATATTAGAGGATGACTCATTTATATCCCCCATAGATTTAAGCAGCTCTTTCATATGAGAATTTCCAAGTACTGCTCCTTCTTTAGCATTAAGTGCCAATTCATTTGCTTGACTAGCATTAACTGCATTTTGTTTAGTCTGAGCTGCTACTTGTGTTATTGAAGCAGTTAATTCTTCTATTGAGCTTGCTTGTTCTGTGGTTCCCTGTGATAAGGCCTGACTACCATCAGATACTTGGTTAGATCCAGATAAAACCTCATCAGATGCGTCAGTAATACTTCCTAATAGTTCATTAAAAGCCTCTAAAGTATGGTTCAGAGAATCCTTTATAACTAAATAACTACCTTGATAATTACCATTCATATTAACAGCTAAGTCTCCATTTGCCATTTTTTCCAATACACCGGCAGCCTCATTAATTGGCTCTTCCATAGCATCCAGTGCCTTATTAAATCCATCTATAACTTCACGATATCCACCCTTAAATTTTGAGGAATCCCCTCTTGTCTCAAGATCACCTCTTGATGCGCAGTCTGCTATCATACCTGCTTCTGCTACAAGATCTTGAATTGTTGACATCATTACTATCATTGAAGGCATTAATTCATCGTTCTCAGACCTTTTGCCAACACTTATAAGTCCTTCAAGCCCTTTTATATCGCCAACAGATATTTCCACTAACAATTTTACTACAGCTGAAATCCTAGCATGAACAGAATTAATATCTTCTGCAAAGTCCTTCATAGCGCCTTTATAAGAGCCCGTCATACTCAAAGTATGATCATTTAATGCCATCTTTGCTAGTACTCTTCTAGATTCATTAATTGGCTCAGTAATTGTATCAAGAGTACTATTTACTCCTTCTACTATTTTTCTGTAATCCCCACTGTGTTTAGATATGTCCGCTCTTGTATCTAAATTACCCGCTACTGCTGCATCTGCTAGCATATTTGCATCACTTGTAAGTGATTTTATAGCTACAATTATTTTTTCAAATACTTTTGCTAAATCCCCCACTTCATCCTTAGTATTTATATCTACCTCAACATTTAGGTTACCTTCTGAAATATTATCTGCAGCTATTAGTAGTTTTTTAATTGAATTTCCTATTATCCTTGATATAAAATGCCCAAGTAATAACGATAAAATCACTGACAATGCAACGCTAATAATAAGTATTACTATTATTCGATTAGAAGAATTTTGTGCATCCTTAGTTAGTTGACTTCCAATTGTTAAATTCTGCTCTATATTGTCATCAATATTTTTTGCTGCTATTTCCCCGAGTGTTCCAGCTTCACTCTTTAATAATATATAGGCTTCTGCATTTTTATTATTAATAGCTAATGTTATAACCTTATCCCGAGAAGTGTTATAATCACTTATTGATTTTTCTAATTTAGCATAGTTTAAAAGTTCATCTTGAGTTTTTTCAGTTTTTTTAAACTCCGTCATATATTTCACTATTATTTCATCATTTACAACTATTTGATCTTGATATTTTTTATAATTAGTATCCTTAGTTTCTATTATAAGGTCCCTTGCAACTGTTCTAGTTTTTTGAAATGCTTCAGATATAAACCCTAATTCACCTTGTGAATTCCCATAATTAGTTATGATATTTTCCGATTTTGCTTGTGTTGCCTTAAGGCTAAAAATACCAACTATCCCTATTGAACCCGCAAGTACTGCAACTATAATAAATCCAAACGTTAACTTTTTACTAAGTTTCATATTATAAAACCACTGCACAGTCTATTCCCCCTCAATTATCCATGTTTGTGAAATTTTTCACTTTTAAAGGCTGATAATTCTATTAGAATTTACTAAAAGCTTTTGTAATTGTTTCCTGAGTAAAAGGTTTTATTACAAACCCCATTGCACCTGAAATTATAGCTTCTCTAACAATCGACTCTTGCCCCATAGCAGATATCATAATAACTTTAGCATTTTTATCAAACGCCTTTATATTCTTTAATGCGGCAAGCCCATCCATTATTGGCATTGTAATATCAAGAGTTATGATATCCGGTTTAAGAATCTTATATTTTTCTATCGCTACTAATCCATTTTCAGCCTCTCCAACTATTTCGAATCCACACTTTTCAAGCATACTTTTCAATGACATCCTCATAAATGTTGCATCATCTGTAATTAAAACTCTCTTCATAAAATCCATCCCCCACTAAATATTTATTATACTTTCAACATTTTTTCCTTTTTATTGTATATATTTCTACACAAAATACATCCATATTAATTGCAATTAACTACTATTACTCTTATTATATAGTTATACTGACATATTTCAACATATATCCAAACCTAAATTCCTTTATAATTCATCATTTGTTTACAACTTCTTATAATGATTTACCATCATCATATTCACTTATTCAGTAAAATATATTGAAAATTATAATTATTTTTATATTTTTTTACATTTGTTCCTAATTTATGTTTGAAAGTGTTTTCCATTATAATGCATGTAATCGTTTTAAACCGATTGCATTTACTAATATATATAGGAACTTTTGTTAAATCCCCCTCTGTAGTGCTGAAATATTATAATAAAAAATAAGCAAGTTAATTAAAATGGCACCTACAGACTAAACACTTTAAAAAGTATATTAGCTATAGGTACCAGTTTAAATTTTCTGCTTATTTTATATTAAATGCATTTACAATTTCATTTAGATTGCCAGCTGAATGCGAAAGTATTTTTGATGCTTGTTCAACTTGTTTTGTTTGTTTTAAAGTAGAACTTATTAATTCTGAAACTATTTCACTCCTATCACTATTTTTAGAAGTATCCTTATCAATCTTAGCTGCAAATTCACCAATATTTTCTTTTATCACACTTATTTCATCTGCTTGAAGTTTAATTAGCTTTGTAATTGACTGAACATCAATAGTTACAAGTGTAATTTCGCTTTGAATCTTGTTAAAAGCTTTCATAGATTCAGAGACATTCCCACTTTCTTCCTCTATCTTTGTGCCTATGCTACGCACATTATTTATTGTAATTTCTGTTTCTTTTTGAAGTGAGGAGATAAGTCTTCCAATGGATACTACAGCTTCTGCGGATCCACTTGCAAGTTTTGATACCTCTTGTGCAACAACATTAAACCCTTTGCCAGCTTCACCTGCACGAGCAGATTCTATGGATGCATTTAATGCTAACATATGCGTTTGGTTACTAATACCACTTATTACACTAGTTACTTCTGTAATTTCCTCTGAATATTTTTGTAAAACGCTTATACTCTTAAGTGTATCTTTCATACCAGCTTCTAAATCCTTCATGCTAATAATAACATCTTTAGACACCTGCGTACTTGAATTAGCATAATCATTAGTGTCTTGTATTTTAACACTTACATTTGTAATTAATTCATTCATATCATTAATTGAGTCTGAAATATGGTTAAAATTATCATTTGTACCTTTGAAGATTTCATTTTGTTTCTTTGATGAAGATAAAAAATGAGATATAGATTTTTCTATGGTACTCGTATTTTTTTGAACATTTTCAGACAATGCAAGCAGTGAATAAGCAGACCCAGATGAATCTTTTGAAGCTCTTCCCATTCTCTTAATAATTGTCATCTGATTATTAACGAATTTATTAAACCATGTCGCAAGATCTCCAATTTCATCATTTGATAGTTTACCAACTCTAAGCGTTAGATCCCCCTCACCTTCAGCTATTTCTTTCAAAATAGAAATGGTTGAATTTAATGGTTTAACTACTAATTTTTTTATAGTGTAACTTAAAAATAAAGAGATAAGAATCCATACCAATACTAATCTTGGCAGTGCATATGAATTATTAGATAATGACAATAAATAATTTCCAAATATAAATACTGCACTTACAAGTCCTGATAACAGTGGTAACTTAAAGTTTAAGCTCTTAAAGTTATAAATTTCAGAAATATCACCTTCACACATCATACCCCACGTTTCACCACAATTAGGAGGTTCTATAATTATACCTTTTCCACCAACTAATATATGTCTATAATCAGGATAGCCTGGCCATGTATTTAGATTTTCTCCATTTTCAACAGTATTTTTAACTCCAAGATGTAATTCTGAACTTTCAGGATCATTAAAAATAATTTCAAATTCTGTGTGTTTTTCTATTTTTATACTACCCCACTTTTTTGTTTTTATACCTTGCTTTAAGTTCTCTCCTAAAGTAAAAGTATCGTCTTCAAAACGACTTCTAGAAATCGCTGTACCCATTGGAACTTTTCTATTTGATTTCAGCATAAAAATGTAATTATCTCCGGATTCCTTATAGATATGTGTATCCTCATCTTGTATAACATCCGACATTACATCATTAGGAATTCTACCACAAAGTACACCTTTTCTACCATTATGTTTATTCTCAAAAGGCAAGGAGAACATTAAAGTAACCTCATCAGAAAATTCAGAATTAAAGTTTCCAATTTGCTGAGTATCAATGTCAATGTAGGGACCATACATCAGAGGTTTATTTTCCATTCCCTCAATAAAATTAGGAAGAGATTTCATTTCTTTTTTCAGATTCAATGTTGACGTAGATATAATATTAACTCCATCCTTATTAAGGATGAATAATTCTGAAAAATCTTGAAATCGCAACCTTTTTTTCTCTAATAATTTTGTTAATTCCTTAAAATCAATTTCATTTTCATCAAAATAAGCCAAAAGGGAGTCCCTTGTAAGTTCAAGCGCAATCCAAGTATCTTTAAACCAAGTTTCCAAAGCTTTTTTCCTTCCTTTAGCAATCCCTTCGAATATTTTTTCTGAATTTATTCTCAATCTTTTATTGTGAAAATTTGAAAAAATCATAATATCCCCCCATAATCTTTAGTTTAAATTATATATGTTTCTAATTGTACAATAAAATGTAAAATTCATCAATAAAAATTTCCAATAAGTCCTTATATTTACTCATTAATATGATTAATATGTTTAATATTGTACATATATCCAGTTTAGGTGTAGTAATTGCAAAAAAAACATATGGAGGTATCTACAGGACTCAAAAGTTTATTAGCAAATATAAAACTTAATAAAAAGAAGAATAACATCTTTGCCCTTATGGCAATTTGTTATCCTTCTTTTTAATTTTTCATTATTATCTTTTAAAATATCTATACTTACCATTTCATCCTTAAGGATTCAATCATTTTTCTTAAAATATTTAAATGTCTCGTTTTTCAAAAACATAATAACCCACAAAAGCGAATATTATGGAATATATAATGGATAAACCTAAAGCAAAAGCAAGTGTTGTTCCACCAATAGATGAGCCTAAAGTAACATATCTAGAGAAATTAGACATTCCAAGTGGAAGATATTTACCCCAACTAAAATACATAGCTACCATATTTATTATAGAACTACCAACGAAAAGCAAAAACAGTGAAAATCCTGTAGCTATTGATCGAGAACGAGATATTGCTGAAATTGCGAACGCTATTATTACATATACAAGTACTTGAACATAATCAAGTAAAAATACAATAATTGTTTTTAATGCGGCCGGAATATACATTATACTACTACTTGTCCATAACATTTCCTTAGCACCTATTCCATTGAACCCAAATAATACTCCCATCATTATAAAGTTCAATAAAAATGTTGCTACCAAAAGTTCAAGGCCATAAATTATTGTAGCTACTAATTTTGCAGAAAGAATTTCATAACGTTTATAAGGCCTTGATATCATCATTTTCATTGTACCTTCTGAAAATTCGCCTGCAACTAAGGCTGAACACGCTATTATTACAAAAAGCGCAATAAGTCCACTATAACCAGCATTAGCAGAAAACTCTGTACTTCTTGTCCAAACACTCTTTTGTGATTCTGGTTTTATATTATTACTAATTCTGTACTCACCTTCAGCGATCCCCTTTTTAAGTGATCCCGTAAATGCTTTTTCCACATTTTTCTTACCATCCTCAGCCTGTTTTAACTGAACTTTTTGAAGTACCACATTAGCTTGCAATTCTTGTTTCCAATTTTGCGAAACCTTTACTTCATTTGGAACCTTCTGAGATACAGTATAATATTTATAAATACCCGCTGCTGCCAATATAAGTATAATCATTATTAAAAACATTACTTTCGCAGAAACTCTTTTCCACAATTTTGTATTTTCTATTGAAACAAGTGTAAAAAAACTACCCATTTTATTTGCCCTCCCCTGTAAGCTTCATAAATACATCTTCAAGTGATTGTGTCTCTTGTTTATCCATACCCAAAATAGCAATACCAGCAGTTGTTAATGTTGTAACTATTTCAGGTATACGCTCCTTGGTTGTTTCAATATGTACTCCATCACCTAATAGACTACTATTTATATTAATGCTTGTTAGAAGTGAAACTGCCCTATCATTATCATCAGATTCTAATACAATAATTGTTTTATCATCTTCTTTAGTCATGTTAAGGAGTTCTTCAACTGATTTTATAGTTATAATTTTACCTTTATTGATTATTCCAACCCGGTCACACATCTGCTGCATTTCTCCTAAAATATGACTAGATACAAGTACTGTAAGTCCAGTCTCTGATGCCAGCTTTCGAAGTAGCACACGCATTTCCTTAATCCCTGCTGGATCAAGCCCATTTGTAGGTTCATCAAGTATAAGAAGTTTAGGACTATGTAGTAGTGCTTGGGCAATTCCTAAACGTTGCTTCATACCTAACGAGTAAGTTTTTACTTTGTCATTTATCGCTCTCTCAAGGTCCACAATTTTTACTACTTCATTGATTCGTGATTCATCTACACCTTCATATATTTTAGCGAATATCTTAAGATTATCCATACCAGACATATATTTATACATGTCTGGATTTTCAACTATGCACCCAATATTGCGCATTGCTCCTTTAAAATCATCTTTCACCGAGCATCCGCCAACGTAAATACTTCCCTCAGTAATTTTTGATAACCCAACAATCATCTTGATAGTAGTAGATTTTCCAGCTCCATTAGGTCCTAGAAACCCAAATATTTCTCCCTTTTTAAGTTCAAAACAAATATCTGAAACTATTGTACGCTTGCCAATTATTTTTTTAAGATTATCGATTTTTAATACTTCATTAATCATAATATGCCTCCTTTTGTAACTTCACCTTTAAATTTTACTATACTTTTTATATAAAACAAGATAAAATTCCCGTAACGTACATTTTTCCTCATAAACGGAATAAAAAAGCAAAAAAAACAGTGCCACCCAAATGGCGAGTTGAAAATCAAGAACTTATTTTACTTATCTTCGAGTTTTTACTTCTTTTAGATATTTGGTTAAATGACATTTTAAAAACAGTATAATCATCTTCAAATGATAGTTGAATATCACTACCCTTTTTTTTAGCTATTTCTTTAATATTGAAAAGACCATAACCTCTATTATCACCTTTTTTAGTTGAAAATCCTCTTTTAAATATATTTTCTATATTATCTGGTTTTATTGTTCTTCCACTATTCTTAACCTCTACAATATTATCATTTCCTTCTTCACATATATTTAATATAACAGTCTTATCCTTCGTACCATTTTTAACAGCTTGAAAAGCATTATCAAGCAGATTATTTAGTATATCTGAAATTTCATAATCATTCAGACTATTATCCAATGAATTATTTGTAACATTAAATAAGAATTTTACATTTAATCTATCTGCATCACAGAGTTTATTGTATATTATAGCTTTTATTATAATATTGTCTATATATATGATATCTTCTATAATATCATTTGAATATTTAAGTGACATAATATACTTTCTTAATTCATTTTTAACTTCCTTTTCACTACTTACTTCTACTATTGCATTTATAGTGTTCAAATGATTTTTAAAATCATGTTGTCTTCGCCTTGTCTCCTCTACTATATCAAGTAATATAGGCTTGTACATGTTTTGAACTTCTAAAACCTTTTTATCCTCACTTATTTTAATAATATAATAATATAAAAATATATTTAACGATATCATCGATACTATAATAAAAATGTATACTAAGAGATTATCTAATATTATGTTTTTATTATATTCCCATATAAATTTAGAAAAGATAATATATAACCCTAAATTAATTGCAAAATAATATAGTATCTTAGAATCCACTTTCATAATTTTCTTTGCTATTTTACTAAAGTTACATCTCGTTATAATAATGGCACAAACTAATTCTATCAAAAGAAAAACGATTCTCATTACATATTTTCCAGAATACGGAAATCCAATTAAATTTGCACAACTAATTATAATTATTTGTAAAATCATATTTATACACGATAATACAATCAATTCTACTATTGTCCTCATATATGATCTCTTATAAATAATCTTTATTAAAATTACCATACTCATATACCTAATAAAAAAATCCACATAAACATTTGTTTTGTTTATTATGATAAGTATAATTATTTCTATTAGTATTACAGATAAATTCTTTAACAAATTATTTTTGTCCTTAAGACAAAATTGCGACCATAATAACATAAATATAAACAATTCAATAAAACTAACTAAGGCATATTGTAGCACAACTATCATACCATACTCTCCTTTTCATAACAAATTCAATTTAATTACTGAAATTGTTCCATTATCGTATTTTTGAATTTGTAACCTAAAGGAGCATTTTCATCATAATTTTCGAAATAAATTGCACTCAATTTACTATCCACATTCTCTATCTTCTTTATATAGTTAACGTTCACCGCAAAAGATTTATGACACTGAACTATATTATTACAATTTATAATTTTAAGAATTTTACTAAGCGGTAAGTTATTAACTTTAAAAATGCCATTTACTGTATGTATCATACATTTACGAAGATACACCTCTATAAAAATAGTCTCATCAACATATATTTTTACATTGACACCACTTTTAACTTCAATTATTACATATCTTTTTACTTCGGACTTTTCATTTGTTTTTTCAATATGCGCTTTAAAGTGTTTTGTCATGTTTACTACATCTGACATATTATATGGTTTTAGAATATAATCATAACAATGCACTTCTTTAAATGCCTTAGTTAAATATTCGACATGAGTTGTTAAGAAAATAATAAAACTAAACTCATATTTTGGTATCTTCCTAATCTCTATTGCGAAATCTACTCCAGATGAACTGTTTAAACATATATCCACATAAAAAACATCTATACTATAGATGCTTGTAATTTCCAAAGCCTCATCTTTATCAGCAGATTCATATATATTTATACCTTTATCTATTTGCTGTATCATCATTTTCAAACTTTTTCTCTGCAGCATATCATCCTCTACTATTAACACATTCATTGGTATCCCCTTTAATCATGGTGCCACCCATGTGGCAAGTGGCAAGTCGAAATTTAAAACTTAATACTCACCATAGTCTTATTTTATAACAATATCATTATATCATAAACTTTTGCTAAATTAGATATATATTGTCACATTACCAATTAAAAATGCTCTTATATAATAGAGATGATTAATATGTTTCATAACTTATTGTTTATCATTTATTAAAAAGATCCCTAAATTTTTATTTTTAGGGATCTTTTTATTTGTACATGTAACCTAATTAGCTATTTTAATCTTTTATTTCTATTTTTCATATAATTCTATAGGTAAATCATCTGGATCACTAAAAAAAGTAAATCTTTTCCCCGTAATTTCATCAATTCTAATATCCTCAGTAATAACATTTTTATCATTTAGTTCTTTTATACTCTCATCTATATTGTCTACCTCAAAAGCAAGATGCCTTAATCCTCTTGCTTCAGGGTAACTAGGCCTTCTTGGTGATTGCTTAAAAGAAAATAATTCTATTTGATAATTCCCAGAAACACATAGGTCAAGTTTATATGACTCTCTATCTTTTCTGTATACCTCTTTAATTATATCTAACCCTAAAATATTAACATAGAATTTTTTAGACCTTTCATAATTCGAACAAATAATAGCTATATGATGAATTTTATTTAACTTCATTATTAAACCTCCTTTTTTCTATAATACTTTTCTTATACTTTAAATAATAGCTTGTCCCATTATATTTATAACTCTGAAATACCCAATAGTCGAGCATCCCCTAGTTATAAATATTTTCAATATAATGTAGCTAAAATATCTCTTCTAAATCCGTTACAATTTTATCCGCAAGTCCGAGTGTAATGATTTCATCAGACATTAACCACCAATCTTTTCTATAATTTTTTGCATAGAGCTTATCTGTAATATTTGTATTTGCGACAATAAAATCTTTAACTCTTTTCTCTTGTCTTTGAGTAAATTCAAAATTATCTAAAACTTTATCCGTATTACCCATAGCCCCTGTACTACCAGAATGGATTAGTGCTGTTGTATCCTGAAACACATATCTGTGGCCTTTTGAACCAGCAAGTAACATTAATCCACCCGAACTGTACGTCTTTCCGAGGCCTATTGTATACACTGGTGTTTTAGAAAGTTGTATAACATTTATGAAATTGAGCACCGCAGGTAATTCACCTCCATTAGAATTTATAAAGATCTTAATTGGAGTTCTCTCCTCAGGCGATTTACCTTTATCTTGTTTATTCCACTTTATAATCATTAATGAAAAATCAACCAAACTATCATCAATATCAAAATTCCAAAAAATTTCTCTATTTCTAGTCCTCTCATAATAATCTAAGGTTTCTGGGTCTGGTAGATTCATTTTTGTTAATTCCTTAACCTCATCATCAAAAAATATATCCCAGTTTTTATTTGCGCTCATAATTCCCCCTGCTTCCTTCATATTATTAAATCGTATATTATATTATATGTATGCGGATATTCTTTTCCACATTCAACCTCATATAAATATATTTTATTTTTATTAGTCTCCTCTTACAATTTTACATTTCTATATCCTTCCAACTTACATTAAAACTAGTTTTCCAGAGAATTACATTAGCTATTAAAAGCACTATTCCATAGACACATATAAATATTATATTATTTCTAATAGCTATATGAATTCCAGCAAATATGCCAAGTAGCAAGCTAGTTACTATCGATGGCAATATAAGTTTTCCACTATCTGTTGTTGCAAATTTTACACTAAACGGCATTGCCTTATTTGATAATTTAAAATACACTAATGATAATATTAATAGAACTAAAAACATTACAACTAAGTCTATAATTATCAATGGACCTTTTAGTATTAAGAAAACAATAGAATCCAATAAATAAAGTGGTATTATAAGTTTAAATATAGTTCCTTTTACTGCTCCTTTTAATATTACTCCCGGATTCTTTATTGGTAATACCTTGTATATAAAAGCTCCCTTAAAACTATCACTATTATTTATAAATGCTGTACAAAAACATAATAAGAATATACTTATATATATTAATAAATGAATCTTTCCACCAAAACCATTTTGAATATTATCCAGAAGCGATTTATCATTTCTGTCCATAAATACAAATAGAACTGGCATAAACACTGCCATTGCAAGGGTTGGATATACCTTCAGCTTTAGGCTTCGTTCTGTAGCTATCATATTTTGAGTGAATTTAAACATACTCTTTTCAATATTATCCTTGCATACAATCCCTGCTATAAATTCTTTTCTATTTTCACTCCTTCTGCTTACAGTTCCTCCTTTAGCATTTAATTTTTGAAGGTTCTTTTCAAAATATGGTACTACCTTTTTTAAATAAAGCACAATTAAAACAATTGGCCCCACTACCGCAAGTACTAGTAAGTACATTAATATAGGTTGCTTATTACCATCTATCAATATTCCAAATGGTGCTGCAAACCACATGGATGGTAATATTACATGCCAGAGCTTAGGTATATATTCACTATTCATATTAGAAACATTAAAAACTCTAGCAACTAATTGATATCCAAATGCAAATACAAAAGCTAATAATATTTGGAAATAGTTTATTATATCCTTTAGTTTTTCTCCATCAAAAAGCTTTAAAACTATGGTATATAATAAAGATGTTAAAGTTATAACTATTAAAACCGAAAGAATATTTTCTATAAAAAATATTACGAAAAATAAAGCCCCATATTTTATTGTACCAATAACAAGGGGGATTAAATTTAATGACAGCGAGAGGCCTGCTAAATATATACATATATGAGTGGTTTTTGCTGCATTAAAGGTTTTATTATCAATAGGTTTTGGTAATAATATACTTTTCTCGGTTACATCTAATAATACTGCTGAAAAGTCAGATATCATAAGTGAAATCATCATAAATAAATTTATACCTATTACAATATTTGTAGCTTTCATTGCAGGCATATCACTATTCATTATTAGACCAATAAAAACACTTATGAAAGCATTAAACATAAGCAAACTCAAATAATTATTTTTATCGCGGCTCTCGCCACTCTTTTTGTTTTTTCCCATGACATTGCTTACCCGCCTGCCATCCATTGTTAATTTTACCTTTAGAATCATTCTCATAACTTTATAGTTAACTCCTAATTTTACATATATAAATTGGAATTTATCCAATATCTTAAGAACCGTGAAATTTTTCATACCTACACCTCTTCAACCAAAGAAACAAATTCTTCAGCAATCGCTGTATGCTCATTAAACCCTGTTAACTGATTAAATATCTCCTCAAGTGAACCCTCCATTTGATTATTATTTAGTTCCTCAAAACTACCATCAGCAACTATTAGTCCAGCATTTAATAGTATTATTCTATCACTTACCTTTTCTACAACATCCATTATATGCGATGAATAAAATATTGTTTTCCCTCCCTTTGCAAGAGTTTTCATAACCTCTTTAAACACCATAACACTATTAGCATCCAGTCCACTTAACGGTTCATCAAAAAATAATATATCAGGGTTATGAATTAAACTACATATTATAAGTAGTTTTTGCTTCATGCCTTTTGAATATGAGGATATTCTAGAATTTATAACATTGTCCATTGCAAATAGTCCCATTAGCTTTTCCGATCTCTCTATAAGTTTTTTCTCTTCTAGACCATATATTCCGCCTAAAAAGCTTATATACTCATAAGCAGTTAAATTTTCATATATATCAGCAAGTTCTGGTACATAACCTATTTTCTTTTTATACTCTATACTTCCATTACTAATATCTTGTCCGAGTATTTCAACCGTTCCAGAGTATCCTTCTAATATACCTAACATTATTTTTATAGTAGTGCTTTTACCAGCACCATTAGTCCCTATATATCCTATAATCTGGCCGCGAGGAATCTCCAAATTTATACCATTAAGCACTAACTTGTTACCATATCTCATCTGTAAATTTTTTATTGATATTATACTTTCCGAATTTTCCATCATTCCCACCCCTTAAAATGTTTTATATGTTTATGTTCCTTATTATACTACATAATTTTGTAACTTAAATATAAGAACTTTTTATAATATGCAAATTCTTTTGCATTTATAGTCAAATTATTATATTTGAAAACATTTTATTGTAATACTATAAAAAAATAAAAAACCCCTATACAATGTTAAGTATCAAAGCCTAACAGTATAAGAGGTTTTTAAATGAATCAATTAAATTTGTTGTTTACATTCACTATTCTAAACATTTTCTCATTACAAATTCAAAGTTAATATCCTTTGAAGAATCTATAAGATATTCTTTATGAACTGGTGCTCCCCAGCTATCATCCCCACCAACTCCCATTTGCTTTGCTGCAATTGTAACTACTGTATAGTTAACTTTTGGTAGTTCATTGTGATGATATGCATTTTGAAGCTCGCATGCTGTATATGGAGATACTCCTAATTCAAATGGTACCTTGCTTGCTTCAAACTCAATACCAAATCCATTTTCATCTTTTATCTTAGCCCATCTAACTCCAGTATGGTTTCCACTTTCCTGAGGTACTATGTACCCAGAAACATTTTCTTTTACTGATTTCTCGAAAATTCCAAGTGTTGCTCCATGAAGCCTATCCACATAATTTTCTTCTGGTCCCTTACCATACCACTTGAATTTATCATAATCCGAGGATAATTTAAATGCCATTCCAAATATAGGAAGCTCAGGCATTCCTTTAATACCTTTATAATCGCAGCTTACTTTAATTTCACCATTAGAATATACAGTATAGGCTATCTTAACTTCAGCCTGTGTTGTTGCTAGAAGTGCGTATGTATATTCTACGATAATGCTATAATCATCTTGAATTACCTGTACATCGATGCAACTTTGGAACATACTTGCTTGAAGCCATTGTCCACACCTAAATCCATGATTAGTTCCCTTATCATTATCCGTCATAGCTCTCCAATAAATAGGCATTGGGGCCCTAGTTATCATTTCTATGCCATCATATCTAAGAGATACCATTCCACCTTCTTGTTTTGAAAATAAGACACTAAAATCATCATTTTTAACTCCAATATTTACATCTCCATTGACAACTTCAATCTTAGTTAACTTTTTAGTGTCAATAGTTCCCTCCACATCAAATACATACTGATCAAATGCTACCACATGCAAAGCCTCTGCCCAAATATTATTATTCTTAAGCTTAAATGAAACATTCAAAGCATATTCCCCGGAAGTTTTCACCTGCGGAAGTTTAAACCTTACATATTTTTCTTCACAAGGTTTAACAATAACTGTTATAAAGTCCTTGTAGATTTCTTTTCCATTAAGATCTAGGCAGTACTCTAAAATGTAATCTGAAGTATCTATAAACAGATTTTCATTTTTAACCAAAACTCCATCTCTGCCAGTAATTAATTTTATATTTTGATAAAGCTTTTTTACTTCGCTAACCTTTGGAGATGGTTTTCTATCTGCATAAACTATACCATCTCCACAGAAGTTGTAATCCGTTGGTCTATCATCAAAATCGCCTCCATAAGCCATAACTTCCTGATTAAACTTATCCTTTTTAATTAAAAACTGATCAATATAATCCCAAATAAAACCACCTTGGTAAAGCTGATATTTGTTTTCTAACTCCACATATTTATGCAGTGCTCCACAGGAATTTCCCATAGCGTGCATGTATTCGCAGCTTATATATGGTTTTTCTGGAGCATTATTTAAGTACTCTTCAATTTCAAAAACCTTAGCATACATTCTGCTTTCCATATCGCTAGTTTCGTTAAAGCTCCTATCCCAAAATATACCTTCATAATGAACTAATCTTGAAGGATCTTTTTCTCTAAAATACTTTGACATCTTATATATATTTTCTCCACCAAAGGATTCATTCCCACAAGACCATATTAAAATGGACGGATGATTTTTATCCCTTTCAAGCATAGACGTAGCCCTATCAATTACAATGTCTAACCACTGTTTTTTACTGCCAGGAATAACCCAATCAGGTTTGATTTTACCCATTTTTTGCCAAGATCCATGAGTTTCGAGGTTTGTTTCATCTATTAAATATATTCCATATTCATCACAAAGATTATACCAATGTGTTTGATTAGGATAATGAGAAGTTCTCACAGCATTTATATTATTTTGCTTTAAGAATTTTATATCCCATAACATATCTTCTTTAGTAATAGCTCTACCTTTTCTACAGTTAAATTCATGACGATTTATGCCCTTAAACACTATACGTTTGCCATTTATGGTCATAATCTTATTTATCATTTCAAAACTTCTAAATCCAACCTTTTGGCTGACCACTTCCACTACTTTTCCATCAGTTCCTCGAATTAAAGCAAATAATGTATAAAGATATGGATTTTCAGCGCTCCAAAGCTCTACGTTATTAACATTTAAAGATAATGATATGCTCGTTGTTAAAGATGTTCCTATTTCTTTTGCTACCACTATTCCATCTTTATCCATAAGTTCTAAATCTATGGTAGAATTAATTTCTCCCTTTATTTTTAAATCTAGATTTAAAACTGCATTTTTATAAGACTTGTCTAAGTTTGTTTTCACAAATAAATCTTGAATATGAGTTTCTGGAACAGAATATAAGTACACATCTCTAAATATTCCCGAAAAACGCCAAAAGTCTTGATCTTCTAGCCAACTTCCAGTAGATCTCTTATACACCTCCACAGCCAGCTTATTTTCTCCTTCTTTAATAAACTTAGTTAAATTAAACTCTGCTGGAGTAAAGCTATCCTCGCTATACCCTATAAATTCACCATTTAACCAAAGATAAAATGCATTTTCCACTCCTTGAAAAGAAATATATACAGGTCCCCCTTTAATATTTTCATCAATATCAAAATACTTTACGTAACTTCCCACTGGATTATATTCTTTAGATACCTTTGGTGGTAATAACTCACTATGCCCATCCCAAGGGTACATGGTATTTATATATTGGGGTTTATCATAACCTTGAAGTTGTATATGTGCAGGAACTTCTATATCCTTAAAGCAATGACAATCAAATTCAGGTTCATAAAAATCTTTAATTCTAGAGCTTGGATTTACCGCAAAACTAAACTTCCAATTTCCATTCAAACTTTGACGAAGATTCATTTCACCAATTGACTCTTCTTCTTTTGTCAAATAATATTTATGATCTGAATGAGCCTCAATTCTGTTAACAGCAAAAACTGATGTATCAGAAAGCCAATCTAAACTTGGTATTTTAAAATTCATAATTTCATCCCCTACTTTCTATTGATAAATACATATTAATAGCTTGATGAAATAATAAGCTATTAACATCATTAAAATTCTACTACAGAACAGATAAAACATTTTAAGCTTATCTTTATAAAAACCTTTACATACATTGTAAATAAAAATATTTCCCTATCTTGTTACTGATTCTATATAGATGTCTATATTACTAGATGACTTTTTTCTTATTTAATATATAGAATAAGAAAAGGTTTTCTATACATTAATTACATACTATCAAATATTATGTAGAAATGCAATGTTTTTTAACACGTTTGTACTTTCAAGATAAACTGTCCAAGATTTCAAAAAAACATAATGTTAACAGATAAACCATTGAAACTCTATTGCATGAAGCATGCTAAAAATCTTGATTGCCGATTATAAAATTATTGATAACTATATAAAATAAACTTGGAATAAATTTCAATTGTTTAAACATAGTATAGAAAATATTATACTTATAATTTTAATAAAGGGATGATATTACAATGATTATTAATAAATACATTTTATAGAATAGGAATTAAAAATGTAGACAATAGAATTGATGTTTATTTGCCTTTAATATAGTCCGTTTAATTAAAAACCCAATATTCTAATTAAAGACTGGAATAATAACACCATAGTTAATGCTATTAAAATAACTATAGTAACCCAACCAACCCAATTTTTAAATTTATTGTTTGTATATTCCCCCATAAGATCCTTTTTATTTACCATTATCATCATACAGATTAAAACTACCGGTAAAAGCATTCCATTAATCACTTGAGATCCAAGAGAAATCTGAAGTAAGGGTGCACCTGGGATTAGAATAATTGCAGCGCCTATAATTATTATTGCTGTAAACAACCAGTAAAATTCTGGTGCTTCTTTCATCGCTTTATCTATACCAGCTTCAAACCCAAAGGCTTCGCATATGTAAAATGCAGTTGCTAGTGGGAGAATTGTTGCTGAAAATACGGAAGCAACCAAGAGACCAAAGGCAAAGATACTTGATGCTAAATCTCCAGCTAAAGGCTTTAATGCAATTGCCGCATCCTTTGCCTCATTTATAGAAATACCTTGTTTATTTAAAGTAGCAGCGCAAGCTACAATAATAAAGAAAGCTACTACAACTGTTACTGTACATCCAAGGATAACATCCATAAGTTCATATTTATACTCAGAGATTTTAATACCTTTTTCTATTACCGAAGACTGCATATAAAATTGCATCCAAGGAGCAATAGTAGTACCTATTAAACCAATTACAGTACTAATCCACCCAGCATCTATCCCTTCCCCATGAGCACCTTTAAATGAAGGTATAGGATTAATTAATGAAGTTCCAATTTGATGCCAGTCTGGGTGAGCGAGGAGTGCAGAAAAAACATAAGAAAGTAAAAATACACTAAATACCAAGAATATTTTTTCCACTGATCTATAGGTTCCTTTTACAACCAGTAACCATACTAAAACCACTGCAATTGGCACTGTTATATATTTTGAAAGATTAAACACCTGCAAACTTCCAGCAATACCCGCAAATTCAGTGGCAGTATTACCTATATCTGCTACTAATAATCCTAGGAATATAAAGAAAGTTATCTTTACACCAAAATTTTCTCTTATTAAATCAGCTAAACCCTTTTGAGTAACGATGCCCATTCTTGCATTCATTTCCTGTACTACAAGTAATGCAATGAAGCAGGGAATCAATGTCCAAAGTAAAAGGTATCCATAGTGAGCTCCGGCCACTGAGTAGGCTGAAATACCACCAGCATCATTATCCACGCTTCCTGTTATTAAGCCTGGACCCACAACTGATAGAAACAGCATTAATCCTACCATCCAAGGTTTTTTATTTGAAATTGTTTTTTCATACATATTAACACCTCCTTATCTAACTAATCTTTCTTTTATTTTTAAGTAATTCATAAATAATATCATTTATAATAACATTGCCGAGTAACTTCATTTCATGATCCGTAACAGGAATAGCTACAAGATTATATTTCGAAACATTTTTTATAAGGTCATTAATATTATCTGTATCAAACATTGATTTGAATTTTTTATTCATAATGTCACCTATTTTGCTAGTTGGATCAGATATAATAAGATCCCGAAGGGAAATGGTTCCTATCAATTTATAATTTTTATCTACTACATAAAGATTTAAAATTTCATCTTCTTCCGGTTTTAATTTCCTTAGAGTTTCAATTACATAATCTATAGTTTCATTGTTTTTAAATGATACGAAATCCGTGCTCATAAGACTACCGACTGCTTTAGAATCATATTCTAATAATTCTCTAATTTCATCCGAAGCTTCTTTTTCCATGTTATTAAGCAGTTCTTCTACCTTTTCTTTTTCCATATCATCAAGAATATCTGCCGCTTCATCCGCAGGCATGTTTTCTAAAACATCTGCAGCTTTATCTGCGGATAGGCTTTCAATAAAACTAACTTGTGCATCTTCTTCCATTTGTTCTAAAACATCCGCAGCCTTTGCATTATCTAGTGATGAAAAAATGGTAAGACCCGTTTTAGCATCAAAATCTTCAATAATATCAGCTAAATCAGATGGATGAAGAATGGATAAAGAATCATAGGTTTTCGATAGAACAATATTTTCATTAGAAGTTATAATAGCCTCTACATCATTCCATAACATTAGCCTAGCAGGAACTTTAAGCCCTATCATCTTAAGTAGTTTAGCTATTCCAATTCTCCTTAAAAGTCCATCTACACCTATATCTACCGCAACTACAAAAGCCCCTTTTGCTAAATATGATAATGAAATATCATTTACACGAACTACTTTTCTTCCATTAACATCTATAATCTGTTGATCCAAAATATGCTTTCTTAAAAACAAGGTATTAGTTGAAGTATATTCCTCTATTTTGTTACATACTATAACATACTGACCCTTTTGTTTTGTAACTGAAAAGTATTTAAAGTCATAATCTTTAATTCCACTATTAGTTTTTACTTTTGCAGTTGTAACATGAGGACTTTTTAATTCATTTATAACCCCCAGATCATTTAACCTTCCAATAACTTTCATATCTGATGTATATACTTTATTTCCTAAGATTCTACTTAAATAAAAATTATTTTTCATATTACATCCTCCTTTTAGAAAGGGATGTTGTACCAACTATAAAACAGTATAATAAAGTGACATCCCTTCCAGTATATTAAATTTTTTACATGTTCGGGACCACTATCCATTAAATAATCACTCTCCTAAACTTAGACTAAAAAAAACTCTCCACAACGAAGTGAAGAGATTAAAGTGCGTAATAAATAAAGCCGCAAAAAATAGATCATCCCCACTCGTTGAGTTTTAGCACTGTACAGCTTAGAGATTTGATACTCAGCTACATTAAGTAAAACCTTAATCCGGTAATACCTGCTGACCCATTGGCGTCTCTCGACATTTCTGGGCAGTAGCGTGTGTCTTATACAGTAACCTCACCTAACAAGAATATTAAATTGTATTTTTAATTAATATTATTCTTATAATACCATAATATGCATCAAGTCCAATATTGTCAATAATTTTTATGAACTAGTCAAAACATAACTACTTCTATTTTAATGTTTTCTTAATTTAAATTTAATACAAATTTAATCCTATAAGATTAGAATAAAAAATAGTATAAAAATGTTTTATTGCAATGGAGTTGATTTTATGGTATTCTTTTTACTAAATGGTATATATAGTAAATAAAATTTATATCATTACAAAACAGTTATAAAAATATAGTATTTAATGAAGAAATGGGGTCAATTTATCATGGAATCTAAATACAAAAACAGTCCTGAAATATCCTGGATTCAAGCTATCTTAATTTCTCTTTGTGTTACAACTCCAATTCTAGCACTCGTTGGAATTAAAATACTGTTAACTACTATGTAACTCGTCATTATACCTTTTCGATTATTATCAATTAAGATATTTCTTATATCAATAAAATATATGATAACAATAGGTAGATAAAATTAAAATAAAAAGGGGTGAAAATTATGAAGCTGTCCTCAATTTTAGGTTTATTAATTGTTATAGGAGGCTTAGTATGCTTATTTTATGCAATACCAACAGAGAAGTAAAAAATACTTTTAGTTTCTTTTAAAGTTTGTTAGTTCTGAATAAGTTCATAGCTATATGCTCAAACTATATTTTATGTAGTTTGAAGAAGGAAGTGACTAGCTATGTTTAAAAACAACATACTAAGAAATTTACTAATTATTAACTTAGTTTTTTTAGGCATAATTCTTTTTGGCAAAATGCTTTTTATTCATAAACTTATAAAAATAATTTCTAAGTCATTTTTAATACCTTTGGTATTTTCGGTCTTTTTATTTTATATTATAAAACCATTAAATACACTCTTTGTAAAAAACGGGTTAAAAGCAACCGCTTCAGCTTTATTAACATTAACCCTTGGATTATCCATCACCATAGGTGTTATCACTTTTTTTAGTAATTATATAGCAATTGAGTTTAATGGGATAATAAAAGAACTAACCGATATTGTCAAAAACCAAGATTCTATGAATAACATTCTAAATAAAATTAATAGCGTTATACCAACTCTAGGTATTTATAGAACCTTTACTAAAATGGCCAATACTTATATGCAAAACTTGGTTCAAAATCTACTGTTAGCCGTAAATTATACAATATATACATTTTCGACTCTATTTCTTGTTTTAATAATATTATTTTATTTACTTAAGGATGGTCATAAATTCAAAGATAAAATCATATATACAGTCCCTAAAAAATATAAAGAATTTGTATTAAAAGCCTTAATAGATAGTGATAGAATATTGGATGCTTATGTTACAGGTCAAGCAAAAGTAGCTATTTGTTTGTCCATTATGATATTTGTTGCTTACAAAATAATAGGAATTCCAAATGCTCTTCTTTTCTCCTCAATAACTTTCATTTTAGCTTTCATTCCTTTTATAGGTTTTTTTATTTCCATGATTATCCCAACTATTCTTGCTTTAAGCATGGGGTTTTTCATGTTCGGAAAACTTGTAATTGTGTTTATCATTATACAAACCTTAAAAGGAAGAGTTGTTGTTCCCTCAATTATGTCTAAGGCAATGAATATCCACCCTTTAACTGACATCTTCTTGGTAATAGGTGCAGTTGCGGTTGGTGGACCTTTAGCAGCCTTTACTATTGTCCCTACTTACGCTATTATTAAAACAATTTTTTCTAAATTGTATGAAGGAAACTAAATAAATAAACCTTCAACTAATTAATCGAAGGTTTATTTATTTATTTATTTATTTATTTATTTATTTATTTATTTATTTATTTATTTATTTATTTATAACTTTCATAATGAACTCTTGCCTTATCAAATCTATCTACAAACTTATTTTGCTGACCATCTGGATATCCTACTGGTATTAACGCGAAGGCTTCTATATTATCAGGTAAGTTAAACAAATCTTTTATATAACTCATTCTTTCATCAATAGATGCTACACCAAGCCAAACTGCTCCAAGCCCTAGTTCTACTGCTTGTAAAAGAAGATTTTCTGATGCCGCTCCCATATCTTGGGGTACACAACCCGGTGCTAATAACCCATCTTTTCTAGATAAAAGAACAAATGTTACAGCTGAAGTAGCAACCATCTTTGAATAAGGGCTTACTCCTGATAATTTTTTTAATACTTCTTTATCTTCAACAACCAAGAATTCCCAAGGTTGTTGATTCGCTGCTGATGGTGCTTGCATTGCAGCTCTTAGAAGTTTTTCTATTTTTTCCTTTTCAATAGGTCTATCCTCATATTTTCTTATGCTTCTTCTATTAAATATTGCTTCCATTTTGTTACCTCCATATTAATTAAGATTATTTCGATAATTCATTATATTGATTATCATTCTCTCTATGTTACTATTTTACTTCATTATATCTTAATTACAAGTACGCACTTTTTTTATTACATAGTAACTAAAATGATACCTTTCACTTTATAAATCAAAAAATAAAAAAGACATGACAACATTTTTATTAGAAATATTGTCATGTCTTTGTTTACTGTTAATTACTGTTTAGCATATTTAGCTTTATAAGCTGCTAAATCATCACTTACAGATGTTTTTTCGAGTGCCTCAAATTCATCCTCTAAAGAATCAACTTTAAGTTCCTCTAAGCCTTCTGCTAAGCATTCTTTTTCCTCTATCTTACGTTCTAATCTATCTAAATCAATACTATTACCTTTTGTTTT
The DNA here is from genome assembly GCF_018861905.1 of Clostridium sp. DSM 17811. Classification (GTDB taxonomy): domain Bacteria; phylum Bacillota; class Clostridia; order Clostridiales; family Clostridiaceae; genus Clostridium_AD; species Clostridium_AD frigoriphilum. The sequence continues at coordinate 41,538 of NZ_JAHLDU010000022.1, forward strand.
AATATTAGCTGTAATTGCATTAACTTGCTCTGCAGCCTCTGCGGTTTTAAGTCTAGCTATTAAACCATCTCTCTTACCTCTTAAATCTTTTAAGTCATCTTCTAAATCTACTAAGCTTTTCTTCAAGCTATCTGCAGTAATTTTAGCTGAATTATAAGATTTTGATAATGAGACGCTAGTAGCTTCGCATTCCTTTTGTTTAGCAATTGCTTTACTAGCTAATTCATCATTACCTTTTTCTATAGCTAGTTTTATTTTAGATTCCCAATTAGTCATATCTTCTTTAGCTGAATTCATTTCTCTTTCAAGTCTTTTTACATTTCCAAAAACTACAGCTGATTTAGTCTTTGCTTCATTTAAAGATGCATCTTTATCTCTTATGGCTTGGTCTATAAGCGCTGCTGTATCCTCATTTGCATCTATTATCTTGTTAACTCCTGCTTTTAGGCTATTTCCTAATCTATCAAATATTCCCATTGTTTATATTCCTCCTCGTATCTTTAATGATTATATACATTGTATACTAGCTCTCCATGAATAGTCCAGCTATATTTTCCAGTTCTTCCTCATTCTCTATATTTATATACTCAGTATCTGATAGTCCATCAGTCATAATATACATTTGTTTATTATCCTCATTTTCTTTTTCTTGTAGTAATATATACTTTTTATCATATGATTTGCTTTCTACTATTGCTAATATCTCAAATTCAACATTTCTTTCTTTATTATCATCGTACAATTCAAGTGTCTTAGTGCTTTCTATTATGCAATTTTCTTTTTTATCACAAGTCTTAACTCTGCATCCTGATAAACAATTACCACAAGAACTAAAGTTACACTCGTATGCACAATCTATACATTCGCACTTAGAACAATTTTGAACTTGATCTAATTGACTTCTATACTTATTATAATATTGACTGACTTCTTTAGTGTCATCTACAGCAAAATGCATTAACTTATTAGACGCTTTAATAGATTTGTCTATTATATCAATAAACTCCTCTGATATTTTCTCGAATTTTAAGGCTTTAACTTTATTCTTTAATGTATCATCACGAAACTCATTAGAATATATCTTTAAAAATAAATCACCATGAGCTTTTACATAAGTATCACTCATTTTACTTAAGTATTCTTTTTCATTACCCATTATTTTTTTAACCCACCCTTACCTTTTATTTACGTTTTCTTTTAATAAATCTATACGCATAAAACATTATTAATAAAATAATAATTAAACCTGCATACCTAAATATCGAACTACCAAATGAATTTCCAAAAAACATCATTGGTATAAAACTTCTATGATTGTTGTTACTATAATTATTATTACTACCTACAATCGGTGTTTGGGTTGCACTATTACTATTTGTACTTGTTGATTTATCAGTCGATGTTGATGTTTTATCCGTTGTTGCAGTCGAAGGTTTTGTATAACTATTGCTTGATTTAAATCCTCCACTACTGCTACTACTCGAACTTTTACTACTTGAACTACTATGACTACCACTTGATTTAAATCCACCAGACCTTGATTTAGCATATACATCGAAATTAATTGTTACAAGTAATGCCACCATCAGTAGTATCGATAATATCTTTGATAACTTCTTCAAGCTTATCTCATCCCCCATTTAGCGAAAATTCTTTATCACTAATATATTTATAATTATATGATAACATGAATAAAGTATTATTAATAGCTAAGCTAAGTTAAATTAACTGCATTTATTACTTTGCCATATATAATATTATTTAAGTCTAAAATATTAATAAATATGTTATAAAATACAAACATAACACTGTATCCAATTCGCTATAAAAATTGTATAATAAAACCAATATATAATTCTTGCATAAATATTTTTCTTTTTAATTAAAGCTTTATTTGTAATATAACTGTTTATCAATACAAACCTATAATAAAAGGAGACGAGAATTTTAGGGAGGAATTCATTATGATAATTGCTCATAATATTAGCGCAATGTTTGCATGTAGACAAATGTCTATTCTTCAAAATAAAATGGGTAGGTCTATGGAAAGATTATCTTCGGGTCTAAGAATAAATAGGGCAGCAGATGATCCCGCCGGTCTTGCTATTTCTGAAAAGATGAGAGGTCAAATTAGAGGTTTAGGGCAGGCCTCTAGAAATGCCGAGGACGGTATTTCATTACTTCAGACAGCTGAGGGAGCCCTAAATGAAACACATTCTATGCTTCAAAGAATGAATGAATTAGCTGTTCAAGCAGCTACAGGTACAAACTCTGATGATGATAGACTTCAATTAAATAAAGAGTTTGGGCAATTAAAAGAAGAAATTACAAGAAGTGCGAATCAAACTGAATTTAATACTATACCTTTATTGGGTAAAGATGATAATGAACTTATACTACAAATAGGTGCTAACTCAAATCAATCACTGACTATAAATCTAGAATCTATGACTGGAACTGCATTAAATTTAGATGATGTTAATATATCAACTCTAGAAAATGCTTCTAATGCAATAAAAACTGTACAGAATGCAATTGAAAAGACTTCTTCTTTTAGGGGAACGTTAGGCGCATACACAAATAGATTAGAACACGTAATCTCAATAAATGATATTACTGCTGAAAATCTACAGTCTGCGGAATCTAGAATAAGAGACGTAGATATTGCAAAGGAAATGATGGAATACTCAAAAAATAGTATTCTATATCAAGTAGCCCAAGCTATGCTATCGCAATCTAATCAACAAGCCCAAAATGTATTACGATTATTGAAATAATTTTAGTATAAAAAGTATATTTTTGTTGAAAATTGTACTAAAATAGAATATTATTATAAATAGAGTAAATGATTACTAACTTAAGTTTATAACTATATAATAAGGATGTGTTTTATATGACAACAGCTAACGATAAGAAATATGAATTGAAATTAGACAAAACAAAGCAAATACTATTTGCAAAGGCTTTGGGTTCATTCGGTCCTTCCGATGCTGATGACTTTGTACGCGATTACACAATAATTCTTAAACCTGTTAATGCAAAAGAATATGAACTTCAATTTGATTGCAAAGAGCTAAAAGTTTCAGGAAAAGATACTAAATCAGGTGTCGATATGACAAATATGTTAAAAGGTTGTTTAGAAATGTATAAAAAAGAGGGATTTAAGAATATTATATTTGATTGTACAAAAAATATAGTACTAAAAATGCAACTTCAAAGGCTCTGTAAGGAAGCTGGCCTTTCAACTGCTACAGTAAAATAATTAAAAGAACGTGGGAATCCCACGTTCTTTTAATATCTTATAAGCATAGTACAAATAGTCCAATTAATTGCAACTGTCCAGAGGCAAACAATGTCTCCTCTTTTTATCCTACCAGTTTTAATTCCCTCATAAAATGATATAAATGGACTGCTTGTTCCTGTATATCCATATACATCGCCTATATAAATAAACTTGTTTATATCTACACCTAATTTTTCTGAACCAAGGTTTGAAAATGCTTTTGAATATTGAGAAAAGCAATAGCTATTTATTTCTTCTATTTTTAAACTATTCCTATTTAGTAAGTCATGAATTGAAGTTACTGCTTTGTCAATTATAAATAAACCTTCAAAAGGTGTCCATTGTAATCTTCTATCTCTAACTGATAATTCTTCTTTATATACCTTTGACATACCACAAGCTGGATATTTAACTGCCTCCCATGTATCACCATTACTTTTGCACATACTATCTATAAACCCGCCCTCTTCTGTCTTTTCTAAAATAATAGCGGCAGCCCCATCTGCAAAATTAGGGTAAGTTAGTTCATCGTCGTCCCTACAATGTATTGAAGTATAATCAGACCCTATCACTAAAGCTCGTTTTACATGAGGATTGCCCATCATAGCTCTTATAGTCTGCTCAACGGTAACAAGCATTCCTGCACAATTTGTATTTGTATCCATACACATACAATCTTCTTTCCCATTTATTGCATTATGTACTATTAGCGATTGACTTGGAAATGTATATTCAGGAAATTGAGATGAAAACATAACCATATCAATATCCTTTCCTTCTAGACCTGCACTTTTCAATACTTTATTAGCTACTTTTATGCCCATAGTAACAGTATTTTCATTATCATCATCGATTATATATCTCTTATCTCGCCCAAACGCTTTTAACAAGCCTTTGATATCTTTTCCCTGAGATTTAAAATGCTTCAAATAGAAACTATTATATACCTCATTCTCAGGATGATAAATTTCTACCGTTAAAATTCTTACATTTTCCATTTATGTAATTCCTCCTTAGTGTAACTAAATATATCTTTTGTTTTGATATTAAAAATAATTAACTTGCGATGTTTCTTTGCTTTTTCAAAGTTATATCTTTGCCCACTTTCTACTATCGGTTAAAGTACTTTAAAATTTACTATAAAATTGAATTTTATAGTAGATTTACTTATAATATATTAAAATGTAAACATTTAAAAATGCTAAATTAAATTTAATAGTACCACTTTCCTATAAGTCATTAAACTGTATTATACAAAGTAAAATGGGGTTGAAGTTAACTTCAATCCCATTTTACTTTCCTATCAAATAAATTTACTTCGCTCTCTAAATTATAATATTTAAAGCTATGTCTATTTCAATTATAAACCTTTTTATATAGCTTCAAGCATCCTATATTGACTCATATAAAGATCATAATATTCACCTTTATATTTCATAAGTTCATCATGACTTCCCGATTCAACAATGCTTCCATGATCAATATACATTATTCTATCTGAATTTTTTATAGTAGAAAGCCTATGAGCTATTATAAATGAAGTTCTTCCTTTTAAAAGTTCTTCAAGCCCTTTTTGAAGTAACATTTCTGTCTCTGTATCTATGCTTGAAGTTGCCTCATCTAAAATTAAAATTCTTGGGTCTGCAAGTAATGCTCTTGCAAAAGATATTAGTTGCCTTTGACCAGCTGATAGTCTTGACCCTCTTTCATTTACCTGGGTATTGTATCCTTCACTTAATGTAGATATAAATTCATGAGCTCTAACTACTTTTGCAGCAGCAACAACTTCTTTATCCGTTGCATAAAGCTTGCCATATCTTATATTGTCCATTATAGTACCTGAGAATATAAATGAATCTTGAAGCATAATACCCATCTGTTTTCTTAATGAATTAAGTAATACATCCCGAACATTTACTCCATCTATAAGCACCGCTCCACTCTCGAGATCATAAAATCTGCTTATAAGATTAATTATAGTGGTTTTACCTGCCCCCGTAGGACCTACTAATGCTATGGACTCTCCTTTATTTGCTTTAAAGTTTACATCATTTAATATTCTTTGCCCATCATCATAACAAAAATTAACATTCTTGAATTCTACCAATCCCTTTATTTCAGGCATTTCGTATGCATCTTGTAAATCCTTAACATTAGGTTCCTCATCCATAGTTTCAAATATTCTTTCCAAATAAGCCATGTTATTTATAATAGCATTATATGTGTTTGCAATATTATTTATCGGTCCCCAGAACCTTCCTATATATGCTATAAAAGCAATAAGTACACCTATTGTTATAGCCCCATTTGCAATCCATGCCACTCCCATAATGTAAACTGCAACCACAACTAAATTTCCAATGTTATCAACAAAAGGTCCCATTAAGAATTGAATTTTTATGGCATGCATCCAAGCTTTCCTGTAATTATCACTAAGTTCATTAAATATTTTTAAATTTTCTTTCTCTCTAGAAAAAGATTGAGTAACCTTCATACCACATATACTTTCATGAATATACGCATTTACGTTTGATGATTTACTACTTAAAACCTGAAATGCTTTTCTTTGAAGTGACTTAATAGTAAAAGCAGCTCCTACGAGTATTGGAAGTCCCACAAGACCAATCATTGTAAGTTTAACATCTATTAAAAACATAAATACAATAATTACAATCAAACTAAAACTATCTGTAATTAAATTAATGATACCATTTGATAAAAGATCACTTAACGAATTTACATAATTAACCACTCTTACTAATATCTTGCCATGTGGCCTACTATCATAATAACTAAATGGAAGTTTTTGCAGGTGTCTAAATAAATCTTTTCTTATGTTTAAAATTACACTTTGTCCTATATCTGTCATCGACTTTATTTTTATCTTTAAACAAACTCCATTAACAATTACTGTAACTAAATATATTAAACTAAGTATTATAAGCCCTGTTACATCTTTATTGGGTATCTTACTATCCAGCGCTACCTTAATAAGGTATGGCCCAATGAGATTTGCAACTGATGCTATTAGCATAATTATTATAGTTATAACCATTTTTTTCTTATAAGGTATAACATATCTCATAAGTCTTTTAACGTGTCCCATATTAAATTCTGATTCTAATTTTTCATCTACATCATACTTGTTTCTAGCCATTTTCAACCTACCTCCTTCCCCTTTGCATCATCAAAATTACCAAATTGGTTAATATACACATTATAATATTCACCCTTCTTTACGAGCAATTCACTATGAGTTCCTCTTTCTACAATTCTTCCATTATTGAGTACTAATATCATATCTGCATTTTTTACCGAAGATATTCTATGCGCAATAATAAATGTAGTCTTATCCTTAAAATATTTGTCCAGTGAATGTCTTATATTATTTTCTGTTTGTATATCAAGGCTAGAGGTAGTATCATCAAGTATTATTATAGATGGATTTTTTAGTAGAGCTCTCGCAAGTGAAATCCTTTGCTTTTGCCCTCCAGAAAGTCCCACTCCTCTCTCACCAACAATCGTATCATATCCTTCCTCCATCTTGTTTATGAAATCATCAGCGCCAGCAATGCTAGCTGCCCATCTAACTTCATCCATTGATGCTGTAGGTAACCCATAGGCTATATTTCCTTCGATAGTATCTGAAAAAAGAAATATATCTTGCATCGCTACCGCTATGTTTTTGCGTAGCCGCCTTAAATTAAAATCTTTTATATCATAACCATCAATTAATATTTCTCCTTTTGTGCATTCATAAAATCTACATAACAAACTTACGAAAGTAGACTTACCAGAACCCGTATGTCCTATTATTGCAATGGTTTGCCCAGGGCTTACTTTCAAATTTATATTCTCAAGTACTTCTTCATCCCCATAATTAAAGTTTACATTTTTAAACTCTATATTACCCTTTATCCTATCTTCCTCCACTTGATTTTCCGAGTTTTTAATTTTAGGTTTAGTATTCATAAGCTCAATTATTTTCTCACCGGACGCTGAAAACCTTTGAATATCATTAATTAACCAACCTGCCATTCTCATTGGGTTATTTATTGTAAATATCATAGCATTAAAAGTAACCAAATTTCCTATGGTTATGCTTTGGTTAATTACCATAATGCCACCTACAAGAATAATTACTATATTAAGACTTATAGATAACGAATCTATAATAGGAAGGTATTTTCCCCAAACTTTTGCAGAATCGATATTTCTTTTTCTAAATTCATCATTCTCTTTTCCAAATTTTCCAATTTCAAATTCTTCCTTAGCAAAAGCCTTTACTACTCTATTACCACTTATGTTTTCTTGTGCTACTGAGTTAAGTTTTGAGAACTGCTGCCTTACATTAAAAAAAGTTGGTTTTACATCTATTGCTAGCTTTCTTGCAAAATAAGCTATTGGAGGTGTAAACATAAGTAAAATCAATGTAAGTTTATAATTAATTGAAAACATAATTGCTATTCCAAACAAAAATATAAATGAATTCTCTAAAACGTTATAGCCTACCCAGGCAAGAAAATGTCTCACTGCATCGATATCACCAGTCATTTTATTCATTATATCGCCCGTACTAGTTTTATCAAAAAAGTCAAAATCAAGTTTCTGAAGATTACTATAAATATCATTTCTAATATCAAATATAGAATCTTGAGACATATTTTCGAGTAGGATCAAAAAAATATACCTTAATATAGACCTAAGCAATATTACTGCTGTAATAACTCCTAATAGCGGAATTAATATATTACTTTCTTTTCCCATAATAACCTTATCTACAATTGTTCCAGATAAATATGGTGCCACCATATTCATAGCAGAACATATAATAACTAGTATAAAACCTATTATTATTTTAATATTGTATTTTTTTGCATACTTCCACACCCATCTAAAAGCCATAATTACCACCCCCTATTTTTTTCTCTATACTATTATCATGTATATGCTTATATAATAAAATGTACTATCCATACTAATTTAATGTCAATTCTCATTTTATAGAATAAAGATTTAATTATGCTTTGATTATTTGTATGTAATGACTTATAATATACTTAAGATATAGAATAATTTTACAGAGGTAGATTATGTGCAATTTGAAAATTGATTTAGATGATTTCAACCCGAAAATGTTATATACTTTCACAAAAAAATTCAATCATAAAAGTGATGTAACCTATCATTGCCATGATTTCCTATCCATAATATATGTTTTAGCAGGCACATGTACTTACAATATTAGCAGTGTTCCACACATTGTTAAAAAAGGCGACCTGCTTGTTTTCAATCCTCATGCATATCATGGAAAAATTCTTCCCATGGGTAGTGAAATTCATGAATTTCACGTAGGTTATGAAAACCTTCACATAAAAGGACTTTTGCCAGATCATTTTCTCGAAAACCATGTATCACCTATTATTAATGTATCAAAATATGAAACTGAACTTCTAAAACTCTGTTCAGACGTTATTTCAGAGCAAAGTAAAAACCAACCAGCCCTACAGTTATCTCTAAAAGGTCTGGGTATTAAACTTCTTTCCATTCTTTTTAACGCAACTTTTGAAAGTTCGACTCTAAAACAAAAAGGAATATTAAATCTTGATAACTATGATAACACTGCTATAGTAAATACAGTTTTAGAGTTTATAAACGAAAATTTTATGCATAGTCTTTCTTTAGAAGTAATCTCGCAAAACATGTACCTTAGTCCCGCTTATATTTCTAAGCTTTTTAAAGAAAGTACAGGTACTTCACCAATAAATTATCTAATAAAACTCAGACTTTCAAAAGCAAAACACTCCCTTGAAATTGGAGACCAATCTATAAAAAAAATAGCTTTATCAGTCGGTTATCCTGACATGTATCACTTTAGCAAACTTTTTAAAAAATATTATGGCTATCCTCCGTCAAAATTAAAACGTAAATCAGATGATAATCAACTTATCAAATTAAATACATAAATTAGGACTTTTATGGCAAAAATGTCGTTCTAATTATATTAATTTTCATTTAAGCCTTGCTATGTTAAAATAATATTAGCTATAAAATTAACAGGAGGTGCAACATGAAAATATTCGAAGGTTTATTTGCGGCAAAACCTAAATCAGTTTATAGATTTATAGATGAGGGCAACGTAGATGCCATAAAAGATTATTTGAATAAAGCTAAAGATTTAAATCCTGATCTTAAACTTGAAAACATACTTTATTATGCTATTGATAATTGCCAAAATAATTATTTTAAAACAATTGAACTTCTGATAAATAACGGTGCCGATATTAACGCTCATAATAGTGAACTTTTAGAAACCCCTCTTCATAAACTTTGTGCAAGGATAAAACCTCATATAGATGTAATAACTATGATACTTAAAAAAGGTGCTAAAGTTAATGCCATCAACATATCTGGTAAAACTCCTGTATTTTACTGTAGCTTTAATTATTCTGTGGAACTTCTGAATTTACTTGTAGAGTATGGAGCAGATATAAATATGCGGGATAAATATAAAAACACTCTTCTTCACGATGATTATATCAACTGTTTTGATGAACATTTCGAAGAATTTTTAAAGTCACTAATAAAGTTAGGCTTTGACATAAATTCAACAAATTCCACAGGCTACACTCCCTTAGATCTTTGTGAGAATAAAAAAATTGCAGATATTTTAATAAAATATAATGGGAGCAAGTAATATAATCAGAAAATCACCTGTACATTTTACAGGTGATTTTCTGATTATATTACTATTATTGTTCCAATTTTTCCATAAATATGATAATATATTTATATATTTCTACATTTTATGCACATTAAAAAACCTAAATTAGAATAAAGGAGATTCTGAATGAAATTTTACTCGCTTTTAGCAATAGTTTTATATTTAATCATCTTACTTGTAATAGGATACTATTCCTACAGAAAAACCAATAATATTTCTGATTATATGATTGGAGGAAGAAGTTTAGGGCCTATGGTTACAGCCTTATCTGCTGGTGCCAGTGATATGAGTGGATGGATGCTTATGGGTCTACCTGGAGCTGTATATGCTACAGGCATTTCAAGCATTTGGCTTAGTGTCGGATTAACTATAGGTGCCTATTTTAATTATCGCTTGCTTGCTCCAAGGTTTAGAATATATACTGAAGTTGCTAGTGATTCTTTAACTGTACCAGATTATCTTGAAAATAGATTCAAAGATAACTCTAAAATGCTAAGAATTGTATCCGGCATAATAATACTTGTTTTCTTTACATTATACGTTTCCTCTGGTATTGTCGCTGGTGGAAAATTATTTAGGGACTTATTTGGATTCACATATACTTCTGGTGTAGTAGTGACATTATCTATAGTTGTAATATATACATATTTTGGAGGCTTTTTAGCTGTAACTTTAACAGATTTTTTTCAAGGCAGTCTTATGTTTATTGTACTAGTTATCGTGCCTATTGTAGCCTATACTAATCTAGGAATAGATCCTGGTACTTTTGTTAATAAGGTAAAACATATTGATCCTGCATTATTTGATGTACTTCGCGGAACAAGTTTATCTACAATAATAGGATTTTTAGCCTGGGGCCTTGGTTACTTTGGTCAACCTCATATTATAGTTCGTTTTATGGCTATTAAATCCGCAAAAGAACTTAAATCAGCAAGAAGAATAGGCATAGGCTGGATGGCCATTGGACTTCTCGGATCTATGGCAAGTGGACTTATAGGGCTTGTATATTTTACATCTATAAGTCAACCCTTAAAAGATCCTGAAATGGTTTTTCTTCGCCTTGGTGATGTACTATTCCATCCCTTTGTTACTGGGATAATACTCTCAGCAGTACTTGCTGCCATTATGAGTACTATTTCTTCTCAACTTTTGGTTTGTTCAAGCTCTATAACAAAGGATTTTTATCTTACGTTTCTTAATAAAGAAGCCACAGAGAAAACTCAAATGTTTGTTGGAAGAATATCAGTCCTTATAATTGCAGCTTTTGCAGTTATATTTGCATATGTTCCAAACAAAACTATTCTTAATATAGTAGGTCAAGCATGGGCCGGCTTTGGTTCTGCTTTTGGACCAATGCTTTTACTTAGTCTTTACTGGAAGAGAATGACTAAGTGGGGTGCATTATCAGGTATGGTTGTAGGTGGTTTAACCGTTATTATATGGATTCTTACTGGACTATCAGCCCATTTGTACGAAATGATTCCAGGCTTTAGTCTATCTCTTATAGCTGTTATCGTTGGAAGCCTTTTAACAAAACAGCCTGATGAATCAGTAATATGTGAATTTAATACTATGGAAAAAAACTTAATAGATATAACAAAGGCACCCTAGGGTGCTTTTGTTATATCTATATTTAAATTCTAAGACCTAAATATTACACTTTCCTTATTAAACATATGTCTTGCAAAAATAATAGCTAATATAGTATAAACTATGGACCATCCTATTGTTATTCCTATATGACCATAATTGTAAACTCCACTTGTAATTTCCTTAATCACAGAGCTTACACTAAGTAGTGGTATGTTGAAATAAATAAAAGGTATATTTTTTGCATCCATATACATAGTTCCATAAATAGCGAGTATAGGAACAATTGAAAATGGTGTCAAATAAGTTTGAGCTTCCTTGAAAGAACGAGCATATACACTTACCGCTAGTTCAAGAGCACCAAAAAACATTGTTGTTATTATTGATATTACTCCAATTAAGGCAATTGCTTTATACCCTAGAGTAATTGCTGAACTTCCATTTCCGAACATCCCACCAGGAATTTTCATGGAAACTAGAATACCAATCATAGAACATACTGATACTATAAATCCCATTATTGTTATTGCATAAAGTTTTCCTGTTAATATGTAATGCCTTCCAGCTTTGGTAGTTAAAAGTGGTTCAAGCGTTCCACGTTCCTTCTCACCCGCCCCTAGGTCTGTAGCCGATGCAATAGTCCCTGTTGCACTATAAAGGAGCACGAATGCAGGAATAAGCATTCCTAAAACTATCTGTCCCGCTGCATTTTCTTCCTTTTGAAAACTTGTTTTAGCAACTGTTATAGGTGTTAATATCCTTATATCGATATTTCTTTTTGTTAATCTACTTCCCACTATTTCCTTGCTTAATTCATCTATTATACCAGTTACCTTGCTGAGTGCAATTGATGACTTTTGACTTGTATTATCGTAAAAAATCTTTATACCAGAATTATTACCCTTTGAAATAAATGAGTCAAAATCCTTTGGTATTTCGATGTACAGTAGTGCCTTTCCATCCTTTACTGCTCCTTGTCCATCAGTGCCACTTATAAATTTTATAGACTTATCTTTTTTTAATATTTTACCAAGGCTACTATTCCCCTTATCCACCATTACAATCTTGGTATTTTGATTAACATCATCCTTAGCACTATTCATAGTTTTTCCCATAAAAAAACTAAGTACTGGCATTAACAAAAGAGGAATAAGCAAACTTACTATTATTGTCTTTTTATCTCTTAGCATATCCTTAAGTTCTTTTAGTAATATTACACTAACTAATTTATTCATGATTACCTCCAATAAGATTTACAAAAATTTCTTCCATATCTTCATTATCATATTTAACCTTAAGCTCGCTTATTATCCCGTGTTCCACGACTTTACCCTTATGTATTATTACAACTCTATCACAAAGCCTTTCAATTTCACTCATACTATGACTTGAGAAAACTATAGCCTTGCCCTCTGACTTGCATTTAAATATAAAATCTTGGATAAGTCTTGTGGCAGAAACATCAAGGCCAGTGCTTGGTTCATCAAATAACATAACGGAAGGCTTATGAACAATACTTCTTGCAATCGCTACCTTTTGTTTCATACCTCTTGAGAATTTACCTACCCTTTTATCTATAAATTCACTCATTTCAAGTTCTCGTGTAAGTTCTTCTATGCTTTTTTTTGCATCGCCTTCACTCATCCCATTCAATTGGGCAAAATACATTATATTTTCTCTTGCTGTAAGCCTGTCATATAGACCAACCTCTCCACCAAACAAAATCCCGATTTCTCCTCTAATATTTTCAGGCTCATTCACCAAATCATGTCCTGAAATCTTTCCTTCTCCCGCGGTTACGTTAAGCATAGTTGCAAGCATTCTCATTATAGTGGTCTTTCCAGCTCCATTTTCTCCGATAAGCCCTAGTATTTCTCCCCCATTAACTTCAAAAGAAACTCCATCCACTGCAGTAAAATTTTTAAACTTTTTAGTAAGTTTTTTTACCTCTAACAATTTAATTCCCCCTCCTGTAAAACATTGTAATATGTATTTAAATAGTATCTTGACAAATTATTAATATACCATTAACTCATTCTTAATACATTCCACATAATAAGTCCACATTCCTTTAAAATAGTTTTAAGGAATGTAGACTTATTAATGAAGAAAATAAAGAAATAAATATGATAGACAACTATTTATTTCTTTATTAGCCGTAAAATTTTAAAAGGATTTTACAATATTATGTCGAATTTGTATTTATAAGCTATTCTGTAAGCTTATAAAAATGAAAGATAATCATAAATTCTACTGAAAATATTTTACTGGGAGTGATTGAAATGAAAGCTATAAGAGGTTTTAAATTTAAAATCTCAATTATTATCGTAATTATTATTATAATACCACTTATTATATCTACTGCAATTATTGGAGTAAAGAATTCAAGCATTATGAAGAAAAATGCTTATACTCAACAAATGGATAAGGCAAATGCTGTTGAAAAAGAAATAAAATTAACACTAAATGATATTCAAAGTTTGATGACTGGTCTAGTCTCTACGGATGAAGTTCAATCTATGAATTTCAACAAACTTGATAGTATATGTAAAACATTTAGAACACAATTCCCAATGATTTTAGATTTTACAGCATTAGACCCAAAAGGTATGATGTTTTATAGTTCTATGGGGAAAAATAAGCTAGCAGATAGGTCTAATAGAGATTATTATAAAATGGGAATGAAAGGTGAATCTGGTTTTTCTAATGTATTGCTGTCTGGTACTACAAAGAAACCAATAATAATATGTTTTACCCCTATTTTAAAAAATGGAAAGGTTGTAGGTGTATTCGCAGCTAACCTTTCATTGGGTGTTTTTAGTGATTTAGTTATAAAAGAAAGTTACGGAAAATCAGGACAAGTTTATTTAGTTGATGGAACTGGAAAAGCAATTGGCCATAGTAATAAGAAATTGGCTGACCAACTTACGGATTTAACAAAGCTTAGCCCTGTAGCTAAGGTTATAAAAAAGCAAACTGGACAAATCGAATACACAAGTAACAATGTCGCTAAACTATCTACCTATAAATTTATTGATAAAATTAATTGGGGTGTAATAGTTGAAGTAAATTCCAGTGAGGCCTTTAATGAATTGAATTTGATTATAATGATTATGCTGGTTATTATTGCAGGTGCATTATTGTTATCCTTAATTATAGCGAATTTCCTTTCAATTTATATTACAACTCCACTTAAAAACATAACCGAAAAAATTTCGCTTGCGTCGGAAGGTCATCTAGATAAATCTACATTACAGGGGAATATTTTAAAAAGGAATGACGAGTTTGGTCAAATTTCTAATAAATTTAATTATATGATAGGCAGTATTGGTGATTTAGTTAGAGAAATAAAAAATTCTTCTGGTACTCTACTAGATTCATCTAACTCCCTTACGGCCATAACTAAACAGACTGCACTTGCTTCAGAGGAAGTTGCCAAAACTATTGAAGACATAGCTATAACAGCTACGGAGCAAGCTAAAGATACTGAAAGCAGTGTAAGTGAAATCTCTAGTATAACTCAAGATATTGAACATGTTTCTGTAGCTGCTAGTGAAATGAAGGACATTTCTAACCACACTGTTAAAATCACTACAAAAGGTAGGTCTGTAGTTAAATTACTTTCAGATAAAAATAATGAAAATAATAAGGCTAACAAAGATGTAAGTGAAGTAATTCAGAGGGTTGATGAAAGCTCCCAGAAGATAGGTGTAATAATAGAAACAATAGATAATATAGCTAAACAGACTAACTTACTAGCACTAAATGCTGCTATAGAGGCTGCAAGAGCTGGAGAAAGTGGTAGAGGTTTTGCAGTTGTAGCAGATGAAGTTCGTAAATTGGCGGAACAATCTTCTGATGCTACTAATCAGATTGGAACCTTGATAACGGAAGTTCAAACCAACGCAAAATTTGCTGTAACAGTTATGGAAAACACACAAATCATAGTCGAAGAACAAAACGAGGCTGTATATCAAACCGGAGAACAGTTTAAAGATATATCTGAATCTTTTAAAGAGTTAATGGATAAGATGAATGAGATAAGTAAATTTAGTGAGAATATGACAAATAAAAAAGAAGCTATAGTTGCTAATATAACTAATATCTCTGCAGCTGCTGAAGAAACTTGCGCAGCTACAGAAGAAGTTTCAGCTGTTACTGCTGAACAATTATCAGCAATAAATAAGGCAGAATCTCATGCAGAAGATTTGAAACAGTTAGTGAATAAACTAGAAAATGCAGTGGACAAATTTAAAGTCTAATATAATGAAACATCTAAAAAACCATCTTACAATTTATATATAAAAGGTAAAGACCAGAAGTAGTAATTTATCATTTCTTCTGGTCTTCACCTTTTATTTTAACTTTTCTATACTTTTCTTCATTAAAAAGCGAGGCGTCGTCGCTTTGGCTTTTGAAGATTGACTCACTTTTTATTTAGGTATATAATATAATAGTTAGCTTTCTAACTGTTATATTTCTAATCAAAAGGAGGTACTAAACATGAACAAAGAGCTGCATTACATATTACGGCTTTGTCACACACTTTGTAACAAAAAAATTTTGTTACAAACAAGTACCTTAGGATTGTCCCCAGGTCAACCAAAAATTTTGGAATTTCTAGAATATCACAATGGCTGCGAGCAAAAAGAAATTGCCAAAGCTTGTGAAATAGAGCCAGCAACAGTCACTAATTTATTAGCCAGAATGGAGAAGGCTCATCTAATTGAACGAAAACAGCTAAATGGAAATAGACGTTCTTTACATGTTTCTTTAACAAAAGAAGGAGAAATAGTGACAACAAAAGTTTTAAAAATTTTTGAAGAAGTGAGAAAAAAAGCCTTTGAAGGTTTTACAGTTGAGCAGCAGGAAGGGACATTTCGTCTACTAACAAAGATGTTTGATAATTTATCTGATTAGAAACATAACAATGAAAAAAGTGAAGGAGAGTGAACTTTAAAATGTCAATTCGTGAGATAGTGAAACGTTATTTATTTTTTATTCTAGGGTTATTCATGATGGCTGTCGGTGTTGTGTTATCCACCAGGTCCAATTTAGGAACGTCTCCGATTTCATGTGTGCCATACGTGTTGAGCTTGGGATTGCCTATGACCATTGGTGAATTTACTTTCTTAATGAACTTATTATTTATAATTTTTCAAATTTTATTATTAAGAAAACAATTCAAACCTATTCAGCTACTTCAAGTTGTGGTAGCTTTTTTATTTGCCTATTTTACCGATTTTACTATGGGATTGTTATCATGGATAAGTGTGACCAGTTATCCTGCTCAAGTAGGATTATTTATACTTAGTTGTTTAATTCTTGCTCTTGGGGTTAGTATGGAAGTAACTGCAGATGTTGTCATGATGGCTGGTGAAGGAGTAGTTAGTGCCCTCTCAATAGTTACGAAGAAGGAATTCGGAAAATTAAAAGTAGCTTTCGATGTTACACTTGTAATTTGTGGTTTTCTTTTTTCGTTTATTCTTTTTCATCGACTAAATGGAATAAGAGAAGGAACAGTTTTAGCTGCTTTATTAGTTGGAACCCTTGTTCGTTTAATTAACAAGCATTTAAGTTTTATGGATACTGTATTTAAGGGTAAATCGATAACTGTGAATACGAGTCAAGTTTTAACAACTGCTCAAGAAATTCATCCACTAGTAGTGACAATTAGTCGTGAATATGGTAGTGGTGGGCGTGCTATTGGTAAAAAAATAGCAGCTGATTTAGGTATTTCTTTCTACGACACTCAATTATTAAAAACAGCTGCCGAAGAAACAGGCCTTTCTGAAAAATTCATTGTAGAAAATGACCAATTTATTCCAAACTTATTATTAAATCAGTTATTATCTCAAGGATATGCCTTTTCTAAAAAGGAGAAAGATCCTCTAAATGCTATCTATGAAGCAGAAAAGAGAGCTATTATGAAACTTGCAAATACCGAATCTTGTGTGATTATGGAACATTGTTCCGATTCCATTTTAGCTGATTTCAAAGGGAGCTTCCATGTATTTATTCATGCAGATAAAGCAAATAGAATGAAGCGTATTCAATATGAATATGGAATATCAGAGGAAAATGTCGAAGAAACGCTACACAAAACTGATAGGGCAAGAGAAACCTATTATCAAATCTATGCGGAACGTAAATGGGGACGTATTAAGAACTATGATTTGACGGTTAATAGTGCAGTCTTTGGACTAGAGAAAACTACTGAATTAATCGAAGAAGCCATTAAAGGAAAAGAAGCGTCATAAATAATAGATAAAAGGAACACAAAATGCATTAAAAAAATAAGGTTATACTCCTAAAAATATGATTTAGGAATATAACCTTATTATTTTTATCTTGAACTACCTTATGAAATTAAATATTTTCTAGCACATTATATCTGTTTAAAATTAATTGCCATATTGTAAATATAGCAGTCTGTAATTTTATTAACGTGCTTACAGGATATTCGTGTGTTCCCAAAAATACTAAATACATCTCCTTAAAATCAGGCGAAAATGTATTTTCGAGTTTTCTATACTCTTCTTCATTAAAATTATACTTAAGATTATTAGAATATAAATTTCTTATATAATTTACTTTCATAACCGTTTTAAATATATCAGTTGGAAGCAACCCTAATGAAAATACTGATTTTGCCAATTGATCAAACGTCAACTTATCACAGTCTAAAATATCTGGATTCTTAAGGTGCTTCTTTAGTCTTTCTCTCAACGCATATTCTATATAAAGATTTCCCTTTAATATAATCTGCATTGGATTTTCAGAATTTATATCTAAGTGAAATTTTTCTAATTTATTTTTAAATTCTGACACATTACCATCCAATTTTTTCAATTCAGTTTTATTCATTTCTTTCATTAATGATTCCCCCTCATATAATTTTTTTTACTTATCTATATTCTAATTATAACATATTTGTTATAATTACTACTATAATGTTGTGACTCCAGGTTTTATTCTATCATTGAAAATGCACAATATAGGCCTAAATTTCTTGATATAACGTTTGCTGAAATAATATTTACAATTTATTCACACCTTTATTGTAAATATGCTTTATAATGACATGGGGCTTATTAAATAGATTACTTTTATGCCAATCATTGTCAAATAATATATGTAATTGGTGTGATTTACACTGTGTATTATTATTGTGTAACAAAACGATAAAATGGATTTTAAAGTATAGGGGGACAAAACTTATGGATTTTATTAATGTAATCGAAAATTATTGTACTACTAATAAAGTAGCTCATATTTATAAAAACAGTAATTTAACTTATCGCGAACTTAAAACAAAATCAGATTCACTTGCTGCAAATATCATAGATTTATTCGGCAAAGACAAAACGCCTATAATAGTTTTTGGTCATAAAGATCATTTAATGCTTATAAGCTTTTTAGCTTGCGCTAAAAGTGGGCATCCATATATTCCGGTAGATATCTCGACTCCAATTACAAGACTTAAGGATATTTTAATTATTTCTGGTGCTAAATTAATTATAAATACATCGGATGTTCTATCTGATATCCCTGCAAATATAGTCCTAAACAAGAGTGATTTAGAAAAAAAACTAGTACAATATGAGAATAAAATACCCAATATAAGTTATAGACTTAAGGGTGAAGATATTTATTACATAATCTATACTTCAGGAAGCACTGGCAAACCAAAGGGAGTGCAGATAACAAAAAATTGCATTCAAAGCTTCATTGATTGGAGTATAACTCTAATTAATGAAAAAGATAAAATATTCATGAATCAAGCACCTTTTTCTTTTGATTTATCTGTAATGGACACTTATTTATCATTGGTTTCTGGTTCAATACTATATAGTATTGATAAAGATATGATAGCTAATTTACCTGAACTGTTCGTAAATTTTAAATCTTCAGGGATTACAACTTGGGTCTCTACTCCATCTTTCGCAGAAATGTCTTTACAAAGTGAACAGTTTAACGAAAAATTATTACCTGAATTGAACCAAATGTTATTTTGTGGAGAAACTCTTTCCAAGGAATGCGTAAAAAGATTGTTTGAAAGATTCCCTACAATTAAAATAATAAATTTTTATGGTCCAACAGAGGCAACTGTTGCAGTAACTGCCGTTGAAATAAAAAAAGAAATGCTTTTAAGTAAAGAAACTCTTCCCGTTGGATACGTGAAAAAAGACTGTGAAATAATCATAGAGGAAAATACAAATGAAATATTAATATTAGGCGAGAGTGTAAGTGTAGGTTACTTCGCTGACCCTATATTAACAGAAAAATTCTTCTTTAACAGCGAAATTTCTGGTGTAAAAAAAAGAGGATACAGAACAGGAGATATGGGTTATACTGTTAATGGTCTATTATATTATGAGGGTCGAATAGATAATCAAATTAAACTTCATGGTTATAGAGTGGAAATTGAAGACATTGAAAACAATATCAGGAAGCTTCCTTTTATAAAAAATGCAGTTGTAGTACCAATTAAAGAAAAAGGCACAATTAAATATTTAGTAACAGCAGTAGTATTAAATGATAAATTTGAAGGAAACATAATTCTAACAGTTAAAAAATTCTTAAAGGACTTATTACCTTCGTATATGATACCTCGTAAAGTAAAGGTAATAGAAGTTTTACCAATGAACGCCAATGGCAAAATAGATAGAAAAAAGATAATGGAGGAATTTTAGATGCTTCCTTATGGAGATTTTTTATATTTCTATTTAATGATTTTGGCCTTAATCCCAGCGATTGTTGTTGGTTTACTTGGTAAAAGGATAAAGTGGTACGGGCTACCCGCAAGCTTACTTATGATTTACTTGATTTTCGGTAAGTCAAAACAACAAGCTGAATACTTAATTCTGTTTTTTATAATGGAATTTCTATTAATTATATTTTACAGCTTTATTGTAAAGAAGTTTAAACAAAGATGGTTACTTTGGATAATGATAGCAATAGGTCTATCACCATTATTATACTCAAAACTGGGCAATATTTTTATACACAAAGAGCTTGGTTTTTTAGGAATTTCTTATTTGACTTTCAAAATTATTCAGATATTAATACAAATTTATGACGGGTATATTACTAAAATAAATGTGTTTGATCTGGCCTATTTTATATTATTTTTTCCAACCTTAAGTTCTGGTCCCATTGACCGTTCGATTAGATTTACGGAGGAAAGCAACAAGGTTATAACATCCAGACAATATGTTGAATATTTAGGTGATGGAATATTTAAGATTTTACAAGGAGTCGGATATAAATTTCTGATAGGATTCTATATACAAACGCATTTTATTAACGTAATCTTATTAAGACCGCACACCTTATTAAATACGATTACATATATGTATTCTTATAGTTTTTATTTGTTTTTTGATTTTGCCGGTTACAGTTTAATCGCCATAGGTGTAAGTTACATAATGGGAATAAAAACACCTGATAACTTTAATCTTCCATTTATAAGTAAAGAT
>NZ_JAHLDU010000023.1 GCF_018861905.1 Clostridium sp. DSM 17811
AGTAATTACAAAGTAACAACATTTATAAACTATAGTAACATTTTTTCATAATTAAATAATTCAATTATTTTGCTTAAAGAAAGAGAATACACAAAATAATTTACACCCTCTACCCAAATTCAAAATGCTTGCCTGTGCTTTCTATTATTCTAAAATTTCTCCTTGTTCGTAACAAACTTTAATATATTGTGGTGTCATATAATAGACTGCAATATTATAATCATCTATATACACACTTATCCAAGAGTTATATACCTCTATTAATGTCAAAACTAAATCTACCTTACATACGCTTTCTATAAGTCTTTGATATACTGCACCAATACTCCAATAATCTGGCACATTATATTTGCAATTTTCTACATTATCAAATAAACCTTTTTCTATTTTGTATTCTTCTATAAATCTATCAGCTACAGCTGCTATTTGTTCAGAATGAAATACATCAGCATATTCCAATATATGTCTAATAGTTTCTTCACCTAAAAGGTTTACTATATCACAACGTTTATTCTTAGTTTCACGTCCAATAAATTCCATTAAGCTACATACATAATATAGATTATTACTTGTTTTTGATTTCATCTTAAATTATAGCTCCTTTCATATGTTAAACAGGCTAAAGCTCTTGCTGTATGGAAACTTATTTGATGTGTCGGATATCTAAACCTTGCTAATTCCCAAAATGCATTTCTAGATATCTTCCCTTCAACAAAATCCTGTACATAGTTATAAATAGTATCATCTGCCATAGGTCCCTCTACTAAATCATACCCATGACTTCCACCATTCCTACACATAACTATAAAATCTAACCACTCATCACTCATTTTTTCAAACTGCTTAACATTTAACTGCGCACTAATAGTACAATTATATACACTAACCACACTTTTACGTATATTACGTAAAGCCAATCGCTCTGCTTGTTCTGGCAAGATTGTGAAATAAAATCCCCAATAAAAATCCTTTGTATACTTACCAATTCTAATTTCAGGATTTGTAATAAATTCATCACCACCATGATAAATTGTCAATGTATTATTTGTAATATTTTCCATGACTATTTTCCTTAAATTTGATCTCCAATTCATATGTATTATTAACTATAATATCATGAAAACTAAAAGCTATTCTACGTTTTCATATAAATTACACATATTCACTTTGGTTATCACACAAGTTTTCGAACATGCCACTTGCCACGTGGGCGCACCTAATAAATAAAGATGCAACCAAAAATGGTTGCATCTTTATTTATTAGTTTACTCCTGCTACTTCAACTTCTACAGTATATAAATCTCCTTTGTAGAAACCTGTTACCGTTGTTTTACCAGCTTTTACTGCTGTTACAACACCAGTCTTCACACCTACTGTAGCAATTTCCTCATTAGCGCAGGCCCAAGTTGCATCAGTTGTTACATCCACATCTTTGTTTCCATATTGATCGATACCTACTAAAGTAATTTGCTTTACTGTATCTTTAGTAACATTTCCATTTACGTCTTTACCGATTATAAGTTGTGTACCATCTAAATTTTTATTTTCATCAACACTGTCTTTAATTTTCACTGTTGATTTAGTAGCTACAGAAGCATCATCTGAGAATGTTAAATCTATTGAAGATGTTTTTCCGTTAGGTGTAAGAAGACTTATCGTTATAACAGCATCCTTATCACCAATACCCGTTGTAGCATCATTAACTTTTGCTTTAACGTATATTATTGAACCACTTTTAGTTACAGTAACTAACTTAGAATCAGCAATTACGCTAATTGCACTTGCAGGAACATCTATTTCTCCATCATTTACTTTATAAGTTAATGCTACGGTTTGGTCTTTAGTATCATCAGCTGCATTGTATACTTTATAATTATATGCATCTAATGCTATTGATTTTATATTTGTGTTATCACCAATAGTTAAGTTTGCAGATGCTTTAATAGTAGCATC
The DNA here is from genome assembly GCF_018861905.1 of Clostridium sp. DSM 17811. Classification (GTDB taxonomy): domain Bacteria; phylum Bacillota; class Clostridia; order Clostridiales; family Clostridiaceae; genus Clostridium_AD; species Clostridium_AD frigoriphilum. Next base: position 1,954 of record NZ_JAHLDU010000023.1, read on the forward strand.
AGCTACGGATTTTACAACTATTGTATCAGTTCCTGTTGTCTTACCAGTATATATTATATACATTTTTTTATCCGTTTCATCATAAGAAACTGCTGCAGTAGCTTTTAATCCATCTACTACAGTAACCATAGCAGGATCAGTTATAACTTTCCCATATTGATCAAGTATAACTATTTCTTTTTTAACAGTAGCTCCAGGAATCACTGAGATGTTAGTATCAGCAATTGTTATAGATTTCACTGCACTCTTAGCTTTTACAGTTACATTTAATGTATCTTTAATTACAGTTGTGTCATTAATTGCTTTATTTCCAAGACTCACAAGTAGTGTTGTGTCTGTTACTAAAGTTTTAACTGCAGCCGAACTTGGATCAAATTTCACAGCTATCCCCTCTGCATTAGCTGTTGTAGAATTAACAATAGCCCCTTTTGCATCATGTTTGTAATAAACAATACTTGCAAAACTAGAATCAATAACATTTGCTCCATTTTTAGTTGAAATAGTCCAAGCTGCAATGTCAGGGATTATTTCATCGCCTTTATTGTCTTTCACACTTATAACTCTGTAAACAGGATCAGTAGCACTTGCTATTATAGTATTATCTACAATATTATTTCCAAGTTCAATAGAATTAAGCGTCGTAACTTCTGCGTTCACTGCTAAATCATAAGTTGCAACAGCATCCTTAACACTTATTCTTACTGTATAACCTCCTGCTTCACTTGCATTAAATCTTAATGCTTTAACTGGTGATGTTGTAGCTACTTGTCCATCTTTATCTAATTTTTCCACTTTAATATTGTCAGATAATACTCCAGCCTTGTAAACTGCTGCAGTAACATTATCACCGCTTACATCTATAATTTCATTATGCATATTCCTTATAACCACGTTTGCTGCAAGTTTTGTGTTAACTTTAAGTGTTGGTATTATTATTGGATCAATAATTGTTGCAACTCCATTTACAGTTGTTGTAACATCAAATTTTGTTGCCTTTACAGTAGTCTCTGCATCAAATGACGTTCCTACATATGGAGTAACTTCATACGTACCAGCTTTTATAGTTTTAGCACTGATTACTATATCGTTTTTGTCAGTTCCGCTTCCACCCCTAAGTGATGCTATAGGTGTTATGTCAGTGGCAAGTGTGCCACTAGTTTTAGCACTTATGTTGAATTTAACCATATCTGGTGTTAAAAGAGCACCATCATTTTGGGTTATTTTATTATACTTAATGTCTTGGTTATTAAATGAAGTCACTGGATTTTCTGAAGTTAATTTAATTGTTGTAAGTTTAGTTACTCCAACCTCAACCGTATAAGTTGCCTTATTACCATTTAAAACATTATAAGCAGTTATAGTTATTGTACCTGCTTTTATAGCTTTAAAATTAACTGTATTTCCAGTTTTATCTAATGTTAACTTTCCACTATTTAATTCTGAAGTACTATCAAGTAAATCTCCACCCTTATCAACTATCCATCTTAATTTGTTAACTGATAAATCTGCTGGATTATTGTATTGATCTCTCACATCAGCTTTTAATGTAACTGCTGCATCTCCTATGGAAACAATATCCGCTGATGCACTTACAGCTATTATTGATTGAGGCGCTACTGTCAAATCCTTTGCTACTGTATAACTAGTACTTTTTGAAGACAATACTTTAGCAGTAGTGGATGTTGCAGTTCTATCAAACTTTTGGATCATTATAACTACAAGATCATTTTCAGCTATTTTTTTGTTTATTGTTATTTTTGCCATATTATTAACAGTATCTAATGTTGTTTCGCTCTGGCTTAAAGGCATTCCATTCACTGTTGCTGTTATTTTATATGTAGAATCTGTTACTATATCAAAAGCTTCTCCATATTGATCAACTGCTGTTAAATAAACAACATTAGATGAATTTGTGATTGCATTTGTTATGTTTGTAAATGTTTTTGGATAAGGTGTTTCCTTAATAGCTGGTAAACTTGTATCTGCAGCATCAAAATTTACTGTTCCAGTAGCATTCTTATAAACTACAGACGGTATAATACTTGCCTCAATCACTAACCCTGTAATATTATCTCTCCAGTCGCCGTCAAAATCTTTAACATATACCTCTCCACCTGCGGTTACTGCATTAGCGATTTCATCAGAATTGCGAGCATCATTAGCATAAGCTAAATCAAAAGCTTTGTTTCCTATAACAACGGTGCCGTTGTCCATTGCTGCAAAGGCAGTGAAAGATGTCGATCCTGCTATCATTAAAGCAGCAAGAGCTGAACTTGTAATTTTCTTATTCATATATTTATGCCTCCATTAATTTAGGTTTAGTTTTTAAATATAATCTTCCTTAATCACCATTGATTAAAGTATATTTTATGTTTTGCGTTATACACTTATATAACGCTTGTCCTAACCGTATAGTTGCATATTTTCAGAATGTTTTTTTACAAAGTCAACCCTTTGAGTTAAATCATCTCCTGTGGAGTTGCAATATTAATGATATTCTCCCCTTACAATAGGTAGATTAAATAATAAAAATTTATTAATGGAAAGTTAATCATTTTTTGTGTAGAAGAGCTAAGAGTTGAAGGCCAATCGCCATACCATCTGTAGCCTATCCTTCTTTCCTGTTCAATCTCAGCAAGATTATACTTTACTTCTCCCAAACGATTAGCAAATATTGGCTTGTTAGTTTCTAATTCGTAAAACCGAGCCCATATAGGAGGGGTACTAAAATCATGTACAACCGTTACATCTCCGTTTGCTTTTACTACATTGATTCCAGTAATCTTAACCGTTTCGAACCAATTCTGTGCAGCTGTTATGGAAGCTGTTATTGCAGTAGTAGCATTTCTAGTCTTTAAGAATTTTACAATAGATACACTTTCCTTAGAGCAAAGTGAAGCAAGTTCATATGCTCTTGCAGATGTTGGTTTTAGAGTCGTTTTGTCATGTTGCTGACACCAAGCCTGCAAAGTTGTTCCACTCTTATACTGAGAATTCAATAAACAATCTACACCTTTTGTAACTGCTGTTTTACATTTATCAGCCAAGTCATTGTCTATAAATGTAAAATCTCCTGTTTTCTTTGAGACTTCATCTAAACAAATCATTACGTTAATCATTGCATCGTCATTATACGTAATTGCTTGATGATAACCCGAACCACCATAAATCTGTGGCCATCCACCATTAGCATACTGCATAGTTAACAAAAAATTGATTCCTTTTATACAAGCAGCTTTATAATCACTCTTGCTTGTATCATCTTTATACGCTTTTGCCAATCTTTCTATTTCTGTATAAGTAGCTTTGTTGTCAATGGTTGATTTTGCCCAGTCTCCTTTAGTTTCAGTATAATCTTTCCTCCAACCTCCATCAGTTAGCTGGTTGCTCACAATCTCTTGCATACTTGCTGTAGTACCTGAGGCATCTCCCATAGCGAAAGCCGTAGATGACATCATCACTGTTCCCAAAACACCCAGGATGAAAACTACAACTAAAGACACACAATTTCTTTTTGTTTTTAACATACTTTTACTCTCCTCCCCACCTTCATATAGTGGAATTTTATATAGCTTATCTGCAAATTAATTGAGTTTTAAAATTTTCCACATGTAAAGGTTATCAAACAGAATTGTAGATGTCAATACCATTTTATATATTTCTATACATATAATGAATATATTGTAATGTCAGCAAAATAAACTAAGATATTTGAGTAAGAAAAAGGCCATTGCTTTTATAGCAATGGCTTTTTACTAATAAACCCTAAAATACATAGTAACTTTATTTTTTATCTATTATACCACATTACATTATCTGTTAGTGTTTGCCATCCTCTGCAAGCCCAGTGATCCCAGCCTCTACGGCCATCGTTTCTAAAGAAAGATCCTTTAGGCTGGTTTTTATCGAAAACCCAAACTCCGTATGTAGTTCCATCAAATTGGTAACCAGCATACATTTTCACACCAGAAAGTCTATATTTATAGTTTTGTGATAAGTCCATAACCACTACATTGTATCTACCACCAGCTGCATAGAAGGTTGTTTCCATTAAATTTTTGCAAAAAGCAGCTCTTTGTCCATTGAAGTTGTTCCTGCTTATTGATGCTGCTATTTTATTAGCAATACCTAATACATCAACGTTTACATTAAAATTTACACCAGGAGCCCAAGCCTTGCTTTCTGCAAGCATATCACCTACACTAGTATCGTACTTTTTAGCATCATTATCGTTAGCAATACTAGTTTCAATCCCATTTGAAATTGTATTAGTAATACTAGTAGTAGCACTAGTACTACTAGCTGCATAAGCAGCAACTGGTGTAAGTAGAGTACCTGCAATCATTCCTAAAGATAAACATACAGTAACAACTTTCATTTTAATTTTTTTCATTTTAAATCCTCCTTCATTAATTGTGATAGGGTAACCACTATCTTTTAAATCCTTAAGGGTTGTCCCTTTATTAATATCATCTTATAAAAAAATACAATAAAACACAATAGAAAAAGCATTAACAGTCCATTTTCGGTCATGAAAACACATTTAAACCCTAAATGTGATAAAGTAGTCACTATTTATGTTTTGTCAGCTGTCCTTGCTTTACATGCAAAAGAGCTCATGCTATCGCTAGCATAAGCTCTTTTTAAATATCTTTTATTTTTATATTTTTCTTTTTATGGTAATATTGTATATTATAATCAACTATATCTAAATGAATAAGAACACATTCTAAGACAAAAATGGAGTTGTTGATAATGAACAAAAACTTAAAATCTTTATTAATGATAACAGTTATTACAGGATTATTAGTAGGCTCATATTGTTTACAACGAGGAACATTTAATAATATTGCTTTAGACTCTACTAAGACTCAAGTTTCACAAAATAATACCAACGTAAAGTTAGTAATAGATAAAGATAATCAAAACGTATTACCTAAAAACTTCAGAATGTCAAATGATCCAATTGACAAGCAATCAGCTGGTAATGTTAATTTAAAAGGATTAGCAAACTTGAACGAATCAGGTAGTGGTTCTCTTAGTGAGAACGGCCTCAAAATGATAAAAGACAAATTTAAAGCTAATAAAAATATCAAAAATATCATAGATGTAGATTTAAGACAAGAAGCTCATGGTTTTGTTGAAGGAATGTCTATAAGTTGGTTTGGTGAAAAAGACCAAGCTAATATAAATAAAAAAAGCTATGATATTATAAAAGATGAAAAAGCTAAATTAGAAAAAATCAAAAAAGATAAATATGTCGCCTTTGATAAACTTAAGGAGGGTAAGTCCGTTAATACGATTCCTGAAATTATAAACCCTAAAAAAGTTCAGACAGAAAGAGAATTAGCCCAGTCTCAAAAAATACACTATTTAAGACTTACTATATCCGACCACTTAAAACCTAAAGATGATCAAGTAGATTTATTTGTAAAAGAGACAAAAAAGATATCTACTAATGATACTTGGCTTCATTTTCACTGTAGAGGTGGGGTAGGAAGAACTACTACTTTTATGGCTATGTATGATATGATGAATAATGCAAAACAAGTAAGTTTTGAAGATATAATTCAGCGTCAAGTATTGATAGGAGGATCTGATATATTAAAGAAAGACGCTGAAGGAAAGAAAATCGGAGATGAAAACAGAACTGATTTTTTAAAACAATTCTACCAATATAGTAAACAAAATAATGATAACTTTAAAACATCTTGGAGTGACTGGCGCCATAAATGAAAATCCACAACAATTTTATATAGCAATCGAGCAAAAGTACCCCCTTTAGCAGCTATAACAGCATTATAACTCATATTCTTAACACTTATGCTTGAGCTACTCGCATTCCACATATTACTATTGGACTGATTAGCTGGTTGAGTCCATGATAATGTCCAAAACCTTTAATATACCTATCTACACATGCCACTTTCCACGTGGGTGGCACGTTGTTTTTTTGGGTATTCTTGCCATTATTAAGCAGATATAGTAAAATGATAATACTTGATGCGTTATCTTTAGACTTAATGGGAATAAATGCTGAATGGAATTAAACATTTACCAACAGATGTATATACTACTTCTGCAGTGACTATACCATATTTTGCTAAGAGTGCTCCATTGAGTACAACTACAACAATTATAGGGGGACTTAAATTGAATTTTTGCACTAAATGCGGCAACAAAATTATAGATGGAACACATTTTTGTACTAGCTGCGGTAATGATTTACGAGAAGGATCAACCATTGAAACTGAATCAGACCATAACATCGATTTAGATACTGTTAATCCAGAATTAGATTATGATATGGATTTAATTACAACTAAACCTGGCGACAATGCTACATCCCATTTGAAATTTTCAAAGAAAACAAAAATATTCATGTCAATATCCATAGTTTTAATAATATTAATAGTTATCATTGTTAACATTGGTAATTCTTTATCCGATCCTAGTAAAATAGTAAAAAGATTTGAGAAAGATATATCTTCAAATAATGCTTCTGATTTAGCAAGTATATTATATTGTAATGATTCTAGACTTAAAGTAGATAGTAAAAGTATTTCGCCTTTATTAGCTTACTTTAAAAGCAATCCTACATATTATGATAAAGTTGATCAAGATTTAAAAAACAATGCTTATAATCCTAAGGATATTGATATCATAAAGTTGGTAAATACATTAACTTTATCTAGTGACGGAAAAACCTTTCTTATTTTCCCTAAATATAAGATATATATTAAACCATCTTTTATTGCTGTAACAGCACCAGTTAAAGGTGTTACTTTTTCAATTAACAATACTAATATAGGTGAAAGTGATTCTGACAACTCCACCAAGGAATTCGGACCATACATTCCCGGCGCTTATACAATTTTAGCTAATTACAAAAACTCATATGTTAGTTCAAGTACTACTTATCCTTTGGATCTTGTAACGGCTGATAACAATATAGCAAAAGTAAATGTATTGGAAGATATGAAATACATAAACATATCTTCAGATACTAATTATAACGATGCTGAAGTTTTTGTTAATGGAAAAAATGTTAATGTTAAGGTTAAAGATGCTACACATTTTGGACCTATAAACAATTCCTCACAAATATATGCAACATTGGCACAAGGGGGTAAAAAACTTACAAGTAAAAACTACAAAGGTTCAAGTTTTGACACTGATCTTGCTTTAAGTTTTGAAGAAGCTAGCAGTGAATTAACTAATGTTAAAGATAAACTAAATATTCTTTTATCACAATATAATTACGCTTTTGTAGATGCTATTAATAATAATAATCCTGCAGCAATTAATAGTTATGTTGCTTCAGGAAGTCAGTTATATAAACTTCAAGAAGGATATATACTTAGTACAGCTAAATCAGGAATACAAGAAACTTTCATTTCTTCCTATATTACTAACTTCAACAGCATTAGCGATGATAATAAATCAGGAAGTTTTACATCTTCAGAATCTTATATTATATATAGCAAAGATGGTCTAAGTACTCCTAGGACTCAAAGTTATGTATATGGATTTCAATATAATGATGCCTCCCAGACATATCAACTTACAAGCATAAACTAAGATATTTAAGTAAGAAAAATGTTTCTCATATATGAAAATAAATGAAACGAATTAATCATTAAATTGGTTTAAAAAAAGGAAGATGTTTGGAATAAATTTATTCCAAACATCTTCTTTTTCATTATACCCACGTGCCACTTGCCATGTGGATGGCACCGTTAAGTTGTTCCACGAACTATAATCCTAGGTGGAAAATGTATTTTTAAATTATCTATTGATTCTCCTTTTATAATATCTATTATTAGTTTACAGGCTTGCTCTCCCATACTATAAATAGGTTGTTGAATTGTTGTAAGTTCTGGTTCAATCATTTTAGATAATGTTATTCCATCAAAACCCATTATTACAATATCTTCAGGAATTTTGTATCCTCTTCTTTTAAGAGTTTTCATTCCCCCAATAGCCATTACATCATTAGAATAAAAAATAGCATCAACAGATTTACATTCATCAATTATATGATTAGTTACTTCCATACCACCTTCTAAAGTAAAGGTGCTTTCAAAAATTAATGATTTATTATAAATCCCGTATTTAGTCATACTCTCTTTATATCCATCTATTCTTTCTTTATATATAGTCATTTTCTTTGGTCCAGTTACAAATACTATATTTCTTTTGTTTTTACCATATAAGTATTCTACTCCACATTGTATTCCTTGTTTATTATCAAAATAAACACCAGGATAATCTTCAAACCCTTTAATATATCTATCTACAAATACAAATGGTATGTCATTTAATTTTAATAGATTTGCACTATCCTCACTTTCTTGTCCTGGAATCAAAATTATCCCATCAATTAGTTTACTTATTAAGAGTTTTACATACCTCTTTTCTTTATTTGCATTATTATCTGAATTACAGAGGAATACATTATACCCTAATTTATTTGCAAAATCTTCTATAGCTCTTGATAACTCTGAAAAGAATGGATTTAATATGTCTGGTATAATTATTGCAATACTTCCAGACTTTTTAGTTTTTAAACCCCTAGCAACATTATTAGGAATATAACCGGTTTCTTCTATAACTTTATAAATCTTGTTTTTAGTTTCTTCACTTATATTATCGGCCTTCTTATTAATAACCAAAGATACTGTGGTTTTTGAGACTCCTACTTTTTCTGCAATATCTTTCATTGTTATTTTATTCATTAGCTAACTACCTCGATTCCTCATAGAGTATGCAACTATATAATCTTAACATTTCTAATCTATTTCAATTATATATTAATAATCTACAGTTTACCAATAGGCATTCTCATCATTTTTATTTTTTGGTCTTTACATATAATTTTAAGTCAACTCCAACTTCCTTAGCTACAGTTGCCCCAGTTAATATCTTTTTAACATTTTCTATAGCCATACTTCCCATGAGCTTTGGTTGTTGTGCTACTGTTGCTGTCATCTCTCCGGCATCTACAGCTTTCTTTGCATCATCGCCTCCATCAAATCCAACAACTATAGCTTTTTTCCCTGAAGTACTTAATGCTTTAACAGCTCCTAGTGCCATTTCATCATTTTGTGCAAAAATAGCTTGAATATTAGAATTTGATTGTAGCATGTTTTCAGTTACAGTTAATCCCTTTTGTCTATCGAAATCAGCTGGTTGAGATGATACAACCTTTAGCTTTTTATCTACATCAACTATATTATGGAATCCTTTTCCTCTGTCTCTTGTTGCAGAAGCGCCTGTTGTTCCTTGAAGTTCTGCTATATTGCCTTTATCACCAAGTTTCTCCTTTATAAATTTACCTGCCATTTCTCCACCTTTCACATTATCTGAAGCTATATGACAAACTACATCTCCTCCATTGGATTTTCTATCTACTGTTATTACTGGAATCTTTTCATTATTAGCTTGCATAACTGAACTTTGAGCTGCATCACTATCAACAGGATTAAGTATTATAACACTAACTCCCTTTTGTAATAAATCCTGAACGTTTGAAAGCTCTTTTGATGAATCATTTTGTGAGTCAACAACTAATAATTGATATCCTAATTCTTTAGCCTTAGCTTCAGCACCTTCTTTTAGTGTTACAAAGAAAGGATTATTTAAAGTTGAAACAACCATACCTATTTTTTTAGAATCAGATTTTTCACTTGAAGATGAAGTTTTAGTGTTAGCGCTAGAGCCACATCCTGCAAGTACCCCAATTGTCATAGTTGCTATCATTGCCACTGAAAGTAGTTTACATAATTTTTTCATTAAATTCCCTCCTAATAATATTTAATATTTGATGTATTAATTAGTAGCCTTTTTCTTCTCAATCAAAACTGCCAATAGTATTACTAGTCCTTTTACTATAGTTTGATAAAAAGCTGAAACATCCATAAGATTTAAACCATTACTTAAAACTCCAATAATTAACACACCTATTATTGTTCCAAATATTGTTCCTTCTCCACCGACCAAGTTTGCTCCCCCAATAACTATTGCAGCTATTGCATCTAATTCATATCCATTTCCAGCTGTTGGTGCTGCTGATCCTATTCTACTTGTAACTATAATTCCAGCGATTGCAGCCGTAGCGCCAGATATAATATACGCCCAATTTTTAACATTATTTACACTTATACCAGAAAGTCTTGATGAGTCTTCATTTCCGCCGACTGCATATATATATCTTCCATATCTAGTTTGTGTCAAAAGATAAACACAAATAGCAAATACAATTATGGTAATAACAACCGGAACAGGTATTCCCAGTATTCTACTATTTGTTAGTCTAATAAAGTCATTACCTAAGCCGGATATAGGATTACCTCCAGTAAATACATAAGTAACTCCCCTAAATACAGTTTGTGTAGCCAAAGTAGCTACAAATGCTTGAACTTTTCCTTTTGCAACAATTATTCCATTAATAAACCCGACTAAAACTCCTGTAAATAATGCTGCGAGTATTGCGAGTGGTATACTTCCTGTATTTTTTATAGTTGCAGCAGCCACCGCACCTGCTATTGCAACAATTGACCCTACAGACAAATCTATTCCACCTGTAAGTATTACAAAAGTCATACCTAATGATATAACCGCATTTACAGAAATTTGAGTGAATAAATTTCTTAAATTTGATACTTGTAGAAATGTTGGTGAAATTATACTAACAATTATACATAATATAGCTAATGCTAAAATGGATTTATATTTTAATAAATTCCCTTTTATATTCGACATTTTAACCCTCCCTTGCAAATCTTATACTCTTTTTTATTCTCCAATTGCTAATTTCATTATGCTTTCTTGAGTAGCCTCTTCCCTACTTAACTCTCCAGTTATTTCCCCCTCATGCATTACCACTATTCTATCTGAAATCCCAAGTACTTCTGACATATCTGAAGAAATCATAATAACTGCTTTCCCTTCGGCTTTTAACTGATTTAATACATCATATATCTCTTTTTTTGCACCTACATCTATACCTCTTGTTGGCTCATCTATTATTAAAACTTTAGGAGACTGTATAAGCCACTTTGCTATAATAACTTTTTGTTGATTTCCTCCACTTAGATTCTTTATTAATTGGTCTTGAGTAGGTGTTTTAATTGCTAATTTTTTTATATATTCATCAACTACATTTTTTTCATCTGCTTTACTTATGCGGAATATTTTCTTTTCAAACTTATCTAAAGAAGCTAATGTCATATTCTGTTTTACAGATAAAGGGAGTATTAATCCTTCTTTTTTTCTATCTTCGGATAAATACGCTATTCCGTTATTTATTGCATCTTTAGGACAATTAATATTTACTTGTTTTCCATTCATCTCAATAGAACCGCTAGTTTTCTTATATTCTCCAAAAATAACCTTTGCTACTTCCGATCTACCTGAACCCATAAGTCCTGACATTCCAAGGATTTCTCCTGCTCTTACTTCTAGATTAATTGATTTTAAAAGTCCTTCTAAACAAACATCCTTCAATTTTAATATAGGGGTTACATTAGTGGGTTTTTTATATGGATATTGTTCTTCCATTTTTCTCCCTACCATCATAGTTATCAAATCATCTTTACTGACATCGTTTACTTTGACTTCGCCTACATATTTACCATCTCTTAAAATATTTATTCTATCGCAAATTGCAAAAATCTCGTCCAATCTATGAGATATATATATTATTGCTATATCCCTACTTTTAAGCATTTCAACAACTTTAAAAAGCTTCTCTGTTTCTGTATCTGTTAATGCTGATGTTGGCTCATCCATGACTATTATATTAGAGTTTTTAGAAATTGCTTTTACTATTTCAAGCATTTGCATTTCCCCAATACTTATATTTTTAACATACTCCTCGGGATCAACATTACTCCCAATTTGTTTAAGATAATCTTTACACATAGTGTTCATTAATTTTTTATCTAACTTTTTTGTTACTTTGTTTATTTTTTCATTTCCTAAAAATAAATTTTCTGCAACTGTTAAATTTGGTAAAACACTTAACTCTTGATGTATTATCGATATACCTAGTTTTTCAGCTTCTTTTACATTTTTTATATCTACTTCTGAACCTTGTATAACAACTTTGCCATCATCCTTTTGATAAACACCACCTAAGATCTTAATTAATGTGGACTTTCCTGCACCATTTTCTCCTAAAAGTGCTAGTACTTCTCCCTTATATAAGCTTAAATTTATGTTATCAAGTGCCTTTACTCCTGGAAAACATTTTGATATACCTTTCATTTCAAGGAAAGGAATTTTTTCTTCCATAATTACTCCTCCTTAAAAAATTACTCCAGATTTAAGAATTATATTCGCATAAGGAGTTTGCTCCCCTGTTCTAATTACAGCCTTACACTCATTTAACATTATTTTTAATTCCTCATGAGTTATAAAAGTAAATTTCACATTTTTAAATTGTTTTTTTATTTCTTCAAAAACTTTAGGATTATTTTCTTCTATTTCTGAGGCCAAAATTACCTCTTCTACTTGAAGTTCTAATAATACATTTTTTAATGTCTCTATAAAACTAGGGATACCTTTTGATAATGCTATATCTATCCTTTTTGTTTTATCAGGTATTGGTAATCCACAATCTCCTATGGCAATTAGATCTTTATGTCCCATTTTTGCAACTACACTAGAAATCTCTCCATTTAAAATTCCAATTTTTTTCATGTTCACTGCTCCTTATAGCTTTCATTAATTTCATTTAAAAATGGTATTGACGCTTGTGCCCCTTCTCTTTGAACTACTATAGCTGATACTTTATTTGCAAATTTAACTGCTTCTACAAGCGTTTTAGTATTTAAATTTGATTTTGTTAATTTAGTAGTTATCGCTCCTATAAATGAATCTCCAGCTGCAGTACTATCAACAGCATTAACTTTATATGCAGGTATTAACACTGCCTCCTGTTTTGATATCACTGCTGCACCCATATTACCTAAGGTGATAATTACATATTTAACTTTATTATCTAAAAAAATATTTGCAGCTTGTTTTGCACTTTCTAAATCTTGAACATTTACTCCTGTAAGTGTTGTAGCTTCTGTTTCATTCGGAACTATAATATCTGTGTACGCAAATAACTCTTTAGGAATTTCTTTTGCTGGGGCAGGGTTTAAAATTGTAATAACCCCATTTTCTTTTGCAAATTTAAAAACCTCCATTGTAACTTCAATTGGTGTCTCAAATTGTGCTACTATTATGTCACTACTCGCTATAACTTCTTTGCACTTATCTATTTCTTCTAAATTAAGAGTCATATTTGCACCTGCTACAACTATTATTGAATTATTGCCTTTATTATCTACAGTAATTATTGCTGTGCCTGTTTGCTTAATATCATCTTTAAATATGTTATCAACATTTATCCCTTCTTTTTCTAGTGCATTTACTATTTGAAGACCATAAGAATCTTGACCTATTTTACTTATCATGTATACTTCTGCTCCTAGTCTTCGCGATGCAACTGCTTGATTAGCACCTTTGCCGCCATGTGCTAATTTGAAGTTTTCACTAAAAATAGTTTCTCCAATTAGTGGCATTTTATCTATAGAAACCACCATATCCATATTAATACTTCCAAGGATACAAACCTTATTCATAACCTCACCTCTTTTTTAGTTAACCGATTAAGTAATTCGGTTAACTAGATTATAAAACCTTAACAATTAGATGTCAATGGTTCTTAATGTATTTATTGTAAATGTTTTCAAAAAGTTAAAATATATATCTTATAGTATAATGAATTATCAACTTAAACAGCAATGAGAATCATAAATTTATGAGCGAAAACTTATTACAAAGTACTAGCAACCTATAATGCTAGTACTTTAAATATTAAGAAGAGTTCCCTAAGTTTGCTATGAACAAATTCTTTCTACAGAGGAGCTTTAGGCACTGACTTTATGTCTTTGTAAATAAAGTTATGCAATTGAGCTATAGTAGACTTCATGTCAGCAACCAAATACCAAACTTTGTCTATCGTTTTCCCCACACTATAACCATCCACTGGAAATCTGTCCTGTTCCAATGTTGTTGTGTTAGATGTAAGAACTTTTGTACCAAGCTTTATTATATCCATACTGCTTAAACTTGTTTCCGTATAAGGTAAAAGCTCAGAGACAATCGACGGAAATTTTGATACCCCTAATGACTGAATCTTTGTCATAATAAGTGACGTTACTGTTTTTTGTCTTTCAATTCTTCGATAATCGCCACCCTCGGTAAATCGTACTCGTGAATACGCAACGACCTGAAGTCCATTTAAAGTTTGTAGTCCCGGTTTTATAATTTTAGGAACCGATTTTTTTTCTATCTTAGAAATTTCTACTATTTTATCATTCATAGGACTAATTTCATCTTGTTTAATATCAATACTTACATCACCAATAGTATCTATTATCTTTTCAAATGAAAAGAAATCAAGAGTGATATAATCCCTAATATTTAAATTAAAATTCTCATTAATAGTGCTTATGGCAAGTTGTGGTCCCCCATATGCATATGCATGGGTAATCTTTGTTTGACCATGACCTTTTATTTTTACATATGTATCTCTCATAATAGAGGACATTTTTATTTTCTTGTTCTTTGAATCTATGGAAACTATTATTATAGAATCCGAGCGACTTGTTTTTTGATTTGCATCCATTCTATCTATACCAAAAAAAGCAATATTAGTTATTCCCTTAGCATTTTCTGCTTCAGATAATGCATTAGAATTAATACCTAAAATGTCATCATTTTTTGATATTCCTACAGTGTTTATTTTATTAAGTTTATAAAAAGTGTAACTAAAGACTCCTCCTACAATTAATACACAAATAATAAACACACTTAACAAGATCTTCTTCCAGTTTTTAATTTTCTTCATATTTTCGCTCCTCATCATTTGTACACTTTAGTTAATCATTACCATTTTATAATAATTAACTTGTATTTCTTTAAATATTATAGCATATTTTTTTAATTTCGCACCTTATTTTCATCATTTATCGACATATTTTTCCCCCCTTAATTTCTTAAAAATCCCTTTTTTAATTAGCGCCCTTATTAAAGTTCTTTACCTTGAAGTTAAACACAAAAAAATAAGGACAGTTTCTCAACTGTTCCTCACTAATCATTCGTTTAAGATAAAAGAACTACCGAAAATATATATTTCAGTAGTTCCTATTCATAGCAATCGCCTAGCTTCCTTTAATTTATTTAAAAGCTAAAGCTGTTTTTATTGTATTTAATCGAGCTCTTATTCCCTCTATACTTGTATCCACTGCTGTTTTTACTCCTATTACATCTTTATCTGCTGTTGCCAATGCAGTTCCTAATGCAATTTTTATAGTTGTTTCTTGCGTCGCTGTTATTATTCCTGCTTTTACTAAATCATCTAATTTAGCTGAATTACCAGCAACAACCGCTTTAGTAGACGCTGATATTACTGCTACTTCTTGCGCAGCTGTTATTGTTCCTGCTTTTACTAATACATCTAATTTAGTTTTTATTCCTACTATACTTGTATCCACTACCGTTTTTACTCCTATTACATCTTTATCTGCTGTCGCCAATGCAGTTTCTATTGCCGTTGCTTGTGCAACTGTTATTGTTCCTGACTTTACTAGGGCATCCAAATTAGCTAATTTACCAGCAATAAATGCTTTAGTAGAAGCCGTTATTACTGCTTTTTCTTGCGCAGCTGTTATTGTTCCTGCTGTTACTAGAGAATCTAATTTAGCTAATTTAGCACCAACAACTGCTTTAGTAGAAGCTGTTATTACTGCTTTTTCTTGCGCAACCGTTATCGTCCCTGCCGTTACCAAAGCACTTAACTTAGTTTCAATGTTATTGTTGACACTCACTGAAGTCGCAGCAAATGTTACTTTGCTAGTTGATATAAACATACATGCCAAAAGAAGTCCTGTCATAACCTTATTTCTAATACTTTTATTCTTCATTAATATCACCCCTCTAATTTTTTATTGATTTGGTATTAATTTCTTACTAACTTATTATACCTTATAATCATTGGGTAATTATCAATATATTATATTAAATTCTCGTTATTTACAAATATTAAATAAAGTCCAAATATTTATTACCCTGCCATTCTTTTATATGCTTTATCATATAATCCAGAAGATCTATTCCCTATAAAAATAGCACTATTTTTAAGCTCATTATAGCTCACTTTGCTCACTTTGCTCTAAATATGCCACTTGCCACGTGGGTGGCACTAATCCCTAAAAGTCCATAAACTATTCAATAAATAATTGGATACAGGAACTACAAGAACCACAAGGCACTGTCCATAAAGATAGTTCCATTTAAGAACATGAACACTAATAAAGAGGATTGTACTATTTAACCCTAGCCCAATCAAAGAAACTATTGAATAGATTAAAAATTGCCGTACATTTCTGCTTTTCGACTGAAATGTCCATGTTCTATTTAAGATATAAGAAATCACAAGTACCAGCAAGAACCCTAAAGCGGATCCAATAACTGGATCAAAATTTGCAAATTCAACAAGTAAAATAAGACTCCCAAAATGGATGATAGTCCCTAGTAAACCAACCATACCATACCGTACTAGCACATTAATTTGCAAATTTTGCTCGTGATTATTTTTCATTCTTAGCGCATCCCTCCATTCAAATAATTTATATATTTAGATCGTCCCCTTTACCAGTCAAAGAGTCATCACTCTCCTTTGTTAATCCATGATCTGTCTTCTCCCAATAAAATGGATTTGTAATTAATTGCCAAACTGCTTTATATGCTGCTATGCTCATTAAAGCCCAATAGATTGGTGTAAGGAGTGCATATTTAACCAACCGGAAAGAAAGTGCATAATTTCCCTTTTCCTGTAGATCATCAATGACCCAGAACACACCTACGATGTTACTAAAAACAAAAATAAAATTTCCAATTATAAGTTCTATTGCTGCCATATAATAGATTAGTCCCGGAAATAACATTGGAATAAGATGATAATGAGTTGTAAACCACAATATAAGCATCAACCATAAAAATGGATTAATTAATGGCAGTATTGGCGTTGCTAAGGTAATAACCTGTAATCCTATCATACCTCTGGTCCTAACTTGATGCCACAAACGTAAAGGAAATCTCATGTGTACTAGCCATGTCTGCATATATCCCTTAATCCAACGTGACCTTTGTCTAATCCAATTACCAATGCGGCTATTTGCTTCTTCCCAAGTCCTTGAGTTCACAATACCCGTTGTATAACCCGATGCATAAAGCCGAATCCCTAAATCAGCATCTTCCGTTACATTGTATGGATCCCAAGCATTCAAACTTTTTAAAACTTCTGTTTTAAAATGATTTGAAGTACCTCCAAGCGGAATCGGAATATTCAGTTTCATAAGACCTGGTAAAAGCAAATCGAACCACATACTATATTCTTGAGTAAACCAACGAGTTAACATATTCTGGTTGCTATTATAATAGTTAAGCTTACCCTGGATACAACAGCAAGACTCCGGACTTCGTGCAAAAGCAAGATAAACTTTTTTTAATTGATCCAAATCAGGACGATCCTCTGCATCATAAATAACCGTATACTCACCTCTTGCATTGATAAGCCCATAATTACAAGCCTTCGGTTTTGTCTTTGGCAATGCATGAGGTACTACAATAATTGTATAATAGTACTTCAATTTTTGGGATTCTAGAAGTTCCTGCGCCTCCACATCGTCTTCTTCTACCAAAAGTCGAATATCTAATTTGTGTTTAGGGTAATCAAGTAGTTCCAAATTTTCTAGTAACGCTAAAATCACTGGACTCTCCTTATACATAGGCACCAAAATAGTGTAGACTGGTAGCTCGCGTTCATCCAATGACTCAACTTCTTCGTCTGTTATTCTTATCTGAGCACCATTACGTGTTCCCTGCATAATCATAAAAAACTTAAGTAATACTACTATAAAATATACCACCTGGATAAATACATTAATAATTAACGCTGTCTTAAAACTATTAAAACAAAGTCCAAGAACGATTATTACTAAAATTGCCACAATTACTATGATCTGTCGCCTGGTGAATATAGTACGTGCAGATTGATCAGGTCTTTCATTAGCCAGTTTTTCTGTACTAATCATCATTAATTCACCAGGATAAACAAGACTCCAAAGCATCTCCATCTCATCATGCGTTGATATCACCTGTTCAATTTTGTTTTCAAGTGTAGATTCTAGGAGGTCAACCTGCTCTTTTGAAAGTATTTTAGCCACAGCCACAACAACCCTGTGTAAATTCGCTCTAAGGACTATTGCTTGCAATCTATTTGCTATCTCCTGGGGAATTTTCACTGAAAAATCTATAGTAAATTCAGACCCAATTCGCCCCATACCCTGTTGAGTGGCAATCGTCCTAAATAAAGTCTTTGAATCCACTAGTCCTAGCGATAATAAAATCTCACCCAGTGCGCCCCCACTTTTTTGTTGAAATTCTAGAGCGGTATCCAACTGCTCTACTGTCAAAATACCAAGAGCAATAAGTAATTCTCCAATCTTTCCTTTCGAGTGGATAAGCTGGATTGCCTCGAGAACCTTAGACTCCTCCGCCCATCCAAAATCAATCAAGATATTTCCAAGAAGCCCACCATACATTTTCTGATAATCCAGTGCTTTCTTCAAATCACATTCTGATATCCACCCATTTCCAACCAAAATTTCTCCTAATCGAACCGGATTCTGCTTGCCCATCATCTTCTCCTTATTCCAATTTTATTGGTCACTTATATTTTCATCCGATCGAACATTTCGAGTTTTCTGGCTGACTATATATCTTGGTCGCCCTTTAACCTCATCATAAATCGCTGCAATATATTCGCCAAGAATCCCAATACCCAGCATGATCATGCTATTCATGCTGAGCAGCAACAAAATAACTGTTGTAAACCCTGTTACAGCTACCCCCATTAATTTCATATAGAGAGTTTGAATCCCAAGAATTACAGACCCAACAAAAAACATCATTCCAATAATCGAAACAAAAGATAGTGGCCATGATGTAAAAGTCACAACCGCATGAAGAGCCAATCTAACAAGAGTTGTAAATTTCCAACTCGTCGTGCCTTCAATTCGCGGCGCTACATCAAACTCAATTTGAACCCGAGAGAATCCTAACCATGCAGTCATACCACGAAAAAAAGTTATGCGTTCTGGCATGATAGCCCAAGCTTCAACAACTTGACGATCAAGAAGCTTATAATCACTTGCTCCATGTAAATCATATCTTGTAAGCTTCTGAATTAACCAGTAAAATAGCTTTGCGCCCATCCCATAGCCAAAAGACTCCTTACCACGTCTCTTTTTTACACACTCAATAATCTTTGCTGTATTCGAGCGCCAATAATCAATCATCTGTGGAATTAACTCTGGTGGATGCTGAAGATCCCCATCCATAATAATCACGGCTTGACCCTGTGCATGCTCTAGTCCCGCGCAGAGTGCACGCTCCTTACCAAAGTTTCTACTAAGGCGAATACCTTCAACCTGAGGAATTTCGGAGCAAACAACCATAAGTTCAGCCCAGGTTTCATCAGTTGACCCGTCATCAACAATAATTAGTTCAAAAGATTTGGTAGACTGCCAGATAAAACCGGCAATTGTTTTAAGCGTCTGCTGTAAATGCTGAGCTTCATTCCATACTGGTATGACTACAGATACCTCGATTACCGCCTGATTCATTGGATATTTCCTCCTGTCTTTCTTATTACCTTGTACAATCGCCACTTAGAACCAAAGTCCTTTACAAGTTCCGCCCATTCAGCCCCCTGCTCAAACAAATTGGGATAAGCATTATTAATTACACTAATCACAGATGAGGAGCCAGGTTTGGGAATCAAAATATAGCTAACTCCATATTTTTGTGGGTCTGAGATGGCCTCATTAAAATAATAATCACTAGATATATATAAGCGCCTCGGAAACTGGGTTTTCAAAATAATTAAATAAGCAGAGAATGAATCCACCAAAATGTTACTATTAGGATAGTTTTCATCTAAATACCCTGCAATATCGCTAAATTGTTTCTCGTCATAGTAAGTCTGATTGTGCTGCTTAAATGTATTCTTAAGAAAAGTATTTTCATCAGGCGCAATGGTAGGCTGAGTGATGACATATGATAAGACAATAAAATTTGCTACCATTCCCATAATAGGAATGATAAACACCCACTTACGCTTTACCTTGCTTAGCTCATATGGCAGCCAGGCAAAGGCTACAGGAAGCACATACATAAAATATCTTAACCATCCTAATGTTGTACCTTTTACCAGCATAATAACTTGCAACATAGGTATAGAAATAAACATGCCCAGAAGGATTAGCGTATCCCATCGCCACAAGCGATGATTAAGCAATTTAATAATTAATATCGCTATCAAAGGCGCGGAAAACACCAAAATCTTTTTCAGAGCAAAAATACAGGCTTTTACAGGTGCATTGACCATAGCTACATATATTGATGAGCTTAAGTGTCCCTGAATCTGAGCAGTATTTGAATAATCTCCATTTAAGAAATAGAGCGGATTATGCATAATTATCATATTAAACAAAACCCACAATATTATAGAATAACAAAGTGGTGTAACAATAATCGTGAGTATTCCTTCTGCCCATGACCATTTATAACGGGTGTCTCCTTCGTTATGTGAAGCAGCATTTCTACTAACCAGCATTGCGATAATAACACAGCCGATAGCCATACTAAAAGCAAATGGAACTGCTTCATACCGACACCAAAAAGCTAATGCTAAAGCAAAACTAACTACTACCAAGTCACCTAGTTTATGCTCGTCAACCCAATTTAAAAAATGTATAATACTCAGAATCACGAAAAATATAAACGGAGCATCACTTAAACCATTAAATCCAAATATGAAAACCATTGGATTTAGTGAATACAATAGTGTAAAAATAACCGCATACAAACGTGGAATACCACGTTTAATAAAAGCTCTCACCAATATACCCGCAGTTAATGAAGCAAAAATAGCACTCATGAGCAGCCCTGCAATTCCCTTGGTCGCCATTGCAGGAATCCATGGATATAACAACAGAAATCCCAAATCTATCATACTCGGCAAGGGAGTCCAAACAAATCCTATTGCACCTAAATGCGGGTTACGACTGTATAAAACATAAAACGCATTGGCGACTCTACTAATTCCATCACTATGATAATATCCAACATAAACATTGTAATAATAACCGGCCATACATTCTAGCAAAAACACAACAATCCCGATTATCCAAACGATTTTTTTATCATTACGGATTCGTAAATTTCCTTCTAAATTAGCTATATGCTCACCCCCTATAGTTAAAATTAACAATATATTTTTGGCGAGGCTACGATCCTCAATTGGAACAAATTATTTTATGTTATTTATCATAAAATTTAATATATATATATTTATGCAGAACTTTACGAATAATTACTAAAATATAAATTACTTTTAAATAAATAAAAACTACCCAAATGCATAACCATGCACCTGGGTAGTTTTATAAGTTAACTATCTCAAAATCTTTTTATTTCTATTTCATAACACCTTGCGCCGCAGTTTTTCCCTTTGTTATATGTTTAGTGTATATCTTATAATATGCTAAATAAAAAATTCCCAAACCTATTAAAGAACCCATAAAGTCTATCAACACATCACTTACTAGTGATCCTCTCCCTAAAACAAAGGACTGATGGAATTCATCAGTTACTGCATAAAATAAACATATAAACATGATATAAATTAATGCATTCCTTCCTTTAACCCTAAATAGAAATAACAAATTTGCAACAAACACCGCTAACATACAATATTCAAAAGCATGCGCATTTTTTCTTATAATTACATCTATTTTTTGATTTCTTATACCTTCTGGTAGCACAGTGCTTTTAACTTTAGCTGAATTAGTTTTACCTTCCAGAACACTTTTTCCACTTCTTATGGAATTAACAATTCCATAACTCTGTTTATCTGATATTGTAGCAGGTCTAGACGAGTTATAAAATATAAATCCCATCCATAATAAACATAAAATAATACTTAGTTTTTTCAATATGTCACCATCCAATCTAGTAATAAAATATATTATACCATGTATTAACCTTTATTTTCATTACTACAAACTACTTCTTCATATTTATCATTTCCCTCATTTTTCAATACGCTATCATATATAACATAATTATACATAAATATTATATATTAAATATTAATACAATAATTTCATGTTATAATAAAGTAGATAAAAAATTAAAGGAGTGAATATAAATGAAAAGTAAACGTATTAAAATTAAACTTATGACAGGTATCCTTCTAGCAAGTATGGCTATTTCAACCAGTAACATAGCATTTGCTGCCAACACGGTAACCGGAGCAATAACCTCAACACAAAATACTGTAGCACATACAGCTTTATCAAGCACTATACCTAATGAAAAAGAAACATCAGTTATTGCAACAGTAAAAGCTGCTCCATTTGGAGCAATAATAAATGCTACTTCAATTAAAAAAGAAGCTACAAAATACCAAGTATTTGATGGCACAAAAATTATATCTACAATTGCTAACTTGGGAACAAATACAACAATATTTCCAGGAAAAAGTGTTGGAGATGTAGTTACAATTAAATTATTAAACGCAGCTGGAACAATAGTTTCAACAACTAGTGTAACTTTAATATCTTAACAGTAGGTGAAACATATCTATGATTGGCTAGCCTATAAATAATTTTGTGTAAACATATTAAAAAATACCCTTCCTTTGTAAAATTGTAAGGAAGGGTATTTTTACTAATCCATCGTTATTTCCACTTGCAACTATTATTTATGATTTAACTTGAGTAGCAACAGTTAATGTAGCACTTGTTGTAACTTTACTAATCGAGTCAAAGCCGGTTATTACAACGGATCTAATCGTACTTAAATCAATTCCAGCATTTGCTGTTATTGTAAGCGAACCATTTTTAATTTGAACTTGACCAATATTACTCTGGAATGTTACATTATTACCAAGTGATGTATTGGTAATGTCATTCCCATATTGGTCATATATAGCAAATGATGCATAACCTTTATTTCCAATAACTGCTAGTACTTTTGAAGTCACAATAATTTTATCGACTTTTGAAGCGTTAGTTTCAATCACAGGGGATACCATGACTGAACTTGCAGTAACGCCAGTTAATAAGTCCTTTAATGTAATATTCATTGGGGTACCCATATTACTAGTAGAATTATATGTTATTGTACCTGTTGATGTTAACGGGTCTAAAACTATACTTGACTTATCAGATGCAGTTGCAGTTAACTGTGAAGCTGGAACAGTTTTAGTTATATCCTCATTCGCTGGATTGAATACTTTGTATTCAAAAGTAGCTGTATACATTCCAGTCTTTTTTGTAATTTGATTAATAGAAAATCCAGCAATTTTTGAAGGTGCAGAGGTTCCAATTACTCCATTTTTGTTCACTAATGTAATAACAATTGATGTACTAATATCAAAAGAAGAATTAAATGTTATTGTACCTGTTCCTGTTGTCGGATCTACAACTATGATTGAGCCTACAGATACACTTCCGTAAATATCTGAAGCTGGAATAGTTTTAGTAATATCTAATCCGTTCTGATCTAGTATTTTGTACGTAAAGGTAGCTGTGTTTGTCCCAGTCTTCGTTATAGTAGGATTAACTTGAATTTTAGTAATTTTTGAGGTTACTGGTACTGAAGCTACAATTTCTTGACCATTATTATATCTAATAGTCGAAATATTTACAGAATCTTTACTCACTTGTGTACTATTACTATTTTTTATCCAACCGCTATCATCTGTTTTTATAAAAATATCACCTTTATTTTTAACTACTGCATCATTAATTAAACCTGCATTGTTTAAATCATTTGCATACTCTAACGTATACATACTGTCTCCTATTACCACAGAGAAATTTGGAACATCGGTAAAACTACTTAGCTCCATTGCCATTACTGGTTTTGACAGCGTAACTGTCAATAACACAAATCCCATCATCATAATACTTTTAAATTTTTTCATTAATAGATCACCCCTATTTTTATATTTTTATGCATTTAAATATAAATTTAATAAAAGCTATTGTATTGTTAATTTACAAAAATAGCATTTACTATTTTATATTGTTAACAGTTACATAATAACACATTTTATCCTAAAAATGAATTTTTTTTAAAACCTAAGAATATGATTATATAAATGCATTCCTATTTTTTCTATATATTTAATTTATATTTTATTAATTTTGTAGGAACGCAAATTAAAGAGCTAATTTGCTCAATATCTAATTCATCATATCCTTGATCTTTAATCTCATAATTGATTAGAATTTCAGCAGCAAATTTATCTGCTTGAATCTCAAATTTGTTTTTAACTTGCAATGGATTTTCAATAAAATAACTTATAGACATATTGCTATGCAGAATTGCATGACCAAGTTCATGCGCACAAACATATTTCATTTCATGCTCTTCAATTTCAGAATTTATGTGAATCATTTCATACCCATGTGTTCTCTGGAAAAATCCTTTTATTTCATTCCCTAGATTACTTATTATAATTTTTATGTTGAGATGTTCACATAGTTCAAACGGATTTAAAGTACCATAGACTATAAAAAGAGATGAAACAGTATCTTTAATAAAATTCATTAGCTCCCCCTAAATAAAAGTATTATTTGTTTTCTTGATTTTGTATTTTTTCTGCATAAGCAATTCCCATTTGTATAGCGTTTGCTAAAGCTATTTTGCTTTCCTTTGATAACATCTCTCCATTTAACATAAGTCCTGATTGCGATAGAATAATATCCATAGCCTCTTTTACATCCGTTATCTCAGCAAAGTCTGATGTGGATTTATCTGCTAAAGGACTTTTAATTATTTCTTCATCCTCAGTTTTAGTAATATCTATATCTGATTTCTCCTCATCTACAAAAAAGCCTAAAGGAACTTCACACTTTTCTGCAATTTTATTTAAAAGAACATAGTTTGGGTAGATTCTACCATTCTCAAGATCACCAATATATCCTCTTGAAAGTTCTAAATCCACTGCTAACATGCTTTGAGTATATTTCCCACCAATTATTTTGGATTTGTGCTTACGCGCTTTGTTTATTAATAAACCAACTTCTTTTTTAGATAAAACCATAAATATTCCTCCAATAATAATATTATGAAGAAATTATACGTCAATGACGTTAATATGTCAATAAATTGAAGATAATTAGAGTAAATAAATGTAAATAATGGATAATAACTACTTATAGGGCTATTTGTCGTTAAATGACGTCGTTATGGGTTTTACAGGTAATTTATTCTATGGTATATTAAATTAAAGAAGTTAATACACGTCGTTATAAAGTTTTAGGGGGTATAAAAATGATATCAGAAACTTTTAATAACCTTACTTGGTATAAAAAGATGGAAGTTTTAAGAGTAATAAATGGATGGGGCCAAAGGCAAGCCGGACTAAAATGTTTTACAACTAATAAAAATTATTGGCTCTGGGAAAAGGGTAAAAGTTATCCAAATCACTCAAGTAGGAGATCAATAGCAAATGCTTTTGGAGTAAACATGGAATATATATTCCCTCCAACTGGTAAAATCATAAGTAATTTTAACAATAAAAAAATAACAATAATTAATTAAATGGAGGAATAAATAATGGCTAAATATAGACAAATTTATACGGAATTTTGGAGCGATACGTTTGTGCTTGAACTAGATTCACAGGAAAAACTTTTTTATCTATATCTTCTAACGAATACAAAATCTACACAGTGTGGAATATTTCAAATTTCTCCTCGATTAATTTCACTAGAAACAGGATATGACAAAGTACTTGTGGCTGAGCTGCTTAAAAAGTTTTGTGATTATAAAAAAATTTTATACTGCACGGAAACCAATGAAATTATGGTATTAAATTGGATTAAATACAATATTCCAAATAATAATAATGCCGTTATTGGCATATCAAAGGAGCTATTGAAAATCAAAAATAAGGTATTACTTAAAATATTATATGAAAAATATGAAGCTGCCGGCTTAGATGTAAATAATATTTTCAAAGGTCTTATTGTAAACGTTATACCAACTGATATAAATGATCTAAGTCCTATAAAGCAAGATCATTCAGAAGACCCAAGTAATAATATAATTATTAAGGATACATCTGATGAATCAAATGAAAACACAATTATTAAGTCCCTTGATACCCCCTTGATAGGGTCTACCAAGCATATGCCAAGTAATAGAATAAGAAGTAAAGAAGAAGGATTAATAATTAAAGAGCAAAGAATAATAAACAAAGAAGAAGAAGAAGTAGTAATAGCTAAACTAGAAAATCCTGCTGCTACGGCGGTTGGTATAAAAAGTATAATTAAAATATTCGAAGAAAACATACATGCTATCACACCACTAGTGTATGAAAAAATATTAGATTTTACAAAACACGTAAGTGATGAAGTCATAATTATGGCTATAACAGAGGCCGTTAATTATAATGCAAAAAATATCAAATATATCTCGAGTATTATCAATAGCTGGATAAGCAAAGGCATAAAAACTGCTAAGGAGGTTGTTACTTATCAGAAAAAATGGAATAGTAATAACAGTAGTAGCAGCATTAATAGTGGATCTCACTCTGTGAAAAGTGGTAGCTTTTGTGACTACGAACAGAGAACATATGATTTTGATCTTTTAGAAAAACAATTACTTGGTCTAGCTTAATAAATTATTATATTTAATAAACCTTAAATAAAAAATTAGAAGGTGGTGCTTTAATTATGGAAAAACTAGTTGAAAAGGCTAAAAACGGTGACAGCGAAGCTACAGAACTTATAATCGGAAAGTTTAAATACCTTGTATTCAAAGAATCATCAAAATATCATATTCCAGGCTATACCAATGAAGACCTAATTCAACACGGGTATTTGTCAGTAATAAAAGCTATATCATTATATAAACTAGGCAGCAACAGCTTTAACGGGTATTGCATTAATGCTATAAAGATGAACCTTAAAGCACTCTTAAAAGGAGAAATAAAACATTTCCGCGAAGTCCCAAATAGTAATATGATAGATTTTGATGCAGAGGTGCATTATGAATTTACCTTAGAGGATGAAGTAATAGCATATGCTGAGGTTGAAAAGTTATATGTTGCCCTTAATACCCTTGAACCTTTTGAACGTTATATATTAGAGAGGTTTTATATTATGGGACACTCTCTTACAGAGATAGCAGCTACTTCTGATAAAAGTTATTATCAATATTTAAGGATTAAGAAAAAAGCCCTTGAAAAATTAAAGGCAATTATGTAAATATATATTTTTAAAACTCCGCACAAATAAGAAAAACATCATATATATTAAGTGAAAACAAAATAAAAGGAGTGATTAAACATGGCAGTTATATCAACAAAAGTAGCAAGTGTTTTAAAACTTACAATGAAAACAGGCATAGACGTCAATGGCAAAGATGAATTTGCCACAAAAAGCCTAGGTAACGTAAAAGTTGATGCAGTGGATGCTGACATTTTCGCAGTAGGACAAGCTATCTCTAAGATCAAAACTTATCCATTGGTTGGGATAGATAGACAAGATCAGTATAGCTTAGTTACAGAAAAGTAAGTTTAAATAAGAAGCTTAAAATTCAAAAAACAAAATTCAACAATTTAAAGGAGGAAAAATTATATGAATAAATTAGTTATGAGATTTTTAACTACTATTGAGGGTAAGTATTTTACGTTAAGTGTAGATGACATCAAAGCTGATGATAAGGGACCTACTATAACAGAAGCTGAAGTAAATGCTCTTATGGATTTAGTTATCGCTAAAAACATCTTTTTATCAACTAGTGGTGACTTAACTGGCAAGAAAGACGCTAAAATAGTTACTACTGATACAAATACAATTAAAGTAGCTTAAATAACAGTAATGTAATTCCAAAATCCACTAAAAATCCGGCAAATCATAAAGACATTATGATTACCGGATTTTTTTGCAATTAATTTCGCGTAAACAACAAGCATAATTCAGTACAAAGACTTTTATTACAAGAACTACCAAAATTATATCTCTATAATTTTCAGTAGTTATCTCTAATGGTATTTTGTTATATTTCTCCCACATCTAACAAAATACCATTATATAGTTTTTTAGAGATTCTATAATTGTTTTCTATTAACCCATCTAAATATGGTTTTAACGCTCCAATTACACCTGATAATTTAGCAAATTTCAAAATGCCCAAAAGCCCTGTAGGTTCTAACATTAAAGCCTCTGCTAAACTTCTTGCTGATCTTTCATCAATTAGTAAATAATCTAACTTTAGCTCTTTAGC
Source organism: Clostridium sp. DSM 17811 (assembly GCF_018861905.1). GTDB lineage: Bacteria > Bacillota > Clostridia > Clostridiales > Clostridiaceae > Clostridium_AD > Clostridium_AD frigoriphilum. The sequence goes on from NZ_JAHLDU010000023.1 coordinate 30,388, forward strand.
ACCTGCTATTACTTCTAATTCACCTCTATGCAATTTCCCCATAAATCTATTTATAAACAATTCATCTTTTACATGATATATTTTAATATGCCCTTTTTCAATAGCATCATATAATTCCTTGTTTTTCAAGTACATCCATGAAATCCAAAAGTGATAACCCAGAAAGTTCTGCTGATTTTTCTAATGTTACTGTTTTATTAGTAAATAAATTTAGTGCAAAAGCTACCCTAACCTTTTGGTCTATAGAATCGCCAGAAATTTTATTTAAAAAAGGAATAAGTTCCTCTGGTAAAGTTACTTCAAACGTAGTTGGTTGCGTATTCATATTAACACCTCACTTTAAATCATTTTTATTATATTATATCCTCTTTTCTTACCTTATGCACTATTTACCTAAACATTACAAGAATATTCTATAAATGTCGTGGAGATAATACAAACACATTTTACCTGCTTCATTTCGCGTAAATAACAATCATAATTTAGCACCTTTCTTTAAAAATCTTTTACCTAATATGAATGGCATATAATTGTTAATTACATAAATAATTGGTATCATAACTATTAAAGTTACCCCAACATGTATTATGCCATTTAATGTGACTATGTATGATTTCTCACTAGTTAAAAAGCTAATATGTGTTATTAATTTATCGATGATTGGATATAGTATCATTTGATGAAACGCAAAAAATATTATACTGTTTTTACCTATATATATTAGTAATTTTGATTTTGGTAATAATCTGCAAAAAATTAATGATGCCATAATTCCACTAATAGCTGACCCAAAGAATAAGAAGTAATTACCATATGTAATAGCAGACATATCCACGCGAGCATTCATATAACGAACATTCAAATGTCCTATAATTACATTAATAATCAAGAATCCAACTAAGTATTTTATACTCACAAGTTTACTCACCTTGTTTTCCATCACTTTTATTAAATAACCTATACCATAAAATACTACAGCAATAAATGCTACATCCAAGCTCCAAGGTAATGGCTTTCCAATATACGTGTTGTAGATACCTCCAATAATTGCGCTAACTACTAAACATGTGATAATCTTTCTTTTATCATTTTTAGTCCATTTAACTATTAAGAAAAATATCATCTCACACATAAACAAACAAGTTATAAACCACAGTGTTCCATTATGCAAAGTACCATTGTCATATCTTAATGGTATGAGTGTTCCAATAAATGATTTTAAAGGACTAACGTTTTGTTTGTTATTGAATACAAAAAAATAGATATACTCAATAAAAGAAAAACAAAAATACGGTATACCTATAGTTATAATCCTCTTTTTAAAAAATGCTGAGAAATTATTATATTTTATATTTGAAAATAAATATCCTGACATAAAGAAAAATAATGGTACATGAAATGTATATACTTCTGCCTGAATAGGCAGCAAAATAGGCGCATGCCCAAACATAACCAAAATCATTGCAAATCCCTTCGCCATATCAATCCAATTCAGTCTCTTTTTTTCCATATTAATTTGTTCCTCCCATAATAACAGTTTATTCGACATATTATCATATAAAAGAGAAGAACATCAAATAGCTTAAAATGATTTACCAGCTATATTTCTTGTCATATTGTAATATTAGCGCTTTTCCTTAAGGTTCCACCCAATTCCCATTATTATCAATAAAATATTGATAATCTCCTTGAATTAACTCTATATTCAACTGCTATAATCATATCTAAATTATAAAAACAACATCTCTTGCAACATCTCTATTTCTTTCTTTTTGAACTACTCGAAAATTTCGAGTAGTTGGTATTTCATCAAGCTCTTTGCTTTTATAAATTTCTTTTATGTGATAATTTATAGTATATGCTTCAACTTCAAATAACTCCCCTATCAACTTTTGAGATAGCCACAGTGTATCATCTTTTATATTTTTAGACATTCATTTTTATAAACATTATAATGAATCTTCTATCAATGTCGTGGAACTACATTTTTCACAACAAAAAAACTACCAAAATGCATCACCATGTATTTTGGTAGTTTTCTAAATTGGCTATAGCCAAGTTTTTTCGTTTCTATTCTTAAACCAACTCTCCCAGTTCACCCCAACTTGTGCGCTTCTAAATTCGCTTTAGATGTCCCTTTCCAATAAATGAATGTAGCGTAGCGAATCAGTTTGTTGGTTGCTAATGTGATGATTGCAATCCATTAGATAATTTGTTTTTTAATTTTATTATTTCATCTTCACTTAATTTAGAATATTTTTTAATCTTCTCAATTGGTTCTCCTTCTAATAGCATTTCCGTTGCTATACTTATTCTTTCTTCTTTAGCTTTTTCTCTCTCTTCTTCTCTTCCTTCTTCCTTGTAGTGCAACTTTCTAATCTCGTCTATACTCAATTTAAATGCACCTCCATTTTCCTTTTTATATTTTTCATATTTCTTTTCTAACTCAGGATTTTCAATTAAAAATAAATACTCTAAAAAATCTACTAATGCTTTTATTTGATTATTATTTTTAACTTTATCATAACTTCTTAATTCCTGTGCTAATTTTATTTTTACCTCACATATATCTTCATCTATTGCATTTGTTTCTAATAAACTTTTTGCCATTTTAAAAACTAATTTCAACGGATTATCATTACTAATTTTTTCAAGTTTTATTTTCTCTACATCAATAGTTTTGAAATTATATATTAGTATCTCGTTTTCCATTTCAGGTAATTTATAAACGTATCTTTTATCTTTTCCTCGCTCACCTTTATAAGTATATATTGCTGCCGCCACTATTTCTGACTCATCGTTATTTTTATATCTAAATTTATCCCATATTAGGTAAAAATATCTAAACATTCTTTCTCCAAAAATTTCATGTCCACTACTATAGCTTTGTACCTTTACATGAATAAATAAGTTCTTTATTCACTTCCTTGTAATTCTGTAATTTACTAATTAATTTCATTATATCATATTAATTTTCCCTTACACCACTTTTAAATCATTAAAATATTGCCATGCAACAAACACTTTAGCAACAAAAAAACCACCAAAATTATATCTCTATAAATTTCAGTAGCTTCCACTTTAGTTATACCCAACATGCCACTTGCCATGTGGGTGGCACTATTTATTTATTTTGGTACATATTATCATAATAATTTTGGTATTCACCAGACGTGATATTATCCATCCACTCTTTATTGTCTAAATTCCATTTTATTGTCTTTTTTATTCCTACTTCAAAAGTAGTTTCTGGATACCATCCAAGCTCTTCTTTTATCTTAGTTGGATCTATTCCATATCTCTTGTCATGACCTAATCTATCTTCAACATAACTTATTAATTTTTCTGTTATTTCTTTATCTACATTTTCATTTAAATAACTTATAATAGTTTTAACTATTTGTATATTAGCTCTCTCATTGTGTCCACCTATATTATAAACTTCACCCAATCTACCACCGTTAATAACCATGTCTATTGCTTTGCAATGGTCTTCTACATATAACCAATCTCTTATGTTCATTCCATCACCGTATACTGGTAGATCCTTATGATTTAAGCAGTTGTTTATTAGTAATGGTATTAATTTTTCTGGAAATTGGTATGGTCCATAATTGTTTGAACACCTAGTTGTATTTACAGGCATTTTATACGTATCAAAATAAGCTTTTACCATTAGATCTGCACCAGTTTTACTTGAAGAGTAAGGACTGTGTGGATCAAGTGGTGTAGTTTCAAGGAAGAACCCACTACCTCCAAGTGATCCGTACACTTCATCAGTGGATACTTGCATAAACTTTTTACCTTCTTTAAAACCACCGGATATTTCCCAGGAATTTTTAGCAACATTTAAAATATTTACTGTACCTAAGACATTTGTCTTAACAAATATTTCCGGATCTTTTATACTTCTATCTACATGTGATTCTGCTGCAAAATTTACAACATAATCAATATCATTATCTTCGAATAATTTTTCTGCCAGTTCTTTATCACATATATCTCCGCAAGCAAAAGTATAATTACAATTAGTTTCTACATCTTTTAAATTCTCTAAATTTCCTGCATAAGTTAATTTGTCTAGATTTATAATTTTTATATCTGAATATTTATTTAACATGTAATGAATGAAATTTGCGCCTATAAACCCAGCTCCACCTGTTACTAAATAAGTTTTCATATTTACTTACTCCCCTTATATTCAAATGATATTTCTAAATCTTTTAATCCTTTTTGTATTTTATCCTTGTCTGATAATAAAATTTCCTCTATGCCATCTAGTGGCCACTTTATAGCTATATCTTCATCATTCCATAATACACCACTATCATATTCTGGGGCATAATAATCTGTGCATTTATAATTAAATACAGCCACGTCAGAAAGAACTAAAAACCCATGTGCAAATCCTTCTGGAACATAAAACTGCTTTTTGTTTTCGTCTGTAAGGATTACTCCTTCCCATTTACCAAAGGTAGCTGAACCTTTTCTTAAATCTACTGCTACATCAAAGACTTGTCCCTTTGTAACGCGGACTAATTTACCTTGAGTATGTTTAGTTTGAAAATGAAGTCCTCGGAGTACACCTTTTTTAGACTTTGATTCATTATCTTGAACAAACTCCATTTTAAGTCCAGCTTCAAAAAAATCATTTTTGTTGTAGGTTTCCATAAAATATCCCCTATTGTCCCCAAAAACTTTAGGTTCAATTACGTATACACCGTCTATCTTAGTTTCTATAAAATTAAACAAATCTAACACCTCCATTAATTATTCTATTACAGCTGCCGCTCCTAAATTAGCTCCATTGTAATCATCAGCAATCTGCACTAGATACTTACCATATTCTGATTTCATTAAAGGCTCTGCTAATTTTAAAAGTTGCTCTCTGTTTATAAAACCACTTTTATAAGCTATCTCTTCTATACAAGCTACATATAAACCTTGCCTAGTTTGTATTGCTTCAACAAAGTTAGCTGCATCTAAGAGTCCTCTATGAGTTCCCGTATCAAGCCATGCCATTCCTCTACCAAAAAGCTCAACCTTTAGTTTACCTAACCTTAAATATTCGTTATTTACTGCTGTTATTTCTATTTCTCCCCTTGCTGATGGTTTAACATTTTTCGCTATTTCTATTACATTATTATCATAAAAATATAGACCAGGAACCGCATAATTAGATTTAGGTTTTAAAGGTTTTTCCTCTATAGATACTACATTATTATTTTCATCAAATTCAACAACACCAAATTCAGTTGGATTGCTCACATGGTAACCAAAAATAGTAGCTCCTTCTCTTTCTGAAACTCTTTTTAATCTTTCAGTAAAACCATACCCATGGAAAATATTATCTCCAAGCACTAAAGCTACCTTATCGCTGCCTATAAAATCTTCTCCAATAATAAATGCATCTGCAAGTCCTCTTGGTTCTTCTTGAACAGCATATTGTAATTTAAGACCTATATCACTTCCATCACCTAGCAACTCTTCAAATGTAACTACATCTCTAGGAGTTGAAATAATTAATATCTCTCTTATCCCTGCAAGCATCAATACAGATAATGGATAATATATCATCGGTTTGTCATAAATTGGGAGTATCTGTTTTGATACTGCTTTTGTCACTGGGTAGAGTCTTGTGCCGGAACCTCCGGCTAGGATAATACCTTTCATGTTTTTCCTCCTTATAAATTTAAAATTTTGCCCCTAATATTTTACTTTTTTGTTTTTCCGAGAATACCAATAATCAGACCCTTGCAATACTGATATTCTTCAGTTCCATGGAAGAATATGTAACATATTATATTTGGTATTATTAAACATATTATCCCATTAAATAATAATTGCACACATGCACTGTTAAAACGAATAAGTTCTGTTATCAAAAATGTTGGCAATGCACTTATAAATGTAACTATAATGTACTTCAGGTAATCCTCAGCAAATTGAATTTTGCTCTTTTTTAATATTACTCCATAAACAAATTTAGGATAACTATAAAAATATAATGGGAAACTACTTACTATTGTTCCCATAAATACTCCCGCAAGGCCAAAAAATTTAACAAATAGTAGAGAAAATACTATATTTAATAATGATTCAACAATAGGAATAAATCTATCTTCATAAAATATTCCAGCTGCATTTTTAAATGTAATACACGTAGCTCTCATTCCAACTATATATAAGTTGATAACAAGAACGATTAATACAAATTTCGGAAGTATATAGCTTGTTCCAATCCACAAAGTTATAAACGGCTCTACCATACATAAAACGGATATCGAAACGAAGGTGAATATCCAAGAATTAAGTAATAACATGTTTTTATATACTCTATATGCTTGTATAGAATCATCCTCTATTAATAAATTACCGACTGTAGCAGTAATTGAGTTAAACGCTTGAGAAAACAAACTATTTACAGCTAAGATAATCATATTGTAATTTGAATATAATCCAACGGTTACAACCCCTAACGTCATCGATATAATAATATTGTCAGTTCCTAGTACAACAGCTGACCCAATTTGATGAAAAAATAAGCCTTTAACCTTTTTTATAATATTATCTCTTATAAAAGAATTTAGAGGTTGTATATTTTTTTCTTTCAAAAAGCTATATCTTTTATTTGCTAAAATTGTTATGGTTAGATTCTCAATAATTCTACAGATTATCTTTATAATTAGATATGCTACATAATTCTTATAGATCAACAGCAATGATATCTGTAAGGCATTTATTAATATTAGATATGCAATATGAACTATATTAATTACATATGTTTTTTGATCTGCATAAAATATAGAACGCTTGTATGATAAGAAATATGAGAAAACTGTATCCATTAGGTATAAAATAAATATAAAACGTATATTCTCAATTATCGATATTTCCCCAACAATAATATTTAAAAAAGGAAGAATGCAAAGTCCAAGAATAAAAACAATAAATGCAATTATTCTATATATTTTTTTATAATACTTCATTATTGATTTTATACTTTCTTTATCATTTTCTGCTAAAGGTCTATATAAATTATAGATAATCGCAGATCCAAAACCTAACTCAACTATAGCTAATATCGAAATAATGTTTCCGAATAATCCATTTAATCCAAGATACTGATTTCCTAATGTTTTTATAAAAATAGCTTGTGATATAAACCCGATTAGTATTGTTATTATATACATAATTATTGATACTACTGCATTTACTATTGATTCTCTTGATCTCAATTTATTTTTCCTTTCTAGCTTACTATTTATTAAAACGATTTTAATATTAATCTTTTTATTGCACCATAAAAACTATTTAGTATTCCTATATTTTAATAAACATAATAAATGAAATAAGTAAATTTTTTTCTTTTCTAATAAGAATTTAATTAACCAGTGCTTAATTGATTTTTCCTTACATTTTATCAGTAACTTTTGAAATCTATCTTCTAATGTGTAAATCTTTAAAATAGAATATTTTTCTCTAATAGTTAAATTTGATTTTCTATATACCGAATCCATACAGCCTAGAAATCTATGCTCATAACTGTAATTTACAATATTAATATTTTTGATTTCACTATTATTTGCATTTAAAAATTTTATTATTTTATTATATAATTTCCAAGTTGCATCAAATGCATTACTATTATATTTGCTAATTAAGCTCTGATCATGCTGTACATAGTAATAAAAATTTTCAGTTATCCCTGAAATTTTCTCACACTTTAACAAATAATCAAATACAAACATTGCATCTTCACAAATTGAATAATCCTCATCAAACTTTATGTCATACTTGTTAATAATAGTTCTCTTGTATAATTTATTATATGGTCCATATAATAATAATTTTTCAAATGATTCCATAAAATAGTTTTGGACAAATTCTTTAGAATTGCAAATAAAAGATGACTCATATGTTTTGTCTTCATTTTTATCTTTAAATTCATATGTAAATCCTGATATTAATAGATCTGTATTTTTTAATGATTCAGCACATTTATCAATCATTTTTGAATCAATATAATCATCACTATCGACAAAAGTTATATAATCACCTATAGAATTTTTAATACCATTATTCCTTGCTGCACTCACACCGCTGTTAGATTGATTAATCACTTTTATTCTATTATCCAATTTTTTATATTTCTGAATAATATTAAGACTTCCATCAGTTGATCCGTCATTTATAAAAACAATCTCAATATCCCTATAAGATTGATTAATTATACTTTCAATACATTTTTTAATATACTTTTCACTATTATAAACAGGTACAATAACACTAATTTTCATTTTATCCTCCTTCTTTTGTATTATAATACTAAATTAGAGACTGATATTTTTTTTCCTTATCATATGTTACTATATTTAATACTTCTATTTCTTCTTCTGTTAATTAATGAAAATATTAAACATAACATTATAGGTATAGCTATTCCATCAAGCATTATCATATTATCAAAAAGTGATAATACCCCAACAGTTGAATATAAGCATAAAAATATAGTCTTGTATTGTGAACCTCGCACTATTAGAAATCCAATAAGAAACATTAACCAATAAATAATTAGATACCCTAAAATACCCATCCAACCAAATTCGATATACGAAATTGAATATGCAGTAGATACATTAAATGTGTAATTAATTAAATACATTCCACGATACATTACGATTTTATCCATATCAATTAATTTCTTTTGCATTGATTGGGGAAAAAAATTGTAAACTATAAATTCCCTTAGATTACCTCCTGCAAATTGATTATTAATAATATTATTTAGATTTGCTATTGGGCTTGCAACATAAATATATGTCCAAAAATATTCGTTAGGAATAATTGATTTTCTAAACTTTTCTGTAGCAGAACCTGAATTAAGTATTTCATTACTTTTTTCAGTCTTGCTTTGAAATTCTGATTGATTTCTTAGGTTTCCTACATATCCAAAAGCATATAAGCTAATTGATAATACTATCATTAATGTAATTAAATTTTTTATCTTAAACTTAATCTTCTTACTAGAACAGTAAAGTAATACACATGATAATGCTATCACAACAAATCCTCCACGCCCCATACTAAATAAAAGTGGAATTAATAAAACTATAATATATTTAAAATCTTTTTTATCCTTAAAAGAAATATATTGGTAAAATACATAAATTATATAAAATGTATTTATTGACATTAGTAAAGGATAAAATGTTGGTATCATCTTTAAATATCTATAAGAAATTCCTACTCCAAATAAACCATTTATTATCGGTATTTGTCCTGCATATATATAGTTAATTAAATAAGCTACATAAATAAAAATAATGATTTTGTTTATTCTATTATTTCTTTTAATTTTCTTTTCAAATTTAAACTCTCCTTTAAAAATATGACCCATAATTAAATTAAATAAATTAATAAGCAATATGAATAAATATAATTTTGCATCTAAATTATTATAATATCCTGACCACTTCAAAGAAAATGTTAAAATAACTACTATAAATGATGTTATTGATACATAAAAAGGATTAATCATACTTACCTCACCCTACTTTGACTTTTTATATTTGAACTTTCATTCCATAACTATTAAACTAATAATCATATCTTTCTGCACATTTTCCATTTATAAATTAAATATCTATATCATCCAACTACTTTTCTTTGCAAAACTCCTTCATTAGATTTATGTTATTTTTACAGATTCCATATTTTTTACTATGTGTAACTTTATAGATTATCATTTTAAAATAGTTATATCTAATTTGACTATTAATCATCTTTTTAAAATTAAGCCCATACTTACCACAATAATATTTTTGGGACTCCATTCTTCTTTCTAAATCGATTTGTTTATTGCTTACAGTTTTCCCTTCCAAATGAATTATACTTTTTTCTTTAAAATAAGCCATTTTCTTTTTTAGGCACTTAATTCGCCTAGCCAAATCTGCTTCCTCACTATACATGAAAATATTTTCATCGAACATACCACAATCATAAAATACCTCTTTATTCATAAAAATATCAGCCCCAATTATGCACATCTTACCATCAATGAAGAGATCCAATTTCCTACACAGTTTGATAATTTGATTATCTATAAATCCGCATTTATCAATATACTGAAATGAAGTATTTCTATTATATTTGAGGTCAACCAACTTTACACCAAATCCACCTAACTCCTTATCCTGTTCAAACTTATCAATTGCGAATTTAAATATAGGTTCTATTAGTATGGTATCGGGATTAAGAAACAACAAGTATTTTCCTTTTGCAAATGTGACCCCAACATTATTAGCTTCACCAAACCCATTATTGTCATTCTTTACAATCTTAACCTCTGTATATTTTTGTTGGATATAATCAAAAATATTACTCTCCGGACTATTATCTACAACAATAACTTCCAATTTGTTTCCTATATCATTGAATTTATATATCGACTCTATACAATCAATAAGTATCTGTAAATTATTATAGCTAACTGTAATAACCGAAATTTCAACATGACTCATGTTTGCTATCCTCCCGTTTAGGTGAAAATCAACTTATAAAGTGAAATATTCAACGCAATTTTGTTATTAAAATTCTTCTTATGTATTTAACCCAATAAAACACTCTCAAAAATGCATAAAACCCACTACTAATTACTAAATCTCTTTTTAATTCTTTAATATTTTTTATATTACCTTCATACATTTTTTTTAAATTAGCAGATAATCCACTAAATCCAAATCCTGGTTTACCACCACCATAACAAACCATTTGTACCGGTAAATGATAATAATTATAATGAGTACATATTTTTAAAAAATAATTACCATCTTCAGCGTAGCTTTGCTTCTCATCATATCCACCTATTTTTTCAAAAATATTTTTCTTAAAAATTGCTACTGATGTTTGTGGAAACATTTTTAAGCATACATCCTTTACATCCGCTTTATACAAACCTTTAATCCTTTTCCACAATATTTTTAGTCCTCTATTATCAATATCACCACCTAAAAAATCTATTTCAGGATGCTCCTGTATAGTTTTTAGCTGTATTTCAATTTTTTCAGGTAACCACTCATCATCTGAATCAAGGAGAGCTATCCACTCACCTTTAGCAACCTTCATACCTGAATTCCTTGCAGCTGAAACTCTCCCATTAGGTTTATTAATAATGACAATTGGCATATCTTCATTATCTTCTATGTATTTTTTAACTATATTTAATGAATTATCTATCGACCCATCATTAATAACTATAATCTCAAGTATTTGTTCAAATGCTGTTTGATTTTTAATAGAATTTAGTGCATTAATAATTGTATCTTTACTATTATACATAGGAATTACAACAGATATATTAATTAAATTCATCTCCCTTGCCATGTAATCTTTCGCCATTCAATAATTAGATTTTTTCCCAAGTACCAGTATCAGATTTATATCTTTTTCTTACTTTAGCTGGAGTCCCTGCAACAATACAGTTATCAGGTACATCCCTATTTACCACTGAATTTGCTGCAATTATGCAACCATTTCCAATATTCACTCCTAGCAAAATACAGACATTCTCACCAATCCAAACATTATTTCCAATACTAACGGGTTTCATATAAAGTGGTCTCTCATCTGGTGGAACATCTGGTGATGAATCGATTGATGTATTAGAATAATCTCCATGACTTGTATCACTTATAAATATCTTTGAAGCCATCAAACAATTATCACCTATTATGACTTTTTCATTTGCCACTATATGAACATTATCTCCAAGTTTGCAGTTTTTTCCGATAAAAAGTTTTTTTGAATTATCATTCGCGTCTCCAAGCAAATCAAATCTGCAATTATGACCAGTAGTAAGACCTATATCAAATTGTAACCGAACTTTACCCCTGCAATAGAAGGGTCTTCTAATTAATCTTGCACCTTTATAAAACATCTTTGTAGCAACCAAAGCATATGCTGTTGATATAGTTTCTGATAATGAATACTTATTTTCCATTGACTGCCTCCCTATATCATTGCTATTAGTACTACAGCATTATTTCACACTAACTTATCTAAAATAATTATTGTCTTCCTCATTTATAATTGTTGCTATCCAACTATGTAAACTATATTTTGTATATATATCCTCACTTATAGGTTCATACTTATGTTTAATAAACTGTTCTATCTCTTCCAAGCTATACTTGTCCATAACAAATATATTATTTTCATTATAAAAATCATATTTTCTTATATTTGTATTAGTCGTGATCATCTTTCTTTTGGCACCAAGAGTTTCAATAGTTCTCATAGTCAAACCACTTTGCCTATTATGTTGCATATCAAACACAGTGTTAGATTTCTTAAGAACATCTATATTTTCTTGTTCAGATAAAGGTATAAATTTAAATTCACCGCTCTTTGCACCTTTGAATTCTGGTACAAACATCTTATTGTACACGAACTGTAGCTTATTCAAAAACATATACGAAAATACACGGATACCTTTTGACTCAAGCTTTGGAAACAACTCGTTCATTCTTTTATAACGGTTAGGATGAGCTGTACATACGCTTACAATGTCGTATTTTCTTTCTTGAGCATTTTCTTTTCCTACTTCTTCATATTCTTTACAATAAAATAGTGGCATAAAATAAAGATTATCAATGCTATCGCAGTCATCTAAATCAAAAGAATATGACTTATCGAATATTGGAATCAGTTTTTTACTGTTTGGATATAGTGTAAGCGAATCCCACATATATAAAACAAATCTTGCTGACTTTTGGCTTTCTCTTAACTGTTTAATCATTACTGGAGTAAATACTTTACAGTTTATGATGAATACTAAATCATATTTTTCTTCTTTTGTTTCAGACATAATCTTGTCAAAATATCTTTGAATTAGAGAACTCATTAAACTTTTTTTAATTTTAATAAGTCCTTTAACAAAAGAGCTTTCACTTGGTCTATCATTATAATAATCAACGAAATAACCCTGCTTTTCAAATTCTGAAACAATCTTCTCATGGTAATTAAATATTGGAGTACCTATGTACAACACCTTTTTATTGTTCATCGTAATTTACCTCTTAGCCTGAATTAACATTCCAGTTTCTTTCATTTCATCTATAGAATGCTCAAAAAGATCATCTGATTTTTCTAAACCTTTTTCTTTATTTTGCTTTTTTACCCATGATGTAAATTCTTCCATGCCTTTTTCAAATGTATATTCAGGTTTAAACTCACATAAGATTTTAGCTCTATTTGTATCTGCAATATTATGCCTAATATCTCCTTTTCTAAAATCTCCTGAAACGATTATTTCTGAATTTGAGCTATATAATTTTTTAAAAGTCTCTGCTAATTGCATAACAGAAATTTTTTCTCCAGTACCTACATTAATATGCTGGTAGTTCGTAGCAACATTCTCAAGTGCGTTACAAGTGATAGCTGCAACATCACTGACATGAACAAAGTCCCTACTTTCTTTACCATCCTCAAAAATATTCAAGTTCTGATTTTTTAATAACAACTTAGAGAATATTGAAAGGATACCTGTATATGGATTGTTAAGTGACTGACCTGCTCCATACACGTTTTGATATCTAAAGATAGTATATGGTATATTCATTGTAGGACACATTACCTCAAGCATTTTTTCCTGTGCAAGTTTCGTATATGCATAAAAAGAAATAGGCGTTAAAGGACACTCTTCTGTTGTATTTCTTAGTTCTACTTCTCCGCCGCATACAGGACATTTTGCTTCAAAATCTCCACCCTTCATATCATCTATATCTCTTGATTTAGGAACAACAATCCCATGTTTTATGCAACAATACATCCCTTCTCCATAAACAGAACGTGATGAAGAAAGTATTATTTTTTTAATAGGAAACTTATTCTTTAATATGACTTCTAACAAATTAGATGTACCCTTGATATTAACATCGGTATATCTATTAATTTCATACATCGATTGGCCTGTCCCTGTTTCAGCAGCAAGATGTATAATATAATCCACACCTTCTAACGCTTCTTTTAAATCTTCAGAGTTACGAACATCACCTTTTATTACTTTACATTTGTCTTTTATATTTTGATATAAATAGGATTCTTTATAATTATCTCCATGAATCTGTGGTGAAAAATTATCTAAAACAACAACCTCATATTTTTTATTTATATTTTCAACAATTGCATTTCCTATAAAACCTGAACCACCTGTAACAAGTACTCTTTTCATAATTAAAAGCTTCCTTCCTAGTATTTTCATTTTTAATTTTTCATTCGTTTTATGCATATCCTGTAGATTTAAATGTTGTCTCTCCTATATTTGTTTATATCACCTCACATTTATACTGATAAATCTTCATGCCTATTAGCTTGGCTTCTCTCTTGACTTATTTCTTCATCTCTTGCCTTGATTATTGAACCTTCAAGGATTCCTTCTGCTCTTAAAACCTTAAACACAGTTCTAAATATTATTAATGCATCTAATTTAAGCGACTTATTGTTTAGATAATATGCGTCATGCCTTGTTTTCTCATGATCATCGTTATTATCTCGACCATTAATTTGAGCCCACCCTGTAATTCCTGGACGCAGTGTATGAACTCCTACCTTTGTTCTTAACTCCTTAAGTTCATACTGATTATATAAAGCAGGTCTTGGTCCTACAAGTACCATATCCCCTTTAATAATGTTGATTATTTGTGGAAGTTCATCCATACTTGTTTTACGTAGAATCTTCCCACTTGTCGTTACATAACTTTTTGATTTATCTAATTTGTCTGTTGCAACATTTGGAGTTCCCACCTTCATTGTCCTAAACTTATAAAATTTAAATAATTCATTGTTTTTACCTATTCTCACCTGAGTAAAAAAGACTGGACCTTTTGAATTCAACTTTATTATTACCCCTACAATAATAAATAATGGCGATAATAATACCAATAATACTAAACTAACAATAACATTTAGAAATTTTTTCATAATACCGCCCCCCCTAAATCATTTTTATCCTGTAATGTTAATTGTTTCACAGCTGATCACGCTACGAAGTAGACGCCTACAGTTGCGAAGCAGATGATTACGGCTGTGAAACAGCCGACTATGGCTGCGACGCAGACGCGGCTACTCCATAGCCGACTCTGCCAAAGTTCTATTGTATGTAGGAACTATTTCTCCTATTTTTTCAATTAACAGTTGTACATCATCTTTCTCAATAATCACTGCGAGCTCCAACATTTTCTCTTTCATTACACTTAAATCAGTAAATGTTGGTTTTCCTATAAATATTTTTTCATGTTTAGTGTTTGTAAGTCCTTCTTCACTCATTAAGAGCTCTTCATAAAGCTTTTCTCCCGGCCTTAGTCCCGTGACTTCAATCTTTATGTCTTTATCTGGAACAAAACCTGAAAGTTTTATTAAATCCCATGCCAAATCATATATTTTAACAGGCTTTCCCATATCTAACACGAATATTTCTCCACCTTGTGCATACGCTCCAGATTGAAGCACTAATTGTGCAGCTTCGGGTATTGTCATAAAAAATCTTGTTATATCTTTATGAGTAAGTGTAACTGGTCCACCATGTTCTATTTGTTTTTTAAATAGTGGTATAACTGACCCATTACTTCCTAGTACATTTCCAAATCTTACTGCTACAAAATGTGTTTTACTTATTTTATCCATTGATTGTATAATCATTTCACACATTCTTTTAGTTGCACCCATAACATTTGTTGGGTTTACCGCTTTGTCTGTAGATATCATAACAAATCTTTCTACATTAAATTTATGAGCACATTCAGCTACATTATATGTTCCAAATACATTGTTTTTTATAGCCTCCATTGGGCTATTTTCCATTAGTGGGACATGTTTATGCGCCGCAGCATGGAAAACTATATTTGGTGAATATTTTTTAAAAACATCTTCCAGCCTATCCTTATCTCTAACTGATCCTATAAGCACCAATAAATCTAATTTTGGATACTTATACTCAAGTTCCATTTGTAGGTCGTAAGCATTGTTTTCATATATATCAAATACAATTAATTGTTTTGGATTAAACTTTATAATTTGACGACAGAGTTCTGAACCAATTGACCCACCGCCACCTGTTACCAGTATTGTTTTATTAGTTATATAACTTGTTATGCCTTGCATATCGAGCTTTACTGCTTTACGTCCTAATAAATCCTCGATCTCAACTTTTCGAATTTGATTTAATGAAACTTTACCATTTATTATTTCATACATACCTGGAATAATTTCTATTTTACAATTCGTTTTCTTACATATCTCGAGTATTTCTTTTTTATCTTCGTCATCTATTGTTGGAATAGCTATAAGTATTGTTTCTATGTTCTTTTCTATTACTATTTTAGGAATATCTTTTCGATTTCCAAGTACCTTTACTCCAGCAATATTATTTCCTTTTTTATAGACTTCATCATCAATTACAGCTATTGGCATGTATTTACTCTGACTACTACTTTTCATTTCTTTTATAACCATAGCTGCAGCCGATCCGGCACCAATTATCATTACTCTTGATTGAACAATTTTACTGGCATTACAATTTATCATACTTTCAAATCTACCGTAAACTCTAAATGACATTCTAAAACCGACTATAAAAATAATACTAAAAGCACAAGCTATTATACTTACTCCATAAGCGAATGAATGTCCAATAATTCTAACAAAAGCAATCATCACAATATTAGAAGTAAGGCACGCACCAATAATAAGCATAAATTCATCAATACTTGCATATCTCCAAAGACTTTCGTAAAGCTTAAAAATATAAAAACAAGTTATGTAAATAACTGTTACAATTAATGCTATTTCTTTGTAACTACTTGAATAAAATCTGAAATTTTTATAATTATATATAAAAAAGAAAGCTAATATATATGCTAAATTTATTAAAACTGCATCGCTTAACATCAATATTGGTAATTTCCATTTTCCTAAAACTTTCATAGAATCCCTCACTTTATCAAATTATAGATAATATTAAATTTCTTATTATTTTGCTTTTTTCTGATCTACTCACCTTTGATGGTTTCACCATACTTATACTCATAGTTATAGTAACCTTTCTTTTTAAGATCCACTTTATTAAGTACTATACCCAATATTTTAGCATTTACCTTTTCAAGTAGTCCCTTGGCTTTTACAGCTGCATCACGTTC
Organism: Clostridium sp. DSM 17811; assembly: GCF_018861905.1. Taxonomy (GTDB): domain Bacteria; phylum Bacillota; class Clostridia; order Clostridiales; family Clostridiaceae; genus Clostridium_AD; species Clostridium_AD frigoriphilum. The sequence continues at coordinate 47,583 of NZ_JAHLDU010000023.1, forward strand.
TGCTTCCTTTGAAGATACAACTAGGAGGCATCCATCTGTATACTGAGCTAAAATTTGTGCATCTGTAACTAATATTATTGGAGGAGTATCTAAAATTATATAATCATATGTTTTCTTTAACTCCTCGATGAAATTTTTCATTTTAGCTGATCCTAAAAGTTCCGCGGGGTTTGGTGGTCTTGTACCTGAAGTTAAAACATGAAGGTTTGGTTGTACTGTCTCATGAATGCCTATATTTATATTTACTTTACCATCATCCGCATCATTTACCAGCATGTTAGATAAACCCTTTTCGTTAGAAAATCCAAAAACCTTATGTACTTGTGGTTTTCTTTGGTCACAATCTATTAATAAAGTCTTATTGCCACCTTGAGCCATAACCATAGCCAAATTTGAAGAAGTTGTAGTTTTTCCTTCTCCTGGTCCTGAACTAGTTAGAAGTAATGTTTTAATTTTTTTATCAAAAGAGGAGAACTGAATATTAGTCCTAAGAGTTCTATATGCCTCTGACATTGGTGAGTTAGGTTCCTTAAATGTTATTAAATCTAATTCTTTCATTTGATTCACTACCTTTACTAATTATTTTTAATGTTTGAATATCTGAAAAATACTTTTCTTTTTCTTTATTTTCTCCATATTTGCTTCTATGTCCTTATCTAATAACATAAGTTCTAAATTACTAGATACCTTTTTCTCTATATCCCTATCTAAAAATGTCGCTTCTCTAAATCCCTCGTTAAGGCCAGGGCATCTTCTATTTATAGAATGTGCATCTGACGCAATAAAATTTACCAAACCCTCTTTAACAAGTAACTTGGCACACTTTTGAACTTTTTTCCCAAATAAGCCTTGCAAACTTCCAGTATTAATCTGAAACAAACATCCCTCATCTATAAAATCATTTATAGCAGGAAGCGATTCTATTATGTATTCATATCTTTCTGGATGTGCAAGTATAGGTTTAATACCCAGAACCCTTAGCTCATAAATTAGATCTAGAGCATCATTTGGTAATTTATCCATTGGAAATTCAATAAGCATATAACTCGTTTCATTTATTCCTTTAATTTTTTTCTCTTTGCACAAATTTAGTGCATACTTATCTAGCATAACTTCTTGTCCTAGTAGTACTTCTATCTTTAAGCCTGCATTTTTAGAGACAAGCTTCACTTCTTGATACACGTTAAAAATCTTTTCATAATGATTTTCGTATCTACCCCTTATATAATGAGGAGTGGCTACTATAGTTTTGGTGCCTTTTTCTTCTGCCATCTTTAGCATCTTAATGCTCATTTCCATATCCTTTGAGCCATCATCAATACCTGGGAGTATATGACTATGTATATCAATCATTCCATCGCCTTCTTACTTTTTATCTTCTATTATTCTAGGTATTACTCCAAGGACTGGTAACCCTAAGTATTTTTCTACATCGCTTTCGGTTTTTATAGTGTTATCCATGTATTCAAGTAGAAACACAACTCCAAGTGAAAGCATTAACCCTAAAAAAAGACCAATAACCAAGTTTAATTTCTTGTTAGGGCTAATAGGATTTAAAGGAATAACGGCCTTATCCATTACTTGTATATCTCCACCTGTAGGATAAACCTTCTTTGTAGATTCTACAAAAGAGGTTGAAATAGCATTTACAGTCTTAAACACCTCTTCTGGGTCTTTACCCTTAGCTGTAATCATTAAAATTTGAGTTCCGGTTTTTGGAGTGACAGTAACGCCAGCTTTAATCTGATCTATTGTTAAATTACCCTTTAATTCATCAAGGGCACCTCGAGCTACTAAATCAGACTTAGCAATTTCGCTATATGTTATAAGTAAATTTTGATACATAGTTATATCACTATTTAGTTGTGCTGATTGATTAGTGGTAGCCTGTGGCTTACCTACTATTATACTTGTGCTTGCTTCGTATGTTGGTTTTATAACAAAAAAGCTTAATATACCTGCAATTATTACAGTAGCAAGCGTTATGGTACCTATTAACAATAATCGTTCTTTTATTATTGTTAAATAATCTTCAATACTAATATTTATTTCTTCATTCATCTACAGTTCCCCCCAGTAAAAGTTCATATGTCCATATTATATCATTATTTACTTGTGAGGTAAATAATCCCTTCTAAAAAAGGAAAATAGGCATCTATGTTGAATTATACATGTAGGGTTTAATAAAAAGATCACTACATTTAAGGGGGATTCAAATTGCGTAAAAAAATTATTACATCATTATTTATATTAGTATTCCTAATAGTGCAAATTATAGTACCAACTAATATTGCCCATGCAGCTATTACTCAAACTCTTACACTGGGTAGCACGGTTACTAGCGACATTGTCTCATCTAATGACCAAGATATATACAAAATCATACTTCCCACGGATGGTAAACTCAATATCAAAATGATTACATCAAATAATAAAATAAATTTAAATTTAAAGGATGATAGTGGCAAGCAAGTATTATCTTATTATCCAAGTTTAGGAAATGGTAATTCATCTACAACATGGTCCTTGCCTATTGATTTAAGCGCAGGTACTTATTATTTTACTGTTATAAAATATGTTTCAGATACTGTAAACTATAGTCTTGGAGTTAATTTTACAGGGGTTAATACAAACGATGTAGAACCTAACAATGGTCCACTAACTGCGCAACCATTAACTTTAAATTCGGATCCACTCACAGGATTTATATCCGCCAATGATGACCAGGATACGTATAAATTTACACTCCCACTCTCTGGCAGAATTGATGTCAAAATGCTTTCATCAATATACGGAGTAAATTTAAATTTAAATGATAATGATGGCAAGCAAATATTTTCTAATTACGTAGGTTCGGGATCTGAACAATCTCCAAAGACATGGACACAACTTATTGATTTGAAAGCAGGAACTTATTATATAAGTGTTTTAAAACAAGGCACTAGCCTATTAAACAATAATTCAAATACAGGTAAGTATACTCTTGCAGTTAATTATACCCCTGTATATAGCGATGATGTAGAGCCTAATAATGGTACCTTAACTGCTCAACCATTAAATCTAAATTCTAATACTATCATTGGATTTATAGCATGTAATGATGACCAAAACACCTATAAAATAATTCTTCCAATAGATGGAGAAATTACTTTAAAAATGATTTCCTCAATTTATGAAGTAAATGCAAACTTAGCAGATAGTGACGGCAATCAAATATTCTCATCGCGCATTCGTTATGGATCGGATGCAACTCCTAAAACATGGTCGCAATCTGTTTCCTTAAAAGCAGGCACTTATTATTTTAGCGCTCTAAAACAACCTTCAGGCCTTTTAAACAATAATTTAAACACTGGAAAATATACTGTCGCAGTTACAGCAGATGGTCAACCAGCACAATCATCAATACCAGTTTCTACACTGCCTGTTAGTTCAGATGCAATCACGATTTCAAACAATCCAGTAGGAACCTTAGATGTTGTAACTTTAAAAAATTATCTGTTCACAGATGGTGACAAGATAACTATATATTCAGATGCTTTTTCTCAAAAGACAATAGGATCCGGAACTATAAATTCAAACCAATATAGATCTACAATAACTACCTCTGAGCCATTAGCACAAGCGGGTGGTTATGTATATGTAACAGTAACAAGCTTATACAAAACTGAAAGTTCAAGATTAGGCATTCAGTATAATAAAAAATCAGCTTATACTTCGACTGATTTAAACGGTATGCCTGCCGGAACTGTTTTAATAGGAACTAAATCTTATACCCTTGAATATGCTAACAATTCAGCTAATAGTGCCGAAATTAGTAATGCGATAGTTACTGGTGGAGATATTTATGTTAAAAATTTCTCAGGAAATTGGATAAATAATCTTACAGGTAAAACTGTAGACTCAAGTAATATGTAATACCCCAAAGGTTTAACGTAAAAACGACTAGACTGATTTATATCAGTCTAGTCGTTTTTATTTACCCCAGGGGTATTTAGTTAGCAGTTATAGTAATTGTTTTTGTTGATGCGTTTCCAGCTGCATCAGTAAGTGTTACATTTAATGTAATGCTATTACCTAATAGACCAAGGTAACCTTTTAAAGTTCCTACAGATACACCAGCTGCGCTAGGAGCATATGACCCAAGTAGATCAGCTACAGGAATAGTAACATCACCAGCATCATTTATTGTAAAAGTTTTAGTTTTTCCCATACAAGTGATTTTTGCAGTGGCTTTTTCACTAGTATTAAGTTTTACAGCAGTAAACATATCAGTTGATTTTGCTAAGCCTAAGCTCACTTTAAAATTACCACTGGCATCCTTAGTAGCTAGAACTGGTTGTCCAATAGTTAAAGATACTGAATTAAGAATTGGAGCAGTTACATCTGCACTTGGAGTAGTTACAATCGGACTAGTTGGATTTGTAACTTTAATCAGATTTAAACGTGCTAATAAATCTGCTCTTATTTTACCTGGTGCCGCATCAGTAAGTAATGCATTAACAGAAATCTTTGCGGTGTCTACATCTGTTTGTAGTTTGCTAATTTCAGCTTTAACTACTGCTTGCGTAGCTGCTAAAATTTGAGCAGCAGAGTTTATTGCAGTTGTAACCTTAGCGTCTAAATCCGCAGCATCAAAACTTATTTTCTGCGTAGCATTTTTGTAAATTACAGCTGGTATAGAATTTATTGACGCAGCTAATCCATTAACATTGCTGATCCATTCTCCATTGAAATTTTTAACATAAACCATTCCACCATCAACTATTGCACTAGTGATTTCTTTGAAATTTGCTGGATCATTAGCATAACTTAAATCAAATGCTTTTGTTCCTATTACAACTGTGCCACTCCCCATTGCACCAAACGCTGAGATAGTCGTAGTTGACGCTATCATAACAGAAGCAAGGAATGAACCTATAATTTTCTTATTCATGTATTTATACCCCCATTTTCAATTTTATGTTATACATATATTAATATAATTCTATAACGGGGCGCTTAATTCCTCTTTATTTCGATAAATATTTTACCCCTGGGGTAATTGTTTTTTGTCCTACTTACCTAACAACATATGTAAGCGATTGCTGCACGCCAGCTAACCCTTCTTTATCACTACAATTTATTCTTACCATATGCCCACCTAATGTTTCTGTATTTAATACTATGTAACACTGAATGCTAGAATTGCCCACTTCTACCCCATCCAAAGATACTCTTACATTTGTTGTTGTTTTATCTTCATCTACTGCTTCAACTAACACGTATATACGATCACCTTGTTTAAACGTTAACCCAGATGTTAAACCAGTTACCTTAACACTAGGCGGATTGTTCACAACTATTGTCTTCTTCTTATATCTCAGCATAACAGTTTGATCAAGGCTCGTAAATTTACCGGTAAAAGTGGTGTCTGCCAAAACAAAATCATACCCTTCAATTACACTTATATAACCTACACACTCACTACCAACCTTACCTTTTCTGGAAACTGGATCCATTAATTGCACATCAGTATCAACATCTACTGCCTTAAATATTATGTTTCCCTGCGTACCTTCCTGTGAAGGCTGCGTCTCAACTTCTACACCATTGAATGTTTTAACTTCTAATTTGTTTATTATACTAACTTCGACTACCTTTCCCGACGAATTATTTGTCCACTCGCTGCCAGTGGTTTTTATATATATATCACCTAAATTTTCTGTGATAGCCTTTGTTATTTCAACTTCTTTCTTTTGGTCATTAGCATAGTCTAATGTATAAAGTTTAGTCCCTATCATAATAGAAAAGTCCGGTACTGAATATTTATCCAGTTCAACTGCACTTGCAGAAATGCTTGACATGGCAATCATTAACATCAAGACTAAAAACCCTTTCAGTTTATTCAATTTATACCCCCCTAACGAATCAATTTCTATCTTTATTTTACTTGAAATTTTTAACATTAGCAACTGATATTTGTTATAAATATATTCATTGATTCATTTTTATGTTACCTGTTATTTATATAATGAACTGAAAAAAGAACCGCCATTTCTGACGATTCATGGTCATAATTTATATTATACTACTCAATTGCCTTAACCCCAAAATCAACTGTTGTGGTGCCCCCCCGTGGGTGTAAGTGTTGTCTTTATATTTGACTAAATCATTTCTATTGTTGAACCAGAAAGACTATTAAATTTGTCATTTACCTGACTTACATCGTATATATCCGCATCTACCGCATAAGCAGGCAGACTAAAATAAACTGCAATTATTGCAAACTTTAATATTCCCACACATAATTTTTATTTCCCCTGATTATTCTTATATAATACTTAGTTAGCAGTAATGGTAACTGCGACTTGATCCCCTGTAGATGATTTTACTATAGCTGGTATACTTAATGTTAAAGTTTTAATCTGTCCATCTTTTGTTACAGTTATATCTTTTGTAATTACATCACTTGCGACAGTTGCTGTCCCTGTTACTGTTACTTTAGCAATTCCAGTCGTATTAGTATACGAAAGTGAATATGTTAAACCACCAATTACCCAAGTATTAACTGTAGTCCCACCAGTAAATTCTATTACTCCTCTAGACACGATAAAATCTGTTAATAAATATCCATCTCCCTCAATCGTAAAATTGTTATCTGCAAATATAGATTTCTTAACTTTAAAATCTTTCTTAAGAACTGTTATATCAAAAACTTTTGTATCAATTGCAGTACCATTTGCAATTGTAGCAGTTACCGTTACTGTTGGATTCGTTAAACTATTACTTGGTCTTATAACTGTTCCATCATCTTTTATAACGTTTGTGTCAGTAGATGACCAAGTTATTATTGAGCCATTTGTTCCATTTGTTGTCGGTAAATTCAAATTATTTTTCACATTACCAACATCAACATTATTACCACTCAATATAATTGCGTCTGTTAAAAGTGCTTTATCTGCTGCTACATTTGCTGTATCTTTCTCGTGATCTACAGTCCCCACTACCGGTATCACTTTGTATGTTTCACCATTTACTAATCCCGTTATTTTTGTATCTGATAAAGGAGCTAAATTACCAATAACAGAAGAAAGGGTACCACCAGCTATTACATATTGTATGTTAGGAATGTCTGTACCTACGCTTACTTTATAATTATGGTCTTTTGGCAATCCAACAATTCCCTCATGCCATGCAACTCCAAGGGAACCATCGGCTTTAGTAACCATATCATTTGCAGGGTTTCCAGCCTTATCATTCACAATGTTAGTCATAAATACGCTTGCATTCTTATTAGTAATGTCATCGGTACTAATTGGAACTATAATAGTGTTAGGCATTTCAATTATTACCGTTTCATTATCCCCCTGTAAGAAAACTTTTAAAGGTTTATAATCTGTAAATCCTGCTTCGGTATTGTCTAAAACTCTTATTTTCCAATTGTCTGCTATTTCAGCTGTGGTTCTATCTAGTGTTTCATTTGCTATATACGTTATTTTTGTGCCATCTACTTGAATTGGATTACTCACAGTTTTACTAAGGAACGGTCTTATACCATCAACTGCTATATCTTTTTTACCCGTAATAGAATATATATTTGCTTCTGCACCAGCAGCATTTGCTTGAATATGAGATGCCCCTTCTGTTGCTTGTATATCACCATTACTAAAATCTATACCTGTGCTTTTTATATTTAAAAAATTATCTCCTTCTTTTACTTCATAGTTAAAAACAAGTTCATCCACCGTGCTTAAGATCCCATCATAAATAGCATTGCCAATACTAACATTAGTATTGGTAGTAGCATTAGTACCACTTAATTTCAAAACAGGTTTACCAACCACAAAAACAGGTTCACTAAACTTAACTCCTATTTTTATTACTTGACCTATTCCATATAATGTTTTATCATCCATCGCTACAACCTCAGTAACTTCAGGATTCTTTTTATTCTTAACTATCTTGTATCCGTTTTTTATATCTACACCTGATAATATACAATCTCCGGTAGTTGAAACGTCCACAGTAAGGTTTCCAATGATAGTCATATTTCTTAATTCATAAATATTGTTATCGTTAGATCCATAGCCTATTAAAACATCCCCAGTAATTGTTGATCCATTTCCATCTAAAACAACTCTTTTAGGCTTTCCAGCAACTGATGTTCTTGCCAACGCCACGACCTGACCCGGAGCAATCGTCAAGGGCGCTTCAAATTTGATATATTGAACACTATCATCACTTAAGGCCTTAGCAAGTACATTTGATGCATCATTAGTTTGTCCATCACTATTTGATATAATTCTTGTATCATTCGTATTAGGATACACTACTTTAATTGAGTCTAAATTAGTAGTGTACGCTGTTAATATTGATGTAAGTGTAGCTGGAGTCTTCATCAAATCATATAACGTAATTGTCTTATTTGAACTTGTACTTGTTTTTGAAGTTATATAGTCATTAACTAATTCTAGATTCTGTACTTTTTCTTTATAACTAGTATTTTCTAAAATCCTTCCATTAATATCAAAGGCCTTTATAGTAATTGTATAATCTGATCCCGTATCAATATTAAGTCCTGCATCTCCAGTTGTAAATCCGGCCATACTTGAACTTGGAAAAATCTCCTTATCTACCATCTTAATCCCCGCAGACGGAGTAACTGAAACTTTTAATCTTTTCACAGTAGAATCAGTCTTAACATCAATATTAGTTAGTTTAGGATATGTAGATGTAGTATCTGTAGTAAGCCCCTGCTTTTTATGTATAGTCTCAATTGAGGTTACATATTTTTTAGGAACATAAATACTTATATCTCTTGGGGAATTAAGCGTAAAAATATTTGCATTTAGGTTAGCTGCCGTATTATTCATAAATACAGACTTAAAACCATTTGCAAGATCCAGTGAAGAAAAAGGCACTATAAAATTCGTTAATGGTGTGTATGCTGTGCCAAAATCTAACGCATCTTTTTCTATTATAATTTCATAATCCATAACAGCTGGGTCTAGGTCCCCAATAGATATATGTAAAATCTTTTTATCAGCTGTATCGATTACGGGAGTTCCTATTGTAGGTACTCTCATAGCCGTACTTCCACTAGTTTGATCTATAGTGATTTTTGCTGTATTAACACTTTTAATAGCATAATCAAAAGTTATATCTAGTGTGTTCTTTGTAGTAGTTGTTGTAGCTGCATTTACTGTAACTGTACTTATTGCATATGTATAAGGTACTGCCGCATATACTGTTGTCCCTAAAAACAATATACTAAACAAAGAAACCACAGTAAATACTTTTAAACTCACCATACTCTTTTTAAAATTATTAAAACACATATTAATTAATCCCCCCATTAGCATAATTTATTATTGCCCAACTACATATTTTTTAAATCCAAGTAGCTTGTTTGTAGCATTATAAGCATTAAATGTTACAGTCGAACCTTTTGTAAGTAATGTAGATAATTGGAAATTATTATTTCCATTATAGTACATATCAACGCCATTAAGAGACATTCTAGCTACACTACTATCTGCCTCGACATTTACTGAGTATATATCCAAAAGTGAATAATAATCTAAGGTAATATCTTTAACATAATCTACTACTGTTACATTAACATTAATTGAAGTTGTTATAGTTAACCCATTAATTCTTCCTGTTACTTTTTTTACTCCTGCAGTGCTTGTATTCACAGCGCCCCACGTAACAGGTTCTTTTCCTATAGAACCATCTTTATATAAAACATCAACAGTACTCGGAAGCACAGGTTGATTATTTTGAACTACAGAAACATCATTACTAGCTAAAGCTGCATCAATTACTAAGTTTTGAGTTACATTATATGTTTTTCTAGTAGGAACACTAAGATATTCTCCTGTAGCCGCAGATTTCACACCAGCATTTACTATAATCGAATATACTGCGTTAAATTTGAGCCTACTAACTGAAGTAATAACTACAGTAGTTGCATCTAAAAAAGAGTAGGTACAACTTAGCTTTGCGCCTGTACTATCTTGAACTAAATATAAGGTACTACTATTAACTGATGTCTTGTCATATGCACTCCAAAAGCTTATATTCCATGACATCTTACTAGTACTTATATTTTGACTTGGTAAAACTTGAGTATTGTCAGCAGCATATACCATTGAAGTCATAAATAACATGTATAATGCAATACCCAAAAAAACTTTTTTGAAGATATCTTTCCAATTAGAATTAATAATGCCATTTAACAATTTGCCTTCACCCCGTTTTTAAAATTTATTGCGGATTTTATACTTATAAACAAACTATGATTCATAATCATTTATAAATGTTCTTATTTCTATAATTGATTGGTTAATACGTTATGTATCGTTAATATTATCGTATAAAGATCATTTTTCTTTATACTTATTAGCCCGAATTTTGTAAAATGTTATTGTTTAAGTAAGTAGTCAACATTTATAGCAATGTTAACCACTCATTTAAATACCAAATATAAGGGTTAATATAAAATTTATATATTGCTCCCATAGAAAAAAGAACCGTCATTTCGACGATTCTTTCTTTACTTATACTAGATTATTCATTAAAATATACAGATACACTATCCATATTAAACCCAAACTTTAAAAGATGATGAACTTTAAATGATAATTTAAAAAAATCTCAGTTTAATTAGAAGTGACAGTGATTGTTGCCATTTTTTCATTTCTTGCAACATCTGTAATCGCTACAGTTATTACACCACTATCACCTGTAAGTTCATTCTTTATAGTTCCTACCGAGATACCAGTTACTTGAGAGTTACCTCCAAATAGATCAGATACAAGAATAGTAGCTTCACCAGAATCATTTGTTGTAATAGTTCTAGTCATTCCCTTAACTGTAATTTTCATAGTCGATTTCTCATTAACAAATAAATTTATAGCACTAAGCATATCAGTATCATTTTTGTTCGCTAGTGAGACCTTAAAATTGCCATTAGCATCTTTAATACCAGCAACTGTTCCTTCAATTTCAAATGATACAGCGGTAAGAATTGGGCTTAATAAATTCTCAACTGTTGAAGTCGTGTAACTAGTCGTATCAACTGTCTGTGTCGCAACTTTATCTGTTTCTACTTTAATAGCAGCAACTATTGTAGCAGCATTGTTTTTAATATATGTTTTTATTGCTGTTGCATCTTTAAGATTCACATTTGCTGCTTTAAGTAATTTAGCAACCTCCGCTGATTGTAAATTCAATTTATCCGATGGACTATAGTACTTTCCGTCTGTTCCTTCTTTTAAGAATACATCTGTACCACCATCTTTTAAATCTAATATCAATGCTTGTATATCTTTTGAAGAGGTTATATCATATTTTTTTTGATTCCCAGTATTTATAATATCACCTGTTGCTGCATAAACAGAACCACTAACAGAAGATGCAATAATCGCAGTTATTACAAACGTTGATAATACACCATATAATTTTTTATTTGTCATTTCTAGTCCCCCCTTGTATATTTTTCATATTATTTTTTTATTCTTTGATTTAGCTTTTCATTTTTGACGCATCAAATTTAAAATACACAAAATTTCGTACAGAAAAAATCGCCATTTCTGACGATTTCCTCTTATGTAAACTTAACTTAAATTTCATTTAATATTACATATACCTTTACTCAATTGACTTAACCCCAAAATCTACTACAGCATTAACAGTTTTATAACTGCTTATATCTATTATTTTTTGCGTAACATTTTCTGTTTGTGCTGTAACACTTGGAACTATTGCTGCAGCATTTTTAGTAATATATGATTTTATTGCTGACGGATTTTTAAGATCCACCTTTGCTACGTTAAGTATTCTAACAACTTCTGTTGTTTGTAAATTTAATTTTTCAGATGGATCATAGTATTTTCCGTCTTTTCCTTCTTTTAGCCATCCACCATTTGTACCACTTTTCATATCTAATATCAACGCTTTTATCGCTTCTTGAGAAGTAATGCTATAAACCTTCTTATTTGAAGTATTTATTATATCACCCTCTGCTGCATGAGCTGGAACACTTACTAATAAAGCCATAATAAATGTCATTGCAGCTATAGAAAGCGTTGACAAGAATCTTTTGTGTATTTTCATATTATTTTACCCCCCTGAATATGTTTTAATTACTCCATTATAACTTAATAACCTTCCTTAATGTATTTATTTTTACCCTATAATGTTACAATTTTCTACATTTCATAAAATTACATAGGCTGGCTTTTTTCAATCTTTCTATGTTACTTTTTCAGTACTCTTACTGCTAAGATTAATGCGATACTCAACTTTTGTTACGGGATTAACATAATATAACCATCCACCAGCAATATTAATTTGACTTGAGGCATTATAACTTACTTGCTCTATACCTGTACCGGAAGTATTCATTCTATATATATTTCTATCGTCAGAATTTATATAATAAACCCAAGCATCAGCTGTAACATTTAACCCTTCAGCAAACCCTGAAAATAAGCATGTATTATTAGAACCGTCTGTATTTATTTTATAAATCTTTTTATTATCTAAATTAATGTAATAAATCCAATTATCAATTACATTTATATATGAAGCTTTTATATTAGTTCCAACAGGGCTAACTGTACCATCAATAATACTAGCTTTATTCAATAAATTTTGAGCATCTATGAAATAAACGTAATCTCCAGTTACAATAAGTCCATAATAATTATCTGAGTAATGACTATTACCACCCACATGTTGGTTTGTGTTTACATCACCAATACTTTGTACATCTAAATATTGTCCACAATAATATATGTTTCTGTTAATAACATTGACAAATTTAATTGTTCCAGCCCCTATATTTGTATCGTCAGTTCCATCTATTCTGATTTTGTATAACTCACCAGAACTTAAATAATATATCCAACCACCAACTACGTTAATACTACTCGTAACATTATTTGAAAGTTTTTGACTTGTTCCACCTGTAGCATTAATTTTATAAAGTTTGCCACTATCATTTTCGTTTGCATAATAAATCCAGCCATTGTATTCAGCTGCAAGTCCATCATTTGTAATATTACCGCTAGTATTTCCTCTTATATTTGTGTCAACATTAATAACACTGTTAACAGTTAATTTAGCTGTTATTGTTATATTATTTGTATTTACTACTCCATCAACCATTGTTAACGTCCCAGTAAATGTATAAACTCCAGCTACTTGTGTACTCGCTTCATCGTACCATATTGCAGCCAAATTTTTAGTTGTTCCATCAGATAATGTAGCGGTTACAGTTGTTGGTAATGTATAAGCATCATCTACATTTTTCGTAATATTTATAGCACCAACTGAACTAACTAATAATTTAGGAGCTGTATAACTAGTTGTATCAACTGTTTGTGTAACAACCTTATCTGTTGCTAATTTAACAGCATTCGTTGCTGCAACGGCATGTGTAATAATATATGTTTTAATTGCTACTGGATTTTTAAAATCTACACTTGCTGCTTTAAGTATTGTAGCAACCCCTACTGATTGTGCAACTAGTTTATCATTTGGATTATAATATTTTGCATTACTGTCCTCTATTAAGAAGATATCATTGCCACCATCTTTTAAATCTGCTATCAATGATTTTATATCGTTAGAAGAGGTGACCTTATAAATCTTCTTATTTGTAGTATTTATAATATCACCTGTTGCTGCATGAGCAACCCCACTAACAGAAAATGCAATTATTGCTGCCATAGCAAACTTTGAAAATCCTATAAATATTTTTTTATTTACCATTTGTTTTTATTCCCCCTCGAATGCTTAAAAATATTAGTTTAATATATTATATGATTCTGATTAACTATACCATAAAATATCATAAACAGAAAGATAAGGATATTATTACTTAAATACTCAACTTTCGCACGACAAAAAGACTAGCCTTTCTTTTAAAAATGCAGGCAATGTATCTATAAAGCAGTTCAAAAACGAGTTTATTTGTTCTTTTGTCAACGAACGGTTTTCGTGTAATGCATTTTTAAGCAGGTCTAAAACAACTTGAATAGCTTCAAAAAATTGTATATCTTGAAGTTCATCTCAGCAATTAAAAAATAAGCCACCTCTAGTACGTAAATCCTCATTATTGCGGCTTTGAGTAGATAACATAATATATCTTGTAAACACAATAGTTGTATGTGCAACCATAGAATCATAAGAGCGTCCTTGAAATTCTT
>NZ_JAHLDU010000024.1 GCF_018861905.1 Clostridium sp. DSM 17811
GCCTGAAGGTAACACCCGTTCCCATACCGAACACGAAGGTTAAGCTTCAATGCGCCGATGGTACTGCAGGGGTGACCTTGTGGAAGAGTAGGTTGTCGCCAGGTTATAAAAAACACTAAGTTTACTTAGTGTTTTTATTTTGTCCAAATTTAAATGAAGCTCGATTTTGAGAGAATATTTATATTCTCATCTGGTGATTATGGCCTGAAGGTAACACCCGTTCCCATATTGAACAGGTCTGTTAAGCTTCAATGCAACCATGGTACTGTAGGGGTGACCTTGTGGAAGAGTAGGTTGTCGCCATGTTAAAAAGAAACACTAAGTATATCTTAGTGTTTCTTTTTCGTGATAAGGAATAAGGATACTTAAGTTATCAATGTGATAAGTGAAAGGGGAAATTATAAATGGCTGATCAAAGACTTAATAAACTTGCAAGGTTGCTTGTGAATTATTCGACTAAGGTTAAACCGGGTGATTTTGTATTTGTATCCTGTGATGAGGTCGCAAGACCTTGGATGGTGGAGGTAGTAAAAGAGGCACTGAAGGCAGGTGCACATGTAGAAACTGTACTTACATCTACGGAGGTATCGGAAGTGCAACTTAAATATAGCAGTGAGAAACAACTGCTTGAGGAAAATTTAATTTTTAAAACAATGCTTGAAAAGGCAGATGTTTGGATCTCTGCGTGGGCAAGTAGAAATACAAAGGGATTTTCAGGAATTGATGTTGATAAACTTAAAATATCATCTAAAGGTGAAGCAAGTTGGAGAAAAATATATTCGCAGAAGATGGGTAATGGTTCCTTAAGGTGGTGTGGTACACAATTTCCGACTTATGCGGACGCTCAGGAAGCTTCAATGAGCTTTAGCGATTACGAGGATTTTGTTTATGGCGCAGGATTACTAGATGCTAAAGACCCTGAAGCAGAATGGAAAAAGATAAGTGAAAAGCAAGATAGATGGGTTAATTACCTAGATACTAAAAAAGGTCTGCAGTTTATTTCAGATGGAACGAATATTAAAGTAAATATATCAGGGAGAAAGTGGATAAACTGCGATGGTAAAGAAAATTTCCCGGACGGAGAAATATTTACTTCACCCGTTGAAGACGGGGTGGATGGAGTAATTACATTTAGCTTCCCAGGAATTTATATGGGTAAAGAAATTGAAGGAATAGTTTTAGAGGTTGAAAAAGGAAAGGTAATTAATTCAAAAGCAACAAAAGGCGAGGATTTACTTAAGGCACTTCTCCAAACTGATGAGGGAGCATGCAGTTTTGGTGAGGTAGCTATTGGCACCAATTATGGTATTAGAAATTTTACAAGAAATATGTTGTTCGATGAAAAAATTGGTGGAACTGTGCATATGGCTATTGGTGATTCAATGCCTGAAGCAGGTGGAATTAACAAATCTATTATTCATTGGGATATGCTTTGTGATATGAGAGATGGTGGAAAGATTTTTGCGGACGGTGAATTATTTTATGAAAATGGAATATTTATTGAAGGCATATTGGAAAAATATAAATTATAAATTAAGAGTAAAATAGGTTACAATATATACTACATTGGGGCATATGATAATATAAGAAATAGAGGTAGCGCTTGCTATCTCTATTTTTATAAACAATGAATTAGTATATTTTATTAACTTTATATCCTTCTTTACCTAATGCATTTATAATGGCATCAACATGATCATGACCATTTGTTTCTACAGTAATTTCAAGTTGGACTTGCATAAAGCGATCATTAGTTTTAAATTGATTGTGGTCTAGTTTAACTACATTAGCATTTGCGCTTGCTAGAATAGTTGAAACCTTGACTAATTCTCCAGGAATATCTGACATTTCTAAACTGAAGCAGAAGAGTCTTCCCCTTGAAACTAAACCTTTATCTATCATTGAGGATATTGTAACAACGTCAATATTTCCACCGCTTAAAACGCAAGCTACTTTTTTACCTCTTTCTTTTATTTTCTTAAGTCCTGCAAATGATAAGGCACCAGAAGCTTCTGCAATAAGTTTGTGTTTTTCTAAAAGAAGAAGAAAGGATTCCATTATATCAAAGTCTGAAACAGTTACGATTTCATCTACGTAATTTCTGATGATTTCAAAAGATAGGTCTCCAGGTTTCTTTACAGCCACACCATCAGCTATAGTGCAAACTGTTTCAAGGTGGACGACTTTTTTACAGTCAATGGAATCTTTCATTGCTTTTGCACCTTCGGGTTCTACGCCTATTATTTTTATTTTTGGGTTCAAGGCCTTTGCTGCAAGTGCAATTCCTGCAATTAAGCCACCACCGCCAACAGGTACAAGAATACAATCAATGTCTTCTATTTCTTCTACTATTTCGCAGGCTATGGTACCTTGACCATACATTACATCCAAATCATCAAATGGATGCACAAAAACATAATTATGTTCTTTCTCTAATCTTTTTGCTTCTGTATAAGCTTCATCATAACAATCTCCGAATAAAACTACAGTTGCTCCATAGCTTTTTGTGGCTTCAACTTTAATAAGAGGGGTTGTTTTAGGCATCACTATGGTAGCTAAAATACCTAACTTTTGCGCAGAATATGCAACTCCTTGTGCATGATTTCCAGCAGATGATGCAATTACCCCTCTTTTTCTTTCTGAGGGTGTTAAGCTGCATAACTTATTATAGGCTCCACGAAGTTTAAATGCGCCAGTTATTTGTAGATTTTCAGGCTTAATATAAACCGAATTTCCAGACTCATTACTAAATACATCACTGTATATAAGACCCGTTTTTAAAGTCACACCTTTTAAATTTGCCTGCGCCTTTTGAATTTCTAAAAGATGATTTTCTAATGTCTGATTTGATAATGATTTTAATGCTGAGTTTTGCATATATAAGCCTCCTATGTTTTTATTTATATTATTTTATAATAAAAAAACTCGTCCTTGGATATAAATCCAAGGACGAGTGTTAATCGCGGTACCACCTTAATTGTATCTTTAAAAAAAGACACCTCTCTTTTCGGTTCGTTAAAACCTAAGCTTTTTATCGGGACTAACCGGCTTATCCTACTTTGTTCGGAAAAGCAGCTCTGGAGTGATTTGTAATTTTTACTTAGTATCGACTCTCAGCGGACATCGATTCTCTGTAACATAAGTTTTAAAAATTATACTCTCCATCAACGCATCAACAATATTCTTAATTTAAAAAGAATCTTAACATTAAAATTAAGTAAAGTCAACAAAAAAATAAACTATAATAGACACAAAAAAATAAACTATAATAGATAACTTTGTATTTTTTATATAAATTAATACAAATATAAAGGTTTATTTACAGTTATGAAGAAGATTGTAAGTATATGAAATAATAATAAGTTAAGGGGGTAATTAAAATTAAGTCTAAAAAGTTAAAACTTAACAGTATTCGTACTAAACTGATTATTAGTCTAGTATCGATTTGTATAATTCCATTAATTATACTAGGGCTTGGTTCTTATAGACAGTCAAAATCAATTCTTAATAATAAATTAACGGTAACAAGTACACAAACACTTACAGAAATAAACAATGGATTATCTAATTACTTAAATGGATTTTCAAACATGCTTTCATTGACATCAAATAATTATAATTTTATTAATGTTGATACAGGTAATAATATAAATTATATACCAGATTTATTAAAAGGCGTAACAGAGAGTAACAAAGATATACTTGATATATCTTATGGAACTACCACTGGCAAGTTTAATACATATCCTAATGACAAAATGCCTGCTGGTTATGATGCAACTGCTCAGGCCTGGTATAAACAAGCTTTAGAGCATAAAGGTCAAGTTATAATAACCCCTGAATATATAGATAAAGGGACTAAAAAGAGTGTTATTACACTTGCAAAAACAGTAGAAAAGAATGGAAAAGTGGTTGGAGTTGTAGAAATAGATTTAACATTAAACACACTTGCAGAGCAAATATCCACAAAGAAATTAGGAAATACAGGATATGTGTTTATTTCGGAGGTTTCAGGTAAGGTTTTAGCTCACCCTGTAAAGAAACTTATTAACACAGATACGGCTTCTAAGTTACCGTTTTGGAATAACGCAAAGTCTCAAAATAGTGGGTTTGTTAATTATGATGATAATGGTTTAAAGAAATTTGGAGTATATCAAACAAATAAATTAACAGGTTGGAAGTTAGTGGCTACTTTAGATCAAAGTGAACTATCAAATGACACTAAGTCTATAATACATACAACTTTATTAATTATATTGATAATGGGATTAATCTCTATAGTTATGTCTTTAGTGTTAAGTAAGGGAATAGCTTATAATATTCATAATCTAAAAGATGTTTTTGCAAAGGCTTCAAATGGAGACTTAACGGTATCTATTAAAGCATCAACAAAAGATGAATTTGAAGATTTAGCTATATCATTTAATTCTATGATAAAAAATATATCTGGAATTATGAACAATGTTACAAACTCATCAAAGAC
Source organism: Clostridium sp. DSM 17811 (assembly GCF_018861905.1). Classification (GTDB taxonomy): domain Bacteria; phylum Bacillota; class Clostridia; order Clostridiales; family Clostridiaceae; genus Clostridium_AD; species Clostridium_AD frigoriphilum. The sequence goes on from NZ_JAHLDU010000024.1 coordinate 4,484, forward strand.
GGTAGCTGAAACCTCAACGATTCTTGCAAGTATGTCGGAGGAGGTAACAGTTTCTATAGGTGAAGTTTCAAGTGCAATAGAGCAAGTGTCAATAGGCGCAACTCAGCAAGCTCAAAATGCTCAAGATGGTGCTTTAGCGATGGACGATTTGTCAAATAGATTAGATAAAATTAGTAATAATTCAAATGAAATGGATAAAATTTCGACTGGGACTAAAGACTTAGGAGCAAAAGGACTGTCAATGATGGACACCTTAATTGAAAAATCAAATAAAACTAAATCATCAACTAAAGAAGTTAATGAAATAATACAAGATATGAATGAGAGCACTAAGCAAATAAATGCTATTTCTGAGACATTAGTAAGTATTACAGAGCAAACTAATCTTTTATCGTTAAATGCAAGCATAGAATCTGCACGGGCAGGTGAAGCAGGTAAGGGATTTGCCGTAGTTGCTGGAGAAATAAGAAAACTTGCGGAACAATCAAAAAGCTCAACAGAGGAGATTAAAGGGATTATTGCTAATATTCAGAAAAAGTCAAACACAGCGGTAGATGCAATTAAATCAACTGAAACAGTAGTAAATGAACAGGATTTGGCGGTAGGTGAAACTAAAAATATATTTAGTGAAATATTAAAATCAATTGATATCATGATTACTAAAGTTGAAGAGATAAAGATATCTATTGTTGATGTAAATAAGAAAAAACAATCTACAGTGTTAGAAATTGAGAATATTTCATCTATATCAGAACAAACGGCAGCTGCGTCAGAGCAAGTATCTGCTTCGACTGAAGAAATAACAGCAACAATGGAGGATTTTGCAAAACATTCTAGTGAACTTAAAACATTATCTGAGAAATTAGATAATGAAATAAAGAAATTTAAAATATAACAAAATTTATAAAAGATAGCTATCCAAAAGTGATAGATGGCTTTTATATGAGATTAATCTATGAAAGTCTTGAAATATGATGTTATGATTGGTAAAATGAAAAGTAAATATAATATAATAGGGATAATGCTTATACTGGTGTTATTAAAATAGGAGTTTAAATATGAGTAATAAAAACATAAAAATTGTTGTAACAGGAGATATATGTATAAATTTTGTACAGAGGACAATATATCCGCAGAGCGATAAGGGGCTTAATTGGCAAACTCATTTGAATATGCATATTGCTGTTAAGCCAGGAGAAGCCTTACTTTTATCAAAACTTGTAGCTTTATCAACTGGAGCATCTGTCATCTCACCACGGATGCCAGATTCAGCATTAATTAAAAGAGGTGAATTTCTTAGTTCTACTGCGGAACTTGAACGTTTCCCTATATTTGATGATGAAAATAGTAATGGAAAAGTTTATAGGATAAAGCGTCTTATGGGTTTTACTGGACCAGCATCTGGAAAACCCAGGTTACTTCCGATTATTAACGATGATCCAAATGCAGACATAATTATATTAGATGATGAAAATAATGGATTTAATTCAAGTGAAGAATTTTGGCCTATAGCTTTAAAATCCTCTCAAGCAGTGCCAATAGTTTTGTATAAAATGAATAACCCTATTGATTCTAGTATACTCTGGAAACATCTTCAAAAAATGCATAATGAAAATACTATAGTAATTATAAATGTTGATGATTTACGTTCTAAGGGCGTTAATATAAGTAAAAGTCTATCTTGGGAAAGAACAGCACAAGACTTTGTGTGGCAAATTAATAACAATCCCAACCTTGCTTTTCTTGCTAATTGTCATCATCTTATAGTACCACTTGGTCTTGAGGGCGCAATCTACTATAGAACTGATGGTGTACCAGAAGTTAAATTGTATTTCATTCCATATGAATTTGAAGGTGGTTTTATTAAAGAATCTCAAGGCAAAATGTATGGGCTTACATCTTCTTTTGTTGCAGGTCTTGCAAGTGCTATAGTTTCGGGGATTCAAGAGAACGAGGAGTTAACAGAGTCAATAAATAGTGGTATAAGACAAGGTACTATTTCAGCTCAAAAATGTTTTATAGAGGGTTTTGGTGGGGATGTTTCTGAATCTCCATTTCCAAGTCCTGCTATATTTATTGAAAAGGAAGACGATTTTATACTTAGGGAGAATGTTCAGGATGTAATAGTGCCATCTTCACCTAATCCTAATTGTCGTGCTTGTTGGTATATTTTAAAGGATAAAAGTTCTACTAATCTAGAAGAAATAGCTTATGATATTGTTAAAAATGGAGTAAAGAATGCACTTAAATTTATACCAATAGCGCAGTTTGGAAAATTAACTACAGTGGATAAGGCTGAAATAGAAAGCTATAGGAGTATTAAAAATCTTATGCTTGAGTATATCTCAACTAAAAATACAGTTAGACCACTATGCATTGCAGTCTTCGGTACTCCAGGGTCTGGAAAATCTTTTGGAATACTTGAAGTAGCTAATAGCATTGCGTCAAATATAATCACTAAGCTTGATTTTAATTTGTCCCAATTTAGTACACCGCTTGATTTAGTAAACGCTTTTCATAAAGTACGTGATATTGCACTACAAGATAAAATACCGCTAGTATTTTTTGACGAATTTGATTCTTTTATTGAAGGAAAACTTGGATGGCTAAAATATTTCTTGGCACCAATGCAGGATGGTATATTTAGAGAAGGGGATTCTATTCACCCTATTGGGAAAGCTATTTTTGTATTTGCTGGCGGAACGAGCAGTACATTTAAAGGGTTTTGTGGAGAAAACATTGAAAATGAAAAAGAACAAAAGCAGTTTTTACTTGAATTTAAAAGCGCAAAAGGTCCTGATTTTATAAGTAGGTTAAGAGGATATGTAAATATTCTTGGACCAAATCAAACTGATGATAAGAGGGATCAGTTATTTATAATTAGAAGAGCAATGCTTCTACGTTCACTGTTAGAGAGAAAAGTTCCTCATCTCATAAATGATAAAAAAGAGACTCAAATTGATAATGGAGTATTAAGGGCGCTTCTCAAAATACCAAGGTACAAGCATGAATCAAGGTCTATGGAAGCAATACTTGAAATGAGTATGTTAACTAATGCTACAAAATGGGAACAATCTGATCTACCATCTAAAGAACAGTTAAAACTACATGTAGATGAAGAACAATTTTTACGTCATTTAATGCATGATGCATTTTATAGTGAGAAAATTGAAAGGCTTGCGATGGCTATATATGAAAATAGCAGTAAGTTGGATGGAAATATTAAAATGACATGGCAGGATCTTAGTGAAGATTTTAAAAAGTTTAACCGTAATCAAGCTAAAGATATTCCTAATGCTTTACTTAAAATTAATTATGATGTTGTTTCAGTTAAAGATAAACCGACATTTAATGAATTTACAATTAAAGAATTAGAAGTGTTAGCTGAAATGGAATATACACGACTATACCATCTTAAAAAAAGGAGTGGGTGGAAGTATGGAACAGTTAAAGATTATACGCTAAAAACTGATCCGACACTTGTCTCTTGGAATAAACTAATAGAAGATAAGAAGAAGAAATTATACCAAGTAGTTAAAATCTGGCCGGAAATATTGGCACAATCAAATTTTAAAATGGAAAGACTAGATTATATCTGTGAATGTGAGAGTAAGAATAATTGACTAACCTTAAGAAAATAGAATAGGGATCTGTAGAGGAGACATTTTTTTAGTGCTACTTCTGCAGGTCCTTTTATTATTTTTATTATATATAAAGCAAACATAAACATACTAAAATGTAACTTATTGTGTTAATATGGTATTATAGCATGTTTTTTAGAATATAAAATTATCGTTAGTATTAAAATATTGTTATGATCTAATTATTAGCACAGATGGGGGATTATGAATATGAGAAATGTATCTAGTATAGCAAAGCTAATTATTGCAAGCAATGAGTTTAACTTTAATGATATAGAAAAAACAGACCATGGTGCAGAACTAATTATTGCAAATAAAGAGTTAGCTTATCAAAGTGAAGAAAAGGCGGAACGAGCAGCAGAACTTGTAATTGCAAATAAAGAATTAGCTTATCAAAGCGAGGAAAAAGCAGACAGGGCGGCAGAGCTTGTAATTGCGAATAAGGAATTAGCTTATCAAAGCGAGGAAAAAGCAGACAGGGCGGCAGAACTTGTCATTGCAAATAAAGAGCTTACCTATCAAAATGAAGAGAAAGAAAAAAGGGCAGCGGAGTTAATTATTGCAAATAAGGAGCTTACCTATCAAAATGAAGAGAAAGAAAAAAGAGCAGCGGAGTTAATTATTGCAAATAAAGAGCTTACCTTTCAAAATGAAGAGAAAGGTAAAAGAGCGGCAGAGTTAATTATTGCGAATAAAGTACAGGGAGAATTTCTTGTTAATATATCGCATGAACTTAAAACACCGTTAAATGTTATTTTTTCAACAGCTCAGCTATTTGATATGTATTGTAAGAACGGATCACTGGATGATAAAAAGGACAAAATAATTAAATATATAGAATCAATTAAGCAAAATTCTTATAGACTATCTAAGCTTATTAATAACATAGTTGATTTATCAAAAATTGAAGCAGGATTCTTTAAATTGAATTTATCAAATAGTAATATAGTAACAGTTGTAGAAGAAATAGTGATGTCTGTAACTAGATTGACCGATAGTAAAGGTTTAAAAATCATTTTTGATACGGATGTAGAAGAAAAAATTATTGCTTGTGACACAGAAAAAATAGAGAGAATAGTATTAAATCTTATATCAAATGCTATAAAATTCACGGATATAGGTGATGAAATATTTGTAGATATTAAGGATGGAAAGGAATTTGTTGAAATATCAGTTAAAGATAATGGTATTGGAATTGAAGAGAAGCATTTAGAAATGATATTTGATAGATTTAAGCAAGTAGATAAATCGCTTTCAAGAAATACGGAAGGGACTGGTGTTGGCTTAAGTTTGGTTAAGGCTATTGTAGAACTCCATGGTGGTAGCATAAAGGCACAAAGCGAATTTGGAAAAGGAAGTAAGTTTACAGTATTGCTACCAACTGCAAAGATATCCCATGAAAGTAAGTTATATAATAGCAATGTCAGAAGTGAAAATGAAAATATACTAGTGGAGTTGTCGGATATTTATTCATGATTTTATTTGCAAAACATTAATAGAAAATATGTCTAGCTAAAGTAACTCTGAGAATAACTCGGAGTTTTTTATGTTATTATGTACTAGGTAGAGGTGAGATTATGGAAAGTTGGATATTGATAAACAAATTAATAATACTAATTTGTGTGAGTAGTTTATTTGTAAAAGGAAGCTTTAATTATCTTTTTAGTAACTATATAGTGGTTATATCCTTACTAATTTATGTGATTATTAATGTATGCAAGGCTCTAGCTTCAAGTAGAGGACATAAACTTGTTTTTTTATGTATATCTGTTTTTGTACTTTTACTTTGTAGTTATCTTGTTACCCCTATATTTTTCATATTCTTACCAATAAACTTTTATGAAATATTTATAGGTGAAATAAAATTTGTATATATTTTGAGTGGTTTAATAATGTCTGTTTTTATTATTAATGATAAGATTATGATATACGAATATCTCGGACCATCTTTAATTAGTCTAGTAGCATACTATTTCATTTTAGAAAGTGAAAGAACAATAGAAAAACTTACTAAATGTAATGATTCTCTTAAAGAGAAAAACTATGAGTTGCGAGCAAAGTTAAATGATCAAATAGAATACAAAAAACAAATTATATATACATCGCAATTGCAAGAAAGAAATAATATTGCTCAAGAAATACATGACAAATTAGGTCATAGCATTTCAGGTAGTTTAATGCAACTAGAGGCGGCTAAACTTCTGGTGGACAAGGATAGTAATAAAAGCAAACTTATCATTCAAAATACAATAAATGTACTTAGAGAGGGTATGGAGAGAATAAGATTTACGCTTAAGAATATTAAACCAGAAGTTGAACAATTAGGTATAAATAAGGTTAAGTTACTTGTAGATGAGTTTAAAAATAAAGGAAAAATCAATGCAAAACTGTATTATAGTAATGAGTTAGATAAGATAACATATATTGAGTGGAAAGTCATCTGTGACAACATGCAAGAGGTTTTTACCAATATAATTAAATATTCACAAGCGAGCAATGTTAAGGTAAATGTGGAAGTTCTTAATACTTTAATAAAAGTAGAAATAAAGGATGATGGAATAGGATGTTTTAGAATAGAGAAAGGACTTGGGTTATCTGGGATAGAAGAAAGAACTATGAATCTAAATGGGAAAGTTATTTTTGATGGTTATAGTGGGTTTTCAGTAATTATGCTGTTCCCTATATAAAGAACAATGGGTGTGGAAGGATGGTGTTAAATTGCCAATTAAGATTTTAATTGCTGATGATGATTCATTGATAAGGGAAGGTCTCAAAATAATAATTGGGTTAGACGAAGAATTTATTGTAATGGGATGCGTGGAAAATGGACTAGAGGCAGTGGAATATTGTTTAAACAATCAAGTAGATGTTGCACTTTTGGATATAAGAATGCCAATACTCAATGGTGTAGAGGCCATAAAGGAAATTTCTTTAAAGACGAAAACTAAATGCCTTATTCTTACTACTTTTGATGAAGATGAATATATAAATGCAGCAATTCGCTATGGTGCCAAGGGATATATTCTTAAAAATAATTCTCCAGATAAAATTAAAGCTGCAATAAAGGTAGTAAACAGTGGTAATATGGTTATGCAGGAAGGTATAATAGATAAAGTGTTAAAAGGAAGAGATAGTGATAATAGTGATAATAGTGATAATAGTAGTAAGTTAGATAAGGATTTATTTACTAAAAGAGAGATGGAGATAATGCAGGCAATTGCTGATGGATTATCAAATAGAAAGATATCAGCAAGATTATTTATTTCAGAGGGTACTGTGAAAAACTACATTACATCAATTTTAAATAAAACTAGCCTTGAACATAGAACACAGATTGCTATTTATTATTTAAAAGGTGGGAATAATTAGAATATGACTTTTGTCATATCAAAAAAGTGACTTTCTATACTTATAGTGGAAGTCTTTTTTTTATATAATAAAAGTATAGAGATGATTAAATATAGAGAGTTTTAAGGGGGTATTATTTTGGATATTGTAAAAATAATGGGATTGACTAAAAAGTTTGGAGGTTTTACAGCAGTAGATAATATTGATTTTTCCATAAAAAAAGGGGAAATATACGGTCTACTTGGACCTAATGGGGCAGGGAAGAGTACTATTATAAACATGATTTGTGGTTTAATAACAACAACAAAAGGTTCTATTGACATACTTGGAATAGATAATAAAAAAAATTCAACGAGTGCAAAGATGAATATTGGTGTAGTACCTCAAGACATAGCAGTGTATGAAGATCTAACTTGCTTTGAGAATGTAAAGTTTTTTGCAAGTCTTTATGGTATTAAAGGAAAACAATTAAATAAAAAAGCAATTGAAGCTTTAGAATTTGTAGGCCTAGAAGACAAAGCTAAGAGTTTCCCTGCCAGCTTTTCTGGGGGAATGAAAAGAAGATTAAATATAGCATGTGCGATTGCCCATACACCTAAGCTTTTAATAATGGATGAGCCAACGGTAGGTATAGATCCACAATCAAGGAATCATATACTTGAATCTGTAGTCAAATTAAATAAGCTTGGATGTACAATCATTTATACAACACATTATATGGAGGAAATAGAAGCAATTTCTACGATGATAAGCATTATTGATCACGGAAAGGTTATTGTTTCGGGTACGAAAGAAGAACTCAAATCTATTGTTACAGACAAAAATACTGTCGAGGTTACAGTTATTGATGGCAAGGTAATAAAGGAAGAAGAGCTAAAGGAAATAAAGGGAGTTACAGGTGTTATAGTTAATGAAAACAAAATTAAGATTGATAGTTTAAAGGAAATTAATAATTTAGATAAGATAATTTTATATTTCACAGATAATGTTATTCCTATTAGAAATATTGAAAATAAAGTGCCTGATCTTGAAACTGTATTTTTAACATTGACCGGTAGAAAGTTAAGGGATTAGAGGTGATAAAATGAATATTATTTTTATAATTATAAAGGAAATAAAACATAGTTTTAGAGATAGAAAATCAATGGCAATGATGATACTATTCCCAATAGCATTAATAGCTGTGCTTAGCGCAGCATTTAGCTCAAGTTTTAATAGTTCTATTGATATTGGTACACCTAAAGTTTTATATAGTATTGAGGGAGCAGGTGATACCTCTGATAATTTTAGAAATGGCTTTATTGAAAAAGAAAAAGAGTTTAAAATAAAATTCATAAAAATGGATGATATAGATTCTGCTAAGAAAAAATTAGTATCTAAAGAGTATGACGCAATTATAGAAATGAAAAGTAATAATAGAATAGAGTTTTATAAGAGTGGACAAGAAACCCTTAAGGCTGGTGTAGTTGAAAGTATTTTATCCACATACGTACAAGAATTTAATGTGATTATGGATGTTAGTAAAGTAAATCCAAGTATAATCAATAGTTTGATAAGTGATAAAGGAACGAATTATTCTACAATAACTTCTCTTAATAAAGCAGTTCAGCCATCTTCTTTAGATTATTATACAATAGCAGAAATAGCACTGATAATTATGTATTCAGGAATGACTGGACTTTTTGGAATTGCCAGTGAAAAAAATTCAAAAACTAGAGATAGAATTTTGATAAGTCCAGTTAAAAAATATGAGTTTCTTATAGGAAAAACAATAGGGGGAGTTATAGGTACAATTCTTCAAATTGCTATTGTTATTTTATTTAGCAAATATGTTCTTCATTCAAATTGGGGAAACGATATATCTACTGTGTTATTGATTTTTATTTCCCAGATAATAATGGCGATAAGCATAGGTGTAGGACTTGGTTTTATTTTCAAAAACGAAAATGTGGCAAATGGAGTATTAAATTTCATGATACCCGTAATGGTATTCCTCGGGGGGAGTTATATGAGCGTAGATAGTTTTGGAAGTAAGACCTTTCAAGCAATAACCTATTTATCACCGGTAAGATGGGTTAATAGATCGATATTTGATGTGATTTATAATAATAATTATAGTAAGGTGCCATATGCGATTATTATTAATATAAGCATAGCAGTAGTCTTTCTATTTATTTCTTCCTTGTTATTTAGAAAGGAGAATGTTTAATATGAGAAATTTATTTTTGCTGACACTTAATACATTAAAGATTACGTTTAGAAAAAAATCTAGTATTATAGTCTACTTAATTCTTCCAGTTATAATTGTTATTTTTGTTATGTCCGCTTATTCATCAATGGATCCAAAGATAAGAGTAGGAATAAATAATAAAGCATTAAAGGGGGTAATATCTAAAGATTTTGTTGCTGATTTAAATCGGCAGGATAAATTTAAAATCCAAGAGGTTAATGAAGAGGACATAAATAATTTTGTTGCAGAAGGTAAAGTTGATTGTGTAATTACAATACCTTTTGACTTTGACAAAGATATTTCAAATGGAACAATAGGGAAAATACAAATAACTTCAATTAAAGGCGAAGAGGCTACCTCTTGGGTTCAAAACTACGTTAATTATTATGTGAAAAGTATCATAATGCTTGAAAAGGCATCTGGAAGAGATAAGGCAACATTTAATAAACTTTATAAAGGGTTTAAGGTTCAGACCCTTACAGTGCATAAAAATATAGTTAAGGAAGAATCCAGGGATAAATTAAAGACTGTTCAGAGTATAGGTTTTCTAATAATGTTAATGCTTCAAGGTGCCACTACAACTTCAGGTCTTATTTTGAAGGAGAAGAAAGAGAAAACCTACTTTAGAATATTTACAACTCCAGTTAGTAGCAGAATATATATTGGGGCAAATATACTTGCTAATATGTGCATAATGGTAACGCAATCAATTTTAGTAATATTTGCATCAAAGTATATTCTAAAATTAACTACTGGGGTACCTGATTTGCAGCTACTTTGCATACTCGTTTTGTTTGGACTTGTTTGCGTAACGTTAGGGATTTTAGTAGTTGCTTTTTCAACCACGACAAAACAAGCAGGGACTATGGGTACATTAATAATAATTCCAACTTGTATGTTATCCGGATGTTTTTGGCCAATTGATCTGATGCCTAAATATATGCAGCAAATAGCCAACTTTTTACCACAAACATGGGCATTAGATGCCATTAGGCAGTTACAAAACGGAAAACCGTTTGTAGCTATTACTCCGCTACTTGGAATACTTGTAGCCTTTGCACTAGCATTTTTTCTAATTGCTATGTATAAGATGAAAAATAATGAAAATGTTGAAAATTTCATATAATACGCTATAAAGTAAAATAACAACTACAATCATTTCCAATTTATGGTATAATGAGTCGAGCAAGAAGCTTAGCAGGGTGAACAAGATGAAAATACTTTGTAAATTAAAGAGAAGTTAATGATGCTCTGGGGTATATCCTTGGAGCTTATTTTACCTACTATACAAATGGCGAAAAGTGATTTTAATAGTCAATAAAAAAGTAATTATTACACATTAAAAAATAATTAGGAGTTGTTAATATGAATTATTGGTGGATAAATGCGAACCCTCATGATGATAAAAATCCTTGGAGCTGGACAAAAAGCTTAGGAAGTGGCCAGATGGAAGAATGGAATTCAAAAAATGAACAAGGAGGGACTAGAAAATATTTTTCAAAGGTAAAGGTTGGAGATTTAGTTATTGGATATAATTCAGGAAAACAAAGAGAACTTGTGGCGCTCGGTAAAATAACGGGAGAAATGCATTTAAATAAAGATGGAATACAGGTAATCGATGTAATAAAAACTAAAGATATTCAGTTTCCTATAAGTATTGAAGAAGTAAGGCAAAATGATATTCTTAAAGATAAGTTTTCGAATGGTATAAAAGTCCGAGGTACAATTATATCGTTAACTAGAGAACAATATGACGAATTAATAAAAATGATAGTATGAAAATGATATAAAAAGAATTAAAGGCACTCAGAAATGGGTGTTATTTTTATGTTATAAATTTCTGATTTATAACATAAAAATAGTTGAGGTGATTATATATGTTTAGAACTATAGTATGTAAAAATTGTGATAATAACAAAGTAACTATTGAAAAAGTTAGACAACAACTATACATAAAATGCTCGAACTGTGGAAGTATAATATTGCAAGCGATGCATTTAGAATATTGGGATAAGAGCGATATAAGTATATATAAGCTTAGAATTAATAATGGGAATGATAGGTTAATTGAGGCAGAAAAAATTACAAGAAATATTCATAATGAGGAGAAGCAAATTTTAGACCAAAAGGAAATAAAGATTAGATTTATGTATATAAAAGAATATGAATACATAAGGCAACTCGAGAAGGACGAATATATGGAAATATGTTATTTAAAAACACAAATAAATTGAAAAACAAATGGAGAAGTGAATTTGATTCACGTCTCAATTTGTTTGCTAATTTAAAATTAAACATGTTATAATAAATACAATATAGAACAGTTATGTATATTATTATTTAATATGTATAGGTGGTACATTGGGGGAGAATATGTATAAACTAATTTTAGTTGATGATGAAGAAGAAGTAAGAAATGGTATAATACAAAAAATAAATTGGGAGTTATATGGATTTACACTAGTGGGGGAAGCCGAAAATGGTAGAGAAGCTTTGGAAATGGCAGAAATATTTACTCCAGATGTAGTTATAACGGATATTAAAATGCCTTTTATGGATGGACTTCAACTTTCGGAGTTGTTAAAAAAAAGGTTTCCAACAATTAAGATAATAATTTTAACTGGATTTGATAAATTTGAATATGCACGAAATGCTGTAAAGTTAAATGTTGTTGAGTATGCGCTAAAGCCTGTTTCTTCAAAAGAATTAATTGAGGTACTTTTAAGGGTTAAAGGGCAGATAGATGATGAGATGTTAAAAAAAGAGGATGTGGAAGTTCTTAAGGAATATTATATAAAGAGTTTGCCCATATTGAAAGAAAAATTTCTTACTTATTTAATTACTAGTAAGTTAAATAAGGAGGAAATACAAGAGGAAGTTAAAAATTATGATATTAACTTAAATGGGAATCGATTTGTTGTAGCGGTTATAAATATTGATTACAAAGTTACACATCAAAACTTGAAAATGGATAACAGTAATGAAACAGATTTGACCAAATTCGCAGTCTTTAATATAATCGAAGAAATCGTTTACCAAAACCGGAGGGGTATTGTGTTTATGCATAATAATCTGATTGTATTAATTAGTCCATTTTTAGAAGAGGATAGGGATGGTATTTTTAATAAAATTCAATCTACACTTGAAGAGATAAGACAGAGTATAGAAAAGTATTTAGAAATTACGATTACAATCGGTATTGGAACAATTGTAAATGAAGTATCAAGTATAGCTGATTCCTATCAGAATGCTATTTATGCATTAGATTATAGATTTATTATGGGTAAAAATCGAATTATTTGGATAGAAGATATTGAGCCAGGTAGTAAAGAAAAAATAGTTTTTGATGAAATTATGGAACATGACCTTAGAAGCTCCATTAAAGTAGGAACAGAAGTAGAAATTATTAAAACAATAGATAATTTATTCTATCAACTTGTAGATGCAAAGGCTCCATTTAAACATTTTCAAATATATTTATTAGAAATTCTCACAACTATAATTAAAACAGCGGAGAGTTTAAATGTAGATATGACATATGTTTTTGGAGAAAATTATAATTTATTTGTAGAACTATATGGATTTAATGATTTGAATCAGGTTAAGGATTGGTTTGAGTATATATCTATAAAAATAATGAACTATATTATAAAGGACAGGAAAGATAGTTGTACGCTTTTAGTTGAAAAAAGTAAGGCATATATAAATAAATTTTATAGTGATAGTAGTATAAACATTAATAGTATTTGTAGTTATCTATATATAAGTCCAACTTATTTTAGTTTTATTTTTAAAAGAGAAACGAAAATGACTTTTATAAATTATTTAACGAAGACTAGACTGGAGGCTTCGAAGGATCTAATAAAGACCACAAAGATGAAGTCTTTTGAAATAGCATACAAAGTAGGATATGCAGAACCAAATTATTTTAGTTATTGTTTTAAAAAGCAATTTGGAATTTCTCCATCTGAGTATAGAAATAATTAATAAAAAATTATTAATAGCTAGGAGGAGGTGGAATTTTGAATAATAGGATTAAGAGATTTTTAAATAACCCATCTAAGACTGTAGTCTCTTCCTTTAAAGTAAGAGGGATACAATTTATTATTACAATATCATTTACACTCATTACAGTATTTGCTATGCTTTTTGTTGGGATTTTGATTTACAATAAATCTTCAAATTTGCTTGAGAATAACGCTACGTTAAGTACAAAACAATTAGTCAATCAAGTTAATTCTAATATTGAGTACTATCTAAAAAGTACTAAGGAAGTATCGAATTTATTAGAAAAAAATATTTATTTGAATGAAAACATTCCCAATAGTAAGTTACAAGATCAAATGAATGTAATACAAACTATTAGAGAAGATATAACCAGTGTAGCTGTGTTTTCAGATAAAGGTGAACTTATAATTGGATCTCCATCATTAATATTAAAGGACAAAGTGAATATTATAAATCAGGATTGGTTTAAATCGGCAATAAATAAATCAGAAAACATAAAGTTTTCACTACCACATGTACAAAATCTATTTAATGGAAAACATGATTGGGTTGTTTCATTAAGCAGAGGTATATATTTTTATAGTGGGACTAAAAAAGTTCATGGTGTGCTTTTAGTTGATATGAATTATAGCACAATAGGTCAGCTATGCCAAAATATATCAATAGGGAAAAGAGGCTATATTTATATCGTTGATTCTGATAATAATATAATATATCATCCGCAACAACAACTAATTAACATTGGATTAAAGTCTGAGAAACGTGAAGATTATTTGGGTAGCTATATAGAAGATTCAGATGAAGGAAAAAAATTAGTTACAATTAAGACGGTCAATTATACAAATTGGAAAGTTGTAGCGGTAGCATATATGTCAGAAATATCTGATTTAAAAAAAACAGGTACAAACTTTATAGGCTGGATTTTGTTTGTTTGTATTATATTAGTTATATTTATATTTGGGTTTATTTCAGCTAAAATATCACATCCGATAAAGCAACTTGAGGAATCAATGAAAAGAGTAGAAGAAGGAGAATTTAATATATACATTGATGTTAAAGGTGAAGATGAGGTGGAAAGATTAGCCACAGCATTTAATTTGATGATTTCTAAAGTTAGGTATCTTATGGGACAAATAGTAATGGAACAGGAAGCAAAAAGAAAAAGCGAGTTAGATGCTTTGCAAGCACAGATCAACCCACATTTTTTATATAACACATTAGATTCAATAGTATGGATGGCTGAAAATGGGAAAAATGACGGTGTAATAACAATGGTAACTGCTCTTGCTAAACTATTTAGGATAAGCATAAGTAGAGGGAGAAATATTATTACAGTTCGTGAAGAAATAGAACATGCAAAAAATTACTTGATAATTCAAAAGATTAGATATAAAAATAAATTTAAGTTTGAAATTATAACGCAAGAGGAGGTTTTAGAGTATAAAACCACAAAGTTAATATTGCAACCTCTCATAGAAAACTCAATTTACCATGGCATTGAGTATATGGTAGATGAAGGGTTTATAAGAATATCTGTTTCCATTACTAATGGTAAGTTGTTATATGAAGTATCTGATAATGGCCTTGGAATTGACCCTGAAAAATTAAAGCATCTACTTGAGTATAGAGTGAAAACAGATAGCGGTTCAGGTGTTGGAGTTAAAAATGTGCATGAGAGAATTCAGATAAGATATGGAATGGAATATGGGCTTGAAATACAAAGTGAAATTGAAGAGGGCACTACAATTAAAATCTGGCTGCCTCTTATAAAAGAATAAGGCGGTGAGTATGTATTATGTTTAAAAAAAATAGTTCAATATTTATTTTGATTTTTATACTTCTTATCTCACCATTTTTATTTGGAATTGTGAATTTAAGCACAAAGAATCATGATGATCCTAAAAAAATATCATTAATATTAAAAACACAAAATGGTGATTATTGGAAAAATGTTAGAATGGGTGCTGAAGTTGCTGCTAAAGAATTTAATGTAAAGGTGGATTTTACGTCAACAAAAGATGAAACCGATATTGATGGGCAGGCAGGCCTTGTAAATGATGCTATTCAAAGAAAAACAGATGCTTTAATATTGGCATTAGGTGACAATAATAAAATTGTAAATGTAACTGAAAAAGCTGTAAGTGTAAAAATACCTGTATTAGTCATAGATAATAAACTAAGTAGTAATAAAATAAATAGTTATATAGCTACAAATAATGTTAAAGCTGGAAAAATAGCAGGTGAAAAACTTATTTCTTTATCTAATGTAAATTCGAGAATTGCAATTATTAATTTTACTAAAGAATCAAGTAATAATAAGGAAAGAGAAGATGGGTTAATGTCGATAATCTCAAAACACCCGGAAATGAAGGTTGTATACAAGGAACCTGTTGCCCCCGATTCAGAGAGTGCATTGGTACTTACAAAAAAACTTATTTTAGGTGGTGAAAGGATCAATTCGATAATAGCATTAAATTATATAAGTTCTATTGGAGTAGCACAAGCGATTGATGAATTGGGACTTGCAGGTAAAATAAATGTCATTACATTTGACAATACTCCAGAAGAAATAGAATATTTAGAAAAAGGAGTTATAGAAGCCATTGTTACTCAGAGTCCTTTTGGTATGGGGTATTTAGCTGTTAAGTATGCAGTTTTGACCGTGCAAGGAAAGAAAATACCAAAATATGTTGACACAGGGTTAGTCGTAATAGATAGGAATAACATGTATTTACCAAAATACCAAAAAATATTATTTCCATTCACACAATAGATATACATATATAGGGAGAAGTCTAATGAAGAATATAAAAAAAAATATAATAGTTTTCATATTGATTAGCGTGGTTTTCATTTTTATATGGTATATATACAATAATGCTAGTTCAAAGGTCGGATATAAGACTGATCTTCCTAAAGTTGGTGCAGCTATTTATAAATATGATGATGAATTTATGTCTTATATATTAAATTCAATGGAGGATGAATCATACGGGAAAGTTGCATTGAATGTAAATGATTCTCAAAATGATCAGAACATACAACTTAGGCAAGTAGATGAAATGATTTCAAATGGAGTACGGGCAATAGCAATAAATTTAGTGGATCCAAAAGCTGCACAAATTGTAATTAATAAAGCAAAAGCATGGGACTTACCTGTTATATTTTTTAACAAGGAGCCTGAATCATCAGTTTTAAACAGCTATAACAAAGCATGGTTCGTTGGTACAGATTCGAAGGAAGCTGGAATTTTGCAAGGAAAAATGATAGTTGATCTTTGGAATCAAAATAAGAGTAAATGGGACAAAAATCATGATGGAAAGTTATCATATGTGTTACTTAAAGGTGAACCAGGACATCCAGATGCAGAGGCACGTAGCAAATATGCTTTAGATGAAATTAAAAAGGCAGGTATTCCTGTAGAAAAGCTTGATGAAGCAACTGCTATGTGGGATGCGGCAAAAGCTAAGGACAAGATGGATGCATGGATATCAAAATTTAATAATAAAATAGAATTTGTAATTTCTAATAATGATGTTATGGCACTCGGTGCTATAGATTCTTTAGAAAAAGCGGGATATTTATCTGGTAATAAGTTTATACCTGTAGTTGGAATAGATGCTATTCCAGCTGCTATTAAAAAGATAAAAGAAGGTAAAATGGTTGGTACAGTATTGAATGATGCCAATAGTCAAGGTAAAGCAATAATTGATTTAGTTGCAAATGTTGCAAAGGGTAAAAATATATTTAGCGGAACCTCCTGGAGGGGAAATAGTGATAAGTCTGTACGTATTCATTACGTTATCATAATTAAGGATAACGTTGATGAAGCAGAGCAAGCATATAAATAATTACCCTATACCATTAAATGTAAAAACAACGTGGAATTTTAATATATCACAGTAGTATTTTGTATTAATATTAAATATTTTTGATGGTATTATTAAGTCAAGTCAACGTTTACATTTAGAAATCGGGGGGGAAATTCATGAAAAAAGCAATTACAATGATTCTAGTATCAGCAATGGTTACTTCTATGTTAGCAGGTTGTTCAAGTGGGAGTAAAACTGCAACTACAACTACAAGCAGTGAGGTTAAAAGTGTGTCAATAGGATGTACAATTTACAAATTTGATGATACTTTTTTAACTGGTGTTCGTAATTCAATAACTGCAGCTGCAACTGCTGCTAAAGCAAAGGTGGAAATTGTTGATAGTACAAATTCATCTGCTACGCAAAATGAAAAAATAGAATTGTTTATTACTAAAAAAGTAAATTCACTAGAAATTAATCCTGTTGATTCCGCATCCGCAGGTGCTATCATTACTAAGGCAAAGAGTGCTAACATTCCAGTTGTATTTTTTAACCGTATGCCATCAGCTTCTGATATGAATACTTGGGATAAGGTTTATTATGTAGGAGCAAAACCTGAACAGTCAGGAATAATGCAAGGAAAAATATTAGCTGCATATTGGAAAGCTAATCCAAAAGCAGACACGAATAAAGATGGAATTATGGATTATGTTATGATCACTGGTGAACCAGGACACCCTGATGCTATTGCCAGAACTAAAGCTTCAATAGCTGAAATAGTTAAAGAAGGAATAAAAGTTAATTTGGTAGCTACAGATACTGGTATGTGGGACCGTGTTAAGGCACAAGATAAAATGCAATCAATTTTAGCCGCTAAAGGTAATAAAGTTGAAGCAGTACTCGCAAATAACGATGATATGGCTCTTGGTGCAATATCTGCATTAAAAGCTGCTGGATACTTTAAAGGCACTAAATATATGCCAGTTGTTGGTGTTGATGCTACAGCTCCAGGAATTGCAGCTTTAGCTGATGGATCTATGCTTGGAACAGTATTAAATGATGCTAAAAATCAAGGAATTGCTACTTTTAATATTTCAAAATTGCTAGCTGAAGGTAAAGTACCAACTAGTGAAAATGCTGGATATACATTAACAGATAAAAAATATGTATGGATAGACTACAAACAAATAACTAAAGCAAATATGAGTGATGCTAAATAAACTTATATACTTATAAATTATTAAATGTTTGTAAATAAACTAAAGTGCAATAGAAATTTATTGTACTTTGGTTTATTAATGAGATTATCTATTTTAATGTATACAGGGGGTGTTAAAATGATGGAAGATAATTATTTGCTGGAATTAAATAACATATCCAAAGAATTTCCTGGTGTAAAGGCATTAGACGATGTAACGATGAAGGTCAGTCCTGGAAAAGTACATGCGCTAATGGGCGAAAATGGTGCTGGCAAATCTACTCTTATGAAATGTCTTTTCGGTATATACACACAGGATTCTGGACAAATATTATTAAATGGCCAAAATGTAGTAACAAATAGTTCAAAGGATGCTCTAAATCTTGGAATTGCAATGATTCATCAAGAGATTCATCCTGTTAAATTTAGAAATGTAATGGAGAATATGTGGCTTGGACGGTTGCCAATGCATGGAATTGGACCTTTTCAATTAGTAGATGAGAAAAAAATGTACAAAGATACTAAAGAACTTTTTAAAAAACTTGGACTAGATATTAATCCTAATACAATAGTGGAAAATTTATCGGTTTCTACAGTTCAACAGATGGAAATAGCAAAGGCGGTTTCTTACAATGCAAAAGTTATAATTATGGATGAGCCTACATCATCTCTTACTGAAACTGAAGTAGGACATTTATTTAGAATAATTCGTGATTTACAAAAGACTGGTGTTGCTATAATTTACATATCACATAAAATGGAAGAAATTCTTCAAATTTCAGATGAAGTATCTGTAATGAGAGATGGAAAAATGATAGGTACTTGGGAAGCTAAGGAACTAAGTATTGATATGATAATTAAAAAAATGGTTGGACGTGATTTAACTAATAGATTTCCAGAAAGAAAAAATGTACCTGGAGAGGAAATATTAAGGGTTGAAAAATTTACTTCACCATTTCCAAGATCATTTAAAGATGTTTCTTTTAATTTAAGAAAGGGTGAGGTACTTGGTGTAGGCGGACTTGTTGGAGCTCAAAGAACAGAAGTTATGGAAGCGGTTTTTGGTCTTAGAAGTTTGGAGTCAGGCAAAATTTTTATAAATGATAAAGAAGTTAAAATTAAGTCGCCAATGGACGCAAAAAAGCATAACATGGCTCTACTTACCGAGGAACGTCGTGCGACTGGCATATTTCCAGTACTATCAATTTTGGAAAATATTGTTGTCGCAAATCAGTCAAAATATTTGAGTAAAGTGAAGATTTTAGATGACAAATTGCGTAAGGATGATTCGAATAAGAGTATAAAGCAGTTAAATATTAAAACACCTTCATTTAGAGAACTTATACAAAATTTATCTGGTGGTAACCAGCAGAAAGTTTTACTAGCAAGGTGGCTTCTTACAGTGCCAGAGATATTGATTCTTGATGAACCAACACGTGGTATTGATGTAGGGGCAAAATTCGAGATTTATACAATTATTACTGAACTTGCAAATCAAGGTAAAAGTATTATAATGATATCTTCTGAAATGCCTGAACTTTTAGGTATGTCTGATAGAATAATGGTAATGTGTGAGGGGCATCTTTCGGGTATTATCGATGGAAAAGATGCTACAGAGGAAGCAGTAATGGGACTCGCTAGTAAGTATATGTAATAGTCAGGGGGGGTAAGGGAAATGGAAATAACTAAAAAGAAAAATATAGGTGCTTTTTTTAAACAAAATGCTATATATGTTGTTTTAGTAGTATTAATAATAGGTATTGCTGTAAAGGACCCACGATTTATTTCACTTAGCACTGCTAAGGATATTTTGATTCAAAGTTCCACAAGAGTTATAATTGCACTTGGAGCTTGTTTTGCAATTCTAACAGCTGGAGCTGATCTTTCAGCAGGACGTGTGGTAGGTCTTGCAGCAGTTATATCTGCTTCAATGATTCAAGCGGCTGATTATACAAGTAAATTTTATCCGAATTTAGGTCATTTGCCAATGGTAGTTCCTATTTTAGCAGGTATTTTAGCTGGAGGTATAGTTGGTCTCTTAAATGGTTTTATAGTATCGAGGTTTGAGGTACCACCATTTATAGCAACACTTGGAACAATGGTTATTGTTTATGGAGCAAACTCAATTTATTTTGATCTTCCTCCAAATAAATCACAGCCGATAGGTGGTCTAAGGGCTGATTTTACTGCACTTGGAACACAATCATTTTTAGGAATTCCATATGTAATAATTATAGCAATTATAGTTACATTAGTAATCTATGTTGTTTTAAATAAGACAAAGCTTGGTAAAGATGTATATGCTATAGGTGGAAATAGAGAAGCTGCGATAGTTTCAGGTATTAATGTAAAAAAATGTTTGCTTTGGATATATGTAATAGCAGGTGTACTTTATGGTATAGCTGGTGTTCTTGAAGCGGCGAGAACTGGTGGAGCTACAAATAATTATGGTAACGGTTACGAACTAGATGCAATCGCGGCTTGTGTTGTTGGTGGCTGGTCAGTTGCTGGTGGTGTTGGTACTGTGCCGGGTATTGTAGTAGGTGTACTTATATTTAGTGTTATTAATTACGGACTAACATTTATAGGGGTTAATCCATATTGGCAACAAATAATAAAAGGTTTAATTATAGTATCAGCAGTTGCAGTCGACATAAGAAAATACATTCGTAAGAAATAAAGAAAATTTTATTAATTATATTTATATAAAAATAACTTAAAAAAAGTCATGGGATATTTCAAAATAAGAAATATCCCATGACTTATTTTAGCTTAAATATTGGACAAGTAGTAACTGATGTTTTATCATATAGATAGAACATAAAATTTTTTATTAAATAAGAACTAAAGAGGAGATTAAAACATGAAAAAAGTAATATTTTTTGATATAGATGGTACATTAATTGATTGTACAAGAGGCATTACACAAATCACGAAGGAAGTTGAAAAATCTATTAGAAAATTACAAGCTGAGGGTAATTATATCTTTATTGCAACTGGTAGACCATATGCGTTTATAAGTGAAGAATTATTAAAATTTGGTTTTGACGGTTTTGTGTTTACTAATGGTGCACAAGTAGTAGTTAGAGAAGAATTAATTTACAAACAGGAAATTAAGAAAGATGTTGTAGAAACAATAATAAATAATTTTGAGAAATTTAATATTGAGTATATATTGGAAGGTGAAAAATATTCATATATGAAGAGTGAATGTGAAGATTTATATGCATATTATGATAGTTTTCATATATCAAGGAAGTATATAAAGAACGAGTACAATATTAGTGATATTGATATTGATATTTATAAAATGGAGATGTTATGCAAAAGTAAAGAGGCAGAAGAATATTGCCTATCATTACAGGGTAATGAATTTGATTGTAACCATAATATATCAAGTAATATTTTTGAAGTTTATTCTAGTAGGGAAACAAAAGCATCTGGAATAATGAGAGTACTCAATCATTTAAATATTCCTGTAGAAAATAGTTATGCATTTGGGGATGGTATAAATGATATAGAAATGTTAGAGTCAGTTGGATGTGGTATTGCTATGGGAAATGCAAGTGAAAAGGTTAAAAGTCACGCTAAAAAGGTAACATGTGATGTTTTAGATGATGGAATAGCAGTAGGAATAGAAAAATTTATAAACTAAATTTTTCTATATACCAAGTAGTTGCTTTAATTTGTGAACATTGCTTCTACTTACAGGGACTTCAGTTTTTTTAAGATCATTAATAACTAATTTATAAGTCCCGTGAAACCATGAGTACAATTCATTGATTTTATCTATATTAACAAGATAACTTCTGTGAACTCTGAAAAAATTAGTTCTGGCTTCAATTTTGCAAAGAGTATAATTTGTAAAGTAGCTTTTATCATATGTCTTAACATAGGTTCTTTCATCTTCTGTATAACAATAATATATCATGTTAACATCTATTAGTTTAATAATGCCATTTTCTACGCA
This sequence comes from Clostridium sp. DSM 17811, assembly GCF_018861905.1. Taxonomy (GTDB): domain Bacteria; phylum Bacillota; class Clostridia; order Clostridiales; family Clostridiaceae; genus Clostridium_AD; species Clostridium_AD frigoriphilum. The sequence continues at coordinate 26,691 of NZ_JAHLDU010000024.1, forward strand.
AGGAATTCTTTTTAAATTTATATCAACTTTATTTAAGTTATTGATCAGTTCACTAATTATATTGACAACATCATTTTGATCTTGTTTATTAGCTATATATTTTTCCTTTAAATGATTAATAGTTGTTGCGATGCGATCTTCATCAAAGGGTTTGAGTATATAATCGAATGCCTGTATTTCAAAAGCTTCTATGGCATGCATGTTGTAGGCAGTCACAAATACAATGTCTATTGCTTTATTGTCATCCTTTATATGTCTTGCAAGTTCCATTCCGTTGCCAAGGGGAATATTTATGTCCAAAAATGCAACGTCAAAGGTAACATCATTTATTAGATCTATTGCCTCAATATTATCATACGCAATACCGATAACCTCAATAAAGTTATACTGGGAAAGAAGATATTCAAGCTCCGATGCTGAGGGCATTTCATCTTCAACAATAATGCATTTTATTTTGTACACTTTCATCACCCCTTTGGTATTATTATTTTTATTCTTGTTCCTTCATTGTAAACACTTTTAATATCTACTCCATACTGTGGGCCATACAAAAGTATAAGTCTATCGTTTACATTTTTAAGACCAATACCAGGCCATTTTGTTATTACTTCTTTATACTTTTGGGGATTCATTCCGACACCAGTATCGGTTACTTCAAATATAATATCGTTAGATGTATCTTCAGCATTTATAAAAACAGAGCCCCCATCTTTTTTACCATGAATTCCATGCTTTATTGAGTTTTCTACTAGGGGCTGAAGTAAGAATACAGGTATTTTAAAATTTAATATTTCTAGAGGGATGTTAAAATACACCTTAAGTCTTGGTCCGAACCTTGCTTGTTCTATGTGAACGTATGACTTAATTAATTCAATTTCTTCATTTAATGTTACAAAATCATCATCCCTTTTTAGAGTTTTCCTAAAATAGTTTGATAAGTCTAGAATTAAATCTTTTGCTTTCATTGGATCTGTTCTACAAAAGCAGGATATAGTATTTAGCGCATTAAAGAAAAAATGTGGATGTATTTGAGCTCTTAGTGATTTAAGCTCAGCCGCTTGGACACCTTCTGCTAATTTATTTAACGTGTAAAGTTCAATTTGCATAGAAAGTAGGCTTCCTAGTTCTTGGCAGAATTCGATAAAATAAGAGTCTAAATCCTTTTCACTTTTCACTTTTAATCCTAGTATACCTTCAAATTTATTTTCATTTATCATTAGTGGAACACAGTAAAATACCTCATCTTTAAATTTATCCTTAAATTTAATAACTTTAGAGCTATTTTGCGAAAATACAGAACCTAAATTATGCGATAACAAAATTTCGGATAAAGACTCTCCACAGTAAGAGAGAAGTGTCTTTTTATCAGCTATAAATACACCTTTCACAATACCAATTTTATATATTATTTTTACTATTTTATCTGCGGTGTTTTTACTTAAGCCTAATCTCATGTAAAATAGAGTCTGTTTAGAAATCGCAAGTACTCTCTGTGCTTGTATTGCTCCGGCTCTTGCATTTTCGATTTTTATTCTGTTTATTATGTCCAAAAAGATTGCAACACCAAGAGAATTTACTAATATCATAGGGAATGCTATTACTTTTTCTAAGGCGAGACTTTGATAAAAAGGTTTTGCTATTAATAGTATTAATAACATCTGAAATGTTTCAGCAATAAAGCCACCAATAAATGCTGTCTTAATGCTAAAATTTTTATCCTTTAAATATAGTCTAATAAGTCCACCTGTAAGGCCCTCGATAATAGTTGCAACTGAGCATGCAGCCGCTGTAAAGCCACCTAAAGTATAACGATGTATTCCTGCAATAGTTCCAACAATAATTCCAACAATAGGTCCGCCCATCATTCCGGCGACAATAGCTCCAATAGGCCTAGTATTTGCAATAGCGTGAGGCTGAATATCAACACCAATATAGGTCCCAAGTATTGATAATATGCTAAAAAACATTATCATAATTATTTTATCTTTAAGATTTATACTATCTTTAATTAAGTTCTTAAATGTGTTCGAATGGCTGAATATATATGCTGTTAGAGCAACAAGTGACATTCCCTCCATTAGTTGTAAATATAATATATAAATTCACATCCTTATTTTATCTTATAATTAAATTATAGCTGAAAAAAAATAAAATACAAATTAAATGATAACGATTTTATGAATACTATTCAAAGTAACTATTGTACACTTAGACCATTAAATGTTACACTTCACCGCAAATATATTTACGGTGAATAAGCGTAGCAATATAATATAGTTACATTAATTATTTGATTTATAAATATATTTTGAGAGGAGTAAGTGTTATGAATTCTATTGTATTAGTAATCGTTGCCGCTCTTGTTCTTATTATTGCTTACAGAACCTATGGTGCTTTTATAGCCGCTAAGGTTTTGGTTCTGAATGAAAAAAATAAAGTGCCATCGGAGGTACATAATGATGGCAGAGATTTTATACCAACCAATAAATGGGTGTTGCTAGGACATCATTTTGCAGCTATTGCAGGTGCAGGACCACTTATCGGACCAGTTCTTGCAGCACAGTTTGGATACTTACCGGGAACTCTATGGATATTGATCGGCGCAGTAGTTGGCGGTGGTGTTCATGATATGGTGGTATTATTTGCATCTGTTAGACATGATGGTCAATCAATAGCTCAGCTTGCTAAAATTTACTTTGGTAAGAAAATGGGTTTGGTTACATCTATTGCAGTTCTATTTATACTTATAATAACAATGGCAGGTCTTGGTATTCCAGTTGTTAATTCATTGTTCAATAGCCCATGGGGTACATTTACAGTTGGGTTCACAATACCAGTAGCTATGTTCATAGGAATTTATATGAAATATATAAGACCAGGAAAAATAGCAGAGGCTACTGTAATTGGAATGGTTCTTATTATGGTAGGGGTTATTGGAGGACCATTTATTCAACATACAGCATTTGGACAATTTTTAACTTTTGATGCTAAACAAATGTCTATTATACTTGCTGTATACGGTTTCTTTGCAGCGGCACTTCCGGTTTGGCTTTTATTGTTACCTAGGGATTATTTAAGTACTTATATGAAACTTGGAGTTATAGGTGCACTTGCACTCGGAATAATTATAGTAAGACCAGTACTCCAAATGCCAGCAATAACTCAATATGTTCATGGTGGTGGTCCAATTATTCCAGGAAAAGTATTCCCATTCCTGTTTATAACAATAGCTTGCGGTGCTTTATCGGGATTTCATGCACTAATTAGCTCAGGAACTACGCCGAAGCTTATAAAAAATGAGAAAGATATACTTCCAATAGGATATGGGTGCATGCTAATAGAAGCGTTTATAGCTTTAATGGCTTTAATTGCAGCTTCAGTACTTCCAACAGCAGATTATTTTGCAATAAATTCACTACCAGCAGTATTTGATAAACTTAACATGATACCAAAGGAACTTCCAATGCTCTCAGGAATGGTTGGAGAGCAGTTAGCAGGAAGACCAGGTGGATCGGTATCACTTGCAGTAGGTATGTCATATGTATTTTATAAAATTCCAGGATTAACTAAATTAATGGCTTATTGGTATCATTTCTGCATTATGTTCGAGGCATTATTTATATTAACAACAATAGATGCTGGAACTAGAATAGGAAGATACTTATTACAAGATTTAGCAGCTTCGATATATAAACCGTTTGCTAAAAAGAATTCTTGGGGTAATATAATATTATTTAGTGCTTTAATGTCATTTTCATGGGGATATCTTCTTTATACAGGAAATGTATCAACCATTTGGCCATTATTTGGTGTTGCAAACCAGACACTTGCAGCAATAGCATTTGCAATTGGTACTACATTTTTAATTAAAAATGGTAAACAAAAGTATATGTTGATTACAGTTTTGCCACTGATATTTATATCGGTTACTACATTTACAGCAGCTATAGAAAATATATTCAATAATTATATTCCACAAAATAAAATAGTACTTGCGGTTATGTCAACTATATTAGTTATTATGCTTGCAATAATATTATTTGAAAGCGTTAAAGTATGGATCGTAGAATTAAAAAAGAACAAGGATGTCATGAATAAAAAAGAAATTACTGAGTAAATGTTTATTGCAAAATTAAGGTACAGCTTTTATTAGAAGCTGTACCTTAATTTTATTTAATAGAAATAGGGTATTTAAAGTGTTAGTATTAATTAACTTGGTATATAATAATGTTATTAGATAGAGAATTAGTTAAAATAAATTACTAGGAGTGCTTAAGATGGAAGACTTAAAGAAAGCAATTGATGAAATAGTTAAACAAGATATTATAAAGGTAGTTATTAGCAATAAAATTAATAAGGATGTAGAATATAATAAAATAACATTTGTATTGAAGGAAGATGATGAAAAACAATATTACCAAATAGAAAAAACGACTGATAAACAAGTTTTTCATGAAAATATTAACGTTGATATTTTAGAGGAAAAGCTTTTGGAATATGTACAAGGGAAATATAAACAACTTGATGCTTGGGCTGGTACTACAACCTTTGATTTGAAAATATCTAAAAAAGGTAAGGTTCATTTGGGACACAAAATGAGTGACAATGAAAAGCTTACAAGCAAGGGTCATAATAAAGAAAAAAATTATATTCTTAAAGAGGGTATGATAATAAAGCCTCTTATAGATTTAGGGATTTTCACAAAAGAGGGCAAGGTTGTTAATTCAAAATATGATAAATATAAGCAAATAAATAGATTTGTTGAAGTTATTGATGATGAAATTAAAAATAACGATTATAAGGAACTTACTATAATAGATTTTGGATGCGGCAAGTCTTATTTAACATTTGTATTATATTATTACTTTGTTGAAATTAAGAAAATTAATGTGAAAATGATAGGACTTGATCTTAAAGAGGATGTAATCGGAAAATGTAACGAGATAGCAAAAAGATATAATTATGAAAATTTGAGGTTCGAGCTAGGAGATATAAATGGCTTTAAATATGAAAATAAGGTTGATATGGTAATTACATTACATGCATGTGATACTGCTACTGATTATGCTTTGTACAATGCAATAAAGTGGAATAGTGAAATGATCTTTTCTGTTCCTTGCTGCCAACATGAATTTAATAGTCAAATTAAAACGGAATCATTAGCTATACTAACAAAGTATGGAATAGTAAAGGAAAGAGTTTCCGCACTTATGACAGACGCAGCGCGTGCAAATCTTCTTGAATGCTCCGGATACAAAACACAACTTTTAGAATTTATAGATATAGACCAGTCTCCCAAAAACATATTAATTAGAGCAACAAAAGCTAATATACCTTTAGAGATAAAAGAAAAGGCTTTGTCCGAAGTAAATGAGTTAATGACTTCATTTAATTTAAAACCAACATTATATGATCTATTAAGGAAGGATAATTTAATATAATTATCATAATGATAGTCTAAGAGGAATACCTAAATTAGGAAGGTAGATGATGTTAAGGTGTTAACAATATATGCGGTATCGGATTCTATAGGAGAAACAGCAGAACTTGTAGCAAAATCAGTAGAAAGTCAGTTTCCAAGTAGTATTATAATAAAAAGAGTACCATATATTAAGACAGCTGAAGATGTTAATAAATTTATTAGTAAAATAGAAGATAATTCTAAAGCAATGATAATTTCAACTATTATTATGGTAGATGTGAAGGAATTCCTAGTCCAAAGATGTGTAGAAAAAGGGGTATTCATATCAAATATTTTAGGACCAGTTATAGGTCTTGCATCCAAGTTATTAAACAAACAGCCAGAATATATTCCCGGGGCAATATGGAATATGGATAAGGAATATTATAAAAGAATAGAAGCTATGGAATTTGCTATTCAGTTTGATGATAGTCGCGATTATAATGGAATAAAGCTTGCGGATGTAGTTCTCATTGGGGTTTCAAGAACTTCAAAGACCCCATTATGTATGTATTTAGCTAATAAGGGAGTAAAGGCTATAAATATACCTTTAGTGCCTGAAGTCCCTGTTCCAGAAGAATTGTATAATATTCCAGGAAGAAAGATTATAGGTCTTACAATAAATCCTTTTGAGCTTATTGAAATTAGGAAACATAGAATGGATAAATTTAGTGGACTTAATTCTAGTTTTCAATATTCTAATGACGCAAGAATACTAGATGAATTAGATTTTGCTGAAAAAATAATGAAAAAGACAAGGTGTTTAACTATCGATGTTACTAAAAGAGCTATAGAGGATACAGCGTTAATTATTATGAAGAGCATAGGGAGTACTAAATAGTTAATGTAAAATTTTTATACTATGAAGGCTACAACAACTAATTATCTCTAGAGGTGGTAAATTGATAGAATTAAATGTTTATGAATTTGGAGCTATAGGAAATGGAATAATAGATGATACGTTAGCTATTCAAAGTGCAATAAAATATTGTTTTGATAATAATATAGATAGATTAAAGTTTGAAAATGAAAAAGTTTATCTATGTAATAAAGAGATTGTGTTATACGGCAAAAATTTAATTGTTGATGGTAACAACTCAATAATTAAGAGAACTACAGATTTTATGGGTGTTTTTGGGGCTGTATTAAATGTATATGGGTTAACGCCTAATTTAAGCTATCCATTACTTGGAAAGTATATAGGTAAGATAATTCCTGCGCAAAGTATTGTTATCAAAGATTTAAGTATTTATTGTGCAGAGAAAATTTCTAGTTCTACCTATATAAATGGAGTAGCTGTATGTAATGCCAAAAACATAACTTTAGAAAACATTATAGTTACAAATGCACCACAAACAGCTTACGCCATTGTTTCATCTTCCATTAACAATGAAAATTTAATAATTGATAATGTAACACTAGATAGTTGTTTATCAAGAAATAGTAAAAAACATTCATTTAGGCTTAGTGCAATAAAGGACAGCAATATATTTAATGCAAAAATGATTAATTGCTTAGCACTAAATGTTATAGAAAAAGAGTCTGGGTATAATGCAAAAGGTAGAAAGGTACATTTAATATGTAATGTGTCCTCAAATAATGTTGGTTGTTATAAGATTATAATTGATTCTTGTCATTTTGATTGTAGTGGTGAAGTCTATATAGTTCAAAATTGCACTAATATAATAATTCAAAACTCACAATTATTTGGTGGGCTAGAGATATATAATCCTAATAAAATGATAAGTAACAATATAGTTATAAAAAATAATGAATTTAATTATATTTCGAACAACAATATTTATAAAACACCATTATTATTATGTAATATAAAAAATATTAACATTACAGGAAATGTATTTAATGATCATTTAAAGGAAATACTAGATGAATATAATATACGTATATATGGTTGTGAGGATATTATTTTTAAAGAAAACTATAATTTTAATTTGTTAATAAAAATTAACCATATAGTGGATAAAAATACATTAAGCAAAGCGTAGTTGATATTTATTATTAATTAGTATATAATGTTAATAAAGAAAGGGAGTCTTTTTATGAGAACAAAAGGAAATAAAATATCCATTATTGGAGCTGGATTTGTAGGGTCAACTACTGCATTTGCTCTAATGAATGGAGGACTTGCAACTGAAATTGTAATTGTAGATATAAATAAGAATAAAGCTGAGGGCGAGGCAATGGATTTATCGCATGGTGTTTCCTTCGTAAGGCCAATAGAGATAACTTCAGGAGAATATTCGGATACAAAAGATTCAGATATAGTAATTATTACAGCGGGGGTTGGTCAAAAGCCAGGTGAAACAAGGCTTGATTGTATTTCTAAAAATTTAAAAATATTTCAAAGCATAGTCCCGGAAGTTGTAAAATTTAGCCCAAATTCTATATTATTAGTAGTGTCAAACCCTGTTGATATATTGACTTATATAACTTATAAGTTATCAGGTTTTCCAAGTAATAGAGTAATTGGTTCTGGTACTGTACTTGACACATCAAGATTTAAATACTTGCTTAGTAAGCATTTTGAAATTGATGCAAGAAATATTCATACCTACATAATGGGTGAACATGGGGATTCGGAAATTGCAGCATGGAGTATAACTAGTATTGCAGGTATGGATGTTGATGAGTTTTGTTCTACATGTCCTAATAAATGTGATGGAGAGCTGAAGTATAATATATATAAGGAAGTAAAGGAAGCGGCTTATACTATTATCCAAAAGAAGGGTGCAACTTATTATGCTGTTGCCCTAGCTATTAAAAGGATAGTTGAAGCAATATTAAGTAATGAGAATTCTATTCTTACGGTATCATCTCTATTAAAAGGTGAATACGGAATTGATGACATTTATATGGGAGTGCCAACAGTTGTAGGTAGAGAGGGAGTAAAAAAAATATTAGAGGTTAGACTTAGTGAGGAAGAGAATAAAGAGCTTTTGGAATCTTCGAAGGTACTTAAGGAAGTTATAAAAGACTCAAAAATATAAGACTAAATGTAAGTTATAACTGACATCTAGTTAAAAACGTCATATAAATATTAACTTAAAAGAAGTGATATTTATATGGCGTTATTTTTGTTAACTCTTATATAAAAAATTATAACAACATTTAATAAGTGTTATATATTTTAAAAATGGGAAAATTATTATTCGAATAAAAGAAAATATACATTGAATTTATAAAAAAATATGATATAATATTAAATATAACACAACTGACATACAAGTATATTAGAATGGTAGTGTGACGATTGCTAATGAAATGGAAAGAAAACCTTATTAAATTTACTTGTTGTAAAAGTAGAATTATTTTTTAAATTAACGTGTAAACGATATCTATAATGGGTTGAATATAGGATAGTAATAATAGTGGTATTTAAATATATAGTCGGATTAAACAATTGGCGACTATGCAATATCGTTGAAAAAAAATTAACGAATAGAGAGGATGATAATAGAAATGGAAAAATTAGAGTTAAGTAAGTTAAATATAAAAAAAGATGAATTATGGAAAAAAGCAGGAATAGAACTTCCCAAATTTGATTGTGATAAGATGTCAGATTTAACAACAGAAAATCCTACATGGGTGCATTTTGGAGCAGGAAACATATTTCGTGGATTTATTGCAACTTTGCAACAAACGTTATTAAATAATGGAATTGCAGATACGGGTATTGTTGCAGTTGAGGGATATGATTATGAAATTATAGATAAAATTTATACTCCTTATGATAATCTAAGTTTACTTGTAACTATGAAACCGGATGGAAGTTTAGATAAAAAAGTCATTGGAAGTATAGGTGAAAGTTTAGGGTGTGATTATTCAAGGGAAGATGAATGGGAACGTCTACAAAAAATATTCAAAAAACCATCTTTAAGTATGGTAAGTTTCACTATAACAGAAAAAGGGTATAGTTTAAAAAACATTTCAGATAAAGATGTAGAAGATGGACTAAAACATCCGAGGAGCGTTATAGCTAAAGTTGCATCTCTCATGCATGAAAGGTATAAAAGTGGCGAATTGCCTATTGCACTTGTAAGTATGGATAACTGTTCACATAATGGTGAAAAACTCTATAAAGCAATAAATACAATTGTAGAAAAATGGGCTAACAATGGTTTGGTTGAGAAAAACTTTCTAAAGTATATCAATAATCCAGATAAAGTATCATTTCCATGGAGCATGATAGACAAAATTACACCAAGGCCCTCGGATAGTGTTAAAAAAACATTGAATTTATCTGGGTTCGATAGTACCGATATAGTTATTACAAAAGGTAATACTTATATTGCACCTTTCGTTAATGCAGAAGGACCACAATATCTTGTATTAGAAGATAGTTTTCCAAATGGACGGATGCCACTTGAAAAGGCTGGTGTATTTTTCACTGATAGAGAAACTGTGGAAAGGGTAGAAAAAATGAAGGTGTGTACTTGCTTAAATCCACTTCATACAACGCTTGCGATTTTCGGATGTTTACTTGGATTTAATCTTATTGCAGATGAAATGAAAGATCCAGCTTTAAAGAAGCTAGTGGAGAATATTGGATATATTGAAGGGATGCCAGTGGTTGTTGATCCTAAAATATTTAATCCAAAAGATTTCATTAAAGAAGTAATTGAGGTAAGACTTCCCAATCCATATATACCAGATACTCCACAAAGGATAGTATCAGATACTTCTCAAAAAATTGGAATAAGATTTGGCGAAACAATTAAGTCTTATATGCAAAGAGAAGATTTAGAACCCAAAAATCTTAAATATATTCCTCTTGCTATTGCTGGCTGGTGCAGGTATTTGATGGCAATAGACGATAATGGTGAGAAAATGGAGTTGAGCCCAGATCCATTATTAACTACACTTAAAACTTATGTTTCAGACATTAAGTTAAATAGGTCGGAAAAAGTAGGTAATAAATTAAAACTTATACTTTCTAATGAAGAAATATTTGGGGTTAATCTATATAATGTAGGACTTGGAGAAAAAGTAGAAAACTATTTCAATGAAATGATAAAAAGTACAGGTTCTGTAAGGTTAACACTTGAAAAATACGTGGATTAATTAAGAAAATATAATATAGTGAGCCATTATCAATAATCTGATAGTGGTTCATTTTATTTGATATAAAACAAAATAAAATATTTATAGGTTGTCTTTAGTATAATAATACATCATAAGGACATAATTTAAGTCAAATACTCTGAAAGGAATGGTGACCTTATGATCTTTAATCAAGTAGAAATATGTGGGGTAAATATTTCAAAATTACCGGTATTAGATGAAAAACAAATGCAGGAGTTACTATTTAGGATACAAAATGGAGAATATGAATGTAGAGAGAAATTTATTGAAGGAAATCTTAAATTAGTGTTAAGTGTGATAAAGCATTTTAGCAACAGAGGTGAAAAGGTAGAAAAATTATTTCATGTAGGTTGTATTGGTTTAATGAAGTCGATTGATAATTACGATCTAAGCCGAGACGCTAGGTTTTCAATATATGCAGTTTCAATGATAATCGAAGAAATAAGAAGGTATTTAAACCATAATAATTCAATAAGATTAAGCGAATATTTAAAAGATATTGCATATAAGGTATTACAAGTTAGAGACAGATTAGCGAAACAAGACAATATAGAGCCTACTATATCTAAAATAGCCAAGGAACTTGAATTAACTAGTGAGGACATAGTATTAGCTTTAGATACTATTCAAGAGCCTATATCGTTAATTGAACCAATTTATTATCAGGACGTGGATGAAATTTGCGAAATGAATAAAAAACAAGACAACAAAAACTTAGAGGATAGTTTTCCAAATAACATATCAATTAGAGAATCAATGAAAAAATTAAATGCTAGGGAAAAATTAATTGTAAATTTAAGGTTTGTTAATGGAAAAACTCAAATGGAAGCGGCGAGTGAAGTAGGCATATCAAAAGAGCAAGTAGCTATGATAGAAAAAAACGCATTAAAACATCTGAGAAGGCATGTATAGGATTTTCTTTGAAAATCCTATTTTAAATAGGTCATTTTGTATAAATACTTTATTTTTAAGGCAAACAGTAGTAGTATTAGTTATAAAAATTTATACTCTAGGAGGCATATATATGGTAAACACAGTATTTTTAAATTTAGCAAAACTTAACTTTGACAATAAACTAGATTTTTCGTCGATAACTAAACTGAGCACTTTCACAAAATATGATGAAAATATAAATGAAAAAATTTTAGAGCGAGTTAAAGGCCAAACTATTATAATTACGAAGGAATTACCTTTGAGTGGTAAATTAATATCAGAGTTCCCGTCCTCTGTTAAACTTATATGCGAAGCTGGGACAGGCTATAACAATATTGATATTGCTTGCGCAAGAAAAAAAGGTATTACAGTTTGCAATGTTCCAAGCTATAGCACACAAGCAGTTGCAAATCTAGTAATTACCTACATATTAAATTTTAGTTCTTCATTAATACAACAACAAATTATGCTCAAAGAAAAAAACTTCGATAATTTTAATAAACATTTACAGTTGCCACATTTTGAACTTCAAAACAAAACACTTGGAGTCATCGGTGGATATGGTGCTATTGGACGTGAGGTTATAAAAATTGCCTTAGCAATAGGGATGAATATTATTATATATAGTCGATCAGAGCAATCATGGGAGAATCCAAATGTACACTTTGCTTCACTTGAAGAATTGCTCAAACAGAGTGATTTTGTATCGATTAACTGCCCTTTAACAAAAGATACATTACACCTAATTAATAAGGATAGGCTTAAGTTAATGAAGTCTTCGGCCTTTATAATAAACACATCAAGGGGATCAATAATAAAAGAAACTGATTTAATAAAATCTCTGCAAAATGGTGATATTGCAGGAGCTGCGCTAGATGTTCAGGACCCTGAGCCACCAGAAATTAATAATCCCTTGTTTGATATGGAAAATGTAATTTTAACTCCACATATAGGGTGGAGACGTTTTGAGTCTAGGCAAAGATTGATTGAACTCATGGCGGGTAATATAGAATCATTTATAAAGGGAAAACCAATTAATGTTGTAAATTAAAAATGACATATAAAGGCTGACATCATTTTTACGGTGTCAGCCTTTATATTTATAGATTAATGAAAATTATTTTCTTTTGTGATGTTATTAGTTACAAATTCCTCTAATACACTCATTATTTGTCCTTTGCTTAATGTGTTATACCAATCCATTCTTTCGACGCAAGTTGAGTCCATCATATCTTTATTGTAAAAATTATCGCCTTTTTTAATCCTTATAAATATCTGCTTCATTGTTATCCTCCTACTAAAATAATTAATTTATTATGGGTGCATAAATTTTTTTATAAAGTTCTTTTTATTTCAAATATGCCCATTTTAAAATATCTTATTCTTAGTTAGGATAATAAAACAATAAAACAATAAAATTATTAATTTGTTTAGTAACTCTATATCATTCATTATGACACCTCTTAATTTTATTACATGATATACTTAAGCAATTGACAAATATAAAAATGTTGCGCAAAATATAATAAATAAGCGGGGGTGAAAACATTGAAATCTATAGGAATTGTTACAAACACTAATTCTCAAGTTGCAATATTTCTAAAAAAAAATATTGAAGAAATATATAAGGATTTCGTTATAATAAATAGCTATTTTTTAGATGAATTAATAAATAAGGATGAAATAACTGACGATGTTGTATTAGTTATGTTGCATGAGAAGGCATTAGAAATAGAGAAATATGTTAAAAATAGAGAAAACATAATAGTTATTGCTAGAACTATTAAGGAAAATGAGGTATATAAAATATTTAACATTCAAAAGGGAAGAAATGTTCTTGTGGTTAATGATAATAAAGAAACAACATTAGAAACAGTATCATTACTTTATAGAATAGGTGTAAATAATATCCATTTAATACCTTTTGATAAAGCAAAAAATTATGAAGATATTAAATGTGCAATAACACCAGGGGAATCTCATAGGGTACCAGAATACATTGAAAAAATTATAGATATTGGTAATAGATGCATTGATGTATCTATATTTATTAATATAATTTATAAATTAAAGCTAAATAGCAAGCTGATAAATACTAGACTATTCAAGTATTCTAAGGAAATTGTAAATTTAGACAGCGGCATTAATGAAAAGTATAGGGAACTCTCTGTAAAGAATAAAGAACTAGACACCGTTATAAATATGTCTAGAGAAGGAATCCTTCTCATAGATACAGAAAATATAATTGTTTTTTATAATAAAGCCTTTGAAAAAATATTTAATCTTAGAGGCAATCATATAAATTGTAATATGAGAGATATTTTAGATGAAAACTTAGCAGATATTCTTAAAAAAGAACTTGTGAAGAATGAATTAGTGGAGTTTAAAGATAAGTTTTTAGTTATAAATAAGGAGATCATTGATTATTATGGAGAGAAGAAAGCCTGCTATATTAATGTAAATGAAGTTACGTACTTAAAGCAACTAGAAGAAAATTTGTCTGATAAGTTAAAAACCAAAGGTCTAATAGCTAGATATGATTTTAATTGCATTAAAACAAATTCAAGCGTTATGCTGGAATGCATTACTTTGGGTACTAAGATTGCAGGCTCAGACTTGACAGTACTTGTTACTGGGGAGAGCGGAACAGGAAAGGAACTCTTTGTTCAATCAATCCATAGTTCGTCTCATAGAAAGAATAGACCATTTGTTGCTATTAACTGTGCTGCCGTTCCAGAAAGCTTGCTTGAAAGTGAACTGTTTGGATATGACGCTGGTTCTTTTACCGGAGCACTGAAGAATGGGAAAGCAGGTTTATTTGAACAAGCAAATAATGGCACCATCTTTTTAGATGAGATTGGCGACATGCCCCTTTCACTTCAGGCAAGATTACTTAGAGTGCTTCAAGAAAGACAAATTATGAGAATTGGTTCTCAAAAGATAATAAATATTAATATAAGAGTTATTGCTGCAACTAACAAGAATTTAATTAAGTTAATAGAGCAAGGGAAATTTAGGGAAGATCTCTTCTATAGAATTAATGTTCTCCCTATTAATATCCCTCCAGTTAGAGACAGAAAAGAAGACATAATAGCTTTAATAAATTATTTCATTGGAGAAGAAAAAAACATACAACTTTCAGATGAAGTAACAAATATATTTTTAAGCTATCCTTGGCCAGGTAATATAAGGGAAATACAAAATGTAGCTTCATATATTGCACTAATGAGCGATTCAGTAGTAAAAACAGAAAATTTGCCCTATTACATAGTTAATTATGGCTTAGATTTTAGCAAAGAGCTTTCATTTCTTGAAAGTAAAAATAGTCTTCTAAATGCTATAGAAGTTCTAAAAATTATAAAAAAACAAAATAGTTTAAATTTAGGAGTTGGAAGATGTAGCATTGAAGAAAGCTTAAAATTAAAAAATATAATTTTAAGTGAAGCAGAAGTAAGAAGGATTATGAGTATTTTGAATAAATTAGCAATAATATCTTCAAGCAGAGGCAGAACGGGTAGTAAAATAACAATAAAAGGGAATACTTTTTTAAATTGGGTGATTAATAGGTTAACTATATAACCTATTAATCCTATAAAACATCCCTAAACTTAATATCTATATAGAAAATGAATTACAATTCAATTTTTTTTTATAAAAATGGTGAATTTAACTACAAGGTACATTAAAATAAATAATAATTAATGTTTTACTTATGTGTGGCATAGAACTTGCTAGTATAGTTTTATAGAATGGAGGTGAGTTTAATGAAAAAACCTATTATTGGAATACTCGGAAATTTACTCATTATGGAAAACGGCATGTTCCCAGGCATAGAGAAATCCTATGTAAACAATGACTATATTGAATCTGTACTTTTAGCTGGCGGAGTACCTCTTATTATACCTGTTAATAGTGATGAGGATGTTATTAGAACCCAAATAGATTTGAGTGATGGGATAATTATTTCTGGTGGGTATGATGTTAATCCTATAGAATATGGAGAGGAACCATCTCAAAAATCTGGTTTTATTTATCCAAAGGTAGATGAATTTTATTTAAAGGCTGTAAAATATGCTATTGATAATGGTAAATCAGTACTTGGAATTTGTAAAGGCATACAAATATTAAATGTGCTTTATGGCGGGACTATTTACCAAGACTTATCTGAGCTAGATGGATGTTATATAAAGCATATGCAGAGTTCAAAACGAGATGTACCAACGCATTCTGTTTATATTAAGGAAGATTCTATTTTAGTTAATATTTTAGGTGATAAAGTATTAACCAATAGTTTTCATCATCAATGCTTAAAGAACGTTGGACATGGATTTAAGGTTACTGGCACTTCAAAAGATGGTGTAATTGAAGCTATAGAAGGTGACCAAGCTCCCTTTGTGTTAGGCGTACAATGGCATCCTGAAATGATGATGAAAAGTTCACAAGCAATGCTTAACATATTTAAGGAATTAGTAAAAGAATCAAAGAAAGGGAGGCTATAAAAAATGAATGACAAGAAAAAATTTGGTCTTTTCAGTATTGTTCTTCTTGGAATTAATGGGGTTATAGGATCTGGAATATTCTTATTGCCAGGCAAGGCTATGAAAATAATGGGTCCAGGAAGTTTGTGGGCATATGTATTTGATATGTTTCTAGTTTTATCCATGGCTTTATGTTTCGCAGAGACAGCTGGTATGTTTGAAAAAAATGGAGGTCCCTACATTTATGCTAAAGAGGCCTTTGGAAATTTTGTAGGTTTTGAAGTTGGAATTATGAAATGGGCTATAAGTATAATTGCTTGGGCAACTATGGCAGTTGCATTTGCTACCGCTTTATCAGCTATTTGGCCACAAGCGGCAGTTGGAGCCACAAAAAATATTGTTGCCGTTAGCATTTTAGTAGGTCTCGGAATTATAAACATTTTAGGTGTTCAAATTGCAAAGTATATGAATAATATCATTACTGTTGGCAAGCTTATTCCATTAATACTTTTTGCAGCTATTGGAATATTTTTTATTAAAGGATCAAATTTTACTCCTATATTTCCACACGGAGCTTCTGGGTCAACCTTTGGTGCTGCAGCAATATTAATATTTTATGCTTTTACAGGGTTTGAATCTATTGCTGTTGCAGCTGAGGATATGGAAAATCCCCAAAAAAACATACCAATTGCCATAATTATTACTATGTGTCTTGCATCAGTAATTTACATAATGACTCAGGCTGTTGCTATCGGAACTTTAGGACCTAATTTAGCTAAGAGTGTTACTCCAGTCGCAGATTCAGCAAAAACATTTCTAGGATCTTTTGGTGGAACATTAGTAACTGCAGGAACACTTATATCTATTGGAGGAATAAATATTGCAGCCTCCTTTATTACCCCACGATCTGGGGTTGCCCTTGCCGAAAACGGATTAATGCCTAATATTATTGCTAAAAATAGTAGATTTGGAACTCCCTATATAGCAATTATTATTACAGTTGTTCTTGCATCTTTAATTGCACTAACTGGTAGTTTCACTCAATTAGCTGCAATAAGTGTTGTATCAAGATTTGCTCAATATATTCCCACTTGTCTTGCTGTAACAGTACTTAGAAAAAAGAGACCTGACTTAAAGAGTACTTTTAGAGTTCCTTTTGGACCAGTATTGCCTACACTTTCGGTGCTAGCTAGTATTTGGCTGTTAAGCAAAGCAACAAAAATACAAATAATTTGGGGACTTGGTGCATTACTTATTGGTGTTCCATTATATTTTATAATGAAGCATTTAGATTCTAATAAAATCAATAAAACACAAACTATGTAAATAGCAAGATATAGGTATTTAAAGAATTTTCATTGCCAAAGCCTCAGGTACCGTCCATAAATATACATTACAAACGAGGAGGTAGCATAATGAAGGAAATAGATTTATTAAAAAACCTAATTAGGTATAATAGCTGTACTATAGAAAAATCAAATGAACTTTTAATATACTGCAAGGAATGGCTTTTAGAAAACAATTTACCATGTAAAATATTTGAAAATAATGGGTGCAAATTTCTAACTTCTTCAATTGGAAGTGGAGATAAAACTTTAGTATTCAACGGTCATTTGGATGTAGTTTCAGGTGAAGAAGAGCAATTTTCTCCGTATATAGAAGGTGATAAACTGTTTGGAAGAGGTTCTTCTGATATGAAGGCAGGAGTATGTGCTATGATGATTGCTATGTCAGAATTAAGGGATGAGGGCCCTTCTTGCCGGGTAATGCTTCAGCTAGTTACAGATGAAGAAACCGGTGGCGAGAATTGTTCGAAATTCTTATCTACAAATAAGTTCTTAGGAGATTTCATTTTATGTGGCGAGCCTACTCAATTAAACATTGGAGTTCAAGCAAAAGGAATTCTTCAATTAGATCTAGAATTTCACGGTGTTTCGGCTCATGGAAGTAGACCGTGGCAAGGTATTAATGCTATATCCAGTGCCTATGAATCATTTAATAAAATAAGAAATCTTCCTTTTACAAAAGAAAGTACTGAACTATATGAAGGCCCCTCCATAAATTTAGCTAAAATATCAGGTGGCGAAGTTTATAATAAAGTACCCGACTATTGCAAGATGAGCCTGGACATAAGATTCCTTCCTACACAATCTGCAGAAGAAATTGTTAATCAAATAAAAAAAGTGGTAGATTGTAATATACTAATACATGCAACGGGGGACCCTGTAAAAACTGATATAAATGACAGATCAGTTTTATTATTAAGAGAAATCACCTTAAAACACACAAAATCCCAATGCAAATTATTTGGGCAACACGGTTCATCAGATACAAGGTTTTTCTCAAAATACAATATACCTGCTGTAGAATTTGGACCTTGTGGAGAGAAATGGCATGGTGACGGCGAATATGTTTTGATAAGTTCTGTTATAAAATATAAAGAAATTTTAGTAGACTTTGCTAAGAATTTCTAAGGTCCAAGTATGGCCTAAACAACTACAATCATTTATATCAAGACCCAAACGAATCAAATTATACAAGGAGAGTAACAAAATGAAAAATAGTGATTTGATTTATAAAACTTATTTACAGATTTTAAAAGAAGAGATGGTACCTGCAATGGGATGTACTGAACCAATTTCAATTGCATATGCATCGGCAAAAGCTAAAGATGTATTAGGTCATACGCCTGATAGAACTATTGTAGAAGTGAGCGGCAACATTATTAAAAATGTTAAAAGTGTTATAGTTCCAAATACAGGTCATTTAAAAGGAATTGCTGCTGCAGCAGCAGCTGGTATTATAGCAGGCAACCCTGAAAGAAAGCTAGAAGTTATTTCAGATGTATCTAATGAAGATAAAGAAAAAATTAAAGAATACTTATCTACTTTTCCTATAGAAGTTAAACTTGTAGATACGCCATTTATATTTGATATACAGATAACTGTATTTTATAAAGAAACATATGTAAAAGTAAGAATTGTAAACTATCATACCAATATTATTTTAATTGAAAAGAATGGTGAGATACTTTATCACAAAGAATCAACATCATCAAAAGAAGAAGGTCTTAGTGGTAAAGAATTACTAAACGTAAAAGATATTGTTGATTTTGCAGATTCTGTTGATATAAAAGATATAGAAGATATTATTGGTAGACAGATTGAATATAATTCAAAAATCGCAGAAGAAGGATTAAAAAATAGTTATGGTGCCAATATAGGAAGTGTTCTAATTTCAACATATGGCTCTGATGTTAAAATAAGAGCAAAGGCGAAAGCAGCTGCAGGGTCAGATGCCAGAATGAATGGATGTGAACTACCTGTCATTATCGTTTCTGGTAGTGGTAATCAGGGAATGACAGCTTCACTACCTGTCATTGAATATGGTAATGAATTAAAGGTTTCAAAAGAAAAGCTTTATAGAGCTTTGGTTATTTCAAATTTAGTTACAATACATCAAAAGACTGGTATAGGAAGACTTTCAGCTTATTGTGGCGCTGTTTGTGCCGGCGCTGGAAGTGGAGCAGGCATTACTTACTTATATGGAGGAGGGTATCGAGATATTTCTCATACAATTGTTAATGCATTATCAATAGTTTCTGGAATAATTTGTGATGGTGCCAAAGCATCATGCGCGGCTAAAATTGCTACAGCTGTAGATGCTGGAATTCTAGGCTATCATATGTTTAAAGAAGGGCAGCAGTTTAAGGGTGGCGATGGTATTGTGAAAAAAGGTATTGAAGCTACTATATCAAATGTAGGTAAACTTGCAAAAGAAGGAATGAAAGAAACAGACAAGGAAATCATCAAAATTATGATGGAAGATTAAAAGGTAGAGACTTTTTTTAGTCTCTACCTTTTAATTTGAATTTTTCATAATAAGATAAAATTATTTATCGTTCTATATTGAAAATGGAATTTGTTAACAAGCAAGAAGGTGTATACTTCTTAAATATTTACAAGTGTAGGATATAATATCGCGAATTCTATATAATTCACTTTCTTTATTGCGTGTTCTCCATATTTTTGTAAAATCATAGAACCACACTTCAAGATTTTCAGCGAGATCTCTTGGCGTGAATACTGTATTTATTTCATTCGTACCATATTCATTCTTTAGTAAGTTTAAGAAAAAGCTATCTACTAACTGAATTGCTCTCGCTGAGACAATAAATTCTTGCAGATCAAATGTGTTTATGCGTACCTTATTAGATAATCTAGTGAACTTATCTTCTATTTCGCAAGCTAGGTTATACCCCTCTAAAATCTTTTTCCAATCAAGATCGCGCAAACTCTTTTTAATATCTAAATCATTCTTAAAATGTTCTTTCCATTCAACTAGTTCATACCATCCCACAACTTGATTCTTTGATAATTGATTAAGTAGTGAAACAAGTTTAAGTGAGTCATCGCCATACTCTATTATAGATATGGCTTTATATACATTTTCAAAGTCTTTTTCTCCGTCTGGATTCCATGATAAAGAGGCTGCGTAAGCCATGCCAGGAATTGAGGTGCTTAAAAAATTTATATGACCAAAGTCACCCCAGTCAGTATTTAGAACGCCAGTTGCACCATATTTTACACCATAGGCTACCATTCTTTTTATATTTTCAAAACCTTTATCAACTTTATTCACTAGTTGATTCCAACCCCATACACCTGGGCATACGTATTGCTCCATACCTGATTCGGTTATTGCCTTTGTTCCATCTTCTTTGGCATTTTCATTGTAATCCCAATTAAGACAAATGGCATCCTTACTTATATTACTTAAAAGTTCGGGATGATGTAAAATCACATCCCCCCAAAACATAACTCGCTTGCCTTTTTTCTTTACTATGTCTATTACTTTGTTCAAAAATTCAACGTATAACATTCCAACTCCAACCTCATCAGCGCGGGCTTTGCTTTTTCCCTTACCTAATTCAAAAGTTTCATCACAACATATATTGAATGTGTTTGAACTAAATAGAGGGATATACTGCATTAGCATTTTTTCAACAAGCTTTATGCTACCTTCGTTAGTTGTATCAAGTGTGTGTGAATTCATTCTATGCTCAAAGGAATATTCCTCTCCCTCGCTGTTTTCTAGTTCACAAAATTCATTGAAAGATTTTGATCTAAGCACTTCGTACATGTGACCGAATGTAGATAATGAAGGAATTAGCTCAACATGTCTTTTGTTACAATACTGGTCTAGTATTAAAATTTCTTCGGATGTTAGTGGATCTTTGTCCATCCAAATTTCACTCATGCCCTTGAATGCAAAAGTGTGCTCTATATATAATTGTAACTGATTTATTTTATAAAAAGACGCCCTATCAACTAGCTCCATAAGCATTTTAAGTGTTGGTACTTTGCCCCTTGTAACATCATGATAGAATCCACGATTAGAAAAGTAGGGTTCATCATCAATTTTAAGTTTTGGGAGTAAAGCCCCATTTTGTCTTATAATTTGTCTTAATGTCTGTACTCCATAAAATATGCCTATGGAAGTAGCACCACATATTTCGATGCGGTTACCATCAATAGTTAAGCTGTAAGCCTCTTTTGGACCTGATGTTTTTTTTAATGTAATTATAACTTTATTGCTATTACAGTCAAAAGCCTTATTTATTAATAAGTTGAAGCCTAATTGCTGCTTAATTTCATCTTGTAATAAAATAGCAGCATTTAGGTCATCGAAACTACAGAGAGAATCTAAGACTATCTCTGTATCTCTTTTAAGCTGCAATGTACCTTCTTTTATATCTAAATGTTTTGGACTTGGTATTAAAAACATATTGTGCACCCCTAAATTTTGTTTGATTATGACTCTTTACGTTATACCATATTGGATGAAAAATCAATAGCCTCAAAGAGAATAATAAAATTATCAAAATAACGAGTATAAAGTGAGGTTAATGTTAAAATCACTTACGTCTTATATATGTAAATAAAATACTGGAATTCTAATAAAATATCTTAATATGGATTTTATTTATTGCTAATAGCTATAGTAATGGTGTAAAATATATTGAATGATGTTAGCTTTGGAATGATTAAATTAGCGAAGTTTGTTACTTCGTTGAATAATATTTAAGGATTAGATAGCAATAAATTAAGGGAGGTTATAATGAGTGAAGTAAAGACAAATGAATTAAAAAGAGGACTAAAGTCTCGTCACCTTAACATGATTGCTATTGGTGGAGCAATAGGAACAGGACTGTTTTTGGCTTCGGGCGGAACAGTAAGTGAAGCGGGTCCAGGTGGAGCGTTAGTAGCATACACCGTTATAGGAATAATGGTATATTTTTTAATGACAGGGCTTGGTGAGATGGCTACATTTATGCCAGTTACTGGTTCGTTTGAAACATATGCATCAAGATTCGTTGATCCAGCATTAGGATTTGCGTTAGGTTGGAATTATTGGTATAACTGGGCAATTACCGTTGCGGTTGAAATGGTCGCAGGAGCTATGATTATGAAATACTGGTTTCCGGGTGTGCCGGCACTTGTTTGGAGTATTTCTTTCCTAGTATTATTATTCGGGTTAAATATGCTTTCTGCTAAGGCTTATGGAGAATCAGAATTTTGGTTTGCGGGTATCAAAGTTGTAGCGGTTCTAGTGTTTTTGGCAGTTGGTGTCGCAATGATTTTTGGAATAATTGGGGGACATCATATTGGGCTTTCAAATTTTACGTTTCTAGATCCTAAAAGTGGTGCTAAAGGACCATTCCCATTTGGGTTTAAAGGTATATTAATGGTTTTCTTAATTGCAGGGTTCTCTTTTCAGGGAACAGAACTCGTTGGTATTGCTGCTGGTGAAAGTGAAGATCCAGAAAAAAATGTACCTAAAGCAATTAATAGTGTATTTTGGAGAATTATAATATTCTATTTAGGGGCAATATTTATTATCAGTGCATTGATACCTTTTACACAAGCTGGAGTTACAACAAGCTCTTTTACCACTATTTTTGAAAGAGCAGGTATTGCTGGAGCTGCAAGTATAATGAATGCTGTGGTTTTAACATCAGTGCTTTCATGTGGTAATTCTGGAATGTATGCGGCTAGCCGTATGTTATACGCAATGGCAAGGGAGGGAAGGGCACCAAAGGCTCTTTCTAAAGTGAATTCTCGCGGTGTTCCTATAAATGCATTATTACTTACTACATTAGTAGCCTCTGCATCTTTTTTAGTAGGTTTATATGCGCAAGAAACAGTATACATGTGGTTAGTTGCAGCTTCGGGACTCGCTGGATTTATAGCATGGGTAGGAATTGCAGTATGTCACTATCGCTTTCGAAAAGCATTTGTAGCGCAAGGAAAAGATATGAACTTATTAAAATATAAAGCAAAATTTTTCCCGTTTGGACCAATTCTTGCACTAGTATTATGTGTTATTGTTATATTAGGACAAGGAGTAACTTATTTTACGGCTGATTCAATCGATTGGAAAAATGTTATTGCATCTTATATTGGATTACCTTTATTCTTAGCTTTATGGATAGGATATAAGGTGAAGTATAAAACTAAGGTTGTGAATCTAAAGGAAGCTAGTTTTAGTACGGAGCCAATACAACACGAAAAATAATTTTTAATTATATAGTCTTTAATTATAATGTAGATTAGCAAAAAGGTTGCAATGATAATTCATTGCAACCTTTTTTGTTGACCATTGGCATATTATTTATAATATATTTTAAATATTACAAATATTAAAATCATTTTACCATGCGTATCCGAATGCGATATATTGAAGTATTTAGACCTATATATAGAAATATAGAGCTAATCTTGTTAGAATCTATTTATGTTAAAAGTAACATTATATATATATGATAGAATACTCCTTGTCGTCACATAGAAGTGGCACACTAAACTAACTGACAATTACAATTTAATGAATTTTAAATAAAAATTTATTTTAAAGAAGTAGTTGACAAAATAAGAAAAACCTAGTATTATAGTAGAAGTCGTCAGATGATGACAAAGCAAATTGGTCTTTGAAAATTAAACAGAGAAATAGGTAAAGAAATGAAATAATATTTTATTTTAACCAGTCAATTACTTTAGTAAAAGTAATATTTAGTC
>NZ_JAHLDU010000025.1 GCF_018861905.1 Clostridium sp. DSM 17811
TATGGCCTGAAGGTAACACCCGTTCCCATACCGAACACGAAGGTTAAGCTTCAATGCGCCGATGGTACTGCAGGGGTGACCTTGTGGAAGAGTAGGTTGTCGCCAGGTTATTAAAAAACACTAAGTTTATCTTAGTGTTTTTATTTTGCCCAAATTTAAATGAAAAATTAATTAGGGTCTATATTTAATACCGTTTTTTCTGGAAATGGAGAAGTTTTAGATCGAGCAGTTATTACAAAATCATATCTTGCCCCAAGTGGTGATGTTATGGGAATAACTGAAGTAATAGTTATGCTTCTCAAAGCAGCTGGTGGAAGGTTCTTCATTATATCTAAATCAGCAGAATAGGGAGTATTTGCGAGGATATCTGCTATTTTGATATTATCTATAGTAAGAGTATATGGAATTGATACCGCGTTAATTTTTAAAGTATAATCATCATATCCCCCACCCGTATTTTCAAATAAATTTGTTATAGTGGCTGTATATCCTGGCTGAGTTACTTGGAAGGATGTTGAATCATTTATCTTATTAGATGTTGGTAAAAGTGATGTTCCAGGAGTGAAACTAAAGGTAAGTGCATTGCTTTTCTCACCACTGTAAACTTTTGTGGAGATGTCATTATAGTATTGTACTGCCACAGCTTGCGTTGTAATTGTACTACCTGATTTAAGATTTGGTAAGGGAGATACGGTAAATGAAATCAGACCTGAAATTCCTGGGTCTAAGCGTGGTATTGATACAACTATTTTTTTATTAACGCTGTCATAAGTTGCACTACATAGCAGCGTAGTATTAATAGAATTAAAGAAAAAATTATTATTTAATGGAATGTCAACTTTACCATTTACAAGAGAAATAGCACTATTATTTAAAAATGTTAAAGTAAACTCCATTATAGAATTAGTATTTATATTTCCATTTTGAGTATATATTATTGAAGTAGTGAGATCTTTTGCACTTAAATTTAAAACTATATTAGGGTGATTTATTGTCACAGAAAGATTCTTACTTATGGTAATAAAAGCACCGCTTAAATTTTGTTTATATAGAACTTGGTAATTATTTGTCTGAACCGAGGTAGTAGCTCCAATGGTTTTATTAGAATTTGTGATTTTGCAAGTTAAAGTATAGGTTATTGTCTTTGCCTCTTTAAGTGCATCTATAAATCCTTCACTTTGAAAAGTCACAGAATTTCCTGACACAGTTGGAGTTATTACAATACCATTTCTGTAGGCTGGGCCTGTATAACTCTGCCCACCACCTGGCAAGACATCTTTCACAAAAGCATCATAAACCAAAGTTCCTTGTGGAATGGTCATAGTAATAGTATAGGTAATGCTTGAATTAACTTTGAATAAATAAGAATTATTTAATTTTGTTAGTGTGATAGTGGGTGAAAGTATAGTGACTGAAGCACTTTTATTTTGATTTGTATATTGATAACTGGTTGGGTCATCTTGCTGTGAGTATGGATTTGTATTTGTTGCTGTTGTTATAATAGTAATGCCCGGTGCAAGATTATTATTTATAGTTACATTATAATTTAATGTTAAACTTTGTCCTGGGGCTAATTTATTTATATATAGTTGAACTCCAAGTGCATCTATATAAGGAGTTTTATAGTTACCTGTCCCAGTAACATTAATAGAATTCTGGTTAATTGTAAACCACTCGGACAAACTATCTGTAAGTTGAAAGTTGAAAGCATCTGTTTCTGTTCCTAAAGTATTAGTATTTGTTATCTTAACAGTGTAGGAATAGATTTCTCCTGCTTTTATAGATGATGGGTTTGTACCAGTGACTGATTTTGTTAATTGTATATTGGGAGTTCCTATATTTATCAGTACTTGTGATCTACTACTATAAGCTGACCCCTCAGTATTACTTCCACTAAGTTTAAATAAATTATTGTTTTGGCTAGGCGATCCTAGTATCTTTATTGGAACTTTAAATGTAATTGTAATTAAAGATTTTCCTGGAATATCTCCATAATTAAAACTTACTCCATGAGGATCAGTTAACAGTGGAGTAAGTCCAAAGGGTTTATATCCAGTAAAAGAATATACAATATTATCTATAGGGTCAGCTGACAGTGGGAAAAAATCATCTAAGAATACTTGCTTTTGTATAGCTATCAAGGTGCTAGCATCGTAGGTTAATCTATATTCTGCTAAATCGCCTGGTGCTAAAGTATTAAAAGTTTTTGCAACACCGTTTTGGTAGTAGCCCTTTAAAAATATTTTTGTTATTTTACCAATACTTATACTACAACTTGCAGATGCATTATCTGTAACTACAATTAAAAGTTGAATTAGAGTTCCAGAAATGTTTGCGATGCTCCTAAAGCTATCAAATGCAACCACGGGTAATGGTATAGTGCCACTTAATTTATATCTATAATAACTATCTACTTTAGCATTTATTATTACAGTAGCTTGAGAGTTGTTTACAGCTAAGGGGAAATTATAAATCAATTCAAAACCCTTAAGAGTAGGGTTCTCTAATGCAGATGTAGGTGGCGTAGAACTAGATACATAGCTAATTCCATCTGGTAGTAGATAATTGACTACAATATTTTTAATATCATAATATTGACATACAGAATATACATAGGTATATTGTAAACTTTGTTGTACATCCGTTGTAACTTTATTTACGGAAGTTGTAATAATTAGGTCCATAGCATTAAAACTAACATCATTACTTACACTATCTTCTATAGAAAGCATGGTAATAAGAAGTTTAAATGTGGTTCCATGATATATTAAATTTCCTGTATTATCATTATATTTATTCCATACCGCATAATTAAAATTTACTATAGTATTACTACTTAATGATAATACTATTCCACCAAAGTAAACTTGAGTATATAATTTATTATTAATAAGCACAGTACTAATAGTAGGATTTCTAAAAAGACTAGCATCAGTACCAGATGTAGATATATTACCAATATACCTTATTCCATCTGGAAGAAGTATAGTTACATTTACTAGTGATGTGCTAATAGTATTATTAGTTAAATTGCAGCTAGCAGTATATACCTTAGTGTAGTCATTTAATAATATAGAAGTTCCTGCCCCTTTTAGTACTTTTGAAGGAGTTGTAATTGTGCTATAAAATCTTACTGATTTAAAGCTCATTACAACACCACTTGTAATCTTTTGATTTCCAATATCATAAATTCCCCTTGGCATAGTATCTACCTTACAATTTATAATAAATCCATTAAAAATATAGCCAAAAGGAATAGTTGTGCCATTTATAAATTTTGTTCCTGATTTTACCGTTACATTAAAAGTATAATTAACTTCTAATGGTGCTAAATCTTTTAAATTTACCCAAGAATAAGAAAATCCACCATCGGGATTTTTTACTGAGGATGTGATGCTTTGAGATGCAGTACTAACTGTTAATCCATCTGGTGTAGTTATAAATATAGTTAAATTATATAGTTTCATGCTTGTACTAAGATTTTTAATACTTATTGTAAAAGTAGTTGTCCCACCTAAAATTAGTGGAATGTTTACTGATTTATCTACAGTAACATTTAATATATCAGAGGCCATAATATCTCTCCTTAATTTTTGAATAAGTTTTGATTACAATTAATATATTCTCATTCTTAATTACTGTTCACATTTAGCTTAAATTGTAACCATATATCATAGATCTCATAACCTAATATGGAGTAAGTACGAATTACTCAATATTAGGTTATCATCACGTATAAACTCCGATGATGATATCAAGGAGGTCAATAAAATTGTCACTAATTAATCGTTTTTCAGCCATTGATAAGGCCATTATAAACGCTACTGGCAATAGTCTAGTGATTTGTGGTGATTCAACAACTATAGATGATAACACATCTGATATGATAACAGTCGCTGGCAGTACTACAAGAAATTGGGCAGCAGCTGGTAGTAATGGGACTATAAATATTCTGGGAGATAGCACAATACTTTATGCAGAATTAATATGGTATTCCACTGTTAGATCTGATGTTCCAGGGTCATTAGATGTTAGAAGTATTCAAGATAACCCTATAACATTAACTACGCCTCTGGGAATAAATCAGATTTCTCCACAAAATACTGAGAGTTATACAGATGCATCCGGTAATATTGATAGATTTAGAAGTACAGATGTAACAAATATAATTAAGGCATCTTTAGGGGGAACCTATACTGTCTCAGCTGTTCCTACTAGTTTGCCGCAAGCGGGGTTATCATCTACTAGAGCTGGGTGGACATTAACCGTAATTTATCGAAATGACGTTTTTGTTCCAAAAAAAATAATCTTTTTATCTGGAATAGGGCCTGCTACTAACACCACCCCATTTCAAACAACAATTACAGGATTTGCTACTTCTAGCGATGAAACTGATTTAAAGGGTAACATTATTTTTGCTTGTGCAAATGGACAGCCTCTTAATGGAGTAGAAACTTTAAAAACTGGTCCGTCTTTTGCAAATTTGACAGTAGAGGGAAATCCTGTAGGTGAACCGAATCCCAATCCAGGAACTTCCCCAAACAATCCTTATAATAGCTTTTTTCCTGGGCAAATTAATATCTGTAATCCAATAGATGCTAATGTAGGCCTTATTAATATTAGTGGTACAAATGGTAATAAGAATCATGATGGTTTTGTTCCTACTCAAGTTACAGGAGGAAGAAATAAGTGGGATCTAACAAATATAAACTTTAGTAATTCTTTGGTTACAAATCAGAATCAGTTAGCGGTGCAGTTAACTGAAAGTGGAACTATTGATGGTGTTATGATTGTAGAGACTGGTACTTCTGTAAATGCAATAGCTCCAGATATAATAGTAGATTTTAATATTTATGACCCAGATGGAAAAAGCACAAGTAAAGTCCAAGTTGGAGAGCAATTAATATATTCAGTGAAAATAAGTAATAGTGGTAAAAGTTCTGCGAATAACTTTATTTTATCTACTATATTAGATCCTTCTTGTTCTTATATTCCAAATTCTTTTACGGTAAATGGTGTAGTAAGTCCAGGAGCGGATATAACAAGTGGTGTTAACATTGGTACCATTGATCCAACTGGAGTTGCAAATGTTTTTTTTGCAGTAAGAGTTAACTCTCTTCCTGTGAGTAAAACTGTAAAGGGATATGTAGATTATAATTATTCATTTATATCTGGCTCAGGATCACCGACTACAACAAATTATGGAACAACAAAAGTTATAACTATAGATGTAATTTCAGCAACAATCTCCGTAGTAAAAACCTCTTCTACTCAAACTGCTTTAGTTGGAGATAGGATAAATTATACTATTGATGTAAAAAATACTGGCACGGTCCCAGTAACAAGTGTTTTATTTCAAGATATTATAAGTAAGTATAGCTCTTTTGTTACAGGGACTGTATCTATAGATGGAATATCAGAACCAACCTTAGATCCTAACAGCGGATTTTCACTTTCTGATATACCTGTTAGTGGTTCTATAAGAATAATATTTTCTGTAGATATTTTATCATTACCACCATCAACAATAGTGGATAATTCAACTAGAGTTACATTTACTACTATTAATCCTGCTTTTCCGTTCCCTATAACGAGAACTATATTCAGTAATATACTACCAATACAAATACAATTTACAGATATTGTTGCTACAAGATGTACTAGTAATGATTACCCTAAGGTAGGTGAAACTGTTACCTACAATTTAAATTTAACCAATATAGGTAATATAACGGCTACAAATGTAAATGTAATTGAACCACCTGTTTATGGTCAAATGTTTGTAACTGGAACAGTTACGATAGATGGTGTACCAAAACCTACTTTAAATCCTTTTACTGGCTTTGTTATAAATTCAATTCCGCCACAACAATCAACTGATATCCAGTATCAAATGTTAGTGAACGCTATAAATCCCAACAAAGTTATAGAAAATACTGCTAACGTGCCATTTAGATATCAAGTTCAACCAGGCTCACCAGAGATTGATTCAGAAATAAATTCTAATACAGTAACTACAATAGCAAACTTTGTAAAAGTAGACCTTATTGAAACAGTTGATAAACCTTATGCTACCATAGGGGACATTTTATATTACTCAGTGGCGATAACTAATTCAGGAAATATAGATGCTTTTAATACTATATTTTTATCTGGAATACAAAATGGAACCTCTTTTATCCCAAATAGTGTTGCTATTAATGGAGTTATACAACCTGGGTTTAACCCAAATGTTGGGTTTAGCGTGGGAACAATATGTTTTGGCAACACAAGTGTAGTAACTTATAAAGCTCTGGTTAATAGTGTTCCGATTCCTAATGTTGTTCTTAACTTTGCACAGCTTGTTTATTCCTTTAGGCCAGATCCAAATGGCGTTAGTATTACTACAACAGCAACAGGTAATACAGTACAAACTATAATTAATGCTCTGAGCTATACTTTTACAAAAACTGTAGATAAAGATTATGCAGTAGTTGGGGATTTCATGTCTTACTCTACATTTATTGTAAATACAGGCACTGTAACGTTAAGAAATGTTAAATTTGGAGATGATTTGTCTTCCTTTTTAACCTTCTATCCACAAACAGTTTTTATAAATGGAATTAATTACCCAGGTTATGACGTTAGAACCGGTTTTATTATTGGTGATCTAAATCCGGGAGATACTGCTAGAATATCATTTGGGGTAAGCGTAAATGCAGTACCGCCTTCAGGATTTATAGCAAATACAGCAGATATGGTTTACACCTATCAGTTAAGTCCGAGTGGAGAAGTTATAACAGAAAGTGCAAAATCAAATGAAGTTAGAACCAATATTGTCAACGGAAATTTAAGGATTACAAAATCGGTAAATAGAAATTTTGCTACCATTGGTGATACTTTAACTTATTCTTTTAATGTATCCAATATTGGTAATGTAACAGCTACAAATACAAACTTTTTTGATGTTATTCCTATAGGGTCTAGTTTTATACCAGGTACGGTTATAATAAATGGTTTGCCAAAACCAACCTATAATCCAGAGCTTGGATTTACTTTAGGATCACTTACAGCAGGGCAGGTAGTTTCTTTAAGCTTTAATACACTAGTAAATTTTGTACCATCACCTAATACTCTTATAAATAACGGTTCTGTAATATTTGATTATCTATTTAACCCTCTAGCACCACCAATAAGCAAAACAATAACTAGTAATAATGTTACTACAGTGGTAAATGTTGCTACAGTAACTTTCACAAAAGCAGTAGATAAATTATATGCAACGATCGGTGACGTATTAACCTACACTTTTCAAGCTACTAATACAGGTACTGTGGATTTAAATAATGTTATATTTAAAGATATAATTCCAGTTGCTGCTACATTTAATACAAACTCTGTTGTGATTGATAATGTTTCAAAACCTGGACTTGATCCCAATACTGGTTTTAGCGTAGATAGTATCCCCCCTAGTGGAGAAAGAGTTATAACCTTTAAGGTTACTGTAGTTAGTCTCCCAATTCCTAACACTATAATTAATAGTGGTACACTATCCTACAGTTATAAGATTAACCCAAGTGGAACAGAGTTTATAGGGAATATAACAAGTAATACTGTAACAACCACAATAAATAATGTTACTGTTACAAATACCAAAACTGTAGATAAACTATATGCAACGGTTGGTGATACTTTAACCTATACTTCAGTTATAAAAAACACGGGTAATATTTTTTTGATAAATACACTTTTTACAGATTTAACCAGGCTTAATACTACTTTCATATTAGGGTCTGTAAAGATTAATGGTCAAGCTCAAGCAAATTTCAATCCAAATACAGGGTTCACACTTGGAACTATAATTCCAAATCAATCAGTTTCTGTAGAATTTAATGTAACAGTTAGTAGTGTCCCACCTGCTGGTTTTGTAACAAATAATTCACTCCTAAATTACGAGTATAATATAGACCCATCAGGAGTCATAATTTTTGGTAATATAACAAGTAATACTGTAACCACCTTTATTAATTTAGGAAATTTAACTATAACTAAAGCTGCTAACAGAACATTTGCAAGAATAACAGATGTTATAAAATACAATTTCATAATAACTAATACAGGAAATACAGTGCTACAAAATATGTCTTTTATAGATATTATTCAAGCCGAATCATCATTTAATACAGGTACTGTGTTTGTAAATGGAGTTAATCAGACATTATTTAACCCCAATACTGGTTTTTTATTAAGTGATATAGGAATTGGTCAATTTACAACTATAGAATTTACAGTTACGGTAAACTCAATACCAACTAGTGGAACCCTTTTAAATACTGGTTCTGCAACATTCTCATACTACGTTGATCCTTTAGGTACCCCGACAACAAAAACAATAACTTCTAATCAAACCACAGTTAATGTTAATGATACTATTGTTTCTGCTACTAAGGCAGTAGATAAAGCTACAGCAAAAATTGGAGATATATTAAATTACTCTTTTATTCTTAGAAACGAAGGTAATACGCCTGCTCTAAGTGTATTTTTTACAGATTTACTAAATAGTAATATTTTATTTAATACAGGCTCAGTAATCATTAACGGAACTCCTAGCCCACTTGCTAATCCGAACCTAGGATTTTCATTACCCGATTTAGTGGCACTTGGAACTACTACGGTTTCTTTTAACGCAACTGTTCTAACAAGGCCAACTAATAACGTTGTACCCAATTTTGCAACTATAGATTATCAATATAGAATCGATCCACAACAACCATTAATTCCAGTAACTATAACTACTAATACCGTTTTAACCTATATTGCTACTGGTGAAATCACTGTAACAAAATCTGCAAATAAAGCATATTCAACTGTTAACGACACCATAGAATATACAGTTAGCATAAAAAATACAGGTTCTGTTAATGCAACAAATATGTCGTTCAAAGATTTAGTCCCAGGTAGTACTTCATTTATTACTGGATCGGTTATAGTAAATGGTGTAATACAAAACACTTACGATCCAAATGTAGGTTTTCCATTACCTGATTTAATTCCAAATGCAATAAACCTAGTTAGTTTTGCTATAAGGGTGGATTCATTACCAATAAGTGGAACTATCATTAACACTGCTGCAGTAACTTTTAGTTATCAGCTTACCCCAACAGATCCAACAGTAACTATAACTACTAACTCTAACAGTGTAACTACCTTTATTAATTTAGGAAAGCTTGTTATTACTAAATCTGTTGATAAAGCTTATGCTACCCTTGAAGATATATTGGCCTATACGATAACACTTCAGAATGTAGGTAGTGTAACAACTTCAAATATTTTCTTTCAAGATATTATACAGGCAAATGCATTATTTAACAGCGGATCTGTGGTTATAAATGGTGTAAGTAGTCCAACTTTAAATCCTAACACGGGATTTAGTCTTGAAGATATAGCAAAAGCTATAGTAACTACTGTTTCATTTACTGTAACAGTAAAATCTGTTCCGTTAAATTCGATTATTTATAACACTGCAAATGCGACTTATAGTTACTATGTTAATCCTAGCGACCCATTAATAAACGTATCAGCCCAAAGCAACACTGTTGCAACCCAAATAAACTTAGGCAAACTCACAGTTACTAAAGCCGTAAGTTTAGCCTATGCAACGCCAGGTGATACTTTAGATTATTCTGTTAATGTAGTAAATTCAGGAAATGTCCCGGTAGCATCAGTAAACTTCAGAGATGTTATTCCTACGGGAGCAACCTTTGTACCAGATTCTGTTACAATAAACGGTGTTATTCAACCAGGCTTAGATCCATTTAATTCTTTTACTTTAGGGACAATAAATGCTGGTGACTCTGTTATAGTTGGCTTTAAAGCTATTGTAACATCTGTTCCAGTTCCATCATTAATATCAAATATCGCAAATATAACTTTCACTTACAGAATAAATCCAGCAGGACCAGACATTATTAATCAAACGAATAGTAATGTTGCAACTACTCAGATAAATTTGGGACAATTGACACTTACTAAATCAGTAGATAAAACCTATGCCACATTAAATGATATATTAACCTATACTGTGGTCGTAGCTAATACCGGAAATGTTGATGCACTTAATGCAGTATTTTTAGATAATCTACAAT
The DNA here is from genome assembly GCF_018861905.1 of Clostridium sp. DSM 17811. Taxonomy (GTDB): domain Bacteria; phylum Bacillota; class Clostridia; order Clostridiales; family Clostridiaceae; genus Clostridium_AD; species Clostridium_AD frigoriphilum. The sequence continues at coordinate 10,125 of NZ_JAHLDU010000025.1, forward strand.
CAGACGTAACATTTAATACCGGTTCAGTAACTATAAATGGGCAAAGTTATGTGGACTATGACCCTAATGTAGGTTTCAATTTAGGAACAATTCCTACTTTGGGAAGTCTAATAATAGTATTTAATGTAACGGTAACAACAGTGCCTACTCAGATTACGGTACTAAATTACTCTTTAGTAACCTTCAACTACAAGATTGATCCAAATGGTCAAGATTATACTAAATCAACACGATCAAATACAGTTTTAACCTATATAAGATTTGCAAGTTTAAAATTAGCAAAAACGGTTGATTTAACCTATGCAACAATAGGAAACACCCTAAACTATACAGTCGTTGTTACAAGTACTGGTAATACAGCTGTAAATCAACTATTTTTTATTGATATATTATCAAATGGAGCAACATTTAACACTGGTACAGTAATTGTTGATGACATTCCAGAGCCAACTTTTGATCCTATAGCTGGGTTCAATCTTCCAGATTTAGTTTCAGGAAATACTTCAACAATTAAATTTACAGCCACAGTAACATCATTACCGGTACCGCCTGTGGTTACAAACTATGCTACAGCTAATGGCGTTTATAAAATTGACCCAGCAGGGCCTAATTATCAAATAAGTGCTACTTCAAACACTGTTTCCACTCCAGTAAATGTGGGTAATATATCTGTAGTTAAATCTGTAAATAAATTATATGCGAATGTATTAGACACTTTGACTTATACGAATACAATAACTAATACTGGAAACGTCACTGCATCTAATGTAATATTTACTGATAACCTACAGCAGCAAGTATCATTTGTTGGAGGTACTGTAAGGATCAATGGTGTAGTGAATCCTCTACTTGATCCTACAGTTGGAATTCCTCTAAATAATTTAGGACCAGCTCAGGTAGTTATAGTAGAATTTGATGTAAGAATAGATTCGCTACCATTGCCACCACTAGTTTCAAATACTTCACAAGTACAGTTTAACTACAAAATTGATCCGAATGGCTCTATTATAACGAAAACTAATTTCTCTAATACTGTAACTACAAATGTTGTATTAGGTCAGCTTACAGTTACTAAACTTGTAGATAAATCTATTGCTACATTAGGAGATGTACTAACGTTTACAATTAATACAATTAATACAGGTAATGCTATTGCTAGTAATGTTATGTTTTACGATACACCTTCTGTAGGTGCAATCTTTAATACTGGATCAATATTGGTAAATGGCGTACCTCAAATTAATTTTGATCCAACTGTTGGCTTTAGCCTTGGAGATATTGGTGTAGGTAATGCTGTAAATGTTGTATTTACTGCAACTGTAACTTCTGTTCCGGTAAGCAGTAAAGTCACTAATCAAGCTACTTTAACTTTTAAGTATCTTGTTGATCCTAAACAACCTCCTTTTAGCAAAACCACATTCTCAAATATTACAACTACGAATATCGCGCTTGGTAAGTTAAGTGTAACAAAAGCAGTTGATAAGGCGTTCGCAACTATTGGTGAAAACCTCACTTATACTATTGTAATTACAAATATAGGTAATGTAGATGCAACTAATGTAATTTTCTTAGACCCTACACCTGCAAATGCCGTGTTTGTAATTGGATCAGTAACTGTAAATGGAACACCTCAACCAAACTACAATCCAGCAGCAGGATTTCCTCTTAATACAATTAAACCAGGTGAGATAGTAACAGTGGTTTATAGAGTACAAGTAATAATTTAATATAAAATCAAAATGGCTAACATCAATATACTCTGGTGTTAGTCATTTTATTAAATTACATTTACGAACAAATATATTTTTATTGAATAAAATAATATAAAATATCATTTTTAAATTACTTAAAAGAGGATGTTTGATTGGGATGATAAACAAAGATAATATTTATTTTGAGGTTATAAAACAATTAGATTATAAAGAAGAAAAAGAAAATGAAGAAGTAAAATTTTTTACAGACTTTAATGTAAAACGAAGTATTTATACTCCTACTATGAGTGGTAAACCGATTATTATCAATAAGTCTACTGCTTGTCTTGACATAAATAGCTGCAAGGTAATAGATACAATAAAAGGAACCTCCCTTGAGGGGCAACATTTATCAAGCAAAAAACTTCTGGTTTTGGGGAAGGTAATATTTACTTTATACTTTTTTATACCCTATATATGTGACCATTTATTTCACATTGATGAAATTGTTCCATTTTCAGTCTTCATAATAGTACCAGGTTGTACTAAAAAAGATGGTATATTTAAATTTAAATATATGATTGAAGATGTTACCTCCACTCTTATTAGTAATCACAAGTTATTTTTTAATGCTTCTATATTTATACAATATTTGAATGATTGTTAGATAAGGCCCAAATATTATGGAAGTAACAAATCAATGTAGAGTGGATTTTAATTATAAACTATCACCGCAAGGACCAATAATATGTAATACAATTTTTAGTAATGTTGTTAAAACAGTAATCATAGAAAAGTTAGTTGTGTCAGTAAAGAAAGTAGATAAGCCTACTGCCTGCATATTTGACATTCTTACGTACACTATCTGTTTAAAAAACAAAAGCATGTATTATGTTTCTAATATTTTTTTTCAAGATATTGTTCCAAGAGGTGCCAAATTTATATGTGGTTCTGTTAAAATAAACTGGATTAAAAATAAGAAGCTAGATCCCAATATAGGATTTTATTTAGGAACATTAAAGCCATTTTCAAAATGTTTTATTTCATTTAAAGTGGTAGTTTTACCACTAACCTTAGATTTAATTTTAAAAAATCGTGCTTTTATAACTTATGATTATTTTTATAATTTAGAAAAATCTCCAATAAGGGTTACCATAAAAACAAATATGACATGTACCACTGTTAGAAATATATTGTTTAAACAAATTAATATTTCGAATAAATTTGGAATTCAGAATCCATGTATTTGTAATAAAGATTTAATAAAAATTTCAACTAAAGTAAATATAGTTAAATCAAAGATTGTAGATACACCTACAGGTATTTCAGAAGAAGGTAGCTATTTAACGGGTTCCAAGATTTTAATTATAGGATCTATTAAATATGGTATAAGTTATCTTGATAAAGAATTTTCTAGGATTTGTTGTGAAAAATTTATTAAAGGTTTTTCAACTTCAATAATTGTGCCAAAGGTGATTTGTTGCACAATAAAACCTGAATTTAATATTATCAAAGAAAGTAAATTAACTACGCCTTTAAAAAACAAATGTTTTGAAGTAGATACTAGTATTTTAATATTCCTAATTTAGATAGAAAATATGAGCTTGCATCAGTATTATCTTCATTAATTCTAATGCAAGTATTTTATATTCCAACTACTGTTTTATTAAGTCTTTTTCTTATATTTTCTGCTGAAATAAGAGAATTTTGCTGCTTCTATGATGACATTTCTGATGATTCTTTTTTCAGTAGATTTAAAACGGATTTTAAGGTGATATTGCTGATCTGCTTAATGCTATTATTCCACAAACCATCAATGTTTGTGATGAAATTAATAAATCTCTTCCAGAGGATTCACCTTCTAAAAACCGTAATTCTGAGCTTATATATGATACTTCTGGTTTAAAACCAAGAGTTAAAGAGAATAATCCCAATACTCTTGTTTCAGAAGTAAACAGGATGAAATCTTATGCTAAAGATGCGAAAAACAAGCAACTTAACCCTTATGCTGCAGCATATAAGAACATGCCCGAATTCGATCAGGCAAACAACAGTATTAAGCTAGATTTCGTAAATTGACATTTTGGTTATTTTTATAAATTTGGTCTCATTACTAATGGCTGGGGCATCCCATTATGCCCATTAGATGAAACAACTTTTAAAGCAGAATGTCCTCGTAAAGGCAAACATAGAAGTTTAAAATTTAAGTTCACTTGTCATGAATCCCATAGGGATAAAAAAAGTGGTCGCATGACTTATGTTTATCCAGACAAAGATTTTAGGCTTTATCCAGGTGTTCAACGTAACTCTAAAGAATGGGACAATGAATATCGCAATCGTGCATGTATTGAACGAACTCTTTCATCTTTAAAATAACCCATGCATTGAATCACCAAGAACAATAAACACGGCAACTATGCGTGCTGATTTATGCCTAGCGGCTATTGCTAAAGTGATTAAATGTTATATTAGCTTATTCTATAAATAAACCATAATACATTAGAAGCATAATACATTAGAAGCATAAATAAACTGCTTAAAATCGTTGCTTAATTAAATTATCAACATAGCCACATTTAAATACCTCTTCACATGCTACGTATACCTTTTTAACAAAAGTTTTTTTGTGAGTCTTTTTTTGCACATTTTCAAGTCGAATTTTAAAAGTTATCCACAGTTTTTATTTTTGAATTCTACAAGCCCCTATTATATTCATAATAATTTGAGTTAAAATATAAAAATTATTACAATATAATATATGTGTCATAATAAAAATCGATATGATATGTAACATACTATTTTTATATGAATAACCTATAGTAGCAGTTTATATAAAATTTTACTGCTAGGAGGTTAAATTATGTATAAAGACGAAAACTATGATAGAAATTATATTGAGGGAAGAAAAAATTATTATTGGCATGCTAATGATGAGAGTGATTCTGATGAACATTACAGTAGAGAGTGCAATTCAAAGAAGTGTGACAAACATCACTGTAATTCTAAATGTGACGAGTGTGATTGGTGGAATGAGTGTGACGAATGTGACAGACATTCCTGTAAAGTGTGTGCAACAGGACCAACAGGACCAACAGGACCAACAGGACCAACAGGTGATCCTGGATCAACCGGAGCTACTGGAGCAACCGGAGCTACTGGAGCAACCGGAGCTACTGGAGCAACCGGAGCTACTGGAGCAACCGGAGCTACTGGAGCAACAGGAGTTACTGGAGCAACAGGAGTTACTGGGGTAACAGGATCAACAGGAGCGCAGGGAATTCCAGGGGGATTAACAGGAAATACCGGATCAACAGGAATTACTGGAGCAACAGGAATTACAGGAATTACTGGAGTAACCGGAGCAACAGGAGCAACCGGAGAAACAGGAACAACTGGACTAACAGGAGCAACAGGAATTACAGGAGCACCAGGAGATCCAGGAGGAGCAACTGGAAATACTGGAGCAACTGGAATAACAGGAGCAACTGGAATAGCTGGAGTCACTGGTGCAATAGGAGATACAGGGACTACGGGAGCAACAGGAGTTGCAGGAGTAGCAGGAGTGACAGGAGTGACAGGATCAACAGGAGTTGCAGGAGCCGCGGGAGCAACAGGAGTAGGAATAGCAGGAACAACCGGAGCAAACGGAGCAACTGGAACTGCTGGATCAACAGGAGCCACAGGAGGAACAGGAGCAGCCGGTTTTACAACTCAGCTAAGAGGATTGCAAGTTCAGTTACAAAATCCACAAACGGTATCTATTGCTCCTGGAGCAAATCTAATATTTGATACAATAATAAATGATTTATCATCATTTATGTCGTATAGTACTGTGACAGGTGAAGTAACAATTACGCAGAATGGAATATTTTATATTAATTGGTGGGTATCATCAGATGGTATAGTGGGTGGAACAGATGTATTTATTAGATTTGCCGTTACTACTTCAGCGGGTGACAATATACAGGCAGATAGTCCTATCTTAACGGGACAACTCAGTGGAAATGCTTTAATTCCAATTACTGCAAGTCCAGGACTTCCAGTGACTTTACAACTTATAAATGCAACGAATGGTACAATAGGATTTGGTATAACACCAGTTATAGCAGATTTAACAATTATTAATGTAACTCTCTAATTTTTAGTCCCATGGAAGAATATGTATATATCCTTCCGTGGGATTTTTCAATATTCTTGTGTAATTACCATAAGAATTTTAATTTTAAAATTTTAGATAACACATTATGCTTAAACAGCATAATATAAATCAGCAATAACGTCTAAAGTTATTGTAAGTAAGGAGGTTCAAAGTTTGGATACAATAGGTCTTCAAATTCAAAGAAAATTAGCTGGAAATGTAAATACAAATTCTAATGTAATATTTGAAACGACAGTAAATAGTTATGGAGATATAGTTTACAACTCAGTAACTGGTGAAATATCAATAAACAAAGTAGGAAGGTATTTTATTAACTGGTGGGTAGCAACTCAGTCAGCAATAGCGGTACCTGATGTAAACTTTTCAATAAAAACATCTCAAGGAGATAATTTAATTGGAAATTCACCTATTAAACAGGGTCAGGTTGTTGGTTTCGCTATTATACAAGTTGATTCTGCTCCTATAGTATTGAGGTTAGTAAATACAACTGCTACTAGCGTGGTTTACTCTAATTTGGTATCGACTAGAGCCAATTTAGTATTGGGTGAGATACAAGAAGAAATAGGAAGTATAACTGGAGCTACAGGAGAAACAGGAGCTACAGGTGAAACAGGAGCTCCTGGAATACCAGGAGGATCAACGGGAAACACTGGAGCAAATGGAACAACTGGAGTTACAGGAGCTACTGGAGCAGGAACTACAGGAACTACAGGAGCTAGAGGGATCACTGGTCCTAAGGGTGATAAAGGAACTACTGGTCCACAAGGTGTTCAAGGTATTCAAGGCCCACGAGGTTTTCAAGGTATTCAAGGGGCTACGGGTCCACAGGGGATTCAAGGAATTCAAGGTAACCAAGGTCTTCAAGGTCCTCAAGGTGTTACAGGCTCACAGGGAATTCAAGGTATTCAAGGAATTCAGGGCATTCAAGGTAATATTGGTGTAACTGGAGCTAATGGATCTACTGGAGCTGGAGATACAGGACCTACAGGGATTACAGGCGCAACAGGTAACACAGGTGCTACGGGTATAGGTTCAGGTACAACAGGTGCAACTGGAATAGGTGTAACTGGAGCTACTGGAGTAACCGGAACTACTGGTGAAACAGGAACAACTGGTGTAACTGGTGCAATTGGAATAGGAGTAACTGGAGCTACTGGTGAAACGGGAACAACTGGTGTAACCGGAGCTACTGGTGAAACGGGAACAACTGGTTTAATTGGAGTAACTGGAGTAACTGGAGTAACTGGAGTAACAGGAGTAACAGGAGTAACTGGAGTAACTGGAGCTACTGGGGAAACAGGAACAACTGGAGTAACTGGAGTAACTGGTGTAAATGGAGCCACTGGAGTAACAGGAATAACTGGAGTAACCGGAGCTACTGGTGAAACCGGAACAACTGGTTTAATTGGAGCCACTGGTGTAACCGGAGCTATTGGTGAAACGGGAACAACTGGTTTAATTGGAGTTACAGGAGCAACTGGAGTAACTGGAGCTACTGGGGAAACAGGAACAACTGGAGTAACTGGAATAACTGGTTTAATTGGAGCCACTGGAGTAACAGGAATAACTGGTGTAACCGGAGCTACTGGTGAGACAGGATCTACAGGAGTTACCGGAACAACTGGAACATCGTTCTTGACAGGAAATGGAGTGCCAACCTGTGGAATAGGTGAAGTAGGAGATAAATATATTGATTTGTCTACTGAACAGGTATATGAAAAATTTTTAATGCCTCCTGAACCGACAATAAGAACAATTCCACCACCAACTGGTGCTACTTTATTGGTTGGTACAGGACAACCATTTACAGACATTCAAACGGCTATTAATGCCTCAAGTAATGGGGATTTGTTATTGTTAAGTGCTGAAACGTTTAATATTACAGCAACTATTAATGTTAATAAATCGGTAACTATTGAAGGTGCTGGTATTGCACTAACTACAGTCATTACAACGACAACGTCTGTAGTCAATATGTTTAATGTAACTGTGCCTAATGTAGTTATTGAAAATATGAAAATTGTTCAAAACTATCCTTCCTCATTAACTATAGAAACTGTAATATCAATCAATAATTTATCAGCTACAGGCATTTATATAGATAATTGTGAGATTTCAGTATGTGAATTTGGAATAGGTTTTAAAGCTACAGAGTATCAAGTATCAAACTGTAGTTTCACCTATGCGCCACTTGGAGCTATTAATAACACTTACCGCTATATTCTTATACAATCTACAGCAGGCGAAAGTATTATTAACAACAATACCTTTGTATCTGCCTCAGGAGCAAACCGATGCATATTTATTGATATTACAAATGTTTCTGTTGCTTCAGGTACACTTCAGGGTAAGTTATTGATCAGCAACAATACGCAAATTGCTTTATTTACTTTAAGACAATTACTAGTGATTGAAGAATTTATTGGTTCGAATTTTCAATTATATATTAATAACAACACAACTACGAGTGAAGCAAACGTACCGATCCTACTATTTAACGCTATACTAGGTATATTTAAGTTTATAGAGGTGGTTGGAAACAATGTTCAAAACACGGCAGGAAAAGGTTTAATCGGAATTGATGGTAGTTCTACAGGAACCACAGATATATTTAGTTCCAACAATACTCTTGCTAACCTGTTTTTTACATCAGGATGGGCAAGTGCTACAATTCCGGTTAGTTTCATTGTAGGATATAATACAGCAGCAGTATCACCAGCACCGGTGCTTCCTTTAGCATCTTGTTATTGGCTCAATATTGGGACAATTGGACCTACAATTGCTTTCACACAAACAAATCTTACTTCACTTAACCTTCCAACAGGAGTTGCTACTACTATTCTTTCTAGAACAATAACGACTATAACTGATCAGATATTAAAATTGGATTCTATGGGAGATATTGAAATAACTACATCAGCTAGTGCTAATTCTCAATATACAATTTTATATGATCTATTATTGGATGGAGTTTCTATTGCTTTAGTTACTATTAAAAGAGATAAAAATTATGCTACTGCGGCTACCCGTGTTTTTAGTGAAATTCCTAATATGACATGGGTGAATTCACCTTCAGCAGGGGCACACATTTATAGAATTGACGTCACAGTTACTGGAACAAATATTGTGAGCCCATCTATAGCAATTACTAGAGCATTAAATATAATTAGTTTCTAAAGGATTTATTTTATAAGACAGTTTATTTTAGATATATTTTAATATCAAAAGAATACAGACTAAGAGAAGTGTTTTAGAGATAATTAACATGGTCTAATGATCTTTGTTAATTATCTTTAAAGTATTAATATTTCAAGAGAAAAGATATATTTTTATTTAATATACTGAATTTAACCAAGTGCATTTTATAAGATAACATCATAATATGCATAAGTAATAATATTTAAAGTTATTGCAATTAAGGAGGGTAAAAGTTTGGATACTATAGGTCTTCAAATTCAAAGACAATTAGCTGGAACAGTAAATACAAATTCTAATGTAATATTTGAAACGACAGTAAATAGTTATGGAGATGTAGTTTATAACTCTGTAACAGGTGAAATAGTAATAAATAAACCAGGAAGGTATTTTATTAATTGGTGGGTAGCAACTCAGTCAGTTATAGGAGCAAGTAATATAACTTTTTCAATTCAAACATCTCAAGGAGATAACTTGATAGGAAATTCACCTATTAAACAGGGTGAGGTTGTTGGTTTTGCTATAATACAAGTTGATGCTGCTCCAGTAGGAATAAGGTTAATTAATACAACTGCTAGCAATGTTGTTTATTCTACTTTGGTACCGATAAAAGCAAATTTAGTATTAGGTGAAATACAAGAAGAAACAGGAGGTATAACAGGAGCTAAAGGTGTAACTGGAGCTACAGGTGTAACTGGAGCTATAGGAAACACTGGTTCACAGGGTATTCAAGGTATTCAAGGGGCTACTGGTTCACAGGGTGTTCAAGGAATTCAAGGTATTCAAGGAATTCAAGGAATTCAAGGTATTCAAGGTGATACTGGGGCACAAGGTATTCAAGGTATTCAAGGACTTCAAGGTATTCAAGGTATTCAAGGTGAAACTGGGGAACAGGGTGTTCAAGGTATTCAAGGTATTCAAGGTGATATTGGACCTACTGGAGATACAGGCCAAATTGGAGATACGGGTGCAACTGGTGAAACAGGAACAACCGGAGTAGCAGGAGCCATAGGATTAACGGGTGTTACTGGTGCTACAGGAACTACGGGTACAACCGGAGAAACTGGAATTACAGGATTTACTGGAAACACTGGTGTAACTGGAACAATAGGAATTACTGGGGAAACAGGATCTACTGGAGCCACAGGATTAACGGGTGTCACTGGTGCTACGGGAACTACAGGTATAACAGGAACTACCGGATCTACTGGAGTAACTGGAACTATTGGAGAAACTGGAATTACAGGATTGACTGGGGCTACAGGAACAACAGGCTTAACAGGAATTACTGGAGCAACAGGATTAACCGGAACCACTGGTGCTACAGGAACTACTGGTGTAACCGGAGAAACTGGAATTACAGGATTGACTGGGGCTACAGGAACAACAGGCTTAACAGGAATTACTGGAGCAACAGGATTAACCGGAACCACCGGTGCTACAGGAACTACTGGAGCTACTGGATTAACGGGTGTAACAGGAACTACTGGGGCCACAGGTACGTTCGGTTCAACTGCAACGATAGCAAATGTAGGACCTGAAGTTAGCTCACAATTTAATGAATTAAGGACTTCTGAAAAGACTCCAATTATTGAATTAATTTCAGTTTATGGATTATCTAATCTAAGAGATGTTACTACCACAACAGGCGCAGGCTCAGTAGGAAGTAATAATACTGAGTTTCAACTAAGCACCACAGCAAATGGTGCAGATAGTGCAATATTAGATAGTTCGGAAAGAGGAAGATATGAGGCCGGATATGCTGGAGAGGCAGGAATTGGTGTACGTCTACCAGTTGCTCCAACTGGCGCTCAAGTGGCAAGATGGGGACTCTTTGATGGTCAAAACGGTGCTTTCTTTGGTCAAGATGTAGCAAATGGTATTTTTGTAGACATTAGAAGAGCAGGAATTGACACTATTATTCCGCAAACTTCATGGAATGTGGATAAATTAGATGGAACAGGACCAAGTGGAGCGACATTGACTTTATCTAAAGGAAATATATTTCAAATCTTGTTTACTTGGTATGGTTATGGTGTTATCGAATTCAGGGTAGTAGTACCTGATCCAATTACTCTAGCTCAAGAAGTTATTATAGTTAATAGATTTTCGCCTACGGGACAAACAAGTTTTGCTGATCCCAATTTACCTCTACGTGCGCAAATCTCTAATAATACAACGGCAACAGCACTCAATTTATTTGTAGGAGGAAGACAATACTCTATTATTGGTAATTATGACCCTACTTTCCGTATAACATCTGAGAGAAGACAGATTACGGCTTTAGCGACATTGACCCCTATAATTTCTTTCAGGAGAAAAACAGTTTTCCCTACAGGTTCAGGAAGGACGAACTCCGTTAGTGTAAAACTAGAAGGTATTGATCTTGTAACATCAGCAGATATCTCTTATCAGATAATATTGGGTGGTACAATTAATGGAGCATTTACAGATTATCCGACAGCAACGACTAATATTCCGCTTACTGAGACCGCTCTTCAAGTAAACAGTACGTTAACTACTATTACAGGTGGTCAAGTGTTATTACAAGGGTTAGCGGCCGGCGTTAATGGAAGCAGTCGTGTTTTAGCATCAGCTAGTTTGTTAAGTTTCCAGCTACCGGATACTGAAATTGTAACACTGGCTGTCTTAAATTTGGCAGGTGGAAGTAATTCCGTTGCAGCTACTTTCCAAGTTACAGAAGAGTGGTAAAAGGCTAAGTAAAAGATAAAAAGGGAGAAATAGAAATATAAATTTCTCCCTATTTTTAAAAGGAGGAAATTTAATGTCGGATATTATTATTTCAAATGTTGGGCCAATAGTAAGTTCGCAATTTAATGAACTAAGAGTTGCAAGAAAATTTCCAATTGTAGAATTAACGTCTGTGTATGGAATATCTGCTTTAAGAGATGTTGTTACTACAACAGGTGCTGGAACAGTAACAAATACGTCTACAGAATATAGCGTTAACACCACGGCAAGTGGAGCAGATTCTGCAGTTTTAGAAAGTGCAATGAGAGGAAGATATGAGCCTGGTTATGCAGGAGAAGCTGGAATAGGTGTTCGTATTCCAATATCGCCAACGGGGAGTCAAGTTGCTCGCTTTGGTTTATTTGATGCTCAAAATGGTGCATTTTTTGGAGTAACTAGCACAAATACTTTTGTAACTATAAGAAGAGGAGGAGTTGATACTGTAATTAACCAGTCATCCTGGAATGTGGATAAATTAGATGGTACAGGACCAAGTGGAGCAACATTGACGCTTTCTAAAGGAAATATATTTCAAATAGTGTTTACTTGGTACGGTTATGGTGTTATCGAATTTAGGGTAGTAATACCTGATCCAACTACTTTAGCTCAAGAAGTTATTACGGTTAATCGATTTTCACCTACAGGTCAAACTAGTTTTGTTGATCCCAATCAACCATTAAGAGCAGAAATTAACAATGGTGGAACAGCTAGCAGTTTTAATTTATTTGTAGGAGGAAGACAATACAGCATTATTGGCAAATATGATCCTACCTTTAGAGTTACTTCGGAGCGTAGAACCATTTCCGATGTTACCACAACTTTGACACCAGTTATATCATTTGCTAGAAAAGCAATTTTTCCAACGGGTTCAGCAAGAACCAACTCAGTTGAAGTCGATTTAGAAGAAATTAATCTTATATCAACAGCTGATTTAGCCTATCAAGTATTGCTTGGGGGCACAATTAATGGAACATTTGTGAATTATCCAACAGCTACAACCATAATTCCTGATAGTGAAACAGCACTGCTTGTAAACACATCATCTACAACCATTACGGGTGGAGAAGTAATATTCCAAGGGATTACTTCTGGAGCGGGAGAGAATTCAAGAATATTAGCTACTGCACAACTATTAAGTTTTGAACTTCCAGATAATGCCATAGTCACATTAGCTGTTGCTAGAATTGGAGGTTCGGGTACAAATACAGTCAATGCATCATTTAGTGTAACGGAAAGTTGGTAAAATGATGTAAGCATATTTAAAGAGACCTTCAATAATATTTTGAAGGTCTCTCTTAATTCTAATATAAGTTATTTAAGGATTACCATTTTATAGTGGCAGCATATTGGAATCAGTTTCGTTATTTTCATATGCTATTTTTAGTAGATATTTACCATATTGTGTTTTCATTAAAGGTTTAGAAATCTTCAATAGTTGATCCTTATCTATAAAGCCAGTTAAATAAGCTATTTCCTCTATACAAGCTACATATAATCCTTGCCTTGTTTGTATTGCTTCTACAAAATTAGCAGCATCTAAAAGTCCTCTATATGTTCCTGTATCAAGCCATGCCATACCTCGACCGAGTAACTCCACTTTTAGTTTTCTCTTTTTTAGATATTCATTATTCACAGAGGTGATTTCTATTTCACCTCTAGCTGACGGCTTAACATTTTTAGCAATGTCGATTACATCATTATCATAAAAATACAGACCACATACAGCATAATTTGATTTGGGCTTTTCAGGTTTTTCTTCAATGGATACTATATTATTGTTTCCATCGAACTCAACTATTCCAAAATCTTTCGGATTACTTACATGGTATCCAAAGATAGTAGCTCCATCTTTTCTATTCGCAGCACTTTTAAGTCGCTGCGTAAAATTATAACCATAAAATATATTATCACCAAGTATTAAAGCTACCCTATCATTTCCTATAAATTGTTCTCCTATTATAAAGGCATCTGCAAGTCCCCGGGGATTTTGTTGAACAGCATATTGCAGATTAATTCCAAGAAAACTACCGTCACCAAGTAATTCTTTAAAAGAAGTTATATCTCTAGGTGTTGAAATAATTAATATATCTTTTATACCTGTGAGCATTAATACTGATAATGGGTAATATATCATGGGTTTATCATATATAGGTAATATTTGTTTCGATATTGATTTTGTTATTGGGTAAAGTCGCGAGCCAGATCCTCCTGCTAAAATAATACCTTTCATGTTTTGCCTCCTGAAAAAGTCTATCTTTATTAATATATTATGGTTAGTACAAATTAGTGCAACACATTATTCTAGTTAACTTTTTATTTTAAGGTATAGCATTAATATTAATAAGTATAAAAGGTGAAAATAGTATAAGAACTTCATCACAGTTATGCACTTTCTATTTGCTAGTCACATAAAGTATAGAGTGAATACAAAGAAAATATATTTAATTAATTATGGTGGTGAGATTTAATGAAAGTAGTAATACTTTGTGGTGGTAAAGGAACACGTATGCGCGAAGAAACAGAATACCGACCTAAGCCTTTAGTGGAGATTGGTGGTAAACCGATTTTATGGCACATAATGAAAATATATTCAAGCTATGGATTTAATGACTTTATTTTATGCGTTGGGTACAAAGGAGAAATGATAAAGCAGTATTTCATGGATATGTACTGGAGAAATAATGATTTAACTTTACATTTAGGTGGAGATAGAGGAATAGAATATCATACGGAGGAAGAGGAAAATTGGAATATTACTATTGTTGACACAGGTATTGAAACTATGACAGGCGGAAGGTTAAAACAAGTAGAAAAATATATCGATGATGAAGAATTTATGCTTACTTATGGAGATGGGTTAAGCAATGTAAACATTTTAGAACTTTTAGAATTTCATAGGCAAAAAGGTAGAATTGGAACACTTATAGGGGTAAATCCTCTTTCAACATTTGGGGTTATGGAGGTTGAAGATGGAATTGTTAAGTCCTTTAAAGAAAAGCCTATTTTAAAAGACAAGGTCAATGGTGGTTTTATGGTATTTAATAAAGAAGTGTTTAAATATCTGCCCAGTGAGGATTGTTTTTTCGAACAAGAACCTATAAGAAATCTTGCAAAAGATAAACAACTTGCGGTTTATAATCATAAGGGCTTTTGGGTTGCTATAGATACTATCAAAGATGTTCAGGCTGTAAATAAGTTATGGGATAAAGGAGAGCATTTATGGAGCAACGCAGAGTAGATTTGTTTAATAACTTTTACAAAGATAAAAGAGTTCTAATTACTGGACATACAGGTTTTAAAGGCTCATGGCTTTCGATTTGGCTTAAAATATTAGGCGCAACAGTTATAGGATATGGACTTGATCCCTATACAGAGGACGATAATTTTGTAGTTAGTGGATTAAAGGATAGAGTTATAGATATTAGAGGAGACATTAGAGATTATAATAAGCTTTTAGGGGTTTTTAATATATATAAGCCAGAAATCGTCTTTCATTTTGCAGCGCAGGCATTAGTGAAAAAGTCTTATGAGAATCCTAAAGAGACCTATGAGACAAATGTAATTGGAACATTAAATGTACTTGAATGCATCAAAAATTCAGCGACGGTTAAAGTGTCCATTATGGTAACTACAGATAAGTGTTATAAAAATATAGAGCAGATATGGGGATATAGAGAAAATGATCCAATGGGTGGATATGATCCTTATAGTTCTAGCAAGGGATGCGTTGAAATTCTTATAGATTCATATAGAAATTCATTTATAAATCCTAAGGATTATAAAACTCATGGTAAATCCTTAGCATCTGTTCGAGCAGGAAATGTTATTGGTGGTGGTGACTGGTCAAATGATAGAATAGTTCCTGATTGCATAAGGGCATTAAAAAAGAATAAAGATATTGAGATTAGAAACCCAAATGCAGTTAGACCTTGGCAGCATGTCCTTGAGCCTTTAAGTGGGTATTTATTGCTTGCCACAATGATGTATGAGGATGGTATTAGTTATTGTAGTGGTTGGAATTTTGGGCCAAATGGAGATTCTATAGTTTCTGTAGGATACATTGTAAAAACAATAATTAAAGAATGGGGAAGTGGGAAATATTTAGACATATCGAGGAAGAATGCACTTCATGAAGCAAATTTATTAAAACTAGATTGTACTAAGTCAAAAACTTATTTGGAGTGGTTCCCAAAATTAAATGTAGATGAGGCAATAAAACTTACTGTAGATTGGTATAAAAGTTTTAAGGACAAAGATATGTTTGATTTGTGTGTTAATCAAATAAAAGATTACGTAAGTAAAAGATCAGAAGAAGTAATATGATATGGAAAAGAGTGTATTAATTACAGGGGCAAGTGGATTTGTAGGTTCTTGTTTAGTTAGAAGGTTACTTAAAGAAAATTACAAAATCCATATTATAACAAGAAATACCACTGATTTATGGAGACTAAATTGTATATTAAAGGATATAGAAATTCATAATGTAGATTTACTTAATAGTGATAAAATAGCTAAATTGGCCAATGATATTAATATAGATCAAGTATATCATTTAGCAACTTATGGAGGATATCATTATCAAAATAAAGTAGAAGATGTGATAAATACAAATCTTATTGGTACTTTTAATTTATTTAGAGAATTTTCTAAAAGGGATATAGAAATGTTTATTAATACTAGCAGTTCATCCGAGTACGGAGAAAAATCTGAGCCTATGCGTGAAGAAATGAAAGTTACACCTAGTACCATGTATGGGGCAAGTAAGGCGGCAGCGACTATATTATGCAGCACATATGCAAAAATTAATAAAATACCACTAGTTACACTAAGACTATTCTCACCATACGGATATTATGATGCTAAAACAAGATTAATCCCTACAGTTATTACATCCTGTCTTCTTGGGAAAGAGATTAAATTATCTCGCAAAGATTCAAAGAGAGATTTTGTATTTATAGATGATGTAGTTGAAGCATATATAGCTGCAAGTAAGGTGATAAACTCTCATGGCGAAATATTTAATATAGGAAGTGGCATACAATATACAAATGAAGAAATTGCAAGTAATATAATAAATCTAATTGGGGTAGATTCAAAGATTTATTGGAAAAATGATTTAAATAGGCAGTATGAGCCACTTATGTGGGTTAGTGATAATAAAAATGCCTATGAAAAGCTAAAGTGGGAGCCTAATATTGAAATAGAGAGTGGACTAAATAAGACAATAAAGTGGTTTGAAAATAATTTGCAATTTTATAGGTAGGCGGTGAATAGATGAAGTTATCGGATTACATTGTTCAGTTTTTAAAGGATAATGGAGTTACAACAGTTTTTGGATATCAAGGTGGAGCTATAACCCATTTTGTTGATTCAATATATAAAGCAGAGGGAATTAAATTTATATCTAATTATCATGAACAGGCTTCAGCCTTCGCAGCTGAGGGTTACGCAAGAGTTAGTGGAAATATAGGAGTATGCACAGCAACTAGTGGTCCAGGTGCCACAAATTTAATAACAGGAATAGGAAGTGCATTTTTTGATTCTATTCCTTGTTTGTATATAACGGGTCAAGTTAATACCTATGAATATAAAAGGTCAAAAAATATAAGGCAAGAGGGATTTCAAGAAACTGATATAGTGAGCATAATAAAGCCTATAACAAAGTATGCGGTTATGATTACAGATTCAAAAAAAATTAAATTTTATTTAGAAAAATCATTTTATCTAGCAAAAGAAGGTAGGTCAGGGCCTGTTTTATTAGACATACCTATGAATATACAAAGATCAGAGGTTAATCCTCGCGACTTAGTAAGTTTTTATGAATCAGAAGAATATAAAATAAAAATAAGACTAAAAGTGAATATAGAAGATGTCAGTAACTTAATAGAGTTAATAAAAAAGAGTAAAAGACCTGTGATACTAGCGGGCGGAGGTATTAGGCTTGCAAAGGCAGAGAAAAAACTAGAAAAACTTATAGACATAACGGGTATTCCTGTAGTTAGTACGTTAATGGGAATAGATTGTTTAAACCATGAGCATAAATGTTATGTGGGTTATATGGGGGCGTATGGAACAAGGTATTCAAATTTAGCAGTAGCTAATTGTGATTTACTAATAGTTCTAGGGTCAAGATTAACAACAAGACAGACAAGTTCTATAACTGATAGTTTTGCAAGAGAGGCTAAAATAGTTCATGTAGATATAGATAAAAACGAGCTTAATACTAAGGTGAGAGAGGATTTAAGCCTAGAATGTGATTTAAATTCATTTATTGATAAATTAAATCAATATTTAATAAATTCTCATTATGAATTTAATTTTAGCTCTTGGACAGATAAAATAAATAGCTATAAAAAAATGTACCCATCATACCAGATCCAAAAGAATATAAATGAAATAGACCCTAATGAGTTCATGAATAAAATAAGCGAAATGATACATCCAAATTCTATAATATCTTTAGATATAGGCCAAAATCAAATTTGGGCATCTCAATCTTTGAAACTGAAAAAGAACCAAAGATTATTAAACTCGGGTGGAATGGGACCAATGGGTTTTGGACTCCCGGCAGCTATAGGAGCCTGGTACGCAAGGCCTAATTATAAAGTAGTTACAATTACTGGCGATGGTGGTATTCAAATGAATATTCAAGAGCTACAAACTATTGCAAGGGAAAAGGTACCTATAAAGATTATTATTATGAACAATAAGGCTTTAGGCATGATTAGGCATTTTCAAGAAATGTATTTTGAATCAAATTATTATGGAACTATAGAGGGATATTCTGCTCCAAATTTCATGGAAATCAGTGAGGCTTATGGCATAAAATCACTTAAAATAAGTAATGAAAATCAAATTAATGAATTAAAAGAAAAGTTAAATGATGATCAAAGTTACGTTATAGAAGTGGAACTTAAAAATATAACTTATGTAGTTCCCAAATTAGGTATGGGTAGACCAATTGAAGACCAAGAACCTCTTTTAGGTAGAAAGCAACTTGAGGAAAACATGATAATTGGTATGTATAAGTCTTAATAAGGGGTGATTAATATTAAGGATGAAAACATAATAAAAGAAGAAATTTTGGAAAAGGTAAAAGAGCTATATAAGCTTCGTGAAGAGAAGAAAAGTTTTATACCAGGTAAAACAAAGGTGAATTATGCAGGGCGTGTATATGATGAAAATGAAATGGTAGCAGTTGTAGACTCAGTATTAGATTTTTGGCTAACACTGGGAGTCAAGGGGAGAGAGTTTTGTAACAACTTTTCAAGATACCTTGGGGTAAAGTATTGTATAGTAACTAATTCGGGATCATCAGCTAATTTGATTGCAGTTTCTGTACTTTGCTCTAAAACAATAAAAAATCCAATGAGGCCCGGTGATGAGATAATAACTACTGCAATGACTTTCCCAACCACACTAAATCCAATAATTCAAAACGGTTTAATACCTGTATTTGTAGACATAGAAGAAGACACATATAATATTGATGCCAGTAAAATAGAAGCGGCAATAACTGATAAAACGAGAGCTATAGTTTTTGCTCATACCTTAGGTAATCCAGCTGAGATGGATAAGATAATGGATATAGCAAAAGGGCATAATCTATACGTAGTAGAGGATACTTGTGATGCACTAGATTCAAGTTATGATGGAAAACTTTGTGGAACATTTGGTGATTTCTCAACTAACAGCTTTTATGCAGCTCATCATATTACAATGGGTGAGGGTGGCGCAATATGTACAAATTCTAATGATTTATATAAAGCAGCACTTTCTATAAGAGATTGGGGGAGGGCGTGTTTTTGTCAAACTGGAGAAGCTAGTGGTAAAGGTGCTTGCGGACATAGGTTTGATTATAAGTTTGATGGATTACCAGATGGTTATGATCATAAATATGTTTATAATAATATTGGTTATAACTTAAAACCATTAGATATACAATGTGCAATGGGAATTGAGCAACTTAAAAAACTTCCAGAGTTTACGAAGATAAGAAAAAATAATTTTAAAACATTGTATGAATGCTTTAAAAAATATGAAGATGTGTTTATATTACCAAGATCACTACCTAAAGCTGACCCATCTTGGTTTGCAATACCAATTACGATAAGAGCGGGTGTTTGGTTTTCTAAAAAAGATTTTGTTACTTATCTTGAATCAAAACTTATAGAAACAAGAATGCTATTTGCTGGGAATATTTTAAAACAACCAGGGTACAAGGATATAAATCATAGAATATCAGGAAATTTAAAATATACAGAGGGTGTTCTTGAGAGAACATTTTTCTTAGGGGTGTATCCAGGAATAACAAAGGAGAAATTAGAATATATGATAAAAAGCATAGATAACTTCTTTGAAAATAATATAAAATGAGAAAGAGCTTACCTGTAATAATTGCATGGTAAGCTTTTTTATTTAATTCATATGAGCGAAGGTTCTTTAGATTTTTCTATCCTCTAATACCTTTTTTATGTCAGTATCACTTCGAGTTCTAATCCATTTCCCAGTAATGGTATCATACATTTTAATTATTTTAGCAGGACTTCCAGCAACAACGCTGTAATCTGGAATGTTTTTTGTAAGAAAACTGTTAGCAGCAATTACGCAGCCACGTCCAATATGGACATCACCGACAATTGAGGCGTTTACACCTATCCATGAACCCTCTCCAACTACTATTTTATTTGTTATTGAAGTTATTCCTTGATGCATAATCGGAATGCCTATGCTCTCATAATTGTGACTACAGTCTGATATATATACATTAGGTGCAATTATAACATTTTTTTCAATAGTGCCTTTATTAGCAATAGAAATTGTAAACCGACTTCCTATTTGACATCCATCTTCTATAACGATTTTAGGTGAACTATTATTCTCATATGAACAAATATTAAGCCAACAATTATCTTTTATAAAGGTGTTAGTGCCAATATAAGTATAAGTAAAATTACTTATTTTATAATCTTCTAAAATTATAGAATTGTTTCCAAAACCATAGAATAACTTTGATAGTGGACTATTACTAATTATTGCAGGTTCTCCCATGAAAAGTTACCTCCCATATTTAGAATGTATTAACAATATAAAAACCTATAAAGCAGTTCTTTTATAATAATCCCTATTTGCGATTACTGCGGCCGAGTTAGGTTTAAACTGCGCAGCTTTATCATTATATTTAATTGATTCATCTCTATTACCTAATCTGTCATAGCAAACAGAGAGCTGTATATTGGGTATATAACCCCAGAAATCATGAGATATAAAACCCCAGCCATTAACTGGCTTAGTGAGCTCTGATGCAATTTTATACCAGACAATAGCGCTTTTATAATCTCCAGATTCAAAATAATAAGTTCCTATATTACAGCATATCTCAGCTCTTGGAGTATCATATTCAAAGCTTTTAAGTAATATTTTAAGCATGTTTTCTTTATCACCTACAATGTTATAACACTTAGAAAGATCAAAGCATGAGCTTATATTATCTTCTATCCAACCCTTTTTTGTATCTAAAAATTCATTGAAATATTTTATAGCATCTTCAATAAACCCATTTTGAAATAATTCCCTTGAATAGTAGAAAAGACCTCTTGGACTCAAAGATTTTCCCTCAGATAATAATTTTTTATAAATGGATAAATTTCTACCGGGTACAGCTGCATGTTCTTTTCTATGTGTTATGCAAATATCTAGGCTTTTAATATTTCCTCCCATTATAAGGCATTCGTGAACAGGTTCTGACCATTTAGAATTATTTGTTCGTTTTGATAATCGTTCTCTAAAATATGATAAAGTAACTGCTCCATTTTCATCAAAGCCTACGTTATACATTAGCATTACATTATCCACATCTAGAGTTAAGTCTTGCTTAAGTTGTTTGAATTTTTTTATATCTTCGTCCAGTATCACGTCATCTGCATCTAGCCAGAGGATAAAATCCATTTTGGCTTTAGAATAAGAGTAATTTCTAGCGGCAGAAAAATCGTTTATCCACTTAAAATCAAATACTTTATCTGTGTATTCTAAAGCAATTTCCTTTGTCTTATCAGTTGATCCAGTATCTACTATAATAATTTCGTCAACAATGTCTTTAACACATTCAAGACACCTACCTAAAACATCTTCTTCGTTTTTTACAATCATACATAAACTAATGGTTACCATATTAACCTCCTAAAAAAAATCTACACTATATAATATGCTATGGTTTAAAATAGGAAACACATATTATAGATAAAAAGGAATTAAGTAGACTCCAATTATTGCAATCATCGTTAAATTGTATTTAGAAAATAAAAAGGTACATTTTTTAATATTAAGAATAATATGTAAGTGAAGCGTATTTTGTAGCACTAAGTGTTAAGGAAGGGATATAGAAATGATTAAAAATAGAAAAACTTCTATAATAATTTTAACTTATAACAATCTCGTTTATAACCTTATATGTGTTGATAGCATAAGGAAATACACTAAAGAGAATACCTATGAAATAATTGTTGTAGATAATAATTCAACTGATGGAACAAGAGAGTGGCTTAAAGAGCAGAAGGATATAAAAGCTATTTTAAATGATGAAAATGTAGGATTCCCAAAAGGCTGTAATATTGGGATAGCAGCTGCAGAAAAAGAAAATGATATTTTGCTATTAAATAATGATACTGTAGTTACTCCAAGGTGGCTTGATAACCTTAAAACATGTATATATAGTGATGATAAAATTGGCGGAGTTGCATCTATAACTAACAATTGTTCTAATTATCAGTCGGTAAGTGTGCCTTATATTGATGTTAAAGATATGATTCCGTTTGCGGAAGCTAACAACATTTCAAATCCAAATAAATGGGAAGAAAAAGTTAGACTTGTGGCATTTTGTATGCTTATAAAAAGGGATGTCTTTAATGAAATTGGCGTTATGGATGAAAGGTTTTCACCTGGAAATTTTGAAGATGATGATTTAAGTATGAGGATTATAGAAGCAGGATATAAGATGATGCTGTGTAATGATAGTTTCATACACCATTTTGGTAGTTCATCTTTTAAAAAAGATTATAGTAAATTTAGTAATATTCTATCCATAAATCGAAAAAAACTTGAAGATAAGTGGGGTTTTAATTCTAACGTAAGTAGTACAGTGAAATTTGACATAATAGAGCGGATAAATGAGCCTAAAGAAAATGAATTTACTATACTTGAATTTGACTGTGGACTTGGGGCAACGCTACTTAAATTAAAATATAAGTACCCTAATTCTAAAATATATGGTATAGAGACAAATCAGAATATAGCAAAACTAGGTGAGAAAGTTTTAGAAACAATGATAGAGGATTTTGAAGAAAATTATAAAATGAGTTTTAAAAAAGATAAAACAAATTTTTTTGACTATATAATTCTTGGAAATAGACTACAACAAAGTAAAGATCCTTTTAGACTATTAAATGAAGTAAAAAAATTTTTAAAGCCTGGAGGATATATAATTGCAACGATTCCAAACGTAATGCATATTTCAGTTATAAAAGGGTTATTAAGTGGAAATTTTATGTATGATAATAATTCAATTTTAGATAGAAGTAACAATAAATTTTTTACTTTAACAGATATATACAAAATATTTGACGAGTGTGGATATACTAATCCATTTGTATTTCATTATTATAATGAATTAGCACCAGAAGATGATAAATTATTAGATAATATTTGTAGTATTGTAGGACCTGAAATGAAAGGATATTTCTTATCTTATGAATATGTAGCTAAGTTCCAGAAGAGTTTGTAGTGCATTGCAACTGAAATATGAATAATATGACTAGGAACTATTACTTCCCAATTTCCATATGATGAATTGTATGAAAATCATAATTCAAAAGGGGAAGATTTTTTATGGAAGTACTTGTAACAGGGGGAGCAGGTTATATTGGAAGTCATGTTTGTGTGGAACTATTAAATTCAGGATGTGAAGTTATAGTTGTGGATAATTTTGCTAATAGCAAACCGGAAGCATTAAAGAGAGTTCAAGAAATAACAGGGAAATATTTGAAGTTTTATGAGGCAGATATTTTAGATAAACTTGCTTTAGAAAAAATTTTTTCTGAAAATAATATAGAAGCTGTAATACATTTCGCTGGATTTAAGGCTGTAGGGGAATCTATAAAAATACCAATTTTATATTATAATAATAATATTACAGGAACGCTTGTACTTTGTGAAGTAATGAAAATGTATAATGTGAAAAAATTAGTTTTCAGTTCTTCTGCAACTGTATACGGGATGCCAAAGAGAGTTCCTATAAGTGAACACTTTCCTCTAAGTGCCACTAATCCTTATGGTAGAACTAAGTTAATGATAGAAGAGATACTTCAAGATATTTATGCATCAGATAAACAGTGGAGTGTAGCTATATTAAGATATTTTAATCCTATAGGTGCTCATGAAAGTGGAAGAATAGGTGAAGATCCAAGAGGCATACCAAATAATTTGATGCCGTTTATAACTCAAGTTGCAATGGGTAAAAGAGAGAAATTAAGTATATTTGGTAGTAATTATGCTACACATGATGGCACAGGAGTTAGAGACTATATTCATGTTGTAGACATTGCTAAGGGACATTTAAAAGCTTTAGAAAAAATTATGAAAACTAGAGGAATCGAGACTTATAATCTTGGAACTGGAGTAGGATATAGTGTTTTAGATTTGGTTAAAAACTTTGAAAAGGCTACTAATAAAAAGATACCATATGTAATATCAGAACCTAGATTGGGAGATATAGCAGAGTGTTATGCAAATCCTATAAAAGCAAAAACTATTTTAAATTGGAGTGCAGAAAAAAATATTCAAGATATGTGTATTGATGCCTGGCGTTTTCAAGTTAACAATCCAGAGGGATATTGAAAGCTGAGAGAAAGGAATGATAATTAAAATGAGAAAAAACTTTACCTTATACTGGCCTAGTTTTGTAGATGTGGAATTATGTAAAGATTTGGGTATAATTACTATGATATTTAGCAAATATTTAAACTACAATAGTTCAATTTTATGTAATAAAAATCAAGAAAATTATGATGAAGTAACAAAGGAAAATATCACAATGATTTATGCGGTTGATGATGTCATAATTAATAACGCTTTGGAAAATACGGATGTACTCTTGCTTATAGGGTATTATGATTTTAATTTAAGAATGATAGAAAAATATAAATCCATTAATCCAAAAGGGAAAATTTATTTGAAACTTGACTTAAATATACATTGGTTAAGAAGAATAGTGCTTGGTAAGGAGAACACTGATTTGCTGAATCAATGTACTCTTATTTCTGTGGAATGTAAAAATCTTAAAAAAACACTCCATGAAAATTGGCCAGTAAAAATTGAATATATACCAAATGGGTATTATAACGCGGGTATTACTAGAAATATAGAATACAAAGAGAAAGAAAATACAATAATTACAGTAGGAAGACTAGGAACTTATGAAAAAGCTACAGAAGTTTTACTTGAGGCATTTAAATTAGCAGCCCCAAAGCTTCTAAATTGGAAGTTAAAACTTATAGGAAGTATAGAACCATATTTTCAAGCATATATTGATAATTTTATAGAAACTAATCCAGAATTAAAAGATCAAATTATTTTCACAGGAAGAATTAATGATAGAAAATTAATTGAGGAAGAATATAAAAAAGCAAAGATTTTCTGCCTTACTTCAAGATGTGAGGGATTTCCAAATGTATTTGGAGAAGCAGCTAACAAAGGGTGTTATATAATTTCGTCAGATATAGATCCGGCATGGGATATCACAGATGACAAAAAATATGGAAGCGTGTTTCCTATAAATGATCATGTAGCTCTTGCAAATGAACTGATAACAGTTTGTTTAAATGAATCAAGACTGGAATCGGTATGCAAGGATATTCAAATTTATACAAAAGAGAATTTTGAATGGATAAAACTTTGTGAAAAGATAGAATCTTTCTTAAACGAAAATAATGAATAAGATAGGAGAGTGATTTATGGATAATAGCAATCTAGTAAGTGTTCTGGTACTATCTTATAATAATTTTAAATATATGAAAGAGTGTCTAAATTCAATTTTAGAGCAGAATTATCAGCATATTGAAATTATTATTAGCGATGACTTTTCAAGCGACTTTAAGAAAGATGAAATAGAACAATTTATAATGGATAATAGAAAAGAAAATATAGTTAATTATGTAATAAATCAAAATTCATGCAATTTGGGAACAGTTAAAAATTTAAATAAGTCAATTAGTTTAGCTACTGGTAATTATTTTATTAACCTTGCTTGTGATGATGTACTCTTTGATGGTGAGGTTATAAGTAATATTGTAAAATATTTTTTAGAATCAAATTATCTGGTATTAGCCGGATATGTAGCTGAGTATGATGAACAATTAAAGGAATGTTTATTAACAACACCTATATGGCAATATATTAAGCATATCTACGGGAATCCTATTGATTGTTATAGACTTTTGTGTGAGGGTAATTTTATACCTGCGCCTGGGATGTCTTACAAAAGAGAACTTATAGATAGATATGGTATGTATGATGAGGAATATAAGTTGCTAGAGGATTATCCCAGATGGCTATACTTATCAAGAAATGGATGCAGTATTGGCTTTTTACCACGATATATCGCTAAATACAGAAAGGGTGGTATCTCATTCAATAGGGATGATAAGAATGATAAAATCTATAACGATGATTTAGCTCTAGCTAAAGAAAAGGAAATATTACCTTATGTGAATACAATCAAGGATGTCAACTACAAATAGAAGGGAATATATTAGACATCTTATAGCTAAAAGGAGGTTTTAATTTGTGAGCATCGAAAAAAAATTAAAAACTATTTCATGTAAAGAATACTGCAATATTCATAATTTTAAATATTCGTTGCAACAAAAGGAAGATTATCAGAAAATCTATCTACCAGATTACAGGGAAAATACTAAAGATAATAATTATATAGAGGTTAAGTATCCTGAAGTTTATATAGCTGAATTAAATAATGTTAATATTATTGGTGAGAATTATATTATTTTTGATGATAAAAATTATTGTATTTATGATATGCCATTCAATGATGATGAAAATAAATTTGATTTAAAATGTAATAACACAACATATGTAGATAAAAATATAACCTGTATTAATTATAATGGACCAATTGAAAATATTGATGAAGGAATAATGCTTATAGGAGCTTGTTCTTATAATTTTTCTCATTTTCATACAGAAGTAGTATCTAAATTGTGTTTTATTAATGGAATAAATGAATATGATAATGTTCCAATATTGATAGATGAGATTTGTATTAAAACATCGCGATTTCTGGAAGAGTTAGAAATGTTAAATAAGAATGTAAGAAAAATTGTTATTTTAAAAAAAGGGTCTGTTTACAACATAAAAAAATTAATATATATTTCAGATTTAGGGATTTATCCATTTCAGATTAAAGAAGGATATTTGCTTAAAAATAAAGATTGTGTATTTAATAGCCTAGGTATCAAATTAATAAATGAAAATTTATCAATTAAAAGTAATATATTTAGAAAATTATTTATTTCTAGGAGAACATCAGGTAACCCTAGGTTAGAAAACCAGAATAATGTAGAACAAATTTTTGCAGACAATGGTTATGAAATAATTTTTCCAGAACTTATGTCTTTTGTTGAGAAGTTAAAATTGTTTTCTGAAGCTAAAATTATAGCAGGGGTATATGGTGCAGGATTCACCAATATCTTATTTGCTAATAATAATGTAAAAATTATATGTATACAACCCAAAGCTATAGAATGGCCTTGGATTTCCAATATAGCAGGAATACTAAGGCAACAGTGTTATTTTTTAGATGCTTTGCTTTCTAAAGAAACACCATTTAGGTATTATCAGAACAGTTTTAAATTAGATGAAGAATATCTAAGAAAGTTTTTAAATCAATTTGAGGGTGATTGAATGAATAATTGTATGATTTCAGATAGTGCAATGATCAAAGAAAATGTAATTATTGGTGATAATGTAATAGTAGAAGACAATTGTTATATAGATTACGGGGTAATATTAAGAGATAATGTTCATATAAAAAAGGGGAGTTATATTGGAGCACGATGTATCTTAGGAGAATATTTAATGGATTTCTATTCTGATAGAATAAACAAGGTTCATCCTTTAATAATTGGAGAAAATGCATTAATTAGGAGCGACACAATTATTTATGGGGAAACAATTATAGGAAGTAATTTTCAAACTGGGCACAGGGTAACCATAAGAGAAAGGTCAATGATAGGAAATAACGTTAGAATTGGAACTTTGTGTGATGTGCAAGAAGATTGTAGCATAGGTAATTATGTTAGCCTGCATAGTAATGTATTTGTGGGAGAAAAAAGTGTAATAAAAGATTATGTGTGGATTTTTCCACATGTTATATTAACTAATGATCCAACACCTCCGTCTAAAACTTTAATAGGAGTTACTGTAGAAGCTTATGCAGCGATTGCTGCTGGAGGTATAATTTTACCTGGAGTAAATATAGGTGAGGATTCATTAGTTGGAGCAGGAAGTGTTGTAAGTAAAAATGTAGAAAAAGAAACATTGGTAGTTGGTAATCCAGCAAAGAAGAAATCTCAAATACAAGAGATAGAAAATAAGCAGACGGGGCAGCAAGTTTATCCCTGGAAGTATACTTTTTCTAGGGGAATGCCTTGGGAGGAGCTAGGATATAACCAGTGGTTAAAAAGTGAAAGTTCAAAATAAATGGATAAACTAAGCACTATTAAATATTAATACATGATAAAAAGGAGGGACTACCGCATGAACATTGAAAAGAGATTAAAGAATATTTCATGTAAGGAATATTGTAATATCCATAATTTTGAATATTCTATTCAACAAAAAGAATATACTCAGAAGGTTTATATACCAGATTACAGAGATAGCCTTGAAGTCAATAATTATGTATATGCTAAATATCCCGAAACTTATATAGCTGAGTTATATAATGTAAACTTGATTGGGGGAAATAGTTTAATTTTTGATAAAAATGACAATTGTATTTATGATTTGCCACTGATGGATGATGAAAATAGATTTGAACTAAGATGTGGCAACGCACTTTTTGTAGATAAGAATGTTACTATAGTTTATTATGATAATTCGACTGAGATAATTGAAGAGGGAATTATGCTTATAGCAAATGCTTCTTTTAATTATTTTCATTTTAATTTGGAATCATTATCTAAATTATGTTTTTTTGATGAAATAGGAGAATACGATAAAGTACCAATATTAGTGGATGAAAGATGTCTTAGAATTCAATCCTTCAAAGATGAATTAGATATGTTAAATTCACATGGTAGGGAAATTGTTTATTTAAAACAAGGATGTTCTTATAATGTTAAAAAATTAGTATATTTATCAGACCTAATTATTTCACCTATGAATTTTAAAAAAGATGTATTGATAAGATATGATGATTATATAATGAATGAAGTAGCGGTCAAACTACTTCATGATAAGTTATCTATTAATAGTAATATAACTAAAAAATTATTTATCTCTAGGAGAAATTGTAGTCTTATTAGATTAACGAATCAAAATGAAATAGAACAAATCTTTAAAGAGTATGGTTATGAAGTAATATATCCAGAAGAAATGTCATTTCAGGATCAATTAAAGACTTTTTCTGAAGCTGAATTCATAGCTGGTGCAAGTGGCGCTGGATTTACAAATATTTTATTTGCTAATAAAAATGCAAAAATAATATGTATTTTACCTAAAGAAATAAAACTTACCTGTTATTCAAATATTGCTGGTGTATTAGGACAAGAGTGTTATTACTTAGACGCAAAAATTCATTATAATACAAGTACAGTTTATTATCAGGATAGTTTTGAATTAGAAGAAGACTATTTAAGAAAATTTTTAGAAGGGTTTAAATATTAATATTAAGGAGAGGCAACATGTATAATTGTTCACTGCTTAAATTTATGAATATAAATAGTAAATATGGCGACTTAACACCTATAGAAGAAATGGTGGATATCCCTTTTGATATAAAACGTATATATTATATTACCAAAGTACCTCAGGGAATTGAAAGAGGTTTCCATGCACATAGAAAACTTCATCAAGTGCTCATATGTCTTAATGGTTCTGTAAAAATAAAGGTTAAAAACCCAAAGGAAGAGAGTGAATTTGTATTAGAAGATACATCAGTTGGTCTATATCTTGGACCATATATTTGGAGAGAAATGTATGATTTTAGTGAGGGCGCTGTTCTTTTAGTACTTGCCTCCGATTACTATAGCGAAAGTGATTATATAAGAAATATGGACTTTTATATGCAAGAAGCAGTCAAAAGATATTAGGGAGTGATTAGGGTGGATGTGCCATTTATAAATTTTGAACCAATGCATAGTGAAATAAGAGATAAAATTATAGAAGCTTTTAAAAGAGTATACGATAGAAATTGGTTTATCTTAGGACAAAGTGTAGATGATTTTGAAAAGGATTTTTCAAAGTATTGTAATACTGAATATTGTATAAGTTGTGGGTGTGGCTTAGATGCACTTTGTCTTATATTAAGGGGCTATGATATAGGGGTGGGTGATGAAGTAATTGTACCTTCTAATACGTATATAGCTACTGCATTAGCAGTTTCAAGTGTTGGAGCCAAGGTTGTTCTAGTTGAGCCTAATATTAAAACATTTAATATTGATGTAAATAAAATTGAAGAGGCTATTACTAAAAGAACAAAAGCAATTATTGCTGTTCATTTATATGGTAGACCAATAGACGCTTATAAAGTAAGAATCCTATGTGAAAAATACAATCTCAAATTTATAGAAGATGCAGCGCAAGCTCATGGAGCAATGCATAAGGGTGAAAAAATAGGAAGTATTGGCGATGCAGCTGGGTTCAGTTTTTATCCGGGAAAAAATTTGGGAGCATTAGGCGATGGCGGAGCTATTCTCACTAATGATATTATTTTGGCACAAAAGGTGCGAGCATTAAGAAACTATGGTTCAGACATTAAATATCACAATGAAT
Organism: Clostridium sp. DSM 17811; assembly: GCF_018861905.1. Lineage (GTDB taxonomy): Bacteria > Bacillota > Clostridia > Clostridiales > Clostridiaceae > Clostridium_AD > Clostridium_AD frigoriphilum. The sequence continues at coordinate 40,986 of NZ_JAHLDU010000025.1, forward strand.
ATAGGGGGGTAAATTCAAGACTTGATGAAATACAAGCAGAATTTTTAATAGTAAAGCTAAGGTATCTTTATAAATGGAACAATGATAGACAAAGAATCGCAAGGCTATATATTGAAAGAATAAATAATAGTAAATTAATTCTTCCAGATATAAATCTAGTTAAGGATTCAGTATGGCATATATTTCCTGTGAGGACAGAGTATAGAAATGAATTACAGCAGTATTTGAAAGAGAAAGGAATAGGAACTTTAATTCATTATCCAATTCCAATACATCTTCAAAATGCGTATAAGGAATTAGGGTATAAGCTGGGTGATTTTCCAATATCCGAAGAAATCTCAAGGACTGTACTAAGTTTACCAATGTGGTATGGAATGAGTGAGGAAGAGATTAATTATGTTATAGATGTTTTAAATCAGTGGTAAAGAGGTAGAAATTTGACAAAGGGTGCGAATGCTATTCAGCAGTTAAGCTGGGTTAATATAATTAGCACCCTTTATATAGTTCTAAGAGATTTTTGGCTATTAGGTTTGAATCATGATACTTTTCTACAAAAAGTCTACCATCTTCTCCCTTTTTCTCTAGCATATCTTTATTTATAATTAAATATTCAAGAGTATCCTTTAAGCTATCTGGATTTGCTGAAATAATAGGTAATTCCTTAGGATATTTATCCTTCATAGGATCACTAATAAAGGTTATGACTGTCTTAGCCATTGCCATAGCCTCAATGGCTAGTAAACCATAAGATCCGATTCGCAATTGATCGATTATTATATCTGCTTCTTCGTATATTTTTCTCGCCTCTGAATGAGACATTCCCTGTACTAATTTAAAATTAAAAGAATACTTATCCTTTAATTCTTCTATGACTTTAAGTACTGAATCAGTGCCCTTTATCTCTGGTGAGGTAGGAGCATGCACAATGCATAATTCATGATTAATTTTTTTGCTCTTTATGGTATATTCTTTAATGTCTATAGCTTGTTTTACATAATGTACATTTTTATAAAAGTCTTTAACATACTCATATAATTCAGCATCAGAAACGATGCAGTTATCAATATATTTTCCTAAAAACTCAAGTTTGTTTATCATTTCTTTTTCATCTGTAACTTTTACCTTTACATAAGGGTTGTATTTTGATGCTACAGAATAAAGCCTTACATCTGAACCCCAATGTTGCATAAATATTTTTTTGTTTAAATTTTTTAGTATAGGCAAATCAGAATAATCCAAAGTAAGACTTGTTCCAAAATGAAAATGAAAGATATTATTTTCATTTATTAATTTCACAGCTAATTCTTTACTCAATCTGTCAGCTTCATTAATATCTATCGAAAATAGATTTAGATTATAATCTGATTTGTAATCTAAGTAACTAGGATAGTAATTAACAGATTTTGCTTCTATGTTGCATCCTTGTAATGCTTTTGTAATAGTATGCATTTGATTGGCAATTTCCATGGTTCCATGGATAACTTTTAAATTCTCCATTATGACGCCTCCCCTTAAAAGATAGTAAAAAGTTCTATAATTACATTTAACTGTTGTAATATAATATGTTCTTTTTTTAGAAATGTTCTTATTCAGAAACAATTTATGACTTTTATTAAAAGATTACTTTTAATGAGAATTATTGACACAATAAAGTAATAATTACATATATTATAGAGGGATGAGAAATCCCGAAAATCAAATCCAGGGAGATGTTTTGATTGGCAGCAAATTTTGATACACCATCATCTAGTACTCATTATGACGTAGCAACTACAGGAACCGTTGCTGGGTGGTCTACCGCTCGTGTTATGGTTACACTCACAGTTAGTGGTACTAATGCGGCAAGAACTGCAACTCAACAAGTTTTTTATAGAGAAATGAATTATAATAATACAGCAACATCAACAGCATTAGGAATTTCAACTACAGTTCGTATGGCTATCTCACCTAAATTGCATGGTAATGAAACCGTAGCGACTGTTGTAAACTTTGGTTACTAAAATTAAAAATTAAGACTGAAAAATAAAGAAACATGGGGTCATTGACTCCATGTTTTGTTATTAAAAAGCTAAATATTAATCTATATGAGATAGAAAAAAGTGGGGCACAGAAGTGTACCTCACAATTTTTATTAAATCTATTTTTTTAGTATATCTAGTCCAACTGAATCATATATATCAAATTCCTTTATGGAACGTATTATTTCTTTTTTAGCGATATCAATATATCCATAATTATTATAAAGTTTCCCAAGGTAAAGAAGCGCAAAGTTATTATTTATTAAATTAAGCAAGTTAACGGCTATCTTTAATTCATCAAACTTATTGTTTATAAGCAGTATTTCACAAATTTCTAGTATAATAATAATATAATCTTTTTCATTTTCATCTTCAGATAACATAGCGGTTGGTTCATTTGTGAATAATTTTACTAACTCAGAATATACATTCAGTAGCTTTTTATTGTATTCGGATAAAGTGTTTTCTTTAAAACTACCTACTGTGGATGATGCAAGATCATAGTTGTTGTTTAATATGCTACTTAAAGCCTTATACATTGATAGATGCACGTGAGTAGGAGAATTTTGATCTATAGTATCTATATTAATGCATTCATCAAAGGCATTAGTTCTAACAAAACATTTAGCTTTTAACATTGTAAGATTTTCAGTAACAATTCCTGATTTTGCGCATTTCTCAATATATTCTAATGATATTTTATAGAATCCTTCATTATAAAATATATCTGCAATAGTGGCATAAGAGGTCGGAAAATCTAAAAACAGACTTTCCATAATAGACTTAAATTTATCAAGAGATGTGCGTTTTTCCTTTAATATATGACAAATACAATAGAAAGGGTCTATAAAATCAGGATTTGATTTTGTAGCTTCAATATAATAATCATATGCAGCATCATAATCATTAAGGCCCATATAGCTATTACCTAATTCATAATAAGCTTTGAAGCTTCCACTTCCATGAAAAAACTTCAATTCAGAGGATGGTTCACCAAGTTCAATGCATTTCTTTAGGGCTTTTATTTGAAGTGTAGGTTTGCCTAAATCTTTATAGACAAGAGCTTTAAAAAAATACAAGTCGGTAAACTTTGGATAATATCCACATGCAATATCTATAAAGTTTAGTGCTTCATTGTATTCTTGTATATTATAATTTGAAATAATTATTCGTAAAAGTAATATTGAACTGAATCCGGTATTAGGATCAAAATTTTCATAGGCTTTATAATAATATTTAAGAGCCTTTTTTACATCACCTAAGGATGTATACTCATTGCCTAGATTAAAGTAATTAAATTTATTAGTGGGCTCTTTTTTTATTTGTTCATTTAAAATGGCAATATTCCTATCTCTTTTGTTTTTAGAGATTATGCTTTTATTCAAATATCCATAATGGTGTATTTTTATAGAACTACAGATTGTATCATATTTGCCTTGTTTATATACTAACTGATTATGGATTCTCCCCTCATAATAAATTTCACGGTTGTTTTTAAACATTCTTGGGTTTAAATTAACGGTGATACAATTATTATCAACAATATCTCCGTAGTAGCTTAATGTTTCAAAAAAATAAAGTGTATCTTCATCTAATTGAGTATTTAACAATAACTTGAAATTTTCTTTATAGTCATCATGTAATTCATCATCTGCATCTAATATTAATATCCAGTCTTTGGTAGCATATTTTAATGATTCATTTCTAGCTTCACTAAAATTATTATTCCACTTAAAGTAATAAACTTTAGCACCATAACTTTTAGCGATTTCTATAGTTCTATCTGTAGATCCTGTGTCAACGATAATTATCTCATCAACAATATCTTTAATACTTTCAAGACACCTAGGCAAGTAATTTTCTTCGTTTTTTACAATCATGCATAGACTTATTTCATTCTTCATTGTATTTCCCCCTAATTTCAGTTAATAATTATGAGTACTAAAACTGGTACTTCTCTATTAATTATTAATTGAAAACATTGCTATTTCAGTATACTAAGCAAAGTTTAAATTTTTACTCGGTACATAGTATGCATAATTAAATAAGGGTGTACCTAATTATAATTATCCTTTATAAGATCCAGAAAGACTTATATTTTCAGTATCTCCTGGATTTTCTTGTGGAATAACTGCAATATTATAAAATTTGTCGATTGCAAGTGGAGTGCTACTTGCAGAATTATCATACTGATCAGTAACATAATAATTATCAATATGACCAGTATTACTTCTAGTTACTGATAGAGTTAAAATTATTACATATATTGAAAAAGAAGCTACTATTCCTGTAACTTCAACTTTTCTTATTGTTGGTATTGGGGGTGGCGGAGGATTTGGATAAGATGGGCAATTACAGGGACAAGGATAATATATTACCTTCATAGGGCTGCTATTTTCATGTATTATAATAGCGTTTTTAGTGTTATAAGTTACTTTTATAAATGGTGTTAGATATTTATCACTACATATTGCTGAACCAAAGCTAGTGATAAAATCATTGTTTTTTTTACACAGAATTATCCCCTTATTTGATAATGCATTCCTAAACCATAGTGAAACAATCTTCGTGAGATTGGCCGTAACTGATATTTTAGATGTTAGTGGATACAGACTGCCTTGAATAATATGGTTAACTTCAGGAGGATTATTGTAAGTGCTGAAGGTACTAAAGTAGTCAAACAATGGATATATATAAATGCATTTTTTGTTGTCCTTATAGAAATTATCAGTTTTAAATAATACAAGTTCTGCATTGGATATTTCAGCGTTACTTGGTACTTTTGAAATATCAAAAAATAAAAAGCTTGAATAAGTATATAATCCATCACTTCCTACAGTTATGTTTTTTTCATTAATATTTCCATCAGAAATTTTGGTTGTTACTGTAAGACTTCTAGTTGATGGTATTATAATACTTGGCATTTTAGCACATCCTTATACTTATTAACTTAACTTAACATATAATATTCTATTGATAGTATTTTGTGATTATTTTTTATACATAATTTATATCAGAATGAGTTAGTGTATGTTTTCAATCAAATACTAAATGATTTAAGGAATATTCTATAATTGAAAGTAATAAAATATTATTAACAGATGATTCTAAGTTTGTATATTACAAATAATATAAATTTAGAATTATCTGAATATATTTTGAAGGGATTTTTAATAATTATGTCTAAAAGAATATTAATAACCGGAGGAACAGGATTTATAGGGAAAAATATAATAAGGTCTATAAATAACGAAAATCACATTATAAATATTGGAAGAAATAAAAATTTAATGTGTGATAATATATTTTGGAATTTACAGGATAATTTAGATGATTTATTCATCGATAATGTAGATGTTATTATTCATTGTGCGTCAATAGTAGGCAATGATAATATAAACAAATCTGACTATATAGATATTAATGTAAAATCGACTTTGGAATTATTAGAATTTGGCGTGAGAAATAAAATAAAGAAATTTATTCTAATATCAACTGGAGGTATATATGGATTTAGAAAGAATATATTGGATGAAAATGATATTTGTAATGCAAAAGAAATATATTCATTAAGTAAATATTTTTCTGAAAAAATATGTGAATTATATAAAGGTAAATTATCTATTGTAATTTTAAGATTGTTTTTTCCATATGGTGACGGACAAAAGGGTAGATTAATCGGTAACTTATTTAATGATATTTTAGAGAAAAATAAGATTATGTTGAACAAAAATGGGATGCCAATAATTAATCCAATTCATATTTTTGATGTTGTAAATATAGTGGAAAATATTATTGAAAATGATTTGGAGGGGATATTTAATATTTGTGGTAATGAGTTTATTTCTATAGAAGAGATTTGTAGAAAAATTGCATTTATAATAAACGTTCATGAGCCTAAGTTTATATATTGTGACAATGATATAGATAATTTAATGGGAAGTGGTAAAAAAATATGTAGGTCATTGAATTATAATATGCAGATGAATTTAAATGAGGGACTTGAATTATTTTTCATGTCATTAAAGAAAGAGGGACAAATTTGAGATGAAGTACAAATTATGGAAGAGCGAAGGAGCAGGAATCCCAGACAAGAATAAGCTTAAAAAGTGTGGGGAAAATGTTATAATTGAGGATGGTGTGAGAATAATTTTTCCGGAAAATATTGAAATAGGCGATAATGTTTATGTAGGTCATGATACCATATTAAAAGGATATTATAACTCTATTCTAAAGATTGGGTCTAACACATGGATTGGTCAACAATGTTTTATTCATGGCGCAGCAGGTGTTACTATTGGTAAAAATGTAGGGATTGGACCAATGGTAAAGATTCATGGAGCAAAGCATAAAGAAACAAAAGGTGATGCTATAATTTTATTTTCAGAATTAGAATATTTACCAATAAATATAAAAGATAATTGTAATGTTGGAATAGGATCTGTAATTCTTCCTGGGGTAACAATTGGAGAGGGAAGTATAATAGGTGCAAATGCAGTAGTAAATCAAAATATACCAGCATTATCTATTGCAGTAGGTGTACCTGCAAAAGTAATAAAAACAAGAGAATAAAAAATAATTATGTTAATTGTATGCATAGGGAAATATAGTATAGTAATGATTAACATTGCTATACTACATATGAAATAATCATGTGTATCAGGGCCAGGCTATTTTTCTAAATTCCTATACCATTCAATAGTTTTTGTTAAGCCTGAAGTTAAATCATACTTGGGACTATAACCTAATAAGTCTACAGCTTTGTCTATATTTGGTACTCTTAATTCAACATCTACATAATTTTTGGGAACATAAGCAATTTCTGATTTAGAGCCCGCAATTTGTTTTATTAATTGTGCTAGCATTCCAATAGTTATAGTTCCTCTAGGATTTCCAATGTTAAAGGAATTACCTATGGCTTCTTCCTTCTCAAGACACAATGATATTCCATTAACAAAATCCTCAATATAACACCAGGATCTAATCTGATCACCATCACCATGTATTTGTATCTGTTCATTTCTAATTGCTCTCATTATAAATTGATGGACAGCACCTTCACCAACTTGACCTGGACCATATATATTAAATGGTCTAATGGTAACAACCTTAAGGCCATATTCTTTATAATAGCTGTGTGTTAAATGTTCCGCTGCAAGTTTACTTACTGAATAAGTCCATCTAGCCTCACCAACGGGAGCCAGGTTTGTTGTACATTTCTCATCTACTTTATAGGCATAAGTACCAAAAACCTCACTTGTAGAAAAATCAATAAATTTATCTATATAGTTTGCATAGTCCTTTAATGCCTCTAAAATATTCGCAGTTCCTATCATATTAACTTTCATAGTGTTTACTGGACTTTTAATAACGGTCTCTATACCGGCTATTGCTGCAAGATGAATTACAACATTGGGTTTAAAATCATCTATAGCTTTTTTTAGAGAGAAATAATCTAAAATATCTCCTTTTATTAAATTTATATTTTTATTGTCTAGAAGTGATGTGTATTTAATAGAATTTCTTGTTAAATTATCATAAATTAAGATTTCGTTATTATTGCGAAGCATTTCAATTATGCGAGAGCCAATAAAACCTGCTCCACCAGTTAAAAATATTTTTTTGCTTTCCATTTAAGTATCTCCTCCATTAGAGAATATGATTAATAACACTATTTTAATTGGATATTATAAAAGTCTCTATATATAGTATATTTAATTATGTTTTTTGTGATACTTTTGAAAATGGGATTAAGTGAGAATATGATATCAGGTACAGGAGTAAGTTCAAATATATTTTTTATGATATAACTTATCCATGCGTATCGTAATGCGAAATAGCGAACTATATGGAGATATGTGTAGACATATGAATATAATTCATGTATAAGGTATATATGATAGAATTGCTTTTTTATTAATGTGATAGAATATTCCTTGTCGTCACATACGAGTGGCGCATTGGTCTTTGAAAATTAAACAGAGAAATAGGTAAAGAAATGAAATAATATTTTATTTTAACCAGTCAATTACTTTAGTAAAAGTAATATTTTAGTCGTAAGGCTAAAAAG
>NZ_JAHLDU010000026.1 GCF_018861905.1 Clostridium sp. DSM 17811
TGTACCAGGTGCTGGAGCAGCAGGAGGACTTGGGGCTGGACTTTTGGCATTTTTAAATGGTACTTTGAAAAAAGGTATCGAAATGGTAATTGAATATACTGGACTAGAAGAGAAAGTAAAAGATGCAGATATGGTTTGGACTGGAGAAGGAAGTATAGATTACCAAACTCAATATGGAAAAACTCCTTTTGGTGTTGCAGCAGTTGCTAGTAAGCACAATAAGCCAGTGATTGCATTAGCTGGAAGAGTTGGTGAAGGCATAGATATATTATATGAAAGCGGAATAGATTCAATATTTGGTATCATGCAAGGAGTAACTTCTATAGAGGAAGCTCTAGCGAATGGATCGGAAAACGTTGAAAAGACAGCTGAAAATATAATAAGACTTATGAACGTATTATAGTTGTGTATAGTTTCTTTATTTATCATATTTAAATTATACACCAAAAGTGGATTCTTCGGAATCCACTTTTGTATTTACAGAAAAATTGAAGTATACTTTATGATTAGAAAGTGAATTAATAAGAAGGCATTATTAAAAAACATTTAATGATATTTCAGAAGGGTGTGAGTAAAGTGAGTACTATGAAGTTATCGAAAACTATAGCACAAAGAATTGTTTTGCAAATGATGGATGTTATTCCTTACAATATAAATGTCATGGATGAAAATGGAGTGATTATAGGTAGTGGAGATATTAAACGTATTGGGAATGTTCATGAAGGTGCTAAAAAAGCAATAGATAATCAATTAATAAATGAAGTATATGAAGAAGAAGACGGAGGTATGAAACCAGGGGTAAACGAGCCTATTATTATAGATGGAAATATAATAGGAGTAATAGGAATTACAGGACATCCTGATGAGGTGAGAAGGTTTAGTAAGCTTGTTCGTGTAACTGCCGCTTTATTAATTGAGCAATCTAAACTGGATGAGGAAATTCAGAATAAAAGATTAAATAGGCAGAGGTTTTATCAGGATTTGGCTCACAGAACAACGGAATATGATGAAGACTTTCATGCGAGGGCTAAAAGTTATGGTCTTGACCTTACAAAAAAGTGTCAGGCTATTCTTGTGTATATAAATTCAAATTCAAGTGAATTTAGAATATTATGTAATAAGTACCCTCATTATTATGATATAGATGATAATAAAACAGTATTTTTTACTACAAGTAATTATAAAAATAATACGATATTAAGTTATATTGAAGAGAGCTCAGACATAAATAAAATATGTTTAGGAGGAGAAGAGGATATTGCTTCGGTTTCATTAAAAAATGCAGAACTAGCAATGGAATTTGGTACTAAGATAAAACCATCATCTTTAATATACAATTATGATGATTTAAAGTTCCTTATTCATTTATCTTATGATAATAAAGAATCATTAATTTCTCTATTTTCAAATCTTGATAAATCTGGGAACAAACTAGAACTTGTTAAAACTATACAAGCATATGTTGAACAAAATGGTGATATTAATAAAGTATCTAGTAGCCTTAATATACATAGGAATACCTTAAATTACAGGCTGGAAAGAATAAAACAATTGACAGGAAAAAATCCAAAAATTTTGTTAGAGCTATTTGAATTATTATGTGGAATAATTTGGAGATAATACCTTGCTTTTATGGAATAAAAGTTAGTTATGATGCTAATAATATACTAAAAAAGACATAAATTTATTTATTTTAAAAATTTATTTGACTTATACTGAAATACGAGGTATACTATATCTCGTAGTGCAAATCGCTGAAACGCGAATAGCTAATATGGCTCCTTGGTCAAGAGGTTAAGACGCCACCCTCTCACGGTGGATTCAGGGGTTCAATTCCCCTAGGAGTCACCATTTATTTTTTATTGGGGTGTAGCCAAGCGGTAAGGCACTAGACTCTGACTCTGGCATTCGCAGGTTCGAATCCTGCCACTCTAGCCAAAGATTTAATCAAATTAAGAATAATGATTTTTTAATATGATGAATATAAGTAATCCTAGCATAAATTTATTTTGCTAGGATTATTTTTTTATATATCAAAGTATTGAAAATGATAATTTATCTGGAAATGTTATTTAGAAAAAAGCCAACAACTAGAAAACTTAGGGGTGAAATTTTTGAGTAATAATATTGATATTAATGAAGAGATAATACGAGAAAATACTGATAAAGAGACTTATAAATTTGGGAGAAATTACTATTTAGATGATAAGGTTAAGGATATAGATGTAGAAATAGAAGAGCTGGAAAATTTGGAAGATTATACACGAACTATGATAACTTCAAATGTACAGTCCTCAAATCTTACTTTATATAAAGTAGATGTAAGTTTTGATAATATTAATTTGTTTGTAAACTATAACTGTGATTGCAATAAATATAGTTTTGGTTATTACGGACGCAGAAATATGTGCAAACATGTTGTAGCTACACTATTAAAGTATGTTAATGAGAAAGAACAAATTATTAAAGTTAAGAAAATGGTTAAAACAAATAATTTAATTAAACAAATAACAAATAATATAAATGTGGCTCAAAGAGCAAAAATATATTTAAATATAGATATAAAATACGAGCACGGATCTAGCAGCGAAAATACAAAATCATTTGTGAGCCTAAAGATCGGTGAGGATAAGCAATACGTAGTTAAGAACATAAAAGAATTCTTAATTTGTTATAATAAAAGTTTTGAGCCAATGGAATTTGGTAAGAAATTTACATACAATCCTTGTTTGCACTCTTTTAGGGATGAAGATCTAAATATTATAGAAATTTTTAAAGAAGCAGGTGAACTTCAGTCGTTAGCGGGGGCTGCGAATACATATAAGAGTAACCAGGTAAAGTTTCTGTCGGGTAAAAAAGCTTATTTTACTGATAGTATGATTAAAAGATTATTAAAGTGTTTATATAATAGAGATTTATCTGTTGTTATAAAAGGTGAGACATTTACTAATGTACATATAGAAAAGGAATCTATGCCTTTAGAGTTTAATATAAATAGGGAAGAGAATAAATTTATATTAGAGCAAAAGAATAATATACCTGTTTCGCTAACTAGTGATGGTGAATTCTTTTTTTATGAAGGGAAAGTATATGAGCCACCAGTTACACAAAGGGATACTTATATGCCCTTTTATAATAGATTTAAAGATGAAAAAAATGGTTGTATAGAATTTTATGAAGAAGAGAAAGATGATGTAGCATCATTTGTACTTCCAACATTAAATAAAATAAGTAGTAAAGTTGATATAGATATGTCTCTTAAAAACGAATTTTATGTAAAAGAGCTTAAGGCAATTGTTTATTTTGAAAAAAAATCTGAAAATGTTGAGGCTCTTATAACTTTCAAATATGGAGATATAGAAATAAACCCTTTTAATAGTAAAGAAAACAAATTACAAGAGGGAAGAGCACTTATAAGAGACATGGATAAGGAAATGAGTATCATAAATCAATTTAATGAATTCGGATTTGTTCGCAGGGATAATGGGTTTGAAATGTTAAATGAGGAAAAACTTTTAGAGTTTTTAGTTTCAGGACTCGAAAAACTTCAGCAGATGGCGGATGTTTATTATTCAGAGGAATTTAAAAAAATAAGTGTTCATGGAAATACTGGGTATAAGTCAAATATTAGACTTAATAAAGATAATCTTTTAGAATTTAACTTTAGTATTGAAGGTGTAGATAATATTGAACTTAAAAATATTTTTGCATCACTAAGAGAAAAAAGAAAATATCATAGGCTCAAAAATGGAAGTTTTGTATTACTAGATTCTAATAATTTACTAAAAGTTGCAGAAATGATAGAGTATTTAAATATAAAAGATAAAGATATTTCAAAAAATAAAATTCTGCTTTCTAGATATAATACACTATATATAGAAGAAAAATTAAAACGAGAACAAATGGATTTTGTTGATACAAATAAAAAATTTAAAGAGTTAGTTTATGATTTAAAAAATACAAAGGAATTGAAAGCAACAGTTCCAAGTTCTTTAGATAGTATAATGAGAGATTATCAAAAAACTGGATTTAAATGGTTAAAAACTCTTGCTAAATGTGGATTTGGAGGCATACTCGCAGATGAAATGGGCCTTGGGAAAACACTCCAGGCTATAGCATTTATTTTGTCCGAGGTGGAGGAAAATGATATCAAACAACCAACACTAGTAGTATGCCCGACATCAGTTGTATACAATTGGAAGGATGAAATAGAAAAGTTTGCACCTTCGCTAAATTGTATAGTAATATCTGGGAATATACGTCAGAGGGAAGAACAAAAACAAAATATAAATGACAATGATGTGGTTATAACATCATATGCACTTATAAGGCGAGATCTTGAGGAGTATAAAAAAATTCAATTTAGATATTGTTTCTTAGATGAGGCCCAGTTTATCAAAAATTTTAATTCTCAAAATTCTGCTGCTGTAAAAAGTTTGAATGCTTTAGGAAGATTCGCACTTACAGGAACACCTATTGAAAATTCTCTTACCGAACTTTGGTCAATTTTTGATTTTATAATGCCAGGTTATATGTTGAATCATAGTGCTTTTTCAAAAAAATATGAAGCACCAATTGTGAAAGATGGAAATGCAAATGCATTAAAGGAATTAAATAATCATGTAAAGCCATTTATACTTAGGCGAACAAAGGTTGAGGTTGCAAAAGATTTACCTCCAAAAATCGAACATAGGATTTCAGTGGAAATGACTGAGGAGCAGAAGAAAATCTATTTAGCTTATTTAAAGGATGCTAAAGGAGAATTAGAAGAAGATGTTAGGGAGAAAGGATTTAATAAAAGCAAGTTTAAGGTACTTTCAATATTAACAAGGTTAAGGCAAATATGCTGTGACCCATCTACTTTTATAGAAAATTATAATGGGGGTAGTGGCAAAATGGAAGCTTTAGATGAAATTTTAGATAATGGTTTAGAGGAAGGTCATAGAATATTAATATTTTCTCAATTTACAAGAGTTTTAAAGAATATTGCGAGTAGATTAGAAGCTAAAGATATAAACTATATGTATCTTGATGGTTCAACAAAGTCAGAAAAAAGAGTTAAGATGGTGAAGGATTTTAATGAAGGAGAGTCACAGGTATTCTTAATATCTCTAAAAGCTGGTGGGACTGGGATAAATCTTACAGGTGCAGATATGGTTATACATTTTGATCCTTGGTGGAATCCGGCCGTAGAAGCTCAAGCAACAGATAGAGCTCATAGAATTGGACAGAAAAAAACAGTAGAGGTTATAAAATTAATAGCAAGAGGAACTATAGAAGAAAAAATATTTAAGCTTCAGCAAAAGAAAAAAGAAGTTACAGATAGTGTTATTAATGATGAAACAGGAGCAGAATTGTTTCTATCACAGATGAGTCAAAATGATATTGAAGATTTATTTGTATAAAAAGCAGGCATAGACCTAATTTAGGGTTCTATTGCCTGCTTTTGTGTTATTTATAATTTTACAGTTTGGCCTATATCAATAATTTTTATACTTCCATCATTTATTCTATTTAATGTGTTAACAGTGTCCTCATCCTTATCTTGGGCTAGAATATAGGTTTTATAATGAATGGGTATCATTAATTTAGCTTTTGTCATTTTAAACATTTTAAAGCTTTGCTCTGGAGAACAATGCATCTCTTGAAATTCATCAGGTTTGTAGCAGCCTACAGGCATGATGGCTACATCTGCTACTAAATCTTTATATGCATCAGTGAGAGCAGTATCACCAGCAAAAAAGATCTTTTTAAGGTTACTTTCAATTATATAGGAGTTGCTCTCAGCTTTAGCTCCCCAAGGGTAACGCCTTCCATCGTGATTCGCCTTTAATGCCTTTATTTTTATGTGTCTATCACTATATATTTCAGTGTGGTTTAGAAGCACTATATTTTTAAAACCTAAAATTTTTAAAGGAATGTTTAAATTTTTAGGAGCAATCACTATAGCACTTTTGTTTATTTTCTTAAGAGTTGAATAATTCATATGATCCATATGACCATGAGAAAGAACTATGTAATCAATATTAATGGATGCTAAATTTATAGAGGGTTTAACTAATCTTTTTAGTTCACCAAGATTTAAACTAGTTACAGGATCAGTTACTATAATCTTATCGTTTAAATTAATAACTACAGTAGCATGACCTACCCAATGAATAGAATTTTTTACTATAGGCTCATATAACGGCGTTTTTATAGGTTTAAAGTACAATTTAAAGTTTCTACGATGCAATTTATACATATATTCAACTGTTTTAGATAATCTAACAAAGCTCATTTTATACCTCTTAGTTTGTGTGTTTATTTTATAGTAAATGATTATATTTTTATTTGAAATTTAATTTGTTTGATTTTATTATAGCATAACGTGTATAGACTTTAAATTATAAAAAAGTGATACTAAATAGTATTAAGTTTGCAGATGTTCTGACGCAACTAATTAATTTTTGGTTATAATATTTATTGTAATGAAATGTATGAATTATTAGAAGATTCTGATGCAATAATAATTTGTACAGATCCACCATTAATAGGAGAAAAGGCGAATTTTTCTGTACAAATCATTGCTATTTTAATTGTAGAATTTCTCTATCATCTTTTAGTTTATTTAAATGTAGAGGGTTCATAATCAAAGCTTACATTGGTGTTTATTTCCATGCCATCATTATTTGTAGTAGTAGTTTCTTTGAACATTTCAGCTTGTTTAGAGTTTTCGTCAAATTCTTCATATTGATTAGATTCTTCCTTAATAGTGTAATTTTGTTCGGTCTTTTTTCCCCATGTAACTTTAATTGTAAAATCACCATAATGTCTATTGCTATCAAGGTTGAATTGATAATTCAACTCTTCATCATCTGGTATGTTAACAAGATGTCCATCTATCTTGAGCTTGTCTTTGAATAATCTTATAATTTCATCTTTTAAGAAAAAGTAAAACTTCTCTTTATTTCCAGTATATTTTTCATTGTAATCCATGAATAACGCCACCTTTCACTATAATAGTATTCTGATTTAATCATAAAGGTGATAATAATTAGACATATTTAAAGAAAAAAGATAAATAATTTTATAATGCTTAAGAGTATGCTATATTAATATTATGAGGTTTACATACTAGATTCAAAATAGTAAATGATAAATATATAGGCAATTTGCATGTATAAAATAATTTTATGAGGAAGGTGTTTTTATGAAAATTTATTCATGGAATGTAAATGGTATAAGAGCCATAAAGAATAAAGGATTTATTGAATGGATCGAGGGTGAGCAACCAGATGTTTTATGTTTACAAGAAACAAAAATTCAAGAGGATCAAATAAGTGATGAGCTTAAAAATATAGAAGGGTATTATTCATATTTTTGTTGTGCGCAGAAGAAAGGTTATAGTGGGGTAGCTATATACACTAAGCAAAAACCAATATCTGTTATGCGAGGGATTGGAATAGAAAAATTTGATAGTGAAGGACGAATATTAATAGCTGAATTTGAAAACTTCACACTTTTTAATATATATTTTCCTAATGGTCAAAAGGATGAGGATAGATTAAATTATAAAATGGAATTTTATGATAAATTATTGGCTTACTGTGAAAAGTTAAGAAAAAATGGAAAAAAACTAATTATTTGTGGAGATTATAATACCGCTCATAATGTTATTGATCTTAAAAATCCAAAGGCAAATGAAAAATATTCAGGTTTCTTACCTATAGAGCGGGCGTGGATGGATAAATTTATATCTCATGGTTATGTTGATACTTTTAGATATCTTCATGCAGAAGAAGTAAAATATTCTTGGTGGAGTTACAGATTTAAGGCTAGGGAAAAAAATGCAGGGTGGCGTCTTGACTACTTTTTTATAACAAAGGACTTATTAAGCGAGCTGAAGGAAGCATCTATTTTAAATGAGGTTATAGGGTCGGATCATTGCCCTGTGAGCATTATTTTATAGTAATATTTAAAATTACTTATTTAAACTAGTTCAGTGTATAATGATATTGTATTTAGTTAATTTATAATTTTTGAACTAGTTTTCAAAAAGTGAAAGGAAGTTTTAGTTATGAACAATGAGAATAATTTATATCCTGTGAAATTTAAGAAAAGATATGGGTACATAAATAGGGAAGGTAATGTAATTATAGAAAATAAATTTAATTATGCTCAGGAGTTTGAAGGGGACTTAGCGATAGTGGGTATAGATAACAAGTATGGTTTTATAAATAAGGCTGGAGAGTTTGTAATTGAGCCTAAGTATGATGAAGTTATGCCATTTAATGAAGGGCTTGCGGCAATAAAAGTAGGCCATAAAAACGGGTATATTAATTTAAACGGAAAACTTATAGTTGAACCTAAATATGAGGAAGCTAATTTCTTTATTGAAGGAAGAGCGGCAGTAAAGAGTGGGTATATGTGGGGATACATAGATAGTGAAGGTACGGAAATAGTGCCACCAAAATATTTAGATGCTAACGATTATAGTGAGGGATTAGCAGCAGTTCAAATAGGTGGTAAAATAGCATATATAGATAAGGATGGCAAAGTTATAATAGATGCAATTTATGATTATGCTAATGAATTTTACAGTGGTATAGCATCAGTTTGTTCTAAGGGAAAGTATGGGTATATAAACAAAAGCGGAGAAATAATTATACCGCTACGATATAATGTTTGCGATCAGTTCAATGAAGGATTGGCAGCAGTTGAGATAAGAGAAAAATACGGATACATAGATAACACAGGAGATATTATTATAAAACCGAAATTTGAGTGGGCGGGTAAATTTTATGAAGGTATAGCTGTAATTTGTGAAAATGAAAAATATGGTTGTATTGATAAAAGTGGTAATATTACAATACCAACAAATTTTGAAGATATAGATATTATAAGTGAGGGTTTAATCGCTGCTCAAATAGGAGATTTGTGGGGTTATATAGATTGTTTAGGTGAAATAATTATAGAACCAATTTTTGAAGAAGCCTATGAATTTACTGAGGGAATTGCAAGGGTTGAAATAGGTAAAAGGATTGGATATATCAATAAATCGGGAGAATACATTTGGGAATTACAAGCTTAGATTTTAGATTAATTGGTTGCCTCAAAATGGAAAGTGATTTCTATTTTGAGGCATTTTTGTCCGAATATAAAAGTGAATTTTTAGGATACGCTTTTTATATATATTTTCAATAAGAAAATTATTAACTTAATCTAAATTCTCATGAACGGTTAGAGGGTTTGCATTTAAGAAATCTATAAATACTTTTGAAACAGTGGATAAACAACAATTTTTTCTCCAAACGAGAGCAATTTTTATAGGAATAGTATTACATAATGGAATTTTTGTTATTTTATCATTATCTTCAACAATTTCTTTTAATAAAAAAGATATACCAACCCCGTTTGTAATAAGTCCTTTGACGGTTTCTAAGTGGTTGGACGATAAAATAATATTAGGCTGAACATTTTTTTCTCTAAAACGATCTAATACCTTCTCTCTTATGTAGAAGCCTTCTTTTAGTAGGATAATAGGTTCGCTTTTAATATCTTCAAATGTAATAGTTGACTTTTTTCTTAACGGATGTTCTTTTTTTAAGCAAACTAAGAGTTCGCTATCTAAAATAGGCAAGGAAGCTAGTAGATCATTACCTGGGTCACCTATAATAAGACCTAAATCCAAGTCTCCATTTTCTATCATTTGTCTTGTTTCAATAGATCCATATTCTATAATATTTAGTTTGATATTTGGATACAATTGTTTAAATTTAATAAAAACTATAGGAAATATAAAGGTACCGATCATTGGAGGGATGCCTATTGTAAGTATACCCTTTTTAAGATCCTCGTAATCCTTCATTTCCGTAGTGGCATTGTCTACTAGTTTTAAAATCTCATCTACTCTCTTTAAAAAAACTTTTCCTTCAACTGTTGGAAAAAGTTGCTTTTTAGATCTGTCAAAGAGTACACAGGACAGCTCTTTTTCTAAATTCTTAATGGAATTGGTAATGGATGGTTGGGTTACGTAAAGCTTTTTTGCAGCTTGTGTAATACTATTTAATTGACAAACCATCTGGAAATATTGTAACTGTCTTAATTCCATAACGCAGCCTCCTAATTATAGATTTAAACTATGAAACCATAGTTGATTAATGTTTCTAAATTATAATGAAAAACGTTATAATTTTAACAAAAATTAAATTAAATTATACAATATATAAAAATATAAAAAAATACTTATTTGTTGATAAATGTAGATATACCAATAAAATTAAGAAAAGAAATACTTTGTTATAGTAAATTTATAAGATGTTTCTTTATGATAGGCAAATACTATTATATCATAGTTTAATGGTATTTTAAATTTAGAATAAGACATGTTATAATTTTAACAAGAAGTTAAGTGAAACTTCATCATTTTTAAGAGATAAACGTTAACAGATAATATAAACATTTTTTATTAACTAGTATTAAAACATTAATAAATTGAAGGGAGGTGCAAATCTAGACTTATACATTTGTTTAAAAGTCTAGATGAAAAATATGAAGTATAGTTATTATCCAGGTTGTACGTTAAAGACGAAAGCTCAGAAATTAGAAAAGTATGCACTAGATTCTGCAAAAGTCTTGGGGTTTGAGCTAGAAGAGCAAAAAGAGTGGCAATGTTGTGGTGCGGTATATCCAATGGCCACTGATGAAATAGCTACTAAATTATCAGCTGTGCGGAGCCTAGCAGCAGCAAGGGATAAAGGTGAAAAGCTAGTCACTTTATGTGCAGCATGTCATCATGTGATTAAAAGAGTAAATGAAGATATGAAAAGCAAAGAGGATATAAAATCCAAGGTTAACAATTATTTAGACTTGCCAAAAGAATACGAGGGTGAGACACAAGTTCTTCACTATCTAGAAGTGCTTAGAGATGAAATAGGATTTGATGAACTGGCTAAAAAAGTTACGAATCCTCTTACTAATCGTAAAATTGGTGCATATTATGGTTGTTTGCTCCTTCGTCCAAGTAGTACCATGAATTTTGATGATCCAGAAAATCCTTCTATTATAGAAGATTTTATAACGGCAATAGGAGCTATTCCAGTTATATATCCATATAGAACGGAGTGTTGTGGAGGGTACCTTTGTTTAGAACAGAAGGATCTTGTAAACAAAATGACAGATAATATAATACAATCCGCTGTAAAAAATGGTGCAGAAGAAATTGTTACTGCATGCCCCCTTTGTAAGTATAACCTAGAAATTAGTAATGATGGGGCAAAAGATAAACTATCTATTACCTATTTCACAGAACTTTTAGCAGAAGCTTTAGGTGTTAAATAAGATAGGAGGAGATAGTGTAATGAAAAGAGTGAAAATATATTCAGGCAAAAGATCAAAAGAGTTAGAGCAAATTCTTCAAATTAGTGGGCAGAGGATACAAGATTGCATCCAGTGTGGAAAATGTTCAGCAAGTTGTCCTGCAAGTGAAGGTATGGATATTCTACCTCATCAGGTCATAAGATTACTTCAGACAGGAGAACTAGACAAGGTTATAGAGAGTAAAACGATTTGGTCTTGTGCTTCATGTTTTACATGTTCTGAACGTTGTCCTAGGGATATAGATATTGCAAACGTTTTAGAGGCAGTGAGACTTATAGTTATTAGGCGTTCAGGAGAAAATAGAATAAAAGCTGAAGACGTTATTAAAAAAATAGATAATAAAATGCCCCAACAGGCAATAGTAAGTGCATTTAGAAAATACAATAAATAATTTTTACATTAAAATAATGATACTGTTATTTTTAAAGGAGGAATCAAATTGCAGAAAATTGGAGTTTTTGTTTGTTGGTGTGGAAGTAATATAGCAGCTACCGTAGACGTTGATAAAGTAATAAAAGAAGCACAAAAAATGCCTGGAGTTGTATACGCTAAAGACTATCAATATATGTGTTCCGAAGTAGGTCAGAATTTGATCAAAAATGCGATAAAAGATCAAAAATTAGATAGAGTTGTGGTAGCATCATGTTCACCTAGAATGCATGAGGCAACATTTAGAAAAGCGGCTAAGGCAGCAGGTCTAAATCCATATTTATTAGAAGTTGCTAATATTCGAGAACATTGTTCTTGGATTCATAAGGATAAAGAGATTGGGACGCCTAAAGCTATAGCTCTTGTTAGGGCTGCAGTGGCTAAAGCTACATTAAATAGTGGGCTTACACCAGGTCAAATAGATGTAACGAAAAGGGCACTTGTTATTGGTGGAGGAATAGCAGGAATTCAAACTGCTCTTGATATTGCTGAGGCTGGTTATCAAGTTGATATCATTGAGAAGTCACCAAGTATTGGTGGTAAGATGTCTCAACTTGATAAAACATTTCCAACACTCGATTGTTCTGCCTGTATTTTGACACCGAAAATGGTAGATGCCGCATCTCATGAAAATATAACATTATATACATATAGTGAACTTGAGGCAGTTAAGGGCTACGTTGGAAACTTTGAAGCAACCATTAACCAAAAGGCACGAAGTGTAAATATGGATAAGTGTACTGGTTGTGGTGTCTGTACTGAAAAATGTCCTTCGAAAAAAGCTAAAAGTGAGTTTAATGAAGGATTAAGAAACAGAGGGGCAATTTATATGCCTTTCGCTCAGGCGGTTCCAAACGTACCGGTTATAGATAGAGAACATTGTATCAAGTTTAAAACAGGAAAATGTGGGATTTGTGAAAAAGTATGTACAGCGGGTGCCATTGATTTTGAACAGGTTGATACTAAAATAACAAAACAATATGGTGCTATAGTGGTATCCACAGGTTATGATCTTATAAGTTTAGATAAATTTGGAGAATACCAGTATGGTCAGCATCCGGATGTAATAACATCTCTTGAATTTGAGAGATTAACAAATGCTGCAGGTCCAACAGCAGGTCATTTATTATGCCCATCTGATCAAAGAGTGCCTAAAAAAGTAGTGTTTATACAATGTGTTGGATCAAGGGACAAGACCTTAAGGGGTAAACCTTATTGTTCAAAAATCTGTTGTATGTACACAGCAAAACATGCAATGTTACTTAAGGATCATTATCCTGATATGGAAGCCTATGTTTTCTATATTGATGTTCGTACACCAGGAAAAAACTTTGAAGAGTTCCAGAGAAGAGCTGTTGAAGAATATGGTGTTCATTATATTAAAGGAATGGTTGGTAAAGTTTTTCCAAATGGAGAGAATCTTCAAGTTAATGCTATTGATGCTTCGACTGGAGAGACAGTTCAAATTGATGCGGATATAGTAGTGCTCGCTGCGGCAACTAAGGCCAAAGATGATGCAACTACAATTAAAAGAATATTAGGCATAAGCACAGATACAAATAATTTCTTTACAGAGGCTCATCCAAAACTTCGTCCTGTTGAAACTCATTCTGCAGGAATATTTCTAGCAGGAGCATGCCAGGGGCCAAAGGATATACCGGAGACAGTAGCACAAGCAAGTGCTGCAGCAGCAAAGGTAATTGGTGTATTAAGTAAGGATAAATTAGTTAATAATCCTTGTGTTTCAGAAGTAGATGAATCAATTTGTAGTGGATGTCTTGCGTGTACTAAAATATGTCCATATGATGCAATTTCATCAAAAACAATTGAAGTTAAAGAGAATGGGAATATCATTACTAAAATAGTTGCAAGTGTAAATGAAGCACTTTGTCAAGGGTGCGGCGGATGTACTGTAGCTTGTCGTCCTGGTGCCATTGATCTTAAAGGATTTACTAATAAACAGATTTTAGCGGAGGTGGATGCAATATGTCGATAGAAGCCGAAAAAATCGAGGGGATAGATAAAAGTGAATTTGAACCCTTAATTGTAGCTTTTTGTTGTAACTGGTGTAGTTATGCAGGAGCGGATTTAGCGGGGACAAGCAGATTAGCTTATCCTGCCAATGTTAAAATTATTAGGGTTCCATGCTCATGTAGAGTAAGTGAAAACTTTATACTTCGTGCATTCCAACATGGGGCTGACGGTGTAGTAATTGCCGGTTGTCATCCAGGGGATTGTCATTATACAAGTGGGAATTATCATACAAGACGTCGTTTTTCAATTTTGACAAATTTGCTTGTATTTATGGGGATAGAAAAAGAACGTTTTAGAGTGGATTGGATTTCAGCAGCAGAGGGACAAAAATTTTCAAGCGTTATGAATGACGTATTAGAGAAAGTTCATAAACTTGGCCCTAATAGAAAGTTGAGGGATGAAAGATGGATAAGATAACACAAAAAATAAGAGAAACTGCAAAATTAGCCCTAGAAAATGGGGAAGTAGAAAAGATTATAGGCTGGGAAAAGGGAGATACATTTGATGATTCTTATCCCGTGTTTATTACAGATGTCGATAAAGTAGATTCTTTAGTATGGGATTGTTTCTGCGTTAATAACCTAAGTAAATACTTGCTTAAGGAATTAAAAGATAATAAAAAAGTAGGTATATTTTTAAAAGGATGCGATTCCCTTGGATTTAACCAACTTATAAATGATAACAGAGTAGATCGAAGCAAGGTTGTTGTTTATGGAATAGGTTGCCCCGGTATGATTGATCCAGAAAAAGTAAAAAAAGAAGGATTAGATAAAGGCCTTTTAAGTGTTAAAAGATCTGGGGATGAAATCATATTTGTAAGAAATGATGGTGAAAAGAAGGTTACCTCAAATGAATTTGAATATGATAAATGCATTAGATGTAGACGGCTTAACCCTGTAGTGTATGATCAGATGATGTCTGATACGGTAACTAGAGAAGTAGATCCACTAGAACGATTTAAAGAAGTGGAAAAACTTGAAGCTCTAACTGATGAAGAAAAATCTGATTTTTGGTCTGCTCAATTTTCAAAATGCATAAGGTGTAATGCTTGTCGTAATATATGTCCTGCATGTAGTTGCGTAAAATGTATTTTTGATAACGATAAGGCAGAGGTATCAGGTAAAGCAAATGTAGAAAGTGAAGAGCAGTTTTATCATATTATTAGGGCTTATCACGTTGGCGGTCGTTGCGTGGACTGTGGAGAATGTAGCAGAGTATGTCCAGCAAATATACCACTTTACCTATTAAATAGTAAAATAATGAAAGACATAAATGAACTTTATGGTGAATATGATGCGGGAGTAGATCCAACTAAACAAGCCCCAATCGGAATGTTTAAACTGGATGATAGTGATTCATTTACATCACACGGAGGTGGGAAAAAATGATGAAGAAAATATTAAAAAATAAGTTTTCGGATCTTTTTAGTAAAATTGATGAATCTTATGAACTGTTTTTGCCTATTGAAGTGGATGGGAAAGTTAACTTTGATATGTGGAAACAAGGAGATATGGTGAATGTAGAAAAACTGAAAACTAATATTTCACCAAAAAGCTTTATTTTCCCACAAAGTGAAACTTACTTAAAGTTTAAAAGGGATGGAAAGAAACTTGAACTGGACAATGTAGGAGGAAAAAAAGAGGAGTATGTATTATTTGGAGTCAGGCATTGCGATGCAAGGAGCTTTAAGCTACTTGACAATGTATTTCTCAGTGATCCTGTAGATGCTTTATATGAGGAAAGGCGAGAAAAAGGAACTATAGTTTCAATGGCCTGTTTTAATCCTGCGGAAACTTGCTTTTGTAGTTCATTTGGGATTGAGCCACAAACAGCTTCGAAGGAAGTTGATGTTAACACATGGGATATTGGGGATAGCATACTTTGGGATCCACAAACTCAAAAGGGTGAAAACTTAACAAAGCAATTAAAGGATATTTTAGAAGATGTTACTGAGCAGGATAAAAGTGAATTAAATGCATTACAAGAGGCTACAAATGATAAGTTAAAAGAGCTTCCTTTAGCAAACCTAGACCCTAAAAAAATAAAAGGTGAGCTTAATGAGTTATTTGAATCTGAAATTTGGGGAGAACTTAGTCAGCGGTGCTTAGGATGTGGTTCATGTACTTATGTATGTCCTACTTGTCATTGTTATGATGTTTCTGATTTTAAAGGGGATACATCTGGAGAAAGATTCCGTTGCTGGGATTCATGTATGTTCTCGGATTTTACTCTTATGGCACATGGGAATATCAGAAAAACGCAAAAGGAAAGATTCAGGCAGCGTTTCATGCATAAGCTTGTTTATTATCCCAATAATAATGAGGGTGTATATGCTTGCGTTGGATGTGGAAGGTGCGTTGAAAAATGTCCAGTTCACTTGGATATTGTTAAAGTAATTAAAAAGTTGGGTGGTGAATAAAATGAGCTGTACTTGTAATGAACATGAACATGTGAACCCTTTAATGCCAGAAATAGCTGAGATAATTGATGTTAGAAAGGATACACATGATGTAACTACTTTTAGAGTTATAAAACCTGGTGGTGGAAAACCATTTGAACATATGCCAGGTCAATGTGCAATGATTTCGGTTCCTCCATTTGGAGAAGCTATTTTCTCAATCACTTCTTCTCCAACGCAAAAGGATTATATGGAGTTTAGTGTAAAAAGATGTGGTGTGGTTACAGAATATCTACATGGTTTAGAGGTAGGCAGTGAAATCGGAATAAGAGGACCCTATGGAAATAATTTTCCTGTTAATGATGAACTAAAAGGAAAAGACCTTCTTTTCATCGGTGGTGGAATAGGTTTAGCACCTATTCGTTCTGTTATAAACTATGTAATGGATAATAGAGAAAATTATGGAAAGGTAGATATTCTATATGGATCAAGATCACCTGAAGATCTTGTTTTTCAAAAGGACATCTTTGAAAACTGGCCATCGAGGCCTAATACAGAGGTTCATTTAACTGTTGATAGAGAAGCCGAAGGATGGGAAGGACATGTAGGATTTGTTCCATCTTATGTTAAAGAAATTGGATTTGATACAAATAAAGTAGCCTTGTTATGTGGGCCACCTATCATGATTAAATATACTCTTCAAACACTTATGGAAATAGGATTTAAGAAGGATCAGGTATACACAACGTTAGAATTAAAAATGAAATGCGGCGTAGGAAAATGTGGACGTTGTAATATTGGAGATAAATATGTGTGTAAAGATGGTCCAGTATTTAGATGCGATGAAATAGATGAACTTCCTGATGAATATTAATAATAAATCGTTTAAAACCATCCCATTAAAGATTTGGGATAAAGGAGGCATATAAAATGTCCAACAAAGAAATGGTGGAAATATACATATTAAATAAAAAATATTCTGTACCTTCAAGTCTTACAATTATGGATTCGATGGAGTATGCAGGGTACAAATTAGTAAGAGGATGTGGATGTAGGGGCGGCTTTTGCGGTGCTTGTTCCACAATATATAGAATTAAAGGCAAGAATGAATTAAAGGTATGTTTAGCATGTCAAACTAAGGTTGAAGATGGTATGTATCTTACTCAATTGCCATTTTTCCCTGGAGACAAAAGAACTTATGATATGAATGAACTAGAGCCAACAGCTGATACAATGATGAAACTTTATCCTGAAATATATAGCTGTATTGGTTGTAATTCATGTACTAAGGGGTGTCCACAAGGGCTTAATGTTATGCAGTATATTGCCAGTGCTCAAAGAGGAGATATTGAGAAATGTGCTCATGAATCTTTTGACTGTGTAATGTGCGGAATCTGTGCTTCTAGATGCCCAGCTGGTATAACTCATTATCAAGTAGCAATGCTTGCTCGAAGACTTACAGGCAAATATATTGCTCCTGAAACAGAAGATTTGACAAAAAGGGTAAAAGAGATTCAAGAAGGCACGTATGATGATTCAATGAAAGAATTAATGATTAAAAGTATAGATGAATTAAAGGAATTATATAACACAAGAGATATTACAAAGTAAAGAGCACCAATAAATCTCATAAAATATAGGTTTACCAGGGAGGTATTTTAATGTATACAGCAGAAATGAGGGTGCTAATAAAGAAGGTAGAGGCCACCCGTGAGCAAAGACTAGGAGTTCAGTTTCCGAGGATGAGTGCTAAGGAAAAGGAAGATATATTAAAGGAAAATTATCCGGATTATAAGGAAGAAGAGTTCAAAAATCTAAGTGTTGGACCGAGCAAAGGATCTAAGGTTCCATTACAACTTGCAGAACTTATTGAAGCTAAAAGCAGACTTCAAAATTTAGATATGGATTTAACTAAAGTGGATTATGATGTAGATGTTTTGATAATAGGCGGAGGAGGAGCTGGAGCATCAGCAGCTCTAGAAGCCCACAAAACAGGAGCAAATGTATTGATTGCCACAAAATTACGTTTCGGTGATGCC
The DNA here is from genome assembly GCF_018861905.1 of Clostridium sp. DSM 17811. Taxonomy (GTDB): domain Bacteria; phylum Bacillota; class Clostridia; order Clostridiales; family Clostridiaceae; genus Clostridium_AD; species Clostridium_AD frigoriphilum. The sequence goes on from NZ_JAHLDU010000026.1 coordinate 18,262, forward strand.
AATACGATGATGGCTGAAGGTGGAATACAGGCTGCAGATAAGCCAGATGATTCTCCTGCAAAACATTACATGGATGTAATGGGAGGCGGACATTTTACCAATAAAAAAGAACTTGTTAATGCTCTTGTAATGGATGCTCCAGGAGCAATAAAATGGTTGAATGAACTTGGGGTAATGTTTGATAAAGAAAAAGATGGTACAATGGTCACTACTCACGGAGGTGGAACTTCAAGAAAAAGAATGCATGCTGCTGCCGACTATTCAGGAGCTGAAATCATGCGTGTCCTTAGGGATGAAGTTATTAACAAAGGTATCGAAGTGGTAGAATTCTCACCTGCTGTGGAGATAATCCTAGACAAGGATGGCAAAGCTGCTGGAGCTGTATTATTTAATATAGAAACAGAGGAATATCTAATAGCAAGAGCTAAAACTGTTATTATAACCACAGGAGGTGCCGGACGACTTCATTATCAAGGTTTTCCTACAACAAATCATTACGGTGCTACAGCAGACGGGTTAGTACTTGGATATAGAGCCGGAGCTGAACTCATTTTCGCAGATGCTGTGCAGTATCACCCTACAGGAGTAGCATATCCTCCACAAATTTTTGGAGCACTTGTTACGGAGAAGGTTCGTAGTTTAGGGGCGACACCTCTAAATATTGATGGTGAGCAATTTACTTACCATCTTGAAACCAGAGATGTGGAAACATCTGCATTAATTAGAGAATGTCATATAAGAAATAAAGGTATTGATACAGCTGCAGGGGAAAAAGGCATATGGCTAGATACTCCTTTAATAGAATTAATTAATGGTGAAGGAACAATTGAAAAGAGACTTCCAGCAATGCTAAGAATGTACCAAAAATTTGGTATTGATATGAGAATAGATCCAATTCTCGTATATCCAACACTTCATTATCAAAATGGAGGACTTTTAATTGATGAAAATGGTCAAACTAAGGTAGAAAACCTTTATGTGGCAGGAGAAGCTTCAGGTGGAATCCACGGTAGTAACAGGTTAATGGGTAATTCACTATTAGATATTATTGTTTTTGGACGTAGAGCAGGGTCACATGCAGGCGAAAATTGCAAAAATGTTAATGTGAAAGAACTTAGTCTTGACCATGTTAAAAAATACCATAAGAGTCTTGAAGAAAATGGTATAATTACAGACAAAATCTCTCCTATGTTGTTACCACATTATACTCATGGAAGAGAAAATAATAAATAATAAAACTAAATGTAATACAGTTTGAAAGGCGATGATACAAAAAAATAGACCATTGCTTGGAAAATTAAAAAAATGGAAGGAGTTGTTGGTTCATGCGTAAAGTTGATGTAAAAGAAATTGAAAATGCTTTAAAAGACATGAGTATTAAGACTAATTTTTATGTGGGAGAAGACGTATTATGCGCCTTTCACAAAGCCGAAAAGGAAGAAACATCTCCTGTAGGAAGAGATATAATAAGTAATTTGCTTAAAAATGCTGAAATTGCGAAAAATGATCAAGTTCCAATTTGTCAGGATACAGGTATGGCTGTAGTATTTGTAGAAGTAGGTCAAGAAGTTGAGTTAATAGGTGGAAATATTACAGAGGCAATTAATGAAGGAGTACGACGTGGATATAAAGAAGGATATTTAAGAAAATCCGTTGTAGAAGATCCTTTAAAACGAAAAAACACAGGAGATAATACTCCTGCTGTAATCTATTATGATATTGTGCCAGGTGATAAAGTCAAAGTAACATTAGCTCCAAAAGGTTTTGGTAGTGAAAATATGAGTAGATTAAAAATGCTTAAACCATCAGATGGGTTAGCTGGTGTACTTGATTTTGTTGTAGAAGCGGTTTCACTTGCAGGTCCAAATCCATGTCCACCTATTGTTGTAGGTGTTGGAATTGGAGGCACATCAGATAAAGCAATGTATCTTGCTAAGAAAGCTTTAACAAGAGATATTGGTAGTCATAATAAAACTGAGCATTTAAAAGAAATTGAGTTAACTTTACTAGAAAAAATTAATGCACTAGGAATAGGACCTCAAGGACTAGGTGGTAATACTACAGCCCTTGCCGTTAATGTGGAAGCTTTTGCAACACATATTGCTGGATTACCAGTGGCAGTAAATATTAATTGTCATGTTGCAAGACATGCAATAACAATAATATAGGGAGGGGTAAAAATGGAAATCAAACATATAACTACTCCATTAACACAGGAGAAGTTAAAGGATTTAAAATCAGGAGATAGTGTCTTAATATCAGGAACTATGTATACAGGAAGAGATGCAGCTCATCAAAGGTTAGTAGATGCAATTAACAATGGTGAAAAATTACCTTTTGATCCAAAAGATGCCATTATATATTATGTAGGACCTGCTCCAACTAAACCTGGAAATGTAATAGGGTCTGCTGGTCCAACTACTAGTTATAGAATGGATGATTTGACTGTTCCACTTCTTGAACTAGGTCTTACTGGAATGATTGGAAAAGGACTTAGAAGCAAAACTGTAGTAGATTCAATGAAGAAAAATGGTGCTATTTATTTTGCTGCAATAGGAGGAGCTGGAGCTCTCATTTCTAAATCAATAAAAGAATGTGAAATTATTGCTTTTGAAGATTTGGGTCCAGAAGCCGTTAGGAAACTTACGGTAGTAGATTTCCCGGCCGTTGTTGTAATAGACAGTGAAGGTAATAATCTTTATGAGACAGAAAGAAAAAAATATCAAAAATAGAATAGCAAGATAACCTAATAAAATTAAATAGGGGGGCGTATTAATTAAGTACAAGCCCCCCTTATAAATTAAGGTATGGTAGCTAAAATATTTACAAATAAGTAAAATAAGGGAGCTTTAATTATGACAAAAAGTTCTAGTAATTCGTTATATTCTGAAAAGTATATTAAGTTTTTAATAGCAATTATCGTAGGTATTATTATATGGTTTATACCAGCACCTATTGGAGTTAAACCTCAGGCCTGGCACATGCTTGCAATTTTTGTTGCAACAATAGTAGGGTGCATTTTAAAACCGTTTCCGATTGGAGCGTTGTCTATAATAGGATTAACTGTATCAATTCTAACGGGAACTGTAACTACCAAAATTGCAATTGAAGGTTTTGGCAATAGCAGTATATGGCTTATAGTTATGGCATTCTTTATTTCGAGAGGTTTCATAAAAACAGGTCTCGGAACAAGAGTCGCTTATCTATTTGTAAGATCATTCGGGAAAAAGACCCTTGGGCTTTGTTATTCAATTATTTTCTGTGATCTTGTAATAGCACCTGCTACTCCAAGTAACACAGCAAGAGCAGGTGGAATAATTTATCCTATTATAAAATCTCTTTCGGAAGCTTTTGGTTCGAAACCTGAGGATGGAACTGAAAGGAAAATAGGATCTTTTCTTATATTCTGTGAATTTCATGGAGATATTATAACTTCTGCAATGTTTATGACAGCAATGGCAGCTAATCCATTAGCTCAGAGTCTTGCTGCAACTTTTGGAGTTCAAATTACTTGGCTTGGGTGGTTTATAGCGGCTGTTGTTCCAGGTGTTATTTCTCTTATAGTAATACCTCTTATAATTTATAAACTATATGCACCAGAAATTAAAAGTACACCTAATGCACCAAAATTTGCTAATGATGCTCTAAAAGAAATGGGACCTCTTAAAAGAAGTGAAAAATTTATGGCATTAATATTTGTTATAGTACTTATTTTATGGGTAACAGGAACCATAACTAATATAGATGCAACACTTACAGCATTTATTGGACTTTCTCTTCTTTTAACTACCGAAGTTCTAACTTGGGATGATGTAAAGAGTGAAAAGGGAGCTTGGGATACGCTCATGTGGTTCTCTGTACTTGTTATGATGGCAACTCAGCTTAATAAACTTGGGCTAATACCATGGCTTAGTAATGCAATTGGACAAAATGTAAAGGGATTTAGTTGGCCTATTATTTTAATTGTTTTACTTTTAGCTTATTTCTATAGTCACTATATTTTTGCAAGTTCAACAGCACATGTAAGTGCTATGTACTCAGCATTTCTTGGAGTTGCAATAGCAGGAGGAGTACCACCTATGCTTGCAGCTATAAGTTTAGGAGTATTTGGAAATCTATTTGCTTCAACAACTCATTATAGTAGTGGTCCTGCACCTATTCTTTTTGGTTCAGGTTATGTAAGTCAGAATAAATGGTGGAGTTTAAACTTTATTCTTGGAATAGTATACTTTGTTATATGGATTGGTGGAGGTTTAGTATGGTGGAAAATTATTGGATTATATTAAATATAATTCAATAAGCATTAAAGCTATTTAACGACATTCTTAACTAACTTATGAAAAAGTAAGAATTAGATATTATGATAAAACATCTATAGATATTATAGGTGTTTTTATTGTGTCTGAGGCATAGATTTGTTATTTAATTATATTAACATAATAAACTTTCATAACTATATAGAAACTTTTACAGTATAAACTAATAGTATATAAATAAAAGTATATAAAATAAATCAAATATATTAAACATGTTTGTTAAAAAGTGATAAATAAACATGTCTTAGCATAATTATATTGTAAAAGTAGCAAGAGATAGGGGGAAATACCTAATGAAAGTTCTATTGTGCGTTAGACAAGATTATTATAGAAATTTTGCAGTGGATTCTATGAAAGTGATTAAAACAGCTGAGTATTTACGTAAATTAGGAGTAACTGTAGATATAAATGATGGTGGAATATACGATTATTCTAGTTATGATATAGTACATTTATTTAACATTGACACCGCAGGGGAAACATATAGATATTACAAGATTGCACAGTTCTATAAAAAAAGCTTAGTGATTTCTCCTATGCACTGGGATATGAAAAAATATCACATGATAAATAATGAGATTGAAAGTATGAAGTTATATGAAAAGTGTAGCATTTATAAAGAGGAGATTTTAAAAAAAAGTAAGGTTATTATTTGTAATAGTGAATTAGAAAAGGAACTTATTAAGAGTGAATTTCACGTTAGTGTATATAACGAAGTTATATACAATGGTGTAGAAGTAGAAAATGATGATATACCTTTATATGACTTTAAAGAGAGATATAATTTAAATAATTATGTTTTATGTGTTGGGAGAATAAGCCAAAGTAAAAATCAACTTGCTTTATGTAGAATATGTGCAGAGCTTGGAAAACAATTAGTTTTAATAGGAAATGTAAATGACAATGAGTATCTTAAAGAATGTACTAATTTTAAGAATGTAGTCTATTTAGGATTTATGGATAATTATAATGTATACAATGCATATAGATTTGCAAAGGTGCACATAAATCCAAGTTTTGTAGGAATGCCTGGCTTATCATCTCTTGAGGCAGCGGCAAGTGGGTGCAATATTGTTTCAACTAAAGGGGGTTGTGCAAAAGAATATTTTAAAGAAATGGCTTTATATTGTGATCCATATGATAATAAAAACATGTACGATGCTGTAAAAAAAGGGTTTGAAAAGCGTAAGGATAACATTCTTAAAAATTATGTTAATAAAAATTTTAACTATGAGAAACTAACAAATGATTTATACAAAATTTATCTAGAAATTCTTAATTAAAATGTTTCTATTGTTATGCTATAACGAGAATTGTATATTGCTCTAATGCACTCATTTCGCTTAGGAATTCTAAAATTTATTTTATCTACATCTGCTAAAACACGCAAACTCGCTTACGCTCAAACATGCGTGTTTCTTTACGCATATGTAGATAAAATAAATTAAGAATTACTAGAGCTTATTCAATGCATTTTACGCAACATACAATTTTGTTAGCATAATATATGAAAAATTACTTTTAAAATTTTATAGATTTTGAGTGGTTAAGCAATTTAAAAACTTAACAAAATTATACGATATGTTTAATAAAGATAATGAGAATGTTCGCATTTTATGATTGTTGGTAATTAAAATAAAATAATATATGCTAATATTTATTACTATTATAGTGCATTCCTAACAGAGAGTATAAATTTAGCTCTATCTAAAGGATTAACACCAATTCTTTCCCTTGTGGCTCCTATTTCTAAGGAGCAGGGTTCATAACCTGAAAAACTGGTTGTGATTATTGCTTTTCCGGAAGCGATTTTACTAAGGTCACTGGGATATTCAAGGGAAGTAGAGACAGGCATTTTACCTTCTATTGTAAAGGTACCGTTATGTATAAATGGTGTTTCAAAGCTACCACGCATTTTTATGATATCATTTAAAACTCTTCCACCTACATTCTCAGGTACTGTAATTCTAAAATTAATTATGGGTTCAAGTAGGGTAGTGCCAATCTCGCGTAGGCCTCTCATGATCCCCATGGCAGAGGATGCGGCAAAGTCTCCTGAACGTGAATGCATAACATGGTCTTCACCATTGGTGAAGGTTATTTTTAAATCCGTAACTGGCCATCCATATATGCCTTGACTTAAAATTTTATCGAGATTATCTTCTATTTCTCTTTGATATTTTATTTTTACCTTTTCAGTTCGAACCTTTGATTCATAAATAAGTCCACTTCCTTTTGGCAGTGGCTCAATTAAAAATTCAACTATAGCCCAGCAGGGTTTAGGCATAGTGTAACGCGATTCACCATACCCACTTGCTATAGGAGTTTCTCTGTAGATAACAGAGGGCGAACCAAAAGTAACTTGCACATTAAATCTTTCCATTAAAATATCTTCAATATATTCAATTTGAATTTTACCCATAATTCTAAGATGAATTTCTTTTTTTTCTTTTATCCATTCCATGTTAAGAAGAGGATCTTCCTCTTGAAGTATTGTTAAAGCTTCAACCAAAGTTACATAGTCTTCCTGAACTTTCGAATAAATTCTTAAGGTGAGAAGAGGAGTTGTGATAGTTTTAAGATTAGGAATATGAGTTTTACTTCCAAGGACATCATAGGTGCTACAATTTAAGCCACTCACCATTACCAAATCACTACTGCTTGCCGATGATACATCAATTGATTTTTGATTAACTACTTTTTTAATCATAGTAATCTTTTCTCTTTTGTTTGTAGTTACATTTAGAATATCATCTCTAGTAGATATTGATCCACTAAATATCTTTATATGAGCTATTTTACCTAAAGTTTTGTTATGGGATATCTTATATACAAGGGCTGAAAGTCCTAAATCATCTAAATTCTCAGGTCCTGGGAGATAATCTATTATGCTATGAAGCAAGTCTTTAATTCCTTCACCTCTTAGTGCTATACCATATAGCACAGGGTAAACTTGGCCAGTATTTGCTTGCAATGTTATCTCACTTTTTAACATTCCTAGGGTTAAAGTCTCGCCAAAGAATTGATTTAAAATTTCCTCATTATTATTACCCAGTGTATCTATTATATCTTCGAGTAATTGTTTAAAGGATTCATCTTTTATTTCTAATATGTTTTTTGCGAAATCTACATTGTCAAATATGTTCCTAACGATAAATTCGTTGTTTTCTTCATAAACTAATTGTAGTGGTATAAGTTTATTAGTTAGAAGCTTTTTCATATCCTTAATAGTTTTATAGGGAGATGCCCCTATACGGTCAAGTTTGTTTATAAAGAATATTGAAGGTGTATTTAATTCTTTTAAAGCATTAAAATATACCTCGGTTTGAGGTTGTACTCCTTCGACAGATGATAATACAACTATAGCTCCATCAAGAACGCCTATACTTCTTTCTACTTCAGAACTAAAATCAATATGCCCAGGTGTATCTATAACATGTACATTAGTTCCTTTGTAAGTAAAATCTGTTTCAGCAGCCTTAACTGAAATACCTCTTTGCTTTTCCATAGCTAAAGAATCTGTATGGGTTGTACCCTTATCTACGCTGCCTAGAATCCTGCTAGAACCACTTTGGTAAAGTAGTTGCTCGGTTAAAGTTGTTTTGCCAGCATCTACATGAGCTACTATTCCAATATTTCTAATATTATTTTTTATCGTCATATTCATATCTCCATTAGCAATTTTTTGTACTAAGCTTTCTCAAATAATAGATAAGAAGTAAGCTAGTCTATTTTTTATTATATTCCATTACTTTTGTTGTGTCCATTATCATAAAACATGAAAATAGACGGTTATATTAATGTAAAATTTTTTAATGACTTAATTTATTGCAACATTTATTGTATAATAGGATATAGAAGACTTATTAGGAGAGATGCAAATGAAGAAGATTGAATTATTAGCACCTGCTGGCAGTATGGAAAGTGTATATGCAGCAGTGCAAATGGGAGCAGACGCAATTTATATGGGAGGGAGTAAGTTCTCGGCAAGAGCTTATGCTTCTAATTTTGATGAAGAAAATATAACTCTTGCAGTAGATTATTGCCATATTTATGGGGTACGCGTATATGTTACTTTAAATACGCTAGCAAAGGATAATGAATTAAAAGAAATTATGGAGTATGTAGGATTTTTATATAGCATTGGAGTTGATGCATTACTTGTCCAAGATACTGGATTAATATATTTGATAAGAAGCAATTTTCCAGATTTCGAATTGCATGCATCAACGCAAATGACTGTTCACAATGGAGAAGCTGCCTTATTTTTAAAGAAGATTGGGTTTAAAAGAATAGTTCTGTCAAGGGAGCTTAGTTTAGAAGAAATTGATTACATATCTAATACTTTAAACGTGGAAACAGAAGTTTTTGTTCATGGAGCTTTATGTATATGTTATTCAGGGCAGTGTCTTATGAGTAGCATTATTGGCGGTAGAAGTGGGAATAGAGGCAGATGTGCCCAACCATGTAGATTGCCATATACGCTGATAGATAAGGCTAATAACAAAGAACATAAAGCATATCTTTTAAGCCCTAAGGATACTTGCACATTAGATAGTTTAAAAGACATAGTTGCAAGTGGTACATCCTCACTTAAAATTGAAGGAAGAATGAAAAGAGCAGAATATGTTGCAGGTACAGTGGAAATATATAGACGTGCGCTTAATAATATTTATAATAATAACAAGATACAAAAATTAGATAAGGATACTAAAGTCTTAACTCAATTATTTAACAGAGAAGGATTTTCAAAGGCGTATTTGTATGGTAATAAAGGAAAAGATATGATGGCATACAAAGTTCCTAAAAATTCTGGAATTCCAATTGGCATAGCCGGAAGTGATTTAATGGTAACACTTTTAGAAGATGTTGCTTTAAAAGATGGTGTAATGTTCCTTGAGGATGGGTTTACAATATCTAAAATTATAAAGGATGGAGTAGATGTAGAAGTAGCATTAAAGGGTGATAGGGTTTTATTAAAACCAACTAAATTTAAGTCTGGAGACTTCTTATATAAAATAACAGATGTTTTATTAATGAATAAGCTCGCAGAAAGTTATAGTGATAAATATAGAAGGAAAATTGGAATAAATCTTTTAATAGAATTTAGTGTGAATAAACCTCTAAGAATTAGTACGAATTATCTTGGTAGAACTTTTGAAATGATAGGAGAACTTGTTCAAGAAGCGATAAATAAGCCACTAGATAAAGAACGTGTAATTAAGAGTTTATCTAAAACAGGGGATACACCTTTTTTAATAAATGAGGTGACTTTTGAAAGCTTCGAGGATGGATTTATGAAAATGTCATCATTAAATTTAGTAAGGCGAGAATTAGTGGAGTCTGTGCAGAATTTTATAATAGAAAAATATAAACGAGAGAATACTAATAAGCAAATTAATTATAATAAAGGACTTGCACTACAAGAAGATAATAAATGTATAGAAGTAACACAGGAAAAAGATAAAATCATGCCTGAAACTCTTATTGTAGTCTCAACAACTTCGCAATTAAAGGCTGCAACACAAATGGGATTTAATAATATTGCTATAAACCCTTTTATGCGTGGGTGCACAATGGATCTAAACATAAAGGATGTAAATATTTACATTAAGGTCCCTAATATTATTAAGGGCGAATTTGAAAGTGTTTGTGAGTTTATAGAAAATAATCTAAGTAATATAAAAGGTATTATAACTGCTAATTTAGGAATAATTAGTAGGTTTAATAAAAGAACAATGGTTATTGGTGATTATAAATTAAATATTTTTAATAGTTATGCAGGAGATTTTTATAAAGAGTTCCTTGCTGGAACTTGTATTAGCGCTGAATTAAATGCAGCAGAAATAAAAAAAATTGCGTATAAAAGTTCACTTCCACTTCAAATTATGGTATATGGGAAATATGAACTTATGGTTAGTGAGTATTGTGCTATTGGTAGCGTTTTTGGTGACAAGAGCGAAAATAAAACTTGCCTAGGTAATTGTAGTAAAGGATCTTATACACTTAAAGATAGAAAAGGTATAGAGTTTAGTATTAATACTGACAAATATTGTAGAAGTTATATTTACAATAATGTTCCTGTTAACTTGATACCTAGTATTGAGGAAATTAAAAAGAATAAAATTACTTCATTTAGATTAGATTTTATAGAAGAAAGTTATGATGAAACTATTGAAGTTCTTACAAATTATATTAGCAAAGAGTGGCCAGGAGATTTTAAAAATTATACAAGAGGTCATTATAAAAGAGGCGTTGAATAATCTAAAATATACAAGTCAATAAATTTAAATTTTTTAACAAAGGGAAGACGGTGGATCATGAATACAAAATCATTAAAAGTTCTAGAATATTATAAAATTAAAGAAAAAGTTAAAGCATATACGCATACTACGGCAGGTAAAGATATTATAGACAATTTGGAGCCTTACACAAATGTTTATGAAGTACGCGAACACTTAGAAGAAACTAATGAGGCATTACTTCTTTTATCAAGAAAAGGAAGTGCTCCTTTTGAGGGGATATATGATGTTCGATCTGCAATAATAAGAGCATCAAAGGAAGCATCACTTATGCCAATGCAGCTACTACGGATAGCTCAAATGCTACGATGTGCTAGATTATTTCAGAATTATGTTGGTAATAAGACAGATGAATTGTCCTCTAGAGTTTTAGAGGATATATGTATTGGTATTGTTCCAATAAAAAAATTAGAAGATGAAATTTTTATGGCTATAATTAGTGATGAAGAAATTTCTGATAGGGCTAGTAGTTTACTTTTTAGTTTAAGAAAATCTCTAAAAGATAAAAATGCTTCTGTAAAGGATAAGGTAACTTCATTAGTTAGGACTTATGCAAGATATCTTCAAGAAAGTCTTTACACTATAAGAGGAGATAGATATGTAATTCCTGTTAAAATAGAACATAAAGGGAGTGTTCCAGGAATTGTGCATGACCAAAGTTCTTCAGGAGCTACACTCTTTATTGAGCCAATGAGTTTAGTAAATTTAAATAATGAAATTAAGGAAATAATGCTAAGGGAAAAAGCTGAAGTTGAGAGGATTTTAGAAGAACTTTCCTATAAAATATATGAAAATATAAATATTGTTTCAAACAATGCGAATATAGTATGGGAATTGGATTTTATTTTTGCAAAGGCAGGGTATGCACTAGAAATTAATGCCATTATTCCAAAGGTTAATGAAGATGGAATAATAGATATAACTGAGGCAAGGCATCCGCTTATAGATCCAAAGGCTGTTGTACCTAGTAATATATATTTAGGAGGAGAATTTACGTCACTTGTAATAACGGGGCCAAATACAGGTGGTAAAACAGTAACATTAAAAACTGTAGGATTAATTCAATTAATGGCTATGAGTGGGATTTTAATTCCAGCAAGAGAAGGTTCTATGGTTAGCTTTTTTGATGAAATATTCGCAGATATAGGTGATGAACAAAGTATAGAACAAAGTTTATCTACTTTTTCTTCTCATATGACAAGTATAGTTAATATAATTGCAAAAGCAGATATAAAATCCTTAGCTCTATTTGATGAATTAGGTGCTGGTACAGATCCTACTGAAGGAGCAGCTCTTGCTGTTTCAATTTTAGAAAACTTAAGAGCAAGAGGCACAAAAGTTGTTGCAACTACTCATTATAGTGAATTAAAGGGATATGCGCTAAGAACTTCAGGGGTGGAAAATGCTTCTGTAGAATTTAATGTTGACACGTTAAGCCCAACTTATAGATTAATAATAGGAGTACCAGGTAAATCAAATGCTTTTGAAATTTCAAAAAGATTAGGACTTCCTGATTATATTATAAAAAGTGCTAGAGAAAATATTTCTAAAGAGACATTGGAATTTGAAGAATTAGTACAAAGTTTGCAAGAAAAAAGCATAAAGGTAGAGAGAGATGCTAGGGAATCTGAGGCTTTGAAACTAGAGGCTAGCAAGTTAAAAGATAAGTATCAAGAAAAATTATATAAACTTGAAAACATAAGAGAAAATGCAATGTATGAAGCTCAAAGAGAAGCAAAGAGACTTATAAAAAATGCTAAGGAAGAGTCAGATGTTATTCTTAAAAACATGAGAGAACTAGAAAAACTAGGATATTCCTCTGAGGCAAGGCAAAAGCTTGAAGAGGAAAGAAAAAAAATTAAAAATAAGCTTGATAGTATAGAAATCCATGTAGAAAAAAACAATGAGACTCTAGGAGAAAAAGTGAAAAATGTAAAACAAGGGGAAGAGGTATATTTGCCATCTCTTAACCAAAAGGTAATTGTAATTTCTAAACCTGATAAAAAAGGTGAGGTACAGGTTCAGGCTGGTATTATGAAGATAAATGTTAAAGTAGAGGATTTGCGTGTATCAAAGCTTTCTCAGGAAGATAAGAAAAAAGCTAAGATAAAAAAGAGAGAAATGAAACTAAATATGAGCAATGTATCAACCTCTGTAGATCTAAGAGGTATGGATTCCGAGGAGGCTATTTTTACTGTTGATAAGTACTTAGATGAAGCTTGTTTAGGTGGACTTAAAGAAGTTACAATTATTCATGGTAAGGGAACAGGAGTTTTAAGGAAGTCTATTACAGATATGTTAAAGAGGCATGGTCATGTTAAAGCATATAGATTGGGTAATTACGGGGAAGGCGGTAGCGGAGTTACAGTTGCCGAAATCAAATAAAAGATTAATAAAGGATGTTTATATATGATTATTGTAAGTTCTTGTTTATGCGGTATTAATTGTAGGTATGATGGTAGTAATAATTTAGATACGCAAGTGCTTAAACTACTAAAAGAAGGGAAAGTTATTCCTGTTTGCCCAGAACAGCTTGGAGGGCTAGCCACTCCACGAGAACCATGTGAAATTTTAAATGGTAATGGTCTTGATGTAATAGATGGCAAAGCAACAATTATTGGAACGAAAAATAATGATGCAACTTCAAGCTTTTTAAAAGGTGCCTACGAAACTCTTAAAATAGCAGAGGAAATAGGAGCTACTGTGGCTATTTTGAAGGCGAGAAGTCCCTCTTGTGGAGTTTCTAAAATATATGATGGAACATTTAGCGGTACTCTAAGGCCAGGTAATGGAGTTACTGCTGAGTTATTGCTATCAAAGGGCATAAAGGTTTTTACTGAGGAAGATTTAGATGATATAAAATTATGACTAGAACTAAAAAGAACTCCAAAATTGGAGTTCTTTTTAGTTCTAGTCAACAGTTATGTGCACCGCATCTTCTTCAAGGACAACTTTTATATATTCAACTTCAGGGTCTTCGGTTCCTTGAACATACAATCCAGTATTTTTTAACTTTTCAACATAATCTACAATCTCTTGTGTTATTCTCTCACCGGGGCAAAGAACTGGGATGCCAGGTGGATAAGCCATTAAGAATTCACCGCTTATCATACCAACACTTTTCTTGATTTCAACAGCGGTATTTACACTATTGAATGCTTCCCTAGGAATTTGAACTTGCTCTGGAATACTAGGTATATCAATGAAATCTATTTTTTTTGTGCCCTTACCATAATATTCATAACTTATTTCTCCTAGAGCCTTTAGTAATTGTTCCATTCCATCTCTTGTATCACCAAAGGACCCAACTGCTAATATATTATAAATATCAGATAACTCCATTTGTATGTGATATTTATTAGAAAGTATCATATCTAAGTCATAACCTGTTATACCTAAATCACGACAAGTTATTGTGATTTTAGTTGGATCAAAAGCATAAGCTCCAAAGCCATTTAAAATTTCTTCACCGAAACAATAAAATCCAGGAATTTTATTTACTTCACTTCTTACATAATTACATAAATCAATGGTTTTTTCGAGTAGTTCCGTACCATTTAATGCAATTTGCCTTCTTGCACAATCAAGGGATGCCATTAGTATATATGAAGGTGATGTTGTGTGCATAAGATTTATCAGTTGTTTAACTCTAGCAGGGCTCACAAGTTTAGAATTAACATGAAGCATTGAACTTTGAGTTAAGGAGCCAATAATTTTATGCGTACTTTGAGCACATATATCTGCACCAGCTTCCATTGCGGACATTGGTAATCTGTTATTAAAATTAAGATGAGGGCCATGAGCTTCATCAACTATAAGAGGAATGTCATATTCATGAACCATATCTGCAATTTTTTTAATGTCAGTGGAAACGCCATAATATGTAGGGTTAATTATAAGAACAGCTTTTGCATCAGGATTATTCTTTAAGGTTTCTTCAACTGTCTCTGGAGAAACCCCATGAGCAACTCCTATTTTCTTATCTAGCTCTGGTTGCATATAAACTGGTACCGCACCTGATAAAATTATACCGCCAGTTATTGATTTATGTACATTCCTAGGCACAATGATTTTATCACCTGATCCAACTACAGACATAATCATAGCTTGAATTGCACCAGAAGTTCCATGAACTGAGAAAAATGATGCATCAGCACCATAGGCATCTGCTGCTAATTCCTGCGCTTTTTTAATAGGGCCGGTTGGGTGGTGAAAACTGTCAACTAGTTTAAAAACTGTAACGTCAATCTTAAAAGGGTTTTCTCCCATAAATTTTTTAAATTGTTCATCAGCTCCTAAGCCTTTTTTATGACCAGGTACATGAAAAGGTAAGGTATCTCTGTCAACATATTCCATTAGAGCATCGAATAATGGAGTTTCATTTTGATTTAATCTATACATTTTATACACCCCTTTCAAAAGAATTTATATTAACTATTTAAATTGCTATTTAAAAAATATTCATTCAGCCAATTTATAATTATAGAGGATTAGATATGCAATTGCAATTATAATCCTTTATTATTATAAAATAAAACAAAATAATCGTATTTAAAACCTTAAGAAAATAATAATTCATAATAAAGACATTAACAATACCTTTTATTTGTAATAGGTTGATAGTATAATATGATAGACTAAAGGCATGTTAATACAAAACATATAGAGAAGATATCAATTGCTATTTTTTTATAGAAAAACTTAAGGAGGACAATATATATGACATATAAAGAGAAATATGAAAACTGGATTAGTTCAAATTTTATAGATGTAGAATTAAAGAAAGAGCTTGAGCAATTAGTAGATGAAAAAGAAATTGAGGATAGATTTTATAAAGATTTAGAGTTTGGCACAGGAGGGCTTAGAGGAATAATTGGTGCAGGTACGAACAGAATGAATATACATACAATAGGTAAAGCAACTCAGGGGTTATCTGACTATTTAAAATCAAAATACACTGAAAAAATTTCAGTTACTATAGCATATGATTCAAGAAATATGTCAATAGAGTTTGCAAAAGCTGCTGCAGAAACGCTTTGTGGAAATGGTATCTCGGTGAACTTATTTGAAAAATTAACACCAACACCAATTTTATCTTATGCTGTTCGTCAATTAAAAAGCAAGGCTGGAATTGTTATTACCGCATCGCATAATCCTAAAGAATATAACGGGTATAAGGTTTATGGAGAAGATGGGGGACAAGTTACTGATGAAGTTGCAAAAGACATAATAACTTGTGTAGGTAGCGTAGAAGACTTTTCTAAAGTTAAAAATATGGGCTTTGATAATGCAAAACAAAATGGAACATTAAAAATCATTGGAGAGAACATTTATTTATCATATTTGGATAAGGTTAAAAATCTAACTATAAGAAAAGGCTTGGTTAATAAATATGCCAGCGATTTAAAAATAATTTATACTCCTATTCATGGATCTGGCAATATACCTGTGAGAAGGGTTTTAAAAGAATTAGGTTATAATAATGTATTTGTTGTGAAAGAGCAAGAGATGCCAAATGGAGATTTTCCTACAGTGCCATATCCTAATCCAGAAGAACCAAAGGTGTTTGAACTAGCGTTAGAAATGGCAAATGACATTAATCCAGACATTATTTTTGGTACAGACCCTGATTGTGATAGAATTGGAGTAGTAGTTAAGGGTGATGAAGGAAAGTACAAGGTACTGTCCGGGAATCAGACAGGAGTATTATTAAGTAATTATATACTAAATGCACTAAGTGAAACGGATCAATTGCCTAAGGATGGTGTAGTAATAAAAACTATTGTTACCACAGATATGGTAGATGCTATTTCTAAAAAATATAATGTAGAAGTGTTAGATGTGCTTACAGGTTTTAAATATATCGGAGAGAAAATTAAAGAATTTGAAAAGACATGTGAGAAAGACTTTATATTTGGATTTGAAGAAAGTTTTGGTTATTTAGCAGGAAATTTTGTGAGAGATAAAGATGCAGTTATAGCAGCAGTGCTAATTTGTGAAATGACACTTTACTACAAAAATAAAGGTCTAAGTTTGTATGATGCTTTAATAGGTATTTATAAAGAACATGGATATTATAAAGAAGGCTTAGTTTCAATAGAGCTTAAAGGAAAAGATGGTGCAAATAAAATAAGTAATATATTGGAGAATTTAAGATATTCAAAACAAGAATCCATAAACAATAACAGAATCGTAAAAAAAATGGATTATAAATTGGGTTTAGAAATGGATTTAATTAGCAATACTGAAAAGTCGATTAAATTACCGAAATCAAATGTATTAAAATTTGTATTAGAGGATGGTTCTTGGTTTGTAGTTAGACCATCAGGTACTGAACCAAAAATGAAGATTTATCTATCAGTTAAGGGAGATTCTTTGGAAAATGCATCTAAAAAGATAATAAATCTAAGAGAGAACGTTATGGTGATAATTGACAAGGCAGGCACAAATTAAAGATTGTTAGGAAGGTGTAAACATGGATAGCAAAACATATTTTTCGGAAAAATTAGCAGCACTTCTTTTTTTAGAAATAAAAAAGAATAGTAAAATTAATGATTTTATCATTTTGAATGATATTTATTTCCCTGTGAGAACTAATGAGATAATTCAAAAGGTAAAGAAAAAGGAAGATTTTAAAAATATCCCAGTCAACTTATTTATAGAAGGAATGTTTTATGTTTTGGGAGCAGATGAGCACTTTAAATACAATGAAGAGTATAAAAAAATTATTAATACTGTACCGAATTCGACAGGATTTATTAAGAGTGTAGTATTTAAAGAAATTAAAGATGAAAATTATGAAGAAGCATATATTATTTTGAAAGGATTATTAGTTATAGAAGAAAATATCGATAATTATGATAAAATTTTTCTTTTAGTTGACAAATTAAGGCTTAACAATATTATGTTTAAGGAAGAAGAACTAAAACTTGTAGAAAAAGCTAAAACTATTACTAATTATAGTAATCCATATTTATATGAGGCGCTAGTATTAAATAGTGAAAGTAAACATGATTTAGCATTAATGGCCTTAAGAAATTATACAATTAATGGTGGTGAACAAACTTTAGATGTTGTTGAACTTAAAAATTCATTGGAAACAATAACGGGTTTTGAAAAAGCAAAAGAGCTAGTGCAGGTGGATCCTAAAGAGGCACTTAAAATTTTAATACCTTTAATAAATCAATTAGGAGATAGACCAGATATATATTATCATTGCGCTGTTGCCTATAGAAATTTACAAAATTATGAGAAGGCAATATATTATTTAAATGAAGCAGTAGCAATTGATAAAGATTTAATTGAGGTGATTAATGAATTTGGAATTAATTATGCTTGCCTTGAAAATTACGAGATGGCAATACAATATTTTAGGAAAGCATTTGAAGTTACAAAATCTATAGAGATATGCACAAATCTAGTTATGTGTTATCTAAATGTAAAAAATGTTGAACAAGCAAGAATACATTTAGATATAGCTAAAAAAATAGATGCAAAAGATGAAATTGTGATCGATTTAGAAAAACTTTTTACTGAAAGTAAATAATGGAGTAGATAGAAAAAATTATATAGTATGATAAATATTTTGGGCGGCAATGGACATAATATTATAAGTAGGAAAATTAAGAACATTTATTAGAGGGGAGAAGAATTATGAGAGTTAAGAAAGCTATAATACCTGCAGCGGGGCTTGGCACAAGATTTTTACCAGCTACAAAAGCGCAACCTAAAGAAATGCTGCCAATCGTTGATAAACCAACAATACAGTATATTATAGAGGAGGCAGTTGCAGCCGGAATTGAGGAAATATTAATTATAACGGGAAGAAATAAAAGAGCTATCGAGGATCATTTTGATAAGTCAGTTGAACTTGAATACCAGTTACAAAAAAATGGTAAAGATGAAGTTCTAAAGATGGTTCAAAATATATCCAACTTGGCAAATATTTATTATATACGTCAGAAAGAACCTAAAGGTTTAGGTCATGCGATAAGTTGCGCAAAAACTTTTGTTGGAGATGAACCTTTTGCGGTAATGCTCGGTGATGATGTGGTAGATAGTGAAGTACCCTGCCTAAAACAACTTATAGATTGCTACTCAAAATATGAAACTTCAATTATAGGAGTTCAAGAGGTTCCTGAAAGTGAAGTTTCAAAATATGGTATTGTAGATGGAATATCAGTAGAAGACAGAGTTTATAAGGTTAAAGATGTTATAGAAAAGCCTAAGGCAAGTGAAGCCCCATCAAATATTGCTATACTAGGAAGATATATTATAACACCTAGAATATTTGATATTTTAGAAAATACAAAACCAGGTAAGGGTGGGGAAATACAACTTACTGATGCTTTAAAAACTTTAATATCAGAGGAAGATATGTATGCTTATAATTTTGAGGGTAGAAGATATGATGTGGGAGATAAAGAAGGTTTTTTAGAAGCAACTGTGGAATATGCACTTAAACGAGATGAGCTTAAAGAAACTTTTATGAAATATCTTTTAACTATTAAAGACAATGATATGTTTAAAGAGATTTATAGTAAATGTTTTAATAATCAAAACAAATAGTGTAAATAAAAAGCTAGTGAAACTAGCTTTTTATTTATATTAGGCAGAAGTTGTAATAAGTTAGATAAAGAATTACGAATGTAAATCAAGGGATTTTAGCAGAACATAATTTGTATTAATTTAATGAATTATAAATAAATAGTTAATATACTCTTATAAATTATACAAATAGAATGATTTAGGATATAATGGTACATGCTGAGATATACCATTATGTAAGTACAAAAAATATGTTGAATAATTTTAGAAATGATGTAAAATGGTTAGGGAGAGTTACACTGATAAAAAATCTATTAGCTTTAATGAAAGTAAAAGTTTATAAATATAAAAGAAAGAGTGTATAAGAAAGTTTATACATTAAATAAGACCTTTAAGGTTGCAGGAGGTAACAAAATGTTTCAATTAAAAGATGAATTATTATTAAAATTAAAAAACAAAACAGCTAAACTTGGTGTAGTTGGACTTGGCTATGTGGGCTTGCCACTAGCTGTAGAGAAGGCTAAGGTAGGATATGAAGTAATAGGGTTTGATGTACAAGATAAAAAGGTTCAAATGGTAAATGAGGGACGTAATTATATTGGTGATATTGTAGATGAAGATTTAAAAATGTTGGTAAAGACAGGAAAACTTAAAGCTACTACAGATTTTAGCTTTGTTAAGGATGTTGATACAGTATGTATAGCAGTTCCTACACCACTTGATTTATACAAACAACCAGATTTGTCATATGTAGTTGCATCAACTAAAAGTGTAGCTAAGTACTTACATAGGGGAATGCTTGTAGTACTCGAAAGTACTACATACCCAGGAACAACAGAAGAAGTGCTTAAACCAATACTTGAAGAATCAGGACTTAAATGTGGAGTTGACTTTTTCTTAGCGTTTTCTCCAGAGAGAATTGATCCAGGAAATAAACAATTTAACACAAAAAATACTCCTAAGGTAGTCGGAGGATGTACGAAAGATTGTACAGAAGTAGCTGGGATGTTATACAGAAGTGTGCTTGAGGGAGATATACTAGAAGTGTCTTCACCAGCAGTAGCTGAAATGGAGAAAATACTTGAAAATACTTTTAGAAATGTAAATATAGCGTTAGCTAATGAAATGGCTATTTTATGTAAAAGAATGAATATAGATATATGGGAAGTAATAGATGCAGCTAAAACTAAACCTTATGGTTTTATGCCATTCTACCCAGGTCCAGGACTTGGTGGACATTGTATACCTCTTGATCCGTTCTACCTTGAATGGAAAGCAAAAGAGTTTGATTATCATACAAAATTAATAGAAGCATCAGGTATAATTAATGATTATATGCCAGAATTTGTTTTAGAAAATGTTATGAAACTTTTAAATGGTCAGAAAAAAGCATTAAACGGAGCAAAAGTGCTTCTTATGGGTGCAGCTTATAAGAAAGATATAGATGATATGCGCGAATCACCAACATTAAAGGTTATAGAACAGTTAGAAAAGAATGGTGCTGACATCATTATAAATGATCCGTTTATACCTGCGTTCACACATAATGGCAAAGAATATGTAACTGTAAATTGGGAAGATGAAATAAAAAGTGCAGATATAGTGATTATAACAACAGATCACAGCAGTTATGATTATGAAAGAATTGTGGCAGAAGCTACTTTGTTATACGATACTAGAAATGCTACAAAACATGTTGTAAATAACAGAGAAAAGATAAATAAGCTTTAATGACAGCACTGTAAGTGATTATTTAATATAATAAATATGGCATGCAAGCATTGTAAACTATTTTATAATATTGCATGCCAAAATTATAGAAATCACTATTTTATTAACCGATAAATATAAGCAGTAAGGAATCCCTTAGAACAACGATTAAAAGAGGTTATGTTTTAATGGATATTATAAGGAGGATTTTAAATGAAAAAAATACGTATGGCAATAATAGGATGCGGAAGAATATCATATAAACATGTAGAGGCAATAATTCAAAATAAGGATGAAATTGAACTTGTAGCGGTTTGTGACGTGGTAGAAGCTAATGCTATCGCTAAAAAAGATGAATATATAAAAAAAATAGGTAACAATGCAGATGTTAAAGTTTATAAGGATTACAAAGAAATGCTTGAAAAAGTGGATATTGATATGGTTTCAATTGCTACTGAAAGTGGATATCATCCAGAAATAGCTATATATTGTATGAATAAAGGAAAACATGCACTTGTAGAAAAACCAATGGCTTTATCTACTCAAGATGCTGACAGAATGATTGAATGCGCAAATAAAAACAATGTTAAGCTTTGTGTTAGTCATCAAAACAGATTTAATGAGCCAATACAAAAGCTAAGGGCTGCAGTTGAGGAAAATAGATTTGGTAAATTAGTTAATGGAACAGCAAGAATCCTTTGGAATAGGAATATGGGATATTATACTCAAGCACCATGGAGAGGAACTTGGGAACTTGATGGTGGTACTTTAATGAACCAATGTATTCATAATATTGATTTATTACAATGGATGATGGGCGGAGAAATAGATACTGTTTATGCACAGTGTGGAACATTTTTAAGAGACATAGAAGCTGAAGATTTTGGAGCAATAATTATTAGATTTAAAAATGGAGCTATTGGTGTAGTTGAAGGTTCAGCTTGTGTATATCCTAAAAATTTAGAAGAAACATTAAGTATATTTGGTGAAAATGGTACAGTAGCTATTGGCGGTATTGCAGTTAACGCAATAGAAACTTGGAGATTTGCTGATAATAAGGATACTGAGGAAGAAATATTAAAACAACAAAAGGGAGACCCGGATTCAGTATATGGTTTTGGACATACACCGTTGTTTAAAGATATGATAGATGCTATAAATACAAATAGACAACCGCTCATAAATGGAGTAGAAGGAAAAAAAGGTATGTCTATAATACTTGCAGCTTATAAATCAAGACTAACAGGACTTCCAGTTAAATTTCCAATGGGAGAATTCTCAACAATGCAAATGAAAAAATAGTTTTAAAGATATTATATGAAAAGGGGTTATTTTCATGAAGTATGTTTCAGATAAAAGTAAATTGGGCAAAAATATAACAATGGGACATTTTGTAGTAATAGATAATGAGGTAGTAATAGGTGACAATTGTGTTATAGGAAGTAATGTAGTGATCCATGAGGGAACTATTGTAGGAGATAATGTTAGAATAGATGATAATACAGTAATAGGCAAGCAACCTATGAGATCTGTAAACAGCATATTTAAAAGTGAAGAAAAATTGCTGCCAGCTAAAATTAATGAAGGATGCCTTATAGGGGCAGGTGTAATCATTTATTGTGGATGCGAAATTGGAACTAAAACACTAATTGCCGATACTGCTGTAATAAGAGAAAATGTAACAGTGGGTTCAAAGACTATTATTGGTCGTGGAACTACTATTGAAAATTTCTGCAAGATTGGATCTAATTGCAAAATACAAACTAATGTATATATAACAGCATACTCATTAGTTGGAGATTATGTATTTATTGCACCTTGCGTTACAACATCTAATGATAATTATGCAGCACGTTCTAAAGAAAGATTTGGTAAATTTAAAGGTGTAACTATTAAAAATGGTGGAAGAATAGGAGCAGGAGCTGTTATTTTACCAGGTATTACTATACATGAAGATGGTTTTGTAGCAGCAGGTAGTGTAGTTACAAAAGATGTTGAAGAAGGTGTTATTGTAGTGGGTAATCCTGCTAAGGTAATGCGTGACGTACCAGAAAATCAATTGCTCAAGAATCAATAAAGGAAGTAAAAATGGGAAATTATAATTTTAGAAATCTAGAAAAAAATGAATATGAACTGTGGAATGAGTTTGTAGATAACTCTCCGCAAGGTAGCATATTTGCTAAAACATTTTGGCTTGATGCAGTAGGATCATATTATAAAATATTAGGGTGTTTTGATAAGGGGAATAGGCTAGTAGCAGGTATGCCTATAACTGAAACTAATAAGGGTCATGTATCAATGCCAAAGCTTACGCAAACACTTGGTATACTTTTTAATGACTTCTCTCAAATGAAATATGTGAAAAAAATTACAAAAGAAAAAGATATAACTATGGAATTTGTAAATAATATTCCTAAATTAAAGTTTTTTGATTGTGCATTTCACTATAATTTTACTAATTGGATGCCTTTTATGTGGAAAGGGTATAAAGAGCAAACTAGATATACCTATGTAATAGAAGGTATTCAAGACATTGAAAAAGTTCGGGGGGCGTTTGCAGATAGCACGAAGTCTGTTATTACGAAATCTATGGGTCTTAATTTAAAGGTTATTGATAGTTTGACCCTTACAGATATGTATAGTATGCTGAAAAAGACTTATGAAAGGCAGAATATGCCTGTACCTTTCGATTTTAATTGGTTTAGTAGCTTTGATAAAATAATAAATAAAAATAAATCAAGAAAGATGCTTTTTACAGTGGATGAACAAAACAATCTTCATGCAGCATTATATCTTGTATATGATAGAAACTCTGCATATTACTTATTAGGTGGTGCTGATCCCAAATTCAGAAGCAGTGGAGCTATGTATTTAAATATTTTTGAAGCTATAAAATATTCAGCAGAATTTACTGATAAATTTGATTTTGAAGGTTCAGTAGCTCCTCAAATAGAGAGTATGTTTCGCTCCTTCGGAGCGCTTCAAAAGCAATATTTTAGGATAAGTAAAAATAATTCAATTATTCTAAATTTGAAAGAAGATATAAGAAAGTACGGAAAAATCATACTTAGAAGGGGATAATTATGTATAAGAACAAAAAATTTCTAGCCATTATTCCAGCAAGAGGTGGTTCTAAGAGTATACCCAATAAAAATATTATGTCTATATGTGGTAAACCACTTATAGCTTATACAATTGATGCAGGGAAAAAATCTAAATATATAGATGAAATAATAGTATCAACAGATAGTGATGTAATTAAGGTGATAGCAGAGCAGTATGGAGCTAAGGTGCCTTTCTTAAGACCAGAGGAATTATCAAATGACACTTCAAAATCTATAGATGTAGTAATACATGCTATAAATTTTTATAAAAAAAATGATGTTAGTTATGATTATGTGATATTATTACAACCTACGTCACCTCTAAGGACATTTGAGCATCTGGATAATGCTATAGAGAAGCTTATTGAATCAAATAGCACATCACTTGTAAGCGTATGTGAAGCAGATGAAAATCCTGTACTTATGAGAAGAATAGAAAATGAAAAATTAAAAGAAGTTATTAGTTTTGAGGGAACAAATCTAAGGCGTCAGGATTTACCTACTTTTTATAAATTTAATGGTGCATTATATATAAATTCGAATGATATGTTAATAAATAAAAGAAAGTTTGTTGATGAAAATACAGTTCCTTATGTAATGGACAAGGAAAGCTCTATAGATATTGATACAATGCTCGATGCAAGACTTGTAGAACTTATAATAAAGGAGAGCATAGATGTTTAAGATAGAAAATAAAATTATAGGTGATGGAAACAGAACTTTTATTATAGCAGAGGCTGGGGTTAATCATAATGGAGACATAGATATAGCAAAACAACTGGTAGATAAAGCTGTAATTTCAGGTGTTGATGCAATAAAATTTCAGACATTTAAAACAGAAAAGTTAGTTACTGGATATGCGGATATGGCTGATTATCAAAAAAGTAATATTGGGCATACTTCCTCACAGTTTAGTATGTTAAAGAAACTAGAACTATCACAAGAAAGTTTTATAAAAATTCAAGAATATTGTAAATATAAGGGGATTATGTTTTTATCTACTCCTTTTGATTTTGAAAGTGCAGATTTTTTAGAATCTATAGGAATGTCGGCCTTTAAAATTAGTTCAGGAGATTTAACTAATATTCCTCTTTTAGAACATATAGCAAAATTTAATAAACCTATAATATTATCTTCTGGAATGGCAAATCTTTCAGAAATTGAAGAAGCATTAAATGCAATTTATTGTTTAGGAAATAGTGAGGTTGCTGTACTCCATTGTACTTCAAATTATCCAGCTAAATTACAAAGTGTTAACTTGAATGCTATGAATACTATAAAGAATGCTTTTAAAGTTGTAGGCGGGTAT
This sequence comes from Clostridium sp. DSM 17811, assembly GCF_018861905.1. Lineage (GTDB taxonomy): Bacteria > Bacillota > Clostridia > Clostridiales > Clostridiaceae > Clostridium_AD > Clostridium_AD frigoriphilum. Next base: position 43,550 of record NZ_JAHLDU010000026.1, read on the forward strand.
TCTGATCATACGAAAGGGATAACAGTACCAATAGCTGCAACAGCTATTGGAGCTAATATAGTCGAGAAGCATTTTACACTAGATAAAAATATGCAGGGACCAGACCACAAAGCTTCATTAAATCCTACGGAACTAAAAGATATGGTTCAAGCAATTAGGGATGTGGAAACGGCACTTGGAAATGGAATTAAAAGGTATAATCTAAGTGAAGTAGATACAATTAAGGCTGCAAGAAAAAGTATCGTTGCATCTAGATATATAAAAAAAGGGCAGATTATAACGCTAATGGATTTAGATTACAAAAGGCCAGGCACGGGACTTTCACCTAAATTTTATATAGATCTTGTTGGAAAAAAAACTAATAGAGATATAGAAATGGATGAACAAATAACTTTAAACATTATAGAATGAAAAGTAGCTAATTAGGTTTACTTTTATATAGAATAACAATTAATAATTGTTATTCTATAAGAGCCCTGCAAGGAGGAAAAACATGAAAAGAAAAATAGCAGTTATAACAGGTACGAGAGCCGATTATGGAATATTTTATTATGTTCTTAAGGAAATTGAAAAACATGAAGATTTAGACCTTAAGCTTATTGTATGTGGAATGCATTTATGTCCTGAATATGGGATGACTGTAAATGAAATAGAAAAAGATGGTTTTGATATAGCGGATAAGTTTGAAACTATATTAGCGTCGGATACTGGTGCTTCTATGGCTAAATCAATAGGACTTTCAATTATAAGCATGGCTCAAAGCTTTGATCGCATAAAACCAGATCTTTTATTAATACTTGGGGATAGGGGAGAAATGCTTGCTGCAGCAACGGCAGCTATCCATATGAATATACCTGTGGCTCATATTCATGGGGGAGAAGTAACTGGAACAGTAGATGAGTCTGTAAGACACGCTATAACTAAACTTTCACATATACATTTTCCTGCTAATGAGGATAGTAAGCAAAGAATAATTAAATTAGGTGAGAAAGAAAAGAATATTTATGTAGTGGGGGCACCAGGCCTTGATTATATTAAAAAAACACAATATATTTCAAGAAGTGAAATGCTAAAGAAGTTTGAATTAAAAGATGATAAGATATTTTTATTAACACAGCATCCAGTAACTACAGAGCGTGACATGGTAGAATGTCAAATACGACAAACGCTTGATGCAGTTGTAGAGCTAGGGTATCAAACTATAGTTTCATACCCTAACAGTGATAATGGAGGACGTGAAATTATAAAGGTAATTGAAGAATACAGAGCTAAATACCCATTCTTAAAGGTATTTAGAAACTTAAGTCAAGTAGAATACCTTAGCTTTTTAGAGATAGCAGAGGTAATGATAGGAAATTCATCTTCAGGTATAATTGAAGCACCTAGTTTCAAGTTACCTGTAGTAAATATAGGTTCAAGGCAAGATGGAAGATTAAGAGCTAGTAATATAATAGATGTTTCCTATGGAAAAGAATCTGTTATAAGAGGTATTAAAGAAGCGATATATGATGAAAGTTTTAAGAAACAATTAGAAAATTGTACAAATCCATATGGTGATGGCAATGCTAGCGGAAAAATAGCACAAATTATAAGTGAGGTAAAATTAGATAGGGAACTTATACAAAAGAGAATTACTTATTAACTTAGAAATTAAAGTTGAGGTGGAATTATGGAGAAAATCGTACTTGTAGGTGCAGGTGGACACTGCAAGGTAATTATAGATATTATAAAAAGTGTTGGTGAATATGATATTATAGGTGTAACAGATACTACTTTTAGAGGTCAAAAATTAGTATTAGATATACCTATAATAGGTGATGATAGTATTTTGAAAAAATTGTATAATGATGGTGTAAAAAATGCTTTTGTATGTATTGGTGCACTTCAAAATATTAAGCTTCGTGATAAAATATATAATAAATTAAAAGATATAGGATTTAATATACCAGTACTTATACATAAAGATGCAATAGTTTCATCTTATGCGAGCATTGCTGCTGGAACTTGTGTAATGCCAGGGGCTATAATTAATCCAGGTGTTTCCATAGAAGAAAATTGTATAATAAACACTGGTGTAGTAATTGAACATGAGTGTAAAATACAAAGGAACACCCATATTTCTCCTAAAGCATGTATAGCTGGTGCGGTGAAAGTTGGGCATGATACACATGTAGGGATGGGAAGTTGTATAATTCAAGCTCTACATATAGGGAATAATGTAATTATAGGAGCAGGAGCTGTGGTTATTAATAATGTAGAAGATAATGTAGTTGCTGTAGGAGTTCCATCAAAAATTATAAAGCGCAGGTGATATTGTGAAATTTCCAATTGAAAATTATTGTATAGGAGCTAGTTCTACAATAAAAGAAACTATGAAAGTTATAGATAAAAATTTAACTGGTGGAGCGCTAGTTGTAAATGAAAATAATGAATTAGTGGGAACTATTACAGATGGCGATATAAGACGTGCTATGATTAAGGGTTTAAGTATAAATGATAGTATAGAGAATACATATTTCAAAAATTTTAAATTTGTTACAGAAGAGCATAGTAAAAAGAAAGCAAAAGAGTATATGTTAAGCAATAATATAAGACAGGTTCCTGTAATTGATAAAGATAAAAAATTAATTGATTTATATTTTCTTGATGATATATTATCTTATGATAAAAAGGACAATTATGTTTTTATTCTAGCTGGAGGTTTGGGAACTAGGTTAAGACCATTAACTGAGACAGTACCAAAACCTATGCTATTAATTGGTGACAAACCAATACTAGAACTTATAATAGAACAATTCAAAGAATATGGGTTTAATAACTTTATGATATCTCTTAATTATAAAGGAGAAATAATAGAGGACTACTTCGAAGATGGGAAAAAGTTTGGAGTAAACATAGAATATATAAGAGAAACTAAAAAACTGGGTACAGCAGGATCAATAGCGTTAGTTAAAGAAAAATTTATAAAACCATTTATAGTTATAAATGGGGATATACTAACAGGTATAGATTTCGAAAAGTTTTTAAATCATCATATTAAAAACGAGTTTAATATAACTGTAGGTGTTAGAAATTATGAGGTTAATATTCCTTATGGAGTACTTGTTACTGATAATATGCTTATAGAGTCTTTGGAAGAAAAGCCCACATACAAATTTAATATTAATGGTGGTGTATATGTAGTAAATCCAGAAATTATAAAATATATACATGAGAATGAAGTTTACAATATGACAGACTTAATAGAAGATGCAATTAATAATAAATATAAGTCAGGTATATATGAAATAACTGAGTATTGGAAGGATATAGGACAAATAGAAGACTATAGAAAAGCCAACACGGATATTCACAAATTTTTTAAACTATAAAAAAGGGGTAGATTAAATGAATTGGCAAGGGAAAAAAGTTTTAATTACTGGCGCAGAAGGTTTTATAGGAAGTCATTTAACAGAAAGATTAGTGGAACTTGGAGCAGATGTTACGGCACTCGCTCAATATAACTCATTCAATAACTGGGGATGGATTGATACTTTTGATAAGAAGGTTAAAGACAGCATAAAAGTTGTTACTGGTGACATAAGAGAATATGATGGAATGAAAAGAATTATAAAAGGTCAAGAAGTAGTACTACATCTTGCGGCACTTATTGCAATTCCGTATTCTTATTTATCACCTATGGCTTATGTAAGAACAAATGTTGAAGGTACTACTAATGTCTTAGAAGCATGCAGGGAATACGATGTAGAAAAAATTGTACATACATCTACCAGTGAAACTTATGGTACAGCCCTTTATGTACCAATTGATGAGAAGCATCCAATGCAAGGTCAATCTCCATATTCAGCATCAAAAATAGGAGCAGACAAAATGGCAGAAAGTTACTATAAAAGTTTTAATATGCCTATAGCAACTATAAGGCCATTTAATACTTATGGACCAAGACAATCTGCAAGGGCTGTAATTCCAACAATAATATCACAGATACTCGCAGGAAAAACAGAAATCAAACTTGGAAGTTTAACTCCAACTAGAGACTTTAACTTTGTTAAAGATACTGCTGAGGCATTCATAAAAATAGCAGAAAGTGAAAAGACTATTGGTGAAGTTATAAATGCTGGTTCAAACTATGAGATAACTATAGGAGAGACAGTTAAAAAAATAATAAAAATAATAGGTAAGGACGTAAAAATTATTTGTGATGATGAACGATTAAGACCTACAAACAGTGAAGTTAATAGACTATGGGCTGATAATACTAAAATAAAGGAATTAACAGGCTGGAAGCCTAATTACAATATAGACGAGGGTCTTTGCGCAACAATAGAGTGGATAAAAAACAATATGCAGTATTTTAAAACAGACATATACAATGTTTAACAAAAGAATAGCTTTTAAAAAAGTAGGAGGTTTTTATAATGATACCTTTATGTATACCAGAAATTAGAGGCAATGAATTAAAATACGTTAAAGACTGTATAGATACTAATTGGGTATCTTCAGTAGGAAGTTATGTTAATTTATTTGAGAAAAAATTTAGTGAATACGTAGGCAGCAAAAGTGCTGTAGTTACAATGAATGGTACAGCTGCGCTTCAA
>NZ_JAHLDU010000027.1 GCF_018861905.1 Clostridium sp. DSM 17811
ACGTGCTGCAACGTGTATTACTGATGGCTTAAGCATACCTGCAATACGATACATTGTAGGTATCATTAAAAGCAAACCTTGTGAAGCTGTATAAGAAGTAGTTAATGCTCCGCCTTCAAGTGAACCGTGCATTGCTCCGGCAGCTCCTCCCTCTGATTGCATCTCAACGAGTTTTACCTTTTGATCAAAAATGTTTTTTTTACCATTAGCTGACCACTGGTCAACATATTCTGCCATTGGTGATGATGGTGTTATTGGATATATAGTAGCCACTTCCGTAAAAGCATACGATACATATGCTGCCGCTTCATTACCATCCATAGTTTTTTTCAATTTACTCATTTATATAAATCCTCCTTTATATCTAATATTGCGTTGTTTATATCAACACATTGTTTCTTATATCAACATTAGTAGTATTGTACAACCTTTTTGTAAACTATGCAATACATTTATTATTAATAATTTGAGCACATTTAAGGTATTATTTAAAATATGTTACAATTATTAACAAATATATCAAAGTTAATCCATTATCAAATTAAATGGATATTATCATTTTGCTTATAAATAAAAATAAAGAGACTGTTGAAATATTAAAATATTTCAACAGTCTCTTTATTAATTAGCTTATTATTAATTGTTGCTACCTATTTGAGTGGAGATTGTTTTTGCAGCAGAAATAATTTCGTATATTAAATCATCTTCATTCTCACTTATTCTGGATACAGGACCTGATATGCTAATAGCACCAACTACTTTTCCTGTAAAATCTTTTATTGGTGCAGCTAAGCATACCATTCCATCTAAAAATTCTTGATTATCCTTTGCGTATCCTTGTTTATTGCAAATTAAAAGTTCCTTTTTCAATTCAATTTTGTCTGATATAGTATATTGGGTTCGTTTTTCAAAATTAATTTTTTCTATTTGTGATTCCATTACTTCATCAGGTAAAAATGACATAAGTACCTTTCCTATTCCAGTGCAATATGCAGGAGCAACATATCCTGCAGGTATACCAACAGAATTAATAGGAAGGTGCATAAGCACAAATATTACCTTGGCATTATTTTGATAAATTCCTACATGCACTTCTAAAGACCATTTTTCAACTAAAGAATCTGCAATTTGGTTTGCATATGGTGTAAATGGTAATTTAAACCTGTACAACGTTCCCAGTTCAAATAATTTAACACCAATAGTATATTTATTTGTTAACTGATCACGTTCAATAAATTCATGTTCCATAAGTGTATTAATTAACCCATAAGCAGTGGTTCTATTTATATCTAATAACACACTTATTTCAATAGCACTTAAAGGAGTAGACGTCTTAGCCAAAATCTCTATTAGCTCTAAAGCTCTATCAACTGACTGAATAAGTCTCTTTTTTTCCATAAGCTATTTTTCCTCCGTATTTTATAAAATTTTTACAATATTCTAATAGAATTCTATCACCAATAAAATATTTAGACAATACTTTATTAAGAAAATCACCATAATCCATTGCATAAATGATTAATATATTGTAAAATACTGATAATGAGTTGTTGCAATACACAACATACTACTTGATAAAGGAGGCCAAATAATTTTCAGGAGATATAAATTTATTTAATTGTTTAAATAGGGGGTATAAAATGTTTAAAGATTTAGTTTTAAAAAATAGATCTTATAGAAGATTCTATCAGCATGAAACAGTAGACTTATGTACTATAAAAGAATTAATTGACCTTGCTAGACTCTCAGCTTCAGCCGGTAATCTTCAACCATTGAAATATATTATATCTAATGAGTCCAGTAAAAATGAAATTATATTTAAAACCCTGGGATGGGCTGGGTATTTAAAAGATTGGGATGGCCCTAGCGAAGGCGAAAAACCAAGTGCGTATATAGTTGTACTTAACGATTTATCTCTTAGTAAAAACCCATCTATTGATATTGGTATATCAGCTCAAAGCATATTACTTGGATCTATAGAAAAAAATTTAGGTGGTTGCTTGCTTGCCAATATAAATAAGAATGAATTAAGAAATGCACTTAACATAGATGCAAACTATGAAATCGTTTTAGTAATAGCTTTAGGAAAACCTAAGGAACAAGTTCTTATTGATCAAATAAATTTATCTACTGATGTCAAGTACTGGCGAGATGAAAAAACAGTTCATCATGTACCTAAGAGAGATTTACAAGAAATAATTTTAGAATAAGTCATGAAAAAAAATTCAAAATAGTACCTTTAAAAAAATTGCCTCTAATTATTTTTATATTTATTTGGTTTCTGGTGTAACCCTCTTGCAGAATATGGAAGCATATTTTACTTGCTACTAAAGCCATCACTCTCAATGAATAAGCAAAGTACTGTAGAAATTAATCTACAGTATTTTATATTGTTTTATTTGAGGGATACTGTATTGCCAAGAAACCTTGGCAATACCTATTAACTTGCTATTGGTGTGCATACCTATAATCTATGCATTAACATTTATATCATCCTCAACTGGTCCTACAACACCTTTATCATCAGTATTATTGGCTTTATTACTAATCATATTTATTAAAAGGAAATTCATTATTGAATTCCCTTTTATCTTGTTAAAAATTAGAACGACAGCTTATGCCTTTTTCTAAAATAGGCCTATCTTCTAGGCGCAATTTAATTTAACAACTTTTTTCATAAAAATCCCTTACCAATCATCTGAGATAGATAGCAGTTCACAATAATGTGTCCACCTTATTTATTCAGTCAATTCAATGCTACAATCTAATTTGCAACATTGAATTGTAACATTGATCAATTCATTACATAACTTAATACTTGTTAAATATTTTTATAAAGTTAATTTTCTTCTAAAAAATAGTAAGAAAATCTCCCCTTGTTTTTAGTTTTTACACCTTGCTCTTCTAACTCTTTCATAAATCTCACAACACTTGACGCAGTGCGTCAACTTTGTCTAATAACAGATAAAATATCTTGTTTTAATAACTAAATTATTCTTTAACATACTTATCACTTTCATTTTGTCAACTTAAAAGTATACTTATTTTAATTAGTACCATATTAACGTATACCAAACAACAAACTGCAAATACTAACCTTAAAGTATTAATAAAAAAGGACTGAGGTTACTATGGATTATAAACAATGTAGACACTGCAAAGAAACCAAGGAACTACCACAGTTTAATTTAAATAAATCTTCTAAGGATGGGCATCAAAAGTACTGTAAAGATTGTAATAAATATCTAAATAGAAAAAATAAAGAAAGAAAGGCCTCTAAAGAAGGCAGAGTTATGCTCCCTTATAAATCCATGAAATATTCAACTGTAAGTGATGAGGAATTACTACAAATTATAAAAGATTTCTTTAATGAATTTAAACGCGCACCAACAACCTGTGACTTTGATAATAATGATAGATATCCCCATTTCAAAACATATTATAGGCACTTTGTTTATTATAAACCAGATACTTTAGTGTCTAGTTGGAATGATATCTTGAGCTTGGCAGGTGTATCTCCTCTTGATTATAGAGACTTCTGGTCTGCATGGCAGTATCTTGTTGAGATATCAGCGTCAATTCTGGAAGGCGACTGTCTCTTTCAATATTGTGGATTTGGTTTAGACTTTAAACCAGACATTTATATTCCACTTAAGCATAAAGTAATTGATGCGGCTACTTCTAATTACGCATGTAAACACAAGGTAAAACAGTATAAAAAAGCTACTGCTAAAGGTGCATCTGTAGAATATTGGTGCTTAAACAAAAATAACAGGCCCGGATTAAACTTACCGAATCTGAAATATGTTTTTGCTGATGAAATTATTTTGAAGTTATCGGAACTAGGTTATCATAAATTATGTTATGATATCAAGAACCTTCATCTAGTATATAAAGACTTTAATGACACATATAAGGATCATAAAAAAGACTATATAATTAAAAAGCTAAAGGAATTTTATCTTAAAAATGGTAGAACTCCCTTTACTAGAGACTTTGTAGGCAACCCAGATTATCCCTCCTCATCAGCTATAACACATTTGTTTGGAACCTTTAATAATGCATTAATTGCATCCGAATTAACTATAAATACTTTTGCTAATTTACCCTTTGATGAAAAAATAGCTAAGGATGATTTAATGAATCTTATTAATAAGCTTGGAAGGTTGCCTAAATGGAGAGAACTACGTCCCCCTAATACTACTTTTACTCAAAAGGTTTATTATAAATATTGGGGTAATATTAAAAATTGTGTTACCGCAATTGGACTTGATTATACTCGCTTGAAAAATTCATCTATCGACCTCAGAGTTAACTCAAGACTAGATTCAATAATAGAATTTAAAACATTATACAATCGTATGCCAGCAATTAGTGAGTTTGGCGCTAAGAATGCCCTTCCTAGCTACCACTGGGTCTGTAATAATTTTGGGACTTATGAAAATTTAATAATACATTTAGAAAATATCATAGATACTTTTCCTAACATTTAAAACCATTTTCTCCACAATATTATGATAAAATAGTATACTTGTCCACAAATTAGGTGTGTACTATTTTATCATTCCTTCTCTGTTTCCCTTTTTACTAAACCATAAATAATATCAATACCATTTATTAATGTTCGCCTTTGCTTAGCATTTATTTCTATATTATTAAGAAGGATTTTTCCGTCTTCTGCTAAATTCTTTATTAATGTTGCTATTTTTTCTAGTTCAATAAATTCAGAATCATTAAGCATATTGTACTTTTGACCTAATTCCTTAACAACATGAATATCATTACACAACAAATAATCCAATGAAACATTAAAATATTTTACAAAATTCCTAATAGCATTCATCTCTGGTACTCTTTTATTATTCTCATATTGGCTAATAGTAGTTTTCGTGAATGCATATCCATATCGCTTATTAAATTCATTAGCAATTTGCTGCTGAGTTAATTTCTTAGACAATCTTATGCTCTTAAATCTTTCTCCAAAAGTATTCAAAATAAATCCCTCCACAATCATAGCTTTATTTATAATTATGGCCAGACATTCACTTATTTACTCGATGATATTATATTTAATGCCTGTAATTAAATATATCCCCTCGCTTTTACACTAACCCATTTTATGCTAAAATTAATTAGAGGTGTTTTATATGAAAAAACTAATAAAAGTTGTAGCAGCTATTATTGAAAATAAAAATAATGAGATCTTATGTGCCCTTCGCTCACCAATAATGTCCCTTCCAAACATGTGGGAGTTTCCTGGTGGTAAAGTAGAAAGTGGTGAAACTTTAAAAAAAGCTATTGAGAGAGAAATAAAAGAAGAACTCCATTGCGATGTTGAATTTATAGATATATTTAATGATAACACTTTTGAATATGATAAATTTATAGTAAATTTAATTACTATAAAGTGCCGCATAACATCTGGTACTCCTACTGCAAATGAGCATTCAAAATTGATATGGTTACATAGAGAAAATTTACTTTCACTAAACTGGGCTCCAGCAGATGTGAATGCGGTAAATCAGCTTTTGAAGGAAGTGTAATGCACGGTTGAAAACTTTAACTGAGATAGAGCAAAATAAAGATTTAAAATCTATTATAGACTTTAAACCAATTGATGAAGGCAATCATGATCAAATTAATATTGCCCAAGATATTTTAAATGCAAGTGAAACAGGATTAATAAATAGCTTCGTAAATTCTAATTTAGCATTGAGACCCAAACTTATTTTAAATGATTATAGTAAAGGCAGTAAAGTATTAAGTGATATTGTTGTAGAACTGATGAACTGCAGCGAATTTATGATATCTGTTGCGTTTATTACAAGTAGCGGTATTACCCCACTACTTGAGACCTTTAAATACTTAGAGGCCAATGGAATCACTGGTGAGATATTAACCACAGATTATCTTAATTTTAGTGAACCTAAGGCGTTAAAGAAACTTTTAGAGTTTTCTAATATTCACATTAAACTATATTCTAAAAATAACTTTCATACTAAAGGATATATTTTTAAACATAGTGATCATTATAAGCTTATTATTGGTAGTTCTAATTTGACTCAAGCAGCATTAACTAAAAATAAAGAATGGAATATAAAACTATCTTCTTTAGAGGAAGGGTCATTAACAAATGAAGTAATAACCGAGTTTAGATCTATGTGGAATGAAGCTGATAATTTAACTTTAGAATGGATCGAAGCTTATGAAAAGATATATTTAAAACAAAGAGAGTTTGCTCGAAAAAGCAAAGTTCCTAGACTTTCTCAATACACACTAAAGCCAAATAAAATGCAGGTATCTGCAATTCAAGCTTTAGACGCATCACGAGACAACGGAGCTAAAAAAGCTTTATTAATTTCAGCTACTGGTACGGGCAAAACTTATTTATCAGCTTTTGATATTAGAAATTTCAATCCGACACGGGCGTTATTTATTATACATAGAGAACAAATTGCAAAACAAGCCTTAAATAGCTTTAAAAATGTATTTGGGGATACTAAAAGTATGGGTATTCTTTCAGGTAACTCAAAAGATATTGATAAAGATTTTATATTTTCAACTGTACAGACTTTATCGAAAGACGAAGTATTATTAAGCTTTCCTAAAAATGAATTTGATTATATTGTTATAGATGAAGTTCATAAAGCCGGTGCCATTAGTTATCAAAAAATTGTGGATTATTTTGAGCCAAAATTTTTATTAGGTATGACAGCTACTCCAGAAAGATCTGATGATTTTGATATTTTTAAAATGTTTGATCATAATGTTGCTTATGAAATTCGTCTGCAACAAGCTTTAGAAGAAGATTTACTTTGTCCATTCCACTATTTTGGGATTACTGATATATCCATAGACGGTAATGGATTAGATGATACTACAGATTTTAAATATTTAGTAGATGACCAAAGGGTTAATCATATTATCAATAAAATTAGCTTTTATGGCTATTGTGGTGATCGAGTAAAAGGACTAATATTTTGTAGTGATAAAAAAGAAGCTAAAGAATTATCGATTAAGTTTAATAAATGTGGCTTAAAAACATTAGCATTAACAGGAGATAATACTCAACTAGAACGTGAAACAGCTATCGAGCGCTTGGAACAAGATGAACTCACTAATTGTTTGGATTATATCTTTACAGTTGATATTTTTAATGAAGGAATAGACATACCCTCAGTTAATCAAGTTGTTATGTTAAGGGCTACTAAATCAGCTATAATTTTTATACAACAATTAGGACGTGGTCTTAGAAAACATAATTATAAAGAATTTGTTGTCATCATAGACTTTGTAGGAAACTATGATAGCAATTTTTTCATTCCTATAGCACTTTCAGGAGATCGAACCTATAATAAAGATACCATTAGGAAATATGTTATGGAAGGAAATAGAATAATTCCTGGTTGCTCTACCGTTAATTTTGATGAAATTTCTAAGAAACGTATTTTTGAATCTATCGATAAAGCCAATTTTAATGATATTAAAATTATTAAAGAGAGTTACAAAAATTTAAAACAAAAACTAGGTAAAATTCCTAGCTTAAATGATTTTGATTTACATGACTCCATTGATCCTATACGGATTTTTGATAATAACAGCTTAGGCTCATATCATAAGTTTTTAACAAAGTATGAAAAAGAATATACTGTAGAGCTTGACGCTGTCCAAGAATCTTTTATAGAATTTATTTCTAAAAAGCTTGCTTCTGGAAAGCGAATCCATGAGTTAGAGATGATTAGATGTGCTATAAATTGTAAAGTTGATTTAATATATAGGCTAAGACATATTTTAAAAGAACGATATAATATAGATTTCAAAGATAGTACAGAGACCTCAATAGTAAATGTGCTTACAAATCAGTTTGCTAGTGGTACTGCTAAAGCAACTTATAAAGATTGTGTTTTTTTAGAAAAAGATGGTTTAGATTATAAAAACTCAGAGGTTTTCATTGAAAATCTAAAAAATGAAGAATTTAAGAATCTAGTTCTAGAACTTATAGAGTTTGGTATAGACAGATATAAAAGATTTTATAGTGACCACTATATGAATACAAATTTTCAATTGTACCAAAAGTATACATATGAGGACGTGTGTAAATTATTAGAATGGGAAAAATGCGAAGTAGCTCTTAATATTGGCGGTTACAGATTTGATAAGAAGACTAAAACCTATCCCGTATTTATTAATTATAACAAATCTCAAGATATTAATGCTTCTATAAATTATGAAGATAGATTTGAGTCCGCATCACAATTAATTGCAATATCTAAATCAGGAAGAACAGAAAAATCTGCAGATGTTGTACAAGCATATAATGCTGAAAAAGATGGTGTAGAAATGAGTTTGTTTGTAAGGAAGAACAAGGATGATAAATTATCAAAAGAGTTTTATTATCTTGGAAAAATTAATGCTGTAGGCACTCTTAACCCAATTATTATGGGAAATACTAATAAGACTGCTGTGGAAATTAGATATCAGTTATATACACCTATAAGAGAAGATCTCTTTGATTATATTATCTCATAGGTTTTTATAGTAGCAGGGGTATTTAATCTTTACATCTGTTCGCCTGTTTTCGAGTTAGGCTATGCACTTTCCATGTAATGTTAGCTAGTACCATTGAATGCAATCTAATCTTGCCTATTCAATGGTTTTAGCCACCTTTCTTTATATCTAATATCATTAAGTATCATATAAAAACATACAGTTTGTCATCAAAATGTTATCAAATTCTTCCCATTCAATAAGTTTAAGCATAATATTCAGTTTCTAATATGAATTATTCTAATTATATTAAAGTTTTTACAAATAATTATCTGTTACAACCTATTTTAAATTATTATATATCTAACCGTAACAAATATGACATGAATTATATCCCAACTCCGCACTAAATTTTAACATATAACTCGATTTATGACATATTTTGCTTTTGTAGCCTTTACCATCTATCTACCGTAAGTTGAAATAAACTTAGTCTATTGGATTGGAATCCAATCCTAAAATTGTTGTACTCTATTTGAATTTTTTATGCTCATAAGTATAAAAAACTTTTGTAATAGCTAGCAATAACAATTCATATCATATAATTATTGCTATATGCGAAATGCATTACTTACGTATTTTACTTAGCCAAGCATTAACATCTCTCTTTAAAGAAAAATCTCCCTTAGCTGCATCAAGATAAGTTACTCCCAGTAAATCAGTAGCTATTTTAGGTTTATTCTTACACATGAAAATTACATTTTCCCTTCCTCTCACCCCTGCAAATAACCCATATTCTAATAACACGTTATCTCTAACAGATTGTACAATATTTCCTCTATACCACGTCTCATCTTCACCATTAAAAACAAATATAGCAGCATCTACTCTATGTGCTACATTTATCAAACTTTCTAATGTAAAATCACCTGCCACACACACCGTTGGATCATCCCATACTATAACACTATTAAGACTTTCCTCTATCATAATAGCTAGCCTTTCCATGTCAACTTTTGCTTCTTTAGAACTTCCAATAAATATTTTCATCTTATTCTCCTTTATCATGTTTAAATCTATAATATTATCTTTAATATGTACAAAATTCTCACAATTCAATGTTCCTTCTATAAGATCAACATCATTTTCAATCTGAATGTTCATCATTTCATTTTTATCAATATTGTAAATCAGCCAGCTTTTTTTTATAATTGTAGCGTTTGAGATTTCATCTCCACAAAAATTGCAACAATACGGCGATTTTTTCAGTTTTCTTTCATAAGCAGTACATTCTTGTACACAATTAGGGCACTTAAACACATATTTATAGCTTAATACTCCTTCATCATGCAAATATTGAACAAATGCTTTAGTAGTAGCCTTATCAGTATGTAATATTGCCATCAATTTTTCTGGTTTAATATTTTTAAGTTCATTAACCGACAGATACTTTGCGAATTTTTGTAAATCTTTTAATAGACTTAGATTCATATTTTTTGTATATCCCCCAAATTTTATTGAAATCAGATTCATCATAATACTTTTGATTTAATATCATAATACTTAACTTATCCTTTTCGGAAGCGTCAAACTTAACCTCTATACTATCATTTTTTCTTTTGTAGGCTATGCTTAATGCTGATACATTTTGGACTGCTTCTATAGATCTTCGCATACTCATAAAAGTTCTTGAACATACTATAGCCTTTGTATTATTTTCGCCTGTAAGCCTTGCTGTATTTCGCTCTGTATCATTAAACTTAATGCTAGTAATTGCAGCAGAGACATTATTTTTACTAAATACATCTACATCTTCATTTAGAAAATAATCCGATACAATTAAATGTTGTAATACCTTTTTTAATTCATCCTTTAAATCTACAACGCCTGGATTAATAGTAACATTACCTTTTAAATCTTCTTCCAGGTTGCTAATAACAATATTTTTAATAGTATCTTTTATAAATATTTCTATAGATTTATCCATTTTATTAACATCGTCATAGTTAGGAATACTTTGATAAAGCTCCCTTAAAAGTCCTTTACTCATATTATAAAGAACCTTCTGATGGTTTTCACCATATTCCTTGGTTTCAAACCCCATCTCCATCTTCAGATTACATACAATCTTGTCTATTGAAGCTCTAGGTCTATGTTCTTTATTCACTATCCCGTACTGATTTCTAATTTTAATAATAAATAATTTATCATCTAAATTAAATTCCACAGCCAAATAGCAACATGAATTACTTTCTTTTCCATTTAAATTTATACATATATGTCTTACTAAAATCATTCTTAATCGTGTAATCTTTCCCTCTTCGTCAAATATGGAATTAATAGCTACAATCTTGACAGGAGTGTCTGAAGTTACCGTTGTAGTCATAATATTATTAAATTGTATAGAGTCAATATTATAAGTTTGAGATAGCCTTTCAAGCCATACCTCTTCATCTCTCAGATCCTTACAACTATTAATTTGAAAAACATTCACCATATTACTTTTTCCATAAAATAATTCTTCAAAAAAAAAGCTATTTAAATCTACTGATTTAACTTTATCATCGTCTAACAAATCACTAATCCAGAAACTTATATCCTTCCCTTTTTCGCCCTCTGTTTGAATACAGTTCTTCCCCCTTAAAAATCGTATCAATTTACTTTCATTTATATTCTTTATTAATGAACCATTAACATACATAGTATTTCTCCCTATTTAACCATATTTTAAATTTTATGTATAAACTTGTTTTATTATATCATTTTTCTTAGAGATACTCCACAAATATTGTTTATTTCTGTGTACATATATGTTAAATAAGGTATATGTATGTATATGTATCAAGTAATATTACTTTTATACTGCTCTCAAAGAAATATTGTAGTTCCTTTGTGATCTCATAAAACCTATTAGACCACATGATACACTTTCACAACCAATTGAGTGGATTTATATAGGTTATTATCAGTCTTTTGGAACGTATCATTTAACTATAGTTTATTGATACATATTAATTTTTTGTAATTATAATAATTTACGTGTAAAATGCCATATGTAAAATAAACTAAAGCAAATTCACTCCGCTCATAAAATCCCCCGGGGTACGTGAACAAATTGTAGCCACAATTTGTTTTGCTATTAATTCTCAAATCTTTTATAATATCCTACCTCATTATTCCTGTCTAATATATTCTCAACATCTCTTAGCCAAAATCATTAATTCTTAAAAAAAGCACCTATTATTTAATAATGTTATTTACCAATTTTGCAAATTCAATTTTATTTAACCCGCAATAATTTTTATAAACTTCCACTGACTGTGCTGATGCATGATCTAATCCTTTACCCTTAGCTATTGATTTAAAGTTTGATATTTTCATTTTTAAACTAGATAAACTCATACCAAGTTTATCTGATATATTTTCTATTTTCTTGTCCAACATATTCTCTTTATACAAATACAAATAAAGTCCTGCAATATCGTCATTTTCTGTCCATTTATGCTTCATATTACTCCTCCTCATACAATATTCTTTAGTAAATAATTTTATAAAGCTACTTACTTATTAATGATAGTCTTTCTTTCAACTTATGATTTTCATTACATAACCCCTTAACGCCTCTAAATCACCAGAAACAAGGTCAGCCATTTTTCCAAGATTTACCGGTCACAATATAACGCTAGCTATATTCCGACATGATATGGGATCATTTATATTTATTTTTGCGGTAGTGGGGATATCTGAAAGTGTAGGATATAAAATAGTTGCAGTCTTGTCCCCTATTCCGCTTACTGCATAAATTGCTAGCTGATATAACATTTTAGCCGGCAAACTTCTTTCCCACAAATCTCTGTATTTAGCATCTAGCAGTTTCACCACCCTGCCTTTCTTCGTAAGTGCAAAGTCAGGTCTTGTTGCAAGGGTTAAACCCTGATGTATAAATGAACATATCATGTAAGCTATACTGGTCTTTTACGGAGTAGCCTTCACTACAGTTCTGCAGCAATCTTCCTATTAGTGTTTCAAAGAATACATTCATATCAAAAAAATACCCTCGTAAATTAATATGTTTAGAACTTCCCTCTAATTGAATACCTTGTGATTCATACAAAATGTTAATGACTTCAATGACCGCAGAGTAACTTCTAGTTAATCTATTAATACTATTTCTTGCACTCTTCAAACTTGCTCTTGTCAAAGTAATATCGCTAATATTTTCATCTAAACTAAAGCATATCTTTTGTAGTTTAATTTTTAGACCAATTTCTAACACTAGTTTTAATCCAAGTTTTAAACCTGCAAGCAAAGTTTTATTCAATATATTATTTTCATCTCTATTAAAATAATTGCACGGCAATGTATCCTTTGTAATTCCGCCTTGACCACAAAGTTTATTAATATCAATTCTGCCTCTAGGTGATGATAAGTTCTCTCCCCGCTTAATATAACTCTTTTGAATTCCTCTATGTAGCAAGTCCTCTGCTTCAACATAAAGCTCATAGATAAGTAAGTCAAAGAACTTAAAATTACCTATATCATGCTCAGCCTCATTAAATAACTTAAGCTCTCTTAATCCATAAGCATACCTTAGCAGTTTATAAAGTGGCATACCATTTATCTTTGGGTGCATGTTTATTTGTAACACTCCTAGTCTAATTCTACCAACATAAGAGTTAGTGCTTATAGATAACCCGCCTTTAAGTTCTATGATTTCTATAATTCCTTTATTATTAAGCGCTTTTGCTATATCACGAGTGTCGTTATCAGGCAACTCTATATCCTTCAACATTATGCTGTCCCACTCTTTTAAATTGACAGTTTGATTCATGATATTTTATCTCCACTATCACTCTCATTGACCTTTTCAGTTTCTTCCTCTATTTCATCATCCTCTGCTACTTTTCCTACTTCGCGTATTGTTGGACATGGCGAAAGCAGTGCCGTTACCAGGTCAGAAATATCTGATGTATTAAACAATTCAAATCTAATAGTTTGTTTTTTCACATCAACAATACCTTCACCCAAAATCTTAGAAATCAAAGCATAGTCACCATAACAATATTCTTCAATAAGAGGAATAATATCTTCCCTAATAATTCTTTTAAACTTTTCATTTTCCATAATAGGTTTCTCTTTTTCTAAAAAATACGAATGGCCAATTTGTAAGTTTCGAGCATCCGTGCCTATGCACTCGCATATTCTAGCGTTTAATTCTTTAAGCCATTTATCTAGTGGCAATCCCTCAAATACAGTCTTATCAAACAAAGCATAATTCATCATTAATTCAATGAACCCAAAACGTCTTCTAAGCGCTACATCTAAAAGAGCAATAGAACGATCATCAGTATTCATGGTTCCTACAATATATACATTTTCAAGCACGTCTGCTTTACAATTTTAATAAGTTGACCTGACATAGTATACAATTCGTTTTCTTGCACAGGTTTACTATTACTGTAAATCAATGCGTGTTTTTGCCACCGAGTAGTATGAAAAGCATCAATTTTATTTGGATATAACCTGTGATAATACTTATGAACCCACCCAAGATTGGACATATTATTTATTAAAATGCTATTAAATTGTTCTTGTAGTTTAGCATGCTCCTGCACACTTGCATCTTCTGATACCTTATCAATTAAATCAGCACCTTCTGTTAGAGAATTTTTAGATCTCTCCCTAAATTAACGGCTACCTCTGTTGTCAAAATCATAGGGTTTTTAGGATTCCTAGTAACCCACTTGCCATCGCTGTCCCTTTTGTACATTATAAATTTAAATGAACTTCCCCCAGCAATACTCCCATAGCTATTAGTGCTAGTCCTAAATTCATCATCATTTTAAACTTACACTTACTTTTATACACATTATATCCTATTTAACTTATTAAAAGGATTAATATCTATTTTGTGTAACAGAATAGATCAAAAAAGCTAATATTAAAATCTAAAGCTATAAATATAAAAGTTGATTATAATCCATATAAAATATTAGTAGAATCGGCTGAATATGCAGAGTTACCTATATCAAACTTTCCTATAAAAACTACAATGTGGATTTCAACTAACCACATAGCCGTGTCTTATGGATATACTGCAAAGACAAAATATTTATGTGCTATAAATAAAGTTAGAGATCAAGCCAATAAATAAATAAATAAATAACCTACAATTTTTCTATAAATCAAACGATAGTTGTAGGGTGAACACAAAAGATGTGAAAATTAAATTTCACATCTTTCTGCTTTTTTCAAACCGTAGAATATTTGGCCTGACTCAAGATTTTTTCTGTAATAACACCCTTTAGCATATAACTTGTTTTCATGTAAGCAGCGTTTTGCATCAGAGCATTCATTATATTTGCTACAACAACCAAAAGTATCACTGAATTCGTAATTATTAATACAATAAATGGTGTGAGCTTTTATATAATTATGCAGTATTTCACTCTCTTTATCAAATACTACATGAGTAAATTCTTTGTCAGAATTGACACCCCTAATAATGGCATCACTTGGAACAGTTATTTCTTTAAATTGTTTATTCTTTATAATCAACTCAATATTATTATTAACTGAAATATTCAGTATGATAGCAGATTTAGTTTGTGTATTGTTGCTATGTGGAATTTGGGGATACTCAGGTTTACTTATACAAAGAGATTTAGAAGTTTCTTTACCCTTTCCTTTATTTGAATGTATATATAATGAATTCGTGGGTAATTCCATTTCTATAATGATGTCTTGAAAAATATGTTCTATTACATTTTCTAAACTCAAGCTTATAGCCTCCTAATTTATTCGTTCTTTAATATTTGGTAAAATGTAGTTTCGGGTATTATTTGAATATCTAAACCATTTAAAATCATATCTTCAGCTTTTTTTTGCTTAGAGCTTTTTCCATCTTTAATTGATGCACAATAAGAGTTGTCACCTAAGATCAAATAATTTGTATCCTTGGTAATACCGTTTTTACATATGCCACCTACATTTGCGACATATTGCATGGCAGTAGTTCTATCAAATTGATCTAACACTCCGGTAAATACACATTTCTTTTGATATAAGGGGTGTGTTTCATCAAAAATATCTGTAGCGGGTACAATATCTTTTGCTGAAACAGGAACCTTACGGTTAGACTTTAGCTTTTCTACAATGTGAATATTTAAAATTTCACATATTTGTTTTTCACTAAATACTTCTAGAGAACCTTCTTTTTGTCGTTTTTTTGCTTTTGATAGCCACGGCTCCCAAATTTCATCAAAAGTATCTTGTGAACAAAAACGGACGTAAGTTCTATCATTAATGATAAGACATTCACTTGTTGAATAAAATGCATTATACACTTTACAATTCATATCTGTAAAAATACATTCCAATAGTCTTGTATTAATGTACTTTAATTTAGTCTTAATTGAAATTTTTTTATTATTAAACTGTTTTCCAAATTCGGTGCTTTTTTGAATCTGTATTTTATATTCTTCACGATAATTATTATGGAGGTGAGATAAACATTTTACGAGTTCATAAGTCATTTGTACATCATTAGTTGCTCTGTGCTGACCAACGTTAGTGATTTTAAAATAATCAACTAATGTCCCAAGCTTGTAATTTGGAATATCAGAAATCAAATTTTTTGCTAAATGAACTGTATCAACTCGTCCATTTTCCATAGTTTTACCCAAATATTTTTCGCTATTATGATTTAGAAAACGATAGTCAAAAGAAATATTATGTCCAACAAGAGACAGTTCTTTTGAAAAATTCAGAAATTGCCTTATCGCAACATCAGCAGATAATCCTAGTGCAACATCATCGTTAGATATTCCTGTTAAGTGCTTAATAAAGGGTGGTATAGGCGTATCTTGCTTTATGAATGTATGAAAGGAATCTCCAATGTTACCATTCTTAATTTTAATAGCCCCAATTTCTATAATATTACAATAATCAACGGAAAAGCCAGTAGTTTCTATATCTACAATAATATATTCATTTGATGCTATGATTGATGTTTGATTGTTCATAAATTATCTTTAGTGACAGAATGTATACTAAGTATCAAATCATCACTAAAATTCATCTCCTTTATATATCTCATTTACAAGCCTAAAGCTCTTGCTGAGTCGCAATTACTGTAGAATCCAATATTACTTATCTTACAGTTAACAGTTACAAGATTAAGATTATTAACTGTAACTTCCACATATATATGTATAATCCTTTAAAATATTCAACAATATTGGTTAATTTTTAAGATAAAAATTGTATAATCTAGTTATCTATTTTGTTCATAAGGATTTTTACACTTCACTAAATTTCCTGAAAACCCTATAATTTCATAATCTAACCTCACTCAATATTAACTAAATTATGCTAGCACCTCAAATAATCCACGCCCAAAAATGAGACCCATATAGACTTTAAATCCATATATATTTTATATTTTATGTGATGTAATTCTACGCACTTTTTTTATTTAAAAAATATTTTAGCTGCAATATAAATTAATAAAATATTAAAATTTTGTATGCACCATATTAGCTAGTACAATATTCACTAAATATACCACGTCCCAAAGTTAGACTTTTAAAATTGTGGTGATAGCACATTTTATGAATTAATATCAGCTGCACAATAATAAGCCACGTCTATATGTGACATCTATAGAAATAATAATATAATTCACACTACATCTCTAGGACATTATCAATGTTCACATTGATAGTATTATTTATAAAAACTTTTCAATTAATTCCCAAAACATGCAATATAACCTTTATTATCTTGAATGAAAAAACTAAGGTATAGATTTAAATATTATTAATTTTATTAATAAATCCTACCCAATTATTTTTGTTTTCATAATATTTTAGATACTGATCAGCCATTGTAGATAAACCTAATGCCCCCGTTGATATAATTGCCATGGGTTTATTTGCGACTGATACGGAGTATAATGACGCAGGTGTAGCCAGAACAGTCGTCAAATTAGTCCACCTTTTCATTTTAGGAAACACCTTTTTAATAAGCTTGTTAATTTTTTTTTGTTTTTCATAAAACTCTCGCTTAACTTCTAATGGGTCTATATCCGTTCCAAATTTTTTCTTTATATCTATTATCTTTTGAACTTCCTCTTTCGCTCGTAAAATTTCATCATATTCTCTCCATTTTAATATTTTGTATAAGTTATCTTCTATTTCTTTCAAGTATATGTCGCTGCAGCTATTTATATTAGTACATGTATTACACTTACAATCATCTACAAAAGCATAATTATGAAAAACTAACTCATTAGGTATAATTACTTTAAATACTTCTTCCATACATTTTATACTATCGTCGTTTGTAATCAATTTTGTGGCTATTCCATATTTATAATACAAATAATTATAATCCGCTCTATTAAATAAGCAGTTAGCATTTATTCCTTCTGCAATTTTCATACTAGCATATATAGCTGAAATATATGGGATGCAATACCCTCTCCCCTTAATTGTAAGTTCGCTAGGATTTTCTTCGTTCGAGAATTCTGGAAACCTCTCTCTTAAAAGATCACTATCATATTCTGCTTCTGCTATTATTTCTTTTGGTATTACATCATTAAAAATTTCTTTTGGATTGATTATTTCGATAATCCCTTCATTGGCGGCAATTTCCAATATTAAGTTAGTAGCTTTATCCATTTTATCGGTAACTTTATTCTTTTGAAAATTCCATGCACCTTCTGTTAAAATAATCTTATCTGACCAAATTAATGTAGAAGGACTATTCCGAAGCCATGAAAAGTCTAAATTACATGCACCACACACACCAATATCATTTCCAACTCCTAACCCAGTAACTAATACTTTATTCATATATATCCCCCCATTGATAGCTTTTGTTATTTTATTTACTAAGACTTTAAAATTCGATAATAATTGATAATTCCCTCTTTTTTATTGATATTTGTGACTTTTATTGAAAATATCAAATATATATTTTACACATTCCTCTAATAAATACTACACAGTATGTAAAGTCCATTATAATCATCAGTTATAGCAAAATTGATATAAAATCAATTGGCAAGTTATTTTTCAGCAAATTTAAAATCTTAATGGTCCCTCAATCATTATTATTTTATTTTTTTATATTATATAAAAGCTGTAAATCATGCATAAATGGAGTGTATATTCTCAATTAGACAGCTTTTATGCAGTAAAATAGAGCTGTGTTGCATATCAAAAGAACATGAATGAAGGTATATGCTATTTATAGGTACATAAACAACGTCGTGAAAGGAATAGGTTTGCTTTCAGATGTTGAGCCGATAAAAGCTATCATCCTAAGTATTTACTTAAACTATGATAGCTACGAAAACTGCTCGATGTCTGAAACGAACTCTTGAACGATGCCGCGTTAGCACTGCTATGGCGATTCAATCTTTCACCTCTTTCTGAAATTAGATTTAAATTTACGACCGTTACTGTAATTTCCATTAATGTATCTATAACCCTCATAAATAATGATTATTTTAAAAAATAGACGTATTTCCCCCCTCTCCTAAATCAAGACTTTATGCTATTTTATTTGTTTCTCTTGGAGGAGAATAGTTTTGGCGATCCAACTTCTCCTTTGTAATCATTTTACCTTTTCCACAGCAAGAACAGATATTTATATCTATTCCTGTCAGCTTAAGAAGAAGCTCGGCCGCACTTAACTTAACATTTGAATTTTCACTTTTACTTTGGACTGCATCTGTAAGTTTTTTGCATTTTTGAAGTCTGGTTGATCTGTTTCTATTGCTTAATATTCCATAGTGTCTAATTTAACAAACTTCCTTGGTAAAACATGCATGAAAAATCTTCTCATAAGTTCAGCTACAGTAAGAGTCATAAATTTTTCTTTATTATGGTCTTTATAATCTCTCCACTTAAATGTTACATATCCATTTTCTAAATTCACAATCCTATGATTGGATATAGCCACTCGGTGAAAATATCTACCAAGGTACTCAAGCACGTGCTCTGTACTCCCGAAAGGGGGTTTACAGTATACAACCCATTCTTTTTTATATAACCTTACCTATAAAGCTTAGAAATATGTGTTTTTCTGTTAATTCTTCAATTCCAGTAGAATATTTGAGAGCATTACTATAATAAGCTTTTTTAAGATAAAATAAGAATTTCGCTCTAAATTTTCTTGATAAAACTTTCACTGGAATAAAAAAATCTTTATTTGAGTTTATCCATCTTGTGCCATCAGAAGTTAATCCACCACTTGGTACTACACAATGTATATGAGGATGATTCATAAGGTTTTGACCAAAAGTGTGAAGAATACTCATAAAACCAATTTGGGCTCCTAAATATTTTTTATCTTTTGAAAGTTCAAGTAATGTTTCTGAAACGGCATTAAAGAGGATAGAATACATCTCCTTTTGGTTTGTAAGAGTTATATAGTTAAGTTCTTGATGTATATTACATAATTTGACTAAATATAAATAAATTTATGATTGCAAGTGGATTTTATACTTATTTGTAAATAATTATGGTAAAATATAAATGTATATAGAAGAATTGCTTTTCGTTAGCGATACGCAACGCAATTATTTCAAGTGAGGGACATATGCTCCTCGTGTTTACTTTTATAAATTATGTTGAAATTTTCTTCATTTTTTATCTGTGAGTTTTTGGCAGAATGTTGAATTCTTCTATATACACATTTTTAAGGACGTGATTTAGATGTTTAAAAAAACTGATCAACAAATAAAAGATTGTTTTTATAAATTAAAAAATAGATCTGATGTGTCGGATCTATTAGAAATAGAAGATAAGAGTTTAAGATATTTTTTGTATGTCAAAAGGCCAGAAAATTTATATGTTACATTTACTGTATTAAAGAAAAATGGTAATAAACGTATTATCAATGCTCCTCAAGCGGAATTAAAAAGTATTCAAAGAAAACTAGCCTATATATTAAACCTAGTTTACAAAATAAAACCTTCTACCCATGGATTTGTAATTGGGAAAAATATTGTTACAAATGCAAATAATCATTGTAAACGAAAAGCTATTTTAAACATAGATCTAAAAGATTTTTTTACACAGATTCATTTTGGAAGAGTATTAGGGATGTTAGTAAAAGGACCTTATGATATAAGTAAAGATGCTGCTATAGTTATTTCGCAAATTGCATGTTGCAATGCTGTTTTACCACAAGGAGCACCCTCATCTCCGATAATAACAAATATGATTTGCAGTCCACTAGATACTAGATTAACTAGACTTGCTAAAAAAAATAATAGTAAATATACACGATATGCTGATGATATAACATTTTCAACCTTTGATAAACAGTTTTCTAGCAATATGATAAATAGTGACATACTTAATTTAAAACTTGGCAAAGATTTAAATAAAGCGATAAAAGATAATGGATTTGTAGTTAATGAAGATAAAATATTTTTAAATACTAAGAATACTAGACAAGAAGTAACGGGATTGGTAGTAAATAAATTTACTAATATAAAAAGAGAATACTTAAAAAATATTCGTGCAATACTACACAATTGTGAAAAAGATAATGTTTATAATACTGCAAAAACATATGTAAAAAAAGGATATTGTAAAAATGGACAAATCAAAGCAAATATAGATGATAAAAATTATGAAACACAAGTGGTCTTATGGTTTAAAGCCGTTATTAAAGGAAAAATTAATTTCATTAAAGACATCCGTGGTAAAAATGATTTTATCTATTTAAAATGTGCTGAAAAAGCTAATATAATATTTAAAGATCAAATTTTTAACATTAGTAAATTAAAGGATTTTAAGGACAAAATAATTAGCAATGTGTTGGTATTGAAAGGCGATAATAACGGCGTTCAGGGTTCTGGTTTCTTGCTTAAAGATTTTGGTTTAGTAACTTCCTTTCATGTTACACAGGATAACGCTTTTTATAAGGCATATCATTATAATGAATATGAAGAAACTAGCCTTTGTGTTATATCTAAAGAAATTAATGAAATCAAATCTGATCTCAATATTGATTATGCAATTTATAAGTTTAATAAAGATAATGAAAATTTTTTAGAAGCAGGTAGTTCTGTAGAAGTTGGTGATAAAGTAAAAATCATAGGATATCCGAATTTTATGAAAGGAAATTCTTACAATGTTCAGACATGTTATATTACAAGCCGTAAGTATTATATGGGAGCGATTTTTTTTACCGTAGGTGGTACTGTTTTTCATGGAGCTAGCGGTGGAGTAGTATTAAATGACCAAAACAAAGTAGTTGGTATTATAAAAGGTGGCGTTGTTAGTAATACAGAGAGCGAAACTAACGAAAATCAGGGGTTCGTTCCACTCGATATAGTATTAACCCATTTTCATCAACAATGATTTTTATAAGAGGTGCAAAGGCACATGCTGTTGCTGCCATAGAAGCAGGCTTAACTATGGAAGAATTAGTAGAAGCTTTTGTAATTGTAACTATTGTTAAAGGTATTAATGTGTTGTGCAAAACGGGTGTTTAAGCAATAAGAGCAGCGGAAATAAGATTTAAAGAAATAAACGTAAGCAAAAAAGAGTAACAATAAAAATTAGACTATGACGGAGTTAGCAAACATAAGCTTACAGTTTATGTAACTGCCTCCGAGGTCGTAGTAAAAACTGTAAGTTTTTACTTTGTATTCTATTTCCAAGCTTTAGCATTTCTGTTAATGTAGTAATTATTTTTTGTGATTCGATAAATGCACTATTAGTATTTGCATATATAGTTAGTTGTTTGCTATTTTGATAGTAAACATTAGATTTATAAGCACCAATTAATGAAAAAATGGTACCGACCGCACTTATAGCACTTATAATATAGTCCCACCACTTCACGTTATATACCCCTTATCTTTTTATAGTAACGAAGAATTACACATGAATTTTCGTACTCGTTACCTAATTCATAAGCCTGGTCTTCATCCCAAGCAAAATCACCCATAACACCATTGAACTCATCCGACTTTTTCCCCAAATAGTTTTCATCTTGCAGGAATTTTGCTAATACAGAGTAATCAAAGGTTTTACCATCATCAACAGTTTGACAAATAAAAGCAAACCATCTTTCTTGATCGAGTGGGTGAGAAGAACCCGTAGATTTATTTGCTGACGAGCAAAACGCTTGTAGCTTTTTTAATGCTTTATCAGAAATTACTGATGTAGAATCAAATATATCCTCACTTGGTTTTGAAATAATTAATTCCGTATCACATTCTTTATATGGCTTTATGACATTATCATAAAACCTAACTAGTACAGCATTATACTCATCAACACTTAGTTCTGTTTTCACCAACGGAACAATATTCCCTACCCTGAGTTCAACTTTTGTTATTTTGTCACCTATATGGATAGAAACACAAGCTTTATCGACAAGTTCTCCATTATAATCAAAAAAAAGATATTCTTTTCATGGTTCCGACTGTTTCCTCAACTTCCAATCACCTACTGCATACTTTCCAATTTGGTTAATAAATTCAGACAACTGATTCACGGTACCTTGAAAATGTAACTCTCTATACGTTTTCACTATTCCCCCCCCTATAATTGTTTAAAAAATTAAGTCCTTTTACGTCCTTTATATGTCATATTTGTACAAGTTTGACATAACCGATTTATTTAATATTACCATTTAATCCTATTAAAATTAATAATAAACATATAGCTGTAATCATATGTTTATTATAAATTTTAAATCAGTATAAGGTGATAAGACAAAGATTTTGTTCATTATATTGCTACCTAGTAATAAGTCTATAGGATATCTTCGCGCAAGAACTCAATATAAGCGTTCAAGAGACTGATGCTTCTCCAAGCCTAAATTCCTTGACTATATGAATAATTGTTATATACTGTTAATGATAATTCTAAAATTTGGGGGATAAAAATGAAAAAGATTAAGAAGAGGAATTTTGTTATACTTGGAATTATTATTGTAGTAGCTTTGGTTATTATGATTAAAAATACAAGTACAGGCACTGCAACTACAAGTTCAACTACAACTACTCCAGACACAAGTACAAGTACAGATACTACAACTACTCCAGATACAAGTACAAGTACAGATACTACAACTACTCCAGACACAAGTACAAGTACAGATACTACAACTACTCCAGACACAAGTACAAGTACAGATACTACAACTACTCCAGACACAAGTACAAGTACAGATGAACAAGTGTGGCAGTATTGCCAAGACAGGTGGGCTTACTACGATAAACTTAATGGTAAATATTCAGCAGACAAATATGATACAGAAGTATTTAATGACGCCTCAGCAAATTTTGGTATAACAGCTAGTGAGGCACAATCAACATGGGATAAAGTTGATATGGTAAAAAAAGGAGTAACTAACTAAAATAGTGCATCAACATAGTAATACAAATAAAGCACCTACAAATAGTAGATGCTTTATTTACATTTTGATCTAATATGATTTATATTTAGTAAATATAAATAGTACAAGTATCAGTGTTTTACTATAAAAGCAAAGTAAGTGTATAAAACGTTTATCTTATTCACTTGTTTAAACCTCTCCAAGCTAGTCATAGAAACATTGTTCAGTGTTTTGTATTTCTAGTCATCATAATTTCTATAAAAACATCCAAAATAAAAGAACAAAAATGTGAAAGATTTACCCCACCTCCCCTACTTATATTCAAATTTGCTTCATAGTATCGCTTCGATAGAGCCGTTGGTATGACTGCGTTTAGCCCGTTTTAGCCACCAATAACGCCCATATAACCCTATCACTAGAGACCACGAATGAGGCTATAACCACACCCTATCGATACAATTTTATTTTTCTCAACAAAACGTAGTCATTAGCAAACATAAATTTACAGTTTATGTAACGGCCTCCGAGGTCGTAGTAAAAACTGTAAATTTTTACTTTGTAAGGAATTAGCTAAATGAAATATATATCAGTTGAATATATTCTGAAGTTACATGAAAAGTTGATAAGTACAACTTGTGGTTCAGATGGAGTAAGAGGTATAGAACTTTTAAAATCGTCAATTGAGAACTCAAAAGTAACATTTGACGAATAAGATTTATACAAAACAATTGAAGAAAAATGATCTAATTTGGGCCTGTTATCATTTCCCTTAACTCGTATAAAGTGCTAACCTGTTAACTTAATGATTAGATGTGACTAGAGTTTACTTGAAGTTACCTTTCTTCTACGATAATTTTTAACAAATTCGCTTCACTCATAAAATCCCCCGGGGGACGTGAACAAATTATAAATACAATTTGTTTTGCTGAAATCCTAATGTATTCGGAATAGCTCATAATATTATTCTTGTTACAACACGAAAATACCGTAAAATTTCATTTCTGAATAATACGGTATTTGAATAAGTTTTATATATTCCAACACTCATAGCCTTCATAATATAATAATGGATAATTTTTGTTTTAGGTTTCACTTAATACATTTTTAATCATATAATCTTTTACTTCATTATATGTATATTCATTAGAATTATATAATACTCCGGAATAATCACGATAACCCGAAAGAGCTATTTCAGCGAGCATTACTTCAGTATATCCAAGTTTTTTAAACTCATCTTCAAAACGTCTAGCAATAGTTCTAACATCAAGAGATCTTACATCTTTTCTTGTAACAATCCCTTGTTTAATATAGAATCTTACTGCTTCTTCAATTTCCTTTAACATATTCTGATACCTCCATATAATAAAATATAAGTTTCATAGTATTACACAATTTTAACCAATTATACAAAATTATATCATATGTTTACTTATCATACCTATATTGTTAGCAAATTCACTTCGCTCATTAGAACCTCCGTTAGTCACGAATAAATTGTCACCAAAATTTGTTTTACTATTAATTCTCAAATATTTATATAATATATTTGCAACATCTCTTAGACCAAGTTATTAATTCTTAAGAAAAGCACCTTTTATTTAATAATGTTATTTACCACCCTTATAAATTTAGTTTTATTTAACTCACAATATTTTTATAAACTTCCACTGATTGTGCTGATGCATGATCTGATCCTTTACCCTTACCTATTAATAATAGCATCTCTTTAGCCTTATCATTTCCATGATATAACCCATTAACTCCCCTAAATCACCAGAAACAAGTTCGGCTACTTTTTCAAGATTTACAGGTTGCAATATAACACTAGCAATATTTCCACATGATATAGGGTCATTTATATTTATTTTTGCATTAGTTGGGATATCTGAAAGTGTCGGATATAATATAGTTGCAGTCTTATTCCCTATTCCGCTTACTGCATAAATTGCTAACTGATATAGCATTTTAGCTGGTAAACTTCTTTCCCACAAATCTCTGTATTTAGCATCCAGTAGTTTCACTACCCTGCCTTCCTTCATAAGGGCAAAGTCAGGTCTTGGAGTAGGTGATTTCCTGTGGCAGGGGTTAAACCCTGATGTATAAATGAACATATCATGTAAGCTATACTGATCTTTTACAGAGTAGCCTTCACTACAGTTCTGCAGCAATCTTCCTATTAGTGTTTCAAAAAATGCATTCATATCAAAAAAATATCCTCGTAAATTAATATGTTTAGAACTTCCCTCTAATTGAATACCTTGTGATTCATACAAAATGTTAATTATTTCAAGTACCGCAGAGTACCTTCTAGTTAATCTATTAATACTATTTCTTGCACTCTTCAAACTTGCTTTTGTCAAAGTAATATCACTAATATTTTCTTCTAAACTAAAACACAGCTTTTGAAGTTTAATTTTAAGACCAGTTTCTAACACTAGTTTTAATCCAAGTTTTAACCCTGCAAGCAAAGTTTTATTCAATATATTATTTTCATCCCTATTAAAGTAATTGCAAGGCAATGTATCCTTTGTAATTCCGCCTTGACCACAAAGTTTATTAATATCAATTCTGCCTCTAGGTGATGATAAGTTCTCTCCTCGCTTAATATAACTCTTTTGAATTCCTCTATGGAGCAAGTCCTCTGCTTCAACATAAAGCTCATAAATAAGTAAGTCAAAGAACTTAAAATTACCTATATCATGCTCAGCCTCATTAAATAACTTAAGCTCTCTTAATCCATAAGCATACCTTAGCAGTTTATAAAGTGGCATACCATTTATCTTTGGGTACACGTTTATTTGTAGTTCTCCTAGTCTAATTCTACCAACATAAGAATTACTACTTATAGATAATCCACCTTTAAGTTCTATGATTTCTATAATTCCTTTATTATTAAGTACTTTTGCTATATCACGAGTGTCGTTATCAGGCAACTCTATATCCTTCAATATTATGCTGTCCCACTCTTTTAAATTGACAGTTTGATTCATGATATTTTATCTCCACCACTACTGCTCTCATTGACCTTTTCAATTTCAATTTCTTCCTCTATTTCATCATCCTCTGCTACTTTTCCTACTTCGCGTATTATTGGACATGGTGAGAGTAGTGCCGTTATGAGGCCCGCGATATTTGATGTATTAAACAACTCAGATCTAATGGTTTGATTTTTCACATCAACAATACCTTCACCCAAAATCTTAGAAATCAAAGCATAGTCACCATAACAATATTCTTCAATAAGAGGAATAATATCTTCTCTAATAATTCTTTTAAACTTTTCATTTTCCATAATAGGTTTCTCTTTTTCTAAAAAATACGAATGGCCAATTTGTAAGTTTCGAGCATCCGCGCCTATGCACTCGCATATTCTAGCATTTAATTCTTTAAGCCATTTATCTAGTGGCAATCCCTCAAATACAGTCTTATCAAACAAAGCATAATTCGGCATTAATTCAATGAACCCAAAACGTCTTCTAAGTGCTACATCTAAAAGAGCAATAGAACGATCAGCAGTATTCATGGTTCCTACAATATATACATTTTCAGGTACTTTAAAAGGTAGATTTGATAATGATAGGATAATCTCTTTTCATAGCTACTAAAATTAGGTTCTTTAATAATTTCCTTTTCCAATAAAATTTTCTCCCCTCAAGCTGCAATGCAAACAAAGCTTTTTCGTTTTTAGCGTACGCTTACTTTTATACACATTATATCCTATTTAACTTATTAAAGGGATTAATATCTATTTTATGTAACAAAATATATCAAAAAAAGCTAAAAGGCTGCATTCCTTTAATTTAAATTAAAAGGAATGTAGCCTTCTCATGTATATGAGGGTAACATCGGAAGTATGAACTATATTATAATTTCATTTCAGGTAGTTATAATTGCATAGGCTCAGGGTCTGGAAAAATCACAACAACATTACTACAAGCTTATTTACATATATTATTGTAGGTTTAAGAGAGTAAGCTTTGCCAAGTACCGTTACCTACAATTCCATCAATCACTAATTTATTGCTTCGTTGATATTGCTTAACAAATCTTATAGTCTCATTTCCATAAATACCATCGATAGCGCTGCCAGTTCTCCATTGAATATATCTTATAGCTGTTTTATCTTCCGTAGAATTAATACTACATAGAGGCTTTTCCATAATAGCTTTAACTCCAGATAATACTTCGGGTCCACATATACCATCGATAGAAAGGTTAAGTATTTGCTGAAGCTTTTTAATAGTACCTATGGTTAATGGTCCACTGGCTCCATCTACAACTAAAACATTATTATTTATATCTCTTATTTTCATAGAGTTTAGGCATTTTTGTAGATATTTAATATCTACAGAAGTTGTGTTTTTAGTAATTTCAGATCTAGGAGCAGAGTCATAAACATAAAGTTTATTTTGTTCAATTATAGCTATTAGTTTTTCAGGGTACTCATCATCAGTACAGTATCCTGAGTTATAGACGTTCTGGCAAGCTTCCTTGTAGTTTTTAGATGTTATTACAGATTTGTACCGGTTAAAGCTTAAAAGCTTTCCATGGTCCAGGATGCTGTCACCCAGCGTATCATACTTTCTAAACATGCATACCATGGGAGTGCTCACTCCATTTATAAATTCATGAGTATTAAATTCTTGAACTTCATATCCGCAACCTTCTGTCCATTTGATTCCAAAGATGTTATTACCTTTAACATATTGCAACCAGCCTGTTTCGAGTATTGCCTGAGCTATGGTTAGGGATGGTAGTATGTTGTATTTTTTATAGGATAGTAAAGCTCCTGGGATTAGGCTTTCTATTATTTGGGTTTTGTCCATTGGTGATTCCTCCTTTAGGGTTTTACTTATATATATGGAGGAATGGAGAGGTTTTTAGATTTGGGGAAGATTATTTTATTAAAGCATTGGTTTATATGGGTTGTTAAGCACTTAGTTAAATTTAACTGAGTGCTTACGCTTTTGAATAGATACTTTTGATACAATATAACATCTTATTATATTGTATGAAACTTAATATTATTATCTTAAAGCGCATTTTCGCTATATATAGACAGGGTTAGCTTTGATACTTTGGCTAACCAACGGTTTAAATGTAAATTTGCTTGTTATTTTATGATAATACTTCTGTTTATGTAGAAAATTGTATGTTTCATGCAAATTATATTACTTTTATTAATAAAAGTAATATAATTTGCATTGTAAGAATTCTTACAATAAGTGATCGCTTATTTGATAAAAAATTAATATTATGTATTAGAGGTGCATCATGTTTTGATACCTACACCTCCGTAATTATTATGATTAAGAGATTTCCATTCAAAAACAAGCACTCTGCCAATTAATATTAGTATTATTAATTGGCAGAGTACTATTGCAGAGACTTCTAGTAAACTCAAAACATTATAGTGGGAATTAATATGAATAAAAAAGCGAAATTAAAATTATGTGCATTGACTTTAGCTACAACACTAGGTGCGTTAACCGCATTAACCTCAGTTCAAGAGGTACAAGCCGCTGTTGTTTCAAACGGAATTTCTTCTACAGCTACAGCAAATACAGAAGATATAAAAATAATAAATGAGGATACTTTTGCACGAAAAGAGAGCACTACCCCTTAATTAACTGTAACATACATTTTTACCTTTAATATCTTTGGCAATCATTAAAAGTAATCTAAATAGGGTAGTTTTTGACCCTCCCCCGAAAACGGGTAATAGGCAAAACTACCCAGATTTTATAATAAATATTTTATACAGGTTTACAATTACAGCTATTTTTTCTTTGTAGTATATGT
Source organism: Clostridium sp. DSM 17811 (assembly GCF_018861905.1). GTDB lineage: Bacteria > Bacillota > Clostridia > Clostridiales > Clostridiaceae > Clostridium_AD > Clostridium_AD frigoriphilum. The sequence continues at coordinate 29,668 of NZ_JAHLDU010000027.1, forward strand.
ATATAAAAATAAGGAAAGAGGTTTTATAAAATGGATAAAATGGTTTTGCAAACTCAAAAATGGGCAAATGAAACATACTCGGGAAATAAGTCATATACTAAAATTGCAGAAGATGGAGTTACTGGATGGGGTACGATGAAGGCGTTAATAACAGCTTTACAAATAGAACTCAAGCTCCCATCACCTAATGGTAATTTTGGACCTGGTACAAAAAATGCTTTTACAAATTTGTCTGTTAGTTCACCAGTAACAGATAGTAATAAAATAATTATTCTTCAAAGTGCCTTATTTTGTAAAGGATATAATCCCAACTAATTTACGGGCGTTTTTACATCACTAACTAAAAATGCAATCATAAGATTTCAAACTGATGCAGGATTAACTAATATTGATGGAATTGTAAATGCAACTATAATGAAATCTTTATTAGCTATGGATGCATTTACATTGCTGAATTATGGATGCTATACTGGTGTAGCTAAGATACGTGAAATTCAACAAAGATTTAATCATGACTATATTTCAAATCAATACTTCAATGATAATATTGGATTAATCCCTTGTGATGGCATATACGGACGTTCTACTAATAAAGCACTACTTTATGCTCTACAAATAGAAGAAAAAATTGATGTCCCTAATGGAGTATTTGGACCATCTACAAAAAGTAAATGTCCCATATTATCAGTAGGAAGTACTCAAACTAAATTTATATACTTACTACAATACGCTCTATATTGTAACGGATATGATTCAAATGGATTTAATGGACAATATGGAGATGATGTTAAAATAGCTGTAACTAACTTTCAAACATTCTCATGCTTAACTGCTGATGGTGTTGCAGGTATGCAAACTTGGGCTTCATTATTAGTAAGTACTGGTGATACATCTAGAAAAGGAACTGCCTGTGATTGTTCTACTACTATAACTGATAAAAAAGCACAAACTCTTAAAAATAATGGCTATAAATTAGTAGGAAGATATCTTACTGGTAGATATAAAATGACATCTAATGAATTAAATACTATTTTTGCAGCAGGACTTAATGTATTCCCTATCTTTGAAACTGGAGGAACCCAATTATCATACTTCAATAGAATTCAAGGAAATAAGGATGCAAAAACAGCAATTGCATTAGCAAGTGGTTTTGGATTTGATTCAGAAACTATTATATACTTTTGTGTAGACTTCGATGCTTTAGATGGTGATATAAATGGAACGATTTCTCCTTACTTTAGTGAAATATTTGAGGTTTTTAGAAGAACTAATACAACTTATAAAATTGGAATATACGCACCTAGAAATGTATGTAGTAGTATGCAAAATGCAGGCTATTCATGTAGTAGCTTCGTGTGTGATATGTCATCAGGTTTTAGCGGAAATCTCGGATATCCATTGCCTAAAGATTGGGCCATAGATCAAATATCAACTATTACTATTGGAAGTGGAGATGGAGCAATAGAAATAGATAATAATATTAGTTCTGGTATAGATAAGGGTGTATCAAAAATAAACTTAAGTAATACTGCAGCAGGTATCCCAGATCCATATGTTCCAGCTATACCTGATCCAGATAAACCTCATATTCCTTTAACGAATGGTTTTGAATATATAGTTTTATCCGGAAAAGAAGATGATAAGGATCGTTATAAATACAACTTTATTGAAACTGCTTTAAGAAAGTTACATGAATATATACTTGATCGAGATAAAATGCCAGTAGGTTCAAAAAGACTTATAGATACAATTACTTGGATAATTGATTTAAAGATGTATTCTGAAAAGGATATTGTAAATTTCGAATCAATTTCAGCTATCTATGACTTTATAAATATTATATTTGTGCGTACTAAAAAAGAACTACTCAACTATCTTAATACAGCAACAATAAACGGTACTGGTAAAAGGACCCAAGCAATTAAAGAATTTACCCTATTTGGGCATGGATATAAAGGCTTTTTACAATTTGGTGACGACTATACAATAGATATTATTGATATAAATGGCATACACTCTAATGTTTTTTATATGTGTAACTCTGTATTTTATTCCTGTAATACTGGAACAAACGGTGAGAAAAGCTTTGCTTATGCATGGCAGCATCATTTAGGAGGTAAAGTTAAAGCTTGTGTTAATAAAACTGATTATGAGAAGATTTGTAGTGCAGATGAATTTGAGAAAGTACAGGCAAAAATAGAAAGATTGACGACTGGTTATGTACAGAAAGGTTCTTATAGATATCCTGTTCCAAGTAAGACGGCAAAAGCTTATTGGGTTTATTTCTAAACTATATAAAAAAATCCTCATAGTTTAAAATATGAGGATTTTTTATAATTAATTTAAAACTCTAAATTTTTCAGTTTATATATGCTTGTTTTTGATGTAAATATGTTAGAATTTACAATAGGATAATTGTTTTATAAAAATAATTTATAAGAGGTGTTTTATACGAAAAAAATATTATTATTAGTTTTTGTTATTGTGATTATATTTAGTTCATTAGTTTATTTTAATAATCCTAACGTTGTTGCATCAAGAAAAGTTATTACTTTTCCTGATAAAAATTTAGAAAAAGTAATAAGAGATAGAATCAAAAAACCTACCGGAAATATCTTAAAGGGTGATATAGATAATCTAGAATACCTAGACGTTGATTCTCAACAAATTATTACAAATCTTTCAGGGATAGAAAATTTGACTAATTTGACTCGTTTGTATTTAGGATATACTCAGTTAAGCAACATAGAACCTTTAAAAGGATTGACTAACTTGAAAGATTTATATTTAGATTATAATCAGATCAGTAATATAGGAGCTTTAAAAGGATTGTCTAACTTGACTAGTTTAAAATTAGATCATAATCAGATCAGTAATATAGGAGCTTTAAAAGAATTGTCTAACTTGACTAGTTTAGATTTAGCTAACAATCAAATCAGTAATATAGGAGCTTTAAAAAAGTTGACTAATTTGAGTGAGTTGCATTTAACTGATAATCAGATTAGTAATATAGAACCTTTAAAAGGATTGACTAACTTGACTAGTTTATATTTAACTGATAATCAGATCAGTAATATAGAACCTTTAAAAGGATTGACTAACTTGGCATATTTAAATTTAGATCATAATCAGATTAGTAATATAGAACCTTTAAAAGGATTGACTAACTTGGTTAGTTTGTTTTTAACTGATAATAAGATTAAGGATTACACTCCAGTTACAGTTAATTCTTATTATAATAATCTGCAGACTAAAGATTTTTGATTGCCATAAAAAATTAAAATCATTCAAAAGAATATACATCGGGCACAGCCGACATACATGGTGCGTCCCGACAGGGCGTATATTGGTGGTTGTGTGGTAACGGGACAGAACTAGCAATGAGATTACCATATTTAGGAACTGAGTTTTCAGTACAGAACAGCTATGTTCTTCATGGGCCTAATTTGAAGAATCTAATATATATCCATATTCTTCTGCAACTTCCTTATATTTATTATTAGCAATCATTGTAGGTTCTTTATCATTTTCAACATAAAGATATGAATTCTTAACAACATTATCATTCAGTATGTCCAACCTAATAGCAAATTCGCTTCGCTCATTAGAACCCCCGTTGATCGCTAACAAATTGTAAACACAATTTGTTTTTCCAAAAATCCATGCTCGATTTACTTTGCTATTGGATATCTAGTTCTAAATTCATTAAGCTGAGATGATAAACTAGAATCTAATGTACTAATTTTTTGATTGTAACCTGTAAGCGAACCATTTGGAGACTCAACCATACCTTCAAATTCATTATATGAGTTATATATTTTCATAAGTGATTCATAAGCATCTTTATGCTTCGTTGGTGGATTAATTAGTGTTTCCATTAATGCCTGTATGTCAGTTCTACCTTTAACAATTGCATCCATTTCTCCATTTTTTTTGAATTCTTCATTTTTATATTTAATCGCATCATCAAAAGTATATGCCTGATCTCCATTAACATTAACAGGCGAGTTAAAAATAGCATCATGCCAAACACTTGAAATTGACTGCGCATCTGTTTCAATTTTAAGAGCTTGAATTGAAATTAAAAGCATCCCTTTATTTAACTTCATCATATATGCTACTTCAGCTTTCTCAGCTTTTATGACCTTTTGTTTATTTGAATATATAATACCTCCACCTGCAATAGCGCCTATAAGTATTGTGATAATTATGACTTTAACTGGTGTAAAAAGCTTTTTTTAAACTGCAATTTTAGTTGCCTGATCAATTTCTTCGCGAACTACATTTTCAGGTTCTATCTTTTTTTGATTTTTATAAATTCCTTTAATATTTTTAATGATTTTAATATTTTTAATAACCATAATAATTAATGGACATATCAGAATAAAACTAATAACCGGTATTAAATATCTTAGATAAGAGTAGATTCCCACAAGCTCGTATCCATTATTATTTGTAAATTGTAAACCAATATAATATAAAATAAATAATACAGCCCCCAATATTGGAAAAATAAAAATCTTTTTCATAACAAAATGTGTTTTTCTCTTAATATTAGTTTGGTCGACGATGTTGTCAGTATCACCCTTAACTTCTTTGATAACCTTACTTGAACAATTATCCCAAACTATATTTAAAACTTTTGCATTTTCATTATTCGAATCAATACTTAATACTAAATTAACATCATCTATTGCACCTTGATAATCTAATTTAATAGCTAAATCTTTTGCTTGAAGAAATACATCCCTTGAATATGAATTAAAGCATTCACTAATCTTACCTTTAGCAACAACAAATCTTTTTACATCTTTCGAGCTTACACTTTTAAATGCATTATATGCTCCTAAATAATCTTTATTATTCTGTAGTTCAGTTCCGTTCCTAAAGTCTTTTAATGAAGATTGCAATTCATTACATAACTCTATTTTAGAGTTCACACTGCTATCCTACTTATATGTTAATGCGATTTGATAATCTTTTATTGCTTCACTAAATTTCTCTGCTTTAATATTCTTTTGTGCTTCACTAATATTCATATTATAATTTTTGTTATTACTATATTGTTGATATTTAGTAATACCTATAATGCTAATAATTATTAAAATGATTCCTATTATACCTACCCATTTATATTTTTTAATTATAATATTCTTTTTACTTTCAACAGGGCTCTCTTCCATTTATACCATGTTAATATTTTAGAGCACTCAGCATTGATAAATTCTTATTAATAGTATTCATCTTATTATGTCCCCCTTTAATATCAATTAGGTATAAGCCTATGCTTATACCTAATTTAGCATTTAATACTATATTTGTATGTATTAACACTCTTGTATTAACATCGAATAAAAGTTATCTTTCTTTACTCTTTAATTAAATTTTATTTGCAATCATAAAGAACCTTGCAAGAATTTTTATCCACATAAAGTAAAAAAAGCACCTATATTAGGCTGCTTTCATATCAAGTAAAATAAGACATTCCATCTTTTTTTATCTCTTCTAAGCAATATATCTTGTCCGTTTCACTTCCAATCTCTGCAAGGGGTCAGACCCTTGGGTAATTGTAGCAAATTCGCTTCGCACATAAAATCTCTCAGCGACCTTGAACAACTTGTAGTTACTTTAACCATTTATTTTTACATTTATTAAGTTTATGATGCGACCTATAAAATATAGAGGCATATGCGCGGTAGTTGGTATATCTGAAAGTGTCGGATATACGATAGTTGCAGTCTTATCTCCTATTCCGCTTACTGCATAAATCGCTAGCTGATATAGCATTTTAGCTGGCAAACTTCTTTCCCACAAATCTCTGCATTTAGCATCTAGCACTTTCACCACCCTGCCTTCCTTCATAAGTGCAAAGTCAGGTCTTGGAGTAGGTGATTTTCTGTTGTAGGGGTTAAACCTTGATGTATAAATGAACATATCATGTAAACTATACTGGTCTTTTACAGAGTAGCCTTCACTAAAGTTCTGCAGCAATCTTCCTATTAGTGTTTCAAAAAATGCATTCATATCAAAAAAGTACCCTCGTAGATTAATATCAATTCTGCCTCTAGGTGATGATAAGTTCTCTCCACGCTTGATATAACTCTTTTGAATTCCTCTATGGAGCAAGTTCTCTGCCTCAACATAAAGCTCATAAATAAGTAAGTCAAAGAACTTAAAATTTACCTATATCATGCTCAGCCTCATTAAATAACTTAAGCTCTCTTAATCCATAAGCATACCTTAGCAATTTATAAAGCGGCATACCATTTATCTTTGGGTATACGTTTATTTGTAGTTCTCCTAGTCTAATTCTACCAACATAAGAATTACTACATATAGATAACCCACCTTTAAGTTCTATGATTTCTATAATTCCTTTATTATTAAGTGCTTTTGCTATATGACGTGTGTCGTTATCAGGCAACTCTATATCCTTTAATATTATGCTGTCCCACTCTTTTAAATTGACAGTTTGATTCATTATATTTTATCTCCACTATCACTCTCATTGACCTTTTCAATTTCAGTTTCTTCCTCTATTTCATCATCCTCTGCTACTTTTCCCACTTCGCGTATTGTTGGACATGGCGAGAGCAGTGCCGTTATGAGGCCCGCGATATTTGATGTATTAAACAACTCAAATCTAATAGTTTGGTTTTTCACATCAACAATACCTTCACCTAAAATCTTAGAAATCAAAGCATAGTCACCATAACAATATTCTTCAATAAGAGGAATAATATTTTCTCTAATAATATTTTGGATACCTAAACAACTCACACATTGAGTTCATTACATAGCTAGAAGAAAGTCCCGTCTGCTTTACAATTTTAATAAGTTGCCCTGACATAGTATACAATTCGTTTTCTTGCACAGGTTTACTGTTACTGTAAATCAATGCGTGTTTCTGCCACCGAGTAGTATGAAAAGCATCAATTTTATCTGGATATAACATATGATAATACTTATGAACCCACTTGCCATCGCTGTTCATTTTGTACATTATAAATTTAAATGAACTTCCCCAAGCAATGCTACCATAGCTACTAGGGCTAGTCCTAAACTCATCGTCGTTTTTAACATACACTTACTTTTATACACATTATATCCTATTTAACTTATTAAAGGGATTAATATCTATTTTATGCAACAAAATATATCAAAAAAAGCTAAAAAGGCTGCATTCCTTTAATTTATATTAAAAGGAATGCAGCCTTCTCATGTACATGAGGGTAACATCGGAAGTATGAACTATATTATAAATTTATTTCAGGTAGTTATAATTGCATAGGCTCAGGGTCTGCAAAATCACAACAACAAAGCCTTCTAGTCAAGATCAGAGTGTAACTGTATATGCTAGTAAAACGGGAACCAAATACCACGTAGATGAATGCTCATCTTTAAGTAAAGGTAAAATACCAATAAGAGGTAGGTGTACTTATTCTTGCTAACAATATGATTATTATTGATCTTAGCTAGAACTTAGGTGTATTTAAAGCATTTTGTTGAGTATTTTAGATGTATATGGTAAGCTAATCTCAGAAAAAGTTCCTACCCTTGACATTATAGGAACTTTTTGAGACTAACTTGTAATAATTTTTTATATAAACTCTATAAACTAATTTAGATGATAAGATCAGATTAAGGTTATGAAAAAAGAGAAACCATTGCTATATATTTAATTTTAGCAATTAACGAAGCCCAAAAGGTTTATAATGAAGCATTTATAAACCTTTTAATATAAGATGTTACTTCTGGTTACAGCTATGTTCTTCATGTGCCTATTAAGGAGGTGTTGTATAAATGAATGAAAATTATCTCTTATTAAATGAATTAAAAGATGTTTTGAATGATTCTGAAGTTAAAAATAATCAAGATTTAACTAATGTTCTTATTCCATTTAAAATAAAACTTGAACGTGACGAAGAGTACAACCTTATTTGCACAAAACTAAGTAATGCTATAACATTATACCTAGTCACAAATAGATTTAAAGCTCCTAAATCAGTTTTAAATTTATATAATAATATATCTAATGTTGCATGTAAATATAGAGGTTTCCCTTCTTTTATTAATTGGTTTTAAGCCATTTATAAAGGTTGATTATGTTAATAATAGTTTATTATATAAACTATCTTTTTTTTAGAAAAGGGACTAAAAACAAAGTGATAAATAATGCATAAAGAGGGTGCATATTCTCAATTAGACACATTTTATGCATTAAAATAGAGCCTTATTGCATATCAAAATAGCATGAATGATGGTATAGGCTAGATAAGAGCACATAACAAATGACGTGGAAGTCTGCTTTCACATCATTGTGTTTTTTTGATTTCTAATATATAACCTGCTTTTTATCTTATATAACAAAACATATTTCATTTTCTTATATGTAATGTCTGGATAAAATAGTATAATTAGCTAAATATTCATGTTTAATTCGTAGAAAACTGCGAAGTATTTTAATAATGGCTGTACTAGATGTTCCTTTTTTAAAGTTATCTTCTTGGAGGGATTTAATTGTCAGATGGAATAAAGCGTTTATTTTCTGTTAAATTCATAGCACTAATATTAATGTTGTACAGTATGGCTATATTTATATACTTTAAGTGGTTTTATAAACCACTTGAAATGTTACCTGGTAATGTGGACATTCCTGTAATAGTTTCAGCAAATGAGACTCTTAAAGCCATAAATCATGATAATATGATATTCTTTTTTTTACTTTCATTTTTATTTTGTATTCTTATTGGCCTTATTTTGTCAATGATATATGCGGGAATAGTATTCTACTATACACCCGTTATTTCTAGTAATGCTAGATTGAAGTCAAAAGAATCAATTCAACAGAATGGAAACTATATGGGATATATGGGTTTTTCGTCAGTAGGTTATACATATAATTTAACTTTCGAAACTGATAATGGACTTGTGCTAAATTTTAGTGTTAATCCTAAACATTATATAATAATCTTTGAAGGGAATAAGGGACTATTAAATTATAAACATGGCGTAGCAAATAGATTTATATCCTTTGATATTACAGCAATTGAATAGTATTCGTATCTAATATGCACATTAATTAAGTTAATATAGGGAGAGTTCGTTATTTATCTACATACGCGAACTCTGGCTATATACATAGCTTCCATGACCTCGATATAAAATAAGCGAACTTTAAGCTGACATAACACAAATTTTTACTGTTTTTTAATTCATTTTATCATTATTATTCTGATTTTTGGATAAGGAAATAGAGTAGTATAGTTGAATAAATATTTTATGTAGGAGGAATTATAAATTGAAATTTTTTAGTTATTTACTATTAGGGGTTATAGTTTTTGGGGTTGTTGAATTCTGAACTGCTCCCTGTCAAGTAAACAGTATAAATAATAAAAATTACTCAGACGGCTAACGCCCTAAATTCCAGAGGACTAAGGCTGTTTAACTTTTTCTGTAATCTTTTAGTATTGTAGAAAATAATGTATTTATCAATTGCATTAGAGAGTTCCTCATATGAACTATATTTGTGTAAGTAGTACTCTTCACACTTAAGAATACCCCAAAAGCCTTCCATAGGGCCGTTGTCGATACATTTTCCAACTCGTGACATGCTTTGTGTCATTCCTGCAGCATCCAGTTTTTCCTTAAATTCATCGGAGGTATATTGGTAACCTCGATCACTATGAATCATCGGGCTTGCGCCAGGAGAGGCATTTAGAACTACATCTAAATTTTTAAACACAAGGCGGTTATTGTTAGAATGCCCAAATACATATCCTACAATAGAGTTGTCGTATAGATCCAATATGGCACTTAGATACGCTTTACTGGAATTACCGTACTTGAATTCAGTAACATCTGTAAGCCACTTTTGATTTAATTTATCAGCGGTGAATTTTCGATTCAAAATGTTCTCTGCAACTTGCTGTGGATTAGATTTGACGTAACGTTTCTTTTTTCTACGGATAACTGCTTGTAACCCTGAGAGCCTCATAAGTCTATAAATACGTTTATAGTTATAATTCGTCTTTAGCTTACTATTCAAGTTCATGGTTATTCTTCTATAACCGTAAATTCCATTTACTTTATTATAAATAATTACAATTTCTTTCATCACTATCTCATTTTCAGACTCTAGAACAGATCCTTTATGCGTTAGCCACTTATAATATGAAGACCGTGGAATCTTCGCTAATTTACATAACAAAGAGATAGAAAATTTTTCTTTTTCATGAAGTTGTGAAATTATAATATACTTGTCTAGTTGCCTTGTACGCCTTAAGTACGCCTCCTTTCGAGTTCCTCCAATTTTTTTAAGAATGCATTTTCCGCCCTTAATCTTTCATTTTCTACTTCCAATTTCTTCATTGAAAGTTTTGCTCTGTCTTCAAGTGTTAGTTCCTCTTCAGGCTTTTTCCTGCCTCGCCTATCCTTCAATGCACTTTCACTACCGGCCTCATATTTTTTAACCCACTGGTATACTTGCTCGTAGGATACGTTATAATTATCAGCAGTTTGCTTATAGTCGTTATTTTGAGCAATACAGTAATGTACAATTTCAATTCGTTCTTTCAAAGAAGTAACTCTTCCATTTGTCATAGATTGGCTCATTCCCTTCGGTGTTGCCTTTATTTCTCTATGACCATTATACTTGTTTGCCCATCCTTGCAGTACCGATATATTCGATATTTTATATTTATTTACAACTTCTCTCTGTGAAAATCCTCCTGATAAGTAGTCTTTTACTGCTAGTTCCTTTAGCTCCTTTGAATATCTTTTGAATGATTCCGATTCTTTTAATCTATCTATTCCATATTTACTATAGTTGTATCTCCAATTATATAAAGTTACTCTATTGATCTTATACTTTCTAGCAATCTCCTTCATTGTTCCAATTCCATTATCATATTCATTTAGAATTGCATACTTTTCTTCTGTTGTATATTTAGTTCTTCTAGACATAAAAATACTCCCCTTTCTAGTAACAGATTTTTATTATTTAATCTGTCTACTTTATTGGGAGCATATCATTGACTTGTAACTTTCAATGTATTATAAATCAGTTATTTAAACCATCTGATTATTTTTTTGAAGTTTTGCATACATTGTTTCCTGCTGCTTTGTAGTAAACTGAAAATATATTAATGTGTTTGTTACAGATTTATGGCCCAAATAGTATTGCAGCTCTTTTATATCAATTTCAGATTCTGCCAAATGCACTGCAGCCGTATGTTTTGAAGTATGAAAATGGTATCTTTCTATATCACTTATTTTAGCTAAATGGCAATACTTCTTCATCAAAACATCTAAATTCTTGCGTGAGATTGGTTTTTTCTCCTGACTTAAAAACAAAATTTGTTGATTATCACAAATCTCATTTTGCATAATATATTTGTTTAAGATCTTAATAGTTTCTTGATCCAATCCTATGGGGTTATTATTACTCCCCTTAAGCCTGTGACAATACATTTCTCCTCTTGTCTTGTTATAATTAACCCAACCTCAGAGGCTCTTAAAGCACATCTGTATGCTACTCTAAAAATAGACAAGTTTCTTAATGCATGTATGCTATTATCCTTTTCTATAACTTTAAAAACTTTTTTCATTTCCACCTGAGTAAGATATTTTATTTTCTCTTCATTTTCTTTTATAATATTTAAGCACCTCATTTCATAAAGATAGACATTTTAAGTATTATGTCTATCTTTAAAATGCCATGTTAGCCATTGATAATGAAAGCCTTAATCCACTTTCATAAAAGTATAATAGTATAAGTTGGACATTACATCATGTTTTTATGTGTTTATTCAAATTAAATGAAACACTTTTATGACCTATTAATTTAAAACCTAAAGTTTAAATAGGTGCTAAGTGCTAGCACCAACAAAAACATATAATAATCTTCTTTGTTTTAAAGTTACATTAGAAATAAATTAAGAACGTTATAATACATTTAAAATGAAATTTTTAAAGAGCCAAAGAGTCCCACACTTTCATTATTTGAGTTACTGCATTATTGATTGTATCAAATTTTACCCCATCCCTTGCCTGAGTTGAAATACCAAATAAAAAAGACTGGAAAACAGTCGTTAACATAGCAACATCTGTTGTTTCTTTAAGCTGACCTTTTTCCACAGCATTTTGTATACACGCTGTTAACCAGTCTCTTGTGAGTTTGCGTTGTTTACTAAGCATATCACGAATATGTGCATTCTCCACAGAACAAGTAGTGGCAGACAGTACTAAAAAACATCCAAGGGGATGAGCGCCATCAGTTTGCATTTTAGCAGACTGTCTTAATGCTTGTTCTATAGCTTGCTTTGGTTCTAAAGAACTATCCTTCAAACAAAATGTCACCTGTCCAAACGTATCCATGTACATTTCAATTACTTCTTCAAATAAAGCTTCTTTTGATTTAAATGTAGAATAAAAACTACTTGCCGAAATATTCCCCATAGTCTCTCGTAATTGAGATAAGGAAGTTGACTCAAAACCTTGCTCCCAAAACAACAACATTGCATTAAAAATTGCTTCATCTCGATTAAACTTTCTTGGACGTCCTGTTTTAGGCATAATATCACTCCTCTAAATAAATTAATCCTATATAATAATAGTGATTATACACTTAAATTTGCAAATATTAAAGATACCTTAAATTCAAATTATCTCATTTCTGAACAAAACCATATTTTTTTGATTTCCATGATATTAACAATGCAATAATTAGTAAAACAAATATACTCCACGGAAATAAGGATGCATCAGCCTTTTTTAATATTATTCCTCCTACAACGCTTCCGCAAGCGATAGCCAAATTCCACACAGTTGTATTTATTGACATAACTACATCTACAGCTTCATCTTCTATCGATTCAGCAAGAGCAGTTTGTAGCAATGTAGCGGCTCCGCCAAATGTTAATCCCCATAAAGCTACCTCTAGATTTAACGCAATCGGATATCCTCCGCTTATACCGAACAAAATAGAATCTATCGCAAAAGCCAAGATACTAATTAATACCAAGACCCTCAAATGACTGTCAATTAATAATCCTATAATAACTATACTAATTAAAGCTAAGATACCAAAAATAAAAAGTGAAAAATCAACACGGCCTACACCTTTAGAAATTAAAAATGGATATATATACGTATAAAGTATGTTGTGAGCCGTCATCCAACATAATACAACCGCAAGTATTGGGCGTACTCCTGGAGTTATAAATACTTTTAAAATAGAAACCTGATTCTTGGAATCTTGACCGGGGAAATCTGGAACTTTTATTAAAATCCAGCCTATTAGAATAATAGCCAATATTGACATAATTACAAATACTAAACGCCACCCAATAATAGAACCTAGAAAGGTACCAATTGGAACACCAAATGCTAAAGCAATTGGTGTTCCAATCATAGCTATTGCCATACCACGTCCTTTAAATTCATCGGACACCATACGTCTTGCATAACCTGCAATCAATCCCCATGCCACTCCGGCAGATACTCCTGCAAAAAAGCGAGCCACTAATGTTAAAAAATAATACGGTGAAATTGCTGTTATAGAATTAAAAATTAAAAACCCAATGATGGCTGATAAAAGTAATGGTCTTCTTCGCCACTGTCTAGTCAATGCAATAACAGGAATTGCTGCTACTAATGAACCTATCGCATATAATGTTACCAGTTGACCCGCTAAGCTTTCTGAAACATTAAGCCCTTCACTGATATGTGGCAACAAACCGGCCGGAATAGTTTCAGTCATAATTGCTAGGAAACCAGCCATTGCTAAAGCTAATAATCCAGATAGCGGAAATTTATTTTTTGTATTGTCTTTCATTTTTATCTCCCTTTAAAATAGTTTTGTAACGATCGTTCCATAATTATCATAAGGGAGATTTTGAATTTTGTCAACAGCTTATGAAATGAAAAAGTAGAAAGTAATTGCAGAACTGTTTTTTCTCTCTATGACTTAATGAAGCGGAAATATGCATCAATTGTTCCATAAATCCTTGACAAAGACCGGATAAATAATTATAGTAATAATGGATCGATTGTTCCAATATTACTTACATGGTTTCAGCGACGAAATATGAGAAGGAGGAAAAGTAATGGCTTTTATAATTGTGGCACAGCACGAACTTAAAAATGATAAAATTAACGATTTTATTCATTCACTCAAACCACTTATTGATGAGACTAGGTGTTCTCATGCGGGGTGTGTAAATTACGAACTGTTTCAGGATTTGGACAATCCTGCTTTGATGACTATGATTGAGGAATGGAAAGACCAAGATGCTCTTGATAAACATATGCAATCTCCACTTTTCAAAAAAACCATAGCGGAGTTTGTAGAATACTTAAAAGCTCCAGTGAGAATCAATAGATATCAGAGGGTATGATAATTGTGCCTAAAAGATAATTCATTGGAGCCAAGAGAAGCTGTTGAACAGGCATTAAGGCAGACTGCTAAAATGCAGACGGACAGCAGATTTCATTTGACACCATTGATGCTGCGATTACTCAAATTATGAGTATATGGGATTGCATAGTGATTTTATAGATAGGAAGTGAGTGTATGTTGAAAGTATTTAATCCATTTCAAATAAATAATATCTTTTTTCGCAATAGAATTGTAATGGCACCAATGGTTCGCTTTGGATTTCCAAGCTATGATGGAATCATGGGAGAAGAACTTATGCAAGATTATTTAAGTAGAGCCGATAAAGGGATTGGGCTGATTGTGACACAAGCACTTTCTGTGTCAGCGGATAGCAGTAATATAAGTGGATCTGGAACATCAGGTGGTGCAGGTGCGTTCTCTGACAGGCATATTAATTACTTGAATAGAATAACGGAAGAGTATCATAAGAATGGAACAAGAATTTTTGCACAACTTTCTCTTCCAGGATACGGCTTTTATGATAGAAGCTCTATGAATATCAATATACTATCTAAAAAAGATTTGATTAAAATTAGGAATGAATTTGTAAGGAGTGCAGAAATCTGTAAAAAGGCGGGCATGGATGGAATTGAGCTGCATGGAGCGCACACCTTCTTTTTAAATATGATGGCATCATCCAACTCCAATTTGCGCCAGGATGATTATGGCGGAACTTTAGCCAAAAGACTGTCATTAGTAAAAGAAATTGTTGAAGGAATAAAAAGTTTAGCTGGATCTCCTTTTATAATTTCATATCGAATGGGCTGGGGAAGTACTTTAGATATGGATGTACAAACTGCCCTTGCTTTGGAGAATATGGGAATTGATATGCTGCATATTTCAACGGGAATACCACAAGATCGAAAATTGGTATTGCCAACCGATTTTACGTATAATGATACAGTCTACACGGGATATTTTGTAAAAAATCATGTAAATTTACCCATTATTTGTGTCAGCGATATAAAGACGCTGGAAAGGGGAAATACGCTGATAGAAAATAATGATTGCGATTTTATAGCGTATGGGAGGCCCTTTTTAGCTGATGCAAATTTTGTGGGAAACTCATTAGATAATATAAATTATAAGCCGTGTTTTGAGTGTCGAGTATGTAAATGGTTAACAAATAGTAAAAAATGCCCTGCACAGATAATTAGCAAAACGAATTCTTGATTGATGCAAACAGTGAAAACTAAAACGGATTTTAATTTAATAAAGGGCAAATCCATTGAAAAATGCTGGTGCAAAGCCACAGTGTCTAAGGTGCTTTCGAGTGTTATGATAGCCTGGTTGCCAAAATAACTTGTGTGTCTAAAAACTGCCCGTTTATTCGTGGCAGTTTTTTTTGTGAGAGAGGACTTATATTTTGTGTTTTTTGACGTGATATAAATAAAATCCCCATTAGTCTTTAAGGATGTATTTAATAAAACGACATGATGTCTCAATTGAATAGGGAGAAATTTGTATGAAACGACAATTCCAGCGATGTCAAATAATACAAACTCAAAACATAATATTGTTGAAATTATTAGGGGCCTTAGCCCTTTAGAATTTAGGGCGTTAGCCGTCTGAGTAATTTTTATTATTTCGACTGTCTACTTGACAGGGAGCAGTTCAGTGTAATCACCTCTTTATACTTATTATATTAAATCGTTCGTTTAAAGTCCATATATTATATGAACGATTTGTATTCATATTCACCACCATATAATGCCACTTTCGAGCCTGTTAGTTCACGTTCGTCTGCGGTATACTCCAAATGAACACTTTATTCATTTCATTAAGCATTAAAACTCGAAAATTATAAAAATAAGCTGCTCTACAATTTCATTGTCCAAGTATATGGCTCACCTTTCATCACTCTACTCTTATTAAATTAAAGCATAAGAAAATCACAACTAATTAATAATTAATTGTGATTTCCACTGTCTAATCACTCTAATTTTGATACAATTTAGCAACTTTTTTATTAAGGCTATTGATTTTAATATCGCTAAATTATATAGGATTTCTGTTGAAAAGTGCACATCCTTATTTCTTGTTTTTTTAGGTATAGTGAGTATTGATCTATTTTAAATCATCAATATAATTTTTTTTGCCTTTGGCTAATCTATTAATATTTATTACATTCAAATATTTTACAATTAAATACACTATTGCGGATATCAAAATTATGTATCCGGCATTGATTTCTATAGTGTACTGATTATCATTTAGAAAATATATAATAGTCGAAAAAACTAAAAATAGCACTATTGAAAAGACTGAGGATAATTTCTTCTTAAGCCCTTTTTCAGTAATAAATAATGGAGTTATCATACCTTCTGTTACAAATATAATTAATACCGCCCCAATATAATAAAAATATATAATCGGATTTGCTTCCCATGATAATCCTCCATAGGCTACAAATGACAATCCAGTAAACCAAGCAAAGAAATATCCAGATAGTTTAAGCAAAAGATTTAGTAAAATTTCTCTTTTACATGGTCCACTACTGTTATTGATAATCTCATTAGTAAACCCTTTAACATCATCCCCTATAGCCTCTTGTAAGCTGGAATTTCTTAATTTCAATTCTTGTGCCATTCCTATCAAGTCCCTTTGAATTACTTGTGCATCATATGAATTAACCTTAAACATACTCATACTTTTCATAATATTTTTAATGTTCCGCTCATCATCTTCCCTTAGTTGTATTGACTGTTTTTTATTTTCTTCTTTTAACAAGATTACTTCATTTTGAGTCATATTCTCATTCTCCCTTCATTATTTGATCCACAGACCTCTTTACATCATTCCATACAATTTCAAATTCTTTTAAAAACTCTTTTCCAATATCAGTTAAAAAATAATATTTTCTCTTTGGTCCTAGGGGGGACTCCTTATAAATAGATGAAATTATTTTCTTTTTTTCAAGTCGTAATAGAATAGGGTAAGTTGACCCTTCTCTTACATCCTCAAATCCATAATCTTGTAATCGTGATACTATTTCATATCCATATGTTTCTTCCCCACTTATTATCTTAACTATACAACCCTCTAATGTTCCACGCATTAATTGTGAACGATCTACCACATTATTTACCTACCTTTCACCACATAGTAGTTTACCTATATTGTACCGCCTAGTAGTTTATCTGTCAATAAAATTTGTCAATAAAATAAAATATTTACACTAAATATAAATTCCCCCAAACTATAAGTCTGAGGGAATTTATAAAATACTCTAAATCTGCTCTGTCAACACAAGACTAATATTCCTTGTCTGAGAAAACTTATCAAGGGTCATATATATAATTCCGCTAAAAAGTGCACACCTCTAAAATCAAAATCCATAGACACGTCCAACATAAAATTCTATTCTCATTTCAACACAAAAACACCTTTTCCCTACAACATTTGTAAATTCAGACAAAAAAACAAAGTATAGTGCTAGATTTATCTACCCTCACACTTAAATTATTTACTTGTAAGTCCTCTTTATAACATGAACTATCTGTCTTCATATTAAAGTAATTGCAAGGCAATGTATCCTTTGTAATTCCGCCTTGACCACAGATTTTATTAATATCAATTCTGCCTCTAGGTGATGATAAGTTATCTCCACAACCACTCTCATTGACCTTTTCAATTTCAGTTTCTTCCTCTATTTCATCATCCTCTGCTACTAATAGGTTTCTCTTTTTCTAAAAAATACGAATGGCCAATTTGTAAGTTTCGAGCATCCGTGCCTATGCACTCGCATATTCTAGCATTTAATTCTTTAAGCCATTTATTTAGTAGCAATCTCTCAAATACAGCCTTATCAAACAAAACATAATTCATCATTAATTCAATGAACCCAAAATGTCTTCTAAGTGATATGCTCCCCTTATGGTAGACAGTTAAATAATAAAACTGTTTACTATAAGGAGAGCTATTTTTTATGGGAAGAAAATCAATTATCTCAGACCAACAAAAAATCAAGGC
>NZ_JAHLDU010000028.1 GCF_018861905.1 Clostridium sp. DSM 17811
AGCCCCTCTCATTCCTAAGGCTCCATCCTCTAAATCAGCTGCTATCACTACGGATTTAACAAATTGCCCCCTAGTCATAGCATTAGAAACTACCGCTGCATTCACAATCCCAAGTTGCTTCATCCTAGCAACCCCCCCCGAATAATCAGCAACAGTAACAGCCGAAGCAAAATTCGAACTAATTGTACTTATAAAGAAAGTAAATATTAAAAAAATACTCATAGTAGCCTTTTTAAATTTCATTTTACACCATCCTTTTATTAATTAAGAATTATATAATTCTTTCCTTGAATGAATATATTCTAAAATAATTTTTTCTGTTTCATCAAGTCCTAGTATGCCTGTATCCAGCGACAGATGGTATTGACAAGCATCTTCAAGCTCATGTCCTGTCATTTCACGTATATATAAATCTCTCATCTTATCGGTAGACTTTACAAGTTTTAGTGACTCTTGTTCTGATATGTTATTAATTTCTCGAATGCGCGACGCCCGATAAGCACTATCTGCATACAGGAAAATACTTACATGACGAGGATGATTCGCAAGTATATATGAAGACCCACGTCCCAATATCACAGCAGATTTCCCCTTATAAGATTCTAATATCGCCTCTGCCTCGGCATTAAAAATTTGATGATTAGTCACAGGTTTCGAATCTAGAGCAGCGTATGTGCTTGTATCGATATATGCGAAGTACTGTAATAAAGAATGCCAAAAGGATGTCGGTTTTTCATCCCCTGCTGTTACCTCTTCAGATGATATGTTTAGTTTTCGTGCAGTCATATCAATAATTTGATGATCAATATACAGCATATTCAATTTTTCTGCAATTCTCTGACCTAAATATGCTCCTCCACTTCCAAATTTATGGTTGATCGTAATTACGAGTGGTATATCATTAACCATCTTAAAACCCCCTTAACAATATAATCTACATTTATTTAATTATTCAAGCATATCTGCCATATGCATTTCTTCTTGCATTGAATCAACACTTTTTACTTTTGGTAGCTGTTTTTTTTCTCTAAGAAATAGGACTAAAACTATTCCAAAAACTATTGCGAGTGAAGTAACAGCAATCGCATATGTTTGTGCATCAATATATGCTTGCCTAGCAAGCCCTCCTGCAATAGCAGTAACTGCTGCTACTTTTGCATTAGCAGCTGAGTAACCTGCATTCATGTAGACACCTGTAAGTGTTTTCATATAATTTACCGCTACTTGATTAAATGGAGTTATTTCATTTGCTAGTTTTGCATAATTAAAACTATTTCTACTTTGTATTAGTGAAGTCATTATCGTTACACTTAGAGATGACGTTACCTGCCTTATGGTATTCGAAAGAGCTGATGCTTTTGCAGTTA
Organism: Clostridium sp. DSM 17811; assembly: GCF_018861905.1. Taxonomy (GTDB): domain Bacteria; phylum Bacillota; class Clostridia; order Clostridiales; family Clostridiaceae; genus Clostridium_AD; species Clostridium_AD frigoriphilum. Next base: position 1,368 of record NZ_JAHLDU010000028.1, read on the forward strand.
GATGTGGTGGTATGCAATTCATACCGGCAGTATTAACTGGCATCATACATAATCCCATGCCTACACCACGTATAAGATTAAGCATAGTTATAGTCTCCTTACTCATACCCATACTTAAAAAAGTAAAGTTGTAGGATGCGATGGCTACGATTATAAGACCAGTAATTGTTAACGCCTTTGCACCAAACTTATCAAAAAGTGCCCCACTTATTGGCATCATAATACCAGATGCTATAGCACTGGGAAACATAATCATACCTGTCTCCATTGCTGTAAATCCTCGTACATTTTGCAAAAACAGAGGTAATACATACATCCCACCCATCATAGCTAATGTAGTAATTATTGATAACCCTTGACTTATAGAAAAATTTAATTCTTTAAATATTCGTAATTCTAACAATGGATTATCATGTGTAAGTTCATTAATAACAAAGAAAACCATACCTAAGCATCCTATTGTTATAAGCATTTGAGTTTCTATATTTGACCAATCTATTGTACCCTCACCTAATACGTATAGTAAACTTACAAGGCTGATAGATATTGAAATAAAGCCTAGGTAGTCAAAAGATATCTTTGGTTTTTTAGGTCCTTTTTTCATTATGGTACCAGCGAGTATTACTCCTGCTATCCCTATAGGTACATTTATGTAAAAAAGTAATCTCCAGCTTGTAGTTTGTAGAAGATAGCCGCCGAGTGTTGGACCGATAGCAGGCGCCACCATAGCAGCTACCCCCCAAATCCCTAAGGCTTTTCCTCGTTCATTCGGTGGGAACAAACTGAAAACGACAGCCATACCTACAGGCATAATCATACCCCCACCTAGTGCTTGGATAATTCTAAAAATTATCATTGTATTATTGCTCCAAGCTAAACCACATAAAAATGAGCCAACAGAAAACGTTCCAAGTGCAACCATATATATTTGTTTAAAATCATATCTCTCCATTAAATAACCTGTAAATGGAATAACTACACCAAGTGCTAAAGTATATGCAGTTAATACCCATTTTATCTTGTCCAAATCTACACCAAACACAGACATTAGAGTAGGGACAGCGATATTTACGATACTGCTATCCAATACAGACATAAAAGTTCCGATTATTACTACAAACAGTACAAGCCACCTATTCGAGTTATCATTTCCTTTGTTTTCCATATTATATCACTTCCTCACTTTATGTGTATTTTTACAGTAGCGTTAGTACCTGTTAATAAACTAACGTCATTTTTATTTAACTCAATTTTTACAGGTATTATTCTTGCAACTTTCGTATAAGTTCCACTAGTAGAACTTTGAGTAATTGCAAAAACAGATTCAGATGCTTGCCCAATTGATTCTACCCTGCCAATAAATTTTTTATTAACATATTCATCTACTGTTACATCAACTGACTGGCCCGGATGTATTTTATTAATTTTTGTTTCCTCAATGTTAGCTTTTATATATATTTTTTTTGTATCAACAATCAATGCTAATGTGGTTAATTGGCTTCTTGATACATAATCACCTACATGTGAAACCACCTTAACTATTGTCCCACTAATTGGCGCTCTTATATTTGCAGCCGCACTGTTAGCATCTATATATCCTAAAATTTGATCTTTAGATATAAGATCTCCTTCTCTTACCTTGAATTTTAATAGTTTTCCAGTTTCAAGTGGAGTAACTTTAATAAAGTCACCAGTGATTTTAGCATCATCAGTTGATATATAATAGCTATTTTCGTACCAATAGTGTATGCCAATATATGCCAAAGCTAAAATAAGCACAACTACAACAGAGGATAATAAAAATTTACGTCTACTCTTCACTTTTACACCTACCTTCTTTGCGTATTTCCTTTAAATACTAGGTTATTTGCTTTAATCCTCTTCTAATTTGCTGTCGAAGCATAGGTTTGTGTTAAAATTACTTGATCCCCCGCAACTAGTCCACTTTTAACTTCTACATATTTATCATTTTTAACTCCGAGTTCCACTTCTGTATGTATTCCTTTATTATCTTTTAATAAAACGTAACTGCTCCCATTGCCATTTGTTATAGCTCCTATTGGAACATATAAAACATTAGGTTTATTAATCACTTGAACACTAGCATTTGAATTCATTCCACCCTTAAACAAATTGAAATTGCTTTTAACCCTAATAGTTACTAAATATGAGGTTACCCCATTTAAAGATGTCCCCTTAGACGCAACGGTCTCAACTTCTCCCTTAACTGGTGTATTTAAGGTACTTGGAATTGAGTCTGCTGTAATACTTGCCAGTTGCCCTGGAACTATTTTAGCTATATCAATTTCGTCCACAGGTATATCAAATTTCATATTATTTTGGTTTAAAACCTCCGACACTTCAACGCCAGCATTTATAGTATCTCCTACTTGAAAATTCACAGTTGATAACACTCCACTAATAGGTGAAGTTATTTTATAATAATCTAGCTGTGAGGTCGCTAAATTTATCTGGTCTTGCGTGGTTTCCATTCCAATATTTGTAGTTTCTTGAGCTCTCACAATAGAATCATTTTTCATCTGAACAAGAGATGCCCCAGAATCAACTTTTTGATCTTCTTTAACGGAAATAGCTTGAACAGTCCCCCCTGTTTTGCTAATAACCGCTTGCTTGTTTATATAATTCATACTAGCAGTGTTCGCGCTACTTACGCTTCCCTTAGATGTTTTAACATCTGCACTAGCAGTCATACCGCCAAGTAGAGCACCTGGATTATTCATTACAATTTCTACAGTATATATCTGTCCACCTGAAATCGTTGATGATGGTTGGTTGCTTATATACGATACATTTCCATCTACAGCTTGCGTCATCGATGTTATATTTACCTTAGCGGCTTGCCCAATTGATATTTGGCCCACATCTTTTGCATTAAAGGAAAGTAACACCTTAAGCTTTGAAGTATCTGTAATCGTAAGAACTACACCACCTGCCGCTACTGTATCACCCACATTTACAGCAATACTTTTCACCTGTCCACTAAATGGTGCACTGATTGATAAGTCTGAAACAGCTTCTTTACTCGCATCGCCGGTTACCTCACTTTGTTTAAGCCCTTGCTTCACAATATCTACAGAAGTCTTAGCATCTTTATCATCAAGTTCATATATAACGTCTCCCGATTTAACTTTGTCTCCCACTTTAAAGTTTACTTTTGTGATTTTGCCACCAACTCTTGAATTAATTTTATTGCTTTTAGTAAAATATATAGGTCCTGCCCCTTCAACCTGAGTTGTTATATTTCCTTTTTTTACAGTTTCAGTTTTCTGATCAGATGCCTTTGCTGAACTAGCTAATTTACTACTAAACGCTGTATTCTTTACTATCACGACCACAACAAAAACTACTATTACAACCCCTGCTATTTTTAGGAACTTATTTTTAAGTCCCTTATTTATCATATCTTTTAACTCAAATTTCAATAATATTCACCTTCCAATCATTTAATTAAACTTAAAATTTTACTTTATATGAATTTTTACAATTGCATTTGTACCTGGTAATAATTTAGTATCAGAATTATTAATTTCAATTTTTACTTGTACTCTTTCTACAACTTTTGTAAATGTACCACTTGTTTGAGCTGGAAGAATTGAAAAAGCATTATTTGATGCTTGTGAAATTGAACTCACTTTGCCAGTAAATTTCTTCCCCTTAAATTGATCTATAGATATATCAACTGCTTGGCCTATCTTTACTTTAGCAATATCCGTTTCATCGATATTAGCAATTAAATAAATTTTATGAGGATCCATTATTAGAGCAAGTGTAGGCGATGTTGCACTTGATTCGTATTCTCCAACGAGTGCACTTTTCGAAGCAACTATTCCACTAATTGGTGCTCTTATATTAGATGCCGCACCACTATCGACGCCAGCATCTAACCTTCCAATTAGCTGATCCTTAACTACATAATCCCCTTCCTTAACATTGAATTCTAAAAGCTTTCCAGAAGTGAGAGGTGTTACTTTTATAAAATCAGCGACTAATTCTACGTTATCCGTTGATAAATAGTGGGTATAATTATACCAAAAATGTGCACCTATAGACCCACCCACCACTAGAACTAGGCCCAAACCAACTGTTAATAATACTTTAAATTTACCCTTCATTTTGTACACCTACCCTCTAAATCTAAATACGTCTTGTTACGACGCGTCATCGTGCAACTTATTTTACTCCCACATTATTAAAATGTCAACACGAAATTACTTATTTGGTTTTTATTTCTTATTTGCTAATAGTAATCTTTTAGTAGTAATACATACCTTGACTAGATGATTGCAACCTTGTATTATTGATTGTGATGCAACTTATAATTTAAAACTGTACTAATATTAGTTATCAGGAGGAAACAATGATGGATATTAACGATAATGAATTTGTAGAAAAGTTTATTGTAGATAGTGTTCGTTTAATAAAAAAAACTTCAGACACTTTCACAAAATCAGTAACCTTAAACGGTGGTTTTACAATTCCACAACTAAACGTTATGAGAGAATTAGTTACAGAAGATGGTTTAAGCCTTAAAGAACTTAGTAAAAGATTAAACTTATCCCATAGTACAGTTTCAGGAATTATCGATAGATTAGAAACTCGTGGAACTGTAATTCGTAGGCAAGATACTTGTGATGGGCGATTTACACGGATTTTCATGTCAGAAAAAGCAAATAATTATATTAAAAATACAATGAACAAAATGTATACACCATTCATTAATGCTATACAAAATGCTTTACCTGAAGAAAAAACAAAGATACTTGAGGGACTTTCAATATTCTGCCGTCTACTTAAAAAATCGAAATAATAAAGAGTATAAATTTCTAAAAGAAATTTATACTCTTTATTATTTTAGTTCTTATACTTTTGACCTCTACTTGATTTAGCTCTATTACTTATTCAAATTTAAACATTTCAAGTTTCCCTTCAAGTTCTTCAATTAATACTATAAGATTATTAGCGTGGTTACTAACTTCTTCTGAGGAAGCAGATTGTTCTTCCATAGAAGCAACTATCTGCTCTGTAGAAGCAGAAGTTTCTTGTGCAACTTCTGATATACCATCTATCATTGTAACCACATTATCCTTATCTCCAGTAGTTTTCTTTATGCCTTGAAGTTCTTCTTTAACCTGGGACAATACCTCATCAATCGAAGAGGTGATCTCTTGCATTGATATATTTATATTTGTTACAGCTTCCTTTTGAATTTGATTAATTCCATTGGTTTTATTCATAAATTCAACTGCAGAGCTTGTATCAGTTATTATGCTATCAATAATTTCTTTAATACTTAATGACGAATCTTTAGATTTTTCAGCAAGTTCCTTTACTTCCTCTGCAACTACTGCAAACCCTTTTCCTGCCTCACCTGCTCTCGCAGCCTCAATAGAAGCATTTAATGATAAAAGATTAGTTTGCTCTGAAATATCCGCTATAACATTTGTAACTTCTGCTATATTATTTGATTTTTTATTTAATTTGCTAATAATTCCAGAAACCATTCCGAGGGACGTTTCAAGTTTTGCATATGAACCTTCTAGGGTTCTAACATCATTATTACCTTTGCCAATATCATTTGTAGTCTTATTTAATAAGTTTTCTATTAAATTTGATTTATCACTTATTGTTTCAATTTCATGTCCAAGACTTACGATAGCTGTCGCTCCATCCTCAATCTGTTGGGTTTGTCCTTGTGTTCCAGAAGATATCTCTCCTATAGACTTTGTTACCTCCCCAATTGCTAAACTATTTTGTTTTGATATAGTAATTAAACTACTCGCCGTTTCTTGTACCGCTTTAAATTTTTGGTTTAACTCCGAAATTAAAGAGTTTAGATTCCTTGTCATATCATTAAAGTCATTTGATAAATCTTCTAATTCATCGCCTGAGTTTATATCTAATAATATTGTCAAATCACCCTTTGCTGTTTTATTAACTACATCTTTAATATGTTTTATACCTTTTACCAATTTATCACTTGTTAGAAAAGCTAATAGAACTACTAGTATCAATGTCACAACTAAAACTATAATACTTAACCTAACTAGATAACTTATTTTATTTTTAACTATTGATTCAGGCTTTAATGAAATCATCTTCCAATTTAACCCTTCTATCGTTGAATAAGATGCATCGTAAGTGGTGCCTGCTATAGTTGCCTTAGTTGTTCCATTCTTATCGCTATAAACCTTATCAGCCCAAGAATATTGTTTGCTAAAATCTTTTTTATTTGCTAGAATATCTTCAATTCCTTTATCATCATATTTTTCTGAAAAACTTGGAGCTACATTTTTACCCATTTGAGTAAATAGTGAAGAACTTATTAGAGTTCCCTTGTTATCAAGGAAAATTAATTTATTACTATTTCCTTTTTCAAGGGTTGTCCTAACATCCCCCATTGATGTTAAACTAATATCATATCCTAAAGCTCCTATGAATTTCCCATTTTGTTTTACAGGATAAGTAATAGAAATCATCATTTCCTTTGTTCCACCTTTATCCTTGTAAACATCAAACCATACTATATCCCCTTTTGCTTTTGTATCTTTAAAAGCTTTTAAATCTCGTGCCACGCCTGGATAAGGATTCCAAGGAAATATGTCCATGAATCCTGTTTTCGCACTAATATAATATGTATCAACAAGAGCTTTATCATTATTCTGTGCATTCCTAAGTATATTTGTTATCATAACATTTTTATCTTTGCCGTTATCCACGGTTCCAATTCCACTTGCTACTTCCTTAATAGAAGATTCGTATTTTGATAAATATGTATTTATATTTTGACCTGAACTTTGTGCAATGCTAGAATTTTGTTCCTCCGTTGAAGTTTTTATTTGTTTATACGAATATGTTATAAAAGTTCCTGCAAGTACACAGGAAGCCACTAGCGTTGTTACACTCATTGATAATATAAATTTCTTTTTTATTGACGTTCTTTTTACTCCTTTTTCTTTTGCTCTTTTTTGTTTCATAAATTTTAGCCCCCTACAATTTTGGGCTATGTTTAAAATAATATTAATAATATGAAAATTTCCCCATTAATTTCTTCATCTATTATAATTACATGATTGTAAATTTATACCATGATACTTAGCTTAAACATAACCTGTTTATTTTGTTTTTCAAACATTTTTTCCAATTATTACATTCAATCCCTTATTGAATATATATCCATCTTAATCATCATATGTTATTATTCATTAATATTACTAAGATTTTTAACCATTGTCAAATTTTTATCAGAAAAAAGAAGTACAAATTTCCATAAGAAACTTGTACTTCTTTTTTTTACTTTTTATTATTCTTAACTCTGTTTGGTTTAGCCTTAGGCCTCATAACTATATCCTTTTTTTTATCTTTTCCATAACCAGTATTCGTATAATTTGATCTAGAAATGTTTTTTCTTTTCATAAATCCTGATAAATCCATAAACCATAAAGCAAAAATAACAAATACTCCTGGTATTACATATTTAGATACAAAGATCGGCATGGTTGGCCAGAAGATTACAGGAGCTATAAAAAATACTATAGCTATTGCAAGCACTACCCACTTACTAATTTTTATTTTACTAAGTAAATAAGTTTTTAAAACATAATATATTATAAAAACAACAATTGTTAATGCTATCATACTAAGTATTTGCATGGCCATATTCATATTTATCCCACCTTTTCTATAAATGAATGTATATTATACATTATCAAACATTTTCTACAATATATCAATAGTTTATGCATTAATTTATATAATTATATTTGTATAATTATGTTTGTATTAAAAATAAATTTATGCTAAAATATTTTTGGGTAGTATCGATTGCGAACTGCACTTTATTGTTTAACATAAAAAATTTAAATTATTAAATTATCTGCTCATATCTTTATGAATGAGACTGCGCTTCAAGAGTATCATCCTCTCAGTTATCTGAGATGTTTTTTAAATTTACTAATTCGAAATATTTCATACTTGTGGTTACAGCTCCTAAGCGAGTTACTTAACCTCTGGTTTTCTTTTAAATATAAACAATTCAGATGCAATCGCATACTTAATTTACCCTATTTAATTTTACGCAACCCTTGTTTTTCTATATAACAACCAAAAACTATAAATATTAATTCAAATAATATTTAAAAATGTAGGAGGATTAAAAATTGAAAAATTCTGTTTCTACCTTTATGGCTGCAAAAAAAGCAGGTACTAAATTAACAATGCTTACAGCTTACGATTATTCAATGGCTAAAATTATTGATGAATGTGGCGTTAATGGTATTTTAGTAGGAGATTCATTAGGTATGGTTTGCCTTGGGTATAAAGATACCTTAAGTGTCACTATGGATGATATGCTTCATCATACTAAGGCTGTTGTTCGCGGCACTAAAAATGCACTTGTAGTAGGAGACATGCCTTTTATGTCTTACCAATCATCCTTATATGATGCTATTAAAAACGCTGGACGATTTTTACAAGAAGCGGGAGCATCAGCTATAAAACTAGAAGGTGGAGCTGTAGTTTGTCCTCAAATTAAAGCAATAGTTGCTGCTCAAATACCTGTTATGGGTCATATTGGGCTAACTCCTCAATCTGTTAATATGTTTGGAGGCTTTAAAGTCCAAGGAAATAATAGCATAGACGCTAAAAAACTTATTGAAGATGCTAAAAAAATAGAGGATGCAGGTGCATTTGCTATTACACTTGAATGTATACCCGCAAAACTTGCAGAGCTTATATCAAATGAAGTAAGTATACCAACTATTGGTATTGGTGCTGGTGGTGGCTGTGATGGTCAAATTTTAGTATATCAAGACATGCTAAATATGTTTGAAGATTTTAAACCAAAGTTTGTAAAAAGTTTTGCGAATGTAGGTGACCTAATGAGATCTGGATTTAAATCATATATTAAAGAAGTAAACGAAGGAACTTTTCCGTCCAGTGAACACTGTTTTAAAATAAATGATGAAATTTTAAAAAATTTATATTAAATTTATTTAAGAAAGGAAGTGTAATAGGCATTAATAACAATATGGTACTAATGCCTCTAGCAAATGAATACTGTAAAAACTATTAACGAAGTTCGCCATCAAGTCAAAACTTGGAAAAAAGAAGGTTATAGCATTGCCTTAGTTCCTACTATGGGATCTTTGCACGCGGGCCATGCAAGTTTAATAAGCCGCGCTGCAAAAGAAAACGAGAAAGTTGTGGTAAGTATTTTTGTAAATCCAATACAATTTGGTCCTAGTGAAGATCTGGATTCTTACCCAAGAGATCTGCATAAGGATGAAATTGTATGTGAGGGTGCTGGAGCTGATTTAATATTTGCACCAAAAGCCACCGAAATGTATTATAAGGATATAGAAGCAAGTGTGAGTGTTAAAGAACTTGCAACAGGTCTTTGTGGTGCTAAAAGGCCAAATCATTTCGCTGGAGTATGTACTGTAGTTTCAAAACTCTTTAACATAATTCCTGCAGACAAAGCTTATTTTGGACAAAAAGATGCTCAGCAGTTAGCTATAATAAAAAGAATGGTTAGAGACTTAAATTTTGATATAGAAATTATTGGTTGCCCTATTATACGTGAAAAAGATGGACTTGCAAAAAGCTCACGTAATATTTATCTATCATCAAAAGAAAGAGGAGCCGCTTTAATTCTAAACAAAAGCTTAACTAAATGTAGAGAAGCCTTGTCAAATGGTGAACGGTCAACAGATATTCTAAAAGAAATTATAAAAGCACAAATTAAAACTGAGACTTTGGCAAGGATTGATTATATAGAAATTGTAGATGCTTTGTCCCTTACTGTTATAGGTTTTGTAAATAAACCTATTCTTATTGCCATAGCCATATATATTGGCAAAACAAGATTAATAGATAATTTTATATATGAAGCTTAATTTATTAAGGAGGGATTAAATATGATATTAACTATGTTAAAATCTAAAATACACAGAGCCGTAATCACGCAGGCTAAATTAAATTACGTAGGAAGTATAACAATAGATAAATCACTAATGGAAAAATCTAATATTCTAGAATATGAAAAAGTTCAAATCGTAGATATTGATAATGGTAATAGATTTGAGACTTATGTTATTGCAGGGGATGCCGGTAGTGGAGTTATGTGTATAAATGGAGCTGCTGCTAGATGTGTCCAACCTGGAGATAAAATAATAATTATGACTTTTTGCCAAATAAATGAAGAAGAAGCAAAAATAATTAAACCAACAGTAGTATTCGTTGATGAAACAAATGCTGTAATAGAAATAGCTCACTATGAGAAACATGGTCAAATAAAATAATTTTTTTTAATAATGTAATAATTTTTGAGTAATTGTAAACAATAATATCACAATACTTTATTAAAGAGGAGATGTTTACAATGAGAGCATTAGATGGTACTGCACTAGTATTAGTTATTATAGGAGCTATAAATTGGGGATTAATTGGATTTTTCCGATTTGACCTAGTATCCAGCTTATTTGGTACTGGCTCCGCATTAACAAGAATTATTTTCGCTCTAGTAGGTTTATGTGGCCTATATGCTTTATCTTTCCTCGGAAGAGACAGAGATAGTAACAGAGACAGAACTGAAGTTAAATAATCTCTAAATATATCAAAAATATAAAAGAAGCTGAATTTAAAATTCGGCTTCTTTTATATTCAAATTAAATCTTAACTGTACCAAAGCAAACCTATCTCTAACTCTTATTACAATTAAACTTTGTGATTGTTTTTTATTTACATCTTGTATAATCTTAGAATACTTATTATTTAACATCATTATAAAACCACCGGCTTTAGATTGAATTTCATATTCATTAGATTTTTTTACTATAACCAAATTCTCCCATTGATGAGGAGCGTAATTTGTAAACTTCATTTCAAAAATCATTCCTTGTTGCTCAAGTAGTGTCAGTAAACTATTATAATGATCACTTAGCATATTATTGGTAAACTTTAACCCTTCACTGACACTATTACTATGTTCTAAGAGCTTGCTTTGATCGATTAATTGTAGTTCATGTTGTTTTTTTATATCATCTAACTTCTTTATTTTACGATTCACATTCTCTAAGTAATGATTATTATTTTCTTTATCCATGATTATTACCTTGCCTTTCATAGTATTCTTTATGTAGAATGTAGTTGAGGTGATTATACATGAATAAATTTATAGACTTGATTATTTCCCTATTAGAATACATACGTAAAAATAGCAAATTATATTTTACATCCTTTTGTAATAAAACATACTTCTTAATCGATAAAAATTTTACTTTAAATAAAATTTACAAACCAATTCTAAAAGAAAAAACTGATACAAACAAAAGATTACAAGGAGCAATAAACACCGTAAATAGTAAAAATAAAGAAGTTGAAAAAAACATATTAAATTTTAAAAATGAAAATACCTTACTACAAGAAAAAATATCTATAATTGAAGATCTAATAACAAAAAGGTATGACTAATTATAATATAAATTAAAAGAAAGAGCTGCGCAGGAGATGATTCGCAGCTCTGAAAGAGATTATTAACAGCTCCAGAGGAGATGATTTAACAGCTCCTTTGGAGATGGTTAACCGATCTTTTTCTCGTTTTCCTTGTTCAAATTGTTTTGAATTATGTTTTGTACTACATCCGATACATTTGCTTTTTCTTCCTTAGTCATTCCATCAAGATATATAGGTTTACCAAAGATAAGCTTAGCATTTGCTCCTTTAATTTTGCCATTATTACCTTCCAAGGCCGTATAGGTATCATACAATGTTATAGGAACAATAGGGACTCCTGCTTTTATTGCAAGCCTCATACTACCCTTCTTAAATTCTCCCATAGTGTTACTTCTACTTCTAGTTCCTTCTGGAAAAATGAGCATAGAATATCCATTCTTTAAATATTCAACACCTTGTGCAATATCCTTAAGCGCCTGTCTTGGATTTTCTCTATCCATAAACACACAATGTATTTGTTTCATCCAATAACTCATTATTGGTATCTTAATCATACTTTTTTTAGCAACAGCTCCCGTAATATTATTCATATTAGACAATATTACTGGTATATCAAGATCACTTTGGTGATTTCCAACAAAAAGGCAAGCCCCCTCTGGAATATTTTCTCTCCCACTAACTGTCAAATTCATATTTGCTGCCTTTAGTACAAATTTAGCCCAATTCGTAGCTACCTTAAATAGGTATACCTCTGCTTCTTTTATAGATTTTTGCCTTTTGATTCTGTTTAATTTGGGTCTCTTTGCGCTTATCCAAATCAAATTGGTAATAAAAAGTATATAAAAATATATAGTTCTCATATATCTGTTCCTTTCATTCTTTAATTTAATTACACGTATAATTATACTAGTTAATAAGGTTTATTTCAAATTTCTCGTAAATATTGATATTTATTTATACATTTGGGCAACATCATTTATGTAAATAAATATTATGTAGGAGATTACCTTTATGCCCAAAAAAACTTGGTTAAAATATGCACTAATTTGTGTCTCACTCATTTTTGTAATTGTATGTACAGCTATAAGCTACAAGTCTTCTATAAAAACTAGCTTAGATTTAGAAAACAATATGGTAACTCATTTTATTGACGTAGGCCAAGGTGATTGCACACTTATTCAAGTGAATAATAAAAATTTACTAATTGATAGTGGCACAAGTGATTCAAAGCAAAAATTAATTAGGTATTTGAAAAAAAACAATATCACAAAACTAGATTATATAGTTGCAACCCACCCCCATGAAGATCATATAGGCGGAATGGCTAGTGTTATTAAAAACTTTGAAATTGGCGAATTTTACGCACCCAAAGCAATAACTTCAACTCAAACATTTAATGATATGATCGATGCTCTTCGGGCTAAAAATCTAAAAATAAAAATAGCTACTCCTAATACATCTTTAAATTTAGGTCCTAATGCCACCTGTTTTATGCTATCCCCAAATAAAACCACCTACGATAATCTAAATAATTACTCTTGCGCTCTAAAGATATCATACAAAAATTCAATTTATTTATTTACAGGTGATATAGAAACTCAGGCTGAGCAAGAGTTAATAGCTAATGATTACGATCTATCAGCTCAGGTGCTTAAAGTTGCACATCATGGTAGTAAAACATCTTCCTCAAAAGAATTTTTAGCTAAAGTGTCACCAAAGATTGCTGTAATAAGCTGTGGCATAAACAATGATTACGGTCATCCAAATAGAGAAACCTTAGATAGACTTAAAAGACTAAACACTATTGTCTATAGAACTGACATATCTAAAACTATTGTACTTATAAGTGATGGGACAAAGATAAAAAAGCTAGATAACTAGCTTTCTTATTATACAATAAACAGTTTGCGAAAAACAATGTGGATAACTTTTTTTATAGTTGATATTTAGCACTTTCTTTATCTTTTAGTTCGTCATACTGTTAATGAATATTATTATGAATTTCTTAATGGAATTTCACGTTTCAAACTCTTATTTGGTGCCACATAGGAAAAATTCATTTTAAATTAAAACAGTAAATTTAATTAAACATAACAATTTATTACGATTTAGCACTTTCTTTTTTGTATTGCGTCATACTGTGAATGAATAACAGTATGAAGTTCTCCGGAAATAGCACCAAATAAGAAGAGCAGAAACATTGAAATTCCATTTAAAATTCTTCTTTTGAAAATATTAAATTCTCGTGAGACTGACTGGAAGGAAGGCTAGCGAACCGGCGCAAGCCGAATGTGAGTGAAAGAGAATTTAATATTTTCAAAAGATTAGAATTTCTTAATGGAATTTCACGTTTCAAACTCTTATTTGGTGCTATGCAGGAGAACTTCATATGTTGCATCTTTTTTATTTTTTTGAACTGCCCTTCTAAATTAAAACAGTAAATTTAATTAAACATAATAATACTATACCAACAACTATTCTATAAACAGCAAAAACCCTCATAGGTTTTGTCTTTAAATAAGCAACAAATCTTTCAACTACAAGAAGTGCAACCAAAAATGCAACTATAAAACCAATAACCAAAGTAATAATTTCTCCACTACTAAAATTCATACCAGTTTTATATAAAGTAAGTGCTGTTGCTCCTACCATAGTTGGTATTGCAAGAAAAAATGAAAACTCAGTTGCAGCAATTGTAGAAACGCCACAAATCCAACCTCCCATTATAGTAGATGCTGATCTCGACATTCCTGGCCAAAGTGCCAAACATTGAAAACATCCTATTTTAAATGATTGTTTAATACTTATTTTCTCTACACTTTTTGTTGTATGCTTATTTCTAAATCTATTTTCAATAATTATTAATAGAATTCCGCCAACTATAAGCCCTATAGCCACGGTACCTGGATTAAAAAGATATTCATCTATTTTATCATTTAGAAGAAAACCAAAAACTGCAGCCGGTATAAATGCAACAATAATATTAGTCCAAAATTTAATTCCTGATGGCTTAAGTTTAAAAAATCCCACAATCGAGTTCCATATTTTACTCCAATATAAAACCATAATAGCAAGAATCGCTCCTAATTGAATTACTACCTCAAAACTATTTGCAAACGTGCCTTTAAAATTTATAATATTTCCCACAATGATCATATGCCCCGTGGAGGAAATAGGAATAAATTCTGTTATTCCTTCGACTACAGCTATTATTATAGCTTTTAAAACCAATATAATGTTTAAATCCATCTATTGTTTGCTCCCTTCTAAAAATAATTTGTAATTTTTAATTATAATATATTAACAAATTAAATACAATTAAATTTTTATTAATATTCTTTTTCATAACTTCTCCGTGCTTGTCCCCTTTGTTCTTATCATATATATTGCACATATTACTAAAACAGTACCAACTATCTGCATAAGTGTTATATGCTCATGTAGTATAAAAAACGATAAAATCATAGCAGTTGGTATTTCTAGATTTCCTATTATAGATACCTTAAGCGATCCTATATATTTTATAGCTGCATATAGTAATGTTAAAGGAATAATTTCACAAAATATGGCAAGTATAGTTGTATATATTAAAAGGTTTTTAGTTATATCACCCCTAAAAACAAATAGAGGGAATTTGTATATCATAAGGCTTATTAGTGAAAAAAGTGTTGAATAGGCATTAATAGTTAACGGGCCAATTCCCTGTAATTTTTCTTCGCTATAAATATTCATAAATGCATAAAACATTGCACATATTAAAGCAAATATTACTCCTTTAATCGAATATTTAGGCTGACTTGATAAAATATCAAGAGTTAAAAGGCAACCAAAAAATGCCAAAAACACAGCAAAAACTTTTATGTAACTTATTGACCCCTTCTTAAACACCGCTGAATATATGAATACCATTATAGGATATGTATATAGTAATATAGCCACCATTTGAATAGGTAAATAGTTATAGGCTGTATAATAAAATACTGTCATAAATGTGTTTCCAACAATTCCAAGTATCGCGAGTCTTAATAATTGCTTTTTTGTTACTTTAAATGACTTTTTATTAAAAATATACATGATTACAAACATTAATGGAACAGCTATAATGTACTGCAGTGTGAGTAAACTTATAGCCTCAATTCCAAGACCAGAAGCTAGCTTTACAAATAGCCCCGCACTCCCGAATAATACAGCTGAAAAAATCGAATAAATATATCCTTTGCTAAGTAAAATAGTATGATACCCCCAGTACTTAAATCTAATGTTTTTTGTGCTACCGTTATATTCTAACAAATCCATACCTAAAAAGCCACATGATTTAATAATAAGTTAGATTAATATGTTAGACATTTATGTTAGTATGTTATAAAATTGTATTATCATAAATATAAGGTATAATAAAAGTTATGTTAATAATAAAATCTAAATTCATAAGTACAATTAAAGGATGTGTTCAAAATTAAAATTCAGTCATTACTCAGTATATTAGTTTCAAAATTTGTTATGACATTATCAAAGTCTATATTTCAAGGCGGCACTAATTTCCCCGGGAAGATCGCCCTAAAACTTGATAAAAACATTTTGAAAACAATTGCTAATAATTATGAGGTTATACTTATAACCGGTACAAATGGTAAAACCACAACAACAAGCATGATTTATAGCATTGTAAAAGACAGCAAAAGACCTGTAATTACTAATAATACTGGTGCAAATATGTATACAGGAATTGTTGCATGCTTTATTTCAAATTATTCATTTAAAAAGTCCACCGAGAGAAAAATTGCTGTTATAGAAGTAGATGAGGCTAATCTTAAATTTGTAACGCAGTATATAACCCCAAAAGTAATTACTATAACAAACCTTTTTCGGGATCAAATGGACAGATATGGAGAAGTATATACAACTCTAAAGAAAATCCTTGTCGGAATCGAAAAAGTTCCTGAATCAACTCTTGTTCTTAATGGAGACGAATCTTTATTTGGAAGCTTAAATCTTACAAATGATGTTATCTACTATGGTTTCGGAACAAAAGTTACTGAAAATAAAATTGTAGATATCAACGCAGATGCTAAGTTTTGCACAATCTGCAAATCCCCCTACAGTTATAATTTTATAACCTACAATCATCTTGGGGATTTCTATTGCCCTGGATGTGGATATAAAAGGCCAGAGCTTACCTACTTCGTAGATAAAGTGATTGATCTAAATACCAGTGGTTCCTCAGTTAATATTAATAATAAAGAATATTACATAAATCAACCAGGTACATATAATATTTATAATGCTCTCTGCGCATATTCCGTAGCAAAGGTTCTTGAAATTGAAGATAACGTTATAGAGCATTCGCTTAAAACCGTAGCTAGTAGTTTTGGTAGACAAGAAACTCTAAATATTGATGGCACCGAAGTTAAAATAATATTGGTTAAAAATCCTGCAGGTTATGACGAAGCTGTAAACACTATTAATCTTGACAAGCGTAAAATAAACTTATCTCTCATGTTAAATGATAATTATGCAGATGGTAAAGATGTCTCTTGGATTTGGGATGTGAATTTTGAACGCCTTACCAGTCTTGATGTTAACAAAGTTATGATCTCAGGTATTCGTCTATACGATATGGCAATAAGACTTAAAGTAGCTGGTTTTTCATCAGATACTTTCCTACTTTGCACGGATGAAGAAACCTTACTTAAAGAAATTAAATCTTGCAATGGTGAAATAGTATATGTGCTCGCAACCTATACTGCAATGATAAATTTAAGAAAGTTTTTACATACTAAAGGTTACATAAATAAAATTTGGTAATAACAAAATTATAATATGATAAAAAATCTAATTCAGAAGGTGAATAATATGGAAATTAACATTTGTCATCTATATCCTGATTTATTAAATGTGTATGGGGATGTAGGTAATATTTTAATACTAAAACACAGAGCAGAGCTTCGAGGAATTGGAGTAAACATTGTTAATATATCTATGGGTGATATTTTTAAAGCAGAAGATTACGATATTGTTTTTTTTGGAGGCGGCCAAGATTACGAACAAACTATAGTTTCTCCAGATCTAATAACTCTAAAAAAAGCATCAATGGAAGAATATATAGAAAGCGGTAAAGTATTTTTAGCCATTTGCGGTGGATACCAATTGCTTGGGAAATATTATACAACACCAAGTGGTGAGCAAGTTGAAGGTCTTGGTATTTTGGATATTTACACACAAAGCGGTGACAAACGTTTTATAGGTAACACAGTAATTCATAATGAAACGTTTGATGAAACCTATGTAGGCTTTGAAAACCATTCTGGAAGGACCTATATTAACGATTTATTACCCCTTGGCAAAGTTGAAGTTGGATATGGTAATAATGGAGAAGACGGTTACGAGGGTTGCGTATATAAAAATACCTTCTGTACTTATTTCCACGGTTCGCTTCTTTCTAAAAATCCTGAACTTGCAGACAGATTGCTTTCAATTGCATTAAATAACAAATATGATGAAGTAGCTTTAACTTCTTTAGATGATAGCCTAGAAATTAAAGCTAAAGAATTTATAATAAAAAGAGAAACTGCTAAATAAATAATGGTATAAATGTGCATAATAACTGTTGTATTACTACTCAAACATCATAAATTATATGAAGGTATAAAAGAGCTGAAAGAATACCGGTATGAATTTCTCCGGTATTGGCACCAAATAAGAAGAGCAGAAACATTGAAATCCCATTTAAAATTCTTCTTTTGTAAATAAAAATTCTCGTGAGACTGCCCAAGCAGTCTAGCGAACCGGCTGTAAGCCGAATGTGAGCACATAACAATTAATAATTGTTATGCCCCCCAGAGAACGACCCAGAGGAGAGAATTTTTATTTACAAAAGATTAGAATTTCTTAATGGGATTTCACGTTTCAAACTCTTATTTGGTGCCACGCAGGAGAAATTCATAGATTGCATTTTTTTATTTCCAATGGCTGATAAGAAGATTAGAATTTCTTAATGAAATTTCACGTTTCAAACTCTTATTTGGTTGATACGCAGGAGAAATTCATAGGGTACATTATGCAAAGTAGTAACTAGAAAAAAAGATGTAAGTTTGGATAAATCCCAAATTTACATCTTTTTCTCTAATTGTAATGCCAAACTAAAATATTTTATAGAATCAGCCACATTAGATAGTTTATGGTACATACTCCCCATTTCTAAATAACGAGCATATATATCTTTCTTATTTCCAAACTTTAATAGTGAATCTAAAGATAAATTCATGTACATCTCTGCACTAGATGCACTCCCTTGTCTATCGAGAATAATAGCTTTATAATAATAGCTTTTTTCTATGAACTTAATATCATCTAAATTAATTGCATAGTTTAATACTTCATCAGAAATACTCTGTGCAAGCTCAACTACATCATTTTTAATAAGTTTTTCAACACAATTAAGCATAAATTCGACTAGTCCTACCTTATCATCTCTAGGATATACGCTTAACCCATGACTTATATACTCAATTGCTTTTTCTTTCATATTACAGTCAAACATGGTTGACCCATAATTGAAAATAGCCATTGCCTTATAAGATGACTTATCTTTATATAACTCATAAGACTTTTGCTCATATTTTTGAAAGTCACCATTTTTCATTCTTATAGATAAAATAGCTAACATATGATATATCTGGGCCGCACGAAGATCTGTATCCACATGTTTAACCAAATCTAGTAACCTTTTTCCTACTTTAAAAGCACGTTCATAATTTTCTAGCTTAATATTACAAGCAGCCTCATTATACGTTACTGTTATTATTTTTTTATAATTCAAAATCTTACTACTATAAAGTCCCTTTCTAACATTACGATAATAACTCGATGCTTGAAGAAAATCTTCTTTTATATACAGATGTCTTGCCATATCTATATAATAAGTTAATTTATTATCCTCTATAGATGTTTTTAAATACAAATCATAATACTTTGAAGTAACTGCTTGAGTGTTCTCAAAATCCTTTTCATCTAAGTAAAAATTAAATAACATATGCATTAATTCAATAGCTAAATCATAATAATTATATTTTTCAGCTACCTCCAAATTATAGGATACATTAGTTTTGTAATCCTCATCCTTAATAGCTATATTATCCTCATTTTTTACATTCACCTTTAATATTTCAATATTTTCCTTAACTTGCTCAAATACATTCTCATTTAGATATCCGAGATCTATGTCTAATTCCTTACTGATTAATTCTAATACCCAGGGCTCTGCTATAACTTTATTATTTTCTATACAGCTCATTTTAGATACTGATATTTTGTCATCACATATCTCTTTTAATGTATATCCTTTATATATTCTACTTCTTTTTATTTTTTCTCCAGTTGATAATATTTTCATTGTCATCACCTATCCATAAATCGTATAATTAATTTGTAAAATTGTCCATAAATAGTTTACTTTATTACTCCTAATTTTTTAAACAACTCTACACCTTCATTTAAATATTTAGCCGCATCTATACTTCTGCCACCATCAACATAAAACTTCCCAATCATTATAGATATTTCAGCCGCTTCCTTTAGTTTATCTTGCTCTTTTACAAATCTTAGTGCTTGAAGTAATGTGTTTTCAGCTTCATTCTTATTATCTTCTAATAAATCGACTCTATATTTTAATAAGTAATACTTAAATAGTGCTTTATTATTACCATCTTCTATATAATCTAGTATATGGTTTAAAGCTTCTTTAGCTTTACTTACTGACTTAAGCTTAATATAATTTTCACAAATATTAGCTAACGTGTCTATTAATTTTAAGTCCCTAGTATTTTGTCTAATCTCCTTAGCCTTATTTAGGTGTATAAATGATTCTTCCATATTTTCAAATTCATAAAACAATCTTCCTAAATTATTTTCTATCTCCGATACATAAGTCAAATTATTAATTTCTTTAAATATTTTCAAAGTAACCTTCGAGTATTTTATAGCGTTTTTAATATCACCTTTTTTATTATATCCATCCGCGAGTAACAGGAGTGAATTAGCATACTCATTTTTACTATTTATTTGATTGAATTTTTCCTTAGCTAAATATGAATATTTTATAGCATTTTCAATGTTTTCTAATTTAAAATAAGTATAACCTATATAATAATATATTTCGCCTAGTAAAAAATCATTTCCCATTTGATTGTCTATAAAAACTTTTTCAGCTTGCTTAAAATAACTAGAGGCTGACTGATATCCCATCATCTTAAGGGTTATTTTCCCAAGTTTTAATAAAGTTTCAATTATTTCTTCATAAGAATTGTTTTTAATAAAGATTATATTTGCAGAAAGAAAAAACTGTTGAGCTGACGCAATGTCTTGCTGCTCTATATATATATCGCCTCTTAAAGATAAATTCCTAGCTCCTTGATATTCTAATTTATATTTTTCACAGTAATATATAGATTTATCGATGTTTTGCTCTGCCTGCAATAAATCACTATTCAGAATCTGAGCCTCAGCAATATTTTGGTAGAACAAGCATATTTTTTCAGCTTGTGTTTCCTCCGACTCCATTAGATATTCAACAGTTGTATTTAAATCATTTGCCAAATATTCTAATAAATCCATACTTGGATTGGATTTACCGGATTCTACTAAACTAATTTGACCTGGAGTTATTCTACTACCCGCAAGGTCTTTTAATGTCATGTTAAGCTCTTTTCTTTTCCTCTTTATCTTTTCTCCCATAGATAATATTTCCATAATCACTCTTCCTTTACAACATGGTAATATAATAGTATTAATTTATACAAATCGACAATTTAATTCAATTATAACATAGTTCACCTATAATATTGTAAATATATGAATAGATTTTGAATTTATGCTAAAAAAATTAAAAACTCCAAACCATGTGTTTATTAACATAGTTTGGAGCCTTTTAAACCATAATTATAAAATATGATCCTTGATGTTATCATACATGTCTCCTGCCATATTCATTACCATTTTGCCTGTTTTTTTAGCTCTTCTTCTTGTGTTTCTGTCCATATTAGGAATTAACATCATACCTGCAGCTACGCCAATTATCGCACCTGCTGTAATTGTTGATATAAATTTATTTTGCATAAATTACACATCCCTTCTTTATTTATTTATTTATTCCTTATAGGATGTGCATTTTTTAATTGATTAATGTGCTTTTTTGAAAATTAATAAATAAATCTAATAGTAAAAATAAAAATTTAGTTCATAATACTTTCGCCAAACTATAAAGTTTTTATGAATAAACATCTGACAGTTCTATTTTTATATTTTCATCATGACCTCTCACATTACTACTATAGATCATATTTTCATGAAGTACCTTCTCCTTGGGAAGTCTTACTGTAAATTTGCTTCCCTTCCCAAATTCACTTTCAACATATATACTACCACCATGCAATTCAACAATTGACTTAACTAAACTAAGGCCAATACCCGTACCCTCTGCATTTCTTGATAACGACTTATCTACCTGTCTAAACCTGTCAAATATGATATCCAAATGCTCCTCTTCAATGCCAATTCCGTTATCTTTAACTGATATTTCAACAAATTTATTTTCATTCTTAACATAAACTAATATTTCATCACCTTTATCTGAAAATTTTATAGCATTTGATATAAGATTTAAAACTATTCTCTCTATTTTTTCTATATCACACGCAATAATATTTTCCTCAAGGTCCGTGTCAAAAACAATG
Organism: Clostridium sp. DSM 17811; assembly: GCF_018861905.1. GTDB lineage: Bacteria > Bacillota > Clostridia > Clostridiales > Clostridiaceae > Clostridium_AD > Clostridium_AD frigoriphilum. Next base: position 23,570 of record NZ_JAHLDU010000028.1, read on the forward strand.
TTTAATCCCTTACTCTCAGTAAGATTAGTTAAAGACACCACAATTTCTTCTACAATTTCAACTATATTATTATTTGATAAATTCAGTTTATAAAACCCTGCTTCTATTTTTGATAAATCAACTATATTATTAATAATTTTGGATAATCTATAAGAATTTTGCTTAATTGATTCTATATATTTAATAATAGAATCTTTTTTATCATCAAGAGAGCCATTCATACAATACATGTTAAATAACTGAGCTGTTGCAAATATAACATTTAATGGTGTTTTAAGCTCATGTGATATATTAACAAGGAATTCCCCCTGTAGTTTTAATGCTTTTTCCATAACTATATTAGATTTAATTTCAGGAGTAACATCTATTATTAGAATTAATATTTCACGTATTTTCCCATTTACTTCAAATACTGGTTCAAATATAATGTTCCAATATACTTGGTTTCCATTTAAGGTTAAGGCTTTTTTATTTAAATACTTAATCTTCTTATCCTTCAAAACTTCATCTAAACACTTATAGTATTCACTATTTTTAAAGTTTTCAAACAAATCTTCTATTTTATAACCCTTTATTTGAAGGATTGATTTAATCCTTGGCATAATCGATTCAATAATACCAAAAGCTTTTCTATTAATATCCACAATTTTAAAATCTTGATATGATAATCGAACTACAGGTAAATCAAAAGTATTTACCATTCTATTTAAGAATTCATAACGGCCTCTTGTAATTTCCTCATGCTTAAAATAGTCTGTCATATCTCTACTACAAAGAACTCCTAAGATAAATTTCCCATTGCTATCATAAATAGGGGTACCATTAACATCTATTTGTAATGTCTTACTTGGGGACTTAACTATCATTCTCATATTTTTAAATTCTTCGCCCCTCATAACTCTATGTGCTGGAATATCTTCGTAATCAATTTTCTTCCCACTAGTATCATAAAACTCAGAAGCATTATACCCATCACTTATATTGTCCAAACTATTGTAAGAAGAGAGAAACAATTCCCTTGATGTTTTATTTACTAATATGTATTTTCCTTTATCATCGAAAATAGCAATAGAATCAGCTATATTTTCTATGATAGCCTCTAATTCCTTTTTCTGCTGCTCTATTTCTCTTGATTGGTTTATTGTTTCTGTAATATCGTGAAAACAAGATACTATTATAGTTAAATCACCATTTGCATTGTAAATAGGAGTTGAACTAATTTCTGCAAAGTATTCTTTATTAGGGTGGCATACAAAAATCTTAACATTCTTTGATTTTTCACCTCTTAATGCTCTAACTGATGGAAAATCTTTATAAGGCACCTGGTTACCTAGAATATCGAAAACTTCAATATTCTTAAAAGCATCAGCTATATTAATTCCTATATCTGATTTATAAATAAGCCTCCTTGCTTCCGAATTTACCATTATAAAATCGCCCTTATTATTAGCAAACATTACTCCCTCAGATAAATTTTCAATAATACTAAGTAACTGAGTATTTTGCTCCTCTATCTTCTGATTTCGCTTCCTAAGCTTCTGGTTTTGATCGAAGATAATCTTATAACGTTGCTCAATACTTAAATTTTCGAAATTTTCCAATATATCACCTCAATAATTTATATTACTTTATATTATTCGTTTTTAATAGATAAATAATAAAGTTTGTTTTTTCATCACTACTTAGGTTTGAAAGCAAACTTTCTATTTCTCTTTTGTTAATTGCATACTCATGAATAATCTCACTAAATGAATATGTTTTATTTTGCTTTTCATTGCATTTTTCTTTAATACTTGAACCCTTAATAGTATTAGGCTCTTTAACAATTATATTAGCCTCTCCCTTTGGTGCTATTAAGCGAATTTCGTCCTTTACTACCTCGCTTGCTACATTTATAGTGTTACATGCTAGCCACTTTTCCACAACCTTATCTGATTTTATTCCGAGGCGTTCCTTACATTTCTCATCAACAAGTTCATTAAACAAATCTCCAGTATGACTATCTACTTTAACAAATATAACCTCGAGTCCACTCTTCATAATTTCTTGCATTTCCCTATAATACTGCTTTGATGATTCCTCTTTTCTATCCCAGAACCCCGTAGCATGATAACAAATCCCTATATAATCATGAAATATTACTACTTTCTTTTCTCCCATGCTTTGTGCATACTGACATCCTTTTACTGCACCTTCTAGTTCCCCTGCAATTTGTCTTATATTTTTAGTAGAATCACTATTCCCTTTGCCACTCTCTATATGAAGAACTACATCATCCCGAACTGCTACCATTCCATAAGAATACTCCATAGTTTGTGAATTATAACTTCCATCCACATAAATATGAAGGATATCTTTTGGATAATTATTATCTATTTTATCTAAAATAATAGGATCACCATTTAAAAACTTTTCAGCTTCATTTTTATCCTCAAAGCTCTTATATTTAGCACCTTTTACTCCTTTTACATATTTTAAGCACTCTGCCCAAGTACCAACTATTATATTTTCCATTTTTTCATTAGTATTAGAATTAAATCCTTCCTTTATAGCATAAACTTTTTTACCCATTCTTTATGTTCTCCTTTTTTAAAGCTATTCTATAATTTAAACCTCTAAGTATTATGTAATACCCCTCTAATTCTATCATAAATAAAGTATACAATAAATAATAAGATTAATAATTCATTTTTTACAATATTTACATTTCCATAATCTATTAGGTTCGATGGACAAGGCCTCAGAATAATATTATAATAACCCTTACAAGTCTAGATTGTAAAAGTTTAGTTTCACATATTATGTTTATTTTGCAAATTAAAATATAAGATATATTAGTATAAAAATAATTCTGCTTTATTAGAAAGGATGGTGAATGAAGCGGATTCTACGGCTACTCTAAAGTAAAGTAGAACTCTTGCTTCGATTTTATGAATAAAATTAAAAATAAGTATATTTTGCTTCCTATTATTACTGCAGTTTTATCATTAGTACTCCTCGTTTTTGTAAGTAGTACCTTTAAAGTATCTTCAACTAAACTATATACTAATTTTCTTAAAGATGTTTCGCTAAATACTATTTCCACAGTATACGTAACAACCTCTCCTAAAATTCAAGTTAAACTTAAAGATGGAACTATTTACGAAACTGACAATCCAAGAACTAACAATTTCAAAGAAGGTTTATTAAAGGATGGTATAAATGTTTCTGAGCAAGCTTTAACTAGTCCATTAGAAGTTGCATCCATATCTGGTTTTGTAATTTCTCTTATAGTACTTGGATTTATGTGCTTTAAACCTGCAAGGAGAAAAACAAAAGGCATGTTCTCAGCTAGCAACCTTGACGTTACAGCCGTTTCGGATATAGGCTTTAACTTTGAAAATGTAGCCGGTAATGAAGAAGCTAAAGATAGTGTACAAGACGTAGTTGATTTCCTTAAAAACCCCGAAAAATATTCTGCTTATGGAGCTAGAATGCCAAGAGGTGTAATTTTATATGGAGATCCAGGAACAGGTAAAACCCTTCTTGCAAAAGCGGTAGCTGGAGAGGCAAATGTACCTTTCTACGCAGTTTCTGGTTCTGATTTTGTTCAGATATATGTAGGGGTTGGTGCTGGAAGAATCAGAAGCTTATTTAAGAAAGCAAGAAGTCATGGAAGAGCAGTTATCTTTATTGATGAGATTGATGCTATTGGCAAAAAAAGAGATAATGGAACTGGTGGTGGTTCTGATGAGAAAGATCAGACACTTAATGCTCTACTAACTGAGATGTCTGGCTTTAATGAGTCAGAGGGCATAATTATAATTGCAGCAACTAACAGGCTTGATATGCTTGACGAAGCACTACTTCGTCCTGGTCGTTTTGATAGACATATTGAAGTAACTCTTCCTGATGTATCTGCAAGAGAAAAGATTTTAAAACTTCATCTAAAAAACAAACCTATTAAGGATATAGACTACAGCGAATGGGCACATAAAACTTCATACTTTTCAGGTGCAAAGCTAGAAAATTTAGCTAATGAAGCAGCCATCATTGCTTGTAAAGACAATTCTACATTCATTGAAAATGAACATTTAGATAAAGCTTATTCGATAATGCTAGCAGGTTATGAAAAAGTTGATAGAGATTATATTAAAGAGGATGATAGAAAAATAACTGCATTCCATGAAGCTGGACATGCTTTAATTTCACTTAAGATGTTACCAAAAGACAAGGTATCTAAAGTAACTATAATTCCAACTACCAAAGGTGCTGGCGGTTATACTTTAAGTATCCCCGAAGATAAACTATATCAAAACAAAGATTATATAAAGAAAAAAATAATGGTACTACTCGGTGGCAGGGCTGCTGAAGAGATTATTTTTGGTAGGGACCATGTAACCACTGGTGCATATAGCGATTTGCAAAGAAGTACTCAGCTTATAACAAACATGATAACAGAATACGGAATGGGTGAATCCTTAGGTCTACTTACTATGGCTAAATTAAAAGAATCAGGTTTCACAAATCAAGAACAAGTATTCTCGGAATGTAAAAATTTAATTTCGCAGTTATATGATGAAGTTATAAACATACTAACAACTGAAAAAGAATCTCTAAAAAGTATCACTAGTTTATTAATTAAAAAAGAAACTATAGATCATGAAGATTTAATAAGTATTATAAATAAAGATGCGATCTATGATTGTCTCCTGCATAGCACCAAATAAGAGGTTGAAACGTGAAATTCCATTAAGAAATTCTAATCTTTTGCAAATAGAAAATCCTCTAGCGCTCACATTCGGCGTGCAACGCCGGTTCGCTAGCCTTCCTTCCAGTCAGGCTCACGAGAATTTTATATTTACAAAAGAAGAATTTTAAATGGAATTTCAATGTTTCTGCCCTTCTTATTTGGTATCACTTCCGGAGAAATTCATATTATATCACATTTACACTAAGATATAATTGCACAAAATGTTATTTAAGGCACATTCAAGTGTATAAGGAGCAAAACATGCTTCTTATTAATTTGAATGTGCCTTTTAACTGTTGTGTTACTCTTTAGTTTTATAATTTACAAGAAATGCTACAAGCATTCCTCCAATAAGTCCACCTACATGAGCAAAATTATCAATACCCGGCATCGTAGCTCCTATAAATATATTTATAAATATAACGGATAAAATATTTTTTATAAAAGCACTTCCAGTCTTTTCTTTAGATGTAATTGCAAATATAAGCACTGCTCCGAGTAATCCAAAGATTGCACCGGAGGCACCAATTGAAACACTTGTTGAAAATATATAACTGAATATAGATGCGCATATTCCAGAAATAAAATAAATAGCAAGATATTTTATTTTTCCGTAAACACTCTCAACCATAGGACCTATAGCATAAAGTGAATACATATTAACCGCTACATGTACAATCCCACCATGCAAAAACATACAAGTAACAAGCCTATAATACTGACCTTGATTTATTAAATCATTAACCTTTGCACCAAGTAAAACTAGAACATTAGTATCACTATTTAATATGCTACCATTTGCCATATAACTCAGGTATGCAGTAATACCATACATTATAACGTTTATAGCTATAATTATTATGGTTATCCACGGTTTGTCTTGTAAATTTATTTTCTCTGCCCTACTGCGTAAATTGTTATTATTCATAATTGAAACTAAGTCATTCACTACCTCTAACTTTACATTTTGAGAATAATTCACTTTTTTTTCTGATACATTAACCTTTATTAATGGTTTTTGTAATAAATTATTTATTTCGAGGATTTTACCAGATTCATCGCTACTTAATTCACCCTCAGATAACAGTATATATATATTGTTCTTATCTGCTGGAATATCATATTGTGTTAATTGATTTAAACTTCTAGGAGTCGTAAATATTATTCGGTAATCAAAACCGCTTATATTCTTGCTCACCGTCCATAGCTTTGAATTATTATTTTTACTTGTTATATCTTCTAATAAATATCCATGCTGCGTTGTCATACCATTTATAATGATCTTTATATTTTTTTCTAACATATTATTCTCCTAATCAAATAGATATTTTTACATTATTGATTCCACAATAACATTATGATGCTTAAGCAAATCTATTTCATAAAATTTAATAGGTAGCCGTGTTTCACTCTCATATAGTACCCTTAATATAGGCCTATCAGGGAAATTTTTATTTTGCTTAATTACATATCCTTCAACACCATTTGATAACTTTAAACAAACTCCTAATGGAAACACTGAAAAAGTTTTTTTGAAATCTTTTACTACTTCCTCATCAAATGCATTTCCAGCGCCTGCGAGTATTAGCTCATAAGCATCACTAGGGTTAAATTTTTTTCTATAACATCTATCATTACTTACAGAATCATAAACGTCACAAATACCAATTATCTTTGCAAATTTAGAAATTTGATTTTTAGTAAGTCCATAAGGATATCCCTTGCCATCAACTCTCTCGTGGTGGTGTTCCACTGCTTTTAAAACCCTATTTGTCATACTAAAATTTTGCATCAAAATTTCTTTCCCATATATAGGATGGTTTTTTATTTCTTCAAACTCTTCCTTTGTTAGTTTACCAGGTTTCGTTATAATATTTTTGTTTATTTTAGTCTTACCAATATCATGAAGAATTGCACCAATGCTTAATTCTTTCAATTCACCTTGTGAAAGCTTCATTGTAATACCAAGAAAAATTGCCATAATTCCAGTATCTATAGAGTGAAGATAGGTATAGTTATCAAATGTTTGAATATCGTACAAACCTTTATTAACATCACCCATCTCAATAATATAATTAACTAAGTCTTCCACAACCGATAAGGAATTTTTAGTTCCTACTGCATCCCCTTCAGTTACATTTTTCATTATGGTAGACATATTTTTCATAGTTAATTCCTTTAACCTGCATAACCTCTCATCTTCTACAGGTACATCATCTAGCCTTGAATCTTCTACATAAATATAAAAAACGCCTAATTTTTTAAGTTTAACAATATATCTTTTTGTCAATTTAACTCCAGATCTTAAAAGTATACTTCCATCATTAGTTACTATGTTTTTACCTAATATTTCGTTTACCTTTACCCTACTAATAAACTCAAGTCTCATGGTCACCTCTAATTGTTTTTTAGTCATCGCTTGTGGAAATACATATCCACAAGCGATGATTAAACTTCCAGCTTAAGTATCTAAGTTATTTTGGAGAGTCATCGAAAAGTTAGCGATGACTCTATTTGTATTCTTCTTCTTTTCCTTTGATCCTTATAAAAACTTCTCTAAGTTCTTGCTTTATTAGCTCACATATTTCAATTAATGATTCGCGAACCACCATATGCTCATCAGAATATTTGAACTTAACTAGCCATGTTGGGTTATACTCATCATCTATAGGCTCAATAATATATCCTTTAGATCTAAATACATCTTCGTTAAAGCAATCATAAATTGCTGAAAATTGCCATTCCTCCACATCATCATGCGTATCAAAAGTTAAATTAATTAAATCTCCGCAGTAATTTAATTTTGTTACAAACTCTGCGCCCTGCGATGTTTCATAACTTCCAATCTCACGAACAAATTGATTAGTTTCTTTATCTACTTCCATTAATACCAATGAAGAAAATTGCATAAAACCCACCCTCTCTTATTTTTTGCAGTCCTTACAAATACCTTTTAAATAAACATGACTTTCTGTAAGTGTTATTCCTGTCTTAGCCTTTATTTGCTCTTCTATTTGAGGTATAGGGCAATCTATAACCATTTTTTTATGACATAAATCACATTCAATTATATGTTTGTGTGAATTATTATTTATAATATAGTTATACATATTGTTTCCCAAATCAAATTTATTAACAATTTTTTTACTCTCTAGCAAATCTAAGGTTCTATAAACCGTTGATAAATCTATTTTAATGTCTTCTTTTTTAAGTAAATCATATATAAGATTTGCGTTTATTGCATCTGAGCTTTCGAGTATAATTTCAAGTATACTTTTTCTTGCTTTAGTAACCCTAATATTATTATCTTTTAAATATGAAATTCCATTCATCTACATCACCTTACTACATTATTTTATTTCTTTTAATACTGCTAATAAGTAATTCCACATTCTATCTGTTGATGAGATACTTAGATGTTCTTTTGATGTGTGCACATCATACATATTAGGTCCAAAAGATATTTGATCAATATTACCCTCAAACTTTTTACTAAATAACCCACACTCAAGTCCTGCATGTATAGCTGCTATTTCAGGTTTCTTGCCAAATAAATCCTTATAAACATTTTCAAATACTGTTTTTATTTTGGAGTTAGCATCATATTGCCACTCTGGATAATCAGATTCAAATTCAATAGTTGCTCCCACCATTTCTGCAAGCACTATAGTTTCATCACATATTAATTTCTTTAAAGATGCAACCGAGCTCCTTATTGCAGAGTCAAATACTAAATAATCATCCTCCGTTGTAAGAACGCCTATATTTGTTGAACTTTGTACTAACCCTTTTATATCGAGGCTCATGCTTTTAACTCCATTTGGAATTAAGAAAAGTACTTGAAGTGCTTTTGTAGCAGTCTCCTCTGAAAATATTTTACGTGAATTATCTTCTAATATTTCAATAGATAAATTAACATCTGGATCAACAGTATTTAATTCATTTTTAAATATAGAATTCCACAAAGCTAATTTCTGATTAACTATTACTTTATCATCTTCTCTAAATAATATAACAGCATCAGCACTTCTTGGAATTGCGTTATTTTTAGCTCCTCCACTTATAGAATTTATTTTGAAATCTATAGCTGATTTTAAATCCATTAAAAAACGTCCCATGATTTTGTTAGCGTTACCTCTTTCTTTATCTATTTCCATTCCAGAGTGACCGCCTTTTAAATCCCTTAATTTTATAAGACAATTTACAAAGCTTTTATCTGACTCTTCCCAAATTATAGGAAGTTTTATTTTTTCCCTTACTCCACCGGCGCAACTTACTAAAAGTTTTCCTTCTTCTTCTGAATCTATATTAATTAATACTCTTCCCTCTAAGTCCTTAGGGTCTAGCGCCTCGGCTCCAACCATGCCTACCTCTTCACCAGTAGTTACTAATAACTCAATTGGTGGATGAGGAATATCTGTAGAATCTAGAACTGCAAGACTCATTGCTACTGCAATACCATCGTCAGCTCCAAGTGTAGTACCATTAGCATGTAAAAAGTCACCCTCCACAATAAATTCAATAGGATCCTTTAAGAAATCATGTTTTGAATGAAGTTCTTTTTCACAGACCATATCCATATGCCCTTGAATTATTATCTTTGGCGCATTTTCATATCCTGGCGTTCCTGGTTTCTTAATAATTATATTTAATGAAGCATCCTGAGTAACTTTCAAATTATGTTCTTTTGCAAAGTTTACCAAAAAGTCACTTACTCCCTTTTCGTTACCAGAACCTCTTGGAACCTGGTTCATCTCTTTAAAATATTTAAATGCTTTAAATGAATTTAACTCTTTTAATTTTTCTAACATATTTATCATCCTTTCTTGTGAAATGTCATTAAAAAAACATCATTTTTAGTCCAAAAAATACTAAGATTATTCCTCCAATATAGTCTGCATATTTTCCTATAATATCTATCTTTTTTAGATATTTGGAAATTATAAAGGCTATTATTACCATTATAAAAGTTACTGCTCCTATGATTAATGTATCTTCTAATAATATAACCTTTGTTATATTATTTAATACTGTAAATCCTACCACCATAGCATCTATACTAACAGAGATTCCTAAAATAAAATACATCTTAGGTTTAAGTAGTGGACACTTACCTTGATTATCAATTCCTTCTTTAATCATAATAACTCCAACTAACGCTATAATTATACCGCCAATAATACTTGGCATTGAAGCTATATATGTATTAAAAAGGAATCCCGCATAAGCTCCAATATACGATAATAAAAATTGAAATAAAGCAAACGAAATTGTAAAACCTACCTTATTTGAGAATTTAGTTTGATTGTTTAATCCTATGCATAAAGCTACTCCAAAAGCATCTAAAGATAGAGCTAAAGCAATCATAAATAATGGGTACATAGCCAGCTTCCCCACCCCCTTTAATAATAATTCATTCTAATTTTGCTAATTTCTGTGTATAACTTTCCATATACCATTATCAATTATTCAGGCTTTCTTGTCAACTAAGATTTAACACTATAAAAAGTATTGTTTAACCGCTGCTTGTATATACTGACTTTTATAGACTATAATATAAAGGTATTTACACTAGGAGGAGTTATAATGCTTTCAATATACAGCAATGCAGAAAATAAGCAACTTACAAAGCTAGAAAATATAGAACCTGGTTGTTGGATTAATATGATAGATCCATCAGATGAAGAATTAATATTTGTTTCAAAAAACACTAATGCACCTATGGATTTTTTAAGAGCCGCTTTAGATGAAGAAGAAACCTCCCGTATTGACATAGAGGATTGTACATTAATTATCTTGGACATTCCATTTACTGATGTTGACGATAATTCCTTAACCTACGATACTTACCCTATCGCTGTGATCCAAACAGACAAAGTAATAATTACGGTTTGTTTAAAAAACAGTAAAGTATTATCGGATTTTGGCGATGGAAAAATTAGCTCTTTTTTTACATATAAGCGTCAAAGATTTATGCTTCAAGTCCTATATCGGATTGCAAGATACTATTTAATATACCTAAGGCAGATTGATAAAAAAAGCTACATAGTTGAAAAACAACTACATAAATCTTTAAGAAATAAAGAACTTCTTCAATTATTGGCTCTAGAAAAATCACTTGTATATTTTTCTACTTCATTAAAAGGAAATGAAATCACCTTAGAAAAAATGCTTAAATTAGATATTCTTCAACAATATGAGGAAGATAAAGATGTCCTCGAGGATGTTATCATTGAAAACAAACAAGCTATAGAAATGTGTTCTACTTATACTGATATTTTAAAAGGTACCATGGATGCCTACTCTTCTGTTATATCAAATAAACTAAATATCGTAATGAAATTTCTTGCTGCCATTACAATAGTTATGGCTATTCCAAATTTAGTTTCCGGACTATTTGGTATGAATGTAGGCGGAATACCCTATGGTAACAACGCCAGCGGTTTCTTGTACGTGTTTACATTTATTGTTGTTTTAGTTATCTCTTCCATTTATATCTTAAATAAGAAAGATATGTTTTAAAAATTGAAACTAAAACAGTTCACCACTCGTATTATATATGAGTAGTGAATTTACATATAGATTCACATTATTTAGACTTCGTATTTTGTGTATAAAAACTTTTTAATGATAGGAGGAATCTACTTATGAGAAGAAGAAAAATTCTATATGCTGCGCTATTTATAGCTGCACTATCCACCATATCTGCTTCAAACACTTATGGAGCTACTACAGCAATGCCAAGTGGTACTGTAGTAATTGGATCAAATGCTTTTTCACTTGACTACGCTAATGATGCTAAAAACGAAAATGAAATTTCCAGCGCAATAGTAGCCGGTGGTGATGTATATGTTAAAACTTATAATAATACATGGGTTAATAATTCTACCTCTGTAACTATAAATGCTAACATACTTCCTAGCGTAACTTATAAAAGCTCTACTGGTATAGAAAGTAGTTTTGCAGCTGGAGATGCCTCTTCAGATACACCTGCTGTCACAGATCCACTACAGATAATTAGCATAGAATAAATTTTATTTTTAAAAATTTGAAAAAGCACGATTTGTAAAATAGCAATTTGTAAAATTGCTATTTAAAAAGCGAGTAACGTTTCACAAAATAGTTGACCCCTATATATTGATATAAATAAAGATAAGAGATAGTTTCTAAAACTATCTCTTATCTTTATTTATAAATTCTTTTATTTTATGATTTTATTTAACTGCTTCTCCCTTTTTTAGTTGTAAATCTACTGAGTAAGCTACCTTATCTGATTTTAGAAGTTTAACTACCACTTTATCATTCTCTTTTCTAATTGGAAAAGCTGTAGTAGCTTTACCTATTACTGCTATTGGATTTATAACTTTTCCATTATAATAGATCTGGTATTTTGTAACATCCTTATATTGTTTCTTTCCTGCATCTGATAGAGTTACATTTACTACACATCCAAAAGAAGCTTTTCTTACTGTTGCCGTAATTGGTGCTGATGGATCTATTTTACTCGACTTACTTTTCGCATAAAATATACCTGAAATAGCTAGTATAATTACTATAACCGCAACTATACCTATTGTCTTTTTATTAATTTTATTTTCCATTATTATCATTCACTCCTATTATTATATTATTTTTTTATCTGATACTTAATTTTATATTTAATTCCTTAATAACCTTCTTATTTTGGTCTAAAAACTTTACTACCACCTCGGTTCCAGCCTCCTGAGCTGGGAAAAGGGTAGTTTTACCTTTTGAAATACTCTCTAATGCTGATATATTCTTATTTCCAATAGAGAATTGATAATATTTATAACTACTAAATTTTTTATTATCCTTAACTATCTCTGCCGTAGATCCAAAATTTGCAGCTTTAATAAATACTACAAGTCCATCTTTACTACTTTTTACCTTTATATTTTCATCTTTCACTTGTGCCGCTGTTAGAGGTTTTTCTTGTGCTGCTATTTTAGCATTTTGTTGTATTAATAATATGGTTTGTTTTTGCTGAGCTGTTTGAGCTTTACCTTTATTTGTAATATCTTTATTAGCTACACTTGCTTTATTTTCCCCTGATTTTACTACACCAGTTTTAGAATTGTCTATTGTGGAATTAGCCTTTGATTTTTTTACAGCATCCTTATTTAGCTCTATATCCGCAGACTTTTTATTTTTAATACTAGCAGCATCTTTATCAACTTTTGATTTATGAAGTAATAACACTAAAGATACTATTAATACTATACTTACAAGCAATGAAATTATTATATTACGTTTTTTTCTATCGATTTTCATTTCTTATCCTCCTCTACTACATTCTGAAATACACTTTACAGTTGTTTATATCGGCATCCTTATTAACAATATAATCTTCTGTTATAGTAAAATCATAAATTTTTGCCTTATGAGGATTTACATTTACATTTTCGATGTCAAATACTCCTCCAGCCACTATTTCTCCGTCCTCATCCTTAATCACTATTGGTAATGTTTCTAATTTCACAATTGTATCACACCCATTACGAATCATAAAAACTATAGAAATAGAATCATCCACACACCTTAAAGTTTTAAACACCTCAATATTAACATCCCCAGCCTTTATTAAAGGTAACTTATTTAAGAATTTTGTAAAAGTACCTTCTAACTCATGGTGGTCATCACCTGGGAATCCTTCAAATTTAGTCTTTACCGTATTTACTGTGCTAACAGATTTTCCAAACTGTATTTTCCAATCATCATTTGTAATAACATCAACAAGCAGGTTTATTTTATCAAAATAAACCTTATATGGTCTTGCACAAAATGGTGGCAATATACCAAAATCCTTCATATCCATGGTCTGGCTTGCAAGTATATCATCGTTTTTATTCACAATAAGTAATGGTACTTTATGAAAATTAATCTGCTTAGATGATCCATTTCTTATATAAACACTAACTTCAATTTTATCTTCCATATCAAAAGTGTATATACCATTAATACATACTTGTCCATCTTCAAGTGGTGGTAATTCATTTAACTCTTCCATTATAAGTTCTTTCTGAAAGTCTGACATAACCCCTTTGTCATATTCATTAAGATGAAGTACTATGTTTACCGCCTCTTTCTCTAGTATAGTATTGCTTTCTATTAAATTATCATTACTTATCATCCCAAATTCCTCCTAGTAGGTTCTTTTCCTATTCTTTGTAGTTTAAATCGCTCCTAATTATACCATATAATTTAAAATCACTTGATAAATATTCTTTATACTTGTCCACTTTAAACTACGTTAAACCTTAGAAATAGTTGCACCTCATTTTTTAAATAACCCCAAAACGCTTAGAAAAAGTTTTGCAACTTCAATACTTTTAAAATATATATTGTAAATAAAAGAGAAACCGCCCAATTAGATTGGACACTCTCTCTTTCTATTTGAATTATATTATAGTGCCTCCTGCTTTATAGTAACGGCCTATTTTTTATATTTTAAATTTTTCTACACTTTCAGATAAACTTTGTGCCATACCTGCAAGAGTTTCTGCTGTTGCGGTCATCTCTTCTGAAAATGCCGTCTGCTGCTGCGTTGTAGCTGAAATTTCCTCAGCGGAGGCTGCTACTTCTTCTGAAACACTTGCTACTGATTCTACTTTTTCCACCACATAGTTTTTAGACTTAACTGCGGATTCTAATGCATAATTTACATTTTGAATTTGAGGAGTTATAAGCTTAACTTCATCCAATATATCCTTAAATGAAGCAACTGTACTCTCCACTGTAACAACCTGCTCTTCAATTTTATTAGTTACGAGGTCAGCTTTACTTGAGACTTCCTTTGTATCCTTAGTAACGGTGCTTACAAGCTCCATAATTCCATTTGAGGAAGATGAAACTTGTTCTGCAAGTTTTCTTATCTCATCTGCAACTACCGCAAATCCTTTTCCTGATTCGCCAGCCCTAGCAGCTTCTATGGAAGCATTAAGTGCGAGCAGATTAGTTTGTCCAGCAACATTATTTATAACCTCTGTAATATCTGTAATTTTCTCTACGCTAACATTCAACAATAGAAGTTTTTCTGTAACATATTTAAATCCCTGTCTTATATCTTCCACAGAGCTTACAAGGTCTTCTATTCTTAATGATCCTATATCCGCAGCCCCTTTAATTTTACTACTTCCTACTGAAACCATTTGAGCATTTTCATTTATAGTATCAAATGTTTTTGTAAATTCTTCAAGCAATGTAACTGATTCAATAAGATTTTGACTTTGTTTTGTAGCACCATCTGCAACTCCTCCTACAGCTCTCGTGATTTCCATGCTGGATGATGCAACTTCTTCACTAGAAGCAGAAAGAGTCTGAGAAACACCATTTAAGTCACTCGTGGTACTCTTTATACTTCCAATCATCTCTCTAAGTGTTTCTAAAGTTTTATTCATAGCTTTAGCTAAAACACCAACTTCATCCTTAGCTTCAACTTTCAAAATAGCGGTAAAATCACCCTGTGAAATTGTTTCTAATGCTGAAACTACATTTTTAATAGGTTTTGTAATTTTAGAAGAAAAAAAGTATGCAAATATTAATATTAGAATTAAACTTATAACAAATAATAATCCTATTTTCTTTATAATATTAAGGACAATATATTGTAAATCTTGAGTATTAATTGTAATTGATGAAACCCCAATAATTTTACCATCCTTCAATTGTGGAACAACAGTAGTAGAGCCTTTATATTCTTTATTTATATAATCCTTAGTATTCCCATCCTTAAGTGCTTCTAATTCTTTTGCATTCCCTGATTTCCCTATTTGACTACTGTCGCTATTTATAACCATTTTTCCATTTAAATCTATGTATTGAAAATTTGTAATGCTAGGTTGTGCCTTACATATTTCCTCCATATAAGACTGAGTATCCGTTATATTATAATTAGATTTTTCTAAACTCATATTTGCTTGTCCTATAATTATTTTACTATCTGATTTGATCTGATCATTGAGCATGCTACCCATATTTACAGCTATTAAAGCAAACATAGTTACCATACTTATAATCGCTACTGACATAAAACCTGCTGTTACCTTCTTTCTAAGGGAATTAAACACTTATACCATCTCCTTTATTATGACTCTCGATTTTATTATCTTATGTGACGAAAAAAATGTCGATATTTTTTATTTTTTGAACTTATAAGTAATAATATGAATAAATAAGGTAAAATTGCTATTTAAAACAATCCTACCTTATTCTATATTACACTTTTATTAAATTTTTAATGAATATCAACTATAGTACCATCAATACCCAAAACTAATGTTTTAAATTCATCTACTTTAACCTCGGTTAAAAAGCTGTCTATACTACCATCATAATTGTTAAGTCTCGCTTTATTGAAATACTTACTAAATGTATAGTTTACGTTATCAATAGTTACTCCTGTTGGATTAAGTATATCTGGTGTAACTGCTTTAATTGTTCCAACTTTAACTTTATCATATACATAAACAAATGTATTTTTATTCCATATATCTGATACAAAATAAACTACATCATAAGCATTTAAATCAGTTTCTTGTATATTTGCATTTCTATAAATATAATTATACTTTATATTCTTAAACTGATTTATAAGTTTAACGTTATCAGCTTTATATACCTGAGGTTCGCCAAAATTTGCATCAACTATAACAGCATAATCATATCCTACATTATCGCTTTTTTTTGTTAAAATAATTGAAGAATACGCTCTCACAGCTTTGGCTGCAACTTCGTAATCCACAGATACTCCATGATAGTAATATAAAGAAGCTTTTGGAAGTGTCATAGTTTTATCTGTACCAGCATCATCCGTATAAGCTATTAAAGAGCTTGCTACACTAGTTACAGAGTATTTTTCTGTAGAATTTTCTTTTCTATCAATTTTAGTAATCATATTGTCACTAACATATAACTGGTATTTAACACCGATTTCTAGAGGAGCTAATCCATCCTTTACGGTTAAAGTCCCTTTATCCGTAATAACTTGATTATCAGCTAACTTGTCTGAAGTCTTAAGATTTCCAAGTATCAGATATTCTCCCATACTACCAATTTTCTGTTCTATGCTTTTTATACCAACTACCTTGCCATCATGTCCTAACATTACAGATACCAAATCTCCTGTTTTAAAAGAAGAAAGGTT
>NZ_JAHLDU010000029.1 GCF_018861905.1 Clostridium sp. DSM 17811
TTCGAAAGATGTACAAGCATTGATATCAGACTTAAAAGATGGTGGGGCAGATGTATTCTTAAAAGAAGGTAGTGATGGAAAATACTATAGTCCATCTGATAAATTGAATTTACAGTCAGCAGAGATTGCAAAATTACTTATAGCGGCAAATGTAGATATTAAAAATCCAACAGCAATTAAAACATATATCAAAAATAATGCGGCTACAATAATGGCAGCTATTAAAGTAGAAACAGATAAGGCTGCTACTCAAACAGTGGATACAAGCAATTATACAGAAGCGACTCAAGTAGTTGGAACTAAAGACATTGTTTCTATTGCCTATCAACATCCATTTTTACTTAATACAGGAGTTACTTTATCTGAAATGCTTCCTACTGAGGTAAAAGCAACTTTAGCTGATAATAGTACTACAAATGTAGCGGTTACCTTCGATGAGGGAATACCAAGTTATGACTCTAGTAAACCAGGGCTCTATGTGCTTACAGGCACCATGGATTTATTTAGTGGAGTAACTAATTCTAAAAATTTGAAGGTTATACAAAAGGTTTATGTATCTGAACAGGTATCAGAAACATCTGAATTATATACTCAAAGTTTAGACGTGGCTGTTAATAGTGCAGGAAGAACAGGAGAGAATATGTCAGATGAATATTTAGCGAGGCTACCAGACAAAGGCGCATCTTATTATGATTTACACAATGAAATGGGAATTGCTTTAGTCCTTGAAAATACTGCAACAACTAAAGCACAATTATTTGCAGAAGTTCCAATTTTAATGGCAAAAGTAAATGCTTTCTATGCTCAAACTGGCAGTGAACCTTCTACATTTGATTATACTGATGTAAATAAAAGTATATTAAATGCAATAGCTATGTTAAATGGTGAAACACCCACGGATATAAGCTTGCAACCAGATGGTGGCATAGCTGCTAATGCATTAATTGAAGAGATAACTACTGCTCAGATGTTAACTTTTAATTCATTTATTGAACAAGATCAACTTGATGCCGAAGTAACTGTTTTATCACAGAAAATTTTAGCTTATTCAATAGCAAAATAAAAGTAGGGTACTAGCTAAAAAAGAAAATATTAAATAAAATTTTACATTACAAAAAAAACTAAACTATTCAAAATGACATATCAAATAAGATATGTCATTTCGTTTTATTACAGAGTAGGAGCTACAACAGTAATGGCAACATTATCTGATGGAACAACTAAAATTTAAATTGAAGACAATAGTGGACACGAGCAGCAACAACAGAATCAAACCAAAGTGTAGTTTATGGAGTATCATATAAGGGTGCGAAATCAGTTAATTCAACACCATTTAATCTTATCAGTGATATTACTATAAGCAATAACACTGATATAACTAATAAGTTTACTGATTTATACTACTTAGGTGTTTATGGAAATGGATTTTCAACTTTAGATTTAAGTAAGAATACAGCATTATCTTATTTTGGGTGTATTAATAATCAACTAACAACTCTATATTCTAATAAAAATACTTGGGATACTTCATTTTATAGACCTCAGTACGTAGATTCGAGTCAGACAACTAGTATACACTTATTACAGAGCAAGTTATTATTCTGGGATAAATATTAATAATATCCTTTTATTTGAGTTTATAATATATTATGGTATTATTAATCATAATATAGGGGGGTAAATACAAATGGTGAATAAAAGATTAATAATGGGGTTTTCAAAGTTTGTAATAGTTGTAATGTTTGCAACATCATCAGTTAGTGGTGTTGCTCATGCAGCAACAGGGGATATTATAAACACAGGGAATAAAAAGATTTATAATGTCACTTCTTCACAAGATGTGCAAGCATTGATATCAGATTTAAAGGATGGTGGTGCAGATGTATTTTTAAAAGAGGGTACCGATGGCAAGTACTATAGTCCATCTGATAAATTAGGTTTACAGTCAGCAGAGATTGCAAAATTACTTAAAGCGGCAAATGTAGATATTAAAAATCCAACAGCAATTAAAACATATATCAAAAATAATGCGGGTACAATAGTATCAGCTATTAAAGCAGAAACTGATAAGGTTGCTACACAAACACTGGATACTAGCAATTATATAAAAGTTACTCCAGTTATTTCTAGTTTATCAGTTCAATCAGTAAGTGCTATTAACATTACAAAGTCCATAGGTGATACTTATATATTACCAACAACAGTAACGGCAACATTATCTGATGGAACAACTAAAAACTTATCTGTAACATGGGATAAAGTAGCAAGTACAACAGTGGTTGGAACTTATTCATTCACAGGTACATTAACATTGGTTAATGGAGTGGAAAATACTGAAAACAAAACTGTACAAGCTACATTAAATATTATTGATACTAGTAATATTGTTACATTCCCAGATAAAGAGTTTGAAAAAGTAATTAGAGATACTATAAATAAACCTACAGGAGATATTTTAAAAAGTGATGTAGATAAGATAACAGAATTGAGTGTTTCTTCTACAAAAAGTATAACAAGTATTTTAGGAATTGAAAATTTAACTAACTTGACAATTGTGGAGTTAAACTCAAATAAAATTAGCAACTTGGAACCATTACAAGCATTGACTAAATTAACTGAGGTTAGTATAGCAGGTAATCAAATTAGTAACATAGAACCTTTAAAAGGATTGACTAATTTGATTTCGCTGGATTTAAGTGATAATCAAATTATTAACATAGGACCTTTAAAAGGATTGACTAATTTGATTTCATTGGATTTAAGTAAAAATCAAATTATTAACATAGAAGATTTAAGAGAATTAACTAACCTGACTGATTTGACTTTAAGGGAGAATCAAATTACAGATTATTCTCCAGTTAGTTCGTATTATGACAATCTTAAATGGAAAGATTTCACATTAAATAATACAGATTTATCTAATTTTGCAGGAGCAGTAACTTTAAGTCCGATAACAGTAAAAATTAACACAATACAAAGTGATATAGGATTACCTAATAATATAGATATAAATATGTTCTCAAATGGATTTCCTGGATCTGCTACAGTAAGTACAACATGGGATAATGGTTCAACGGCAGGTGTACCTTATGACTCGACTACCCCTGGGACTTATATATTTACAGGGACATTTGATTTACCAGATGGGATGACCAATTACGCAAATAATCCAACTTCAACAACTGTTTCAGTTACCATAAAAGATACAAGCATACAGTCTGATATTTTGTTGGATTTTTCAGAGTATCATAATGAAAAATTAAAAATTGACCAATATATTAGCAGTATAGACAATGCAGCTAAAACTATTACTTTAGAAGCTAATTCACCAGTAAACTTTGTTCCAGTTGAATTAGATCTAGTTTTAAATGGAACTTTAGGTGCTATGGTATATCATGGAACACAGAATGTAGATCTTGATACAATGTATCATATAGTTAATGATGATACAATAAATTTTTATAATAATAAAGGCATTGTATGCACTTATAAATTTATTGTATTACCTGAGGATTAATTTAAATTATAAACCGGGGAGGATACTCATATTAAGTGAGTATCCTTAATTAATTGCATAAAATGTATTAGAAAAACATTTTTATGTAACTATAAAAACAAGTAATACAATATAGGGGGAGCAAATGCAAATGATAAATAAAAAATTATATATGGGGTTGTCAAAGTTCGTAGTAGCTGTAATGCTTGCATCATCAGTTAGTGGAGTTGCTCATGCATCAACAGGGGATATTATAAACATTACAAATAAAAAAGTTTATAATGTTACGTCTTCGAAAGACGTGCAAGCATTGATATCAGATTTAAAAGATGGCGGGACTGATGTATTCTTAAAAGAAGGTAGTGATGGAAAGTACTATAGTCCATCTGATAAATTGAATTTACAGTCAGCAGAGATTGCAAGATTACTTAAAGCGGCAAATGTAGATATTAAAAATCCAACAGCAATTAAAACATATATCAAAAATAATGCGGCTACAATAGTTGCAGCCATTAAAGTAGAAACAGATAAGGCTGCTAAGCAAACAGTGGATACGAGCAGCTATATAACCCCAACAGTTGCTAATTTAACAGTTAATTCGGTTAGTGATATTAATGATACAGCAACTGTAGGTGACACTTATATATTACCTACAACAGTAATAGTAACTTTATCTGATGGAACAACTAAGAGTTTAGCTGTAACATGGGATAAAATAGCAAGTACAACAGTATCAGGAGCATTTACATTTATAGGTACGTTAACAATGGTTGATGGGGTGGGAAACACAAATAATGTAACAGTACAAGCTACATTAACTGTTGTCAGTGCTATTAGTGATGATACAGATATAACAAGTAAGTTTACTGATGCAAAATTTAAAGCTAAAGTATATGATTATATATGTAAAAAAAATACTGATAAAATAATTTATTCGGATTTAAAAAATATAACTGATATTAACCTAGGCTATAGGGATATTAGTAGTTTAAGTGGTATTGAATATTTTACATCATTAACTACCTTAGATTGTAATGGAAATAAACTAAAAACCTTAGATGTAAGTAAGAATCTAGCATTAATTGATTTGAATTGTTCTAAAAATCAACTAAAGAACTTAGATATAAGTAAGAATATCGCATTAACTAATTTAGATTGTCATAATAATCAACTAACAAACTTAGATGTAAGTAAGAATACAGCGTTAACTGAGTTAGATTGTTATAATAACCAACTAACAAATTTAGATGTAAATAAGAATACAGAATTAACTAATTTAGATTGTCATAATAATGGACTAACAAACTTAGATGTAAGTAAGAATATCGAATTAGATAGTTTAGTCTGTGGTTATAATAAACTTACAATTTTAGATGTAAGTAAGAATATTGCATTAATTAGTTTAGAGTGTCATAGTAATCAACTAACAACCTTAGATGTAAGTAAGAATACAGCATTAACTGAGTTAGGTTGTCAAGCTAATCAACTGATAGACTTAGATGTAAGTAAGAGTATTGCATTAGATAGTTTAGATTGTGGTGGTAATCAACTTGCGAACTTAGATGTAAGTAAAAATATGGGATTAACTAGTTTACTCTGTAGTAGCAATCGACTAACAAAATTAGATTTAAGTAATAATATCCAAATAACTAGTTTATTCTGTGGTGCTAATCAACTAACAGCCTTAGATTTAAGTGAAAATATAGAATTAACTGATTTAGATTGTTCTATGAATCAACTAACAAACTTAGATTTAAGTAAGAATATAGCATTAACCAGTTTACAGTGTTTTTTCAATCAACTAACAGTACTGTACTCTATTAAAGATACTTGGTTTCATACAGATTATGAAGATCAGTATACAGATTCAACCCAGACTACCACGGATATATTAGTTATAACAATTAAATATTAGAAGGATGTATAAAATAAGGGTATATTTTGGGTTTTGATATATACTCTTACTAATTTGAAATAACTATAAAGATAAACAATATAATATAGAAGAATTTACTAAAGAAATTAATAAACCTGAATTTGATTATGTGGAATTTAGTGAAGGTTTAGCTATAGTTGGAAATGGAGAACAGCCATATACTAAATATGGTGTAATTGATAAAACGGGTAGTTTTATAATTAGTCCTAAATTTGATTATATTGGAAATTTTAGTGAGGGTTTAGCACAGATTAAACTCGATGATAAATATGGGTTTATTGATAAAACGGGTAAAATAGTTATCCAGCCTCAATTTGATAAAGTATGGTCTTTTAGAGAGAGGTTAGCTAGTGTAAAGGTAGGTAGTGAATGGGAAGTTATTGACATGACGGGTAATTATATAATTAAGCCTCAATTTAGCGATTTAGATTGTTTTAATGAAGGTTTAGCTGTAGTACAAGTTGGTGGAAAGTATGGATTTATTACCAATCCTATTACTAAATAAATTATTGATTAGTAAAGTTTTTCTTACTTTATCCGATTATTACAGAGTAAATTATTATGGGATAAATATCAACAAAATACTTATATTTGTTTTTATAATATATTATGGTATTATTAAATCATAATATAGGGGGGATAAATACAAATGGTAAATAAAAAATTATATAAAAGATTGTCAAAGTTCGTAATAGCTTTAATGATTGTATCACCATCTCTTAGTGGAGTTGCTCATGCAGCAATAGGGGATATTATAAATACTACAAGTAAAAATATTTATGATATCACTTCTTCAAAAGATGTACAAGCATTAATAGCAGATCTAAAAGATGGTGGCGGAGATCAATTTTTAAAAGAAAGCACTGATGGAAAGTACTATAGTCCAAATGATAAATTAACTGTTCAAACAGCAGAGATAGTTAAATTACTTAAAGCAGCAAATGTAAGCCTTACAGATTCAACAGCAATTAAAACATATATTAAAAATAATGCTGCTGAAATAGTGGCTGACGTTAAGGTAGAAACAGATAAAGTTGCTACGCAGACAGTGGATACAAGCAATTATACAAAAGTTACTCCAGTAGTTTCTAATGTATCAGTTAATTCAATAAGTGATATTAGTCCAATAACTACTATAGTAGGAACTACCCCAATATTACCAACAACAGTACCTGTCACATTAAGTGACGGAACAACAGATGTTGCCAATGAAACATGGACAAACATACCTGATGTAACAGTAGCTGGTACTGTAACAGTGGACGGTATATTATCAGTTCCAACAGGAAAGACATGGACGTTAACAGATGCTCAGAAGTCTGTTAGTGTTAAAGTTACAGTTAATCCAGTGGTAAGCACAAAAGTAAATATATTTTCCACTAATATTAGACCAAATTCGTTTGGAGCAATAGCAAATTTAAAGTTAACAACGGATGGTGTTAAAAACTTTGCTACGGCTACGAAATACCAATTATTTGATGGCGTAACAAAAATATCAGCTCAGGCAGTACTTGGGTCAGATACAATAGTTTTTCCAGCCAAAGTAACAGGTGATATAGTAACCGTTAAATTATTAGATGTAGATGGTACAGTTCTTAAAACTGAAGAAGTAGTTTTGGGACAATATGGGACACTTACGATTACTCCAGTATCCGTTCAGTCAGTAAGTGCTACTGATGGTAAAGTAAACGTAATATTAAATGGAGCGCCAACAGTTGAACCAGAGGCTGAAGATTTTGTTATTACACAAAAAATAGGTGATGGAGCAGCAACTACTGTAGTACCTGAGGGTTTTTATGTTGATTCAAAAAATAATTTATTATTTACTATACCTACAGTAGCTACAACCTCATCAGACCAAAGTGTAGTTTATGGAGTATCATATAAGAACGAAGCATCATTTAAAACAGTAGCTTTTACTATAAAAGGCGGAACTGGCATCAATACAATTGTTACATTTCCAGATAAGGTCTTTGATCAATTAATTAGAGAGGCTATATATAAACCTACAGGAAATTTATATAAATGGGATGTTGAAAAAATCACTGATATAGGTTATGTTGGGGGAAATATAGGGCAACCAATAATATCAGATATTAGTGGTATAGAATACTTAACAAATTTAAAAGTTCTTTTTCTACACAATACTAATATAAATGATATAAGTCAATTAAAAGGATTAACAAATTTAACACAAATTGATCTAGGATTTACTATCATGAAGTCAGGTGAAGGCACTGGAACTAATATAACTGATATAAGTGCGTTAAAAGGATTAACCAATTTAACACAACTTAATTTGCCATATAATAATATAACTGACATAAGTGCATTAAAAGGATTAAGTAATTTAACAGATATTGATCTATCTCATAATAAAATTGAAAACTTAGAACCTTTAAGGAACTTAACTAATTTAAAGGGTCTTAGTTTAGTTGATAATCAAATTACAAACATAGAACCTTTAAGCGAGTTGACTAATTTAACGGGTATTAGCTTAGCTGATAATCAAATTAACAATATAGAACCTTTAACAAAATTAACTAATTTGACTCTTTTGAACTTAAATAGTAATCAAATCATTAATATAGAACCCTTAGCAGGATTGGTTAACTTGACTTCATTGAGATTAAGTACTAATCAGATTAATGATTATAGTCCAGTTAAATCTTTTTATAACAGTTTGACAGAAGTGGATTTTAATTTAACAGATACATTTGATGCAACAGTTATTACATTTCCAGATAAAAACTTGGAAAAATCCATAAGGAATATTATAAGAAGACCTAATGGAAATATTTTTAAGGGGGATGTTAATACTATATGGGAGCTAGATGCAAGTGATAGCAACATTACAGATATTTCAGGAGTGGAATATTTCACTAAATTAAATAGTTTAGATTTATCTAACAATCAAATAAGTAACGTAGAACCGTTAAGAGGATTGACTAACCTAGAAAGTGTAGATTTATCTAACAATCAAATAAGTAACGTAGAACCGTTAAGAGGATTGACTAACCTAGAAAGTGTAAATTTATCTAACAATCAAATAAATAATCTAGAGCCATTAAGAGGAATGACTAACTTGATATATTTAAATTTAGCTGGCAATCAATTAAACAACATAGAACCTTTAAAAGGAATGACAGAATTGGTTGAGTTATATTTAGATGGCAATCAAATCACCGATTATACTTCAATTAGTTCTTTTTATAATAATATTTTATACAAAGACTTTACGATATAATAAGAAATATAACCAGCCAAAATGAATATTATGTTTAATATAAACTAATGTAAGTACATGCATTTTAGAGAGGATTACAATTATAAAATACAAATGGTGAATAAAAAAATATCTATGGGATTTTCAAAGTTTGCATTAGTTATAGTAATTAAAAATTAGAATTAGACTGTAAAGGGTACTCATATTAAGTGAGTACCCTTATTTTTTACATTAGGCTTTATTTATTATTGCTTATAAAGTTTCTCTTATTTTATCCGATTATTGCAGAGTAAGTTACTATTATGGAATAAATATTAATAATATACTTATATATGAGGTTATAACATATTATGAAATAATTAAATTATAATATAGGGGGATAAATACTAATGAAAAAGAAAAAATTATATGCGGGGTTATCAAAGTTTGTAATAGCTGTAATGGTTGCATCATCATCAGTTAGTGGGGTTGCTCATGCAGCAACTGGCGATATTATAAATACTACAAATGAAAGGGTTTATGATGTAACTTATTCGAAAGATGTACAAGCATTGATATCAGACTTAAAAGATGGTGGGGCAGATGTATTCTTAAAAGAAGGTAGTGATGGAAAATACTATAGTCCATCTGATAAATTGAATTTGCAGTCAGCAGAGATTGCAAAATTACTTAAAGCGGCAAATGTAGATATTAAAAATCCAACAGCAATTAAAACATATATCAAAAATAATGCGGCTACAATAGTGGATGCTATTAAAGTAGAAACAGATAAGGCTGCTACTCAAACAGTGGATACGAACAATTATACAAAGGTTCCAGTGGTTATTGATACTAGTAATATTGTTACATTCCCAGATAAAGAGTTTGAAAAAGTAATTAGAGATACTATAAATAAACCTACAGGAGATATTTTAAAAAGTGATGTAGATAAGATAACAGAATTGAGTGTTTCTTCTACAAAAAGTATAACAAGTATTTTAGGAATTGAAAATTTAACTAACTTGACAATTTTGGAGTTAAACTCAAATAAAATCAGCAACTTGGAACCTTTACAAGCATTGACTAAATTAACTGAGTTTAGTATAGCAGGTAATCAAATTAGTAACATAAAACCGTTAAAAGGATTGACTAATTTGATTTCATTAGATTTAAGTAATAATCAAATTAGTAACATAGAAGATTTAAGAGAATTAACTAACCTGACTGAATTGTCCTTAAGAATTAATCAAATCACAGATTATTCTCCAGTTAGTTCGTATTATGATAATCTTAAATGGAAAGATTTCACATTAAATAACACAACAGTTTTATCTAATTTTATGGGAGCAGCAACTCTAAGTCCGATAACAGTACAAATTAACACAATACAAAGTAATATAGGATTACCTAATAATATAGATATAAATATGTTCTCAAATGGATTTCCTGGATCTGCTACAGTAAGTACAACATGGGATAATGGTACAACGTCAGGAGTACCTTATGACTCGACTACCCCTGGGACTTATATATTTACAGGGTCATTTGATTTGCCAGATGGGATGACCAATTACGCAAATAATCCAACTACAATAACTGTTCCAGTTATTGTAAAAGATAAAAGCATACAGTCTGATATTTTGTTAGATTTTTCAGAGTATCATAATGAAAAATTAAAAATCAATCAATATATTAGCAGCATAGACAATGCAGCTAAAACTATTACTTTAAAAGCTAATTCACCAGTAAACCTTGTTCCAGTTGAATTAGATCTAGTTTTAAATGGAACTTTAGGTGCTATGGTATATCATGGAACACAGAATGTAGATCTTGATACAATGTATCCTATAGTTAATGGTGATACAATAAATTTTTATGACAATAAGGACATTGTATGCACTTATAAATTTATTGTATTACCTGAGGATTAATTAAAATTATAAACTGGGAAGGATATTCATATTAAGTGAGTATCCTTCATAGTTAGAAGTTCGCAATAGCTGTAATGCTCGCATCATCATCAGTTAGTGGCGTTGCTCATGCAGCAACTGGGGATATTATAAACACTGGAGATCAAAAGATTTATGATGTGACTTCTTCAAAAGACGTGCAAGTATTAATATAAGATCTAAAAGACGCTGGGACAGATGTATTCCTAAAAGAAGGCATTGATGGAAAGTACTATAGTCCATCCGATAAATTGAATTTACAGTCAGCAGAGATTGTAAAATTACTTAAAGCGGCAAATGTAAGTCTTACAGATCCAACGGCAATTAAAACATATATCAAAAATAATGCTACTACAATAATGGCTGATGTTAAAGTAGAAACAGATAAGATTGCTACTCAGTCAGTGGATACGAGCAATTATAAAACACCAACAGCTGCTAATTTAACAGTTAGTTCAGTTAGCGCTATTAATGATATTAATGCAAGTTTTGGAACAGAAGTAAATAATCTTTCATTACCTGATAAAATTACATTAAATCTAAGTGATGGTACAACAGCAATAGTAGATGCAACATGGTCAAGTACAGGTTTTTTTGGAACAAAAACGGCATCATATAGGTTCACAGCTATTTATACACTCCCAGAAGGTGTAACGGGGAATATGCCAGAAGCAAAGCTTAATGTTGCAATTTGATCAAGAAGGGAGTATGTATTTTCCACTATCGACAATGCATAACACAGACTATACATATTATAATAAAAATCTGGCTATAAACCCTAAAGATTATTTAGAAACTGATTTAAATAATCTATCAGAGGAAAATTAACTAAAACTATTAGCTGACGATATTATTAAAGATACACCTTCTGATTATGATAAAATATTAAAAATCCATGACTGGGTTTCCGAAAATATTTATTATAATATGGATGGGGTATTATAGCGGGAACTATGGCAAAACTGACGCTTATGACACATTTGCAAATAAAATGTCGGTATGCTAGGGTTATGCTGAACTAACTAATGAACTTATAAGAATGGTAGGTATACCTTGTAGAGTAGTTACAGGATATGCTATATGGGTAGATCCTCAGTCTTTGGAAACCGTTGATCATACCAATTCAAACCATGCTTGGAATGAAGCTTTTGTGGATGCCCGTTGGGTAATAATAGATACAACATGGGATAGTACTAATAGATATAAAAATGGAATATTTATGAAGGGAGACATAAGACATATATATGTCGATCCTACATTAAAGGTATTTTCATTAGATCATAAAATAATCTCTAATTAGGAATATGATCCAAATTTTATTAAGATAAATATAATAATATCCTTATATTTGTTTTAATGATATATTATGGTATTATTAAATCATAATATAAGGGGGTAAATACAAATGGTAAATAAAAAATTATTTAAAGGATTGTTAAAGTTTGTAATAGTTGTAATTATTGCATCATCATCAGTTAGTGGTATTGCTCATGCAGCAACAGGTGATATTATAAACACTACAAATAAAGTGATGTATAATGTTACTTCTTCGAAAGAGATACAAGCTTTGATAGCAGATTTAAAAGATGGTGGTAATGATACATTCTTAAAAGAGGATGGCAATGGAAAATACTATAATCCATCTGATAAGTTATCTGCACAGAAAACAGCAGTTGTTAAATCACTTCAAACAGGAAATATAGATCTTAAAGATGCAGCAGCGATTAAGGCGTATATTGTAAATAATGCTGCTGATATAATGACTTCAGTTAATACAGAAACAGCGAAGGTTGCTACACAAACAATAGATACAAGTAATTATACAACAGCATCAGCAATAACAGTAACTTCTGTAAGTACTATTAGCACTATAAGTACAACAGTTGGAACTGTGCCAACATTACCAACTAAAGTAATTGCTACATTAAGCAATGGAGCTACTACATCGGCAGCAATTACTTGGGATGCGGCAGCTACAACAGTAGGAACATATGCTACAGCGGGTACAGTTACCGTTAAGGGGGTACTTGCTGATTATGGCAATTATCAAGTACAGGCCAATGTAATTGTTAATGAAGCAAGCAGAGTAGTGGTATCTGTGCAGAAAATAAGCAATCTTTACCTTAATTCTAATTTTCCAACAACAGTAATAGCAACTTTATCTGATGGAACAACTAAAAGCTTATCTGTAACATGGCAAAGAGTAGTTGATAATATAGTTGGAGCATCTAGATTCACAGGTACATTAATAATGACTGATGGAGTAGTAAATACAAATAATATAACAGCGACAGTTACATTAATAGTAGTACCCCATGTTATATTAATAGTTAGTCCATTAAGAGCTATTACCATTACAAAAACAATAGGTGTAGGAGATGCTTATACATTACCAACTACAGTAACGGCAACATTATCGGATGGAACAACTAAAGATTTAGCTGTGACATGGGACAAGGTGGCAAGTACAACAGTAGCAGGAACTTACACATTTACAGGTACATTAACAATGGTTGATGAAGTAATAAATACAAATAATGTAACTGCATCAGCTACATTAACAGTAACTACACTAATAAATAATCAAATAAGACTTAATTATCACAATTAATTGACGAGTATATTAACTAAAATTCAAGATATAAAAAATAATAAAAATATTCAAACTGCTGAGTTAATGCCTGATGTAACTTGGCAATTTTGTAAATTTACTTAATATGGATAAGTTACTGTTTAAATTATAGGGGGGGAATATAAATGTTAAACAAAAAAAATATAAGAGTTTTTTAAGTTCGTAATAGCTATAATGATTGCATTATCATCAGTTAGTGGAGTTGCTCATGCCGCGACAGGGGATATTATAAACGTTACAAATAAAAAGACGTATAGTATCACTTCTTCAAACGATATAAAGGCATTAATTGCAGATTTAAAAGATGGTGGTGGAGATATATTTGTAAAAGAAGCTAGTAATGGGAAATACTATAATCCGAATGATATATTAGCCACTCAATCAGCAGAAATAATTAAATTACTTAAAGCAGCAAATGTAGGTTTTACAGATACAATAGCTATTACAACATATATCAGAAACAACATTAAGGCAATAACGGCGGCTGTTAAAGTAGCGACAGATAAAGTTCCTTGGTATGGGCATCCCTTTGATTATTGATTAAAGCCGTAGATATAAGTGCGACTACACAAATAATACAAGTATATTATTTATATGAAGGGAATTTACAATATTTAAATTGTAGGTTCTCCTTTTTTAATTTATGTTGATAAATGACTATAAAACATAAGAATAAAGGATATTTAAACATTATATTTAAATTACTTAATATATACAAAATAGTAATTTATTTATATGATTAGATTAATCATATTGATTATAACGAATAAATTATATTTTAAATTATAGGGGGATTACAAATGGTAAATAAAAAATTATATAAGGGATTGTCAAAGCTTGTAATAGCTTTAATGATTGTATCATCATCGGTTAGTGGTGTTGCTCATGCAGCAACAGGTGATATTATAAACACTACAAATCAAAAGATGTATAGTATCACTTCTTCAAACGATATAAAGGCATTAATTGCAGATTTAAAAGATGGTGGTGGAGATGTATTTTTAAAAGAAAATAGTAATGATAAATACTATAATCCTAATAATATATTAACTGCTCAATCGGCAGAAATAATTAAATTACTTAAAGCAGCAAATGTAAGCCTTACAGAGCCAACAGCAATTAAAACATATATCAAAAATAATGCGGTTTCTATAATGGCTGATGTAAAAGTAGAAACGGATAAGGTTGCTAATCAAACAGTGGATACGAGCAATTATAAAACACCAACAGTTGCTAATTTAACAGTAAGTTCTGCTAGTGCTATTAATGCTACTGCAAATGCAGGTGATTCTTATACATTACCTACAACAGTAGTGGCTACATTATCCGATGGAACAAGTAAAGAGCTAGCTGTAACATGGGATAATGTAGTAAGTACAACAGTAGCTGGAACTTACACATTTGCAGGTACATTAACAATGGTAGATGGAGTAGTAAATACAAATAATGTTAATGTACAAGCTACATTAATTATCGCTAGTGATATTGGTGATAACACAGATATAACAAATAAGTTTACGGATACAAATTTTAAAGCAGCGGTATATTCATTGATAGGTAAAAATGGTTCTGCTAAAATTCTTTATTCGGATGTGAAAAATTTAGCATTAGTAAATGTACAAGACGATGATATTAGTAGTTTAAGTGGTATTGAGTATTTTATAGCATTAAAAATTTTATGGTGTAATAGTAATCAACTAACAACATTAGATGTAAGTAAGAATGCAGAATTAGGTTTTTTATTTAGTCAGTATAATGATCTAACAACCTTAGATTTGAGTAAGAATACAACATTAAGTTTATTAGATTGTACATACAATCGACTAATGGACCTGTACTCTATTAGAGATACATGGAATATTGCAGGTTATAAATCTCAGTACACAGATGCATCACATACAACTACAAATAGATTAGTTATAACAATTAAGAATTAGAATTATAAACAGGGAAGAATACTCATATTAAGTGAGCAGCCTTAATTAATCGCATCAAATGCATTATGACATATTATGGTATTATTAAATATTAAAGTGAATTCGGAAACTAATCGCTAATTTAACAAAGTCTAAAGAAAAAGTGTTTTAAACCGTAGGTTCATTAGACTTGCTCATTTGTTGTTATTTAAAATGTAAATTGATAAAAATGAACATAGCAAAGCTGACCTATAAAATGTATTTATATGGAAAAACGGTGGTAATTATTTAAATTAAGCTACTTGTAAAGCTAATTTTTCTAGAAGAGATATAAAGTTAAACTTTGAAACTTTAATTCTTGCATCCAAGTGGATATTAGTAGAATGCAAGGTAGTCCACCAAGACCAACGTTTTTTACCACGAGAATGAGCTTCTTCCATATTATAATCGTTAAGAATTCTTTTGTTAACACGTTCAGAAGCCGTTCGTTTATTCATCTCTTTCTGCCATTGCTCGCTGCCACGAGGAATAACAGTAAAGAGACGAACATCCCATTTAGGTTTTGTATAAATGGTTCTGCCGTAGGCGCTTGGTGAACATTGGTCCTTGCAATAACAAAACTCGATTTTCCCTTTAACATAAGGGCATCGCCACTTAATTCTGTGGCGAACTTTATCATAGTAATCGTAAATCATGGGAATTTCGCCTAAACAAATTGGGACACCGTTGTTATCTACTTTGATTGGAGGCTCATATTTAAATTTACCTAAACCCTTTTTATTTAAAGGAATTATGGCCGTTATATTCCAAGCATCTAATAAGTCATAAGTAGGGTTATTATCATGAGCACCATCTCCAAGAAATTTATCAAACTTGAACATCGGATAAAGTTTTCGAACCTCAGATAGGGCAACAATTGCATTAACACCATCATTACGTTGAGCTTCAACTAACCGTAAATATATGGGTAGATCCATTTTAAATTCTGTATTATAGACAGATAAAAAATAACCACAATGTCCATAATACCAAACTTCGTGATAACTATCCCAGCCGTGATGAGCATCTGTGTCAGAGAATCTTCGGTGGCAGTCACAATTGTAAATGCCTTTAGAAACACAGTCACAAATTTTAATCCCGTAGGGACTTCCACCAGTATTAATACAAGTGCCATCACCAGATATAGTTAGCTTAGTTGTGTCACCAAGGAGCCCGGCATTTGCGGAAGGTTCTACAGCAACCTTAGCAAAAATTTGTTGAAGCAGTTTTTCTGGTCTGCTTTCGAAAGATTTTCCTTGAAGTGCTAGATCAACAAATTTTTTAATAATACCAGGATGACGTGGTGGTTGTTTTTGGTTTTTACCAAACTTCTTACGTGGCTTTTTCTTAAATGGATGAAGAGAGTTTTGCCGTTCTTGTTCAACGTCAGAATTCTCAAGCCATAACCTAGTGATAAAATCATAATGACTACCTACACCAGGGATATTACTGGGCGAAACGCCTACGGCATAAGATAAAATTGGGGTAGCTTTGAGAAATTCTATCCACTTTGAAATGCTGTTAAAATGGAGTTCAGACATCAAAATAAAAGAGCGAAATATCTCAGGTTGTTGATTTGAAGGTTTGCCAGTAGTAGAAAAACGTGGTTTAAGTAGTACTTTAAGTATATCTAAATCTAGGATATAGAGTTTGCTCAAAGCCTTAGAATAAAATTCCACGGTAATTTTATTACTAATATAAAATGGTAACAAATTGTTAATAAGAAACAATTGATATTCAGCATGAGAACGCCAGATACCTAACATAAAAAACACCTCACAATCTATTTGGTAATTAATACCATATTGCATGGTTTTCAAATTTTACCAACTATGTCAAGTGTTTTTTTATTAAATATAATAAACTATAAAAATTTTGTTCGAATTTCTGGGGGGGAAGCAAAAAAATGACCCTCCGGGATTGAGATATATGGGGGCCTTAAGGGTTTCCGAATTCACTATATTAATATAGGGGGGGATACAAATGGCAAATAAAAAATTATATAGGGTGTTTTCAAAGTTTGTAATAGTTGTAATGCTCGCATCATCATCAGTTAGTGGCGTTGCTCATGCAGCAACTGGGGATATTATAAACACTGGAGATCAAAAGATTTATGATGTTACTTCTTCAAAAGACGTGCAAGCTTTGATATCAGATCTAAAAGACGGTGGGACAGATGTATTCCTAAAAGAAGGCATTGATGGAAAGTACTATAGTCCATCCGATAAATTGAATTTACAGTCAGCAGAGATTGTAAAATTACTTAAAGCGGCAAATGTAAGTCTTACAGATCCAACGGCAATTAAAACATATATCAAAAATAATGCTACTACAATAATGGCTGATGTTAAAGTAGAAACAGATAAGATTGCTACTCAGTCAGTGGATACGAGCAATTATAAAACACCAACAGCTGCTAATTTAACAGTTAGTTCAGTTAGCGCTATTAATGATATTAATGCAAGTTTTGGAACAGAAGTAAATAATCTTTTATTACCAGAAAAAATTACATTAAATCTAAGTGATGGTACAACAGCAATAGTAGATGCAACATGGTCAAGTACAGATTATGATGGAACAAAAACGGCAGCATATAGTTTCACAGCTATTTATACACTCCCAAAAGGTGTAACAGGGAATATGCCAGAAGCAAAGCTTAATGTTACAGTTGGATTAAATCCAGACTTAGCTCAAAATAACCGATTAAAGACTTATAAAAGTTCTGATTACTTAAAATCAGAATACGTTGATATGACAGTTATTAATAATGAAAAAATAACTGTAAAAGGGCAGTGTAGTTTGGATAAAACTGCGTTTATGTTTGAAATTGTGGATCAAGCTGGTAATGATATAATGCAACAATGGAAAGATGTTAAAACAGATGGAACATATGATGAAACATTTGCCTTTAACAATTTAATTAAAAATGGAGATTATAAAGTGAACATTTACTTTAAATCAAAGAATGAATCAAGTTATTGGAGTTATTATTGGAACATCCCTTTTAAAAATCAAGAAGGTAGTAAGTATTTTCCACTATCGACAATGTATAATTCGAACTATACAAATTATAATAAAAATTTGGCTATAAATCCAAAATATTATTTAGATACTGATTTAAATAATGTATCAGAGGAAAATGAACTAAAACTATTAGCTGACGATATTATTAAAGATACATCATCTGATTATGATAAAATATTAAAAATCCATGATTGGGTTTCCGAAAATATTTATTATAATATGGATGGGTATTATAGTGGGAACTATGGCGAAACTGACGCTTATGGTACATTTACAAATAAAATGTCGGTATGCCAGGGGTATGCTGAATTAACTAATGAACTTATAAGAATGGCAGGGATACCTTGTAGAGTGGTTACCGGATATGCTATACGGGTAGAGTCTCAGTCTTGGGAAACTGTTGATCATACCAATCCAGACCATGCTTGGAATGAAGCTTTTGTGGATGGCCGTTGGGTAATAATAGATACCACATGGGATAGTACTAATAGATATGAAAATGGAATATTTACAAAGGGAGACATAAGGCATATATATTTTGATCCTACATTAAAGGCATTTTCTTTAGATCATAAAATAATCTCTAATTAGTAATATGATCCAAATTTTATTGGAATAAATATTAAAAATATACTTATGTTTGTTTTTATGATATATTATGGTATTATTAAATTATAATATAGGGGGGAATACAAATGGTAAATAAAAAATTATATAAGGGATTGTCAAAGCTTGTAATAGCTGTAATGATTGTATTATCATCGGTTAGTGGTATTGCTCATGCAGCAACAGGTGATATTATTAACACTACAAATCAAAAGATGTATAGTATCACTTCTTCAAACGATATAAAGGCATTAATTGCAGATTTAAAAGATGGTGGTGGAGATGTATTTTTAAAAGAAGATAGTAGTGGTAAATACTATAATCCGAACAATATATTAACTGCTCAAACAGCAGTGATAGTTAAATTACTTAAAGCAGCAAATGTAAGTCTTACAGATCCAACGGCAATAAAAACATATATAAAAAATAATGCGGCTTCAATAATGGCTGATGTTAAATTAGAAACAGAGAAGGTTGCTACTCAAACAGTAGATACTAGTAATTATACAACTCCAACAGTTGCTAATTTAACAGTTAGCTCTGTTAATGCGATTAATGATACAGCAATGGTAGGTGATACTTATACATTGTCAACAACAGTAGCAGCAACCTTATCAGATGGAACAACTAAAGATTTAGCTGTAACATGGGACAAAGTAGCAAGTACAACAGTAGCAGGAACTTACACATTTATTGGAACTTTAGTGACGGTAGAGGGAGTAGTAAATACAAATAATGTAACCGTATCGGCTACATTAACGGTAGCCGCACCAGTAGTAATACCAACTGTAGCTACAGTAAGTGCTATTAATGGTTCAATTACAGTTGTTTTTAATAATGCGTTGACAGTAGCGCCTGTAGTAGCAGATTTTGCTGTAACTCAAACAAGTGGAACTGAAGTGATAGTACCTACAAAAGTAATAATGGATTCAACAATGAAGATAGCTACGTTAACAGTACCAATAGTTGCTGTAACAGAAGCAGAACAAAGTATAGTTTATGGAGTATCATACAAGAGTGCAGCAATAGTTAACGCAGCTCCATTTATTGTTACGGTTCCAGTTGCTAATTCGACTATAACGGGAACAGTAAAAAATTCCGATGGTACACCTGCAACAGTAGGAAGTGTAGAAATTACGCCACAAAATGGGGATGATGGATTCGAGGTCAGTATAAATAATGGTAGCTTTACAAAAGGAGGACTAGCTGATGGGGCATATGAGGTAATTGCCGTTGAACCTAAAGGTAGTCAATTTGCAAATTCATTATATAAATCAATTATAATAACAAAAGGGGTAATATCATCAGAGTCAGGTAATAATATAGAATTAAGTTTTACAAATCCTTTAATAACTGTAGCAGTTAAGAATCCAGATGGAACATCTGGAACATCAGGAATTGTAATTATATATTCTGTAATTGGGCAAGGTAGCAGTTATGGAGTGATAAATAATGGTGAAGTCATAATAGGTGGGCTAGCAGATGGGGTATATAATATGGCGGCTGATACATATGGAGACAGTCAATATGCTAATTCAGTAATGAATAAAATTACAATAATAAATGGAAAAGTATCGCCGGCAACAGATGCAAATGTTGAAGTAAATTTTACTAATCCAATGATCACAGGGATAGTAAAAAATCCAGACGGAACACTAGCAACTTCAGGACACATATCCGTATATTCGAAAACTGGTGGCATGATCAGTGCAAGTATATATAATGGTAAGTTTTTAATAGGTGGGTTAGCAGATGGAATATATTATATAACAGCCTATCCTCGTGCAAATAGTCAATTTACAAATTCAATAACTAAAATGATTACCATAACAGATGGAAAAGTATCACCAGCAACAGATGCAAATGTTGAGGTAGATTTTACTAACCCAATGATCACAGGAATAGTAAAAAATTTAGATGGATCTCTAGTAACTGCTGGGAACGTGTCTATATCCTCACAAGATCGTAGTTTATTAATTAGTTTATCTATTAATAAAGGTAAGTTCCTAATAGGCGGTTTAGTGGATGGTGTATATAATATAGTTGCTTTTTCAGATGAAAAGGGACAATATGTTGGTTCAATAATCAAGACAATAACAATAACAGATGGTAAGGTATCACCAGCATCCGATGCAAATATTGAATTAGATCTTATAGCTCAATAAACAATAAAAGCATTAGAAATAAAAAAAATGTTGAATATACAAGGCTGTAAAGTAATATAGATTCAACGCATACAACTAGTACGTATAACTTAGCCATAAAAACTAAAATTGTAAAATTGAAAGGGTACTCATATTAAGTGAGTATCCTTATTAATTGTTTCTAAATGTATTAGAGAAATGTTTGTATGTAACTATAAAAATAAGTAATACAATATACGATTATTACAGAGTAAGTTATTATCATGGAATAAATATTAATAATATCCTTATATATGTGTTTATTATATATTATGGTATTATTAAACATAATATAGGGGGCTTAAATGCAAATGTTAAATAAAAAATTATATACGTGGTTGTCAAAATTCATAATAGCTGGAATGATTGTGTCATCATCAGTTAGCGGAGTTACTCATGCAGCAACAGGGGATATTATAAATATTACAAATAAAAATATTTATGATGTCACTTCTTCAAAAGATGTACAAGCATTAATAGCAGATTTAAAAGATGGTGGTGGAGATAAATTTTTAAAAGAAGATACTGATGGAAAGTACTATAGTCCAAATGATAAATTAACTTCTCAATCAACAGAAATAGTTAAATTACTTAAAGCAGCAAATATAAACCTTACAGATCCAACAGCAATTAAAACATATATCAAAAATAATGCTGTTGCAATGATGGCTGATGTTAAAGTAGCAACTGATAATGTTGTGGCGCAAACAGTTGATACCAGCAATTATACAAAGGTGACATCAGTTTCAGATATAGCCGTTAAATCAGTGAGTGCGATTAATGGAACAATAAATGTTACATTTAATAATGCTTTAACATCTATGCCTAGCATATCAGATTTTGCTATAACTCAAAAAAGTGAAAATGGAGATGTAACAGTAATTCCAACATTTGTAACAACTGATCTAACCATGAAAATAGCCACATTGATATTGCCAATGGTAGACCCTATAAAGACAGAGCAAAATATACTTTATGGAGTATCATATGAAAGTGGTGTGATTGTTAATTCTGGAGCATTTATAGTAGAAAGTCAAACAGATAGTAGTACGATTGTAACATTTCCAGATGAAAATTTAGAACAAGTAGTTAGAGATTCAATTAATAAACCCACTGGAGATATTTTTAAAAGCGATGTTATCAACATTACTACGTTAACAGATTACAATAATAGTATAGCAAATCTATCAGGAATAGAAAAATTGTCAAATCTAGAGAATATAGAATTTTATCCAGTAAAAATTTCAGACATTGCCCCTCTTAGTGGATTAACTAGATTAAAGAGTATTTCTTTAAGTAGAAGTGAAAGTTTTGGTGAGCAAACTATTACTGATATTAGTCCATTAAAAGGATTGACTAATCTTACATATTTATGGTTAGGAGGTAATTATGTCACTGATATTACTGCGCTACAAGGATTAACTAAATTAGAAACTGTTGGTTTAGGTAGAAATTATGCTTCAGAACAACAAATGATTCAGGATTTTAGCCCCTTAAAGGGATTGACTAATTTGACCGAGCTAGAGCTAAGTGGAAATAATTTTACAGATACAAGTATAATAAAGGAATTTAAAAATTTAAAATATTTGGACTTGTCAAGAGGCGATTCACCGACAAATAAAATAATTACTGATTTTAGTTTTTTAAGTGTATTAACAAATTTAGAGAGTCTTAATTTATCAAGGTGTGGTTTTAAAGATATTAATTTACTAAAGGGATTATCTCAATTAAATGATCTTAGTTTGTATTATAATAACATAACTGATATTAGTGCAATAAGTAATTTGAAGAATCTAACATCCTTAAATTTGTTAGGGAATAATATTGTTAATATTGATGGATTAAAAGGATTGACTAATTTAACAACGTTGGACTTGCGTTGGAATCAAATCAGTGATGTAGCTGCCGTAAGAGGACTTACTAACCTGACATATCTACAGTTAGATGGTAATCACGTTACAGATTATTCACCAACAAGTTCATATTATAAAAATTTGTTTAGTCCAAATTTTACATTAGATCCTTTAGAGATTCAATTAGCTAGTGCTTTTAATGGTCTAATATCTGTTACATTTGATTATGCTTTAGCCAAAACACCTAGCATATATGATTTTGTTACTACTCAAACAATTGGAGGTGTAACTACAACAGTAATTCCTACAGGAATAACAATGGATTCAACAATGAGAACAGCTACACTTAGAGTGCCAATGGTTGTAGCAACAGCAACAGATCAAAGTGTGGTTTATGGATTATCATATAAGGGTGGAACGGTAGTTAATTCAAATACATTTACAGTAGCAAAAGCTATTGATAACAGTACGATTGTTACGTTCCAAGATAAAAACCTGGAACGAGCAGTTAGAGATAATATAAATAAACCAATTGGAGATATTATGAAAAGTGATGTAGATAAGATAACGGAGTTATATGCTTCTAAGTATCAAATAACCAATCTTTCAGGAATAGAAAATTTATCGAGTTTGACCATATTAGATTTAAATGGTAACCAAATAAGTAATATAGACGATTTAAAAGGACTTACTAATTTAACTAGTTTGGTGTTACTTGATAATAAAATTACAAATATAGATGCTCTAACTGGACTTACTAATTTGGGATTTTTAGATTTATCGAATAATCAAATAAATAATATAGACAATTTAAAGCGACTTACTAATATATTTAATTTGGGATTAGATAACAATCAAATAAGCAATATAGATCTCTTAAAGGGATTTATTAAGCTTGAACAGTTGCAATTATATGGGAAAAAAGTAAGTGATATAACCCCCTTAGAGAAGCTTACAAATTTAAAAAATTTGAATTTAGCTATGAATGAAATAACAAATGTAGATGCCTTAAAAGGACTTACTAGTTTAAACTTTTTAGCTTTAAGCAATAATCAAGTAAGCAACATAGATGATCTAGAGGGACTCACTAATTTGTTTACAATGTATTTAGATTATAACCAAATTTCAAATATAGGTGTATTAAAGGGGCTTACGAATTTGACTGAGTTATATTTAAGTGGAAATAAAATTACAGATTATTCACCAACGAGTTCTTATTATAGCAATTTGAATTATAAAGATTTTACGTTGCAATAAAAAATTAATACCATCAGTTACAAAAACAAGAGGAAGCGATCCAGAGTTAAAACATAATATAAGGGGGCTAAATACAAATGATAAATAAAAAATTATATAGTGGGTTATCAAGATTTATAATAGCTTCAATGATTGTGACTTCTGTTAGCGGAGTTGCCGATGCAGCAACAGAAGATATTATAAATACTACGAATAAAAAGATTTATAATGTTACTTCTTCAAAAGATGTACAAGCATTAATAGAAGATTTAAAAGACGGTGGTGGAGATCAATTCTTAAAAGAAGATACTGATGGAAAGTACTATAGTCCAAATGATAAATTAACTGCTCAATCAAGAGAAATAGTTAAATTACTTAAAGCAGCAAATGTAAGTCTTACAGATTCAACAGCAATTAAAACATATATTAAAAATAATGCTGCTAAAATAGTAGCTGATGTTAAAGTAGAAACGGATAAAGTTGCGACTCAAACAGTAGATACGAGCAATTATACATCACCGAAAGTTGCTAATTTAACAGTTAGTTTAGTTAGTGCTATTAACGCTACTGAAACAT
Organism: Clostridium sp. DSM 17811; assembly: GCF_018861905.1. GTDB lineage: Bacteria > Bacillota > Clostridia > Clostridiales > Clostridiaceae > Clostridium_AD > Clostridium_AD frigoriphilum. The sequence continues at coordinate 24,652 of NZ_JAHLDU010000029.1, forward strand.
TAGGTGATACATATACATTACCTACAACAGTAACAGTAATTTTATCTGATGTAACAACTAAAGATTTAGCTGTAACATGGAATAAGGTAGCAAGTACAACAGTAGCTGGAACTTATACATTTACAGGTGTATTAACAATGGTTGCTGGAGTAGTTAATACAGATAATTTAACAGTACTAGCTACCTTAACTGTTAATGCACTTACTGCAGATAATACTCCATTATATCTCGGTGAAGTTAATGGAGGCACTTTTTCTTCAAGAGATGAACTTGCAATTAATGATAAAGAAAATGTATATTACTATAAAAACACAATAGACCCCAAGATTAAAGTTGTTTCAGCAGATGGAAGTACTCAAAGCAATATTAGCAATACAGGAACAATTAGTGATTTTTTAGTTGATGCAGGGTGGATATATTATACGAGTTCTGAGAACTATAGTCCTTCAGGTTTATCAGGTAATTTATATAGAATGGCTATTGATGGAACACAGAATAGTATATTGTGTAATTATGTTACCTCTTTAGAATTAGTTAAATATGGTTCGGTTTATTATCAAGATTTTTCAGTTAGTGGAAGTGTAAGTTTATATAAAATGAATTTGGATGGATCTAATAAAATTAAAATACTAGATAAAAGCTCTTGTCAGTATCAATCATTAAGTGTCATTAACAATTACATTTATTATATTAATTATGCAGATTCAATGAAGCTTTACAGAGTAAATGTTGATGGTACTAATAATGTAAAAGTTTTAGATGATCCTATTAGTTCATATTATTTTTATAATAATAATATATATTATTCAACTGAAGATTCTATTTCCCATTATACATATCTTTACAGAGCCAATTTAGATGGTATTTCAAAAGTAAAATTAGGAGAAACAGCTTTAATTATATGTGGAATAGATAACGAATGGATATATGGAATTGATTCTAAGAATAGTTTAGGATTAGTTAAAACAAAGTTAGATGGTTCTGGTTTAACAATAATTAGATCAACTCGAAGTTACGATAAAATTAATGTAAGTACTGATTGGATTTACTATATTAATGATGATGACAATGATAGTTTATATAAAGTAAGAAAGGATGGCAATGAGAATCAAAAGATATCAAATAGTAGAAAATATAATGTTTATAACGATTCTGTATTTCTTTTAGATGATAGTGCAGACAGAAATTTATATATTAGTAATACTACATTAACTAATACTATAAAAGTTTCAGATGATAATATGAAAAACATTGTGATAGTTGGTGACTGGATCTATTATACCAATTCTGATGATAATAATAAATTATACAAAATAGGTTCAAATGGGGTTAATAGACAAAAACTATGTGACGATAACATGTCGTTTGGATTTAAAATAGTGGGAGATTACGTCTATTATATTAATCATAGTAGCTACGATCAATATTATAAGATTCGTACTAACGGAACTGAAAGAGTGGCAGTAAAATTTACACCTATGTTCAATATAGTTATTTCAGATGGCTGGATTTATTTTAGTAATAATTATACTACAATTGATGGCTCACTACATAGAATGAAAATTGATGGTACTAATGAAGAAATAGTTTCAAAAGATAAATTATCGGATTATGGTATAAATGCAATTTTTATTAAAGATGATTATATTTATTATATAAATAAAAGTGATAATGACAGTTTTTATAGGGTTAATAAAGATGGAACTGGAAAAATTAAAATTTCAGATGATTATATGGTCGATGCTATTTTTGAAAATGGATGGATTTACTATGGGAATAGGGACGATGATTGGAAACCCTATAAAATTAAAATTGATGGAACAAATAAAACAAAGATATCTTCTGATAATTTTTATAATTTTACCGTTAATGATGGATTCATATATTATAAAAATTATAGCAATGGAAATTTGTTAAAAATCGGAGAAGATGGTACTGGCAAAATGCAGTTAACTAATAATTCGGTTAGTGCATTTTCTGTTACAGGGGATTGGATTTATTATGACACATATGACCAACTTAACTTTTACAGAATGAAAAAAGATGGTACTAGTAGGGTGCAAATAAAGTAGTTCTGTTTTTTAGGTAACGGTATGTGTTCCATCACTTACCCTTTATCCTTTAAAAAGTAAAAAAGAGGCTGTCTTATAAAATTTAACTTAAAGTTTTTCATATTTTATCCGATTATTACATAGTAAGTTATTATAATGGAATAAATATTAATAATATCCTTACATATGAGGTTAGTATATATTATGGAATTATTGAATTTAATATTGGGGGGCTAAATACAAATGAAAAAGAAAAAATTATATACAGGGTTGTCAAAGTTCATAATAGCTGTAATGGTTGTATCATCATCACTTGGCGGGGTTGCTCATGCAGCAACTGGCGATATTATAAACACTACAAATAAAAAGAGCTATAATGTCACTTTATTAAAAGATATAAAAGCATTGATATCAGATTTAAAAGACGGTGGTAAAGATGTATTTTTAAAAGAAGGCACTGATGGAAAGTACTATAATCCGAATGATATATTAACTGCTCAATCTGGGGAAATAGTTAAATTACTTAAAACAGCAAATGTAAGCCTTACAGATCCAACAACAATTAAAACATATATCAAAAATAATGCTGCTACAATAATGGCTGATGTTAAAGTAGAAACGGATAAGGTTGCTACTCAAACAGTGGATACGAGTAATTATACAACTTCAACAGTTGCTAATTTAACAATTAGTTCTGTTAGTGCTATTAATGCTACTGCAACTGTAGGTGATACTTATACATTACCTACAACGGTAACAGCTACATTATCAGATGGAACAACTAAAAGTTTAGTTGTAACATGGGACAAGGTAGCAAGTACAACAGTGGGGGGAACTTACACATTTGTTGGGACTTTAACAACTGTAGATGGAGTAGTGAATACAAAAAATATTAATGTAGCAGCTACATTAGCTGTTTCCAGTGTTATTAGTGATAATACTGATATAACAAGTAGGTTTACTGATAAAAACTTTAGAAATGCGGTATATACTCTGATAGGAAAAACTAGTCCTGAATCAATACTTTATTCGGATGTGAAAGATTTAAAAACGTTAGATGTAGATGGTAAAAATATAAGTAGCCTGAGTGGTATTGAGAATTTTACAGCATTAATTTTTTTAACTTGTGATAATAATAAACTAACAACCTTAGATGTAAGTAAGAATACAGCATTAAATATTTTAGATTGTTATTCTAATCAACTAACAACCTTAGATGTAAGTAAGAATATAGCATTAAGTAGTTTAGATTGTAATAATAATCAACTAACAACCTTAGATTTAAGTACAAATACAGCATTAGATAGTTTAGGTTGTTTTAATAATCAGCTAACAACCTTAGATTTAAGTAAGAATACAGCATTAACTTTTTTAACTTGTGATAATAATAAACTAACAACCTTAGATTTAAGTAAGAATACAGCATTAAATACTTTAACTTGTGATAATAATAAACTAACAACCTTAGACTTAAGTAAGAATACAGCATTAAATATTTTAAGTCTTGCTATTAATCAACTAACAACCTTAGATTTAAGCAAGAATACAGCATTAAATACTTTAGATTGTGATAGTAATAAACTAACAACCTTAGATATAAGTAAGAATATAGCATTAAAAACTTTAGAATGTAGTTACAATCAGCTAACAACTCTTTATTCTATTAATGATACTTGGTATACTTCAAGTTATAGAACTCAGTATACAGATTCAAGTCAGACAACTACTACAGATAGTTTAGTTATAACAAATCCGACAGTTGCAAATTTAACAGTTAGTTCTGTAAGTGCAATTACTACAACAACGAATATAGGTGATACTTATACATTACCTACAACAGCAACAGCAACGTTATCAGATGGAACAACTAAGAGTTTAGATGTAACATGGAATAAGGTAGCAAGTACAACAGTTGCTGGAACATATACATTTACAGGTACATTAACAATGCCATATGGAGTAATGAATACAAATAATATAACTGTATCAGCTACATTAAATGTTTCCAGTAATATTAGTGATAATACAGATATAACAAGTAAGTTTACTGGTGAAAACTTTAGAAATGCAGTATATACTCTCATAGGAAAAACTAGTTCAGAACCAATACTTTATTCTGATGTGAAAAACTTAGAAACACTAGATGTATCTGATAAAAATATAAGTAGTTTAAGTGGTATTGAGTATTTTATATCATTAACTAGTTTAAATTGTTACTCAAATAACTTAACAACGTTAGATGTAAGTAAGAATGTGGCATTAACTAGTTTAGAGTGTTTCTCAAATAACTTAACAGCATTAGATGTAAGTAAAAATACTGCATTAACTTCTTTATACTGTAGCGGTAATTATTCAGTAACAACATTAGATGTAAGTAAAAACAGTGCATTAAGTGAGTTTGACTGTAGCGGTGATGAATTAACAACATTAGATGTAAGTAAGAATGTGGCATTAACTTATTTTGAATGTAGTAGTAGTAAATTAACAACATTAGATTTAAGTAAAAATACTGCTTTAATTCAGTTGGTATGTAGCAATAATAAATTAACAACATTAGATTTAAGTAAAAATATTGAATTAACTTATTTGTTCTGTGACAGTAATAGCTTAACAACATTAGATTTAAGTAAAAATACTGCTTTAATTTCTTTGGAATGTAGCAATAATGAATTAACAACTCTATATTCTATTAAGAATACTTGGGATAATTCAAATTATAAACCTCAGTTCACAGATTCAAATAAAAAAACTACCACCGATAATTTAGTTATAACGATTAAAAATTAGAATTATAAAATTAGGACACTAGAAATAGTGTCTTTTTTAATGCAAAAATTATAGAAAGGAGATTTTAATTGTAAGCGATGGAACAAACACCGTAATGTAAATTAACTTCCCATCGACTACTTTGATAAAGTAGTCGATGGGAGGCAGCACTTTCGCTTCATTAATAAACAAACCCATAAAATTCTCCCTATACCATATCTCCTATAATTCTTTATATAAAAAGCATTTCAATACATTTAATAACTTGCACATCATCTTTTGATTCTTCTTCAGAAAAATCATAATGTTTTTGGGGATGACTTCACATAGGTGATGAGGTTTTACCACTTTTATCTTCAAGACGAGCTATTCCAAATTCATTGTATTTTCTTGATATTGAGTTATCATGTTATGAAATCTAAACCCAAGTTTTTGGAAAGGGCCTTTACTCCACATTCAGTTCCACTATTGTATCTTTCAATTACATTAATTTCAAATTCAATAGAATAAACATTCTTTTTTTGACCATAAGAAAACCCCCTTATTTAGTCTACACTACTTTTTAGTTTAGTGTCCACTTAAGGGGGTATAGTTCAACACGGTTCTACTTTATTCCAACCAAGATTCTTTTTTTACTTAACATTTGACTTAATAATTACTTGTACAGCATTTATTCTATTGGTTAAATTTGTTTTCTCAGTGCTTGATATTATCCTACTGATTAATATTTTAGCGGAATTAACATTTACTTGAAGCTTACTACCTTCAGCTTTAATTACTTAGGTTGTAGCTAATACTATTGCGGCTCTCTTTACATTAGCTGTAATAATTATTTGTACAGCATTTGTTCTATTGGTTAAATTTGTTTTCTCAGTGCTTGTTATTATCCTACTGATTAATATTCTAGCGGAATTAACATCTACTTGAAGTTTACTACCTTCAGCTTTAACTACTGCAACTGTAGCTACTGTTATAGCTGTATTGTTGATGTTTGCAGTGACTATTACTTGTACTGCATTTATTCTATTGGTTAAATCTGATTTTTCTATACTTGTTACCATTTTACTAATTAATATTTTCGCAGCATTAACATCTAATTGAAGATTACTGCCTTCTGCTTTAACTACTGAGCTTGTAGCAATTTTTATTGCTGCATCTTGTGAAGTAGCGTTGGTTTCATTAGTTACAATGACTTTTAAAATTGAAACTAACATTCTTTGTAGTGATGATTTATTAGTTCCATCTTTTAAATTATTAACCGCAATCAAGGCTATATTATAGTTATTTCTAGTTGGCGTTTGATAAGCTATTGCTGAAAGCCTAGTAGCTTCAATTATATTTCGGTATTCAATCTGGATAGAATCATTAATTGTTTTTAGTAATGCATCAATCCTAGATAACAATGATGCTTTATCAGTACTATCGGGTAATGCTACCACCAAAACTTTTGCTGAGTCTAAATCTGATTGTAATTTAGAAGTTTCTGCCTTAGTTACTGCGCTTGTTGCCGTTACTAATGCATTACTATTAGCTGTAGAATTATCAATTGTCTTTTGTAATGCATTAATTCTAGATAATAATGATGCTTTATCAGTACTATCGGGTAATGCTACCACCAAAACTTTTGATGAATCTAGATCTGATTGTAATTTTGAAGTTTCTGCACTAGTTACTGCACTTGTTGCGGTTGCTAATGAATTACTATTAGCTGTAGAATCATTAATTGTCTTTTGTAATGCATCAATCCTAGATAATAATGATGTTTTATCAGTACTATCGGATAATGCTACTACTAAAACTTTTGCTGAGTCTAAATCTGATTGTGATTTAGAAGTTTCTGCCTTAGTTACTGCACTTGTTGCCGCATCTAACGCATCATTTGATGTATCAACTACATATAAAGCAGCCGTGCCTACGGTACTTATAGAAGGTTTATAAACCGTTGAACGATCGTAACTTGATGAAACGGAAGTCCCTCCTACATAATCATATCCAGTTGCAATGTGTTCTGCTGGGGTAAGAGCTTTTCCAAAATAGTTTAGTAAATCACTATCTGATGGTGCTCTTGAAAATGATACTGTGGGCTCTACAATTGTCCATCCATAGTTAGGGAAGTAAACTTCAGCCCACATATGTCGTTCAGATGTTACATCAATTGTTGTACTGCTTCCACCATTCCAATTTCTATATCCACTAACTGTCCTAGATGGTATTCCACTAGCTCTGCATAAAGCAACATATAGTTCAGAGTAATCTTCGCATACACCTACTTTATGGGCTAATGCACTAACGGCACCTGTATTAGCATATGGTGAATTTAAATCATAGGTCATACTAGTATTTACAAATTTAAATATTGCGAATGCTTTATCATATTGATTTGTAATGTTCTGAGTTAAAGCCTTAGCTTTTGCCTGAATTCCTGCATCATTAACTTCTATTTTTACAGCAGCCTTTAAATAATCGGTATAATTAGGTAATCCACTATAAGCAGCTGTTATTGTTGATTTATCTATATTATAATTGATAGTTCCAGTTGTGAAGGTTCTTTCAATAGTTATAGTATGAAAAGTATTTGGAGCCGTACTACTGATTAAATCTGTTAGAGTATAAACTCCATTTGCATCTTTAGACACTGTTCCCTCAGACACCTTAAAGTCACTCATACTTAATATATAAGGTGAGAGCACATCAGTTCCTAAGATTATTGTAGCTTTGGTATTTAGTAAGTTACCACTGTCTCCATTTTTGGTATTAGTGATAACATAAGTGTTAACTAAGCTATACTTTTGCAGAACATTTAAAGTGGGATCAGTAGCCCCGAAAGTAACTGAAGCAAATCCAATTGTTAAGCTGAAAGTTACAGTTAACATTAATATTAATTTTGATATCTTTGAGATTTTAAATATTTTTGATATCTTTGTAATCATTTTTTCCATCCCCAATCAATTTTTCATATTTACATTTTTTGTTTTTTTACGATTACAAATTATATTAGCCACTCAGGATATAAGTCGGAATTCTCATTATTTTTTTCTCCCATTTTGGACCTTTAATAGCCAAAATTTTTATATTTTAATGTGTGTCTGTATATATAGTATCGAGATAAATATAAGAAACTGTATTTAAATGAATAAATAATTAGAAAGAAATGGTTTAAATGTTATACGTTGTTGAACTTATTGACGTAGTTTTAGGTAAATCATATGTATTAATGGCTAGTATGGATAATATATGTTAATTTGTATTATCTAGTCTTACGCTTCTTTATAAGAAAGATTAAAACGAAAAGAAAGAAATCAATTCAATATATTTAAAAACGAAAACTAAAATTTTGAATGAAAAAGTCTTTAATAAAATCAAAGAAAACGTGATTTACACAGTATAATTTAAATAATTATTTATAGAGGCATTTTTATAAAAAAAATTAAATTAATAAAGAAGATGAAAATTAATGGTTATTAAAGCTAAAACATTGGTGGATAAAATATGATTAATATTTTAAAGGTAAAAATATTCTATTAACAAAACAACAAAGTGAAGCAGTTGAATTTTATAAAGTAATTTATTTTGTTTTTGCAGTCCCTTTTATTGCTTTTATAAGGTTACTAAATGAATTTTAATTATTTATAGGGGTATCAAGTGTATTTATTGAAAATAAATAAAAATAATTCTCTCGTTTTTTATATTTTTTTGAGTTTATAGCTATCTATTAGTACAGCGACAATAATTCTTATCTTTATAGGATGTTTATACGGTTAATTTTAATTAGTGCAACAATAAAAGTTGAATTAATAAACATTATATGTTAACTTTAATATAAACATATCTATGTAAGCATAAGAATCGCCCAAAAAAATTATGAGGTGATATTTATGTTTTTTTCAAATGCAGTCGAAAAATTTATTGCTAATTTTCAAATTACTAACAGATCTCCACAAACAGTTATCGGATATCGAAAAGAGTTAACATATTTTATGAGATTTTGGGATGGTAAAAACAATTATCCGCCAGAATTAGATGAGGTAACTGATTCTGATATCGATGAATATCTTCAATATAAAACAAATAAAAAACTGGCTACAGCTACTATTGCAAGAGCACTTAACATTTTAAATAGTTTTTATAATTTTCTTTGCAAAAAAAGATTTTGCAATATTAATCCAGCTTTTTATGTGGATTCTATAAAAGTTATTAAAGCAAGAAGACAGTTTCTAACAGAAATTGAATTTGAAAAAGTATTGGATAATACAGTAAAAGTATTGATGAAACAATATTTTCTACATTTTACAACATTGGCCTAAGAATTTCCGAATTAACAAATCTTAAAATGGAAGATGTAGATTTAAAAGATAAGGTAATACATGTTATCGGTAAAGGCCAAAAATATAGAAAAATACCTATTAGCAATAAGCTTTATACTATACTAATAGAATATTTGGATAACAGGAAAAGTAGCAGTAATTATTTTTTTGTTACAAGGGTTACAGCAAAAGTTTCCAACCAATATATAAATTTATGCTTAAAAGAGGCTGTTAAGAAAGCAGAAATTAATAAGGATATAAGTTGCCACTCGCTACGTCACTCCTTTGCGTCCAATCTTTTATTAAAAGGAGCGACCATACAGGATGTAAGGGAACTTATGGGGCATGCGGATGTAAAAACAACATCTATTTATTTGCACTCTATAGCAGAAAATTTAAGAAGTTCGGTTAATTTATTATTATTATTATTAAAACAAAGAAAGATGAAAGAATAAAAGATATACTGGATGCTACAAAAGAATATAAAATTGAAGATGTGGCAACTATGTTTGGGTATAAAAATTCAAAAGCATTAAAAAGCGTGATGAGTAGAGATGGGTATAGTTGGAATGGATTGGAAAATTCATTTAAAAGTAAAATAGTAGAAGATAAAAGTAAAATATATGCACCACCTGCAGCTACATTAATTGGGAAAATAGTAAATAACTTAAGTAGTAATGATGGAAATTTAAAAGACACATTAGGTATAACAAGTTTTAAAACTGTAGCCCAATTAGCAGAATATATGAAAATTCATAATTATAATTGGGACAACAGCATTAAAAATTATGTGCAGGTTTCCACCATTAATTATAATTTAGAGCAAGAAGAAAATAAAAAATCAAATGAAAATGTAACAAGACCAAATGAAAAAGTTCAATTTAATCAAAATCAAAATGATCATGATACACTAGATAATGAAAAAATGTTGAATTTTATAATAAATAATAAAGATCAGATAAAAGGATTGTTAGAAGAAAATTGTGGGGCAAATAATATGCCTAGGTATTGTGTTGCGGGAAGGAACATAACTAAATCCTTATACATGATTGATACAGTTTCAGACTTAATTGCAAAATTTTCTATAGAAAAGCATATAACGCAAAGGGAAATGGCTTCAATTGCATTTATTGAATTTTTTAAAAAGTATGGTTATGAACAGAAAATTAAAAATATTTTTAGGTAATTGAGACTTATAAAAAGCATAATTAAAGTATTTACAACAGATAGTTAGTATTAAATTACTTAGCTATCTGTTTTTTTATTGAAATTAGTTATTCTAAATTTATATATTATATAGTTAGATGTTTTTATATCATTTAGAGATTATCATTAAGCTAAGTAAAAAATGGATGTAATTAGGCAAATTAGAGATTAACTAAATAGACATACACTAATATAAATATATGTTCAGGATTATTATTTTTGTATAAACACTATATTAGTCTTTCTGGGAACATAGCTTATATTTAGCTGTGGTGCTATGAAACAGTAGTTGGTAATATAATTGTTAACGTATCAATAAAACGCTTAAAAACGGTTTATACGTGTTTAAATGGTATGTATTTAAAACGAGTTAAATACATAGCTTGAATTGTAAGTAAATAGATGTCTAAATACCATAATCCACTATTTATATACATCAGTGTTTCACTTAGTAAGTTTATTGATTTGATACTTGTAACGTAGTAGTATCAGCGTATGTGGAATAATGAATAAAAATATTCGAGGAAGGGAAAGGCACTGTATCTGAAAGGGGTAGGTATTGACGGTGAAAACGTAAAAGTTAATAACTAAATTTGAGATAGTGAACTAAATCTTACTTAGAAAGCATTTTTATAGTTGAGTAGTTAATTTGACCTAATTTTCTTTTACATCTGCGAAATTACAATCTTTATTAATATTTTTTTAGGACTGTGTTAAATCTTAATATATATTAGATATTAATCTCTTATATTAAGCAAGGAATTATTAATTAACGTTTATATCAGTTTATTTAAGAAAAACTAATTTATAAAAAATGTTCATAGGACAAGTTTAGAGTTGTTTTAAATTATTTTAACCTTAGAGCAACAAATGTAAGGTACATTCATATTCGATAGAACTAGAAATATCAACGGTTTAGGTAGTATTTGTATGCTGAATTTTATATGTGTACTAAGTGCCATTGCTGCTAATAGATTTAAAGTGATATTCAGCAGCTCGCCAGCAGATACAAGCAAAGTTAAATTTGTAGTGAAAGGAACAGCTGGAATAGCTGTAACAACAATTGCTACCTGGAATTCATCTAATACGGAAGCTACATTAACATGTCCCTACAATCTAAATGCTGATACTTATTCTGTGAATGTAAAGAATGATATTATAGATTTAGGAACAAGTAATGTGGTAATAAATCAACAAGAAGTTGCAAAGATTGATATTACTTCAACTAGTTTAGGAATCGCTAATACTAAATATGCAGGAGTTATAACTCAGACTGGATATGCAACTTATGTTGTATTAGACCAATATGGAAATGATATAATGAATTCATCTTTAGCTAATAACGTAGCTTTCCAAACTGGTGTAGGTACTATGGGAGCAAGAGCAGGATTAATTAGTATAGTACCATCTGCTGGGCTGAATCTTATGGCATTTACGTCAGGAATAGTAATAAATGCCTTTGATGAAAGCACTACAGTTTCCACAAGTGTTACATTAACTGTATCTACACAAGTTGGTACATTAAGCGATATGGTTTTAGGTTCAGCATTAACAAATACAAATGGCAAAGTTTTAACTGCAGGAGATACGACAGATATATGGTATATTCCTTATACAGCAACAGATGTAAGCGGTAACCCTAAAACGAATTACACTTTTATTAAGAATGGTCTGATATTAGACGATAATAATAATTTTACTACATCAATTCCATATGTAACTGCTCGACTTGAACAGGATCCAACAGATTCAACAAAAGTGGCAATTGCAGTAAGAGCTTATCTTGATACAATATCAGCAGATATGCCACTTGTAATTACCTCTAGAACCTGCTCAGGAAAGACTTCACAAATAAGTCTTACACTTAAGAAACAAGCAGCATTAGATACACTTAGATTAATACCTCCAACTGAAGACGTAGCTTCAGGGGAATCAAAGGATATCTTATTTACCGCTGCAGATCAAAATGGAACTATATTAACTAAATATGTGGATCTAGTAGGTTTAGTCACATTAACAAATGCAATATTAATCAAAAATGTTGATGGAACTGCTTCAGTAAGGAATATGCCAATTACCAATACAGGTACGGCTTCTGTACCAGAGGTCATATCAGCAATGACAGCAACAGGTCATAAAAGCTATATAACTATTAAAATTCAGCCCGCTGTTATACCTGGACAAAAAATAGCTGAAATCAATATAACCTCTTCAAAACTAGGAGTTACTAATAGTAAAGTTGGAAGTAATATAACCCAGACTGGTTATGCTAATTATAGTATATTAGACCAATTTGGAAATAATATAACAACTTCGAATCTGGCTAATAATATAACTTTCAATACTAGTGTAGGTAATATTACTACAGCAAGAGGGTTACTTACAATAACACCAACTACAGGCCTAGATTTTATGGAAATTCCTTCAATAACAATAAATGGTCTTGATTCGATTACTGGTGTTTCGACAAGTGCAACACTCGTGGTATCTACTCAAGTTGACTTATTAAGTGATATAAACCTTTTAGCTTTAACAAATGCTGATAATAAAGTTTTAACCGCTGGGGATACAACAGATATATTTTATGCTACTTATAAAGCAACTGATATGAGTGGTAATCCTACAACAGATTATAATACTGTTAAGAATGGTTTAATATTAAATAATAGTAATCAATTGACTGCATCAAATCCATATTTAATTGCTCAAATTGTACAGGATCCAAAAGATTCTACAAAAGCAGCAATAAAAGTAACCATACCTACTGGTAATATTTATATGGATATGCCAGTAGTAATTACGGCTACGACTAAGACAGGGAAAACGTCACAAATAAGTCTTACACTCAAGAAACAAGCAGAAGTAGACACATTTACATTAATGACTCCATCTCAATATATAGTATCAGGTGAATCAAATGATATTCCGTTTATAGCAAAAGATCAAAATGGAGCTGTATTAACGAAATATAGCGATATACGTGGGTTCGTCACATTAACAAATGCAGTATTTATTAAAAATGATGATGGAACTGCTTCAGTAAGAAATACTCCAATTATTAATAATGGAATAGTTTCTGTGCCGGATGTTATATCAGCAATGACGCGATCAGGACATATTAGTAGTATAACTATTGACATTCAAAAGCCTGCTGTAGCTGACTTATTAATTTTAGATAATACAAAATTTAAAACTACTATGCAAGAAAATTTAAATACTGCCAGTGGTGATATTCAACATGCAGACTTTGGATATGATAATGGGGGATTAACTGTTAAAGATCAATATGGGAGAAATATAGATATGACTACAAATAACGATATTCCGTACAAGGTAATAGCGATATCTAGTAACACTTCAGTAGTAAGTGTATCAGGCTTTGCAAGTACAGGACAAAATGAAATATCTATCAAAGCAGGTAAAGTAGGAACAGCAACAGTTATATTTCAATTGATTGAAATAAATAATCCAACAAATATTCTCGATACAAAATCAGAAACGTTTACAGTTATTAGTGTAAATGATTGAAGTAATACTGCTCTCAATAGTTCTTTTGAGAGTAACACATCTATTAATGCACATCTAATTTTAAAAAGGCAAAATAGAAGCTGAATAGGTTTCTTATTTTGCCTTTTTAAAATTAGATGTAACTATTATAGAACAAATATAATAATAACTTAAATGAAAGTAGCAATAACCACATTATCTAGTCTCGATATCCTTGAGGATTACAAACTACACTTTTCAACTGAAAAAGTAGAGGTACCCCTAAACGTGGTTTCAACAAATCCTAAAAATGGGGCAACGGATATAGCTGTTAATACCACACATATACAGGCAAAGTTTAGTGCTAATATAAAATTGTATAGTGCGATGCTTTTTATATACTCGACGGATGATAAGGGAATAAACCTAAATGATAATATGGTCTCAAGTGTAAATGGTGATGGTGAGTTGCTTTTATGCATATTTAAAAAGGCTGATGTTTTACAAAAGAATGATACTGAGAGTTTATTCAATGCAATTTGTGGGAATTTAGATAATAGGCGTGGAACCTTATGGTCAAAAGTGAATGTGGCAGCAGATGTAATTGTTACATTTCCAGATAAGTAATATAGATGATTTAAAGGGACTCACTAAGTTGACTGCTTTATATTTAACTCAACTTTCGCACATGAGTTATTTAGGCGGTAGCCTGTAATTTCAGTATTTATGGTCAAAAAATAGAAGAATATTCTCTTATTTGGTATAATTGAATCACGACAAACAAAAACCAAAAGGGGATGTTCTTCATGAATACAATTATAACAAAAAATGACACTGAAAAACAGTTTAAATCTACAACTGATAATTTTTTTTAGAAAAATAAATTTAATGCTCTTTTAAAGCAATCTAATTTTTCTAAAGAAAAAGGAGTACCTTGTGATTCAATATTTAAATTCATTTTCCTACTAGTATTTACAGGCAAAAACCTCTTTCGTACATTAGATTCTAAAAATACGGAAACTTCATTTGCCAAAGATACTGTATATAGATTTTTAAATTCTACACATTTTAATTGGAGAAAATTTTTACTCTTATTGTCATCTTCAATAATTAAAAATGACATTGAATCATTAACCTCCAAGGATAGGGTAAATGTTTTAATCGTTGACGATTCATTTTATAGCAGGACAAGAAGTAAATCTGTAGAGCTATTAGCAAAAGTTTTCGATCATGTAGATTGCAAATACAAGAAAGGCTTCAGGATGCTTAATTTAGGTTGGTCTGATGGAAATACTTTTCTACCATTAGCTTTTACATTGTTAAGTTCTGAAAAAGAGAAAAATCGTATGTGTCCAATTAATCCTACTACCGACAAGCGGCAGCTTATGCAATACCCGGTACCTATGTTTTATTCGATAGTTGGTTCACCTATCCGAAAACGTTAATAAGAATTTTGGAACTTAAATTTCATACAATAGCTATGGTTAAAGCTATGCCAAAAGTTTTTTACGGTTATGAAGATAAAAAGTTAAATGTAAAATCCTTATATGCTACGCTCAAGAAAAGACGTGGCAAGGCTAAAATTAAAGCATCTGTGATCGTCGAAATTGGTATGGATTCGCAGGCTACGCCTATAAATGCAAAAA
>NZ_JAHLDU010000030.1 GCF_018861905.1 Clostridium sp. DSM 17811
TGTACCAGGTGCTGGAGCAGCAGGAGGACTTGGGGCTGGACTTTTGGCATTTTTAAATGGTACTTTGAAAAAAGGTATCGAAATGGTAATTGAATATACTGGACTAGAAGAAAAAGTAAAAGATGCAGATATGGTTTGGACTGGAGAAGGAAGTATAGATTACCAAACTCAATATGGAAAAACTCCTTTTGGTGTTGCAGCCGTTGCTAGTAAGCACAATAAGCAAGTGATTGCATTAGCGGGAAGAGTTGGTAAAGGCATAGATATATTATATGAAAGTGGAATAGATTCAATATTTGGTATCATGCAAGGAGTAACTTCTATAGAGGAAGCTCTAGTGAATGGACCGGAAAACGTTGAAAAGACAGCTGAAAATATAATAAGACTTATGAACGTATTATAATTGGTAAATATCTGTATAAATTTATTTATACAGATACATTTTTAAAATTTATAATAAAAAGATAGGAGAAATGTATATGCGAAAAACGAAAATTATATGTACAATAGGACCGGCAAGTGATAGTAAAGAGGTAATGATCAAATTAATTGATTCTGGAATGGATATTTCAAGACATAATTTTTCTCATGGAAGCTACGAGGAGAATGGAAGTAAAATTAATTTAGTAAAAGAACTTAGAGTAGAATTGAACAAGCCTATAGAGATATTATTAGATACTAAGGGACCAGAAGTTAGAACAGGAAAGTTTGCTAGTGGTAGTGTGACTTTAGTAGAAGGTTCATTTTATACTGTTTTATGCGGCGAGGATATAATAGGAGACGAAACAACTTGCTCTGTTAGCTACACAGATCTATATAAAGATGTAAAGATAGGAGATTTAATTCTAATTGCAGATGGTCTGGTAGGTTTAGAAATTAAAGAAATAAATGAAAATAAGATACATTGTGTTGTAAAGAATACAGGAACTATTGGGAACTATAAGAATGTAAATGTACCAGGGGTTGTTACTAAGTTACCTGCTATATCAGAAAAGGATTTTGAAGACTTAAAATTTGGTATACATATGGGGGTAGATATTGTTGCTGCTTCTTTTGTTAGAAATGCGCAAGATGTTTTAGAAATTAAAAAGGTATTAAATGAAAATGGTGGGAGCCATATTAGCGTATTCTCTAAGATAGAAAATCATGAAGGTGTACATAATATTAATGAAATAATTGAAGCTTCCGATGGAATTATGGTTGCAAGGGGTGATTTAGGAGTAGAAATACCATTAGAAGAAGTACCTTTTGTACAAAAAATGATTATACGTAAGTGTAATAAGGTAGGCAAACCAGTTATTACTGCAACACAAATGCTAGAATCAATGAGTAATAATCCAAGGCCCACTAGAGCAGAGGTTTCTGATGTAGCAAATGCAGTGTTAGATGGGACAGATGCAGTTATGCTTAGTGGAGAAACAGCTAGTGGGAAATATCCAATTGAGGCAGTTTCTATAATGAAAAAAATTGTGGAAAGAACAGAGAGAACATTAAAAGATAATTATGAAATAGAAGATCAGGTTGTTTAGAATGAAACATTATTAACCATGTCAATAATGAAAATTTATACGAGAAGGAGGTTAGTATGACAAATATTTTGTTAAGGCTTATCGATTTTATTAGAGAGTTGGCATTTTCTATATCATCCGAAGTAGATTGCAATGTTAATATCATGGGTGACGGTGGAGAAATTATCGCATCAACTTCTATTGAACGTATTGGAACAATTCATGAAGGGGCCAAAAGGATAATGTCTGGAGAAGTATTCGAGATTGCAATCTCAGCAGAGGATGCACAGAAACTTCGAGGAGCTAAGCCAGGATATAATATGTCAATTGTATATGAAAATAAGGTAATAGGTGTTATTGGAATAAGTGGGGAACCTATCATTGTGAAACCTATTGCTAGAATAGCCTGTTCATTCATTGTTTCTCAAATTAAACAATATATGAAAAATGAATTAATAAATAAAACAATCGTTGAAATAATGTCTAGTATACAGCAAGTAGCAGATGATGTCCAACAACAGGCGACTGCATCTGAAGAACAAGCATCTAGATTAAATACATTATCCGAAAATGCTGAAACTATAAAATCTAAACTAAATAGTACTAATAAAATATTGTACTTTATAAAAGGGATTTCTGATCAAACAAATCTTCTAGGGCTTAATGCGGCGATTGAAGCGGCAAGAGCAGGTGAAAATGGAAGGGGCTTTACTGTTGTTGCTAATGAAATAAGAAAGCTGTCAAATGATAGCTCAAATTCTGTTGGTCAGATTAATGCTACTTTGAAAGATTTTAATAATTATATTACGCTAATAACTAATACAATTGTTGATATCTCTAAAAATTCATACGGTTTCTGGCAGTCAATGGAATGTATTGCGAAAGAAATGGAAGTAATTAAGAAGAACATGGTAAATATTCACTCAGAGGAGATAAAATAATGACATTTATAGAAAAAATGCACAAAATGGCACAAGCAGACAAAAAGAGAATAGTACTTCCAGAAGGCGAGGAAGAAAGAACTATAAAAGCTAGTGAAATTATTAAAAATAATTCATTAGCTGAAGTAATATTAATAGGTGATGCAAGTATAATACATAATAAAGCCGCTGAACTTTCAGTAAATATTAGCGGTATAGAAATTGTAGATCCAAGAAATTCTGAAAAAACTGAGGTTTATGCAAAGGAATTTTATGAATTAAGAAAAAATAAGGGAATGACTATAGAAAAAGCAGCTGAGACGATGAAGGATTGTGTGTATTTTGGTACTATGATGCTTAAGATGGGAGAAGCTGATGGAATGGTTTCAGGAGCAGTGCATTATACAGGTGATTTACTTAGACCTGGAATGCAAATCGTTAAAACTGCACCAGGAATTAAGGTTATTTCAAGCTTTTTTATAATGGAATTGCCTCATGATGAATATGGAGAAGACGGACTGCTTTTATTTGCAGATTCTGCTGTTAATATAAACCCTACGGCAGAAGAATTAGCAGCTATAGCTATTAGCACTGCAGATAATGCAAAATTATTATGTGGTTTTGAACCTAAAGTTGCGATGCTTTCTTTTTCAACTATGGGAAGTGCAAAACATGAAAAAGTTGATAAAGTCGTGAAGGCTACTGAAATAGCAAAGAATGCTAGACCCGATTTACAAATTGATGGAGAACTTCAGTTAGATGCAGCTATTGTTGCTAGCGTGGCAAAACAAAAAGCACCAAATAGTACTGTGGCTGGAAAGGCAAATGTTTTAATATTTCCAGATATACAATCTGGAAATATTGGATATAAATTAGTGCAAAGATTTGCTAAAGCAAAAGCTATTGGACCAGTTTGTCAAGGATTTGCGAAGCCTATAAATGATTTATCAAGAGGATGCAGTGTGGATGATATAGTTAATGTTATTGCAGTAACAGCGGTTCAAGCTCAAATTCAAAAATAGTCATGAGATAATGATGATCTTAAATGTGTTAGTTCTTATTAGATCTTGAAAGTTAGAAAAGATAAACATTATATACCGTGAAATCTTATTCATTAATATAAGATTTTAAGGTATTTTTTAGGATGATATGATTATTTACAGAAAATATTTTTATGGAAATCCAATCTATAATTAAAATCATGTGGATGAAATCTTTGACTTCCTTTATGATATTAAACTAAATTTATCGCTATTTTGCTTGCTAAATTTGAGATGTAAGAACTGTTGTGCAAATGAATAATGAAAAATGTTAAATAACCGATATCAACTGCTTTATAAAAATACTATTATTAATATAGAAGATATGAAAACGTTATACAATTATTATAATAACAAATTTTTAAAATCATCTAATTAAATTCAAATAAAGATTTTAATTTGTATAATTTACAACTATAGAAGAAACTCCTTTTGAGTTTCTTAAAATATATAAATAATATTATGAGGATGTGGGTCTAAATGAGTAAATTAGAAAAAATAATGGAGCATAATAAAAATTTTATAAATAATAAAGAATATGAGAAATATGTAACAACTAAAATACCGAAAAAGAAAATGGTGATATTATCTTGTATGGATACTAGATTAACAGAATTATTACCAAAAGCTATGAATATAAAGAATGGTGATGCAAAAATAATTAAAGATGCAGGAGCAACTGTTATGCACCATTTTGGTGGTGTAATGAGAAGTATATTGGTTGCAGTATATGAGTTTGGAGTGGAAGATGTTTTTGTAGTAGGGCACCACGGTTGTGGAATGAGTAATTTAGATACAACAGATCTTGTTATTAAAATGATGGAGATGGGCATAAAAAAAGAAACATTGTTAACATTGTACAATGGAGGAATTAATGTTGAGAGTTGGCTTCATGGATTTGAATCAGTTGAAGTCTCTATAAAAGAAAGTGTGAGTATGATAAAAAGTCATCCTCTATTTCCAGAAAATATAAAAGTACATGGTCTCATTATGAATCCAGAAACAGGAGAAATAGAAGTAGTGATAAATGGCGACAAATAGATATAAAATAATATTTTGAAGTAAGGTTGTAATGTACACCTTTTAGGTATACAATGAAACTATACGGTTTAAGTATACATTTAAGAGTAATATTTCCAAGTATGGTTGATGAAGTAAAACGCATTAGAAAAGTGTAAGTTTATATAACAAACTATTAGTGAAAGGGGATAATTTCATGAATAAAGTTATGGGTTTAGATGAAGTGATGGAAAAGGTTCACGATGGAGCGACAATTATGTTTGGTGGCTTTCTAGGGGTGGGAGCACCACTTAAAGCAATTGACAAATTGGTAGAAAAAGGTGTTAAGGATTTAACTATAATATCAATAGTTAATGCTTATCCTGGTCAAGATTTTGATATTGCGAGGCTTTACAAAAACAAGCAAGTTAAAAAATTAATTACTGCTCATTCTGCTACATGTCAGCTTGCGCTTGAACAATTTAAGAACGGAGATATTGAAATTGAATACTTTCCAATGGGTAGTCTTGTTGAAAAAATTAGGGCAGCTGGTTCTGGATTAGGTGGAGTACTTACACCCACAGGTGTAGGTACTTTAGTTGAGGAAGGTAAACAAAAACTTATAATAGAGGGTAAAATGTATTTAATTGAATTGCCACTGAAGGCTGATTTTGCATTTATTAAAGGTTATAAAGGAGATAGATTAGGAAATATACAATATCGTGGCTTAGCCATTAATACAAATCCAATTATGGCAATGGGTGCAGATTATACAGTAGCAGAAGTGAATGAAATAGTTGATGTTGGTGGTATTGAACCTGAATGCGTAGGTACACCAAGCGTATTTGTACAGGCTGTTGTACAAGGATATTCATTTGATGAGCATAAACAAGTATATACCGATTTGTGGGTTAGTTCTAATCAACTAAAATAATTGATTATTTATAAATCAAAGGAGGTAATTAAATATGGAAGCAAGAGAAATAATTGCTCGCAGGGCAGCTAAGGAACTAAGTAATGATCAAGTGGTGAATTTAGGGTTTGGAATGCCTACAGCAGTTGCCAATTATTTAGAGGAAGGTGTGGAAGTAATATTACAATCAGAAAATGGTTGCTTAATGTTTGGTCCTACGCCAAAACTCGGAAAGGAAGATCCGGATGTTGCAAACTCTGGTGGTCAACCGATTAGCTTATTACCCGGAGCTGCAGTTTTTGATTTGGCTACATCATTTTGTATTATTCGTGGAGGGCATGTTGACGCCACAGTACTCGGAGCACTTGAAGTAGACCAAGAAGGCAATATTGCCAACTGGGCGATGCCACTTGCTCCAGGGAAATTTGCACCAGGTATGGGTGGTGCGATGGATTTAGTAAATGGAGCTCGCAAAGTTATTGCTACATTAAAGCATTCTAGTAAGAGTGGATCTAAGATATTAAAAAAATGTCTTCTTCCAATTACAGGCAAGGGAGTAGTTGATATTATCGTTACTGAAAAAGCAGTATTCGAAGTGACGCCTACTGGGCTTGTACTTACTGAAATATTTGAAGGCCTAACTGTTGAAGATATTCGGAGCATTACAGAGGCTGATTTTACAGTTTCTGATAAGGTAACAGTATATAAGTTATAGATGTAAAGAAGAGATAATATAACAGATAAGCAAGTTAAATAATCCAAACTGTAAAATGAGGTGTCTCAAAATGATCTTTTAATCATTTTGAGACACCTCATTTACATATATACAAATATTTAATTGTGAACTAAGTAGAGTATAGTAATTATATTTTTGATTCTTTTATAATTGCTTTTAGTACCTTGGCAGATTCGACAAGTTGATTGTTTTCATCTTCATTGAGGTTAACTTGTAATATTTTCTTTACTCCTTCTCTACCTAGAATTGTTGGAACTCCCATATAAACGTCCTCTATTTCATATTCACCTTTTAGTAGAGAGGACACTGTAAGAATAGAGTTTTCATTACTTAATATTGCCTCAACTATCCTTTTTACAGCTAGAGCGACAGCATAATAAGTTGCACCTTTTTTTTCAAGGACTTTATATCCTGCTCTTTTTACATCATTGTGTATAGTAGACTTCATATCATCATTACATGTTTTAGAACTAATAGTACAGTACTCATCAATATTCATACCTGCAATACTAGTTAAACTCCAAGTAGCTATTTCTGAATCGCCATGCTCACCCATTATATAGGTATGAATATTTCTAGCGTCAACTTCAAAACGCTGACTAAGAAGATATTTAAGTCTGGAAGTATCGAGAACGGTACCTGATCCAATTACTCTATTACTTGGAAATCCTGAAAGCTTATAGGCTATATAAGTTAATATATCCACAGGGTTTGATACTATTACTAATATAGAATCAGGGCTGTATTTTACAACCTCTGGAATTATACTTTGGAATACTTTAAAATTATTCGCTATACAATTAAGTCTTGTTTCTCCTGGTTTCAAACTAATTCCTGCTGTAATAATTACTATATCTGAATCTTTTGTATCATCATATTCTCCGGAAGTTATATCTATAGGTTTTACGAAAGAAGCACCATGGGATAAATCCATCGCCTCGCCTTCAGCTTTATCCTTATTTATATCTACAATTACAATTTCAGATGCAAGTCCACTAGTCATTAGAGCGAAAGCTGTAGTAGAACCTACAAAACCTGCTCCAATTATAGAAATTTTATTTCCTTTTGTTCTCATATAAAAACGTCCCTTCTTTAGTTAATAGTATATAAATATTATATACTAATTAATAGCTATTATCAATATTCTTAATAAATGGTAAATTATATTTTTTTTCGTAAATCTATTAACCGTAGAGAGAAAGTAGAAAAATATAATCATTTTACAAAGGATATTACGAATGAAGAAAAAATAGTATAAAGTCAAAAACATACTATATTTGTGTCAATAAATGCACTTAAATGAAAACGTTTTATTTGTTAAAATAATAATTGTAGAAGATATTATACAAGGAGGAAATTAGATGAGTAAAGTTAAACACATATATAGCATTGATAAGGTTTATTGGCAAGAAGGTGAGTTAAACAATATACAATATGAGGATACTTTAGAAACAACACCTCAAATAAAGCAAACAATTAAAGGCTTTGGTGCATGTTTTAATGAAATCAGTTGGGATATATTAAATCAAATAGATGAAGATAAACGCAAATCAATTTTAGATTCATTATTTTCGCAAAAAGGGTGTAATTTTAATATTGGACGTTTACCAATGGGAGCTAGTGATTATGCTTTAGAATGGCATAGCTATGATGAAACTAGTGGAGATTGTGAGTTAAAAGATTTCACTATAAAACGAGATAAAGAATATTTGTTACCATTTGTTAAAGAGGCAATAAACCGTAATTCTGATATATCATTTTTTGCGTCACCTTGGAGTCCACCAACATGGATGAAAACAAAGAAGGCTTATAATTTTGGAACGTTAATTTTTGAAGATGAAAATTTGCAAAGTTATGCAAATTATTTTATTAAATATATAGAAGAATACAAAAAAGAAGGAGTAGTTATTGAACAAATTCACATACAAAACGAACCTCATGCAGATCAAAAATTTCCGTCTTGTATGTGGACAGGAAAAGAAATGCGAGATTTTATAAAAAATTATCTTGGACCAATATTTAAAGAGAAGGGCATCGACACTGAAATATGGCTTGGTACAATTAATGGCCCATTTGTAGATTTTATGCTTGAAGGAGGGGCTCCATTTTCTCAGTTTTATGATCAATGTATCAATACCATATTGTCTGATAAAGATGCAAGGAAGTATATAAGTGGAGCAGGATTTCAATGGGGTGGTAAACATGTAATTGAGCAAGTCGAATTAAGTTATCCTGAAATAAGACTTATGCAAACCGAAAATGAATGTGGTGATGGAAAAAATACATGGGAGCATGCGGAATATGTTTTTGGACTATTTTGGCATTATCTTCAACATAATGTTGAAAGTTATGCATATTGGAACATGGTACTACCCAAAGGCGGAGTAAGCACTTGGGGATGGGAACAAAATTCGATGATTACAATAGACGAAGAAACTAAAGAAGTTGTATATGAGCCTGAATTTTATGTTATGAAACATTTTTCACATTTTGTAAAACAAGGTGCAAAAAAAATAGTAACTAAAGGTCATTGGACTTCAAATTCTCTTGTATTTGAAAATCCTAATGGTGATATTGTAGTTATCGTTGGCAATGCTATGGATAATGACCGTGAATTTACATTCAAACATAAGGGAATTACTTTTTCGACCGTTATAAATAAGCATTCTATAAACACATTTTATGTGCAAGCTTAATTATATACAATAAATTTTGGATGCTAATTCTTTATTAAATCTAGACTTGGAACGAATAAAGTAGTAATTGGGGGAGGAATTAAAATGTTATTTAAAAATTTCACTAATATAAATGCGAATCCAGTTGTAGGTGTTAAAGAAAGATTGGCTTTTGGGTGTGGTGATTTAGCAAGTAATATAATATACTCTGCAATGTCAATGTTTTTGTTGTTTTACTATACAGATGTTATTGGCGTAAGTGCAGGGGCTGTAGGTACAATAATGTTAGTTTCACGTTTATTAGATGGGATAAGTGATTTGATAATGGGGGTTATAATTGATAGAACAAAATCGCCATATGGAAAGGCAAGGCCATGGATACTAAGAATGATGATACCATATGCTATAGGAGCTGCATTACTATTTTCAGTTCCTACTAGTTTTGGAGAAACAGCTAAACTTATATATATATTTATAAGTTATAATCTAGTATTTACTATAATATTTACAGCAATAAATTTACCATACGCAACTTTAAATGCACTTATTACTCAGGACCAATATGAACGTTCGGTATTAAATATATTTAGGATGTTACTTGCGACTGTAGGAACCTTGTTTATAACAACATGTACATTACCAGTTGTAAAGTTTTTTGGAAATGATGCAAGAGCATGGACTTACACATTTATTTTGTTTGGTATGATATCGATTGTATTTTTTATGATAACGTTTTTAGGAACAAGAGAAAGAACAGGTGATGTTATTTCAAATGAACCAAAGAAAAATGTGCCAATAAGGGTTGGATTTAAAGCATTAATTAAAAACAAATATTGGATAATAATCACATTGACACTAGTATTAATATATATTTCTGCGGGTATAAACGGTGCAGCTACTATTTATTTTGCTAAATTAGTATTAGGAAATCAAGGATATGTTAGTCAATTAGCAATGGCGATGACTATATCACAAATAATTGCTATGTTTATAGTGGCGAAATTCGTAAAGAAACACGGAAAAAGAAATGTTTTGATTGGCGGATGTGTTATAACTGTAGTAGCATACATAATTATCATGATAGGAGGAAATAATTTCAAGTTTGTGCTTATTGGTAATATAATTAGAGGTCTTGGTGGTGCAGGAATGGCGGCTTCAATGTTTGCAATGGTATCTGATACTATTGAGTATGGCGAGTGGAAATCTGGAATAAGAACAGAGGGTTTAATAAATAGTGCATCAAGTTTTGGACAAAAGGTAGGTAATGGATTAAGTGCAGCGATATTTGGATGGATACTCGCAATAGGAGGTTACGCAGGAGGGGCATCAACTCAAACAGCTTCAGCAATAACTGCAGTAAAAGCGGCTTATATATATATACCACTTATATTAACAATTGTTACAATAGCAATATTATTTGGGTATAAATTAGATAAAGAATACCCAAGTATATTAAAAGAATTAAAAAGCAGAAATGCTACGAATTATATTTAATAAAAAACAAGCAAGGCACCATAACATGGTTTGAAAGTGCCTTGTTTTTATGATTTATGAGTAGAATTTTTTATAGTGGATTTTATTGCTAGTTTTCGAGTTTCACCTGGAGTACAACCATAAGTATCTTTGTATATTTTCATGAATATTTTGTAGTTTGTGAAACCATTTCTTTCAATAAGTTCAGAGATACTGTAATCAGAGTTGTTTAAGTCAACGTAAAAGTGCTCGAGTCGTACACTATTTAAATATTTTAAAAAGGTTGTTCCCATATATTTTTTAAAAAATCTCGAAAAATATTCAGAATTTAATCCAGCCTTAGATGAGATGGTTTCTAAACTTATACATTCTTTATAATTTTCTTTTACATATTTCGTAATTAAAGATAATCTTTCTAAATAACGATCTGTTTTTTGTATTTTTAATTCTGGTAAATAAATACTAAATTGATTAACTAAAATAAATAGTAAGTCAAAAATTAAACTATTAACTTTAAGTTTATAACCAAGAGGTTGATTTTGATAAATCTCTGCGAAAGATTTTAATAAAAATTTTATGTCTTTTTGATAGATGACTTTTTTAGAGTCTTCCATAGAAGGATTACATTCGAAATGAATATTATGAAAATTATAAATACTATTTTCTAAAATTTCATAAGGAATTTGTAAAAGTATAGATGTATTGCTATCTTTATGAGTTGTGGAATGAATATCTCTAGGGCTTATTACTATTAGTTCATTTTTTTCAACTAGAAATGAAGAATTGTTTATATCGACTTTAAGATAACCATCCAAAATATATATAATCTCCATATGATTATGCCAATGTTTAGGTATAATTCTAGCAGCGTCAGTCATGTTAAGAAACATAACACTAATATCCTCATTTGATTTAACTAATTCATGTTTAAATTCCATAGAACCTCCTACAACTTCTAAAATTTCAATAATTACATTATTTATTAGTTATTTTAAATAATAAACAAAAAACAACCTTAATTAGGTCAATAAAATCACTGATTTAGTTATTATAAAATTGATATAATTAATGCATTGCTGAAAAGGTTTAATTAAAGTATATTATATTAAAAAAATCAATGCAACTATATAATAAGAACTATTTAAATATTACTAAAAGAAAGGACGTGGAATCATGAAAAAATTACTTTTTGGAGTTGCTTATTATGATGAATATATGCCGTGTGATAGACTAAATGAAGATGTTAAAATGATGAAGGAGGCAGCTGTTAATGTTGTACGGATTGCTGAATCAACATGGAGCAGTGTTGAACCACAAAATGGAGTGTTTGATTTTAAACATATAGATAGAGTTATCGATGTTATGGAGGAAGCGAAAATAAGTGTTATTATTGGAACACCTACATATGCAATCCCTACATGGCTTGTAAAAGAATGTCCATCGGTTCTAGCAGTCACAAAGAAAGGACAAGGCATTTATGGCGCAAGACAAAACATGGATATTACGAATCCTACTTACTTATTTTATGCAGAGAGGATTATTCGAAAGATCATGGAAAGAGTAAGCAAGAGGAAATGCGTTATAGGATTCCAACTTGATAACGAAACTAAGCATTATGATACATCAGGGGTAAATGTACAACTTTCATTTATTAAATATTTAAGAAATAAGTTTCCCAATATAAATGACTTGAATGATGAATTTGGTTTATCTTATTGGAGCAATAGAATTAATTCATGGGAAGACTTTCCGAATGTCCTTGGAACTATAAATGGAAGTCTTGGAGCAGAATTTGAAAAATTCCAGAGGACTCTTGTAAATAAATTTTTAAGTTGGCAAGCGGATATTGTAAATGAATATAAAAAAGAAAATCAATTTGTAACTCAAAACTTTGATTTTGAATGGAGAGGATATTCATTTGGAGTTCAACCTAAAGTAAATCATTTTGAGGCGGCAAAGTGCTTAACAATAGCAGGCGTGGATATTTATCATCCAACTCAAGATCTTTTAACAGGTAGCGAAATTTCATTTGGTGGAGATATGACAAGATCTCTTAAAAGTGATAATTACCTTGTCCTAGAAACTCAAGCACAAGGATTTGAAGACTGGTTACCTTATGATGGTCAGCTTAGGTTGCAGGCATTTAGCCATATAGCTTCTGGTGCAAATTCTGTTATGTATTGGCATTGGCATTCTATTCATAATTCCTTTGA
Source organism: Clostridium sp. DSM 17811 (assembly GCF_018861905.1). GTDB lineage: Bacteria > Bacillota > Clostridia > Clostridiales > Clostridiaceae > Clostridium_AD > Clostridium_AD frigoriphilum. Next base: position 12,478 of record NZ_JAHLDU010000030.1, read on the forward strand.
AACCTATTGGAAAGGCCTTTTGAGCCATGATTTCAAAGAAAACCCTACTTATAATGAAGCTAAAATTATTGGATATGAGTTTAATAAATTTGGTGATAAACTTGTAAGTTTACAGAAGAAAAACGATGTTGCTATTCTTGTAAGCAATGAAGCGTTAACGGCTATTGAATGGTTCAGCATGACATTAGATTTTAACTACAATGATGTTGTACGTTGGATGTATGATGAATTATATAAAATGAATGTAGGATGTGACTTTATTAATTCCGATTCTTGTAATATAGAAAAGTATAAGTTGATTATGGTTCCAGCATTATATTGCGTACCTGATAATTTACTTGAAAGATTAAACACTTATGTTGAAAATGGTGGGAATATGGTTGTTACATTTAAAAGTGCATTTACAAATGAAAATGTAAAAGTTAGTTATAATGATCAACCTAATATAATAAATAAATGTCTTGGAATTACTTATAATCAGTTTACGAAACCAAATAATGTTTATTTAAAAGGGCATGATTTTAACGTGTCAATAGAGGACAATAAAGTATCTCACTGGATGGAATTACTAAAACCTACTACAGCAGAAACAATTGCATATTATGATCATCCAAATTGGGGGGGGTATTCTGCAATAACTAAAAATTCTTATGGCACAGGAACTGCAACTTATATTGGTTGTTTTACAAGTAAAGCAGTGTTAAAAGAGGTTTTAATAGGTGTTTTAAAGGATTCTAATCAATTTGGGCAAGAACAGGAATACAATTTCCCTATTATAATTAAATCTGGATATAACTTAGAGAATAAAAAGGTTGTATATTATTTTAATTATTCTGCCCAAAAACAAACAATTAAGTATATGCATAATGAAGGAACTGAATTAACTAAAAATAAGACTATAATAAAAGGTGAAGAAGTGTTGCTAGAACCTTGGAATTTAATTATTGTAGAAGAAAATATATAAATAAAAAGTTGGAGGGAAAAAATGGATAGAAATATAAAAGAAATAATTTCGCAAATGACCTTAGAAGAAAAAGCAGGAATGTGTTCGGGACTAGATTTTTGGCACACAAAAGGGGTAGAAAGATTGGGAATTCCATCTATAATGGTAACAGATGGACCTCATGGACTTAGAAAACAAGCCGGTGAATCCGACCATCTTGGATTAAATAAAAGTGTTCCAGCAACGTGTTTTCCATCAGGGGCAACACTCGCTTGTTCATGGGATAAAAGGCTTCTTGAAAAGGTTGGAGTTGCATTAGGCGAGGAATGCCAAGCGGAAGATGTGTCAATTATACTTGGACCAGCAGCTAATATAAAACGTTCTCCATTATGTGGAAGAAACTTTGAGTATTTTTCAGAAGATCCTTATTTATCATCAGAAATGGCAAAAAATCATATTAAAGGAGTTCAAAGTCAAGGGGTAGGTACATCACTAAAACATTTTGCTGTAAATAATCAAGAACACAGAAGATTATCTGTGAATTCAGTATTAGATGAAAGAGCATTAAGAGAAATCTATTTGGCTAGTTTTGAAACTGCTGTAAAAGAGGCAAAGCCTTGGACAGTAATGTGTGCATATAACAAAGTGAATGGTGAATATTGCTCTGAAAATGAATCTCTTTTAACTTCGATTCTGAAAAAAGAATGGGGTCATGAAGGGTTTGTAATGTCTGATTGGGGAGCTGTAAACGAAAGGGTCTCAGGACTTATTGCAGGGCTCGAACTTGAGATGCCATCAAGCAATGGACTTTCGGATAGAAAAATAGTCGAAGGTGTTAAAAACAAAAGCTTAACTGAGAATATTTTAGATAGCGCTGTTGAAAGACTTTTAAAAGTAATATTTAAAGCCGTAGATAACAAGAAAAAAAACTCAGTTTATGATAAAGAAGAACATCATAAATTAGCTAGAAAAGTTGCCCGTGAATGTATGGTGTTACTAAAAAATGAAGAAAACATATTACCACTTAAAAAAGAAGGAAATATTGCAATTATAGGTGCGTTTGCTAAAACCCCAAGATATCAAGGTGGAGGAAGCTCTCACATAAATCCAACTAAGCTTGACGATGTATTAGAGAAAATAAAAGAATCGGCAGGAATTAATTGCAACATTTCTTATTCAGAGGGTTTTAGTTTAATAAATGATGATATTTATGAGAATTTAGTTGACCAGGCAAAGAAAGCAGCATCCAAATCACAGGTCGCAGTTATATTTGCAGGGCTACCGGATAGATATGAATCTGAAGGTTATGATAGGACACATATGAGAATACCTGAAAATCAAATCAATTTGATAGAGGAAATTGCAAAGGTGCAAAAGAATATTGTAGTTGTATTAAGCAATGGATCACCTATAGAAATGCCGTGGATAAGTAATGCTCGTGGAGTTTTAGAAGGATACATAGGTGGACAGGCCGCTGGAGGAGCTATAGCAGATTTGTTATTTGGAAGCTTTAGTCCTTGTGGTAAACTTGCTGAAACATTTCCACGAAAATTAAGTGATAATCCTTCATATCTTAATTTTCCTGGTGAGGGAGACGTTGTAGAGTATAAAGAAGGATTATTTGTAGGATATAGGTATTATGATAAAAAAGAATTGCCAACTTTATTTCCTTTTGGGCATGGGCTTAGTTATACTAGTTTTGAGTATTCGGATATTACCGTAGATAAAAAAGAGATGGTTGATAATGAAACTTTAAACATAAAGGTTAAAATTAAAAATACCGGGATGGTAACTGGAAAAGAAATAGTTCAGTTATATATAAAAGATGTAGAAAGTACTGTAATAAGACCAGAAAAAGAACTTAGAGCCTTTGAAAAAGTTGAGCTTAAGCCTGGAGAAGAGAAAATTATAACTTTTATTTTGGGCAAGAGAGCTTTTGCATACTATAATGTAGAAATTAAAGATTGGCATGTAGAGAGTGGAGACTTTGAGATATTAGTAGGCGCTTCATCAAAGGATATAAAAATTAAAGAAGTGGTAAATGTTAAATCGACAGTGGTTATTAAGAAGAAGTTCAGCAGAAATTCAACTCTGGGGGATATAATGAATGATCCAAATGGCGAAAAGATGGCTGCAAGTTTAATAAAAGATATTTTTGGGGAAGAAGATGAATCGGGGGACGATCTTGGAACGGATATGAGCGCAATGCTTAAGGATTTCGTTTTACGTTCTATGGTTACTTTTTCAGGGGGGAGATTTACCGAGGAGATAATGGAGTCGCTTGTTGAAAAGTTAAATGGCAGAAAATAATTAATAGAGGACTAAAAGGGCGTTCACTTTGAGAACTTCTTTTTAGTCTTCTGTTTATGTCTGAATAATGACATTTAAGGAATTTAATGTTGAATTGTAATTGTACACTATATATAATTGTAGTATCAAATTCTGAAACCAAGTAGATTTATTTGCTTGGTTTTTATTTAAGGAGAGATTACATTGAAAAAAATATTTGCAATAATCTTTTCAATTATTTCAATAAGTTCATTTTTTATATTGTTAAATATTCAAGATAAAAGTGCTAATTGGATGCAAGTTTATATAGTAATAATAATGTATGTTATTTTAATTTTAATTATTTTTTATAAATTATTAAACAGTTATAAAGAGTTTGGGATAAAGAAAATGCTGGGTTTTACAACCGTAGATATCTGGATTAAAGATATTACAAACTTAATGATATTGCAATTAACAATAAATGTAATTATAGATATTTCAATGTTTATTATGTTAAAGGGATACTCTAATTATTTAAATTCTTTTATACTTAAAGTTTGTATGAGCTTAATCATTCAATTAGTAATTTCATTTGTGTTTTTATCTATCCCATATATATACATATCTGAAATTACCATTTCTAATATGATAAAAAATAAAAAAAATATGAAAGCAATTGCGACTTTTAATAGTATTCTAAAGACTATATTGATAATTATTTTTATATTAGTTTCATCAATAGCATTAAATGAATATGATTCAATCCATTCATTTTATAGTACGTCTTTTCAAAAATGGGAAAAAACAAAGGACTATGCATTTATAGGTGGTCTTAAAGCAAAAAACTATGAAGAACTCCAATCAGACGCTTTTAATTTGAAATTGAAAAAATTATATCTTTATTTGAATGCTAAAGGCAGCATATTGGCAGATTTTAATGATTTTACTCAACAAAGTATGAAAACGAATAAAAATAATGATATACCTAATCAGGTTAAAGCATTTGCAACTGTTAATCCTAATTACTTAATAAATAATAAAATTTATGATATTAAAAATAAAAAAATAAGTATTTTAGAATCAGAAAGAGGCAGCATAATAATTATTCCACATAGATATATAAACTCAGAAAAAGAAATAAAAAATTTCTTCTCACATTTAGGAAAAGATATAAAAATAATATGGAGCAAAGATAATCAAAAGTTATTTTCTTATGATATAGATGTAAACTCTAAATATGGAAATATGGTAATAGATCCACTTTTAATGGTAATTACAGAAAGTAATGGAGACTTGCATGATTATGCTAAGGTAGCTGGGGGAGAAGGGGCTCCATTTAAATTTAAAAGTAATAATAGAGATAATCCTCAAGGGACATTTAAAAATAAAGCTAAGGAATTAGGTATTTATAATAAATTAGTTAATGTCTATTCTGTATATGATGAAATATCACTTGAAATTTATAAATTAAAACAAAAACTTTTTGTAATTTCAGTTGTAATGTTTTTGTGTATAATAATAATTATTTTTATTATACTGCAAAATACATTTAATTACTTTGAAGAAAACAAACAATTATTAGCTATTAAAACTTTTCATGGATATAAACATTATGATAAGTACAGAGACTATTATTTGAAAATGTTATATTCATGGATTATAATAGCCATTTTTATAATCGCTAAAAATGGTGTTAAACCCGATAATAGTTGGAGCATTTTTATGGGGGCATTAGTTATGGAGATAATGATTTCAGACATAAGCATTAAAAAAATTGAAAAAAGGAATATCATTAAGGTTATAAAGAGGGGATAATATATGAATATTATAGAACTTAAGAACGTCACAAAATGTTATGGAAAAAAAATGATATTAAATAAATTTAATTTAAGTGTTAAAGCTGGTGAGATTATTGCTATAAGGGGAGTCAGTGGAAAAGGTAAAAGTACGTTGCTTAACATAATTGGATTAATAGAGGATTTTGATGACGGTGAATTAATTATCCATGGGGTTTCAGGATTAACTCCTACAAACAAAAAAACACCAAAAATGATTCGTGAAAAAATAGGGTATTTATTTCAGAATTTTGCTTTAATAGATAGTGCTACTGTTGAGTATAACCTTAATATAGCTATGAAATATATTAAAATTAGTTCTGCGCAGAAGCATGAAAAAGTAATTAAAGCTTTAGATGATGTTGGGCTACAAGGTTATGAAAAGAGAAAAGTATATGAGTTAAGTGGAGGGGAGCAACAAAGAGTTTCAATTGCAAGAATAATGGTAAAGCCTTGTGATATTATTTTAGCTGATGAACCCACGGGATCCCTTGATGAAGAAAATAAAAATAAGATACTAGGTTTATTAAAATGGTTAAATGAACAGGGGAAAACTATAGTTATAGTTACCCATGATGAATCTGTAACCCATATTTGTACGAGACTAAAAGTAATTTAGGCGGTTATGAAATTAAAACTAAAAAAACATGGTCACTAATATTTGTTTAGTTGTATAATAATGGTATATTATGTGTTGAACAAGCTAGAAGAGCACTTTAACTGGGCAATATATAATCAAAAATGAATGTTTAAAGGAGATATGATGGGCAAAATAAGTAGTTTATTAAAATTAACACCGTTTATAAAAAAACATAAGTTGGTTTTTATTGCAGGAATTATAGGTATGTTATTAGGTTCAGTTATTGCTACCCCGATTCCATATATAATAGGAATTATTATGGATAAGGTGCTAATAGCGAAAAGGGGATATAATCAGCTCTATTATTATATTGGTATAATAGCTGTATTTTATGTTTTGCGTTATTTTATTTCAATCTTTTCAAACTACATGTTTGTAAAGATTAACAATTTAGTGGTTAATGAGCTTAGATGTACTGTAATGGATAAAGTTATGGAACTACCTATGAGTTATCTTGCAAATACTGAGAAAGGATATGTGCAGAGTCGAATAGCGGAATGTAGCACTGTGGGTAGTATATTTTCACCATCTTATGTGGGTATAGTTTTAAGCTTAACAGATGCTGTACTTGCCTTGGTAACAATGTTTGCTATAAATTATAAACTATCTATAGTAATTCTTATTTTGACACCATTATTTTTCTTTTCATCTAAGATGTCCATGGGTAATTTCATGAAGAATACAAAAGAAATGTTAGAATATAATGCAACGCTAAATGGAGAGTGTTTTGAAATAATCAATGGAATTGAGGACATAAAAATACTTAATGGAAAAAATAATCATCTTAGAAAGTTTAATGATAAATTATCTAAGCTTGTAAAGAGTAGCTTAAAGCAAAGCAAATCTATGATTATATTCATGGGGAATATAACGTTTATTAATAATTTTGGATCTCTTTTGGTATTACTTATTGCAGGAATTTTGATTTTAAAGGGAGAATTTACAGTAGGATTATATACATCTTTTTCTTTATATATAACTAAGGTTTTTAGTAGCATTCAAGGAATAGGTACTATGGGAACTATGATAAAGCCAGTATGTCTAAGTATTGAGAGGGTTTACGAACTTTTAGATATGGATGACGAAAATAGTGGCAAAGACCAAAACTTAAATGAAGAAATTAAGAGTATTAAACTTGAAAATGTGGCTTTTAAATATAAAAACAATATAAAAAATGTGCTTAATGATATAAATTTTGAAATAATTAAAGGTGAAAAAGTTCTTATTAAAGGGGAAAATGGTTCGGGTAAATCTACAATTATAAAATTACTGCTAGGCTTGTATAATCCAGTAGAGGGAAGAATATTATGCAACAATATAGATTTGTCTATGATTAACACAAAAAGTTTAAGGGAAAGAATAGGAATTGTTTCTCAGAGTATATTTCTATTTAAGGGAACTGTTTTAGCTAATATATTGTATGGACAAACTAAAAAGAAACTTAAAGATGTGGAAGAACTTATTAAGAAATTAGGACTTCAGGAATATATTAATAGATTACCTAAAGGTTTGGACACTGAAATAACTCAAAACAATTCTGGAATTTCAGGTGGACAAGCACAGGTTATAGCTTTCATAAGAGTTATTCTTTCTAATAAGGATGTAATAATTCTAGATGAACCAATTTCAAATGTAGATGTTGAAACAGGAGACTTAATTCTAGGTATTTTAAGGGACAAGGATTTTGATGGAACATTAATTGTTGTTTCTCACGTCATAGAAGGTATGAATTTTCTTAATAGAGTTATTGAAATATGATAATAATTTAAAATTAATAATTTATAGGTTAAATATACATATTTATTTAATTAAAACACATATTGACAATGGAGGAGATTTAGAATACAATAGTTTTAAATTAAAAACTGTGACGAGGAAAAGTAAATATTATGCTGTTCTAAGAGAGAGAAACTCATCGGCTGTAAAGTTTCTTGAACAAGCAATATTGAAAACCACCTCTGAGTTGATTACTGAACTTAAGTAGGTAATTCCGCTAGCCGGCGTTAATGGTGTTGAGTGATAGAAGTGTTTTTTTATTATGCTTTTGTAATTTGGGTGGAATCGCGATAAAACTCGTCCCTTACTTTGGGACGGGTTTATTATTTTTTGAAGGAGGAATATTTATGTTGAAAATTGTAATGAAAGATGGCACTGTAATAAATTCTAATGAAGAAGAAGGAAGAAGGGCACTTAGACACACCGCCTCTCATATACTTGCTCAAGCAGTAAAGAGATTATATCCAAATGCTAAATTATCTATTGGTCCTGCAATAGATAATGGATTTTATTACGATTTTGATGTAGTAGAACCTTTTACTATGGATATACTCGAAAAAATAGAAGTAGAAATGAGAAAAATAGTTAAAGAAGATTTAAGATTAGAAAGATCAGTAGTTTCTAGAAAAGAAGCTTTGAAAATCATGGAAGATAAGGGAGAAATCTATAAAATAGAACTTATTAATGATTTGCCAGAAGGAGAAGAATTAGTTTTTTTTAAGCAGGGAGATTTTATAGAGCTCTGTGCAGGGCCACATGTGTTATCAACTTCAAAAGTAAAAGCTTTTAAACTATTATCAGTGGCAGGGGCTTACTGGAGAGGCAGCGAAAAAAATAAAATGCTTCAAAGAATATATGGAACGGCATTTGCGAGGAAAAGTGAACTTAATGAATATTTGAATATGCTTGAAGAAGCGAAGAAAAGGGATCATAGAAAACTTGGTAAAGAACTAAAATTATTTGCTTTAATGGATGAGGGACCAGGATTCCCATTTTTTCTTCCCAATGGTGTAGTTTTAAAGAATAATTTAATTGATTACTGGAGAGAGATTCATAAAAAGGCTGGTTATGTTGAGATAGAAACTCCAATGATATTAAACAAAGAACTTTGGGAAACATCAGGGCATTGGTCTCACTATAAAAAAAATATGTATACTGTAAGTATTGATAAAGAAGAATTTGCTATAAAACCAATGAACTGCCCAGGGGGAATGCTTGTATATAAATCAGAAACTCACTCCTATAGAGATTTACCAATAAGAGCAGGCGAACTAGGCAAGGTGCATCGTCATGAGCTATCTGGAGCATTGCACGGACTTATGAGAGTTAGAGCATTTACACAGGATGACGCTCATATATTCATGTTACCTGGCCAGATAAAAGATGAAATAAAAGGTGTTGTAAAACTTATAGATGAAGTGTATGGAAGGTTTGGCTTTAAATATAAAGTGGAACTTTCAACAAGACCAGAAAATTCTATGGGTAGTAATGAAGAGTGGCAATTAGCAGAAAGTTCACTTCAGGGTGCCCTAGAGGAAATGAACATGGACTTTAAGATAAATGAGGGAGATGGAGCATTCTATGGTCCTAAAATTGACTTCCATTTAGAAGATAGTATAGGAAGGGAATGGCAATGTGGAACTGTACAACTAGATTTACAGCTTCCACAAAGATTTGACTTAAAATATATCGGCAGTGATGGAGAAAAGCATAGACCTATTGTTATACACAGAGTTATTTTTGGTAGTATAGAAAGATTTATTGGTATTTTAATAGAACATTTTGAAGGCAAGTTTCCAATATGGCTATCTCCTGTTCAGGTTAAAATACTACCTATATCTGAGTTGTACAACAATTATGCAGAGGTCGTAAAAAACAAGTTAGAGAAAAGTAATATTAAAGTTAGTTTAGATTGCAGGGCAGAAAAAATAGGTTATAAAGTTAGGGAGGCTAGAATCGAAAGATTGCCCTACATCATAGTTATTGGTGAAAAAGAACAAAAATCAGAGAATATATCCCTCAGAAGTAGAAAAAATGGTGATGAGGGCAACTGTTCACTAGAGGCTTTTATTTCAAGGATTACGCAGGAGATTGAGGGTAAAATGTTAGATAATTAGTTGTATAATATGAGTTGTAAATAGGAGAAAAATCATAAAACATAATTTTTATTTAATTATGTTTTTTCTTCCATTTTGCTATTGATTTAATTTATAATAAGTAATATAATGTAATAAATATTCATAATTCTGTGAAGAGAAGAGTAAATGTTATCTGAGTATCTAAAGCGAGTGGGGAAGGGTGGAAGCTCCATGAGAAAAGTAATATTGAAAGACATCTCTGAGAAGTTTATCTGAAATTTAAAGTAAGATAAATCGGATTCCTCCGTTATAGGGAGTTGAGATGACGTAGTTTAATAAACTTTGTCAAAGTAGGATGGTACCGTGAAAAAAGCTTTCACTTCTATATAAGAAGTTAAGGCTTTTATTTTTTTATTCAGAATAGGGACCATTCTGAAGGGTTCATTACTATTTTGCAAATTTTATTAAAGTAGGTTAATTAGGGTGGCACCACGAATTTCGTCCCTTGAGTTTATTACTCAAGGGACTTTTTAATATAAATTTTAAAGGAGAGGTTGTATATGAAAAGAGTTATGATAAATGAAATGGATAATTTAATAGGTGGAAAAATACAAATTAAAGGTTGGGTTTATCGAGTAAGAAAATTAAAAACTATAACATTCATTATAATGAGGGATAGGACTGGTTTTGTACAATGCATTGCAGAGAATAAGGCTATAGATATGAGTACAATAAAGTTAGAATCAGTAATATCAATCGTTGGAGAAGTAAAAGAAGATAAAAATACATTAAATCCTTATGAGATAGTAATTGAAGAATTTGAAATAATTAATAGTGTAACAGAAGAATTACCAATAGAAATAAATAAAGCTACCTTAGACATTAACTTAGATACCATGTTAGATAATAGAGTTTTGAGCCTACGCCATGAAAAAATTAATTCAATATTTAAAATACAAAACCTGATTGTACAAGGGTTTAGAGAGTTCTTATCTAAGGAAGGTTTTACAGAGATTTTTACACCTAAAATTGTAGCTGAAGGTGCCGAGGGGGGGACTGAAGTATTTGAATTGAAATATTTTGAAAATAAAGCATACCTAGCTCAAAGTCCTCAGTTTTATAAACAGATGATGGTAGGTGCAGGATTTGAAAGAGTTTTTGAGGTTGCTCATGTATATAGGGCAGAAGAGCATAATACTAGTAGGCATCTTAATGAGTATATTAGCATGGACTGTGAGATGGGATTTATTGAGGATGAAAAAGATATTATGGATTTGGAAGAAAACTTAATAATATTTATAATAAATAAAATATCTCAAGAGGGTGAAAAATATCTAGAAATATTAAATCTAGATTTACCTAAATTAAATGCAAAAATTCCAAGAATAAAATTTAGTGAAGCATTAGAAATATTGAGCACTGAATATAATAAATCAGATTTAGATGGAGATTTAGATCCTGATGCAGAAAAATTGATTTGTAAATATTCAAAAGAGAAATTTGGGTGTGATTTTATTTTTTTAACTCATTATCCAAGAAAAAAAAGGCCAATGTATACAATGCCTTTAGGTGAAACTGAAACACATAGCTTTGACTTATTATTTAGAGGTGTAGAAATTACAACAGGTGGTCAAAGAATTCACGACTATAACATGTTAATTGAAAATATTAAATATAAAGGATTAACACCAGAGGTTTATCACAATTACACTTCTGTTTTCAAATACGGAATGCCACCGCACGGAGGGCTTGCAATTGGACTTGAGAGAATTACAGCGCAATTGCTAGGATTAGAAAACGTAAGAGAAGCATCATTATTTCCAAGAGATAGAACAAGATTAGCACCATAAGTGGAAAGAGCGCATAGCCAATAACCCTTAATATAACAGATTATATTAAGGGTTATTGGTTATTTGTGTTTTTTAAAGTATTGAGAATTTAAAACTAATTGACTATAAAAGCATATATTATTTCAATTATCTGCTAAATTGCTTTACAAAATCATTTTGTTTCTGTATAATTCATAATCACAAACATAATTACCTAATTTTATATTTTAGAACTAATAATTTCAATATAAGTAAGTTCCAATTTATGAATGTGATTTTGATGTTTGTAATATAGTTTTTAAATTATAAGGAGATGACTAAAGTGGAAACTTCCCAAATCACTGTAACGGTGGTAGAAAATAAAGAATCAGTAAGAGAAATGGCTAATAAAGTAGCTGCAGGAATTGCAAATGCAGTACTTGTTATGCTTGGAATTGGACTTCTTTGTGAAACCCTAGGAAAATTTATGCATTGGCAAGAATTTATTGGGATAGGAACGATTGCAAAATCGATGCTTGCACCTGCCCTCGGAGCTGGAGTTGCCTATCAGCTTAAGGGAAACACACTTGTTATATTTAGTGCTATGATTGCAGCTACAGTTGGAGCTAATGCAGTCCACTTTACTACTCTTGGAGTTACTTTTGTATCTGGACAACCCATCAGTGCAGTAATAGCAGCCATTATAGCTGTATATGTAGGGAAAAAAGTAGCCGGAAAAACAAAACTTGATATGATGGCGATACCATTTTGCGCAGTTGTAGTTGGAGGTGTTGCAGGCCTTGGTCTTGCAGCTGTAGTAACACCAGCACTTAATTGGCTTAGCACTCAAATAGCATATACAATAAACATATCTCCATTAATTGGATCAGCATTAGTTTCTCTTAGTTGGAGTATTTTATTAATGACACCTGCATCTTCTGTTGCAATTGCAATTGCACTTAAACTTGATCCGGTATCAAGTGGAGCAGCACTTATAGGATGCACCATCCAGTTTGTGGGATTTACAATAATGTCTTTTAAGGAAAATGATTCTGGAGCCAATATAGCACAAGGACTAGTAACGCCAAAAATACAATTTCCTAATGTTATAAAAAATCCGAGACTTTTAATACCTCCATTTATTGCAGCAATTATATGTGCACCTATAGCAACAGTTTTATTTAAATTTACTACTACATATGAACTTGCAGGGCTTGGACTTAATTCATTAATTGCACCACTTAATATTTTAGCAACAAGAGGGATAAAAGGAATTTTAATTTATATATTTACTGGTATAATTTTGCCTTCAGCTATAATAATGCCTATTTATCTTGCAATGAAAAAATCAGGACTTATAAAAACTGGGGATATGCATATGACAATACAGTAAACATTAATAAACCAGATAGGATGGTAATAGTCATTACAGTAGCAAGTATCTTTTTATTTATTGATTTTATGTTATCTATACCTAATATTAATGATGCAATTGTAAAGGCTACTCCAACTATCTGGCTAATTAATTCTTCTCTATTCAGAAATATGGCTTATTTTCTGTTTACACATCATTCTTTAATTCTATTTTTAAACAAAGACATTAAGATTAAAAAAGACTCTGAAATCTTTGCTAATTCACCCGAATTAAGAACTTCTACTTTTTTGAGCATTGATTCATCCATATGATTAAAGGAGCTTTGCACCAAATCTATTCCTTTTAAAGATAATTCTATATGTGTTATTCTTTTATCAGCTTTGTCCTTTACTTTTATTACATATCCCATTTTTGTAAGACTATGCAGGCATCTACTGGTATTAGGTATTGTGATAGATAATCGTTTGCTTAAGACAGAAGGTATGATATATTCATCAAGATAAATCTCATGCAGAGCGTTAAAAAGAAGCGGACTTAGCTCTGAATTATTACTTTCAGCTATTAGATCCAATACTTCTCTTTGTAGAACAATATAAAATTGTGACATATTATGTATTAGATCCTGTTTTTCATCCTTATTCATGGTACTTCCTCCATTTTAATATTTTAAATTTATACCTGAATCAAGTTTGCTGGAGCAATATTATTCCCCGTGTTGATATCTAGAAGGACAGCTTACTTTGTAGCTACAGGATATTTACGGGCAACGAAAATTTCTACTCTTCTGTTCTTAGCTCTGTTAGCCTCTGTAGAATTGTCATATTTAGGATTATACTCACCATATGCTTGAATAGAAATATTTTTGGGATTAAGTCCTCCTGAATTAACCATATATGTCATAACATTTATAGCTCGAATTGAACTTAAATCCCAATTTGAACGAAATTTCGAATTGTTTATAGGTTTATTATCTGTATATCCTGCAATTTTAATATCGTTATCCAAATTTTTAAGCATTGCTGAAATCTTTAAAAGCAAAGGAGTTACATTTTTTAATACTGATGCATCACCAGAAGCGAAAAGAGCAATAGCTTCTATTGAAATATCCAGTCCATCTTTATTTACAGCAACTTTAATATGACCTGAATAACCATTGTTACTGATTTCTTTATCAAGTGTATTTTTCAATGAATTCATAGTATTCTGCTCAAGAGAACTAGCTGATGAGGCAGATGAACTTGGGTCAATAGAAGCAATTGTGCCACTATCGCTTTGCAAAATTCCACTACCACCTGAAAAAATTATGTTGAATTGTGAACTTACTTTCTGAAGTTTTGCTTTATCAACTTGACTCATAGCAAACATTACAATGAAAAGTGCAACTAGAAGTGTGAGCATATCAGAGTATGGAAGAAGCCATGACTCATCAACATGCTCTTCAGAGTGTTCCTTTTTCTTTCTCATTACTATTCTCCTCTGCGCTAATTTGTTGGAATTTTAATCGGTCCTTAGGCTCTAACATACATACTAATTTATTTTCAATATTTTTTGGATTTTCTCCTAATTGGATACATAAAATACCCTCAAGCACTATATTCATAGTACTTACTTCTTCACTAGACTTTCTTTTTAATCTAGATGCAAAAGGATGGAATATTACATATCCAAAGAAAATACCATAAAGAGTAGCAACAAAGGCTGATGCGATACTCTCGCCAAGTTTTTGAGTATCAGCTAAATTACCAAGTGCACCAATTAGACCTATAACGGCACCTAAAACTCCTAATGTAGGAGAAGATGCTCCTGCCGTTGTAAGAATTGAGGCTCCCAAACGGTGTCTTTCTTCAAGACCTTCAATTTCAATTTCTAAAATCTCCCTTACGGTTTCTGGGTCTACACCATCTACTACCATTTCCAAGCCTTTTTTCATGAATTTATCATTAATATCTTTAATACTTTCTTCAAGTGATAATAATCCGTTTTTTCTTGTTACTTGTGACATTTGAACAATTTTTTCTATTGTTTCAGCAGGGTTGTCTCTTTTTTTTTCTTTAAAAAGAACACCTAAAAGACTTGGGATTTTAAGAAACTCTTTCTTAGGAAAAGAATTCATTACGGCTGCAGTAGTACCAACAAGGATTATAATTGCTGCTTCTGGATTTATTAATACTGAAATGCTTGCACCCTTTAAAGTCATTCCGGTAATAATTGCACCGAGACCTGTAATAATACCTATAATTAAAAAAATATCCATTGTATACCTCCAAAAAAATGTTTTACAAATACTTAAACGGTGGTTCTTAACCATAAATTCACATATATTATCAAATATATTGCTTTAGACAAAATATAAAATAGTTTTTAATAATAACCACTATAGTAATATAATAACATAATAGTTTTCATTTGATAAGTATATTTATACTAAATATAGAATGTTATAATTAACAAGTGAACGATATATAGCAAATTTACGGTAAAAATAGTATAATTTACTAAAGATGGGAGATTGAAAACATGAATTTGACTTTATTTAGACTAATAAACAATTTAGCAAGAAAAAACGCATTTTTAGATAGTGTTATGATTGTATCTTCAAAGTATGTTATCTATTTATATGCACTATTATTAGGAGTATATTTAATAATAGGTTATGTGGGTGAAAATAAAAAAGCAAAGGAGATAGTGACTCCAATTATAGTATTGATTACAATAAACTTTATATTATCATTTATAATCGGGATTATGTGGCATGAACAAAGACCATTTAGTGAGTATACAGTAAACCTATTATATACGCATAAAAACAATGCTTCATTTCCAAGTACTCACGCAATAGGGGTAATGACTATAGCATTAGGAGTTAATAATAAAACAAAAAAACTAGGGAAACTTTTAATTATCCTAGCAATTATTGTTGGTATATCAAGAGTTTATGTAGGCCAACATTATCCGTTCGATGTTTTAGGAGGATTTTTGTTAGCTATTATTAGTAATTATATATATAGAAAAGGCTTTAGTAAAACAAGTATTTGTAAAAAAATGCGTAGGATTTATTAAGCAGTTCTTTAACCTCCTGCTTCATTGTATAAATTAGTTCAGAATACCTTGATTGAGATGAATTAGTATTTACAATATCAAAAATAGAAAATACTCAGGATGAGAATGAAAAGTTAAACTATGAACATGGGATTTCTATGTTTATAGTTTAATTGAAAAGTATAATAATATCACCAATGTAGTATGAAGTAATTCCTAATGAATCTGAAGCTACTACTGTACTATATCTTTTTTGTTTATAACAAATGAACTTATAAAAGAAAATGCTATTATATATATAACAGCAACTATTGCGAATAAAAATATACTGTGTGGGCCACTCTTATTAATGTAGGACGCAGCATACATCCCTCCACCTGGCATAAAGTAAATTACATTTTCTTGTACGGATATAAGCGTACTTAATATAACAATAATTCCAATTCCTAAACCAATCATAGCACCACTATTATTAATAAGCAACGCAAGTAAAATCATCATTGCACAAAAGGATAGTAAGGGAAGTATTAAAACACCATAATATTTAATATTGTAAACAAGATTTTTTATAATCTCTTCTTTTCCACCCAGTCCAAATATAGTAGTCCCTACAATATAGCTAAAAATAAAACTAATAGCCATAAATATCAATGCATATAAAGCTATAAATAAAAGCTTTCCAATTATAAAATCACGTTTCTTTATAGTTGTCATCAAAGAAAATTTCATAGTTCCAAGGCTGTAGTCATCTGTTAAAACTTCTACTATAACCAGCACCATAAATATTGGTACTATAGGTTTCATCACCATACCATCTAAGGTTGCTAGCAAAAAGTTATTTGCATTAATTCTAGGATTTTTTACTGTGCCCATGAGGATTATACTGAAGATTAATATAGCACACAGTAAATAAAACTTTTTACTACTAACCATTTTTATTATCTCATTTTTAAAAATCTTAAGCATATTTTTTATCTCCTTCCATTAGATCTAAAAAGTAATCCTCCAAAGAGTTTTCCTTGCAGTATATATTTTCAATATTTATTTCATTTGAAACTAGTAGCTTATTTATCTTCTGGAAATTACCCTTTTTAAGCCTAATTCTTATACCACTCTCAAATTTTTCGATTTTCATTGAAATGTCCATGGCTGTGAGAAGCCTTGCAGTCTTTTCCTCTTCCCTAGTATGAATCTCTATTATTTCCTCGTCAGTATTTAATAATTCCTCCACATAACCTTGAACCTTTAGACAACCGTTTTCTATAATTCCTATTCTGTTACATACGGCTTGAATTTCACTCAATATATGAGATGATATCAGAAAGGTTACTCCATACTTTTCGGATAAATCGTGTATTAATTTTCTTATGTCTTTTATGCCCTGGGGATCTAATCCATTGGTAGGTTCATCTAGTATAACTATATTGGGATTGTTTAAAAAAGCTCTTGCAATTCCAAGTCTCTGTTTCATACCTAATGAATATTTTGAAACCTTTTTATTTGCGGCATCAGTCATATTCACCATTTCAAGTACTTCCTTCACCCTCTCCTTTGGAAGTTCATAAAGATTAGCCATAAGAAGAAGATTTTTGTAACCTGATAATCCACCATAAAAACTTGGTGATTCTACCATGGCACCTATCCTTTCAATAGCCTTTTCTCTTTGACTATGAACGTCATACCCGTTTATAATGACCTTTCCTGATGTAGGCTTTATGAGACCCATGATACTCTTTATAGTTGTACTTTTCCCCGCCCCATTTGGTCCAAGAAATCCATAAACATCTCCCTCATATACTGTAATGCTTAGATTATTCACCACTTTTTTACCCTTATATTCTTTAGTTAAACCCTCTGTTTCTAATAAATGTTTTTGCGTCATATATAATCAGCTCCATTTCTACTTGATGATTATATATTACCAATCTTTTAGTACTATATTGATTAGCTATTCCTAAGTGACATTTAATCCTTCATAAAAAAGCTTATTTTTACGATAAGGCTTAAAAAATTAACGTTTATGAAAATTGAATAAATTCTCCTGCGCAAAAAAAACATCCACATAGGATGCTTTTTAAATATATTTTATCCACAATTCTTGAACAAACATCTTACCTTCTATGCTTGTATTTAAGAATGCATTATGATATTTTTTATCTAAAATCTGTTTTACGCTATATAAACCCAATCCTCGTCTTTTCCCATTTGTGGAATAGCCTTCTTCATATATCTTATAAATCTTAGGTTTCTGCCCAAAAAAATTATTTTCAATAACTATGGTCACATAATTATCTTTGTTTACTAAGCAAACATAAAGCTTAGGATATTCACTTTTTTGTGCAGCTTCAATAGCATTATCTAGCAATATTCCTATGATTCTGCATAAATCCATTATATTCATAGCTATATTATTTATATCTTCAATTATTTCCACTTTTATATCAATGTTAAGTCCTGCTGCCTTTATTAGCTTTGTAGATAGTATGGCTTTAAGGCCGTCTACCTTGATATATTTTAATTTATCAATATTGCTATTACTCCAATTTATGTCCTTGTCCATGTCAATAATATTATCATAAAAAAACTCCCTTAATCCTTCTATATCAGCCTTATCTATGTATTCTTTAAGGGGGGTCAGCATATTCATATAATCGTGCTTAAATCTTCTGGTTTCTCCGTACATTTCCTCTATCATATTAGAATATTCCATTATTTCTTTTTTTTCCTCAATCTCTCTTTTAAGATTAACACTATATTCTAAGCTCTTGTCATAGTTATACACAATTATGGTTATAAGAATAATAACTACTAAAGGCAATGCTGCTGGTATAAAGTTACCTACAATAAAATCTACTTTCCCCTTATCTATTATGTGATAGCTCAAAATATACCACAGTCCAAATATCATCAAAGTTAAGGGTAGGCTAATAATTAATATAATTCTAAATCTTAATTTATCCGCTGTATGCTCCTTATAGCCTTTTTTCCTTTTTACAGTGCTCTTTATTATTAAACAGCTTAAAATAACCACTGGTAACAATATAATAAATTCTAAAAAGCTGTATCTTGGTGGTGGTATATTATATAAGCTTTTACCTGAAAAAGTATATACGAAAATGTATAGCGTATGAAATAAATAAACCACATAAATTGTTAGCAATGCTTTTATATTACTTCTATTATTTTTTAGCTGAAAGATAGTAATTATACAAAATGCAGGAAGAATGATTGAATAAGAACCAGTACTAATGAATATTCCTATTATAAAAGAGATAAAAAAATATTTTTTTATCTCTTCTTTCCTTATTAATTCCTTATTTAAAATATATATAGAAATGCAACATAAAATGCTAATAAGTATGGAAGGTATAATCAGAGAACTTAAAATTACCATTATAAAAGTTTCAAAGCTCATGCTAAAAGCCCCTTCATGTATCTAAAGGAAACATAACATTCTTCTCCATTTTCCATTATTATTTTATTATTTTTCTTGTCCACTTCTTTTATTTTATCCTTATTAACAATATAAGACTTATGACACCTGTAAAAGTTTGGAGTAAGCTTTTCATTAATATCTTTTAGATTACCATAAAAGGCAAATTGCCTATATTCCTCATGAACACATATCTTATGAGCTACTACTGTAGTTTCAATAAATAAAATGTCAAAAAGCTTTATATTTATTATTCTTGATTCATCTTTTATGGATATGTATCCATTTTTATTTTCTGATTTATAATAAGTGTTATAAGCCTTTAAAATGCAACTGTTAACCCTATGCTTAAAATCTTCATCATCCTTTATTACATAATCCATAGCCTCCACCTTATATTTGAATGCCAAATAGCTCATCTCTAAATGAGTTGTGACAAATATGATAAAGCCTAGTGAATCCATTTCCCGTATCGTCTCGCCTAGCCTTATGCCATTTATATTGTTTTTCAAATCTACATCTAAAAAATATATACTCGTGTTTTGATTTTTTTGCACATAGCTTATCACTTCTTCAGGACTCGCTGTGCAAACTGCTACTTCCAAGCTTAACTCTTCTCTTAAAATAGTATTTTCTATAAGAGTGTTTAGCTTGTCCCTATGGACCGCATTATCTTCACAAATTATTACCTTAAGCATAACATTTCTCCTTAAGATCATTGATATATTTCATACATCACGCCTTTTACCTTTATTATATCATTAGCAAATATAAACTTCCAGTTTATGTTATGACCTCAATGGATCTAACAATACGACTTTCAGAAGGAAAACTGATTATAACAAGAGATAAATAATAACTCCTATACTAGTATTTACTGAGACAATATTGATAAAGGGAGCCCATAAAATGGACACCCTTTACTTATATAGAGATATTTTAATTATGTTATATTTCGGAGAGCTTTTTCAAATGCTTTTCAGAAATTTCGTTTATTTTGTCCACTCGTAATTTATATTTTTTAGTGTCAACAAGAAAATCTGTAGTTAACCATGTATTTACGATTTCAAGTGCTATCCCTGAACCAATTATTTTTGCCCCAATACAAAGGACATTTGTATTAGAATGTAAACGTGCTAATTTTGCACAAAATGGATCTTGACAAACAGCAGCATATAAACCATAAATTTTGTTAGCAATTAAAGCACTTCCGTACCCAACTCCGTCAATAAAAATTCCTCTATCAGCTTTCCCATTAGCAACAGCTAAGGATGCAGGATAGACAAAATCTGATAAATCACTTGCTTCTTCATTATATGTTCCATAATCTTGAACCTCATATCCTTTTGTTTCTAAAAATATTTTTATCTCTTGTTTTAAAGCAAATCCAGAATGATCACTTGCAATAGCAATTTTCATATTCAATATAACCTCCATTTTGTTTCTAGTTTAATTAATATTAACATTTGTGAACTTCAAAAGTAAAGTAATGATTTAGAGTTTAAAATTTATAGCATTATATGTGGTTACTTAACAACGTCTTTATACACAATTTTACGAATAGTGCGATAAAAGCTAACTTTGTGTTGAATTAATATATTATAAATGTTAAAATGAAGTATTATATACACCAAACTTGCACTATTTCGTTATTATTAATTATTGGAGGGGAATTTATTTTGAAAAATTTAATTAAACAGTGGAATCAAGTAAGCCTAGTATTACGAATAATTATAGGGCTACTTGTTGGTATTTTCTTGGCTTTCACGATTCCGGAGCAAGCAAAATTCGTCATTATTTTTGGTTCTTTATTTGTTGGTGCATTGAAATCAATTGCACCTATATTGGTTTTTTTCTTGATCATGTCTGCCATATCCAAACATAAGAGTGGCCATCAAACTAATATGAAATCTATTATCGTTCTTTATCTTTTAGGAACATTTTTGGCTGGACTTACAGCGGTTGTTGTAAGCTTTATGTTCCCAGTAACACTTACACTTGTAATGGCTAAAGGCGGTTTGACACCACCTGGAGGTGTCGTAGAGGTTCTTAAAGCATTACTAATGAACGTTGTTGATAACCCAGTAAAGGCACTTTTTAATGCCAACTACATTGGTATATTGTCTTGGGCGTTAGTTCTTGGCGCTGCTTTAAAAAATGCACCGGATACTACAAAAACGATGATTACTAATTTTTCAGATGCAGTAACCCAAATAGTTAAATGGGTTATAGATTTTGCACCACTTGGAATCATGGGCCTTGTATTTGAGGCGATTTCTACAACTGGAATGAAGGTTTTAGCTAGCTATGGACATTTACTTGCAGTTCTGATTGGGTGTATGCTTTTTGTGGCTCTTGTTGTCAATCCAATTATTGTTTATATTTATATTCGAAAGAACCCATTCCCACTTGTGCTTATGTGTTTAAGGGAAAGTGGTATTACGGCATTCTTTACACGTAGCTCAGCTGCAAATATTCCTGTAAATATGAGTTTATGTGAAAAACTAGGTTTAGATAAGGATACGTATTCTGTATCTATTCCATTAGGCTCTACCATTAATATGGCTGGTGCAGCAGTTACAATTTCTGTTTTAACACTTGCAGCAGTTACCACACTTGGAATTAAAGTAGATCTGCCTACAGCACTTATCCTTAGTGTATTGTCAGCAGTATGTGCTTGCGGTGCTTCAGGAGTGGCTGGTGGTTCGCTATTACTGATTCCTCTAGCATGTAGCTTGTTTGGTATCCCAAATGATATGGCTATGAAGGTAGTTGGTGTAGGTTTTATCGTAGGTGTTTTACAAGACTCTTGCGAAACGGCACTTAATTCATCTACGGATGTACTTTTCACAGCAGCAGCTGAATTTGCGAAGATGCGTAAAGAAGGAAAAGAGATCATTATTAATAAATAAAAACACTATATGAAGTCTCAGTTATTGTAAGGTAGGCTTTTAACTAATTAAACCTTAGAATATAATTTGGAAAGTATAAAATAATATAGTGCAAAAAAACAGTTAGATAAATTTTAAATTATCTAACTGTTCTTTTTGTTTTTATACTATTATTCTGAGAATTATTAATAAAACTTAACAAATTCTCCAACAGGTTTTCTATAACCTCTTATTTTGATACTGTTTTTGTCCGTTTTACCCATTGTAATCATAAGAACTGGCACTTCATTTTCAGGGATATTTAACAATTGACTAATTTTATCTTTGTCAAAGTATATCATTGGGCATGTATCCCAATCTTTATTCTTAGCAAGTAACATGAATAACATTGCTGATAAAGATGCATTCCTGATAGCTTCATCATGCTGAAAACTTTCTCCCCAACCTTCATAAAGATTGTTAATAGTATCAATCATAAGTTGATATTCAGTTTTATCAAGCATTCCCAGCATCATTGAACCTTCATAAATTTGAGCTGCTGATAAATATGCATTTTTATCACCTGTAACTAATATTGTTGCTGAAGCAGTTTTTATCTTATATTGTTTGAAAGATGCCTCATAAATTTTATCTGTTAATGATTTATCTTCTACAACATAGTATTTAGCGTGTTGTAAATTAAATGCAGAAGGAGCCAATGAAAGTTCACTAAATATATCATTGAAATCCTCTTTAGGTATTACTACATTTTCAATAAATTTATTAGCTGATCTTCTTTCTCTTACAATTTTCAAAAAATCGTTCATTAAGATTCTCCTCTTTTAAAATAGTTTATATCTTACCACTTACCTAAACTCATATGGCCTGCAAGTTCAGTTTTTGATCTTTGTTTTATAGTCCAAGCTTCATTTTTAGCTTGTGTAAAAGCTGATACACATTTAGGATCAAGATTATCTTCTATTCCTTCTTGACTAAGGAATGCTATTTTTTCAGCGAGCGCTATGATTTCAATATGAATATCATTTGATTTATTTGAACGATAAATTTTTTCAGCTGCTTCACTGCTTAACTCTTCAAATTTACTTACATCTACACCACATTTAGGACATTTTGCTGGAGCACCCTCACTTATATATCCACAAACAGTACATTTAAATAATTTTTTCATATTTATACCTCCATTTAAATTTGGATAGTGTTAACACTAGCTTTGTTTTATTTATAGAACGATTCCTTTATAGTTCCTGTCTACAGCTATACTAATATATTATTAATAATATAGCAACATTTTTTATAATGTTATTTACCTTTTAATCCAAAATTTTCTGTGTTAAACAACAAATTTATCAATCATATTGTTATTAGTCATAGTTTGAAAACAATTAGGTATTATAACATTATTATGAGAATAACTAAAAATAAAAAATAATTATGTGAATTTTTCATTGAAAGATTGACCATTTTAACTAATTTGTGTAACATTATATAAGTATTTGTAATTATATACATGAGTTACTAAGTTTCTGGAAATGGATTATTAAAATATGGAGAAAATTATTTATTTAAGATAAAGATTCTAAAGGAGATAAGTAATGCAAATATATAAAGAATCCACACATGGAGAAATAAGAGAAATTTATATGATATTAAAGGAAGGTAATTTATGATTTCAGTAAAAAAGGTTATTAAAAATGCAGGGATATATGGTACTGTTCAGGTTTTACAGGGAGCTATAGGATTTTTTTTGCTTCCAATATACACTAGTTATCTAACGCCTACTGATTATGGAATATTTTCTATAGTTACATCTATAACAGGTTTTCTTGGAATGTTTTACTTGCTTGGATTAAATGGAGCTATTTCCAAATATTATTATGACTACGAAGATGATGAGGCGTTATTTAAAAAATTTATAGGAACAATAATCACGACAATTTTAATAATTTCATTAATCCTCACTATATTTTTATTTGGCACTCATAAGATAATATTGGATAAATTTATAAAAGGAATAAATTTCTATCCATATATGGCAATGGGCTTATTAACAGTAGGATTTTCAACGCTATTTCCTATATATCAAAGTATATTACAAATGCAACATAAAGCCGAAAAATATGCGCTTCAACAATTTTCAGTGTTTTTAGTAACATTGTTACTAAATATAGTTTTTATTGTGGTTATAAAATTAGGAGTTATAGGACAATTATTAAGTGCATTTATAGTCTCTATAATAACTTTCATCTATGCATTTGTAGTATTTACTAAGTTTACAAAATGGAAAATTGATAAAAAGATAATAGTGAGAAGCATGAAGTATGCTATGCCACTGGTGCCACATTCATTAGCAGGATGGATATCAACTCTTGCTGATAGAATAATACTAAACAACTTGAAAGGTACTGCATTAGTAGGAATTTACAATATAGGATATCAATTTGGAAATATAATTAACATGGTTGCTACTGCTGTTAATAGTGCTTTTATACCATGGTTTTTTGGTATTATGAAAGACAGCAAAAATGATAAAAATCAAATTTATAGATTTGGAACCGCTTTTATTTTGTTATATTCACTGGGAGCATTATGGTTATCCATTCTGAGTCCATACATATTGAAATTTATGGTTCATAAAAACTTTTATAGTGCAGTAGATTGTATACCTTATATTGCATTTGGTTATGTTTTTAATGGAGTATATTATTTTTTCGTTGCAGGGCTATTTTACAATGAAACAGGAACTAAATATATATTTATAGCATCAACTGTATCAGCTGCTGTAAATGTAATATTAAATTTTTTACTAATACCAAAATATGAAATAATAGGAGCAAGTGTAGCTACTCTAATTTCATTTGCATTATCATCTGTTATGGTTTTATATTTATCGAGAATTATTAATAAGAAAGATGATCTTAAATGGAACTATAAAAAAATATATTCAATAGTAATAATTGCTATGATTATTACAGCTATAATAAAAAAAATGATGTTAAATTTTACAAGTAATTTATGTTTATTACTAATAGCTACTATAATACTATATTTTATTTCAGGATTGAAATTTAAAGATATTGTAAATCTTAAAAAGAAATAGTTAAATCATCTTCTGAGGAGCTTCAATATTACTTTAGTGAAATATTATCCTCTTTAAACAAAAGTTCTTATGTTGGAGGGGATGCATATAATTATATTATTAATGGAACTCTGTAAGCACTGTAATGAATTAGGGGGATATGATAATGGTTGAAAAGGAATATACTAATATTAGGCATATAGATCTTAATTACTGGTTTAAAGAATGGCCAGTAGAAATAATTAATGGTTCTTTATTTTATGATGCTGTTTGCGACAATGTTGTTCTTCAGTTAAAAATATGTAATATATCAAATGAAAATATCTCATCAGTTTATATTTCAGTTGAATGTTTTGATGATGCTGGATACCCAATGAATGAAGATAATAATATCGTTAAGTATTATTACCAGGACTTGGACATAAACCCCAATAGTACTTTTGGCGATAATGTTGCTGTACCTCTTACCAATAAAGATGTAAGAAAGGTTAACATAAATGTTGAAAAGGTAGTTTATAAAAATGGAGATATTCAGAAAATTAATATAGATGATAATGTTAATGAAATACCTGAAAGAACAAAAATAGATGTTTTAGGAAATGTGTTAATTGGAGAACTAGATAGAATTAAAGTAGAAGAGAATCCTTACAGTATAGAGTTTATTCCAAAAGGTATAGAAGAAGTAGGATGGATATGTTGCTGTGGAAGATTAAATAATATTTCTGCTTTAAATTGCTGCAGATGTGGACGAGATAAAGTAGGTCAGTTTAATATTATAAGCAAAGAGTATTTAGAAAAGTCCTACAATGATTATCAAATCTATCAAGAAAAAATTAAGGTTGAAGAAGCTATAAAACAAAAACAAGAAGTTAAAAAGACACGAATAGCTAAAATTGCTTTGGTATCAATATTATTAGTTTTTATTATATTTATATCTATTAGATATATAAAACCAGCGGTAATAAAAAAACAACAATATGGAAGTGCAATAAAATTATTAGACAGTGGCAAATATGATGAAGCGTTATTGCGGTTACAGCAAATACCTGAGTATAAAGACAGTAAAGCATTAATAGAAAAGGCAAACTATCAATTTGCCATAAAATTAATGGATGATAAAGATTACTTGACCAGCATAGAAAAATTTAAGAAGGTAACAAAAACAAATGTTGAATTTTATGCTAGTGCACAAAACAATATAGAGTTATGTAAAAAACAATTTATAAAATTAAATGTAACATTAGCAAATAAGGCTATAAGTGGCAAGAAATATGAGGAGGCTAGCAAGTATATAAAGAAAATTATAAAGATCGATAGTAAAAGTGCTGATGCTAAAAATTTGAAGAGTGTTATGTCTAATAAAATTGCATATGCAACTGCAACTACTTTGAGTGCTGACCATAAATATAAAGAAGCTGCAGAAACTTATGCTACATGTAGTAAATATGACATTGATATGGTAAATAACACTGAGTATATTAATGTTCTTGGTAAATATGCAGAATCATTAGTTGATAAAACATATACAAACCAAGAAGATCCATCTAATTATTATACCTTAGGTGATATAGATAACGATGGATTGCTTGAAGTAGCGGTATATGAAAGAAACTCTTCATTATCTTCAGAAATATATATTCCAAATAGTATTAAATTACTTAAATACATTAATGGTAAATATAGTTTAATGAGTAGGGTGCAAAATGATTCCGAGGATTGTATAAAAATGAGTATTTCAAAAGCCAAAGGTGATATTAACGGATTATTTGTATCCGGTGCTATCGGGTCACATAGTGGATCACAATCTCTTTATATAATAAAAGATGGAGAACTTGTTTCGGCTCTAGATAAAAGCATAAACTCAGTTTATCCTTCTCCGATTAAAGAAATTGATGGAGGTAAAATATTAGAACTTTCATCTTTAGAAAGGGATCCTAAAGATCCAAGTTCAAGTAATAAAGTTGGCTCTAAAATTTTAACTTGGTATAAGTGGGATGGTGAAAGAGGGGTAATTACAGCAAAAGTGGAACAAATACATTAGTTAAAAAAAAGAAGAAGGTATACCACATGATGGTGCCTTCTTCTTTTTTATATTGTATAAAAATGCTTCAGCTGTGGTGATTCAGAAAGGCAATTGACAATTTAGTAATATTTAGGTATTATTAGAATAAATATTACATTTAACAGATATAAGAGAGAAAATCGTTAAAAAAGGAACCTGACAAATGATATGCTCCCCTTATGGTAGACAGTTAAATAATAAAACTGTTTACTATAAGGAGAGCTATTTTTTATGGGAAGAAAATCAATTATCTCAGACCAACAAAAAATCAAGG
>NZ_JAHLDU010000031.1 GCF_018861905.1 Clostridium sp. DSM 17811
CCTGGGATATCTTAAAATGGTCTGTCCAAGCTATGCAGGAGAAAAATATTATAAGCAAGAATACGCAGTAACTGATAGAAGTTTGATTACTGCCTCTGGAATAGCTCCTCTTGAATTTACTTTGCACATATTGAAAATTCTAGAGGTGTTTTCACCACAAACCTTAGATTCTTGGTACAATCTTTATAAAACTCAAGATGCAAAATATTTCTTTGAGTTGATGAGCTCGATTCAATAGTAGAAAATTGAGTGAATCAAAGTTATTTATATAAATATAAAAGCATAAAACAATTTAAAGTTAAATATGTTAAATATTTGGATATTATTTCAATATACTGTATAATCAAATAAGGACACAATTGTAATTTATGGCGGTGCGAAGACTATATTATATAACAGGAGGATAAAACGTTGGGAAATGATTTTATAAATTTAAACGCAGATAATATTTCAAATGAGCATTTGTGCTGCGCTATTGCCGATAAAAAACATCAATATGGTGTTGCTGTAAAAAAGGCATGGATTGCAGATAGAATAGCGGAAGGCCATGTTTTTAGGAAACTCAATGAAAAGGGCAAGGTATTTATTGAATATACACCGCTTGAAAAAGCTTGGGTGCCTATTGTTGGTGATAATTATATATTTATCTATTGTCTTTGGGTTTCGGGAAGTTTCAAAGGAAAGGGCTATGGCAAAGAATTACTTGATTATTGTATAGCAGACGCAAAAAAACAAAGCAAGGCAGGTGTTTGCATTATTAGCTCTAAGAAGAAAAAACCTTTTCTCTCAGAGAAAAAGTTTATGCAGAAATTTGGATTTGAAACGGTAGATACCATTGATGGCGAGTATGAGCTTTTAGCGTTATCTTTTGACGGCTCAAAACCACAGTTTGCACCAACTGCAAAAACACAGAGAATAGATAGTGAAACTCTAACTATCTACTATGGTTTACAGTGCCCGTATATACCGAACTGCATAAAACAAATTGAAGCATATTGCAAGACAAATGACATTCCTATTGAATTAATAGCAGTTGACAGTTTAGAGAAATCAAAGAGACTTCCTTGTGTGTTTAATAACTGGACTGTGTTTTATAAAGGCAAATTTGAAACAGTGCATTTGCTCAATGAAGGATATTTGAAAAAAATGCTTGAAAGATCAACAAATTGAGACTTATCATTTGATATAAGGTTATAAATATTATTATAAATTAAGCAAATTTTCTTTCGCCCAATTTACAAGCAACTACAAGCATTAACATTGATAATCCTAGTATAATAGCAATGGGAGCGAATGCATCAGTGTTAACTACTCCTTGCTGTATTTTTTCAATAAATATAACTAACCACTTTGTTATTGTCGCATTACTTACGTATTTTAATAATGTAGGCATTTTATCCAAAGGTAAAAATGAGCCTCCAAGTAATGACATTATCACAGAAACTACTGATGCAATTAAACTTGCCTGCAGCTCGGTTTTACACAAATTAACAATTAGACAACTCAAACTTGTTGCAATAATGGCTATAGTTAATCCAATAAATAGTAGCTGTAATGCACTAATTCCAATATCAATAGGTAATATTGTTATTATAATAACCGAAATTATCACTTGTACAATTGTGTTTAGGAGATTATATAAAAATGTCCCTAATATATAGATAATCGGTTTATAGGGAGATACAAAAACCCTTTTTAATGTACCCTCTTTCTGATCCTTTATTAAATTGCAGGCGGATAAGGTACATGTTATTATTAATGTTAATAGTATATATCCTCCACCTCTTTGCGCTACAGTCATACTTTCGCTTAGCATTTCGGATAAAGTATCTTCAAATCCATGCAGATCACCATTAGCAAAATAACTCTTTATAATTTGTTCAATATTTTCTTTAACCTTATTGTCTAAGCAGATTACTTGGAAGGATTCATCCTTATTGAATTGAATTACAGCAGAATATTTAGCAAGAATCATGTCAGTATTAATACTATCTTCATTTGCTTTCTTTATAGTTAAACCTTTTATAGAAACAGCCTTTTCTTTAAATCTTGAATATTCATTCCCTGATCCTTTATCAATTACACCTATATTAATAGAAGGCTTCATAAGACTATTAATACCTAATGCAGCTATAACTGCAATGACTGGTATTAATACTGTTAATATCAATTTCTTTTTATATTTTAAGCTCTTTAAAAATTCATTCTTTGCTACTAATAATATACCCATTATAAGAACGACTCCTTTCTAAACTTTTTAATAGATCCAAAGGTAAATATTATACCTAAAGCTAGTATTATACCTGTAGCAATAAAATACAGCTTAGTGCTATGATCGTTATTCATTAGGAATATACCTTTGTTTATCCATGTTAATGGTGATATATAGCTTATAATCTCTATAACCTTTCCTAGAGATCCTATGGGAAAGAAAGTTCCACCTAGTAGTGCCATAATTAATATTGGAGTACTGATAAAATTTTTAACCTGCATAAAATCTTTTGTACTTACACCTATAAAAGTACCAATTGCACATGACATTAATCCAAGTATTGAAAATAGGATAAATATCTGTAAAAAATTATTATTATAATTCACACTAAATATATATTTGCATATAAACATTAAAATTAAATTGTAAAACATCATAGCAATCGTAGAAGGGATTATTTTAGATAATACTATAGCAGTCTTACTAATTGGTGCTATAATAAACCGTTCTCCACATTTATGCATACTTTCCTCTCTTGTAATATATACAAGAGTTACGGAGCTTAAAAATGTGCAAAATGGAATAATTACCATGCTATAGTAATAATATGAAGTTACTCCATTTTTACCTGAATAATAATTTGATGCCATGTATCCAAGTATTGCTATTAAAAATAATGGAAATATAGTTCCATACCCTATCAAAAAAGAATCCTTAATTCTCCTTTTCATACCCATATTAAATAATACCTTAAAACCACTCATGTCATCGCCTCCATTAATCTCTTAATTCTTTTCCAGTTAAGTGCAAGAAAATTTCCTCTATACTATTTAATCCACTTTCCTTATATTTTTTCTTAAGGTCATCTTTATCACCTTGTTCAATGATTATACCTTGGTCAATTATAATTAATCTTGAGCAAATGGACTCAACCTCTTCCATATAATGAGATATATATATTATTGTTGTTCCTTCATCTCGCAACTTTTTTGTTACTTCCAATATATTATTTCTTGACTGAGGATCTATACCAACCGTTGGCTCATCCATTATTAATAATTTGGGTCTGTGCACTATTGAACAAGCTATATTAAGACGTCGCTTCATACCACCTGAAAAAGAATCCGGATAATCCTTTCTTCTCTCCCAAAGACCTACATGCTCTAATGCTTCTTGAACATTTGTTTTCAACTTACTACCACTTAAGTCATATAAGGAACCAAAGAATTTTACATTATCATAAACAGAAAGATCCGAAAAAAATGCGATATCTTGTGGAACTAGACCTAGCTCTTTTTTAAATTCTCCTTTATTTTCTTTAACATCCTTATTTTTAAATAATACTGCACCTTCATCCATATTCAATATTGTAGCGATCATATTTATTGTAGTGCTTTTTCCAGCTCCATTAGGTCCTAGAAATCCAACGATTTCCTTAACTCCAATATCTAATGTTATTCCTTTTACCACCTGCTTTTCTCCAAAACTCTTTTTTAATCCCTTAATTTCTAAAATTTTTTCCAATTTTATTACCTCCTATATAAAACATTATATATACAACGTTTAGTATATACATTTAAAATTTAACAATGAATTATCATTGCTAAATAAATTTTTATTTTGTTTTTAAGATTAAATATAGTTTATTACTTATTTCCAATAACAGTTATTAGTTTTTCTAAAGCGTCCTTTGCATCATATGAATTATTTAATATGATATCCTTTAATTGATCTACACTTGCTTTATTGATATCAATATTTTTTTTATCCTTATCTTCCATTTCACTAAAGTGAAAATTCTTGATCATAACTTCATTTTTTTCACTCAATTTATAATATAAATCAAATTCTTCAATTAAGGCTTTACACCATTTGAGCTCATATTCATAGTTACATATTGTCATATCGAATGAAATTTTCTCAACTAGTGGACTGTCACCATTGATTTTTATATTTCTCCAGTAATTCCAATATTCTAAAGTTTTATTAAGCTCTTTCATATGTGCTTCAATTATCTTAATAGCTACATCCTTATCTAGTTTATTAAATGTGCTTGGTAGAATAAATTTGTCTATATTCAAAGGAACTAGTGGTTTATCTAGCTCTTTTTCAATAGCTTTCTTAAGCTCGTTTTTTCCTGAATCTGTAATTCTATAAATTCTTCTTATTCTTGAGCCTCTTGTCTCTTCTCTTACTAGCTCTATCTCACCAGCTTTTTCCATCTTGCTTAAAGCATAATATATAGAACCAGCTTTAATGTTAGTCCAGTTATCAAAACCACTTGCTTGTATAAACTTTTGAATTTCATATCCATGTGTATCTTTAATGTTTAAATAAAATAAAATTAGTATTTTAACCATATCTACTCCTTATATAGTATATGAATTTTGTGATATTAAAATTACATAAGTAACCTTTAATATTACAGTATACTAAACGTTGTATATTGTCAACATTATAATTATTATCAGAATAGCTTTAGAAAAGATGCAAAGAACTTACAGGTGTAGTACAAAATAAAAACCAAAATTCAGAAGTTAAGTGCAGCAGAATTTCTTTTTAAGCTGACAGGAATAGATATAAATATTTGTTCTTGCTGTGAATTTACTTTATCTTTGTTTCCTTCAGTACTAAATTAACCATCAAATCAACAAACTTGTCTCGTTGGTTAATCCACGGACTGTGTCCAGAATGTTCAAACCAGATAAACTCTTTATGAGGAGCTTTTAGTGCATTGAAATACTCCTCAGTCAATGCTGGTGGTGCGTCGATATCGTGGCGGCCTTCAATAAAGTAAACTGGAACATCTAATTTTATAGCTTGCTTACGTAGATCTACATTATATAACTGTGGATAGACATGATTAAAAGTAGTAACCAAGCCAAGTAGAAAATTTACTTTATCGTATAAACCATATTCAGGACCTGCTAGATCGCTAAATGTATTATAACCTGGTCTTTCAATTTTAGGGTTTTTTGTCATGTAATCACCTAAATACTGATTGTAAGAAGATACTTTCCAAACTACATCTTTACCATAGTATGGTGGCAGCCCTTGTTTCTTAAGTTTTCCAACCAGTTTTGTATCTCCCTGCGCTTTTGCCATCTTTAATGCTAGTTCATAGTCACGAATTTCAGTTTCAGCAAATGCAACCATCTGACCTGTACCAATAAAAGCAGAAAATAGTTCTGGGTAACGTTGTACAAGCAATATACCTAATGCACTCCCCCGTGATTCACCAAGTACATATATTTTTTTCTGTTTAAATCTTTGGCATAGATACTGTGTTAGTTCATGACCATCGGAAATGTATCGCTCAGGGGTAATTGATTTAAGCGGTATAGCCTTCATTGATTTACCCGACCCTGGTTGCTCCCAGTTAACAACCACATAGTTATCTTCAAGCTTTTTTAATTGTTCTCTAGTTGCAGCTAGTTGCGTTCCACCTGGCCCACCAGCTAGAAAAAGTAGTACCGGATTATTCTTATTTTTACCACGGATAGTTATCCATTGATTACTGCCACCTAGAGTTACTTTTTCTAAAATAGCAATACTACCCACTAATGGTTTGCCATTCTCCCCAAGTATAGGTGGAGTGTATGCCATCCACTGGCTGCATAGTATAGAAATAATATTTACAAATAGTAATGCTACTATTACAATAAGCTGTTTGCGCAGTTTCAAAAGCCAGGTCATTATTTTTGCTCTTGTACGGGTACAAACAGCAATAATTACTGTAATCAAAATTGAGATAACCAGAGTTGCTATTGTTACAGTCAGCGAAATAATCAATATGAACGCAAACCCTAACTCTATAGGAACAGTTTTCATCGTAAGCATAAGATATGGACGTATAACAATAGCATACAAAGCTATTATAAGTGCTGTGAGTAAGGGTAAAAGAAAACGTAGTTGAAGCAACCAATAGCTTTTCCGCCCATGAAGAACTGTTTCTTTTTTTAATATAGACTTCATCCTATCCTCCTTAACAAAACTTAATAATATTTACTGAGCATTTTTTATGAATACGAACTAACTTTTAAATAAATTGTACCATTTTTTGTTCCAGTTATTTTCTCTTGCTTTTTCTTCTTAATTTCCTCTCTTTTCTTCTTAATTTTCTCTCTTCTCTTTGTGAATGAATAACATTCCAAAAATCAGGTACTCTCATGTATATAACTATAGTTCTTCCTATAAATAAAAAAGTTAGCCTTAGAAGATAAGCTGTTGCATAATCTAATCCTATTTCTTGAGGTAAACTTGTAATTAAATGGCTCAAAATCGTTCTTATAGGAAGTGATATAATGAGAAAAAGAAGCATTTGCCAGCCACCTTTTATATAAAGATTTCCGTCTTCTTTTCGGTATATTTTTGTAATGAAGCCAGCAATAACACCACATATTAATCCAATTACTATAAGCATTATTATTCCTGGAGCTGCTTGTTCAATACCACCTTTGATTTTTTTAATCACTGAAATTGTAAGCCATATAAAAACTATTGGTAAAACAACATATTTTTTTGCTTTAAATCTCCTTTCAGCAACTTGAATATATATAATATATATAATTAATGAAATTACAATTACAATATTGCTTAATGGTGTTACTTGAAAATTACCCATTTTGAAACCTCCTTTTTAAATCATAAAAAAAATATACATCATAGAAAAACTAATGTAAATATCAAAATAGGTATGTCGTCATAGGGTATCAGTAAGTGGTTAAAAAAGGGCAGCAAGCTGTAGCTTACACCACAAATATTTATTCATTTACTACTTATCGGAATGACTAGTTAACTTTTTTATATTTTCCAATTTTACGTTAATTTCTTTTGCATCCTTTTTATATACCTGCCAACTTAAAAAACGGATTACCAAATAGATAACTGCAATTTCAATCGCAAATTTGGCTAACTGGATGTATTCCCCGGCAATCCCCAAAATATGAGCTAATAATAAAAGAATCACCTCAAGTGTAATGAAGTGAATGCAAATTCTGACACGTGTCTCTTTCCCACTCATTTCATTTGGAGAATAAAGAATAAAACTCGTCAGGTCACCTGCCAATGCGCCAATCATAACTGTATATAAGTCTTTTATGTTTAATGAAAATCCCGATTCACTGTTTAATGCTGTGACTACAAAAACAACTACCCCAAATATAACAAAATAATCCTTTATAAGCTTTTTTATAAATTCTGATACCTTCATGTTTTCTTCCTCCTACAATCCTAATCTTTTTTTTAGAACCGACACATATTGCCTAGATATGATAACTTTTTCTCCATTATCTAGAGTTGCCTCAAACCTGCCGCTTAGTGAGGGTTGTACAAAAGAAATTTTTGCAATGTTTACAATTGTTGACTTAGAGACACGAAAGAAATTTCTGAATTCAAATATTCCCTCCAGTTCATACAATTTCTGCTTTGATTCAAACACCTTTTCTTTGCAGTATATAAATACCTTATTGTCTACTGCCTCAAAATAAAATATATTTTCCCGCCTAATTCTATGTATAGTCTCTCCATCATAACCAATTAATACATCATTACTTGTCTGTAGTTGCTTTAGAATTTGCAAAACTTCGTCATCTAGTTCATGACATTTAATGATAATTTCCTCTTGCTTATTTTTATCAATTTCTTCAATAGATATTTTCATGGTTACCTCTTTCTTTATAGTTATTCAATCATACCATAATTACCATAAATTAAGTATATTTACAATTCTTTAGAAATTAGTAATTTCAGCGTCCCAGGAGATGATTTAATTAAGAATTTTGTTATTACTTTACATTCTCACAATTCAATAATTCCGATAATTTGACCTGAAAAGAACCCCCCAAATGGCGTTTTATGTTCAAATAATGACGTTTAAGGCTTTAAATATTGAATTATACCTATTTATAAAATATTATAAAATAAGTAATAAGTATTGTTTTATATTTAACAAACACATTCTAAAAAGGAGTTGATTGCTATTAAAAAGAAATTATATTTCATATTTATATTTATTTTTGTACTCTCTATCGTTGGGTGTTCAAGGACTACATCCACTACAATAAAAAAAACAAACCCTGTTAAGCCAACGGTTGTAGCTACACCTGTAATTAAAGCTAAACCAATTGAAAGCTCTACCATACCTGGTTTCGATAATACTACTGATATTAAACCTTACGGAAAGAGTATTCCAGTTCTACAGTACCACTCAATTAGCTATGATAAAGGTAATCCTATTTGTATTCCAATAAAAAAATTTGAGGAGCAAATGAAATATTTAAAGGATAACGGTTATTATACTATAACACTTACAAACTTGTATGAGTACCTTATGAATAATACTCCAATACCTAAAAAATCTGTAGTCATTACTTTTGATGATGGATATGATAATAATTATACGGCTATGTTTCCTGTTCTAAAAAAGTATAAATTTAAAGCAACAATTTTTGTAATTAGTTCCCTTATTGATGTACATAGCAATATGCTAACATCTAAACAACTTATAGAAATGGACAAATATGGTGTAGATATAGAAAGTCATACTGCACATCATGATAATTTAAAATTGATTTCTAAGGATAACCAACTAAAAACGTTAATTCAATCTAAAAAACATCTTGAAAAAACATTAAATAAAAAAATAAATTTCTTTGCATATCCTTATGGCGGGTTCAACAAAAACGCAATTGAGGCATTGAAAGAAGCTGGTTACAAAATGGCTTTCACCACTAAAAATGGCTGGTCCTCTAAAAAGAATGGTATATTTTCATTACATAGGGTATGGATAAGTGCTTCTGATAGTACGAAGGTATTTGGACGTAAAGTTTCTAAACCCAAAAAAAATATAGTAGACTCTTTTTCATTTTAACGATAATTCAGAAGGAAAGTCTCCCACTTCTATAAGTAGGAGTTATATATTAATTATATTTCCTCTCTGCAAACTACATGACTAAGCAACATACCAAATACAATAAGCACCAAAACCATACTTACCATAACTGCATATGGTCTCCAAATCCCCATGTCAAACTGAAATCCAGACACTTCATTTATAATTTTTGATGATACCAGTGGCAATGCATTTAAGATAAATCGGGAAAATTTCCACGGAAGCTTAATAAATAAAGCAAGCTCCAATCCTTATATATCAAGGCTCGGAGCTTGCTTTATGAGTTTAACTTAATTATTAATAGTTGAGGTTTTAGTTATGCTACTTGCCGGATCTATTAATGTAATACTGATTGGTTTAGAAGCATCATAGGAAGCTGCAAATGTTATAGTACCTGTCCCAGTTAATGGATCCAAGGTTATTGATGAATTTACAGATGCAGCTGCCTTTATTTGGGAAGCTGGAATTTTTTGAGTGATGTTTATACCAGCTGTATTTAATATTTTGTATTTGAATGTAGCTGTGTTATTCCCTGTATTTGTTAATTGAGTTGACACAAGATCAATTTTGGATACAGCTGAAGCATTTACCCCAGTTGGTCTAAGTGCAGTTGAATCAACAGTTATTGCAGTATTATCAGATTTTATGAGTGTAGCGCCATCAGTGCTATCACCAACCGCAACATATCCACCATCCGAAGTCTGCTGCACAGACTTAAACTTATCACCACACTTTGCGCCGCCGAAGCTCTTGAACCACTCGCTGGTTCCGCCTTTGTTGAATTTAACAAGAAGCATCTTCTCATATCCCGCTACAAGGTAGCCACCTGTTGAGAAAGATGTGCCTGCCGCTACATATCCACCATCCGAAGTCTGCTGTACACTACAGAACTCCGAGCCAGCAAAACCTGAGTCGCTAAAGTTCTTGATCCATTCAGTGGTGCCACTTTTGTTGAATTTGATGATAATCGCGCCACCTGTGCCTTTATTGCTAACTCCAGTAAAATCGCCGTCGGTTGACGCAGAATAAGCTGCTGCGATATACCCACCATCTGAAGTCTGCTGCACACTATTTAATCTATCACGATCCGAGCCGCCGACATCCTTGATCCATTCAGTAGCGCCGCTTTTATTGAATTTGATAAGAATAGCATCATCTGTACCTTTATTGCCAAATTTAGTATAACCCGCCGCGATATACCCACCGTCCGAAGTCTGCTGCACACTATCAAAGACATCGCTTTTCGTGCCTCCATTCTTGATCCATTCAGTGGTGCCATTTTTATCGAATTTTACAAGAATTGCGCCAGCGGAGCCCTTATTGCTAACTCCAGTAAAATCGCCGTTGCTGGACTCAGAATAACCCGCAGCTATATATCCGCCATCTAAGGTCTGCTGTACGGAATAAAATCTATCAATGTTTTTTCCTCCAATGTCCTTAATCCATTCGGTAGTACCGTTTTTGTTAAATTTGATGAGAGTCGCGTCGAGAGAGCCTTTATTACCAACTCCATCGAAATCACCGTCAGTTGACTCAGAACAACCCGCAGCGATATATCCGCCGTCCAAAGTCTGCTGCACACTATTAAACATATCACCTTTCGTGCCTCCGATAGATTTGATCCACCCAGTTGAACCATTGCTGTTGAACTTAACGAGGGTCGCATCATCTAAGCCTTTATGGCTAACTCCGGCAAAATCGCCGTCTGCTGATTGAAAGGAGCCCGCAGCGATGTACCCCCCATCAGAAGTTTGTTGCACCGAGTCGAACGTATCAAAACCCGTGTTACTACCGAGAGCCTTCATAAAGTTCGATGTGTTGGAGGACGTCGCAGCACCCGCCGTGTTTGTCATCCCCGCCATGAGTGCAAAGCACATGGTCAACGAAGCCAGCATCTTTTTCTTTTTCATTATCATATTAGTGTTTCACTCCTTACCATTTAAATTTTAGCGATATAAATAAAATTTCGTTTTGTCATTTTATTATACCATTAAATACTATTTTTACAATCTTATAGGAGTGCGATGAACATAGCCATCAATCGTAGATTTTGCAACATTGTATTCTTTTGAAAGGTGTTCTTCAACTCTAAAACCAATCAATTCATGTCATCCCGAAGCGCGTCAATAATATTTTCTTTTTTTATCTTGCTAATGGAATACAGCATTGTAATGAACACCACAAATAGCACGCTGAACACACTGATTCCAATACTGACCCATGGGAACACAAAATTGATATCCGCACCGCCGCCAACCATCCCTTTGTAAATCAGCCAAGAAGAGATTACCGATATGGGAAGCCCGAAAAGCAACGCCCTCATTCCATAAAAGGCACACTCAAAATTCATCATCTTTTGGAAATCGTGTTCAGACATCCCCATAGAGCGGAGCATGGCAAGCTCTCGCCGGCGCAGCTTGATATTAGTGGAAATTGTGTTGAACACATTAGCAATCGCAATCAGCGAAATCATAATTATAAAAGTATAAGCGAACACGTTGGCAATGAATACGTAATTGCGGCTCTCATCAAGCATTTTATTCACATTATACAAGGTATACTCGGATGTAATTCCCGCACCCTTAATCATCTTTTCCATTTCAGTCACCGATTTCGAAGAATTCTTTGACCTAAAGGTTAATCCCATATTCGCGTGGGTAGCAGGGGTTTCAAACTTCTCTTTTAGCTGATATGGGGCAACCATCATAAAAACGTATGGACTCGCCTTGTAAGAGTTCATTGGGAGCGGATCAATCGGATATGCATCAACAAACGTAATGTTTATATTTTGCGCCTGCTTTATCTTCGGCTTGTCATTTATTTCGGGAGCGATTGTAAAATTCATAGAACGACTTGCGAACATATCAATCATCTCGCTCTTCCCGTCTTTCGTGTTATCCACCTTTTTGACTTTCGCAACGGCGATCATTTTCGCATTTTGCCCGGTATATTCCTTTGCGGGCAAGCCCAAGCCTTTAATAAAATGCAGATATTCGCTGTCCTTAATAAACTGGATCTTCATTGGCAGATTAAGCGTTTTGTCCGGCAAATTATAACCCGCGTATTTCCGGTAACGGTCTGAAAAGTTGCTTGCCTTAACCGCACATGAATACGTCATAATCGCTTGATACGAGCTTTCGTAAACACCGTCGGCGGTTTTCAATTTGTCGTAAAGGCGAAATATTTCGCTTTTGTTCATGTCCTGCGTGGAAAAACAGATGTCATAGTCACTGCCCACTACTGACCGTTCCGCCGCCTGTTTCATATCCGTTACAAAAGCACTGGTCGATATAAAAAGCACTACGCTTAAAATTAGTGATAGCACAATGCTGCGATAACGTTTCTTGTTTCTTTTAAAATTTTTTAGCGCAAGGGTTCCCTCCAAACCGTAAATACGCTGCGCCAGTTTTGACGTCTTCACGGCTTTTGATTCAACTTTGACCTCGCTTGTCTGGCGAATGCTCTCCATAACAGGAGTGCTTGCGGCCTTCTTGGCCGGGATATAGGCCGAAATCAGAATCGTAACCATGCTGACCGCCGCCGCAACGACAATTACTGGGATGGAAACTGTCAATGTTAAAGGTACGTTACTGTACATAACGTTACCGAAATTCCCGGCGACAACGGAAATCACAAGCCTGATACTGCCTATACCAACAATAACGCCAATAGGTATGCCGATCGCACCAATGCAAAGTCCCTCAAACAGCACCGAATTTCGAAGCTGCCTCGCTGTGGCTCCAACCGACGAGAGAATCCCGAACTGGTGTGTGCGTTCGTTCAGCGATATATTGAACGAATTATAAATCAGAAAAATCGAGCCTATCATTATCAAGGCAAGCAAAATGCCGCCAACCGAGTACAGAAGCGAGTTGAACAACTTATCCTCCGAAAGACCCATGAAGCGCAACACATTATCGTTAAAGACATAGCTATGGCTTGCGGCCGTGCTGCTTGCGTAAGTGTGAACACCCCGCGGGTTTTTAAGCGTGACAAATAGGTTTAAGCTGTCCGCTTTGTCTTGTGTATCTGCTTTTGTTATCAAGGTGTATCCCGGTGCGGAAGATTCCTCAAAACTGGGTCTTTCGCAAATACCGACAATCGTGTAGGTTTTTTCGGCTTTTGGCACAAGAGTTTCTTTGACCATTCCTGGCTTGCTCCCCGAAATGTAAGGGTCGTGTTGACCGAGATTTTTGTTACCATTCATGCGGCTTCCAACAGCAAGTGAAAGCTTGTCGCCCACCTCGAATTTAACGCCGCCATTTGCCGCGACATGTGCTGGGACAAGAATCTCCCCACTGTTTTTCGGCAATCTGCCTGAAACAAGGGTTATGGGCAAGGTATCAAAGGCCTTCTTGCTAAATCCAGCTATAGAAAGATACGGCTTGTTGGGATTTTTCCCTCCCCCAAGTTTTGCGTAGCCAATATTTTCAAATGTTGCGGTGTTGTAAACTTCATTGTCGAGAGTTCGTTCCTGTGCGAAAGAGGAATCAACATTAAAATACTCCACGTGCCAGCCGCCGTATTTCTGGGCCGCTCCGTTTGCCAGATAGTTCAGCAGCGAAACGCCAAAGGTGGCTACGGCAGTGATCATGGCAGCGGACAGAACAACTCCGATAATCGTGACAATTGTCCGTGTGCGGCTCTTTTTC
Source organism: Clostridium sp. DSM 17811 (assembly GCF_018861905.1). Classification (GTDB taxonomy): domain Bacteria; phylum Bacillota; class Clostridia; order Clostridiales; family Clostridiaceae; genus Clostridium_AD; species Clostridium_AD frigoriphilum. Next base: position 13,757 of record NZ_JAHLDU010000031.1, read on the forward strand.
ATGCCTTGCAGAGTAACTTTGTTAAAAATGTTCATGGTCTCACCCTCTCGTCTCGCACTACTTTTCCATCTGATATACCGATAATGCGGTCTGCTTGCAGGGCTATATTTTCGTCATGCGTGACGAGGAGCAGGGTCTGACTGTATTTTTTATTGCTTTCTTTCAGCAGCTTGATGATTTCATGTCCATTTCTGCTGTCCAAACTGCCCGTGGGTTCGTCGGCAAGCATGACTGCGGGGGCGTTCATCAAAGCACGTCCTATGGAAACGCGCTGTTGCTGACCGCCCGAAAGCTGGTTGGGTAAATGCGTTTTGCGGTCTTTTAGACCAAGCAGTTCGAGCAAGTCATTCAACCGTTCCTCGTTAACCTTGCGCTTGTCCATCAGGATAGGCAAGGTGATATTTTCCACCACAGTCAGGGTGGGAATGAGATTGTGAAACTGGTAAATCAGTCCGACTTGCCGCCTGCGGAAGATGGCGAGTTTTTCATTGTTTTTGGCATATACATCCTGCCCGTCCAAATACACCTTTCCACTTGTCGGCACGTCCACGCCGCCGATGATGTGAAGCAATGTGGATTTGCCGGAGCCTGAGGAGCCTATGATTGCAGTAAACTCCCCCTTTTCTATTGTAAGCGAAACATGGTCAAGCGCGTTAACTTGGTTTTCGCCCTTGCCGTAGATTTTGCATAAATTTTCAATTTTTAAAAACTCCATTATGTGAGTCTCCTTTCTCATGTCTTAACTATATAATAGAACCTTCAACTTAATTCTCTAATTCCTGCTGTGCGGCAGAACTAAGTACCATTTACAAATTTTAATAGCGCACAAAAATTAGTTTTACCTTAATAGACTTATACTAACTTTTTAAGGTTTTCCAGAAAGCTTCTTAAATGAAGCCACATATAAAACCATTCCTACTAGAGTAAATAGCAACCTACTCATTATAAAATCTGAAGACAAACTAAAAATAGGTTCACCGAGACTATCAACGGGTAGAACTGTAGGCATATAAGTCACATACCCTTTGGCGAAAATATCAATAAAAGGTGTGCTATTAAAACTTATCAATGACAAAATCAAAACAATTGGAATCCAAGCATAAAGCAAAGTTTGGCTTTTGCTGCCTAAAAACATACTCGTTCCAAAAACAAACACAAAAGTTGGAAGTAGTATTATTAAGATCGGCAATAAAAAGTTTTGAAAATTTGTAAAATCAAAAGTTATCTTGTAAAATGCCAAACTTATCAAAATACAACATATCGCAATAATTAAGTAAGAAATAAACAGAGCTAAACTTTTTGTAGCCAAATACTTTTTCTGTGGTAAAGACGTACATGAAGTAATTTCTCTTACTCTTTGTTCATTTCGAGAAAAAAGTCCTGTGCAAGAAAGCATTAGAATTATTAACATAATCGTATTTATGTCACACAAAAACTTGCAATAACTCCACTTAGAAAAAGGTGCCGTACCAGAAACGCCTTGTATTATTTCTGTATAGAGGTTAATAGCTGAAAAGAGAAGTGCAATTATGAAAGTTATCGCAAACATTTTCGAAAAAATTATTCTCTTTAGTTCGTATTTAAGAATTTTTATATCCATTGACAGCTACCTCCTTTTGACACCAGTAATATTTGAGAACTCAGAAAAAGATAGTTTTTTATCTTTTTTGTTATAATATTCTTTGTAAATAACTTTCATGGAATTAAAATAATTGTCTTCACCAATGTGATTATAAACATTGTAAACTGTCAGTGGTCCCAAAGCATAAATTTTATTAGCCTTTAAAAATAATGAGACGTTGTACTTTGGAAGCATTGATAATTTGTTCATGTATTCAGGATTTCTTCGATAAAAGTTTCGATTCAATTCATTTGTTCCTTCTTTCCACTTTTTCAGCAATAAATTTTCTGCATAATGTTTTCCAAATTTGTTTTTCAAGAATAAATAAGTGCTAAAATCCGCAAAAGCTTCATTTGACCATTCATCGTGATTTTTATCTATTTGATTATGGTTGTTTGCGTTAGATGCATCTATTCCACCACCCCACCATTGATGAGCAATTTCATGGGTCATCGTAGCAAAAGTGTCGGAAGAAGCCTGCGATAAATTCACGTTGGATTTCTTATTTAAACAATCTTCAGAAATACAAGAAACATTTCCTGCTTGAATTCCAGTTCCGCCCTTTACTCCTGATGTTACAACTACTTTAAGACTATCTCTACCTAGGGGCCCAAATTTTTCCGAAAAGAACGAGAATATATCCAGCGTGTCACTTCCCCTGGATTCAAATTCTTTTCTCGCAGCTAATGGATAAAAAAACTCCACATTTGTGCCCCTTACATTTCTTTCAAATATTCCATATCGTCCGGCTGTCAAAGATAAATCACTTAGTTTATCACAAGAAAAACTCCAAGTAGTAAAACCATCGTGCTCAGAAATTTTGCGATTTTTATCTCCCTCAGTTATGACTGTAAACTTTGAGTCTATTTTTATTGTCCCTTCAATAATCCTATCATTTTGTTTAACACAAACAACTGGAGCAATGTCTATATTGTGCCCTAGACTTACATAATTTTTGTTAACTCCTTGGGAAAAATCTCCATTTACACTTAAGGTTTTCGGTGTACCTGAATACCTTATACTTAGTTTAGCTTTAGTATTTTGGGGAATGCTTGTTTCAAAAACATTTCCACGTACTGCGCCATTCAAAATCTTGGACGAAACCTGTGTGTAGTTTATGTCTACATTGTCTAACTTGATCCCATTAATGTGGTAACCGTCTGCTAATTTAAAATATATGTTTTGAGGCTTATCAGTACCGTTTTGCAGTTCTTGAAAATAAACTCCGGTAGCATAATTTTTGTCTTTTTCTATCTTAAGATCTACAAATATATTTGAAGTTCCTATGATATTTGTGTTTACAGCCGTGTCATTTTTACCGCTAATCATTGTTGACGCCAAATCCGTAAGTGAAACTGATTGGAAAATTGGTTCATTTTGAAAAACAAAAAATATTCCAGAAAGAGAAATCAAAAAGCAAATCGGCAGCATCTTATATTTTCTACAGTTTTTAAAGAAAGATTTAAATAGTCCTTTTTCATAACATCTATCGCACAACATTCCGAATAAAAATATGGACACAGCTACCGATAATCCAAACAACCTATTCCAGAGCATTCCCAAAACAATATTTCCGCTTCCGAAATTTTCGGAAAATCCACTAGCTCCTGTCTGAACCCACATATATTGATAACTGATAGTTCCTGCCACAAAACTAAAAAGCACCGCTAAAAGCATAATAATGCAGGTTATATTAGCGTTTCTAAATATAAGATAAAATCCTGCGGTCATAAGAATTGTTAGCACAATCGAACCCAAAATTATTATGGAGTAACTGAGTAGGAAATAACTAAAATTGGTTAAACTACCCATGTTAAATATATAGTGAGGGATCATAATTATCATTGAACCGACTGTTGAAATAAGACCAGCACATATTAAGCCTGTAATTTTGGTTAAATTTATCTTTATAGAACTTGATATTGGTTCAATTATATAATTAACTCTAAACCTAAGTATTTTGTCAAACTCAAAAACTGTTAATGCAGTAAACGCAAGAGTTGAAAGTACTGCCCCTGCCTTTGTCGGAAAAAGTATCGTTTGAGATAAAAGAGTAGAGCTATTTATTCCCAATATCAACTTGCTAATATCTTCGGTAATGTAGGTTGAAAGTAGTGCACCAATCAAAGGAAAAACTGACGTAAGCAATATAATTATTTGAGTAAATCTGGACTTCAGAATCCGCTTTGTTTCATAGGCAAAAAATGCATTCCTCATTTAATGGACACCCCCATTGTGTATGACGTATGTGTACGCATCTTCCAGGGTAGGCTCTATCAGTGTAATAGAGCTTTCTATTTCTTTGCCAATAACACGACAAGAGATGCCATTACCGGTAAACAATTTGGATGTGATTTTGTACTTGCCTCCAATTCTTTTTTCTAAAGCCTCGTTATCCTTTTCCTCAATAAAACCAACATGTCCGTGTACAGCTTTTATTAAATCAGGCGAAGTTCCATCAAATAAAATCGTACCTTTATTAATGATTATGATTCTATTGCAAATGGCTTGTATATCATCGATGATGTGAGTGGAAAGTAATACTATTTTGTCGTTTGCAGTCTGTGAAAATATATTTCTGAATTTAATTCTTTCTTCTGGGTCAAGTCCAACTGTAGGTTCATCTAAAATGATAAGTTCAGGATTTCCAAGTAATATTTGTGCTATACCAACACGCTGCCTCTGACCCCCTGAAAGAGTTTTAATTTTTAAATTTCTTTTTTCTTGCAAATTAGCCTGTTCAATAGCGTGTCCGATAATATCTTTCACGTTGTTTTTAATTTCTTTTAATGCACACATGTAATCCAAAAACTCATAAACTGTTAATTCGTCATATAAACCAAAGCTTTGCGGCAAATAACCCAACTGCTTTCTGAGTTCTTTTTCGTGTTTTTGGATTGAATTACCATCAACAATTATTTCGCCGGATGTCGGTATTATCTGCGATACCAATAGTTTCATAAAGGTACTTTTTCCAGCACCGTTTGGACCCAAAAGTCCTATAAAACTCGGGTTGTTCACTTCCAAACTCACGTTACTTAGTGCCTTTTTTCCTGTTTTGTATGTCATACTCACGTTTTTGATACTGATTTTCATAACTACTGTTACACTCCTTTTTCATGGTTTACTCATATAATAGCACCTCCAACTTACATTTCTGTGACTTTTGTGTGAGAGATTAGTCACTTTGGGAAACGAATGGCAAATATCGCACCGCCCTGCGAGTGATTTTTTGCTGTAATCGTCCCTCCCTGCCGTGTTATAATCATCTTGCAGAGAGAAAGTCCAATCCCGTATCCTGTAGCGTTTGGGTTTTTCCCACGATAAAACCTGTCAAACAGGCAGGGTAAATCTTCTTTTTCAAAGCCCACGCCGCTGTCGTGGATGGCAATCTCGGTAAATAGTAGGTTGTCCGTGCAAATAATCTCAATCTTCCCGTTCTCGCCTGCGCTCTCCATGCAATTTTTGAGGATGTTTTGAATTGCTTCCGAAAGCCAACCTGAATCGCCTTGAATAATCATCCCTTTCGGTGCATCTATTTGAAAATCAATATCGTGCAGTTCCATTGGGATTAAAAACGGGCGAAGCGCGGCGCATATCAAGTTGTTTACATCTATCTGCTCGCTTTTAAGCACCACAATGCCCGCGTCCAAGCGGGATAATTTCAATAGGGAAGTAATCAGCCAATCCATCCGCACAAGCAATTCCTCTATTTCCCGCACAAATGCTTTCCGCTGGTTTTCATCAGGATTATTCGCAAGCAATGACAGAATGAGGTTAACGGATGTGAGCGGGGTTCGGAGTTGGTGGGCTATGTCGGCCAAGGAACCTGCAAGATGTTCTTTTTCTTTTTTTAGCACATCATTTTGCTCCCGAATGCGCAACGTCATTTTTGTTATCTCGCTGTGCAGAATGGAAAGTTCGCCCTCGTCCGATTCACCAATATAAAGATGGTCAACATTATGAAGCACAAGATCGATTTGATCTGAAATCCGCGCAATGCTTTTGTATCGAGCTTTGGTAAACACGAAAAACGCTGTGCCAAAGGCTACGACAGACGCAATGACAAGGATTCCCGCCAACCTATTTATTTCAAATCCCAGTATTACAACTACGGCGGCCATTAAGGAGAACAAAATGGTAAACTGCCGAAACTCTCTATTCCGAAGCATACTCGCCCCCCAATCTATACCCCGTACCGCGAACGGTCAGAATTATCTGCGGGCTTGCTGGGTTGTTCTCTATCTTCTCCCGCAAGCGTTTAATATACACGGTTAATGTATTATCATTGACAAATTCGCCCGCCGCATCCCACAATTCGTCAAGTAGCCTACCCCTCGTGATAATACTTTTGGGGCTTCCGATAAACACCAGCAACAAGCGGTACTCTAATGCTGAAAGGAAAACCTCGTTGCCATTTTTTTTCACAACGCCGCTTGCCGTATCGACATAAAGCCCGCGAATTTCAAAACCCGACCCAGAATGCCCACTTTTTCGCAGGGCAGTTCTAATTCGCGCAATTAATTCGCGCGGACGAAAAGGCTTGGTGATATAGTCGTCCGCGCCCATGTTCAGTCCGGTAACAACACTTGATTCATCGCCCGAAGCCGTCAGAAAGATAACGGGAACATCTTGCGTTTCTTTGATTTCCGTGCAAACCGTAAAGCCATTTCCATCAGGCAAAGAAATATCAATTAACGCCAAGTCAAATTTATTCCCGGCAAGTGCGGCAATGGCTTCACTCCGCGTAGGGGCGTGAGTGACTGTAAATCCCTCCGAGCGGAGCAAAAGCATAAGGTTTCTGGCGATTGCCTTATCGTCCTCAACCAAAAATATCCGTTTCATATATTTTCACCATCCTTTAGTTTACTGCGCCTATATCGCCCAGCAGAGCGATGGTACACTACTATTCTCTCTGTGATTCCCCAATTTTTCGCGGCTTCTTTTGTCGTTATATAATTCACGCATAACACCTCCATAACTCTATTGTATTTATTTTCACAGAAATTTACAAGCTGAGGTATAAAACAAAAAAATACAGGAGCCAACGGTCGGTTTAATAATATTAGTGGGTAAACATATTGGCAAAAAACAATACTCATTATAAAGAAAAAAGAAATGAACTACTTATAAAATTGTTGGATATTTTTATGAGTTATGGATATGAAAATACGACACTTTCATTGATTATAAAAGAAATTGGCATATCCACTTTACGGTAATAATAGTATAATAAAGCATATAGCTTACATAGTAGCTATAAAATATGATGTAGTTAGTGAGGTAATATATATGCCAAAGAGTATGTTAAAAAAGATTGAAAATATATCTAATAAAGCCGAGTACAATGACTATAAAAAGATTGTAGATGAGATAAATCATGTTAAATTTGACTCTTTAAATAAGGAGAAACTTTTATATAAATCAATAGAACTGAAAATGAAGGTTTCACAAGGAGTTTGTATTGATGAAATAATGATACAAGCCTTCGCACTTGTAAAAGAAGCAATTAGAATAGCCTTAGGCTTTGAGGCTTATGATGAGCAAATAATAGCTGGTATAGCAATGCATAGAGGAAGGCTTATTGAAATGCAGACAGGGGAAGGTAAAACAATAGCTGCAGTATTTCCTGCATATCTAAATGCACTTTCTGGCCTTGGTTGCCACATTCTTACTTTTAATGATTATCTTGCAGCTCGTGATGCAGTGTGGATGGGTCCAATATATGAAATGCTTGGGCTTAGAGTAGGTTTTGTGCAGGATAATATGAAAATGCAAGATAAACAAAAGGCTTATTTATGTGATGTTACTTATATAACAGCAAAAGTAGCTGGATTTGATTATCTAAGAGACTCAATTTGTTATGAAGAAAACGAATGTATCCAGCGTCCCTTTAATTTTGTTATTGTGGATGAAGCGGACTCTATAATAATTGATGAAGCAAAAATACCATTGGTAATTGCAGCAGGAGGATATCAAAATGATAATACTCTTTCGTCGACCATGGATATTATAAAAGGGCTTAAACCTAAAATTCATTATGACAAGGATGAGTATGAAAGAAATGCATTTCTAACAGAAATAGGATTAAACCTTGTGGAAGCGCAATTATGTTGTGATAATCTATACTCTGACGAAAATATTAAATTGCTTAATGAAGTACATAATACACTTTATGCGGAAGTTATATTAAAAAAGGACATAGATTATATTGTACGAGATGATAAAATCGAAATGGTAGATGAATTTACTGGGCGTATAGCAGAAAATAGGCATTGGCCAGATGAGATTCAAGAAGCTCTTGAGGCTAAGGAAAAACTTGAGTTTAAATCCAAGGGGAGAATTATGAATCAGATAACTCTTCAAAGTTTTATTATGCTTTATAAAAAGGTTGCTGGAATGACAGCCACAGCTATGGATTCTGCTGAGGAGATTAGCGAGTTTTATGGGCTTGAAGTATTTGTTATCCCTTCACATGTACCTTGCAACAGAATAGATTATCCAGATGTAATATTCACTCATAAGGAAGCAAAGTATAAGGCTTTAATAAATGAAATTACAAGCGTACATGCAACTGGACAACCTATTTTAATTGGAAATTCAAGTGTATTGGAATCAGACTACATGGCATTAAAATTAAAAAAGCTTGGTATTGAGTGCCAGGTCTTAAATGCTAAAAATGATGAGCTAGAAGCAGAAATCATTGAACAGGCAGGCGTAATAGGTGCAGTTACTGTTTCAACTAATATGGCTGGAAGAGGTGCTGACATAAAATTAGGTGGAACAAAATGCGAAAGTAAAGATAAGGTTATTGCTTTAGGTGGATTGTACGTTATTGGGACAAACAGATACGAGAGTAAGCGTATTGATAAGCAACTTAGAGGTAGGGCTGGTCGTCAAGGTGATGTTGGCATGTTCAGGTTCTTTATAAGCCTAGAAGATGATTTGATTAAAAAGTATGGTATTGATAAAATAATTCCTGCATATATTAGACCCAAAAATCAAGAAGAACCAATTGATGACCCTAGAATAGCACGTAAGATAAACCAGGTACAGAGAATTATTCAAGGGCAGAATTCTGATTTGCGTAGAGCTCTATGGAAATATTCTTCATTATTAGAAAGACATAGGCTCCAGGTATATCATAGGCGGTTGGAAATACTAGAGGATATTGATCCCCTTAATGTGCTAGAAAATGAAAATCAAAAACTTTATGAAAAATTAAATACACTATTTGGTGAAAAATGTATAAATAAACTTGAAAAACAAGTGGCTTTATATAATATAGATGAAAGCTTTGCTAATTACCTGGCTGAGGTAGTCATTATTCAAGAGGGCATAAATTTAAACATCATTGGCGGTAAGAACCCTTTTAGGGAACTTCAAAGAGAAACAAATTTATGCTTTAATACTTTGCAGCAGGACATATTAGAAAATATTTTAATGGACTTTACCAATATGGAATTATCTGAAAGTGGACTCTCAAGCTTACGCGAGCGAATAGAACCGCCTACATCCACTTGGACTTATCTTGTTAAAGACAATGCTATTATGGATTCGCTTAGTTCGATACTAACCGGAAGTTTAGGTGGTGGAAGTGTTCGTATTGCAACATTTGCAGGAGCGCCTATTGTATCTATAATAAGATTCATTAAAAAAAGTTCAATATCTATAAAAAATAAATTTAAATAATAAAACCATGATCCATTTTTATAAAATAACGAGTTGAAATTGATTATACAGAATTTGCAGTAATTATGAGAGGAGAGCTTATATGCAAAATAAAACTTCAATGTCAAATATAAGTAATATACTTGGTATTATTTCTCTGGTTATTCCCACAATTATACTCTTGCTTATACTAAATTGGCTTTTTAAAATAACACCTTTTCAAAGATTAGAAGGTTTCGCCATAATGGTAACACCTTTTATATGTCCAATAGCAATTATTTTGGCAATTGTTTCAAGAATGGTATCTTTTAACAAATTTCGGAAGATAAGTATTGTTTTTAATGTACTTCTAATTCCACTGCCATTCTTATTCTGGTAGTTGAAAATATTATTTTTGGTGTTTAATAAAAAGATAGATACTACCTTAAATTACATTATCTATCTTTTCCTTATTAAATCTCATAACTAATTTATTAATATAATTTTCCCTCCTTTTAATTCTTAAATTTTAGCTTTTAAAATTTATACAGATTCTTCTTTTTCTGTAATGTACCATTCACCTTTTATATTTTTAATAGTAAATGTAATTGGTATATTTGATGAACCCCCTAAAAGATTGTTTTGTAAATCCATTACTTTAACTGAATAAGTCATTTTCACATAAACTATACCCGCCACTCTAATTCGTGAATTTTCCTTTAAGCTAAAATCTACTTTATAAGTTTTTTTATTATTCACTGGATAAGCATTATATATATTTGTTCTTTCAAATACTTGTTGTGACATATGTTTAGGCAATTCATTAGTGTATCCCTTATTAGTCAAAAATGCTTCTTTTACTAAATTGTAAGTATCTGACTGTGAAAACCATCCAGGCATAATTTTAGTATATGCATAAGTACTCATAATGCCTAGGCATAGTATAATTCCTATACTTAGTATTATATTTTTTTTAATATATTGCTTCACTTTATTAAGCATATTTACACCCCTTTTTTTATTCCAAACCCTTCTTTTTAAACTTCATTATTTTCTACAATTACATTCATTTCAATCTTTCCTCCAATTTCTTACTAACACTATATATTTAACTATAACACAATTACCATAAATCAAGAATATTTTTACCATATTTAGGGTTGAATTGACTTTTCATGTCCCAAAAACGATCGTTTTTACTTTTTTCATTGCATTGTATTTCATTGCATTTTTTGGTAATATGATACTAATAAATCAGCACAAAAATATATCATTTAAGGAGAGCTAACCATCGTTCAGTATTGCGTAGCTTGGTGGCTATGTGATGGCACCCCCTATATATAGGATAAAATAATAAAAGGAGTTGATTTTAACAATGAAAGCTATACTTATTTGTGATAGTGATATTAAAACTGAAAATAGTGACGCTTTACAGAAATCATTGATGAAACTATTTTTACAAAGAAATATTGAACTAGAATTGTTTGAAATTAATAGAGATAACGTAAAAAACTGCATAGGATGTTTTGGATGCTGGATAAAAACCCCAGGAGAATGTGTTATTGATGATTCATTAAATAGCATTAATAAAGCATATGTTAATTCGGATTTAGCTATTTATCTTACTCCAGTAGTTTTTGGACAATACAGCTCTAATATAAAGAATGTTATAGATAGGTTTATTCCAACTGTTTTACCTTTCTTTGAAAAAAAGAATGGTACCACAGCTCATCCTAAAAGATATGAGAAATACCCAAAGCAAATATTGATAGGCTATAGCGATGACTTAACAAAAGAAGAAAAAGACACATTTATTACTTTAACCAGTGGTAAGTATACTAAAAGCTTTGATAAAGTTTTACTATCTGTTTCAGATAAAGATAATGAAAATATTATTAATCAGATATTGTAGTAGGAGGAGTTTATTATTATGAAAAATGTTTGTTTTATTAATGGAAGTCCCAAAGGAAAAGGATCAAATTCACTCCTTTTTCTTAACAGACTGGATGAAGATATGAATGAAAACAATTATAATAGATTTTATATTCATGTTACCTCAAGTATTCATTCTGGCAAAATTGAAGAGGATTTTAAAACAATGTCCCATGCAGATGTCATTGTTTTTGCCTTCCCTCTATATGTTTTTTCTCTTCCTGGTGTATTAATGAGATTTTTAGAAGATTATTATATGTACTTCAAAAACAATAATAAATCACCTAAAAATGTACGAGTATATGCCATTGTAAATTGCGGGTTTCCCTAACCTACAATAAATGATGAAGCTATTCGAGTGTTAAAAAATTTTTGTGTTAGATTGAATTTAAATTGGAGATTTGCTGCTTCGATAGGCATGGGAGAGGTAGTAGGCGCAACAAAAGACATAAAGTTCATGCAAAGGCTATGCTCAAAAATATACTCTTCACTCTACGAAATTAATAAGGACATTGAAAACAACATTGAGACACTTGTTGAAAATAAATATGTAGCACCAAACTTTCCAATATTTTTATTCGGAGAAATCGGAAAATTAAATTGGATAAATACTGCAAAGAAAAATGGGTTATCTAAAAATGACTTGTATAAAAAGCCTTATATGACTTAAATGTTTTATTAAGGATGAGGGTTAACAACTTTTGAAATATTAAAACTGTTAACCCTTTCCAACTACATAGTTATAAATGATTTAGTTGCTCCTACTATAAACTAATAAAAGAAATCAACTCAATTACACTTATAATATTCTTCAACATCAAAACGGTCTGCATTCATTACCTTATTCCATGCAGCTACAAAATCTTGTATGAACTTTTCCTCATTGCCCTTAGATGCATAAACCTCGGCAACTGCGCGAAGTTGTGAATTTGATCCAAATATAAGATCAACTCTTGTTGCTGTCCACTTCATCTTCTCTGTTTCTCTATCAAAACCCATGAATTTTTCCGTACATTCAGGTACCACCTTCCACAGTGTATTAATATCAAGAAGGTTTACAAAGAAATCATTTGTAAGACATTCTTCCCGCTTTGTAAACACCCCATCCTTTGATCCATTATAATTAGTATTTAACACACGCATACCACCAATTAATACTGTCATTTCTGGAATAGTTAGTGTTAATAATTGCGCTCTATCAATTAACATTTCCTCTGATGTTACTGCATACTTATCTTTTATATAGTTTCTAAATCCATCTGCCTTAGGTTCAAGAACACTAAATGCATTTATATCGGTTTCCTCTTGGGTTGCATCGGTTCGTCCTGGCGTAAAAGGAACAGTAATGTTGTACCCTGCATTTTTTGCAGCTTGTTCAATACCAGCACATCCACCTAATACAATAATATCAGCTAAAGAAACCTTCTTCCCCTTTGAATGTGACCTATTAAAATCCATTTGAATTTTTTCTAGGATATTTAAAACCTTGCTAAGCCTTTCCGGCTCATTAATTTGCCATTCTCTTTGTGGCTTTAGACGTATTCTTGCCCCATTTGCCCCTCCACGCTTATCTGAACCACGAAATGTTGATGCAGATTCCCAAGCTGTTGTAACAAGTTCTGATATTGACAAGCTTGAATCTAAAATCTTTATCTTAATCTCTAAAATGTTCTTTTTATTAATCAATTTATAGTTAACTTTTGGCACTGGGTCTTGCCAAATAAAATTTTCTGTTGGAACTTCTGGTCCGAGATACCTTGATATCGGTCCCATATCTCTATGGGTTAATTTAAACCAAGCCTTGGTAAAATTCTCGGTAAATTGCTCTGAATTTTCTAGATAATCCTTTGCTATTGGTCTGTAAATAGGATCATAAATAAGTGCTAAATCTGCTGTGGTCATCATAGGTCTATGCTTTATTAATGGATCATAGGCATCAACTACCATGTCCTCTTCATCTACATTTTTAGCTAACCATTGGTATGCTCCAGCAGGACTTTTAACTAATTCCCACTCATATTTAAATAATGTTTTTAAGTAACCCATTGTCCACTTTGTAGGCTCTGCTTTCCATGCACCTTCAATTCCACTACTTATGGTGTCTGGGCCCTTACCAGTTTTATAGCTATTTTTCCACCCCAATCCTTGCTGCTCAATTGGTGCAGCTTCTGGCTCTGGCCCAACATATGAAGCTGGTGCGGCACCATGACATTTACCAAAAGTATGTCCACCTGCTATAAGAGCAACAGTTTCCTCATCATTCATTGCCATACGAGAGAATGTTTCCCTTATATCATTGGCTGATGCCCTAGGATCAGGGTTTCCATTGGGTCCCTCTGGGTTTACATAAATTAAGCCCATTTGTACAGCAGCAAGAGGACTTTCCAGTTCTTTATCATCTTTATTGCGCTCATCTCCAAGCCATTTTTTTTCACTCCCCCAATAAATATCCTCCTGTGGTTCCCAAACATCCACTCTGCCACCACCAAATCCAATTGTCTTAAGTCCCATAGATTCTAATGCGCAGTTACCTGTAAGTATCATAAGGTCAGCCCAAGATATTTGATTTCCATATTTCTTTTTTATCGGCCAAAGTAAACGACGTGCCTTATCTAAATTTATATTATCTGGCCAGCTATTAAGTGGTGGAAAACGTTGCAATCCTTGTCCACCACCTCCTCTACCATCACCAACTCTATAAGTTCCAGCACTATGCCAAGCCATACGAATAAAAAATGGTCCATAGTGACCATAATCAGCAGGCCACCACTGCTTAGAATCTGTCATCAACTTATATAAATCATTCTTTAGTTCATAATAAGCTAATTTTTTAAATTCTTGCGCATAATTAAAACCTTTAGACATAGGATTGCTTAGTTCTGAATTTTGACGAAGAATATTAAGCTTAAGCTGATTTGGCCACCAATACTCATTAGTTGTTCCCCCACCTGCTACTGCTTTACTTGTTCTTCCTGTCACTGGACATTTTCCTTCTAACATAATACTATCCTCCTTACCCTTCTTCTTTACCTACCTGCACATCTAATTAATATATATATATATACATAAATGTAATGTAGCCTTTCTCCTATAAATACTATTACTGTAAATTATATAAATATATAACTAGCAATATGAGTGAATTGATAAATAATATTGGGTAAGTTATCTGATTTGTTTAATAATTATTACACTTGTTTATTACAGAGTTTATGAAGAGTCCGACTTAACTACAACTGTAGATTATGCTCACCCTTGTATATATAAAATAATTTTATTTTTTAAATTCAAATACTCCATTAGGATTTATTTTTAAAAAAGAAAAAATTTCATTTAATGCAGTTGTTGCTTCCCCTTTTGACGGAAAATATGCTATTTGATGAGCATCTTGTCCCCAAAATGTACGAGTTGCAACACCATTTAACACATACTTCTTATCTTTCATTCCATTGCATGCTCTAATATAGAATTGATAGCAATTTACTATTTTTGCATTTTGTTCATTGCAATTACTTTTAATCCACATAATTTATAGTTCCCCCCGGTATACAATTTATCTTTATATCACTATTTTTAACAAATACGTTATAAAATCTGTATTTAATAATAGCATAATTACCATAAATTTAGTATGGTTACATTTTCATCATTAGTATTAGTCGTTATTTTATGAAACTTGTGAATTTGTTTGTTTAATGAAAATATTTAAAAGTATTTTTTAGCTCCTTTTAATGATTTATCCATAAGTTCAATTAATCTACTACTTACATTCCAATAATATCCATTACTTTCTAACATTAGACCACTATTACTATCATCCCAAATTGAACCTCCCATATTAAAAGTGGTTGATATCGATAGTTTTAAATATTTAGTAGATAGTGCTTCTTTAGGAGGAAAATTACTTGCTTCAAGTTTATAAAGCCTTTTCGTTTTTGCTATTTCTTGTGCTATCTCTAAAACTAATTTAGGATTTGTAATTATATAACCATGATCTTTAGTTATTATTGTTACTTCTTTTAAATCATATTTAGAAATGTTAACTCCCCATATTGAAATATGTGTTGAATAATATATAAATCCTGTAAAAGCTAAACCAATTGCAATAATTATGGATATTCCAATCTTTGTCTTATTTTTCATTTTCTTGCCCCCTTTTTTTCATTAAACTATGTATAAGCATGAATTATTACTATAATTAATACATCATAGTTAAATTAACCAGGGTATATATTATCGCGTGATTTTTCACAATTGCGTCGCATGCTTAAGAAAGTTGCGAATGAATAACTAAATAAGCGTTATACCATTCCTTATACCCTTCTTTCTACTACTGCCAGCATGTCATCTTCAGCGCCGAGAATAAAGTTAAAAATAATACCTTTACCAATTATCTTGCTTAATCATAAGTTTTTAACCTGTCCTATAGTTAAGCCTGTTTTATCTGCTATGGTTTTTGAATCTAATACATCCTTTAACTTTTTAGCTATACTTATTTTCTCTTCTAACCTACCTTCTTCCATATATTCATTTATCATATATTCATTTATCATATATTCTTCTTCATCTAAATATTCTTTACTGTTTTTCCAAACACTCATAGCCTTTTGATCGGTATTTAACTGCTTTAATCCTTCTTTTGTTATCTTTATTTCCATTTCTCTCATAATACCAACTTTGCCGCTGTAATCAATTTTTCCACACTTAACTAATTCTTTCACTCTCCATAATATATACTCATCAGAAATTGCTATCTCACTATTTCCTATCACCGACCCCACAATTCTAGCTGATTTTGTAAATTCCTTTGGGGTATATTTTAATACATCTATATCAAAATAATTTTCGTCTACACTTTTTATTTGTTCATTTTTGAAAACACGCAATATAGAGTTATCATTTTTTAATAATTCCCAAGTAGCAAGAAGTTGTTTATATTTATTTGAGTTAAGTTTTTGCTTTAAACTGGTATATTTATCTACATATTGAGGTACAATATCTCCAGCATCTCTAGCTAAATACACATTGTCTTTATCTTTTACTATTGTATCTGTTGCATTTATTAAATATATATTTAAATTTCTATCCTTTAAAAGTTCTAAGGCATATAACATTCCACAAAACTCTTGACTGGAACCGTACCATAAGTATAAAGTATCCTTGTCATTTATTTTAGAAATTTCATTGTAAAATGTATTATAATTTTCCTTTAAGTCATCTGCACCATAATTCGCAAAATACTCCCCTTCCTCAACTTTACTCCCCCAATTAATTCTTTCTTCAATGTTCACTTCACCCTTTATAGGCCCCTGTGAAAGATCATCAGAAAAAACTATAACCTTTTGCTGGCCATCCATTTCATTCATCCTAATAGCAACTCTAAATTTTCCTCCTGCACTTTCTGAAAAACATATATTAACTATATTATCCATTGTCATACCCCTTTCAAGTTCGCACACCAATAATATATTGAAGCTAATCATTTCTTACATTAATTTTCCTGTAGATTTTTAACTTGCTCTACACTTAACCCTGTTTTATCAGCTATAGTCTCTATATCTAATACATCTTTTAAAATTTTGGCTATAGCTATTTTTTCTTTCATTCTACCTTTTTCTCTATATTTATTTTTCATTTCTTGTTCTTGATCTGAATCTTTTTTATACTCTTCCCATATCTTCATGGCATCTTTATCAGTACTAAGATATTTCAATCCTTCTTCCGTTATTTTTATTTCCATTCTTATGAATCCAAACTTGCCGTTGCACTCTATTTTTCCTACTTTAATTAGTTCTTTTATTCTCCAAAATATATACTCATCCGAAATTTTATCTTCACTTTTACCTACCACATCACCTAAAGTTCTCATAGATGTTTTAAATTCTTTTGGTGTATATTTTAGTATATCTATATCAAAATAATTTTCATCTACACTTTTTACCTTTCCATCCTTAAGAACACGCAATATAGAATCATCCTTTTTTAAAGATTCCCAGGCATCAAGAAATTGTTTATATTCATTTGAATTGAGCTTTCTTTTTGCAGCAGCATATTTTTCTATGTTTTCTGGTATGATTTCTCCCATATTATTAGCTTGGAATACAATCTCTTTATGTTTAATAACTGTATCTTTTATATCTATTATATATGTATTTAGCTTCTCGTCTTTTAAAAGTTCTAATGTATATAGCATTCCGCATAACTCTTGGCTAGATCCATACCAGATGTATAAAGTATCACTGCTATCCAGCTTAGAAATTTCATCATGAAACGCATTATAATTTTCTTTTAACTCCTCTGTATCAGAATCAGTAAATAAATTTAATGGATCAGCTCCCTCAAAAATATTATACCAATTAATTCTTTCCTCAATATTTACTCCACCCTTTATAGGTCCCTGTGAAAGGTTATCAAAAAGAACTATAACCTTTTCATTATCCTGAAGTTCCTTGGTACTTACAGCATGGCTTAAAAGAGCTCCTGCACTTTGTGAAAAACATATGTTGCTTATCTTATTCATAGTTATCCTCCTATTAAAAGCCCTTAATTTTTAACTGTAAAAATATTATCTACTTCATTACTGAATACAAGTTCGTCATAAAATATATATTCAACTATACCATAAATACTATAAATTAAGTATTTCTACAATTTTTTTCAAATGAGCAGTAGTAACAAAGTGAATGTACCACAATTAGTATTCATAATATTAATATAAGTAACCTAGTCACTAAAATTATTGTTTTTTTCATATCTCACAACAAATTTACTAGAAGGTAAATAATAAAGTTTATATCTGCTTTTTTCTATAGGCTTAAATTTCCAAGGATTATATTGATATTCTTTACCATCTAAAATAAATGAATTAGGCCATCCAGTCATATACGTTTTTTGTACTGTTCCCTCGTATACTAACAACTTTTCATTCAAAGCATACTTTATATCCTTAATTTTAGGTAAAGTAATATTATAAAAAAGTGAACCGACTACCGGTACTAATATAATTATCAATATTAGATAAATCTTTTTTCTCTCCGTTCGAAATAATTTTAAAACTGTTACTATTTTATAAATACAAAAAATTCCAAAAATCATTTCTATAAATACAGTTCCATAAAAATAGTTCATTAACCATACACACCCTTTTGATTTTAAAAATTCATAATAATTCTCATTATGTATTTTCCTACAATTTAAACTAATCATACCATAATTATCATCAATTACTTTTAATCGTTTCATAAATAACTAATAATCCAACAATTAAAGCTCTTGTTCTTATAGCAACTTCAGTAGGCTATGACCTTTAATTGATAACTATATGTACTATTTTAGAAATAGAACGAGGACCTTTTAATCCCTCGCTAAAACTGACTTTTCCTATGCAAACTACTTTAATAAAAGTATTAATGAAGTTTTTGAGATTGACTGTAGACGATGATGAATTGCATGAATAGGCAATGAATAAAGCAATCAGAATTTCCGTTATAATAACAATATTGACTTTAATGGGATATTCTCTTTATAACTTAGTTTCCGGTAGATTTTTAATTACACTGTCAATAATTATAAGTGTATTAACTACAATTAATATATTATTTAAATTCAAATTATTTGCTAACCCTATAGGAATTATTAGATATGATGTGTTAATATTATAATAAATTTTCTTATTCTACCATTAGCCGTACCTTTTTTTCCTAATAGGAACAAAATACTTAGTCGAGTTGCCTATAAAAAAGAGCAAAAAGAGTTAAAGAAAATATATTCAGCAGAAACAATAAATTCTACTAAATCCATATTTTTATTTTTTAAGCAAAATATGTAATTCATATTTGCCGTTTGTTTTATATATTTCATCATAGAGCCGCCATGAATTTTGAAGTAAAGCATTTGGTATATCATTGAAGAATACTGTAAATTAACACAAAGCAAATATAATATTCCTTTTTATTATAAGTAAATAGCTAAATTTACAACTTATTATACTCCCAGTGTCTTATTTTACAATATTCCTTAAATCCAATATTCCTTAAATCCAATATTATTATATACATTTCTACCCATATCCGAGGCTTGTAAAACACCATACTTACAACCCAAGTCCTTAGCATCTCTTAACGCTGTCTTCGCAATCAAAGTTTCAAAACCTTTTCCCCTAAATTCATTCGCTGTACCGACTAAATGAATCCCTGCAATTGCATCTTTAATATAAAGCATTAAAGTAGCCACAATTTTATCTTTGTAATAGCAACATCACAATTTATCTCATATAGTTTTTTAATAGCTTTTTCTGCTAACACTTTTCCATATCCATTTCCCCTGTTTCGAGGCAATATTGCCACTTCTCCAAAGCCACCTAAAATATACTCTTCTCCATCAAATTCGGATTTCCTTTTATGTATCCCGCAACTTCCAATCGCTGTATCATTATCATACATAATAAATTTTCCAAGACTAACATCAACAAAATCTAATTTGCAATCTTCATCAGGAACATCTTCAAAACATATATTATTTATTTCTGTTATTTCTTTGTTTTCTTTTATACTAATATTTTTAGTAAGCAAAAATATTATTTTCATTACCATACCCTCCCACTTTAAATCATTCTATAAAAATACTATTATGATGATATAAAACTGCTCTTTTTTATCTTTGCTAATATAATATTAGGTATTAATTTTGTTATTGTAAAAGGCATTAATTGTAAATCTTCATTATCTATTCCTTTAGTTAGAGCTAATACATATACATAGATAAAGCTACCTAATATAACTGCTAAAAGGGTTGAAAATGTATTTGATAAATATGTACTAAGCAATAAATTGAAACCTTTAAACATCACATATTGTGAAGGATAAACAATAATTGCCATGGATAAAGATGATATAAGTGGTTTAAATGAAATTTTAAATAATGATAACTTTATTTTTAATGTCTTAACTAAAAGTAGTTGATTTAATAATAATGGAATTATAAAATATGTTATGTTTCCCAATAATGCACCGTAAATATTGATATTATGAATTGATACTACGTTATAATTTATAACCACTTTGAGTATTATACCAACTAAAATATATGATGTAGCTTTATATAATTTGCCCATTCCCTGTAGTATTGTGGTTTGTATTAAAACTATTGACCATAAGACCACAATAATTGAACCAAGTATCATAAATTTATAACCTTCTGGCATTGTTGGAAAGAGCATAACGTATATAGGTTTACCTAAAATAGAAAATCCAACTGCAGATGGTATGGCAATAAGTAAACATATCCTAAAAGAGTATATAATTTTCCTTCGTACTTCATTTAGCTCTCCCAATATATTTGAAGCTGAAATTGATGGTAATAATGCCATTGAGAGTGCTGTAATAATTGTAATAGGTATATTTATTAATGTATTAAATTGACCGATTATTCCAAATAATGAACTTGCAATACTATCACTAAAACCTCCAAAAATCAGTCTATCTTTCACATTAACCATATCTATTAGGCTACCTGCATTCTGCATACCAAGACATATTGTTATAGGAATTGCATATTTAATAATTTTATTTGAAAGATCTTTTGTGCTAAATTTTATATGAGTAGGTTTCTGTTTCACTGCACTCCTAAGTGATATTTTATTTTTTCTATAAACCATTAGTAGATATATAATTGCTCCAAATGCTCCTAAAGACGTACCTATGGTTGCTCCAGCACATCCAACCTCAATTCCATACTTAATTAACACACACGCAAATACCAAACTACTTGCTACATTTATTAATTGCTCTATTATTTGAGATACAGCCGTAGGAATCATATTGCTAGTTGCTTGAAAATACCCCCTATAAACAGAAAGTATGGATGTAAATAAAATTGCTGGAGATAACGTTTTAATTGCTATATAAGCTTTTGGAAATTTAACTATTTGAGATAGTGGTACTGCAAACCAATACATCAACAAAGACATTACAAGCCCTATTACAGCCATAAACACTAGTATTAATTTAAAACTTTTTGTTGTATCAGTGTAACGTCCCTTGGCAATTAGTTCGGATAATAGCTTTGCTGTAGCAACAGATATTCCCGAATTAGTAACAACATAAACAAATACATAAATAATATAGACAGCCGAGTATACTCCATAACCTTCTTTCCCTATAATCCTAGTTATTAGTATTATATATAGTATAGATATTATTTTCACTATTATTGATCCTAAAGTTAATATTGCGAATCCTTTTGATACTGACTGTTTTTTCATACTGCACTTCCTAACATAAAAAATATAAGCATTTCTTCTAAATTCAAATAAAATATGCAATAGCCTCAAAATGTATGTGGCACAATTCCTGAATTTCAGTAGTATATTTAAGATCATTACTATGATAGGGCAACAATTATTATAGCTTTTATGAATATTTTATAATAAAAATTATATAAAGTTATGCTCATTACTTCATAATGATTTTTCATATAGTCTAAACCAGTTCAACCCATAATTTCCAAGCCCCAAGTCAACTGTATCAACATATTTAAACCCACATTTTTCATACAGACTAACGGCAGGTATATTACCCTCGTAGACATCTAACCTAATTGATTTAGCTTGTGACATAATACTGTGTTCAATAGAAAAGTCCATTAATGCTTTACCTACACCACATTTCAAGAATTCTGAGTGCACTACAAACGTATGTATAACAAAAACATCTGAATAGTCAGACTCAAATTTCCATTTAGCGTTGTAATATGCTGATTCAGGTTCATGGCTTAAAATAACAGAACCAATGATTTTCCCATTATATTTTGCTACATAGAGGTTACCGTTCTTAACTCCATCAATTGCATTTTGCCGAACAGGGTATACATCCTTTTTCCACCCTGGAAAGTTTACTCCTTTTGCCAAATGGTCATTTAAACCATTATAAAGTTGTTCTAATTCATCAATATCCTTTTCTTTTCCTAAATCAAATATTATATCCATATGTGTATCCCTCCAATTAACATGAAATATAAATAATCTTGTCTTCATATGCCTATAGGCATTTCAACAATTCATTGCTCCCATTGTACAAAATACATAATCCCACCTCTTTATGTAATGTTAAAATTTCATCAAATACTTCTACATAAGGAGAGCCTGATATAAAATCAATATTTATATTTTCCTTAATTACACAAGACACATATTAAGGAAAGACCAACATTCCTAAAACCAATGCAACATCAGGACATAATCCTGGACTATTCTCTGCAATTATTTGGGCTATTTTGAAGATTGTTTACCCCACATGCTTTTCGCTTAAACCCTTTAATCGGCTGTTCAAGTATAAGAACTCCTGCACCAGTATTTATCCATACTTTTTTCATTTGAATTTTACAATTTATATACTCTCTATTTCCCATATAATTACTTAAAATTTACAAATTAGAATTTAACTATTTCATTCTTTTAAGTGTTTCATCCAGTGAAATACATTCTGCATATCTACAATTCCACATAAATTCATTATAGTATTTGTAACTTTGATCTGAAGACATAAACTTATTATTAACTGTTGTATTTGCATACGCTGGAACTATAATATTAAATCCATGTTCAAATCCACATTTTATAGTAGCATCAATACAATAATCTGTTTGAAGCCCTACAATAATTATATCTTTTTCACCTTTACCTATTAAATATTCTAATAAACCAGTACCATTGAAAGCACTATTAACCTCTTTATCAAATATTTTTTCTTCATTGATTGGTTGAAAGTTTTCATATATTTCAAACCCATCAGTTCCTTTTGTTAATTCACTTCCTATACCATCATCATGACGTACATATATTACTTCAATATTATTTGTCCTAGCCTCATGTATTATTTCTTTAACATTAGATATAAACATATCTAATTTATATAGTTTTTCATTTGTTATTAACTTTTGTGTATCAATGACTAA
This sequence comes from Clostridium sp. DSM 17811, assembly GCF_018861905.1. Lineage (GTDB taxonomy): Bacteria > Bacillota > Clostridia > Clostridiales > Clostridiaceae > Clostridium_AD > Clostridium_AD frigoriphilum. The sequence continues at coordinate 36,912 of NZ_JAHLDU010000031.1, forward strand.
TAAAACCATCTTTGTCTCCCCTTCAAATTTATTATTTGTTAAGTTGTTTTACATCTTTCATATGTCCAATTGGAATATTATCGTTCATTAATCGTAGTTTTACAATTGATGCAGCATTAAAGAAAGGTGCGACTGAATGGAATAACTAGTATGAACCTATGTTTTTTATTTTCGCATTTTTCTACTCTTGTTGATGAACAATAATAGAATATTCTGCATTGGTTTTATATTTGCTACCTATTTATAAAGCAAATGTATTTTCTATAACGCCTGGTAGCAAGGTATAAATTGATTTTCCTATTTTACTTTCAAAATATTGCTTTATCTCCATTGTTGATTTCCACTTATCTATAATCAAGTCATTAATTCCATACCTAAGTGCTACATCTATCATTCTTTTTTCAACTAGGCAAAAGCCAGAAGGAATAGCGATTGCATCACAAAATTGAATCAATTTATCGTATTCATTAAATTCTATATGTCTCAAGTAGTCTTTTATAAACTCTATCTCTGATTCACAACAATCCCACTTTCCTGAATAACACTCTATTTCCTTAACCAAAAACGGATGTGTAATACATATTCTTGCAGCCTCATTAAAGCCTTTCTCTTTTAAGAAATTATATCCACTAATTATATGATGCATATCAGTAACTCCTTCTCTTCTACCTACATCATGTAAAAGCCCCAATATGTATGCCGTTTCAGAATTTAGTCCCTCCGTTTCTTCTGCAATAAGCCTTGCTGCTTCCGCAACATATTTTGAGTGATTAATCCAAGGTCCTGGATTTAACCTTCCTGCCTCTTCTAAAAATATCTTTGCTTCATACAATATGGGTAAACCTTGTATTCCATCGTTTTTCATTTTACTTTAACTCCTTTATTTTTTATATAATTGATTCACATTATGAATAGGTTTGGATTCAGATGTTGAGCCGATAAAAACTATCACCATAAGTATATACTTAAATGATGATAGTTACTAAAATTGCTCAATTTCTGAAACAAGCTAAAGAACGATGCCGCGTTTCCACTACTATGGGGATTCAATCTTTTCCTCTTTCTGAAATTCGCTTTAACACTAAGAATATTAACTCTAATTTCCACAAATGTATCTTAAATCCTTCTAAGTCTTAATTATTTTCTAAAAATAGACGTAATTTCCCCCTCCCCTAAATAGAGACTTTATGCTATTTTATTTATTCCCCCTGGTGGCGAATAATTTTGGCGATTTAACTTCTCTTTTGTAATCATTTTACCTTTACCACAGCAAGAACAGATATTTATATCTATTCCTGTCAGCTTTAAAAGAAGCTCCGCTGTACTTAACTTAACCTCTAAAATTTGATTTTTATTTTCTACTGCTCCTGTAAGTTCTTTGCATTTTTGAAGCTTAGTTGGCCTATTTCTGTTGCTTAATATTCCATAATGTCTAATTTTAACAAACTTTCTTGGTAAAACATGCATGAAAAATCTTCTAATAAATTCATCTACTTTAAGTGTCATAAACTTTTCTTTATTATGGTCTTTATAATCCCTCCACTTAAATGTTACATATCCATTTTCTAAATTTATAATTCGATGATTAGATATTGCTACTCTATGAGTGTATCTACCAAGGTATTCAAGTACGTACTCCGCACTCCCAAAAGGAGGTCTACAATATACAATCCATTCTTTTTTATATAACTTATCTATGAAGCTCTGAAATACATGTTTCTTTGTTAATTCCTCAATTCCTGTAGTATATTTAAGTGAATTACTATAATAAGCTCTTTTAAAGTAAAATAAAAATTTACCTCTGAATTTTCTTGAAAGTACTTTCACTGGGATAAAGAAATCTTTTTTCGAATTTATCCATCTGTTACCATCTAAAGTTAATCCGCCACTAGGAACTATACAATGAAGGTGTGGATGATTCATAAGATTTTGACCCCACGTATGAAGAATTGCCATAAATCCAATTTCTGCACCCAAATATTTTTTATCACCTGAAAGTTCAAGTAGTGTTTCGGAAACAGATTTAAAAAGAATAGAATACATTTCCTTTTGGTTTGTTAATGTTATATAGTTAAGCTCTTCTGGAATAGTGAAAACTACATGAAAATACCCTACGGGCAATAAATCCTCTTTTCTTTTTTCAAGCCATCTTTCCTTGGCTAAAGTTTGGCATTTAGGACAATGCCTGTTTCTGCAGGAATTATAAGAAACCCTAACGTGCCCACATTCATCACATTCGTCTACATGACCACCAAGCTCTTCTGTTCTACAAGCTTCAATATCTATCATAGTTTTTAAAATATTCAGCGGAAGCTGATGATTTCTTCTATATTCATCACCATATTGATTGAATATATCTTGAATCTCAATCATCGTTCTCTCCTAAGAGAATATCCAACGGACTCTTTATATTAAGTAAATCCATCCTTCTAAGATGTAAATAGATAGTGGTTGTAGTAATTCGGGTATGTCCTAAAAGTCTTTGAATGTAGCAGATATCCGTACCAGCATCTAATAAGTGAGTTGCAAAGCTATGGCGAAGCGTATGGACAGTTGCATGCTTAGTGATTTTAGTTTTTTTTATAGATTTTTCGAGCATTTTCTGAACACTACGTGGACCTATAGAATCTGTACGACCCTTTCCAGAAAATAAATATTCCGTAGGATGATATTTGCTCCAATACTCTCTGAGGATTTCTAAATTTGCCTTAGACAATAATGAATATCTATCTTTTTTACCCTTACCCTCTCTAATTAATATTTGCATGTTTTTACTATCAATATCTGTTATTTTAAGGTTACAAACTTCACTAACTCTTAATCCTGCGGAGTAGACCGTCATGAGAATTGCCTTATGCTTAAGGTTTTCAGTAACATCAAAGATAGATTTAACCTCATCTGGAGATAATACAGCAGGTAATTTTGATGGTTCTTTCATCCTTGCAATTTTGTCAGAATTCCAATATCTATTTAGCGTTTTAGTATAAAAAAAT
>NZ_JAHLDU010000032.1 GCF_018861905.1 Clostridium sp. DSM 17811
GCGATATCTATTAGGTAATGCAGCATAAACAAAGCGCCTACCAAATGATAGACGCCTTGCTTGAAATCTTTAATTATTTCCACTGTCTACTTGACAGGGGGCAGTTCAAAAAATCGGGTGCTTTTTAACTTTTTGCCATCATATTGGCCACGTGATTATCTGAAATTTAACACTAAATGACTCAAATGACTCAAATGAAATAGTTAAAATTGATAAAGTAAGGAGAGAAAACAAAATGAGAAAGAATAATGTATTTCGGAGGATAGCTATACGGTATCTTCCCTGGATGGTTGTGGAATTGATTGCAGCATATGTGCTGACCTCAATTATTGTTAAGGGTAGCAGTCTAATATCCAATGCCATTGATGTACTTCTTTCTGGACAAGTGTCGGGTATTGTAAGTACGGATTTTATGATGCAACTTTTCATTTTTGTGGGAATTGGTTTTGTGGCATCTCTGGTTAGAGATGTGTGCGCGTCACAATTCAGTGTAAATATTCAGACACAGTTTCGCGAGGAGGCTGGGAGAAAACTGGTTCGTCTAGAATTTAAGTATTTTGACAAGAACTCCTCTGGTACCATTTTGAACAAGTTAATTTCGGATATTGGACAAGCTGGACGGTTCTTTTCAGAAACACTTCCTGATATTTGTCGAATATTGGTTGAGGCTGTGACTATTATTATTTCCATCGGTAAGATTGATGGTATGCTGGTGATATTTATAGCGGTTGGGTATCCTTTGGTGCTGGTGGTATCTCATTACTCATCTAAGCGAATGGCAAACTTAGCTAAGAATCGATGGAAGAAAATTGATGTACTTAACTCCACTGCTTATGACAATATTCAAGGCATCATTGTAGGCAGAAGCTTCAATCTGATGTCAGTAATGCAGAAAAAAATCTACAAAGCTAACGATGAGATTCTGCAGTTTGAATTTATGCGTAATAAATTGTCAGCAATATCATGGATTATGCAGGGCGTGATTAACTGGCTGCCAAATATTATTTTGGCCACATTGGCACTAATGAGGGTTTTAAACGGTTCACTTACTGTGGGAGAGATGACTTTCTTCATTCTTATGTTGGACCGAATTATCCATCCTTTAAGTGAACTACCTATGTTGTTTAATGATGCACGTGAAATTGGTGTGTCCATCCAGCGTCTGGAAGAACTGATGGGGCAAGCGGACGAACCCAGCGGAGATTGGGATGGAAGTCACTACGCCCGAGATTGTGATCAGGTACTGGAAACTGTTATCGAATTTGAAAATGTAAATTTTGCTTACAATAAAGATTGCCAAGTGTTGTACAATGTAAACTTCATCATTCAGGCTGGAAAAAATGTGGCCTTTGTAGGTAGTTCTGGGGAGGGTAAGTCTACCATTTTTAAGCTGCTCTGTGGATTTTATAAGAAGCAATCAGGAAATTATAAGCTTTACGGCAGAAATTTTGAAGATTGGAATCTGAATGCGGCGAGAAATCTATATTCTTTGGTATCCCAGAATGTATTTTTATTTCCAGAAAGCATTGCTGATAATATAGCCTATGGACGAGAGGGAGCTACCATGGAAGAAATTAAGGAGGCCTGTCGCTTAGCCAATATTCATGACTTTATTATCAGTCTGCCACAGCAGTATGATACAATGGCTGGCGAGCGTGGAACACGACTTTCCGGCGGCGAACGGCAACGTATTTCCATTGCTAGGGCCTTTCTTAAAAATGCGCCAATCCTTCTTTTGGATGAGCCGACCTCAGCCATTGATGTGGGTACAGAGGATTTGATTAAAGAGGCCATAGAGCGTATTTCTCAGGGGAAAACAGTCATCACCATTGCACATAGGCTGTCCACCATTGAGAACGCAGATACCATTATGGTACTGTCAAAGGGGCAGATTGTAGAGAGTGGAACTAATGAGGAGTTATTGATGAAAAAAGGTATTTATTACCATTTATATCAGGCACAACGGCAGGCTCAGGAGGAAAGAAAGGAGGAGACATTAAATGAAATTATCTAGAATACTTATTAAATTGACTAAGACATTCATGGGGAGGCGTGCTTTCATATATTTTGGAGCTATTCTTGTAATGGCGATATTCGAAGGACTATTCAAGACTATTAGTTCTTTTTTGATTCGAGATTTATTCACAATGGCTGGGCATAGAACAACCAATGGGTTATTCTTACTTCTTGTGAAAAATTTATTGATAGGTGCTGTGGCCATGTTGATTCAGATGGTAGCAACAGTCATTTATAACAATGAGTCTAAACGGGCAATTGCAAAGATTAATCAATTGGTGTATATGAAATCAGTGTGGTTTCCTATAGAATATTATGATACTCATCATACCGGAGATTTTATGTCAAAATTAATGTATGATGCAAGCAAAACCGGAGACATTTTTGGTTCTAGGCTTCGTCGCATTATTATGCCCATTATAATGGTTATTCTATTTCTGATTCCTATGTTTTATCTATGCCCACAGGTGACAGTGGGATTGTTAGCGGTAAGCTGCATTTCCCTACTAGTGAATACATTAATGGTAAAGCCCATGAAAAAGGTTAGTTCCAAAATGTCAAAGGTAAACAAAGGGATGATACAGAATCTGACCAATATTATGCAGGGAATAGAAACGATTAAGATTTTTGCGGTGAAGGATATAATTATGAAGCAATATGATGTTTCAAATAAGCAGTGTGCAAAGGCACAAAAGAAACAGAATTGGTATTCAGCACTGCTGACAGGTTTGAATAATGCCTTCAATCTGCTCTGTTCGCTGGTATTCTTAGGTGTGGGAATTTACTATGTTGAACAAGGCGTGGTGGATGTTGCTTCGCTGACGGCATTGTATATGTTGTATGGAACCTTTAGTTGGTATTTCTTACAAATTGGGCGATATATTCCCGAGTTGGTCAACTGTTTGGTTAACGCCCAGCAAGTCTTTGAATTTATGGGTATGCAAGAAGAACCAAAAACCTATATTGAACATATGCTGGAAGGTACAGAAAAAGAGTCTTCTCAGCGTGCTTATATTTCTATGGAAAATATCACCTTCGGATACAATGAAAATGATAAGAAAGTTCTAAAGGATTTTAATTTGTCTGTAAAAAAAGGAACTTCAGTAGCCATTACTGGTCATTCTGGACGTGGCAAGAGTACCTTAGCTAAGCTTTTATTGGGATTCTATCCGGTAGAAAAGGGACAAATATATATTGATGGTGTATCATTAGAAAAACTGGGATTACATAAACTTCGTGAGTTGATTGCTTACGTGCCACAGGATACCTATTTGTACAACGTAAGTATTGCCGAAAACATTTCCTATGGAAGGGCTGAGGCTACTATGGAAGAGGTTGTGCAGTCGGCAAAGGCGTCCAATGCCCATGAATTCATTATGAAGCAGTCAGAAGGATATGATACCTTGGTAGGTGAGCGTGGTAACAAGCTGTCTGGTGGGGAGAAGCAGCGTATTGCAATTGCCAGGGCCATCCTTAAAAATGCGCCCATTCTTTTACTGGATGAGGCAACTTCAGCACTTGATAACGAGTCAGAATATTTGGTTCAAGAGGCAATACAGTCGCTCATGAAGGACAGAACCACGATTATGATAGCTCATCGGCCGAGCACCATTGCCACAGCGGACGTTGAGGTGGCAATGTAGAGAAAATTCGTGCTCAAATAGAGAATGTTGGTGAAAATGTATAATAAAATATGGTATACTATGATAAATATAGTTAACAAATTATGAATAAAAATAAATTGAAATCTGGATAGTAGGCTTACAGCATTTACGTATTATCTTATAATTTATGGTTATATTTTATTTATCAGAAAGTGCATAAAAAGGTATACATATTAAAGGAGTGTTAAAATGAAACATTGCATAAAATGCAACACAGAACTGACAGACAAAAGTAAATACTGCAATGAATGTGGAAAAAACCAATCGACAGATGCGTATGACAATCAAGATAGTTATGATGCGCAAGAGGATAATTACAAAAGAGAACCTGTATATACTGTTAAGCCAGAGTATAGAGAAAACTCAGATTACGAAGATGCTAATAACTTTCATGCAAAACGTAAACATAGTCCAATATTAATAATATGCCTAATAGTAATAGTAGTAGTTGCTGCACTTGGTTTAATGTCAACTAATAAAGATAAATCAGATGATCTTAAATATCAGGATATACCAGCTTCAACTAAAAGTGTTACTCCCGAAGCAACTAAAACTGAACCAGCTAAAACAGCTAAATCAGCCATAGTAGGAAAATTACATCAGAAAGTTATTGTTCCAGATATTCGGTATGGAACATATGAAATTACAATTAACAGTATTACATTAACAACAGAAAGAAATAAATATAGCAAGGTTAAAGCAGTAGAAGTGTATAAGATTAATTATACCTACAAATTATTGTCTAGTGGAACTTCAACACATGGTTTATACGTATCTAGTTTCGCTTCATTTGATAGCACAGGAGAGTCAGGAGAAGGTTATCCAGGCGGGGCTGGTGATTACCCTAAGCCATTAACTATTATAGGGACTAAATGTTCAGCAGATACATTTGTAGCAGTTAAAAATAAAAGTTCTTTCATAAATTTAGTTTTAGACTATAATGTGACTAATGATAGCGGACATATGACATTTAAAATACCAACTAAATAATTGATTATACACCTTTAGCCCTTGCTTAATTATTGGCAAGGGTTAAATTTAGATTTAGCCATTGATAATTTAATCATATTTTTTCTGCTTAATGGTTTGAATTATTCTGTATATATATCAGACAGCTCAATATTGATTCGGTCAGTTATGTCTTTTTTTATCTCGTTTACACCTAAGGATTTATCAACTTGTTTTACTGGAAGAATGATAATAAATTCACTTCCAATATTCTGTTCACTTTTAAGGATTATCTTGCCTTCGTGTAGTTTCACAAAAGATTTAACTAGAGAAAGGCCTATACCAGTTCCTTCATTATTTCTTTTTAATGTCTTGTCCACCTGCATAAATCTACCGAAAATTATTTCCTTTTTATCATCGGGGATTCCTACTCCAGTATCTCTAACTGATATTTCAACATTATCCACTTTATCCAATACTGTTACATATATTTTTCCGCCTCTGTCTGTAAATTTTAAAGCGTTTGAAAGTAAGTTAAGTATAATTCTCTCTATTTTATCGCCATCAAACGCCATTAACTTTTCTTCAACATTAGTGTCAAATATTATGTCTATACCTTTATTTTCAGCGATAGAAATTATAGACATGGTAATATCTTCAATCAAATAAACAATGTTTCCATTCTCCATATGTAGAGTAATAAATCCCGAATCTAGTTTTGTCATGTCTAATAAATTGTTAATTAATCTAATAAGTCTATTAGAATTTTTCTTCATTATTTGTAAATACTTTCTTCTCTTCTCAATAATTTTTTCTTCATTGCTTTCATTGTACATATTCATCATCTGTAGAGAAGAAAAAATTACATTTAATGGAGTTTTCAATTCATGCGATATGTTACAAAAGAACTCTGTTATAAATTTAGTATGTTCTTTTGTTTCGTTTAATAGTTCAATAGTTGTTTTTGCATCTTCTTTTAACTTTAGCATTTGTAATTGCATTTCTAATAGTTTTAATTGATTGCCTTCAAAAGTTACGTGTTCACCTAATATCCATGCGATAATGATAAATCCTACTGATAACACCAAGTCATTTTCGAAATAGGTGTTTACTACTAAATTAGAAACAAAAGTCAAATCTATAGATAATATAATAGCTGACGATATATAAGAAAGTATTAAACCACGCCTCTTACCTTGAGATATGGTTGTTGTGATAATGCTAAAGAAAAACAGATATTTATATTGGCTCATATAAGTGCCAGATAATAAAACAAATAAAGATAGAATGAAAATAAATAAGATATCTTCTGCAACTAAAAGATTCTTTGATTTTTTAAAGTTATTTTTAAAATAAATAATCCACCATAATAAATAAAATAATGATAAAAAGATAAGAAATATTGCCAAATTTAATTGGACACGAGTTGTGGAGTTTGTTTTATTATATGGAATATTGAAAATAAGTATTAATATAAATAGTAAAATAGCGAACTTAGTAAATGTAATTATTGCTAAAATATTATTATATTTATCATTGTTATTCATTTTTCACCTTCTATTTACCTATAGATAACCTAACTGGTTTTGCTACAGATAATTATATTTTTTATATCTCCTATCATGGCTTTAGTAATCCATTTATATTATCATCAGATTTAAGATCTAAATTAAACATTTTATTTACATTTATTCTAAATAAAAACATTTATATATAACATAATACATTAAAAAAGACGATAAATCCATACTTATTTTGCAATACGTGACAATTTGTTTGCATATCATAGAGGAGTTATCTAATAATTTCTTTAAATACCTAATTTAATAATTATTTAATAAAAATTGTAATAGTTTGTTTTTTGTGTATAATTAAGCAAGGTCAATAAAACAAAGAAATCAAGGGGTGGTTGGTACAAATGATAAAAACAATAAGTATACAAAACGAATATGAATTAAAGGTTGATGTTGAAAGAAAGATAGTATATGAAAAATTTGAAGGAATGTTTACACAAGAAGCTGTAGCAAATATGAAGAATGATTATAAAACAAAAATACTTCCTTTATTTAAAGGCAGTAAATGGGCTAAATATTGCGATATGAGAATTTACAAATTAACAGACAGTCAAAATGAATTAGGAGAATTTGTTCAGTATTGTACAGATAATGGAATGGCTCATGCTGCCCTTATAATTTCAAGTGTAGTAGTGAAAATGCAAATGAGTAGGGTAGGCAAAAACGTAGGAGTTACTCCAGTTGTATTTACTTATGAAAAGGAAGCAGAAGATTACTTAAAGACAGCTGGATATTAATAAGCCAAGTGACATCAAATGCAAAAGAATTTAATGTTATGAGAAATAAAAACTGAAGGATGATGATAGAGTATGAATGACTCTTTTTACAGACAGGTAACGAAGCAAATGGTGGCAAGACTTAAAGAAGAACGGGAGATAGCAGAAAGGGCAGCCGAGTTAATTAACGCTAATAAAGAGCTTGCCCTTCAAATTGGAGAGAAAGCAGATAGGACAGCAGAGTTAATTAACGCTAATAATGAGCTTGCCTTTCTAATTGAAGAAAAAGCAGAAAGGGCAGCAGAGTTAATTAACGCTAATAATGAGCTTGCTTTTCTAAGAGGAGAGAAAGCAGAAAGGGCAGCAGAGTTAGTTGTTGCTAATAAGGAACTTGCTTTTCAAATTGGAGAAAAAGCAGACAGGGCATCAGAATTAATTATAGTTAATAGGGAGCTTGCCTTTCAAATTGGAGAGAAAGCGGATAGGGCGGCAGAGTTAATTATTGCTAATAAGGAGCTTGCATTTCAAAGTGGCGAGAAAAAAGACCGGGAAGCAGAGTTAATTGTCGCTAATAAAGAGTTAATCATTGCGAATAAGACCCAGGGAGAATTCCTCGTTAACATATCTCATGAACTTAAAACGCCATTAAATGTTATTTTCTCAACAGCTCAGTTATTTGATTTGTATTGTAAGAGTGGTTCATTAGATAATAAGAAGAATTCAATTGTTAAATATATAGAATCAATCAAGCAAAATTCTTATAGATTATCTAAGCTTATCAATAATATAGTTGATTTATCAAAGATTGAGGCAGGTTTCTTTAAATTGAACTTATCAAATAATAATATAATCACAGTTGTAGAAGAAATAGTTATGTCTGTAACTAGTTTGATTGAGTGTAAAGGTCTAAATATTATTTTTGATACGGATGTAGAAGAAAAAATTATTGCTTGTGATACAGAAAAGATAGAGAGAATAGTATTAAATCTTATATCAAATGCGATAAAATTTTCAGATGAAGGTGACCAAATAGTTGTAGCTATTAAGGATAAGAATGAATTTGTTGAAATATCAGTTAAAGATAATGGCATAGGAATTGAAGAAGGGCACTTAAATATGATATTTGATAGATTTAAACAGGTAGACAAATCATTATCAAGGAATACAGAAGGTACAGGTGTTGGCTTAAGTTTAGTTAAGTCCATTGTGGAATTACTTGGTGGTAATATATATGTTGAAAGTGAATATGGAAAAGGAAGTAAGTTTACAGTTAAGCTTCCTTCAGAAAAGGTACTTCAGGAAAATAGGATATATAGTAACGAAATGAGAAGTAAAAATCAAAGCATACGAGTTGAGCTTTCAGATATTTATTTGTAAATTTATTTCAAAATTCCACGAGTGATTTAATATTGACATAGGAGAGCCTTTCTCTTACTGTTTCTTCTTATTTAAATTCATACTCAATTTTCAATAGTATTTTGAAGTGTTGGGAGATACTTAACATCTGAAATCGATCCAGCTACAACTTCGCAATGGCTCATTACTTCTTAAACCCTAATTTCAATAATTTAACATTTAATGGAACATCCTCTTGAGAAAATTTACAGCTTATTTATCAAGTTTTTAACTTAATCTGTTACTTTACTTCCAACGGGAACTACATAATCTGCGCTTACATATCCTATTTTGCCATTGTAAGCTATCTTATAAAAATTATTTGTTTTTCCACTTATCATAACTATTGTTGATGATTTTACACTTCCGATTATAGAATAGTTTGTACCTGCTCCACTTCTTACATTCAAAGTTGAATATACTCTACCACCGTAAACCACTGGCAATACCACGGGTTTAGCTGTTATTTTTACATAGTGTGTACTTATGTAAGCTGTTTTACTATTATAGGTTACTTTATAAAAATTGTTTGTTTTACCAGTTATAATAACTTTGGTCCCGCTTTTCATAATTCCTAATACAGCATAGTTTGTTCCAGCTCCACTTCTTACACTCAAAGCACTTGCAGTTGTTGCACCGTATTGTGTTGTGTACACACTACCCAACACTTTTATATTTTTATCCATACTGCTTGTACTATTTTTATAGTTTGTATTATTGAAACCACCTACAGATACAAATGTGATACCCATAGTAGCAATAGCTATAACAATCTTTGTTTTTAATGAACATTTTCTAAATTCTGTTAAATTTTTAATATTTTTCAATGCTGATCCTCCTTTAAGTATATATTACCCATATTATTATACCTTATTTTAGTGTAAAAGTAAGTCTTATTCTAAATTTAACATTTTATACATTTTTAATTGGTATATATAATAAAATATGTGAGCTGATTCAGTAAAGTTTATTTTTGCTAAACTCCTTAGCAGCATTTTTTTTGCATAGCTATGACACCTTTTATGGTATAATTTTTTTATACGAATTAGGGGGCGGAGTTATGGAAGGTTACCGTAAATTTAGCTTGGTTATCACAATACTAATAGCATTGCTCCTTATAGGAACATTAGGATATAAACTTTTATTAGATGTTAGTATTGTAGATGCATTATATATGACTGTTATAACCATATCAACAGTAGGATATACTGAAGTGGCTATTATGGATGCAAAAGCTAAGCTTTTTACTATATTTCTTATTTTTTTAAGTTTAAGTACTGTGGGGTATATATTTAGTAGCATTGTAGCTTATTTTTTAGAAGGAGATTTAAAAGATGCATGGAGGAGGAGACGTATGGAAGTTGGTATAGCCAAGCTAAAAGACCACTATATAATATGTGGAGGTGGTGAAACAGGGGGAAATGCTATAAAACAATTTCAAAAAAGCAATGTTCCATTTGTTGTGATAGATAAAGATGAAGAAATAATAAAGGGACTAATAGAAAACAAAATATATGCTATTCAAGGAGATGCAACGGAGGAAGAGGTATTAGATAAGGTAGGAATAAAGTTTGCTAAGGGTCTTATTTCTTCATTGTCTACAGATGCGGATAATGTTTATACTGTCCTAACCGCAAGAGAAATGAATAGCAATTTATATATTGTATCTAGAGCTATAAATAAAAATGCAAATGAAAAGCTAAAAAAAGCAGGTGCAAATAATACAATTTCTCCAAATGAAATAGGTGGAAGTAGAATGGCAGCTCTAATGCTTAGACCTACCGTTATTGCTTTTTTGGATATAGTAACTCATGATGGAGATCTAATTTTAGACTTAGAGGATGTAACTATTTGTGAAGGATCCATTATAATAAATATGAGTCTTTTGGAAGCTAGAATTCCTGGAAAAACAGGACTAATAGTTTTAGCAATTAAGAAGGATAGTAATAAAAAGTTAGTTTTTAATCCAAGTTCTAACCATGTACTAAAAATGGGAGATACCATGGTAGTTCTAGGAACAGAAGAACAGGTTAGTAAACTTAAAAAAATTGCTAAAGAAATATGACAAAGAACTATAAAATATATAAAAAGCAATCTCTATACCTTAAAGTTAGTTGAGGTAAGGCGATTGCTTTTTTAATATTTGTATTTATCGTATAATAAACATAATCTACGATTAAAAAATACCACAGTAGGTTTGGAGGTTATCTTATGGATTTAGAAGAACAGAAAAAATTTATGTTATCAGGTAAAATGTATAATGATTTATCACAAGAGCTAATTAAGTCAAGAGAAAATACTATATTTCTTACAAATGAATATAATAATAGTTTTGGTAGTCAGCAGCATAAAAGAGAGGAAATATTAAAAAAGCTACTGAAAAAGATTGGAAAAGGAGTTCATTTTGAACCAACTTTTCGATGTGAATTTGGTTTTAATATTACAATAGGCGATAATTTTTATGCCAATTTCGATTGCATAATGTTAGATGGTGGAAAGATAGACATAGGTAATAATGTTTTATTTGGACCACGAGTTGGAATCTATACATCTAATCATGCAATAGATGCATTAGAGCGAGTAGCAGGAGGATGTTATGCAAAATCTGTAAAAATAGGCAATAACGTATGGATTGGAGCAGGAGTTAGTATAAATCAAGGTGTTACTATCGGAGATAATACAGTCATAGGGTCAGGCAGCGTTATTACAAAAAATATTCCAGCAAATGTAGTTGCAGCTGGTGTACCGTGTAAAGTAATACGAGAAATTACACAAGCAGATAAAACTGGATTTAAAGTATAGAATAAAATAAGAATAAGTAGACGGGTGTGTTGTTAAACTAGGTGATAAAAGGAAGTTCAATTAATGAACTTCCTTTTAATATATTCAATTTTTAATTAAGTAGAGTATAGTAATTTATTTTAATTAAATAAATTATTATTATCGTAAATATAAATTATTGCCACATTGCAATGAAAAACTATAATCTTGTGTATACGTATAAATATATTATAATGAAAGAGTAAACAAAAGAAATACCTTAAATACAAAAGGTAGGAAGATGGTATAACTATGCTGAATAAACGTTGTTCTAAGTTATTATGCGAAATTATGGAGGCTAGAGGAGTCATAAGTATTTTACAGTTATCTAAAATCTTTGGAGTAAGTAACAGAACCATTAGATATGATCTTGATAAGATAGATGATTTTTGCAAAAGTAGTAATTTGCCACAAATTATAAGAAAGCCTAATGAAGGAATATCTTATAATTGTAATTCAGTAGAAAAAAGTAAGGTTTTAGATTTACTTGGTGAAATCGGTTTAAATCAATATGTATTATCTCAAAATGAAAGAATTACCATGATTCTTACTGAATTATTAGAAAGTAGAAATTATATAACAATGGATAATTTGGCAGAAAGTATACTTATAAGCCGAAGTACAATTTTAAAAGACATGGTAAAAGTAAGAAAATGGCTTTTGGATCGAAATTTAGAACTTAAATCATGTAAAGGATATGGAGTGAAAATTGTTGGAGATGAAAAATACTTAAGGGAAGCAGCAATCGTTTTACTTACAAGCAATGTGGATGTTTATAAGGCACTTAATCTGATTAAGGCTTCTAAGGTTTCGAAGTCAGACTATGGTTTAGATAAGTATAAAAAACAACTTTTTAAGGATATTGATATTCAGTGTATCGAGAACTGTTTACATATTGCAGAAGAACAGTTGGAAACAAAATTTACAGATGAATCATATTCAGGGTTAGTTATACACATTGCTATAGCTATAAAAAGGGTAAGGGAAGATAAAGATATTGTAATGGATAAAAATGAACTGATGGCTCTTGAGATTACAAAAGAATTTGTTGTTGCATCAAGTATTACAAAAATACTTGAAACTAGATTTGAGGTTGTTATACCTATTGATGAAATTGGATATATCACAATTCATTTATTAGGAAGTAATGTATCTATATCAAAAAATAATGATGTAGATTGGGGAACAATAGAATTTATTACTGATAATTTTATTAAGAATGTTGGTTCAATACTAAATATTGATTTATTGATGGATAAGCAGTTATTTGATGGTCTTATACAACATATAAGACCTACGATATATAGACTAAAGCACAATATTACATTAAAGAATCCATTGCTAAAGGAAATAAAACAATCATTGGGGAAAGTATTCTATGCCGTTAAACATTCTGATTATGGTATAGAAGAATATGCAGGTAATAAACTAAATGATGAGGAGATAGGATATTTAACGCTGCATTTTGGAGCAGCAATCGAAAGAGGAAATGGTGTTAACAAAAGGATTATAAACGCTATTGTTGTATGTGCTACAGGGGTAGGAACATCAAAAATGGTATCATCAAAAATACAATCACTTTTCAACATAAACATAATTGATACAGTATCATACAATCAGGTAGATGATGTAATTAAAAATCAAGCTGTGGATTTGATTATTACGACAGTGCCTATTAAATCAAATATTAATAATATTCCTTGTATTGAGGTAAGTCCCTTTCTATCAGAAAAGAATATAAATGAAATTAGTGCAGTTTTAAGAAAGTATGATAACGGGCATATAAATAATAATATATCACTAGAAAAAATAATGGAGCTCGTAAGTCACAGTTGCACAATATTAAACAACGAAAAATTAGCAGAAGAATTAGCAAGCTACCTTTCATTAACTAATAAATTTAAAAAAGGAGTGTTTCAACCAATGTTAAGTGATGTACTTACAAATGACTTTATAAAATTAAACGTGGATGCAGAAAATTGGGAAGAAGCCATAAGATGTGGAGGAGGAATATTAAAAAATAATGACATTATAGAAGAAAAATATATTGAAAGTATGATTGATAGTGTTAAAGCTTTAGGTCCATATATCGTAATAGCCCCTGGAATTGCAATGCCTCATGCAAGACCTGATGAAAGTGTTAAAAAAATAGGTATGAGTCTCATCACTTTAAATAAACCAATTAATTTTGGTAATAAAGATAATGATCCAGTTAGTATTGTGGTATGTTTATGTTCAGTGGATCATTCAAGTCATCTAAAGGCATTATCTCAATTAGCGACCTTTTTAGGAGATAAAGAGTTTATAAATACTGTTTTAAATGCAAATAATTCTAGTCAAATAACAAATTATATTAAAAACAAAGGAGAAATGTAAAATGGATATCGTAACTGTATGTGGAATGGGAATGGGAACAAGTTTAATACTTAAGATGAGTATAGATGATATATTAAAGAAAAATGGAATAAATGCTGAGGTTGAAGCATGTGATTTAGGATCTATGCTTGGGAAAGTGGCAGATTTAGTAGTAACAACTTATGAATTAAAATCTCAAATCGAAGATAAAGGATATAACACCATATATGTTAAAAATGTAATTGATAGAAATGCTATAGAGGAAAAAGTTATGGAAGCAATTAACAATTTGAAGAAATAATATTTTGGCCAAGTTAAATTTTTTTAAATAAAAATAAAGGGGACTAAAAATGAACTTTATTATTAGTTTTTTCAAAGAACCTGCAATTATAGTTGGGATAATGGCATTAATAGGTTTGGTTGCACTAAAAAAACCTATATCCAAAATTGTTACTGGGACATTTAAAACTATTATTGGTTTTGTAATATTCCAAATTGGTTCAACTGCAATTGCAGATTCTCTTGGTGTACTCGGGACTGCATTCCAAAGCGCATTCCATATGCAGGGTGTTGTACCAACCAATGAAGCAATTATAGCATTAGTTCAGAAAAATTTTGGTATGGAAATGGCTTTGATTATGGCATTTGGATTTATTGTTAATCTTATAATAGCGAGATTTACATCATTAAAGTATGTATTTTTAACAGGTCATCATATGTTATTTATGGCGGGGTTACTCGCAGCTATATTAACAGCTGTTGGATTTAGTGGAGTTGAACTTATAGTAGTGGGGTCATTACTTTTAGGAGCAACTATGGTTATAACCCCTGCAATGGTTCAGCCATATTACAGAAAAGTAACAGGAAGTGATTCTGTTGCAATGGGTCATTTTAATGCTTTAACTTATGTTATAGCGGCAGAGGTATCAAAACGATTTGGGAACAAAGAGCATTCAACTGAAGATATAAAAGTTCCAGAAGGTCTAAGCTTTTTTAAAGACAATGTAATATCTACAGCTCTTGTTATGTTGATACTATTTATTGTTACAATACAACTTGCAGATAATACAGTTGCTGCAAAACTTGCAGCTGGGGGAAATATTACAGTATTCTCTATTATGTCAGCAATGAAATTTACTGCAGGATTTGTAATAGTGCTACAAGGTGTTAGAATGATGCTTGCTGAAATAGTTCCAGCATTTAAGGGAATCTCAGAGAAGATAGTTCCAAATGCTATTCCAGCATTAGACTGTCCAGTTATTTTCCCATTTGCACCAAATGCAGTAATCATAGGATTCTTAGCATCACTCGCAGGTGCGATAGCAATGTTCTTAATACTTCCATTTACTGGACTTGCAATTATGATACCGGGATTAATACCAGCTTTCTTTGTTGGAGCAGCAGCAGGGGTTCTTGCTAATGCCCAGGGAGGGTTAAAAGGAACAATAATAGGATGTTTTGTAAATGGAGCAATTCTAAATCTGTTGCCAGCATTTTTACTACCGCTTCTTGGAAATTTAGGATATGCAAATTCAACTTTTGGAGATTCGGATTTTGTATTTGATGGTATCGTAGTTGGACAGATTGGAAAAGTATTTTCTAAAGTAGGTGTTTATGGCTTATTAGGTATAATACTAATAGTATTTGTAGGGCTTACTATAAGGTCTAACTCTAAAAACGCCAAAGATTCTAAAAAAATTAACGTATAAATTATTATGAATGACCAAGTTTTCTTGGTCATTTATTTTTAGTTTAGTTCGCTGATATGTATAGATTTGAGCATGTATTATTTTAATATTGCAGCTTCGTAGGAGATGATTTAATATGCGAGTAAGGTTCGAACCAGAAACCTAATAACCTATTTCATAAGCAAGTCTATTATTGACATAATAACAGGTATCGTGATTATAGATAAGATCGTAGTTAAAAAAGCACACTTTGAAGCAGTTACCTTATCTCCATTATATTTTTCTGCCAAAACTGCTATTAAACTTGCAGTCGGCATTGCTACTAAAATTACACATATATAAAGAAGCGTTTTACTAGCCCCAAAAAGGTTAAGTACAAAATAAGTTAAGAGTGGAGCAACTATAAGTTTAATAAAATTTACATAATAGATATCTAGGCCCTTAAACACATCTTTTAATTTAACATCTGCAAGCATACTTCCTACTATAAACATTGAAAGGGGAGTCGTCATATTTCCTATGCTACCTAAAGTCTTAAGTAATGGCGATGGTAGTTTTATAGAAAAAAGAAATATTATAATTCCTAAAAAAGTACATATAAGAGGTATATTTATAAGATTCTTTTTTATACTCTTTAAGTCACTTTTGCCCGTAAAAAGTATAACACCATAAGACCACATAAAAATATTAAAAGGAATTGTATAAATAGATGTGTAAAACACTCCTATATTCCCAAAGATACCTTGAATTACAGGATATCCTACAAATCCACAATTAGAAAAAACGGTTGCAAATATAAATACATTCTTCTTAGAGTTTTCAAATTTAGAATATAACAATTTACTTAAAATTATTAAAATAATGTGTATCACAATAGAATAGAAAAGTATCATGCTAGCACCTTTTAGCATATCCATTGAGAATTTGAAATTAAAAGAATATATAATCATACAAGGCATTGTTAAATTAATTAGAATGTTTGAAAAGCCTTTATTTACTTCATCTGTAATTGTTTTTGTTTTTCTTAATATAACTCCTACCATCATCATAAGTGCTAATATAATTACTTGATTCATAACATTTATATTCAAAATATTACCTCCAAAGATATTGATCTAAAATAAATAAAGAGTAAAAAGCACTTGCACTAAATAGATATTATTCATCCATTTTGCCTACAAGCTTTTCCATATTATTTAGAGTTTCTTTTAACAATATTAGATCATCTGTATTAAATTTTTGTATGCTCTTACAAAAGGCAGCTTTCATAATTTCTGTACGCTTTTGTAAAAAATTGCATCCAGTATCCGTTAGCTCTATATATATCACACGTCTGTCTTTTTTATCTAATTTTCTTTTAACCATATTAAACTCCACAAGTTTTTCGACTAATATAGTTACGGTTGGTTTTGATACATATAGAATTTTAGCTAAGTCTGACATTTTGCATAACTCTTGAATTTTCAAGAAACGCATTAAAGATACATGTGCTCTTGTTATTTCTTTATTACTAGTTACGACAGAACTTATGTTTAAGAGCTTTTTTGTTAATATTGGAAATTTTAATAATAATCCATTAAATACCTCATCAATATCTTTATCTTTCATAGTTATTCTCCTTTATTTATTACATTTGTAGTTAATCCAAAATTTAAATAATATTATAGGTTATTAAATATTTCATTAATATAATTAACAAAAATAGAAAAAGTTAGTATATATAATAGTTACTTTAACTAACTATTATATATACTAACTTTATAAGATATATTTGTCAAGAAAACATGGTATGAATGGCTTAGCTATAGTAGAAAAGGAAAAATATAAATATTAGTAGAAAATTTTAATTTGAAATATATGTTATATATAGTATAATTAAGTAAAGTAGTAATACAAATTTTAGAAAAGATTATTTATGCATTAGTTTTACTAGAACTTAAAATTAGATCAATTAATTAAAAATTTTATATAATAGAGTTATTTTTCAATCTTTCTAGAAAGGGGAGTATTTTAAATGACAAAAAAGAAATTTTATATGATGACAACATTTGCACTTACATTATCTTTAACTTTTGGTTCAAAAGTTTTTGCAGATTCATTACCGGGCATAACAAATACAAAAAATATTTATTCATATCATGCTAGGAATAGATTAATAGATAATCAGCTTTATTCTAAAAAAGCATATAATGCAAGCTCATACTTAATATCGATAGGATCACTTCATGACATAACAATACATGAACCTACTACGGTAAATAATTTAAACTTATCGTCAACTATTTCAGTTACAACTACAGATGGACCTATATTAGTACCAGTACAATGGTCTAATTATTCTGGCGGAAGTATAAATACAACTACTAAGTTAAGTGGTAAAGTTGTATTACCTCCAAACATTTTAAATCCAACTAATATACAGTTAGACGTAACTCAGACAGTAGACTATAAAGGGGAGGGCCTTTGTAGTAATCTAGGTAAAGTCAGTTATAACAACATAACTAATATACCTCCAGCTACTACCACAAGAGAACTTATAAGTAACTTAAGTTACAACGGTAAACCACTCACAAGCGAAATGTCTCCAATAGTTGTAGACCAACGTTATAATACACTAGACAACGGTATCGTAGAAGATGGGGATTTATTAGAAATTACCGATGGAGAATACGTGCATACTTATTCTCTTAGTATAATATCTGAAACACCGTCAAATTCAAGTTCGTTATTATCTATAATTCCAACTCAACCTATAGCGGTGCCAATTACTGGAATGGAAGGTAGTTTAACATTACCCACAACTATACGGATTGATACTACAACTGGAGTTGTAAACTTACCGGTTCAATGGAATATACCAGTAAATTTAAAAATATCAAAAAATATCGAAATAACAGGCACGATTGTACTTCCAGATAATATTTATAATTTAAGAGGGGTTCAGCTACCTGTTTACCAACAATTAAACTATCAACCAATTGGACTTTCTAGCTCGCTTGGTACTATAGTTACAAACCGTATACTATATATACCAGCAGGAACTTCTGTGTCAAGTTTAATAGGTGGATTAACTAATGCTGGTTCATATACTATAACTTTAAAAGATAAGAACAACAATACTTTAAAAACTGATGCTAATATCGTAACAGGAGATATACTTATAGCTACTAACAGAAATACTAACTATAACTTCTATCTATCCACTAAAACTTCCGATGAACGTTAAAGTTTTGCATTTGAAAATTGGCACTAAGAAGAAAGGGCCATTCCCTTAGCGGACATCTCATTGAGCCAGTTTTCTTCTTTTTTATAATTAGAATATATTTTGCGAATGACGTGATTCATATTAGTTTGCCGTAAATAATCTTTTTACCATTGCCTATCAACTCTTCTAGTCTAACTATTTCTATTTGTGTAATTGATTTCCCCAAATATGTAATTTTATAAAAAACTTTAGCCTTTGTATCCGTACACTTTATTTTTTACCTTGATTAGATTATAATGAAGGTTATTAGAAAAGGTGGTGAGATAATGAGCTTAAACAAACAAAAGAAAATCGCTATTGTGAATGATTTTACTGGATTTGGACGATGTTCCATAGCGGTTGCATTGCCTATTATATCAGCAATGAAGATACAATGTTGTCCATTACCTACTGCAATATTATCTGCACATACGGGATTTTCAAGTTTCTTTTTTGAGGATTATACTCCTCATATGAGGGATTACATGAATAATTGGAAAGAGCTTAATTTACAATTTGATGGAATCTGTACTGGATTTTTAGGTTCAAAAGAACAAATTGATGTTGTTGTAGAGTTTCTTTGCAATTTTAAAACAAAAGATACTATTGTCATGGTTGATCCTGTAATGGGTGACTATGGACAACTTTATTCTACATATACACAGGAAATGTGTGATGAAATGAAGAAGTTAATTAAATATGCGGATGTAATGACGCCTAATCTTACCGAAGCCTGTAGACTTCTTGATATTCCTTATCCAGAAAAATCTTTGAATCCTGAGCAACTTGAAAACATTGCGAAAGAGCTCTGCACAAAAGGCCCAAATAAAATTGTTATCACTGGACTGCAGCATAATGGGAGTATACGAAACTTTATATATGAAAAAGGAAAACCCTATACTGTAATAGAAGTGAAAAAAATTGGTGAGGATCGTTCAGGTACTGGAGATGTATTTTCTTCTATTGTAGTTGCGAATATTGTAAAAGGAGTAGACATCGTGACTTCGGTAAAAAAAGCCACAGATTTTATTAGTAAAGCCATTGATTATACTGCTAAAATTGGCACTCCAGTACACGATGGTATTTGCTTTGAAGAATATTTGACTGACCTGAAATAACTTATGTAAATTTGCTTATTAATATTAATTATAAATTTAAAAATATAAAGAAAAGAGGATGATAGAAGATGGTTATTCTATATACATATAACAATGGTGTTTATATCAATTTAAAAGATGTTGATATCACGAGTAAAGAATTGAGCCACAAAAATATTTATGTTAATTTAACTAACAATTGCCCTTGCTCTTGTACATTTTGTTTAAGAAACACTAAGGAAATGGCTAAATCAAATAGTTTATGGTTAGATAAAGAACCTACCGCTCAGCAGGTTATAGAAGAGTTTGAAAAATATGATTTAACTCAGTTCAATGAAATTATATTTTGTGGATTTGGAGAACCTTTAACCCGGCTTGATGATCTAATAGACGTGGCAAAATACTTAAAAAATAGAAGTAGCAATAATCCAATTCGTATAAACACTAATGGACTAGCGGATTTAGTTAATAAAAAGGAAACTGCAACATTATTCAAAGACTTGATTAATACTGTATCCATAAGCCTTAATGCATCAAATGCAAAAGAATATTTAAGATTAACTCGCAGTAAATTTGGTATAGAATCTTATGACGCAATGCTGAAATTTACGATAAGCTGCAAAAAATATGTTCCAAATGTAGTTATGACAGTAGTAGATTGTATTGGACAAGAAGAAATAGATGCTTGTAAGGTTGTATGTGATAGTATTGGGGTACCTTTAAGAATACGTCCTTTTGAATAAGATAAAGGTATATACTGTTACCGCAACTAAAACAAGCCAGTAGATATTCTAATAACTTGTCTTAGTTGCGTCTGTTTTTTTTGTGTGATTTATATAAAGATAGAGGATGGCGAATGAATAAAATTTTATTTATTAAAGAAGATATTAAAAAGTATCATAGTTTGTATTTTGATTGGTAGGAGAGTATTTATACGCTGCCAGTGAAAGTAAGGTAGATCAAAACTACATTTAAAGCTAAAATAACACTTGTTATAACCCAACCAACAATTTTAGTTGAACGTTTGTTTACTAAGCTACCCATTAAGTCTTTGCGACTAGTGATAAGTAGCATAGGCACAATGGCGAATGGAAGAGCAAAACTCAAGGCAACTTGACTCATTATTAGGGCATACATGGGGTTAACACCTAAAGCTATTATAATTAAGGCCGGGGCCATAGTAATTAATCTTCGTAATTTAATGGGGATACTAAGGCCAATAAAGCCTTGCATAATAGTTTGCCCGGCCATAGTGCCAACTGCGGATGATGATAAACCTGATGCTAGCAATGCAATCCCAAAAGCTCCACTGGAGAGTGTTCCAAGAAGAGGTTCTAATGATCTTTGTGCTTGTTCAATTGTTTCTACAACTATACCATTTCTGTAGAATACTGCTGCAGCAACAATAACCATAGCAGCATTGACAACAAATGCTATATTCATCGCAATGGTAATATCGATATTCGCCATACGTAAATGCTTGCGTTTTTGTTCGTCAGTATCATCACTTTTACTTCTGGCCTGAACTAATTGCGAGTGTAGATATATTACGTGAGGCATTACGGTTGCCCCTAGCATTCCAACTGCTATTAAGACAGCTTGACTATTGGGGAGTGATGGAATTAGTGTGTGGATACCTACTTGCGCCCAGTCTGGCTTAGCTAAAACCAATTCAATCGTGTATGCAATGGTTATGATCGCCACTAATATACCAATAATCACCTCAACAACTCTTTGCCCATATTTTTCCATGCAGACAATCAGGTAAGTAAGTGCTGCTATGATGAGCCCATCATAAATCATGGGGATTCCAAATAGTAAATATAATCCTAATGTTCCACCAAGAAACTCTGCTAAATCTGTAGCCATAGCAGCGAGTTCCGCTTCAATCCAAAAGAACCAGTTAGTTTTGCGGGAGAATACATTTGAACACATTTCTGGCAAATTGTGACGCGTTGCGATCCCTAATTTTGCAGACATACTTTGTAAAAAAAGACCCATTAGGTTACTCCAAAGAATTACCCAAATTAGACTGTAATTAAAGACTGAGCCACCACTAATATTCGTTGCGAAGTTGCCTGGATCTATGTAGGCAACACTTACTATAAATGCAGGTCCTAAAAACTTCAGTACTTCTTTAAACTTAATTAAAGTTCTCTTGCTATTATATATACCCTGTTTTTTATCAGTTGAATTTATATCCATTAAGTTTTTATTACTTTCCATAAAATAAATCACCCTTCATAACTAATTATTTTTGCTATACCCAAAAGATTTAATAACAATTAACAATATTAGTCGATGCTAACTTTATTTCTCTAATATAAGATATGTTGTAATTTTTATAATGTTACATTAAAGTATATAAATTATATGTTAAGCATATAATTTATATAATAAAATATATCCTAAAGTGGGTGAAATATGGTAAAAAACAATTTTTATACTTTTAATGAATATATGAAAAAAGAAAATAATTTACTTACGGCGTCCATGGAAGATTACCTTGAAATGATATATAGATTATCTTTAAATACAGGATTTACAAGGATTCATGAACTTTCTAAGGCTCTTAATGTCCAACCACCTTCTGCTACAAACATGGTACATAAGTTAGCAGAACTGAATCTTTTGAAATATATAAAATATGGTGTTTTAGTACTCGAAGAGGATGGAAAGAAGCTTGGAGAAACATTACTTAATCGTCATAATACTATTGAAAGCTTTTTAAGATTACTTGATGTTTCAGAGTCTGATGTTTTAGAAGAAACCGAAAAAATTGAACATACAATAAGTACTAAAACAACAAGATGTTTTCAAGATTTTGTACAATTCATTAAGGCTAACCCTCAGCTAGAATTTAAGTTTAAAACTTACAGAAAAGATATATGAAAGATTATTTAAAGAAGGTCAAATATAAGTAACATAGATACCCGTAAATGAAGATATAATTAATTTTTATAAAAAGCTTTAAGGCCATTATAATTAAAAATGGGTAATGTAGTAGACAAGCTATGGTGCTAGAACTTTTATAACAGGATTTACAGGTTCTGCGGGTACTGCAATTGTAACTTTAACAGAGGCGGGTTTATGGACAGATGGAAGGTATTTTATACAATCAGAAAATCAATTAATAAATACAGGGGTAACACTGTTTAGAATGGGTAACGATGGTGTTCCGACTGTGGAAGCATTTTTGAAAGAAACAATTAAGAAGGGAGCAAAAATTGCTTTTGATTGTAAGGTTATTTCAATAGAATATTTTAGAGGATTAAAGAGTACTTTAGAAAGTAGTGGATTTTCCTATGAAATTAATGAAGACTTAGTAGATATGATGAAAAAGTTTGGCTAAATAACTATCATAAAACTGTATTTGAGAAGCTTTCTACTTATTTACAGGGAGAAGAATTAGCATATTTGAAACAAGCAACAGTGGCAATATAAATAAAAATAACTATTTAGA
The DNA here is from genome assembly GCF_018861905.1 of Clostridium sp. DSM 17811. Lineage (GTDB taxonomy): Bacteria > Bacillota > Clostridia > Clostridiales > Clostridiaceae > Clostridium_AD > Clostridium_AD frigoriphilum. Next base: position 22,981 of record NZ_JAHLDU010000032.1, read on the forward strand.
AGGAAATAACTCTCAAATGCAGAATAGATATATGAAAGATTATTTTAAGGAGGTCAAATAAATGCCAAAATTTGAAATTCCAAAAGATAAGGACGAAATAAAACGACAAATTAAAGCATTACAAAGCCTACTACCTATCGATGATAAAAAAAGTGATAGGAAAAGCAAGCAAATACATCAAGATGAAATTAAAGCTCTAAAAAAAGCTTTAAGCGACAAATAAGAGATATTAACTATTACGGATACTTGTAAATGAAAAGAAAAGGATTAAGGCGCAAAATGCTTTAATCCTTTTCTTTTTATTAAATATTCATGTATACCTGGAGCGTTTTATGTAAAATATTTTATAAACTATTAAGAGAATGTAAGTTATGACGAAATATATATAAGCAATAATAATTATATTTATTTATATATTCAAGGGGGAACATTATGACATATTGTAGTAAATGCGGTTCTAAGATTGAGAGTAGTAATGAATTTTGTCCGAATTGTGGCATGAAGGTAAATCAAACATCAAATAAGAACCGCAACAAAGAAAAAATGGAGGGAACATTCGAACGTGTTAAATCAGTAACAGATAAAATTAATACTACTGAGATAATAAACATTTTTAAAAATTCAACACTAAGCCCAGTTTCCGGTGGTAAAGAATTTGTAGCTAAAACCCAGAAAACGCCAGCTATTGTTATTATGATTATGCTAACATGTCTACAAGGTATACTAGGTATTTGGAGAGTTAATCAGATTGTAAGTAGTGTATCAACAATTTTCACGAATTTTTATAGAAATCTATCCTCATTAGCAGTTTTATTTGGTGAAAGTTCGTCATCATATAATATGGATACCAGTACCATAAACTCCATGAACACGGCTATTGATAAATTTAAATATATGAATACTATACCTTATGGTAAAATATTTTTTGGGAATTGTGAATTATATTTAGTAGGATTATTAGTTCTATTTATTTCTATATATCTAGGAATAAGCTTTTTTTCAGAAGTAAAGTGTACAGCATTCATGGTATTTAAGGCTGTATTGATTTCAACTTTACCTATTTTGTTTTGTGAAATTATTTCAATCATATTTTCATACTTTTCATTGAATTTAGGTATTATTTTCGTTATTTTAGGTGTGGTTATTTCAATTACGACATTAGTTATTATAAGTAAAGAAACTTTTCAGATAAATGCAAACTTATGCGTTTTAATAATATCAATAGCTAGTGTCATATCTTTAATAGCATTTATTATAGCATTTTCTTATCATACGGTGGATGTAGTAAAAGCGATAGTATATAGGTATGGTAGCTTATTAAATTAATTTGATTAAGAAATTGGGGGACATAAAATGAAATTTTGTACTAAATGTGGTAATGAAGCTAACGAGGAACAGATCTTTTGTACAGTTTGCGGTAATAATTTAAAAATTGAGTCTACGAACGAAACTAGAACAGTAGATAAAATTAATCTGGGTGTAAAAAATGAGCCATTAGATGAATATAATCGAATAAAAGAAGATGATATTAATGAAAAATATACTACAAATAATATTAAATCAAGCAAAACGTTAAAAATAGCAATAGCTTTAATTTTGATAGTAATAATAGTAGTTATTATTCAAGTGGGTAATTCTTTGTCTGATCCAAGGAAGATAACAAAAAGATTTCAACAAGATATAGTAACAAACAACACTTCTGATTTAGCAGAAATACTATATTGTAATGATGATAGGCTTGAAATTAATAGTAATAATATAACACCATTACTTAATTACTTTAAAAAAGATCCTTCACATTATAATAAAATTATTGAAAATTTAAATAATGATGCTCTTAGTCCTAAGGATGTTAGTAACCTTAGCGTAACATCAAGTAACACGTTAACATTAGCAAAGGTTGGAAAAAAGTTTTTGATTTTTCCGAATTATAAAATAAGCATTAAGCCATCATTTGTTGATATAACAACTACAGTTAAAGATGTCTCTTTTTCAATTAACAATGTAGTAATAGGAAAAAGTGATACTGATAAATCCACTAAGGAATTTGGACCATATATTCCTGGGACTTATTCAATCATAGCTAATTATAAGGGTCCGTATGTTACTTTAAGTAAACCTTATTTAGTAAATACTATGGAAGCTAGCGATGGAATAGTGAAATTAAGTGTATTTGAAGATATGAATAATTTGAATATAACCTCTGATTATCCTGATGCAGAAATATTTGTTAATGGAAAAGATACTAAGGTCAAGGTTAATAATGCTGCTAATTTTGGACCAGTAGATGGGGATTCAAAGATATATGCTACAACCGTAATAGATGGGAAAAAACTTAAGAGTGAAGAGTATTCAGTGGCTGAGGGAGCAACGGACATTAATATAAGTTTTGAGGAGGCAATTAATAATCGAAATAATGCTCAGGCTCAATTAAATGGAGTTAAGTCTCAATTAAACGATCTTTTAAACAACTATGCGACAGCTCTTACAGATGCTATTAACATGAATAATTTTTCAATAGTAGGGGGTTATTTAACTTATGGGAGTGAACTATATCAACAACTACAAACAAGTGTACCTAATTCCTATGTAAATGGAAACTTAGAGAGTGTTGTATTTGCTAAAATTATAGATTTCAACATTAGTGAGGATACTCAATCTGGAAGTATTACTACTAGTGAAAAATATAATTTTACAACTATGGATAGTGCACCTATTGATAGAATTTTTAGTCACACATATAATTTTCAATATAATAATGATGTCGCTAGTTATCAATTCACAAACAGAAAATAAGTGGGTTATAATTATTAGTGTAGTAAAAAATGGAAATATATTAAATGTTTAATAGTTTGTACTTTAATATAAATCACCACATAATACTCTCCTTTTTTATTAATACTATAAAAAAGGAGAGTGTCATTATATGAAAATTAAAAAATTTAGCAAGTTAGTATCTATTATCATTGCACTAACATTAACAGTTAGTCTTTATTCGTCAGCAACAGTTTATGCAGATACTACAAGAAATAACAACTACATTGGAGTTACTTCAGATATTCACGGAAATATATCAAATCTTACAACATGGTTATCTAATTTGAAAAACACATCAACATCGCTAGATTATATGATTTTCGGTGGTGACTATGCAGGCCCCAAAGATGCAGCATCTTGTACCTCCGCTGTAAGTAGTCAATATAAAGGAACTTCGTCGATACTTACAAAGGGCAACCATGAAGTTGGTAAGGGAGGAACCTATGCCTCCGGACTAGTGGTCAACAATAGCAATTATGCTGTATATGTAATGGATTCATCAAGCAAATCATTTACAACTACTGATATGGATAATATTAAATCATCTTTGAATTCGATAAATCCATCAACACCGGTTTTTGTTGTTTCTCATTGCCCTATTCATTATTTTAAAAAAAGAACAACAGGAAATGCATCAACACTCGTTAATCTTCTTAATAATCATAGTAACGTAATATTCATTTGGGGTCATAATCATACCGTACATGATACAAACTACGGTAAAGTTAAAATCTCGGGTGATACTATACAATGTTCAAGTTCTACCTCGGTAGTTCCTATTAAATTTACGTATGCAAATATGGGTGCCATGAAACAAGGAAATAATGGAGCATATGGACTACTTATAAATTTAATAAAAGAGAGTGATAGTACAAAAATTAAGTTCGACTATAAAGATCTTTCAGGAAAAACTGTTTCAAATTATTCTGTGACCATCAGTTAATAACTTCAAAAATACTAACCTTCGAAATGTACTCATTAGTTTCATTTAAATTTAAAAAATTCAGGTTCAGTAATTCAGGAAAGTTGATTATACTGACCCTGTTTTTTTATGTGCGAAGAGAATTTTCTAACTTATTGAACAAGAAAAAGGGTATAATAAACATGAGCATGAAAATTTGAACAAGTTTGAAAAGTTTCAGACTTAAAATTTTTTGACTAGGAGAGGATTGTTATGAAAAAACTGATTTTAGTAACATCACCACCAGCAAGTGGAAAAACTTATATCGCAAAAAAACTTGCCGAGGCATTACGTCATGTTGTCTATCTTGATAAAGATACACTTATAAAATTATCAAAACAGATTTTTGTTGTAGCAGGTGAAGAATATAATAGAAGCTCAGATTTTTTCAATGAAAATATACGTGATTATGAATACGAAACAATAGTAGAACTCGCAATGGAAGCTCTGAATTATGATGATATTGTGTTAATTAATGCACCATTTACAAAAGAAATACGAGATTTAAACTATATAAAAAAGCTAAAGGCAGCATTAAAAGATAAGAATGCCTCTTTAGTAGTTATTTGGGTAGAAAGTTCAATTGAAGTAACGCAGCAAAGAATGATTGAGAGAAATTCTGATAGGGATACATGGAAACTTGCGAATTGGAATGAATATATTGAAGGAATTAATTTTGATGTTCCTATTACTTTGGACGATCCGTGTATAAAAGATGATTTACTTATCTTTAAGAACTCCTCAGATGAAGAATTCGCCGAGTCCTTAGCAAAAACGATAGATATACTGGAAGAATCATCGGGTAGAAAATAAATATAGTAATAAAGGAGTATGTTAGTATGGAAAGTAATAGTTTGATAAAAAGCAGATCTACTTTTATAGGAAAGACTTTGTGTCTAATGGCAGTTGGACTACTAATAACATTTATAGTTGGTCTGTTTACGAGTAACTATATAATGAATGTATCTACAACAGTAATTTACGGGGCTATGATTCTTGAACTAGTCATGGTTATAACATTAGTTAAGAGAGTTGCTAAAATGTCTACAACATCTGGAATATTTTGGTTTTTAGTTTATTCAGCTTTAAATGGTGTAACATTGAGTATAGTTTTTTTAACTGTAAATCAAGGTCAATTAATTACTGTGTTTGCTTTAACTTCATTAATGTTTTTAAGCAGTGGAATGGTAGGGATAACAACAAAAAAAGACTTAAGTGCAATAGGTCAATTTGCCATGATGTTTGTAATAGGTTTAATTTTACTTACTATTATGCAGATGTTTTTTGTTTCTTCCACATTCGATTTAGGAGTATGTCTCTTAGGTATAATAGTATTCGGGGCATTAACAGCATATGACATGCAGAAAATAAAACATATGCAAGCACAAAGCAATGATATGCATGGGGTTGTGCTTGCGGCATTAACTTTATATTTAGACTTTATAAATATATTTTTGTTTGTACTTAGGTTATTTAGTAGGAGATAATAGTTAGGAGAAGGGGAGATTTAAATTGAAAAAAGTTGCAGTTTTTTTAGCAGAAGGATTTGAAGAGGGTGAAGCATTATTTGTAGTTGATGTTTTAAGAAGGGCAGAATTTCAGTGTAATTTGGTAAGTATCAATGAGGAAATGGTAAAAGGTGCTCATGGTATTAGGGTACTGGCAGATAAAATTATAAGTGATGAAATAAAAGAATATGATATGATTGTTTTACCTGGTGGATTACCTGGTGCAACAAATTTAAGAGATGATGAAAGGGTCATTGAATTAGTAAAATTTTTTGATAAAGCACCGGAAAAATTTGTTGCTGCTATTTGCGCGGCACCCATGATTCTAGAAAAAGCAGGAATTATCAAGGGACGCACAGTAACATCATATCCTGGAGAGGAATATACTACTTTGCTTAAAGATGCAAATTATGTTGAAGATATTGTTGTGGTAGATGATCACTTGATAACGAGCAGAGGACCAGCTTCTGTCCTACCATTTGCTTATACATTAGTAGATGTTTTAGGTGGCAATAGTAGTTTGTTAAAGGAAGGAATGCTTTACAATATGGTAAAAGAAAGTCAATTCGAATAGATAAAATGAAATGATTGAACTTAACTCTAAAAAGTGTTATGCTATCTATGGTAAACTAAGTAGAATATCTCTACTAGATAAAAATCAAGTATAAAATTACAATTGAGAAGAAAATATATTGAAGAGCTTATTTTATAGGCTCTTTTTTAGTGATAAAGAGAGGTAATAATATGATAAAAGTTGATAATTTGTCCTACTCGTTTCCGCAAAAGGATCTATATAAGAACATTTCATTTACATTAGAAGACGGTCAACATTGTGCTTTTATAGGAACAAATGGTTGTGGAAAAAGTACACTTATAGATATAATTATGGATCCAGAAAAATATATGTTCGATGGAAAGCTCGAGATGGACTCAGATTGTAGAATAGGTTATGTAAGTCAATTCTCACAGCTTGGCGAAACAAAAGAAATTACAGTTTTCGAATATATTGGGGAAAAATTTATTAAACTGCAAAATGAAATAACATCTATTTGCAGCGAAATGGAAACATCTTCAGATATTGAACCTTTACTAGAAAAGTATCAACAAACTTTAGATGCATTTGGTGCAATTAATGGGGATGATTTCGAAAACAACATTAATAAAAACCTAAATCTTGCAAACTTAAGCAAGTATAAAGATCTAATGATATCTGAACTTAGTGGTGGGGAATTTAAGCTTATTCAAGTAATTAAGGAAATGCTAAATAGTCCAGAATTAATGATTATGGATGAACCAGATGTGTTTTTAGACTTTGGAAACCTTAATTCTCTTAAAGATTTAATTAATTCACATAAAGGAACAATGTTAATTATTACGCACAACAGATATCTATTGAATCATTGTTTTAATAAAATTTTGCATCTTGAAAACATGGAGCTCCAAGAGTTTGATGGAAGCTATATTGAGTATAATTTCTCTTTACTCCAAACGAAAATTGAACTGCAAGAACTAGCTACTTCTGATGAGGAAGAATTTTGGAGAAACGAGATGTTGATAAAAAAACTAAGATATCTCGCAACTGAGCATACTGAAGCTGCTAGAGGAAAATCTCTAAATGCTAGAGTTAAAATCCAAGAAAGATTAGAAAAACGTAGAATTAAAGCGCCATTTGTAGATATTAAAGAGCCGAGTATCAGCTTTGTTACAGATAATGAAATGGAAGAAACCATTGCTTTAAAAGTTAATAATTACAGTGCTCGCTTTGATGATATACTTTTAGAGAATGTTAACTTTGAGATTAAATCTACTGATAAAGTAGCTCTTGTCGGATTAAATGGCACCGGTAAAACGACTTTGGTTCAAGAAATATTTAAAAATAATAATGATTCTATTGAGATAAACGAGCAGGTTGAAGTGGCTTATTTATCTCAACTTCAAGGCAAAACATTAAATGAGTCTAATACTATACTTGAAGAATTCTTTGATGTTGGTTTTAAAACTTATGAAGAGATTAAGTCATATATTTCTGGTTATGGTTTTGAAGAAGAAATCATTAATCAAAAGATAGAGTCTTTATCTGGCGGAGAAAAAAACATGCTTCAACTGGCTAAAATTTCTGCTAGTAATGCAAACATGTTGATTCTTGATGAACCGACAAGTCATTTAGACACCTATTCACAATTAGCACTGGAAAAAGCCATAGAAAACTATAAAGGTGCAATTTTAATGATTTCTCATGATTTTTATACTATAGTAAATTGTATGGATTTTGTTTTAATCATTGAAGATAAGACAATTAGAAAAATGAGTATGCGAAAGTTTAGGAAGATGATTTATGCTAGTTATTTTGACAAAGACTATTTAGAAATTGAACAAAAGAAAAAATTAGTTGAAACAAAAATAGCATTAGCTTTAAAAGGGACTGATATTGAGCTTGCAAAAGTTTTATCTGATGAGTTAGAAGGGCTGATTAAGTTACTCTAAATTTAGTGAGTAGTTAAGAGCACTAGTTTATGGATAAAGAAGATAATGGGAGTGATTGTCGAATAAAAGTATTGACATAATCATATTTAGTGATTAAAATTTAAATAAGTTAATTTAATATTGATAACAATCTTGTTCTTATCAAGAGAGGTGGAGGGACTGGCCCTATGAAACCCAACAACCGGCATTCTCATTCGAATGTAACGGTGTTAATTCCTGCAGAAATGAAATATATTTCTGGAAGATAAGAAAAGACGCAGATTTTATTTGTGCGCTGCTTTTCTTTTGAAAAGTGGCTTTTGTTTTTTATGGAAAATAATAGGGGGTGACAGTTTTGAAAACAGACTGTAATAACTTGGAGACAATAATGGTTCACGGAAGTGGTGAATGGGAAGATCAAACTGGCTGTATAAGTATTCCAATATATCAGAGTGCAACTTTTAAACATAAGGGATTAAACCAAAGTACTGGTTATGATTATTCAAGGCTTCAAAATCCTACTAGGGAAGAGCTTGAAAAAACTATAGCGAAACTTGAAGGTGGGAAGGAAGGTTTAGCATTCTCAACTGGGATGGCAGCAATAGACTGTGTTGCAAGATTATTAAAACCAGGAGAACATATAATAATATCAGATGATTTGTATGGTGGAACTTATAGGCTTTTCGAAGATGTATATAAAGTTTATGGTATTGAATCAACATATGTAGATACAACAGACCTAGAAAAAATTACAATGGAATTAAAGGATAATACAAAAGCTATTTACATGGAAACTCCTTCTAACCCAATGATGAAAGTCAGTGATATAGGGGAAATATCAGCTTTAGCAAAAGAAAAAGGTTTAATTACAATAGTAGACAATACTTTTCTTACACCTTATTTTCAAAGACCAATGGATTTTGGTGCAGATATAGTAGTTCATAGTGGAACAAAATTTTTAGGTGGACACAACGATACTCTGGCAGGCCTTTTGGTAGCTAGTAGAGAGGATTTAATTGAAAAATTAAGGTTTACTCAAGTTTCCATTGGAGCTACTCTTTCACCTTTTGATAGTTGGCTCATACTCAGAGGTATAAAAACTCTTGCAATAAGGCTTGAAAAACAGCAAGAAAATGCGAAACACATAGCTTTGTGGCTTAAAAACTGTGATGCTGTTGAAAAAGTATATTATCCGGGATTTAAGGAACATGAAGGTTATGAAGTTTCATTAAAGCAGACAAGTGGATTTGGATCAATAATTTCATTTACGGTTAAGGAAAAGAAAGCTATAGGCAAAGTACTTGAAGAAGTTGAAATTGTAACTTTTGCTGAAAGTCTTGGTGGAGTAGAGAGTCTTATAACTTATCCATATCTTCAAACACATGCGTCTATTCCAGAAGAAATGAGAAATAGAATGGGTGTTACTGATAAGCTTTTAAGGCTTTCAGTAGGCATAGAAAATGTAAATGATATTATAAATGATCTCAGCAAAAGCTTAAATTATTAATAAACTAAGAGGCTATAAATATCGCTAATAATATAACTTGAAAATAAAACAAATAGCCTCTATATTAAATGAATAATATAGGGGCTTTTTGGTATTGTGCGTTGATAATAGGTTTAAGCAATATGAACGGTATAGTTATTTAAACTGAAAGTTATCATAATGAAAATCTATAATATTCAATTGGTTTTCTTTTAACTGTTTCTTTAAGATCTCTCTCATAGGTTTAGGTCCACAAAAATATACATCCACTGGATCTGTCTTATTAACATATTTAATTATTTTTTCACCAGATAAAAAGCCTTCTTCTTTTGAATTTAATAAATGCACTCTTAAATTATTTCTCTTAGGCAATTTCATTATCTCCTCTATATAAGCGCCTTCCTCTTTATTATTGAAAGCGTAAAAGAAATCAATAGAGTAATCCTCTGGTATATCAGATTGATAAAAGCTCCTAAAAGGAGTTATCCCAATTCCACCAGCAATCCATATTTGTTTCTTACTACCTGTTATGTAATTAAATTTTCCATGAGGTCCCGATACTAAAAACTCATGGCCTACTTTAAGGGTATCCAACAATTTTCCTGTATGATCACCTAATGCTTTAATCGTAAACTGTATTTCACCCTTTTTAGGGGCTTGGCTTATACTAAATGGATGAGAAGGAAAATTATTTTCTTTTCCTGGTAACTTAAGAAATGCAAACTGTCCAGGCAAGAATTCCATACTACGCCCTAGAGTTTTTCCCGTAATTTCTATCATACTGTTTGCCACAAGCTCTAATTTCTCTATAGTAAATTTATATTTGAAAGAACTTGTTTCATAAATAAAGATACTATAAATAACTGATACTATTCCTATAAAATTAATAATGTTTAGGAATATACTAAAGGAGTCTAATCCAAAAACTGCATAATTTGAACTTCCATAATAATGAATAATACCAATGATATAAGGTATAAACATAATCTTATGAATTAGTTTCCACCTCTCATAATTTAATTTTTTTGCTATCAATGCAAGAATTACTAAGCCTATAAACAGATACATACTTATGGATCCAAAAGTTTTGAAAATATGACCACTGTTTCTTGCCCCTTTGGATAAATTTTGTGCTATAGCAAGGCTTCTTTCCGGTTTTCCGCCTGCGTCTAAGAGTTGTGTGTGCATAATAACTAGAATAAGAGAAATAATGCTTAAATATTTATGATAGATATATGATTTATCTAACCCATTAAAGCATTTTTCTAATATCGGATTTCTAGTGGAGATAAAATTGACTAAGGCAAATCCAACCAAGGCCATTCCTGCTACTAATTGCGAGTACTGTCTAGCTGAAGGGATTGAACTCAAAGGCTGAACAAATAACCAACATATATACGTTAATATAAAAGTAAATAGAATAAGTAAAAATCCAAATTTCTTTTTCATAAATATCCTCCCTAATTTTTGAAAATTGTTTCAATTGGTAATAAATAATAATATTATTATAGCTCAAATATGTTTTAAAGCCAATATTTATCAAAAAAAATTTTGAGATATCTATTATCAATTGATAATAAAATCTATTTGGCTTCATTTTTTCTAGACTTACAGCGACTGATAAACATGTCAAAAAATACGTCAAAATTTACTGAGATATACTGATTGTACCATTAGCAATTATAGTATACTGATCATTGATATACTCTAGAATTAGAGTTATAGTTATAGTGTTAATTAAAATAATATTAAAAAAGGGAGAGGATTATTAATGACAAACAAAAAACTAACACCAGAGGAAATATCAAAAATAGAAAATGATAAACTTGAAAAAGCAAAAAAAGATGCGAATTATGTACCAGCACCATCCGATTCAGAGTTTGATATTTGTGGACCTTTACATTGTGATAAAGAACTATAAACCATATTAGCAATCTTTATACCTTAAAGTTAATTAAGGTATAAAGATTGCTTTTTCTTATATCATATCCAACATAAGTCGTTATGCTGGTTGTTTATCATGTCGATTTGAATGCTTTAGAAAACATGGTGTTATATATTAGGAGGGATTTTATGTACAAGCAAGGGAGTTTTTCTTGCCACAGGTGGCTATTCTAATAATATGGAAATGTTAAAGGAATTAAATCCAATTGCTGCATTTAATATAAGTTCACTTCAGTTAACATCAGGTTTAACAGGTGATGGAATTAAAGCTGCTAAAAAAATAGGAGCTGAAATTGATCTTATTTCGACGGTAATGATTTTTGATCGTGGAGCAGTTAAGCCAGGTAAAGTGTGGTGTTCTATATTTGATTCAAATTGGATAGAAGATGTACTGAAATTTCACACAATTGGTTGTTCACGAGTTGTAATTCCAGAAGATAATGAAAAATATTCATGCAATTTTAATGTAAAAAAGGTGAAGATGAGGATTTCGGAAAGACATCTTTTCGTATGAGACCTATTATATATTAAGCTTTCTTAAATTGTATTTCTCAAACGGTACAGTGATATCAAAAGAATATTAATCAATAAATGTAAAAATGATTATTAACTTAATTTTACATAATTCACTTCTTTAAAGCTATTTATCACTAAATCTGCCATGGAAATGTCTTGACTTCCTGCAACACCGCTATTAATTCCCACACACTTCATACCTGCTTTTTTAGCAGCACGAACCCCGTTATGAGAATCCTCAATAACTATACAATTTTCAGGGCTTACCTCAAGCTTCTCTGAAGCAAAAAGAAATATATCTGGTTCAGGCTTACTTCTCTGTACATAGTCACCGGTAACAAAAACTTCAAAGTATTCTTCTATTTGAAATTTCGCTGCAATAGCCATAATTACATTTAGTGGAGATGATGATGCAACGGCTAGCTTTATCCCATTCTCATGAAGGTCTTTAATTAGCTCTTTCACCCCATCAATAAGAGTTATTTCGCATTCATCTGAATTAAGGTATTTAAAATATTTACTTCGATCATATTCAATTAACTCATCAAGTGTTTGATTAAGCTTATATTTATTTTTTAGAGCTTCCCACATATAATGAGAAGTTGCGCCTACAAAAGAGTGATGCTCATCGTCTGTAACCTCTATGCCTAATTTTTTATAAGTCTCATTTTCAAGCTTCATATGTGCTGGTTCACTATCAATAATTACTCCATCCATATCAAATATAACAGCTTTTAGCATAAAATCACCCTGGTTTTTATCCAAACTTATCATCTCCTTATAAATATAGCATTTGAAATAATATATATTCTATATTAGCAAACACTATTATATTTTATCCGATTTAACCGTATCCTACTCAAGTACAAGGATAAATACATTATTCAATGTTAAGGGAGGAATAATAATGGCTAAGTACAGACAGATTTATACTGAATTTTGTAGGGAATTATAGATGAAAATCCCATTCTAGATAGTAACTTAAAGTTTAAAAATAGCTTAGGATAGTTAATAGCAATTTATAATAGAATAAATTGTTAGCTGATTTGCTTGTTTATAGGAATGAATATGTTTACATTTTTTTATGTGATTTTATTCGTAAACATTTCTTAGATTAACCCGATATTATAGTATATTGTATTTTATTAAATTATAAAAAAAACAAAAGAAAATATTTTAAGGAGGAAACTTTGTTGAAAAAGAAAATTAGCACTAAAATAGTTATTGCTATAGTGAGTTGTTCAATTTTAGTATCAACGCTTGTGGGAATTGCAAGTATTGTTAAATCTACAAGTATAATTAAGAAGGAAGCCACAGAGAACTTATTAAATATAGCTTCTAGTAGAGGAAATGAATACACAGTACATACTACAAAGGTGGAAAACACTGTAAAGGAATTATCTGGACTAGTTTTAGGCACAATAGATGTATCTAAGGTTAAAGACAAAAATTATATGATTGCGTATGAAAGCCAGTTAAGTACTTTAATAAATAATTTAGGTGTTAGCAATACTGGAATTGTAGGGTTATATATGAATTTTGATCCTAAATTTACAGATGGAAGTAAGGCTTACGATGTGGCTTATTACTATGATGAACAAAAGAAAGAGGGGAATGTTAGCAACAATTCATATTTATTAAAGGATTATAAGGAAAGTAATAAAAGTTTAAATTGGTATTATGACCCAATTAGAGCTAAGCAAGGAGTATGGTCAAAACCGTATATAGACCCAGCCAGTGATAACGTAAACCTGATATCATATACACTGCCTATATATGATAATAATAAATTAGTTGGAGTAGCAGGTATGGATATTTCATTTGAAAGTTTGAGAAAGATAATTTTAAACACAAAGATATATGATACAGGTTCTGCATTTTTGCTAGATAAAGATTACAGTTTTGTAGTTGCTACGGACCAAAAATCGACGGATAAATTAGACACTTTAGAATATGGAAAATATAAATTTATAACCGATGAATTAAGTAATAAAAAATCTATGGTGCTCGAGACAAACTTTGAGGGGCATAAGCAGCTGATGAGTTATTATACGTTGAATAATGGTCAAATTATGGGAGTGAAAGTGCCTAGTTCAGAAGTGTTCAAAACTTTAAATGATTCAATAGATATTATTCTTTTAATTATCACTCTAGGAATTATACTTTCAATAATTATTGCCTTAATTGTTGGCAGAAGAATATCTAGACCAATAGAAGTTGCAACAGGTTTTATTGGTAGATTAGCTGAACTGGATTTAACTTATAATGACAATAACCAAATGCTATCAAGCCAGGATGAAATAGGTATTATGGGAAACAGTTTAATAAAACTAAGGGAAGAATTAATAAAAGTTGTTTACGAATTAACAAAGGATTCCGCTGAGGTATTAGAATCTTCAAATGATGTTTCTGCTACAACAAAAGAAATATCATCAAAAATGGAGATTATCAATGAATCGGTAAAGCAAGTATCTTTAGGTGCAGAACAGTTAAGTGCCACTACAGAAGAAGTAAATGCAACAACAGAAAGTATTGCACAGAATGTGGCGAGTGTTACTGGACGTGCAAATGAGGGAACTGAGATTTCAAATAATATAGAAGTAAAAGCTAAGCAAGTTAGAATAACTGCTGAAAATAGCTCTAGTACCATAAATAAATTATATTTAGAGAAGCAAGAAAGCATATTAAAAGCAATTAAAGATGGTAATGTTGTTAGTGAAGTTAAGATAATGGCTACAGAAATAGGGGATATTGCAAGTCAAACAAATCTTCTTGCACTTAATGCAGCTATTGAAGCAGCAAGAGCAGGAGAACAAGGTAAGGGGTTTGCCGTAGTTGCTGACGAAGTTAGAAAATTAGCTGAGGCGTCAGAGGCTACAGTTGAAAAGATTCAGGAGGTAACTGAAAAAGTTGAAAATGCATTCCAAAATCTTACCAGCAACGCTCAGGATGTATTAAGCTTTATTGATACTAAGGTTAAACCTGATTATGATCTATTTGTAGATACAAGTAAGCAATACGGCTCAGATGCCGTAAAAACCAATATGATATCTGCGGATATTGGAGCTTCAATGAATATAGTAAATGAAACTATATCAGAGATTAGAAATGCAATTGAAAATATATCGGCTACAGCTGAGGAATCGGTTGCTAGCTCCGAGGAAATATCAGCAACCGTTAATGAATCTGTTATGGCAGTCCAAAAAATATCAAAATCTTCTCAAAATCAAGCAATATTAGCAGATAAGCTAAATAATATAGTTCAAAAATTTAAGCTATGAAATAAATGTTATTGGGTATCTTAATAACTATAAGATTGACTAACATAAAACGCTGTACTCATTAGGAGTATAGCGTTTTATGTTAGGGTTGTTCAATAATTAAAGTCATATCAAAGTGATATGCTCCCCTTATGGTAGACAGTTAAATAATAAAACTGTTTACTATAAGGAGAGCTATTTTTTATGGGAAGAAAATCAATTATCTCAGACCAACAAAAAATCAA
>NZ_JAHLDU010000033.1 GCF_018861905.1 Clostridium sp. DSM 17811
TAATAACACTTCCTTATTTTTTATTTCGACAATAAAAGTTTATAGGAAGTGTGTATTATAATAAAGAAGTATCTTAGTCAAATAAGATACTTCTTTCTATTTTATTTAAGTGAAAATTAAATTAATATGATTAGCACTCGTCTGCCACCGTTTTTAGCGGTTTAGTTCTTTATCCGTAAAACGAACTCTGGCTATATGACTAGCTTCAATGACCTCAATATAAAACAAACGAACTCTAGGTTAATGTAATACGAACTTTTACCGGTTTTTCATTCATTTTATAATTATTATTCTGACTCTTAGATAAGGCAATATAGTATAATTAAATATATATTATTAGTCGAAATTGTAAAGGGATCATGGTTATATAAATAAGTTTTTATTGGGAGGATTGCAATGAAAATAAAACAAATTTTAAATCGATTTTATGTAAGTGATATTGACCAATCAATAAAATTTTATGAAAAAATATTATGAAAAATGTAATATGAGATTTACATATTCTGAAGCAAATTTAAAATTAGCACAAGTAGGAAATATTTTAATTATAAGTGGTTCAGATGAAGCACTAAAGCCTTTTAAAGATACTAAAGCAACATTTTTAGTGGATTCTATTATTGAATTCAAAGATTTTTTGTTAAATAACGGAGCAACAGTTATAAGAGATTTAAAAGTAGTTCCAACTGGAATGAATATGACTGTAAAACATTTAGATGGAGCTATAGTTGAATATGTTGAATATAAAAATAAACCTTGAAAAATTATAAAACATGTTTCGCAACTTTCTTATATGCTAGTTACAATTACCCATATATCTAATGATATATGGGTAATTTATTAATTGCGTATTATTCTAAATGTAACACAATACCAATTGAGTTACTTTCACATTGAGGCTATTACATATTCTTAGGGTGAGGAATACTAGAAAGTTGTCTATGAATTTCATCCCTGGACTATCCAACTCCATTAATAAAGAAATCTAATAAAAATATAATAGAGGCAAACAACATCATAATGCCTGTAACTAAATATAGCTTGTTTTCTGTTTTATTTTTATACTTATAAAGAGAAGCAATTGCAATTTGAATCCCAATAATTGCCATTAAATCATTGTGCGGCATTTTACGAAACATTTTCCATAATGTAACTAATACTAATATAATAGTTCCTATTGATGATGCATAGTTTTCTGATTTAATTGTAACTTGCTTAGTTCTTTCATCTTCCCATAAATTTTCACGTTTGCTTTTTTCTAAAATTTCTTCTTTATTCATGATTAAACTACCTTCCTTTACTATTGCTCATTAGTCTACTCAAAGTAAAATAAATCTTCGAATTTTTTATCTAATGCAATGCAAAATATCAATGCTAATTTTGCAGTCGGATTAAATTGCCCTGTTTCTATTGAACTAATTGTTTGTCTGGAAACACCAACCATTTCAGCTAAATCTCCTTGGGATAGATTATTCTCTGCCCTAGCTATTTTAAGTTTGTTTTTTAATATTAATTCTTCCTTCATAAAGTACACTTCCTTAATTGTTGTAAAAACAAAGCTCATTAAAGGTTCAAGAGAAACGATAATGCTAAAATATAATATATCACTATTTAGCCCTTTTGACAATTTATGTTGTCAAATTTTCAATATAACTTGTCAAAATTATAAGAGTATCTATGGTTTTCATTTGTTATAGGGGTAAGGCAACTAACACAACACACAAAGGATTAAAGTCAGAATATTCATATATTTCATCACAAATAGCCCTCATATCATTGGATATGGGGGCACTTGATTTAAGTGTATATTTTATGTCATACTCGTATTCTATGTTGCATTAATATATATTTGTTGAAGGGAGATTTTATTATTATAAAACAGTCGATTTATACAACAATTGCAATATTCTTTGCTTATTTATTAAAAGGAATTACTTATTCTTTTGGAAATTTCAGTTTCGATAACGCACCATTATTTTCTTTAAAATTCTTTTGTGATATGGTTATTTTGATTATTTACTATTTAATATTCCTACTTATTATAAATAAGATAAGAACAAAAAAGAGTAGAGAAAAAGAATAATACCTTAAAATATTCCCCCATTGCAAGTACCCCATATCTAATGATATAGGACTACTTGATTTAAGTGTATATTGATATTTTGAAAGTAACACACTACTAATTGTGTTACTTTCACATTGGGTCTATTGATCATTCCTTAAAAATTTCATTCTGAATGTAACATAACGTGTTAACTTGCAACATTCAATGTATTATAAATCAATTAATCCATTCCATAAAAAAAGAAGGTATTAACCCTCTCTTACATTTCATATTCTTTTATATATCTATATAATGTCGCTTTGCTTACGCTCAATAATTTTGCAAATTCAACTCCGGTTATTTCTTTATCTTTCCACTTACTATAATACTTCTTGAAGTCTTCTGGTAAAATTCTATTAGGTCTACCCAACTTAATGCCTTTAGCCTTAGCATTCTTTAATCCCTCTATAACTCTACCCTGTATTTTCTCCCGCTCCTTATCAGCTATATAAGACAAGAAATTAATAAGCATATTGTTTATCGTATAATCTAATTTGGTGTCTCCTGTGCTTACTAATGGCGTATCAAGTATTATTACTTTTATATTTCTCTCAAAGAAATATTGCAGTTCCTTTGGTGTATCCATGAAGTTACGTCCTAACCTATCAAGTTCTTTTATTATAATTGTATCTCCTATTTTAACTATTTCTTTTAATGCTTTATACTGTAATCTTTCGAAATCTTTACCACTTGCTCTATCTTCAAATACGATTTTGTATTTTAGCTTATTTGAAGTAGCATACTCTTTTAAGGCTTCATGTTGACGATCTGTATTTTGCTCTTTGGTGCTAACCCTAATATAAGCATATACACTATTCACGCTTACAACTCCCCACAAATTATTTGTTGTTTAATTTATTACTAATAATATCATAAAACCTACGAAACCGTATGATACACTTTTGCAATCAATTGAGTGGGTTTATAGAGGATATTATCTGTCTTTTTCATAGTATCATTTAACTAATGTTATTGTATACGCTTATACGTTCCCACCTTTGTTACTTGGACAAAATTCGTTAATGCAATTATATAAGTATTTATGGTAAACTATATTTAAATAAATACTAAATTTAAAATAGAGGATGATACTAATGAGTAATACTAATTATGAAGTAAACCAAAAACTAAAACATTTAACAGAAGATGAACTAAATGAGTTAATGATAAGATATTATAATAATGAAAAGATAACTTCACTAATAGAAGAGTATAAAATTAATACAATTCCAAGTCAACTATGTTTACTGTTTCCACCAGAGATATGCGATGATACATTTTGTCCAAATTGTAATATAGCTATGATAATAGAACGAAAATCTAGAACTTCGTCTTCATCAAAGCGAAACCCAAAATGCTCTGTATGTGGTCATAGTGAAACTACTAACTGTAGGTGTGATTCATGTTCAGAAAGAAGAAAAGAAGCACAGCTTAAAGAAATTACGCAGAAAAAGGAAATGGAACTAAAGAAGAGACAAGTAATTAATGAAGTTTTTGAATTACACGATATTGTACCTATTGAAATGGCTGATTTAACATTTAGAGACAGATTGTACATAGGGTCTTTATTAAGACTAAGCTTATCAGAGGATATGCAGTATATTGAAGCAGTAGGTAAGGCAAAACGTGAATTATCACCTACAGAAGATCTAATGGAAGAAATTATACAATCATTGAAATCAAAAAATATAATTGTTATACACCCAAATTCAGACATTGGAGCATTTGTTGACGAAGAAGATGTTGATTTTCCTTATACGTATTATAGGTATTCTGTTAATTATTATTTGAATGTTGGAAAATCTTCACAAAGAGATACAGTTTTGAAATACCTAATGAACCCACCTGATATTGATATCATCAGTAATATAATGGTGGCTTCAATTTGGAAGGAAATAGCCCTTGCTGAATGTCTTCAGTACTTAAAGTATCAGATGGAAAAAGTGCATTTTAGTTTTAATCCCGGAGAAAAAACAATTTCTATCTTTGATGATCTTTTAAATGAATTTTCGACTTCTCAAGTTTTTGGAATTATATATAAAGGTATTACAAGTTCAACAAGATATTATCAAGAAAATAAGGTTAGTAGACAGCAGGCAGCTAATTCTGTTATTGGAGCTTGTCAAAGATATGCTGAAAGAGCCATAATTAATAATTGGGATATTTTAAAATACAGCAGAATTATTGATCTTCCTCAGACAGTTATTAGTGAGTTTTTCTTTAATAAATTGCTTAAAATCGGTGATGAAGGATTTAATTCTATCCCTAGAAAACTTTAACGAATATAACTATAAGTTTATTCTAAGCTATAAAACTATTACTTTATATGTTCATTCACATAATCATACTCATATCTAAATATAGTCTTGTTTTTTTGATAATAATATTTTTTTTGGGAACTATAAATATCTTCAACAGTTATTCCTCCAAGAAATTTGATGTTTTTGTCATTAATAAGCCGTAGGGCATCTTTTCTTGTTACAACATCATCATAGGAGAGATGGTTGCTGCTATTGCATATATACTGTTTAGACTTATAATATTCACCCTCAAATTCATAAAAAACACTTTTCTTGGATGCTATTATATCAACAATCATTGCATCACCTATTTTTATATTAAACACACTCTCATAATAGTCTTTTATATCTTCAACAGATTTACCAACAGGCTCATCTTCAATTAATTTTTTATTTAAACTCTTTTGAAAATAGTCTGCAAAATAGACATACTCTTCACCACTGTTTGAAATTATTTTAAAAAAGGAGCAACCCATTCTTTTATATTGGCTAATCAATGCTGAAATAGCTCTAAAACTCATTTTTCTTTTTTCCTTAATTATCGTTGTACCTTCAAATATTTTTGTTAATTCAGATAAAAGTCTATCAATTTCCTCCTTTGTCATCATTCTATAATCTTCTTCAAATCGCCATATCTTTTTCTTATAATGGGTTTTAATCTCTCTGCATACATCGCTGATATACCCATATCCACGTGTAGAATTGTATATTGTTTTTGAAGCCTCTTTCATTGAGCTATATTTGATTCCTGTATTAAGGCAAACAACAGGTTTTGATAACTCATTCCTCATCGCTTCCGCTTGTGCCATCTTACCCTCTTCAGATAACGGGGTATGTTTCCTTCCTATATTTCCCTCTGAAATTTTTCTTTTATGTTCCTCTGATAACGGCGGCCTATGGCTCATCTCATCTTTATTTTCTTCTCCGCCATCAGTTCCATCTTCATTTTGTGATTCTTCATACAAACTATCTTTTAACGCCTTAGCAATACTATTATCAATTTTAAAAGCATCATTCTGATGATTAACAATAATGTTTCTGAACTTTTCTAACTTTTCAGGTGTTAATAACTTTGCTGTGCCCCAGTATTCTTCAAACAAACTATCTAAACCATCAAAACACTCGTCCTCCTTATCAATACCAATATTAATTCTGCGATTATTCTTCAATCCTCCATTAGTGAAATTGCTTGAACCTACAATAATAAGAGATTTATTCAAAATATAAATTTTAGAATGAAAATGCTGATCAATATAAAATTTTATAGTAACATTATCACAATGTAGAATTTTTTCTAGAGCACTAGGCGATGTTACAACGCATAAACGCACAATTAATCTTATATTGCATTTGTTTTTGATAAGGGTATCTAAAAATGCGTTTTCAGTAAAAAATGGAGTGGCTATAGAAGCCCATTTACTGTACCAAAACTTATTAAGAGTATCAATAAGATAATCTCCTTTGTCTTTTGAATTTGTAATTAGCAATTTCATTGCATTTCGCCCCAATTTTTTTAACTCATTTCCAAATTGTTTAAAATTGTAGTATTATAATTACTTACATTTTAAGTTATTGTGAAATATAAAAAAATATAACATAAACATTAAAAATTCAGTACAGTATATCATATATTACATATTATGTATCACATTATTAAATCCTTTATTTATATCACTTTTTATGCTTAAATATCGTACGATGATAGTATTATCTATTTTTAGTGGCATGAGGCAAGGAGACCTAACAGCCTTAACCTGGAGTGACATCGACCTTGAAAATTTTACTATAAACATTGATAATTCATTACAACACTTACCTGGTAGAGAAACTTTCACAAAAGTACTAAAACTAAAACAATGAGATTAATCTCCGTTCCAGTTTCAGTAATAGAACTATTAAAAAAATATAAACTGTGGCAATCAGAGGAAAAACTAAATTTAGGTGAATTATGGCATAAAGAAAACTCTTTTTTATTTACCACATATGATGGCAAAGCTATTTTCTTAAGTACAATCAGCAAATGGTTTTTAATTTTCCTTAGAAAACATAACGAGTTAATAACCAAAGATGATAAAATCTCAGATAAAGAAAAATACTTACTTCCTGAAGTTAACTTCCATGGATCAAGAGATTATGGTGAGTGTAGTACATTATACTTCTTGTTAACAGTATAATATCTTAAATCACTCACCATAATATCAACAACTTTAAAACTACTCACACAAGGAATTCAATCAGTTCATCAAATCACCATCTTCTTACCACCTCGGAATAATATCCGGAACTAAATTAGTATATGCAGTTTCAATTGCCTTTCTTTTCATTCCGCTATCTGCTCTTGCATATATTTCGGTTGTAGAACAGTCTACATGTCCCAGGAAATCACGTATATAAATTAGGTTTACTCCGGACTGTATCAGGTGCATTGATTTAGCATGGCGAAGCACATGTGGTGTCACAGCTAATTTTACTGCAAATAAAGGATTATCCTTCGCCATTTCCACATATTTATTTAAAATATATAAAATTCCCCACTGGGATAGTTTCTGTTTTTTTTGTTTACGAAAATATAATTATTTGCCTTTGCAATTCCAGGATGATACTTTTTTATATCTAGATATCTTGTTAGTAGTTCCGATGTTTTACCCATAAGTGGAACCTGCCTCACTTTTCTATGTTTTCCATAAAGTGTTATAACCACAGGTGACGAAACACGAATGTCTTTGACTTTAATGTCCGTAAGTTCTTGCACCCTTGCACCGGTATCGTATAACACACAAAATAGCACCATATCACGGAAGCCTTCGTAATTAGAACAATCTGGTTGGTTTAATAGGATTTTCATTTTTGGGCCGGTCAGGTATGAAATCATTGGCTTAGGATGTTTCTTGCTTGGGATGGAAAGACTTTTATGGAGTTCATACAGATTCTCTAGTGATTCTTTCAGTACATACCGTAATAAAGAATGAAATACAGCTAGTCTCTGGTTACGTGTGGAAATAGCACATCATCTTTTTTTCTCAAGCCAGTCTAGATAGTTAATAATCAATTCTGTCGTCATGTGAGACATCCGTATTCTTTCGGGGTGCATTGATTTCTCTTCTTCACAGAATATCAGAAACAGTTTTAATGTATCTCTGTAAGAAGCTATTGTGTGTCTACTGGCATTTTTCTGGCCGGGGAGGTATTTTGAAAAAAAATATGACAGGTACTTGGGGAAATCAGCTTCCTTCATGTTATATACCTCCTTTTGGAATGACGTAATTGAACGCGGCTTCTGTACTACTGATGATGTTAGGATATAAATCACCTGTTAGCCTCAGATAATACTGAGTACCTCTGAAATCGGAATGTCCCATATATGCAGCAAGGTAAGGTAGTATATTTGTAAGTTCTTCTCCTGCCATAACCCAGCGTTTAATGCATTTAACAGCAAAATTATGTCTTAATAAATCCAAACGTTTAGATTTACTAAGACACACCTACGCTACCATATTGATTAGCCAAAATGTAGATGTAAGTACAGTATCTAAAAGACTTGGTCATGCTAGAACTTCGACAACTATGGATATATATAGTCACAGCCTACAAAGATCAGATTCAGCAGCAGCATATAAACTTGAAAATCTATTTAATAAAAAAGAACGAAATAAAAAGCAGGGATTATAAAAATCTCTGCTTTCTTATCGTATTCTATAGTAATCTTTTGTGTTTTATTGTATCAATAAACACCAAATAAACGCCAATTTAATGTTTGTCATGTTATACAAAAAAAGTGATAGGCACCTCAAACCTTTGAGATGCCTACATTCGTCATGGTGCGTCGGACAGGAGTCGAACCTGCGACCAACTGGTTCGTAGGCAATACGTCAATATATATCGCCATTGTATATTTATACATTATAACAGAATAAATATACATTAACAGTCCTGTTTTATACCCATTAATGTATAAAAACAGCATTTACAATACCAATTCGGTATATAATATGCTATTTTTGTTTGCCACTGTTTGCCAATAACGCAAATAAACTTTATTAAATATTCTATTTGTCTCGATTTACCTTATGCCTTCAAGAATTGAATCTATGTGTTCAGATAATGTTTCGCCACCTTTATGCAAGTCTTCCTTATTCATATTTGCATATATGCGTGTTACCATTTTTCCGTCATTATCTCCCATTAACATTTGTACAGTCTTCAAATTAATATTCTTTCTAAAACATTCTGTACAAAAACTATGTCTAAACTTGTATAAATTGTATTCACTTACATTTAATCCATGCTTTTTCAAAAGTCTTTCATATACTTGACTGTAATCACTATATTTCCACATTTGACCTTTACTTCCGCAAAATAAAAATTCTTCTGTTCCATTTTTACATTTCATCTGCATTAGTTTAGTATTTCCTTTTACTTCCTCTTCCCAATTTTTAAGTATACTCAATAAATTTTTACCAATTTTAAGTTTACGAATTTGAAATTCAGACTCTCCTCTATCACGTACATTCTTTAAATCTGTAATTATTGCAATAGATACTCCTTTTCTCTTTTGAGATGCAACATCATGTTTTATCTCATGACTTAGAGTCCTTTCAATGTTTAGCATGCCACTTTCATAATCAACGTCGCTGAATTTTAACGCCAATCCTTCTGAGGGTCTTAATCCTAAATACATTAAGATGTTTACCCAAACATGCATCATATTATTTTCTTTTATAATTTCAGAAATCTTTGTATATTCCTCCCTCTTAAATGCTAAATTTTTCTTATCTTTATATGCCTTAGATCTTGGTTTCTTTACTTCCTCCATTAAACCCTTTGTAATTATTTCTCCCCCACCCAAACTCGAAGCATACCTAATTATTACACTCAAAATATCATAAATCTTATTAATCGAGCTTTGACTAAAAGGTTTAGATTTCCCACCCTTTCCATAGTTCTTTTGGGTTAATGAATTAATAAATTTACTTAGTTTAAAACAGTCAATTTCGCACATTTTATAATTCCCTAAAGCTTCAGTAATATGACGAGATGCATTTACTTTTGTATCAAAGGTTCTTGAACTATCTCTACCATCTATACTTTCTAAATATTCAGTAATATAATCTTTAAAACACATCTCCGCTTTAGGATGTTTTGGTTCTTTGACAAAAGCAGAATAAATAACCGGTGCTGTCTCTTCCACAGGTAAAACTTTATTTTCACATTGAAATTCACCATGTTTTACCCATAATTCTTGTTGTGTATCAGCGGTTATTACCTTTCTCATACGTTTATGGTTTTCATCATAACCAAGGCTTAAAGCCATACACCATTTTTTCCTTTGTTCATTCCAATAAGCCTTTATTTCTTTAACTCCTGCTTTTTCCATTATTACCCACTCCTCATCACTCAAATCTTTAATCTCATTTGAATTGGTATGAGGGTAACGCTGATAGCCAATTAAATCAATAGGTCTTTCTTCATTTTCTACTAATGCAATTTCTCCATTAATAAATCTACTCAAGTCTACAAATTTTACTAGTTCCTTTTTACTACCCACAGCAGTTAGCTCTCCACAATCTATAAGGTCTTTTACCTGCTCAATATCAGCTCCAAGCTTTTCAGCAGTCTCCTTTAATGTGTACATTAATTTTCTTTTACTTTCTTTAATAAGTTCCATAAAATTATCATCCTTTCATCTTTTATGTAACTTAATATCTAACTGCTTATTTACTTGCTTATTATGAAATCTAAATACGTTCCTTAAAATGTCCAAACAATTGTAATGTTTAGATTAAATCACCCTCTTAACTCTTACATAACTAGCATATAAAACGAACTAAATTTTTTTGTTATTTCTAATAACCATGGTAATATCTTTTTTATTATAAAATTTTTGTTTCTTGTAACTAGTCATAAATCTGTTTAATTAATCACCCACTAAACATTCTAACAATAAGTTCTTCTGCTCCTTCTGGATATCTGAAAGTAGTGTGCTAGAAAGTAGGTACTCTGCATAACCAATCGAACGTTTATTAATGTTGTCATAAATAAAATTAATTTGAGATTTTAAATAAGGCTTTATTATCTGTAGAAAGTCATTAAATTCATCGTCTGATAAACTATTATTCAATTTTGTCTTAGGCAATTTCAATCCTATATTTTCATGTAGAATTTTTTTATTGGAGTACTTATTTAACACGTCAGCCAAAGCTTCTTCGTACATGTCCATATTTGCCTTATCATAAAATAGGATCTCTGTAAGCATTTTAGATGTAAATACCGATGCTATTTTTGTTGAGTCATAGTATAGTTTAGCTGTGACTGTTCGATAGGCTATCCTTGAGCCTAATTTCTGTATCTCTTCATGTACATTTCTCATAGTATAATTTTTATTTAATAAATATATTTTGGACTCATTTGTAATAAATTTCGTATTTAATAACAAGTCTATAAACTGCCTTATAAAGTCGTTTCTTCTTTTGTTAAGCTTAATTGTATTAATAGTATATGGCTTTGGCTTATCTAAGATACGCCCCTCAGAATCCACAAATGCATAAATTATTTCTTTTAGCTGCGCTAATATGTTTCCCTTCATTAATCCCCACTCCTCATCAATTATTTTCACATGTCCGCTCTACACCTTTTCACTTAAATACACTAATAAACATAATTTTAAAATTTTTGTATTCTTTATACCTTAGCCATTTAGTTTTTAATTCATCAAATACCTCCTGTTTTTAATACTTTTAAACTCATAAAACCCCTTACTACATTCATTTCGAAGATTACATGTTTCTAAATTTACTTAATACTTTTGAATCTCTTAGTACATTATTTATTAACTTTAGTGCTCTTTTTTAGGTCTTTTCCGTAATAAAATAATACTATCTTTAGCCTTTTCCAAGTAGAAATGGGATGTCTCAAAATAGGTTTCTAATTAATTTATTATTTGAGATATTTCAAATTGTTTAATAAAAAATAAAAGCTATGAAATTTAAGATTAGTGTCTCTTAATTTCATAGCTTTTTACAGTTTAAATATGCAAGTTATATTTATATAATTCATGAATCGACTTTTCATACATCACTTTCTAGTAACCTATATTGTTATTATAATTTTTATATGTCTATAATTGTTGATTACTGTTTCCTCTAATTCTAATCCTAATCCTGGCTTCCACACATTTTACCAACGCCTCCATGTATTTATTATTCTCTTTAACTCTATTGCTCTCCATGAATTTACCATCAGCTACTAACTTAAATTTAAGTAGATCTCCATACCCAACTGCTGATATTACAAAAGTCATGTTACTAATCTGATTGACACTGATATCATTCTTCTTATATACTAACAACATAATTAATACCTCCTCATTTACTTACTACTCTCTCTCATAATTAGGCTTGTTTTTAAGCTCTGTGTGGTTTGTTTTAATCTGTTAAACAATATATTTCACCTACAATTCTTTTCACTTGATACGACTCGTTTAAACACAAACACTATATTTTTATATCACTATATCATTTTCACATTTTTCTAATCACTTTTTTATTTAATATTTATTTCTCAAACTCTTTTTCTCTTAATTTTTCATTACTTTTATTTTTATTAATTTTCGACACCACTGTATACTATAAAAAACTGCTAATGAATATAGTGTTTTTTCATTAGTAATTTTAAATTATTACTCTCTCCTTTAATCAATCACAACATATTATATTTATTAGATATTGTTGTAAATGCAGTAAGTGCTATTTGTTTTTAGCTACTTGTATATATTTAATGATTCTCCTTCGTTTATTAAATGTTTGCTGTTTATGCCTTTACTTTTATTCATATGTTATATATTTTAAATTTTATTAAACTTTCTCAATTAAACAGGTATATATTTAATTGCATACCTATTAAACTAATTCACTAATACTGCTATGTTCTTTATGTCTCTTCTGTTAATCATATATCTTCCTCCCATTCTTTATTTAATATTATCTTTATATCCTTAATGCTTTAATTTTAGGCAATAAAAAGGTCAGCTATTAATTTCTAATTGCTCACCTTTTTATCCTATTTATATTATATAGCCTAATACTTTACTCCTATAAACTTCCTCCCATTATTCCATCTACTATCATTTTTATTGCTTCTGCTCTTGTCATTACGTTATACCAATTTGAATTTCCTTTTGAATCAGCCTCTACTATTCCTTTCTCTGCTGCTAAATTTAGTACTTTTACATCAGTACTATCCATTACTTTATTTGCTATCTCGTATTTTAAAGCTGTATCTACATTACCTTTGTATTTAAGATATATATCTCCACCATTCTTAGTATCTTTAAAATAAGAAGTTTTAACTGGTGCTTCACTGCTGTTTATTTCTAGTACAGCATCTGTATATACAAAATTTGTTACTGCATATATTCCTTCTAGTCTTGACATTGGTTTAGTTATGTTTGATTTATCTAGACCAAAGTTTGTGTTCATTAATACTGCATCTTGCGTATTTTTAACATATGGTGTGTAATATTCTAATCCTATGTCTTCTGCTAAATAATCAGCGTTTGTTACATATATTGCTGATGCTCTAGTATTTGATCTGTCTAGCAATACTGAGAACTCCGCTCTTGATATTGGCTCATTTGCTCCATATATACCCTCTTCTTTTCCTGCTGTTAAACCAAAGTATGTTTCTAATGCTGCATAGGGTGCATACCATTCATCACCTGTTATATCTGTGTATGCTTGTGAAGCCGCTGTTCTTAATGCTTCTTTTACATCCGGTTGTTGTATTGCTGTCTGGAAATTCTCACGTCTTAACATTGATGATAGAACAGCATCTCTTCCTCCTGCATATAAAATTCCTTTCTTAGTATTTACACCTAATGACTTGTCTTTTACATTTACTGTTGTTCCAAATGCTTTATCCATTGTAGCCCTTAGCTGAGGAAAATTATTTAATTCCCATGTCTCCTTTAAATTCATCCAATTATTTCTTCCTCTATATCCAGTGTCTAATTCTATCCCTAGCATCTTTTGTACCCCATCTGCTATTGGTCTGTCTGATTCAGCTATATTCTTTCCTGTATAAGATGGTACATTTGCATATATTAAATCTCTTGATACAGTTGTATTGTATATTGCTGGTACTTCCGCTATAACTTCCTTAGCTACAACGAATGCTGGCGCAATAACCTTTGTACCATTTTTATATGACATTCTGAAAACTACGCTTTGACCTACTGATGTTTTAGCTACTATTGGTACGGTTAATGTAGCAATTTTTTTTGTTACATCCATAGTGACTTTTGCTACCTTTACCGTTTTTAGGTTCGTGTTACCTATTGACTGAACCAAAACGAAATCTGTTACTTTAGGTGTTGCAGTCACACCATTAAATATTACCGTTACTTTACCATTAATGGCAGTAACATTCTTAATGCTAGTACTTGCAAAAGCATTGTTAGGTATAATTATTAGCGTAAATAAAAAAGCGCAAATTAAACCTTTAGTTATAGTTGATAATTTCTTCACTTAATATCCCCCTTGTAATCTTTGTTTTACATATGTTAGCTTTTTTGCATTTTAATAAACAATATATGAAAATATTTCCTATAAAATATTATAACGTACACTTATTATAAGTGCAATAAGCAGTTTCATAAGCTAGAATTAGTTTATTTGGTGTCTAACCTAAAACCCTTTAACTTACTATATTAACTGTATTTATTGCTATTTTTAAGAATAAAAAGAGTGCACCTAAAAAAATAAGTACACTCTTTATCTTGTTTTATTAACTTCCTATAAACGCTATTCTATATCTTTAAGATGCTAATTTTATACTACTAATGTCTATAGTCTTACCTGTGCTGTTATCTAACCAGTTTCCTGAGAAGTCTTTAACGTATACTTTTCCACCCCCAATTATATCTTTGCTTATTTTATCCACATTACTAGCATCATTTGCATAAGATAAGTCATATGCTTTATTTCCTATTACTACACTACCACTTACTACCTTGGCTAAATCCACACTATTAGTTATTGTTGTTGTGGTTGTTACTGGAGTAATAACTACAATTGGTGGCGTTACTACTGGTGAAGTTATATTATCAGCCGTAAATACATATTTTACTGCCTTACTTTCATGTTTTCCTACACTCTGTACTGTCATAAATAACGAATCTCCATTCTTATAAACTCTATCAACTGTATTTATTGTTGTAGTTGGCTTTGATATATCTACTGTTCCCTTGCCTAATACATTATCTATTAATACATTCGTATACACATTTACTACATCACCTTGCTTGAATGCACTATTATTTAATGTTACTACTACTGCACTACCTGATGCATTATTTGCTATTGATACTGAGTTTGATAATATTGGCATTACTGATATATTAGTATCTACTGGAGGTGTAACTACTGGAATTGTATCTGTTGTTTCTAAATGCTTACTTATATCAAAGTTATAAGTTTGACCTGTAGAACCAGGTGCTAATATTTCTTGCTCCTTTTTCATATATGCATTTCCTGAATTACTTTGTATATGATGTACTATTGAAAATTCATCTAGCCCAGTATCTGATTGTTTATATCCTGGTATTAAAAATATTTTTCTGTTATTTCCTGTGTCATTCCATGTAGCATCTACCATTAACCATTTACCTTCCACATAAACTTCATTCCACATATGATTATCTCCGTATGCTTTTACACATGGTATTCCTACCTTACTGCATAATAATTGAACCGCTTTTGCATACCCCTCACATACTGCTTGATGATTTACTAACGCTCCATATGCACTTCCATCAATTACATCTCGTGTTCCGTGGTTATAACTAACCATGCTCACTACTTCGTCATTGATATATGCTATCTTTTCTCTGTCTGTACTAAATGTATTTGCTTTAGATGCTATCGTATTAGCTATAGACTCTAACTGCGGGCTATTCTCACATGCAAAATCATCAGCCTTCTGTACTGTGAACTTTATTACTGTACCTGTATCAGTTTGCTTAAAACTTAATCTTATATCATCATTGAACCACACCATTCCATAAATATCTGCATCTAAATTCCAGTCCATTAAGTCTGTTTGCTCATTAAGAGTTATTGATGTTGTCATTATTCCCTTTTTATAGTTGTCATATATTAATTTTTCTACACCTACTCCAAACATTGGATCATCTTTATATGATTGTGTAGTTTGTGCTGATGCTATACCTGTTAATGTTGATGATGCTACTATCGTTGCCATTAGTAACTTTGCTAATATTTTCTTTATTGACTTTGCCATTTTTTAATGTCCCCCCTAATTACCTCTAATGTGCCTGTTATATACATGGTTACTTTATTGTATCTAATAGACAATATATTAAATAATTACCATTAACGTATTATATCGTATGCCTATTATATCTGCAATAACAATTTTTTGTAATGCCGAAAACCTTATCACTGTGTTCTTTTAGTACTTATAAACTGTCACATATATTATTAATTTATGTTTTATATAATGCTATTATTAAATATTATTTCAGATGTATAATTTCGTTTATCTCTAGCCCTAAAATAAATAAACCACCAACATATTTATCTCCTTATGTGGATGGTTTATTTACTCCTGCTTATTAATTTATTACATTAGTTTTAGTTTAGTACATCTAATTATGTTTAACCTAATTGCTTGTATCTCTCTGTCTCTATATTCTATTGTAACTACCTTTTTAATTGTTTCCTTTTGTTTACTTGTTCAAATATATATACATTAATGATTGTTCCTTTGCTTTAATAAATAAATCCCATTGCACATATATTATTCTGATTGTAACTTGTGAGTTTGTAATTATATTTCTGTGCTATATCTACCATTCATTTAATATATTTTTATATCAATTAAATAGCTTATGCCTCTTATAGTTGTAATGTACTTTCCATTTTTAAAAAATCTTATTTAGTTTTTATTTTTAATAGCAAATTATCATCTTCTAGCGTCAAAAATACATACTTTTTAAAACTCTCTGGATAAGTACCTGTCCCAGTTGTTAAAATTATTTGAAATAATGTACTTGGGTCACTTCTTAGCTCATATGCTTTTGAGAGTTGTTCTAAATTTTTAATTAAATTTATCTTATCAATTCCTTCTTTATTGGGAGTATCTATCATTAGGAACCTCGGATAATTTACGTTATTTTTTAAACTCATGATAAGCATTGTTAAAAAGAACATTAAACGTTTAGGTACTGATGCACTTCTTTCTCTATAAGAATTCATATTAATGTGAGGCATATAATCATCACCAACATATGCTGCATAACAATTCTTATCTGCATTTTCCATCAAATCAAGATAAATTTCACTAAATATCTTTTTCTTTACTAACATATCTTCTCTAGCTGAACTTAAATATGAATCAACTTTAATTTTTAATCCATCAATTTGATTCCTTAATTTGGTTACCTCAACAGCTATGTTTTCTCTTTTCTGTGCTAATTCCTCTGCTTTTCTATATTCAATAATGTTTGAGTTGATCTCACAAATCCTATCATCTATTTTTTTTACATATGCTGAATTATAGTCTGATGTAATATCTTTTGCTAAATCCTGAATAAAAGAACGTACGCCATTAATCTTATGGTTGTATTCTTCTAATTCATTCAATATCATCTGCAACCTTTTATTTTTCTTATTAAGCAATCCACTTAACGATTGTATTGCCTTTTTTTTAACCTTTAATATTTCTAAATATTCCTGATCTGTGTAAAAAAATTTTTCATATTGCTCTTCATCTATTTCGCATCCACATATACATTTATCCTTATCTCTTATTACTTCCCTTAGACAGTAAGGGCATGTATTTGGTGTAAATAACTTTAGCTTTTTGTTTACAAAACGAATTTTCTCTATTTCATACAGCTCTTTTTCAGACCCATCAATAAGATATAATATTTTCTCTGTTGATTGCTCTACTGATGACCTAGCATGAATAAGCTCTTCCATATTACCCTGCAATTGATTTAATTTTCGTCTTTCAAAATCTATTTCTTTTAAAATTTCACTAGCATTACTTTCTTCACTTCTTGCTATATCTCGTTCTATGGTGACCTTCGTAAGCATTTCTTCATTTTCATTTATAATTGTTTTAATATGAGCTACATTTCCTAATTCCTCATTTAATATTTCTGCTAAAAATTCATTGTAACTATCCATTACAGCTTCTTTCTTCTCATACTCTTTTAACTTAATCTTATATTTTCCAAGTACAGAATAATAGTCATTGTAAATCTCACCTAATAGCACTTCAAAAATAGCCTTTCTAATTTCTAATGAATCTGAGAGGAAATTTTCATTATCCGGAATCTTATATATTTTGTCTACCTCAGTAGCTTGATCATGGTATATCAATCGCATTAAATCTGTCATATTTAATTTAAATTTCTTAGTTCCCTGAACAATGTCAAATACATCTACTCCCAATACTTCTAGTATCCAATCAGAAAATACTGTAGTATCCCCATTACTTTTATTCCTATAAACACAAGTTTCTATTACCTTTTTTTCTGAATCTACAATATAAATTGAACTATCCCCTATGGATCGAGTCAATTCATAATTTTTGTCATTGATAGTTACCTCTAATTCAACATAATTATCGACATCATAATATATTTCATTATGCTTATTTTCTGCCTCTTTATCCCTTTTATTGAACCCTGAAACTTTGCCTCCTAATCCATAATAAATAAGGTTCATGAACGTACTTTTACCTTGACCATTTTCTCCTTCCAAAACAATTATTCCATCATTTAAATAAGGAGATTCAAAGTAATATTTTTGACCGTTATAAGCAACCCTTCTAATTGCTAATCTTCCCATTTTGTAACCTCACTATATCCTAATATTTTTGTTTGCAGAGTTTCTATTTTAAGAACCTTAAGTCCTCGTATATTTTTTTTAAGCTCCAATGCAGCATCTACATCCTTTTTAATCGAATCATCCATAAATATTTCTTCTGTTTTTTCATTATGTAACATCATTACATCTATATTCCCAGATTTTATATTCTTTTGCAAAGAGACGATTTCTTGTTTTTCCAGAAAAAAAAGGACTCTTTTTATTATAGAAACATCCATTTTTGAATCACAAAATAATTTTACTGCTTTCTCATTTTCAAATATATCTAATTCATCTTGTTTAATTAATTTTCTAAACAATTTCATATTTCTATCATCTTTAATAAATTCAAATATAAGTCCTAATTTCCTATAGTCAGAAAAAGGCTTTTTATAGCATTCCAAAGCTTTAAAAATGGCTAATAGTTTTATAGTGATAAAATAATAATCTTCCTCTAATATAAACATCATTCTTTTTTTACTATCCACTTAAGCCACCCCCCCTTTATCTAATGCTAAAAAACAATCCTGAAACAAAATAATTATTGTTTTTTTTACCATATCTCTATCTAAGTAAGGTTCCTTATATGTTTTTGCTTTATCATTAATGACTCTCTCTGCTTCATCAGCTAATTGCTCAAATATACCCTCTACTTCTTCTTGTAAAAACTTTCCTTGTTTCTCTTTTATAACTCTATTAACTATTCTCTTACATACTTTATAAATTCGATAATTATATGCCTTAACTTCCTTTATTTCAACATATCGTTGTTGCTCGTAAATTCCTTCAACATAATCATCTTCTAATTCTTGTATTATATCCTCATCAAATTCAGGACAAACTGTATATATTTTTTCTTGTAAGTTTCGTACATCATCGCATTTAATTTGATCCCACTTTGGATACAGTGGATCCAATCTTTCTTCTACTTTTACTTTTCTTATAAATTCAAAGAAAATAATTTTAACTTCCGAAACATGCACAATTTTCATCAAGAAATCTTTTTCTAGTGCTCTTGATTCAATCATGTCAAGTAAACAGGCAATAATCTTATCACAGAATTTAATGTCAGTATTATATCTTATGCATAATTCCATAACATATTCTTTAATTCTACCTCTAATTTCTTGCTCAGTTTCCTCACCGAAACGCCATTCAATTAAATTAAAAAACAGCTCCCATTCATCATTTGTTATGCCCTCAATTAACTTTTCATAGTAAGAGTTATCACCATTTGAATGTTTCTTATGCTGTTGAATATAATAATCTTTAAACACCGGCAATGCAAATGGAAATGCTTTGTCATATTTCTTTTCTATTAAAAGTTGTAATATAGACTCTGTAGGTAATGGTTCTGAAATTTCTTTTAATACTCCAACTTTCTTTTCCTTAGCAACTTTTGTATTAGTATAAAAAACAAATACTATATTTTCAGATTGTTCAACCTTTCTCCAGTTATCAAAAAAAATACGCAATGAATTTTTAATTTCTTCACTATTTATTGAAAAAGGGGTACTATATACTTTATTTTGCTCTGTTATGTATTTCGTTATATCTGATCCCATATCTATTTCAAGAACATCATCTATATGTTCTATAGTACAATAAATGCTTTTTCTGTCCTCTAATAAAGCTTTAATTAACCGCTCTACAGCTCTCATTTTTTGCAAACCTATACCTTTTATACTTGCTTCTGCATCAGTATTAATTTCTTTATTACCATTAAGAGGTTTTTTCATGATTTTCTCCCCTGTCAGAAATATTAAGTTTGCCATTAAACATTTAACTCTTTAACTCTACTTTACCACTTACATATTGCGTGATATAAGACAAAACTTAACATTATAATACCACATTATCTACTGAATTCAAATCCCTCCCTCATGCTAATATCTAGATTTCTAATAGTATAATAAGCAAGCTTTTAAAATACTAATACTCTTTTTCTAACTATATCTGTAAATCTAATAGACTTTCCTATATATATATCTATTTTTCTTAGTTTACACTTGTAGATATCTCCATGTTGTTCTTTAAGTTAATATCTACTAAAAACATATTTATATAAACGTAAAGGGACAGTATTTAGCTGTCCCTTTATAACAATACTATGCTATTTTTGAGAATTTAGTAATTCTATATGTTTATTTATAATTAATAATCTATGATTTGGCTGTCTTCATATTCCTTTATCCGTCTATAAAATGTGTTTCTCTTCATGTTTAATAATCCCATAGCCTTGGTTGCGCTAATCTGCTTGTTTTGGATTTGGTTGTAGATCATTCCCATAGTGCTTCTATCCACTTGTATTTTTTTCCGTCCCATGTAAACGCCCTTCCCTTTCGCAATGGAAATACCTTCACGTTGGCGCTCTCTAATGTATTCTCTCTCAAGAGCAGCAACAGCCCCAAATATTGTCAACATAAACAAACCTGTAGGTGTTGTCGTATCGATGTTTTCTTTTAAAGAGATGAATTTAACACCTTTTTCATGTAACCTATTAGTAAGTTCCAGTAAATCTCTTGTATTTCTTGCAAATCTAGAAATCGAATCGACAATTAATGTATCCTTTTCACGTATGAAATCCATAACTTCCTTTAGCACTGGTCTGTTCATATCCTTGCCACTTAGTTTTTCAATGTATACCTTGTCAACTCCTAATGATTCCATATTAAATTCTTGCCTATCTGTTTTTTGATTTTCGTCACTTACTCTAATGTAACCAATCTTCATTTATGCCCTCCATTAATTTATTACTTAATACTGATTTAAATAAATAACTAGTCCTTAAAATGTTATAGTATTTCACACTTTTCTATTTTTTATAATCAGTGTCACCAACCCTCTCCCATTATTTTTAAAATATATCAATAACTTTTATCAGAATTTTGAAATGTTTCAGCTGGTATACCCCACATAAACATTATATCTAGCTAATTCCATCTATACAGTTAGTGTCAACAACTTATAAATTCATTCTTAAATGTGTCAACTATACATAGTAATCCTATTGACGCACTTTTGCATGTTACTAACTTATAAAATTAAAAATCCCTAACATTTGCTAGAGACTTTTAATTACATTAACCAGTTATTTTATGCTGAGATTTTGCCTAATATTTAATACCTATGTATTAGGTACTTACACTAATTTCCTAATCATCATTAAATCCTTGTATATTACTAGTCCATTTTTATCATAACGCACATACACTCACCACATATGATATTTACATCCCTAGTAGCCCTTATATTGATACCACATTCATTACAAACATATTTCCGAGTGCTCGTTTTCCTCTTACCCAAATTACTTACATTAGCACCTCCAGTAGGTGGTACTATCAAACTATTTACATTAGTCCTACAATGATCTATGTTTGTATACATCCCATTTTCTTTAAGTACCCCTATAAACCTCTTACTGGGTGAAGTTTTGCTATGTCCTATATAATGAACATATTCAATTATTAAATTTCTTTTTTCCGCCTCTGCTTTAAACCTTTTATTATGATACCTTCCCCCATTACTTGTATCCTCAATGCTATTTACCATACAATAAAGATGCACCATTTCATGCAAAAGAGTAGCTAAAACATTTTCAATATCTCTAGTAAGATGCTCTGCTGAAATATTTATCTCATGATAAGTATCCTTATTATCTTTCCAAACTTTATGAACAGTGATGTACCCATAACTTTTAGGACTTGATTGAATTGTTATTACTA
Organism: Clostridium sp. DSM 17811; assembly: GCF_018861905.1. Classification (GTDB taxonomy): domain Bacteria; phylum Bacillota; class Clostridia; order Clostridiales; family Clostridiaceae; genus Clostridium_AD; species Clostridium_AD frigoriphilum. The sequence continues at coordinate 22,022 of NZ_JAHLDU010000033.1, forward strand.
CCTCTGGTAAACTTCCATCAAAATATATCTTGTTGAATACATTAAAAGCATTCTCCAATAAAAAATTGTCCGTAGATATCATTATTATTTACCCCCATTTAAGCAGTTTATAATACTTATATAAAACTGCTTATTTAGAGGTATACTTCTTAGAGTGCACTTGTTAAAACTTCCTCTTATATAACAAAAACAGCACTCACCAAATTGGTGAATGCTGATAATATGCTTTGTAATCTTATAATTATTTTATTATCCGGTAACTCAGTAACTCAGTAACTCGTATGGATAGTATCTACATGTTTATTATACCATTTTACACGTTTTTGTCAATAATAATTATACCACAAAACTTCCATTCTTCCGTTGCCCTTTATTCCACCTACGCCAGTTGTTGTGTCAACCTGTACACTCCTCCAACCATTATCGGCATTAAGATATTTATTGTATAATTCTGTATTATAGTTACTAACAAGCATCTTACATTTTCCCTTATATATCGTTTTCAAAAAAATTTCGTGGTCTTCATAAGTAAAAGAATCTTTATATATTTCACCTAAGTTTTTCTTTTCATCCTCTGGTTTTAAATAACTTGGATCAAAATAAATCATTGCCCTCTCATCATTTAAATAAGGACATTTCAACACATATAATAATGCCCCTACTTGACTTACATGTACGCCTTCTAATCTCTCTGCAACATCATAGAGCCTACTAATAGCCCTATGATAATCGTCTGTAGATTTATATTTAACAGCACTCCAATCCTTTGCCATCCCATCCCTGCTTTGAGAATAAATGACATAAGTTGCAACTGCTAAATCCATATCGCCAATACTTACATTATCATGATTGTTCGAAGTCTCTGAATAAGCAATTTTTTTAGCTCGCATATGTACTTTTTCCTCGTATTGTTTTAATCTATTTTTATTCATACTCGTCAATGTCATATTAAGAACGTCTAATAATTTTTTTTCTAACTTCTCTATTTTTTTATAAAAGTCTAATTTATCATTTTGACTACTCATTAAAGTCTTTGATTTATCTAAGTAAACCGCTATTTCTTTCTTGACCTCTTTAATAGTCATATGCTTGAATTCTTCAAAATATAGTATATACTGCTCTTCATATGCTGGTGAAAGTATTTTTTTATATATTATTATATAATCATCAAATAACCTTTTGAAGTTTCCGAGAATGTTTAATTCTTCAACTTTAAAATTAGTATCTTTTATAACCTTGTCATAACTTTTAGCTATTGCATCAATCCTTTTATAACGTATATTATCCCTTAGTTTCTCCAAATCTTCTGAATAATATATAAAATTCAGTTGTTTTAAATATACCAATGCCTGCCTTTTCAACTCATCTATAAAATGATCTTCAGCCTCATTTCTTATCATCATATAATGATGAAATTCTTCAAGACTGTACTCTGTTCCATATATCCTGTTTATTAACTCATTAGCAGTGTCCTTATTACTCATGACTCGCATAAAGGCACATAAACCTGCACTTGAGTCATTATAAATCTCGATTTTATGATGTGGTTTGTTAAAAAGCAAACGTGCCGCACCTCCAAACGGTTCAATATACAAGTCCGTATTATTATAGTCGAGCATATCACTAATAAGAGATGCTAGTCTAGCTTTACCACCAAAATAAGGAAATGGGCTTAATGTTTTTAATGCCATAATCTCACCCTCCTATTCAATTGTACCAAATTTCTTTAAAATAGGTTCAGCAATAGACTCATGAATACTAACCATTTTTGTTTTTAATCCATTTTCACTAACTACATAATCAAATTTGCCTTTATTTGAGTGTGTGTAATGTTTTTTTGATAACCCTTCCTTTATATCAGTATAATTATAATTTTTGAATTTACTGTCTTTTAGTTCTTTATTGAAGTCCTTAAGTGGAATATGATAAAGCTTCAGCTCACCAATGGTTCTTCCCTCAATTACTTTTACTTCAATTTCATCATCATTGTATATATACCTACATAACATTTCAAGGACTTCATCAGCTATATCGCCTGTAACCTCATAATCTATGCTTTCTGTTTCTTCAGGCTTAAAATAATAATATTTGTCTACTATAAATTTACTAAGCTCTACAAATTTAGTTCTGCCCAATGCAACGCCATGAGACCTAAATGCTACAATTTCACTTTCTAGATTCATTAAATTAGCCTTTATTTTCCCATAATCCTCACCTTGGACTTTAGCCGATATTTCTAACTGCTCCCTTTTAGAATTTTTATCTTTATATCGTTTAACTTCAAACTCAAATAATCCAAGTAATTTTTCCTTCTTTATAGCATTTTCAGTAGCTATAATTTTATGTGTTTTTACTATTTCTTCATTATCCATTTGCCAAAGTCTAGTTGACTCCATAATTATTCCCCCTATGTAGAACCATATAATATTATCCATAAATTTTAGCATATAACAAATAAGAAATCTATGTTATTAGCATTAAATTGGTTTGCCAAATAAGCACATGGATTGCCAATATGCTTGCCATCCCTTAAATTCTCCATAACTGCACCATTTTTAAGCTGACATACTGGCTATATATAATATAAAATTTACTGCCATTTAAATACCTCAGAACACTATAATGCATAAATATTCAAATTAAAAAAAGCCTGCAAACCCTTATGTTTACAAGCTTTTTATATCTTTAGTCTCCAAATAATCTCGAAACCCTATATTTTATAAAATCTTCAAAAAATAACAATGCCCAGTAACTGGTACAGTTACTAGGCTTATCAAGTGCGTCGGACAGGAGTCGAACCTGCGACCAACTGGTTCGTAGCCAGCTACTCTATCCAACTGAGCTACCAACGCATAAACTACATTCCTATACTACCATATTATATGATAAGAGTAAAGTTTTTTTACAAATTATTGTTCATAAATTCTTCTATCAAAATTCCCATACCTATTACATCTCTGTAACTTCCATATGAAAAGCAAGCTTTTCTTTTCTTTCCCTCGACGATAAACCCACATCGTTTATAACATTGAATTGCCCTTAAATTAAAATCTAACACCTGTAGCTCCACTCTATGTGCAGCCATATTCATAAATAAATATTGAAGCAATACTTTTATAGCATCTTGTCCATATCCTCTATTCCAAAATCCTTTATCTATAGTAATACCTAGTGTATATACATTCTTACATTCATTACTTTCTCTAAATGTTATATATCCTACAACTATTCCTTTTTCATTTATAATACTAAGATATTTCTTATCCATGTTAACAAATTTATTGAAATTGTTTAATATATCCTCTTTAGATGGAGGTAATCTAAATTTACCATCAAGTTTTCTAATATCTTCATTACACCAAATATCATAAAATATATCTAGATCTTTTCGTTCTACACATCTAAGTGATACTTTATTACCTTTCAACATATTTACTCCTTAATTATTATATTTTAGTTACATTTAAATAAATTAACAATTAAATAGATATATATATTCCACATAATAAAATAAAAACATCTAACAAATGTTAGATGTTTTTGGTGGAGAAGGAGGGATTTGAACCCTCGCACCAGTTGCCCAGTCTATACCCTTAGCAGGGGCACCTCTTTAGCCACTTGAGTACTTCTCCAGGCTTAATATTGTGTTGTTAAAAATGGTGGAGGAAGTGGGATTCGAACCCACGGTACGCTTTCACGTACGTCGGTTTTCAAGACCGGTGCCTTAAACCAACTCGACCATCCCTCCATGTCCTATGCGACAAGATTTATTATATCAGCATGTTTATATCATGTCAACATGTTTTTTAAATCTTATACCTATAATTATATTTCATTTTAAATTTATGAAACAATTTTCTTACTATTTACTCAAGATTTATAATAGTATTACACAATATAACATATCCAACTATAGATATATTTTGTTATATAAAAAAAAGAAACATCTAACAAATGTTAAATGTTTCTGGTGGAGAAGGAGGGATTTGAACCCTCGCACCAGTTGCCCAGTCTATACCCTTAGCAGGGGCACCTCTTTAGCCACTTGAGTACTTCTCCAGGCTTAATATTGTGTTGTTAAAAATGGTGGAGGAAGTGGGATTCGAACCCACGGTACGCTTTCACGTACGTCGGTTTTCAAGACCGGTGCCTTAAACCAACTCGACCATCCCTCCATATTGTAGCAACAAAATATATTATATCAGTATAAATATTCATTGTCAACATATTTATTGTTTTTTTGTATATTTCATGCAATAAACCTCAATTGCAATAAATAAAACGCCTTAATATCAAATATTAAAGCGTATATTTATTATGTTATATATACAATAATCTTTTTATTTTGATATTACTGTATTTTTTCCCATATATTTTAATAAAACTGATGGTATAGTTATTGATCCATCTTCGTTTTGGTAGTTTTCAAGCACTGCAGCTAACGCTCTTCCAACAGCTACTCCCGATCCATTAAGTGTATGGATGTATTGAGCCTTATCTTTTTTATTGTCCTTATATCTAATATTTGCACGCCTTGCTTGGTAATCTTCAAAATTACTACAGCTTGATATTTCAACATACTTATTGTAACTTGGCATCCAAACTTCAATATCATATTTAAATGAAGCTGTAAATCCTAAATCACCTTTACATATCTTAACTATTCTATAAGGAAGTTCAAGTCCTTGTAGGACTGATTCTGCATCAGCAAGCAATTTTTCAAGTTCCGCATAAGAATCTTCAGGTTTTGTGAATTTAAGAAGCTCAACTTTATTAAATTGATGTTGCCTTATAAGTCCTCTTGTATCTCTTCCTGCTGATCCTGCTTCTTGTCTAAAACAAGCACTATACGCAACATGTTTTATAGGAAGATCCTGACCATTCAATATTTCGTCTCTATATATGTTAGTAACCGGCACCTCAGCTGTAGGTATTAAGAAATAGTCTGTATTAGCTACTTTAAAGGCATCTTCTTCGAATTTAGGTAGTTGACCAGTACCAATCATACTTTGCCTGTTAACCATGTATGGAGGCAATATTTCTGTATATCCATTTGTGTCCACATGTAAATCTAAAAAGTAGCTTATTAATGCTCTTTCAAGTCTTGCTCCAAGGCCTTTATAAACTGTAAACCTTGAACCTGTAATCTTTCCGCCTCTTTCAAAATCTAAGATATCATTATCTATTCCTAAATCCCAATGTGCTTTAGTTTCAAATTTAAAATTTGCTGGTTCTCCCCATTTTTTTATTTCAACATTATCTTCTTCTGTATTGCCGAGTGGTACGTTTTTATTAGGAATATTTGGAATACTTAACATGATATTTTTGATTTTCTCATCTACCTCAGATAACTCAACATCATAGTTTTTAATTTCATCTGAAAGCTGTTTCATTTCCACCATTATTTCTTCTACGCTTTCACCATTTTTTTTCATTTTTGGTACAAGTGCAGATTCAGTATTTCTTCTGTTTTTTAACTCTTCTACCTTTGTTAACATATCTCTTCTTTTTTTATCAAGATACACAACATCATCAATTAATGATACTTTAAAATTTTCCCCTCTATCTGCCATCAATGCCTTTATTTCTTCCGGATTATTTCTTATTCTCTTTAAATCTAACATAATCGTTCCTCCTTAAATATATTATAAATGTTTGTCATTTCCAATTCTTAATTAAGATACCTAGATTATAAATACAATAAAAAAAGAGTCTTCTTCCCTAAAAAAAGGGACGAAAGACTCCGCGTTGCCACCCTACTTGATTAAATATAAATATCTAATCCTCTTTATCAAATATAACGGTTATACCGTACTGCTACTCACAGTCCCTCGGAAGTGGATTCGCAAAAATGAAGGTATCAGTTTTCACCAATCACTGACTCTCTTAACCTTTATATTTTGTTACTATTTTCATCATAGGTTTTATACTTTATTAAATTATACTTTTATGCTAATAATTTCAAAGTAATATCATTTATTTTATATAAAACATTACATCTAATTTTTTATAAAGTCAATAAAAACTTTTAATGTAAAATTATATGTACTAGCTATTTCTCTCGACATTTTTAGTACATATAATATCAATTCCAGTATTAAGCAAATTTTTACATACTACATCTCCTATTTTTATAGGTGGCCCCACATGTATTCTACTCAATGCCTTAGAGCACTCTATCCATAGCTTCTTACTAATAGGTTTACTCGTTTTTACTGAAACAACATTACACAAATCCGAACCTTTTATCCTAACTAAAGTTGTTAATATATCATCATTTTCATTAATGTCATAACTAGTTTCTTCTTTCAAGTATACTCATCCCCTACATACTATTAAATTCTTTTATTCTACATAACAAAATATTAGAGTCTTTTGAGTCCTTAGTTATTTCTGTCATTTTTTTACTAGTCTCTCTCGCTAAAATAGAAACGACTTTATTTAGGCAATGTGCCCCTTGGCAATTTCCAAATGCAGCGCCAGTTCTTCTTTTAACACCTTCTACTGTTCGTGCACCAAGAGGTCTACGTATAGCATCAACTATTTCACCTTCGGTTACCTTTTGGCATCCACATATGATTCTACCATATTTTTCATCAAGCTCTATAACTCTTTTTCTCTCTTCATCACACAAATCGCGGAATTTATAATTTTCTCTTCTTTTATCATTAAAATCTTTTTTAAGTTTACACTTCATATTACTCACTACACTCTCACATACAATACTTGCAATAGCCGGTGTCATAGTAACTTGGCCATAGTGCTTTCCTTTGATTTGAATAAGTCCTTCATCTATACTGCTATCATCAATTACCATAGGATCTTCGAAAAAAGGCCAATCCAAAAACATTTTAACATTCATATCATCCACGACACTTGTTATCTTAGATACCATTTTTACTACCTCATCATAACTAACATTCTCTCTTGTACTAATAGCTGCTACTGTATCTCCTTCCATAGTTGGAAGTGTATAAGTCCTCTCGCCCTTAGAATTCATAATAAATAATGCATGAGAATATTTTGTTTTTTCATTATTATCTAAAAGTATATATTTCGATACTCCCTCATTATTATTTATATCTTTTCCATTTATGGTAGATTTCTTTTTATTTTCATTAACTTTTTTTTCATTTACTATGCTGTAATTTTCCGATGGCGTTGTATTTATTACCATTTTACAAGTTAATTTATTTTTATTAGTAATAACTTTAAAACCTTTTGTTAACTCTTGAATGTCTATTACTTCTTCTTCTAGTTTAAATTTGACACCATTATCAAATGCTACTTCGCCATAGGATAATGCTAAATCAAATGGACAAATTACACCTGTATTTTTAGAATATAGTGCTTTTTTTATATCTACATTTAGATTTGGTTCCATCTCATATATATATTCAGAATCTAAAATAAGCACATCCTTCGTTCCTCTATCTATTGCTCTATTATATATTCCTTGTATTATATCTACTTCTTCATCAGTTTGAGCAAGTATTAGAGAACCACATCTTTTGAATGGAATATTAAATTTAGCACTTATAGTATCCATCATTTTATTTCCCATACGTTCAAGCTTTGCAGTTAAAGTATCTTCACTCTCAACGCCATTATATACCATAGCGGTATTTATTAATGCTACATCATCCGCTATATCATAGTCTTTTTCAATAACAGCTATATTAAGATTATATTTTGAAATTTCATAAGCTACTGCACATCCAATTATTCCTCCGCCTAAAATAAGTACATCATAATCCATTATAACCCTCCAGCATACCTAAACTTTTTCTTTACATTGTTATTATATCCTTTTTTTAAACATACGACGCAGTATATAAAAACTTTTTAGATTATGTTAAATATATTCTATTTAATTACCTTATTAAGCACATCACCTAATAGTTTTATATATGTTCCATATTCATCTGTTTTACCGTTTTCTTTGGCTTCCATTGCCTTATTATATAGATCTTTAGCAATTTTTATATTATCAGATGTTTTAAAATCTAAATCTGAATTATATACAGATTTTAATATATTACTTCTATCAGAACTATTAAATATTTGTTCTAATGCTGACTCTATATTATCATCTAAAACTATTTTACCACCATAAGAGACTATAACTTTTTTCATCTCTGGTATACTTGTTTTCCCCTTAGCCCTTAAATACATAGGTTCTACATAAAGCAGAGAATTTTTAATTGGTACAATTACTGTTTCTCCAAATTGAACCTGAGACCCTTGGGTATTCCAGAGTGATAATTCCTTTGATATTACAGTATCTTGATTTATCTGTTGCTTAAATAATACTGGGCTATACACCGTTTGCTTTGGTGGCAATATATATAAAACCATTTTACCATAATTGTCTCCATCCATTCTTGCTCCAAACAACGATACCATGTTATCTCGCCCTTTAGTATTGAAATATTCAAGTAAAACCATTTCTTGCTTTTTTTCCTTTGGTAATTTCATTATTAAGTAAGAAGCATCAATCTTCTCTTGGTTACCTTCAATTTTCTCTTGATTTGTTGCTATAGACCATACATCATCTCCATTATAAAATACTTCTGGGTCTGTTATATGATATTTTTCTAGGAGATTTGATTGCAAACTAAATAGCCTCTCTGGGTATTTAAAGTGTTCTTTTATACCACTTGGAATTGACTCTAAATTTTTAAATAGTTCAGGAAATATTTTTGAATAGCTATTTACTATAGGATCATTTTTATCAACTATATAAAAGTCAGGAGTTCCATCTAATGCATCAATAACCACTTTAACTGAATTCCTTATATAATTTTTGCCATCTTGTGGCTGTGAATATGGATATCTATTTGAAGTTGTATATGCATCTATAATCCAATATAACCTTCCTCCATTTATTGCAATGTATGGGTCATCATCATATGTTAAAAATGGAGCAATTTTTTTTACTCTTTCAAGTATATTCCTATCAATTAATATTTTACTATTTGACGTAATATCATCAGATAATAAAAATTTGGCACTTTTTTGATCTATTGCAAATAAAATTCTATTTAAAATATTCATTTTTATGCCAGCCATGCCTTCATAACTATTCATTTGATTTTCCCCGCCCTTAGGGTAATCAAGCTCTCCAATTTTAGTGTTAACAATGCTATAATCATTGGTTTTTTCACCAAAATATATTCTAGGATTAGCTAATTTTATATTTGTTTTATTTTCTAGTGGTATATTGTTAATTATGAAATCTGGTTGTCCTTCACTAGTTACAGAATTTACCTTACTCACAACTACGCCATACCCATGTGTATAAACTAAATGTCTATTCTGCCAAGTGTTTGAATTACCTTTTAACGACTCTAAATTAACTTCTCTTGGTGCTATAAATACTTGATTATATTTTCCATTAATATTATATCTATCAATATCTATATCATTAAATCCATAATAATACCTTAAATATTGGAATTGGTTATAAAATTCTAAAGCTGGCTTATAAGAATTTACTTTTATATTATTAACGGTATCTTTATTTTCTTTAATATCCTCTTTTGTTAAATCATTTTTTATCTCAAATGGTATTTCATCTATATTATTTATATTGAAAGCTTTTCTTGTACTATCTATATTGTACTGAATATAAGGTTTTTCTAGAGTTTTTTCGTTTGATTGAACTTCAAATTTTTGAACTGCAATTGATGTTATATTTTCCCCAATAATTAAAATGATTATCACAATGATAGATATCACTATAGGTTTTATTTTATATGTTAAAATGCTTATAAATGTTATTATGGCAGATATTAAAGATACTACTGCTATTACCTCATAAAACCTTAATGTTACATGTACATCCGTATAACTCGCTCCAAATACTATTCCTTTTTGTGAATATACTAGATCCCAAGATTTAATTAAATATCCTAAAGACACCAAGAATATTGCAATTGAAGATAATGCGGCAAGCTGCCTTCTTGCAAATTTAGTTAATTCACCTCTTACATTTCTAATATTCTTAAATTTTTTAAGTGAAGAAACATTATTCCTTTTTCTTGGATACATTATATAATCCTTTGACTTTAATATAATATAAGTTATTATGGTAATTATCATTAAGCCCGCAATAATCGTTATAAGCATCTTATATAGTGATTCAATTAACGGAAGTTTAAATATAAAAAATGAAATATCTTTTTTAAATAATGGATCTACAGAATTAAACTTTGTAGTACTCTCAAATTGTAATATTGTATACCAATATTTAGATGCAAAACTAAAAGATATTATAAAAGAAATTATAGTATTAATTAGAATACTAATACTACGTTTTATCTTTTCTTTATTTTTATTACACTCTTCTACCTTTTTACTTCTTAAAATAATTCTTTTGATTATTTTATAATATGTCCATATTGATATATAACTTACTATAAATACTGGTACCATTAGCTTTAAAATTGATGTTATCTTAGTAAAATATACAGATAAATAGCCAACTTCCTTAAACCATTGAATATTTATGGCTAGATTAACTATGTTACCTAAGAAAATTATAATAAATACTATTATCACAATAATAGTTACTATTGTTTTTTTCCCTTTCACAAGATTCACCTCTTATTTAGTTTTAGTAATCTTCCTAGAGTTGAATATTTTGTTTCAATTGCACCAACTGGACATAATTCTTGACAACAAAAACATCTAATGCATTCATTCATATTCCATTTAGGGTTTAATTTATCTCCATTTTTAACCATTGTAATCACCGATGGCTTTTCTGGACATACCTCTGCACACCTACCACACCCTATACATTTACCTTGAATAAGTGTTGGATTTGGCGCTATCATTCCCCTTAAAAAATTAGTTACAGCCGGGTTTATAAAATAAAAATTACCACCCTTTCGACATAGCTTGAAATTTTTCGCTTTCATATCATCTAATTTTTCTCCAAGTATGTTTATATCCTTTGGAAGCACTACTCCCCACTTGCTATCGTATGCCTCTTTTAATACTGGTGTATCTAATGGATTGTCATAACCTATAAGCCTAACTGCAGTTGAATCTACAGCCGTTAAGCTTTGTCCCATAATTAAAGTATTCAAATTATACGCCTGACCACTTTTAGGACCATTACCTTCCATAGCAATTATACCGTCTACGATAGCAAAGTTAGTCCCTACAGCTGTATTCAAATCCAGAAGCATCTTACAAAAATTATTTGCATCAGGCATTCTTGTATGCCATGTTGCCTTTTGCGTTCCCGGTATACATCCAAATTGATTTTTTACAGCCCCTGTATAATATGCCATAGCATGTGTTTTAAGCTTTGGAAGTGTTATGACAACCTCTGCTTCATAAGCTGCTTTAGCAACATTCCATGATTTACATAGAATAGAATTCTCTAATCTAACATGCACTGATTCTTTAAAATCCTCAAATTTAACCCCATATCTATCTGCAACTTCCATAAGACCAGATTTCTCTGCTGCCTTCCTTGAATCACCAAATCCTGGTGAATCACCAAAGCTAACATAATTTGAATATTCCTTAACAATTCTAATTACTGCCTCAAAAACAGCATAATGAGTTACTACTGGTGATTCTTTGCTTTCAACACTTAACATGTTAGGCTTCAAAAGTACTTTACTATCTTTAGGTATTAATTTTCTTAAAAAGTCATCTCCACCCAATAATTCAAATCCTTCTCGCAACTTTTTTTCTATTAAATCAACATCATATTGTTCGCATTTTAAAAGTGCAACATTTTCCATAATAATCTCCCCTTATTAATTAAATCATCTCCTGCTAAGCTGCAATATTGCAAAAATAAACTAATCAGAAATTAAGTAGTTTTTGTCTTTTAATTCTTTTATAATAGATTCTATAATTTCCTCATTATCAGCCTTTATAGTATGCAGATGTATACCTTTAGTTAAAGATGATAATGGCTGAACACTTGATTCTTTGAATTTTTTTGTAAATCCTTCTATATCCATAAGCGTTTTTATCATAATCATTGCTCTTATTTCGCCATATAAAGGATGTTCTACTGTTACATCTTCTACTACCCCACCGAACTTAACAATACATTCAAGCTCATTATATATGTCATTACGCCCATGCGAAACTGCTATTACTCTGCGTACAAAATTATTTTCTTCACTAGGAATCAAATACCCTTCTGGAGTTGCAATTATGTTTACTCCTTCTGCTCTTATAATTGCTATATCCTTTACAATAACCTGCCTTGTGACTCCTAATTGCTCTGCTAGAAACTGACCTTTATATGTATTATCCTTTGTAACTAGTAGATTTCTAATATATTCTCTTCTTTCCTTTGAATTCATTTTATCCTCCTAGTATATGTATTTAATTATATTCTAGCACTCTTCACTAGTTATTAAAATATTTTATAATATATAAATTGTTCCATTTATATATATTTTTTTTAATTTATTATAAAAGGTTATAAAAAAAGAAACTATTATTAGTTTCTTAGTTTTTATTATCACATTCTTTTAATATATTCAATTCTATATCGTCTATTATACTATTGTTATGATGATTTTTTATCAAAAATAAAAATCTATCCTCATACCCATATTGTTTCAATAAATTACATCCTATCTCTCCATGGTTATAATATATATTAACATTTTTAAATTTGTTAAATGCTCTAATCTTTCCATTTGTTATTTTATGCAATATAACCATTATAGCTTTATCTATTGGATTCATTGTACTATATATCTTGCCTATATCATGTAACAATGCTACTTTTATCAAATCAAATGATTGTATTTTTCTTTTGTTACAATTTATTTCTACGTCTCTAGCTACATTTATGCAATGCTTTTGTTCATATATAGGTAATTTATTAAATAACAACAATTCATAAGTTTTTAAATAAGTTTTTAGGAAATCTACATCTTTATCATTAAGTTTAGCAACCATTGATCTGTAAAACTGCTTTATTCTATATAGTGACAATGTAGTTCTCCCTTCATATTTAAACTTTTTTATTCTTTTATACATTTTATTTGAGTATATTTATTAATTTACAACTAATTTTTAACGAAATAAAAAACAGTCCATATTAGACTGTTTTTTTGGTGGAGATAAAGGGAATCGAACCCTTGACCCCCTGCGTGCAAGGCAGGTGCTCTCCCAGCTGAGCTATATCCCCATATGGTGGACCTTCAGGGACTCGAACCCCAGACCGACCGGTTATGAGCCGGTAGCTCTAACCAACTGAGCTAAAGATCCATATGAATATTTGGCGACAACCTACTCTTCCACAAGGTCACCCCTGCAGTACCATCGGCGCATTGAAGCTTAACCTTCGTGTTCGGTATGGGAACGGGTGTTACCTTCATGCCATAATCACCAAATTTATAAGGTATTAACCTTACTTTAAAAGTATACCAAGTTATAGTTAACTTGTCAATACATTTTATGAGATATTCTCTCAAAATTGCACAGTTTTCGCATTATTAATATTAATTGTTACTTATGTTATCTTGGTCAAGCCCTCGACTTATTAGTATTAGTCAGCTGAACATGTTACCATG
>NZ_JAHLDU010000034.1 GCF_018861905.1 Clostridium sp. DSM 17811
AATGTTGGACATAAAAATACTCCTCCTTACAATCTTTGATAATTACTTATCTCAATTATTGCCAAGAAAGAGTACATTTTATTCTGTTTACACAAAATTATTTACAGGTCCAAATTTAACGATTTTATCTCAAAACATGCTTGGGCCGGAACTCTTATTGGTAATGTATTGATTAAATACTTTATAAGTTAGTTTCTAAATTTAACATATTTTCTAAATATTAAAGCAATAAACCATATTCTCCAATTAAATAAGCTTCGTGTCCATCCCCTAGTGTTGCAATTTCAGTAGTTGCTTTTAAAGGCATTTTTTTCACCTTCTTCAAGTTTTCTATGCCCTATATATCGCATATTTATATCGTACAAATATATTTTCATCATTACATTATTTACCATAACTTAGTTAATACCTATATATATTTTTATAATATTTTTTGGAGACTTTTATTTATAAATATATTTTTGTGGGACTTTTTCCTTCCCCATCCTCCTTACTTTATTTATACATAACGCACCTTTACCCCTATTCTGTGGGGTTTCATTCTGGATTTTCATTATAGAAATTGATTCTATACAATAAACGTAATAGCTTTATTAATCCATGATGCATCACAATCATTAACTACTACATATCTATTGTCAAAGATCATCACATAAAAGAAAGAGAAGGCTCTCAGTAACTCTCTCATTGCTTAGTTAAATTTCAATTAAATTTAACACAATACTTATTACTATGTTCTGTGTAATAGGCCCTTAAACAGTTATCATCTTTACCTTATTGCTTCCTTCAATTATCTTAATGTATTTATATAAACAAGCTCTTAATATTTCGCACATTCTATCACATTAACTTTTGATTATCATACCTTTATTTATAACTTTAATTCAAAATCAAAAGAGAAATCTTATAGTTCATATTCTTTTATGTGTCTGTATAGTGTTACTCTACTTATATTCAATAACTTTGCGAACTCGACCCCAGTGATCTCTGCTGCTTTCCACTTGTCATAATACTTCTTGAAGTCTATAGGTAAAGTTCTTTCAGGTCTTCCAATTGGCTTTCCACTCTTAGTACCATATATCCTGGCTTTCTGTATTCCCTCGTTTACTCTATCAACTATTATCTCTCTTTCCATTTCTCCAACTGCACCAATATAGTTAACATGAATTTGTAGCTATTACCTACTGTGGTGAAGCCTTCTTTCACGAAGTGAACAATAACGCCCTTGTCTGTAAAGTAGTCACACAATTGCCTTAGATCCTCTACATTACGTCCTAACCTTGATATACTCTCTATATAAATATTATCGCCTTTTTTAGCTGATATCTTTAATTTGTTTAACTCTGGTCTATCTGCATTTTTACCACTCATTTTATCAATAAACCTTTTTTCTATTTTAATATTACTCAATGCTATTTCTTGACGCTTTTCATCCTGGTTTACTGTTGAAACTCTTTCATAGCTATATATCATTTTAACAACTCCCATGAATTTATTGTTATCATGAGTTTATCATGTACTGTATCAACAACCCTGTCCAATGGTGCGATACACTTTTACAACCTATTCAGTGGGTTTATGTGTCTTATTCTCTTTCTTTATGTATCATATAACTATAGTTTTATGCAACACTTATTTTACATTTGTTACTATCCAGTGTGAGGATATTGTGAAGTAACTATTAAATTTAAAAGCGAAGATTATTATTTGAAAAATAAGTAAATATAGTTTAAATAAAAAACTTTAATATAATAACAGTTGTAATATATATATTAATATGGATAATATGGTATAATCCTTTGGTGATAGTGAACTATCACATTAGATGAATTATCAGCAATTATTTTTAGTAAATTAGTTATAACCTATTAATTTATAAGAATTTCTACACATGTAAAGGAGAAATTTATGGAAAAACTAGCTACAGCAAAATTTGATTTCAAATTACATCAGCAAAATGCAATTGATGAGTTTACAAAGTTTAGACCTTTGCATGAAGCATTTAGTATCACAATTCAAACAATTTTAAAAAAATGCCTTGATGATAAAAATATTAAGTATCATTCAATCGAAGCTAGAGCAAAATCCATTAATAGTTTTGCTGAAAAAGCATCAAAACCTTCAAAAAATAATATTAATCTTCCAAAGTATAAAAATCCAATTGAAGAAATAACAGATCTAACTGGAGTAAGAATAATTACATTCTTTCCAATAACAATAAATGCAGTAAATCAAGTTTTATCTAACGAATTTACTATATTAGAAAAGAATGATAAATCAGCTGCTTTAGATAAACAAGAGAAATTAGGATATAAAAGTGTACACTACCTTATTAAACTTAAACCATCTAGGTGCAATTTGTCAGAATATAAGCTTTTTACTGATATGGTAGCTGAGGTACAAGTGCGTACAATACTTCAACACGCATGGGCTGAAATAGAGCATGATATTGAATATAAGTCCGAGACAATTATACCAATAGATATAAAAAGACGGTTTATGGCACTTGCTGGACTATTAGAAATTGCAGATAGAGAATTTCAGTCAATACAAAATGACGATGTAATGCTCAAGAAACAATCAAGAATATCAGTAAATTCCGGCAAATTACAAAATATTGAAATTACAAATGATTCAGTAAAGGCATATTTAGATAAAAAACTTGGTGGTGAGGCAGATAAAGATAATATCTATGATCACGAGGCAAACATGCTAATTGAATTGGGATTTAAGGATTTACAGCAAGTAGACGATTGTATAAAAAACTATGATGTTGAGAATATTCGTAGGATACTCTTCGATAAAATAGACTCCGAAAAATCAGTCTCCGATAAAGCAGTTTCACAGTTTCTATTATTTATGAGTCTGCTTATAGCCGGAATGGGCGAAACGTTTATTAAGAGGCATCCTTGGACTAATCCAAGTATTAGTGATGATAGCGATTATTGGATTAAATATTGGTATGATTTAATAACACTATTAAAAAAATCAGGGATTACCGTTAGAAACTATATTCCAACAATTAATACTAATGAGAATAGCTAAAAACTTTAAAACTTTTATTCAACTATATGTAAGTCTTAAAAAAGACTGGCATATATCAAAAAAGTTATAACAAATGATTTATTTTTGCCCACACTATTACTTGTTAGTCACCTTAATAACCATATAATAATACTACTATCCTAGCGACGACGTTTACAAAAGGGTATAACTATTTACAAATACAACTTTCAATATAAAATCACTCCTGATTCTACTTAAAGCTACTGAAATCCCGCAATTGTCTTTCTTCTGAAGTGTAGTCAAAAACAAATGTTATTGTATACGCTTATTTGTTCTCATTTTTGTAACTTGTACAAAACTTACTCATGCGATTATAAACACTCTTTACTACACACTATGAAAATTATCCGACGTAACTATAGAAATTGAAAGTACGAACAATGCTCTTTGAAAATTTAATAATATGGTAATTAAAAATGAGGATATTTACTATTATAAAAATATAGCGATGTATAAATATGAATTAATATCAAATTAATGTTATAATCACACTTGAGAAAATTTTACCAAAGGGAAGTGTATTATGAAAAGAGTGCTAAATTTAGTTTTAGTAGCTTTAGTTTCTATAGGTATTACTGGATGTGGAAACTCAACTACAAAAACTAACACACAAGAAACTAAACAAGTTGGGCAATCAAAGGAAGCACCAAAAACTGAATCGTCTAAATCTGAAACTACAGCACCGAAAAATGAGATAGTTAAAACAGAAAAAAACGCCATAAAAACTGATGCTTTTATATATGCCAAGAAGGTTGATATTACTGATGGTATAGACATCACCAAGCACGTAACAGCCACAGTATTTATGAGCAATGAGTTAACCCAAGGATTAGCCGTTCAACACGTTTTAAATCAGTCCTATGACTTTTTACAACAACCTGACCTTAAGGGTGCAGATACTGTCACTATTGGAGTTATGCAGGGAGATATAAGGCTCTTTCAATGCACAGTAACTATGAAAAAGTTTGTTCCGAACGATTCTGTTAGTATGTCTGATGTTGTTCTTAAGGCCTCTAAGGTAGAAAAAATAACCCCACAAGTTGAGGAGTTTGCAAAGGTACTAGAATGGACTCTACTAAAATAAATTTGAATACATAGTCCATAAAAAAGGTATAATTAAATGGTAATTAATTTATACTACGATGACTAAATTATTGTATTAAAAGAATATGAACAAAATATTAAAGGAGGAAATAATATGGCAAAGCCAAGGGTTTTTATTAGTTCTACTTTCTATGATTTGCATCATGTAAGAGCAGATTTAGAAAAATTTATAAATGAAATTGGTTATGAAAGTATATTAAATGAACAAGGTAACATTCCTTATGGAAGCAGCGAAAAACTTGAAGAGTATTGTTATAAAGAAGTTGTATTAGCGGACATACTTGTTGCAATAATCGGAGGCAGATATGGTAGTGCGTCAAACTATGAATCTCATTCAATCACTCAGAAAGAAATAGAATCTGCACTTGAAGCAAATAAACAGGTTTATATGTTTGTTGAAAAAAGTGTTTTATCGGAATTTGAAACTTATCTCTTAAACATAGATAATAAAGAAATTAAATATAAATTTGTTGATAATATATTAATATTTCAATATATTAGTAAGTTCAAATTATTGCTTAAAAATAATACAATACATGGATTTGAATCGTCGCAAGATATTACTAAATTTCTTAAAGAACAATGGGCAGGATTATTTCAGCGTTTTTTACAAGAACAAAGAAGAGTTGAAGAGGTTAATTTAATAAGAGGAATTGAGACTACTGCAAATACATTAAATCAACTTGTGACTTTCTTTACAACTGAAAAGAAGGATAAAGATCAAGCAATTAAGGATATATTACTAAGTAATCATCCTGCTATGGAACAGTTGAGAGAGTTATTGGATGTTAAGTATAGAGTATATTTTACTACATATGAAGAATTAAATATTTGGTTAAAAGCGCGTTCTTATAAATCAGGAAAAAGCTTAAAATTTGTAAATAGTCAATCTTATGGATGGATTAATGTTAGACATTCCAATAAAATATTAATTCTAGAAATAAATAAGGACATATTTGATGAAAAAGGGAAATTAAAAGTATTTACAAATGAGGAATGGGATAATTCTAAAATAGCATTGCATTCTAATATTAATGAAGAGAGCATCCTAGAAGCAGCGGCAACTATTGATGGAGATACACTTATTAAATAATTTTCCATTCAATCGTTACTCGTCAACAAAATTTTACAACTTAAGAAAACTGGATAATTCACATTGTATATGATATAAAAGAAATAGATTTGCTAATTAGCTAAAGGATGATTAATCATTTATTCTTTTTCGTACTACATGTTAATATATATAAGTCTATATCAGCTTCATCTTCTTCTATTTCTATTTCTATTTGTATTTTTAATAGATACTGGCTCAAAATTTATTAAACCAAAAAAGGTATAGACAAATATATCTATACCTTGATAAATTTATTCTATTCGCACAGACTGCATATTAATGTTAAAACATCTTCCTTGCCTTCCTCTTGTTCATCTTCATTGTAAAGGGAGTAAATTTTTTCTTTTATAGTATACTGTTTTTTATTAAATACAAATTTATCACTATTAAGAAATGTATTTAAATAAAACTCCGGAAAAGAATAGTATTTCAAGTCAGGGTCTCCCTCTAAATTTAATTCTACTGTAATTAAATCTGTTTCTTCTTTCTTTTTTAAAATAATAGTATTACTATTAACTTCATTGTCTGAATCTAAATTTCGAATAATATTATGTAAGTCATATTCTTCCTCTTCGTACTCATATACCAAATGCTCATTTAATATCATTTCACAATTTGAATCTTTTTCAATCTCAAACTTTTTCTCAGTACTATTACTAAAGTCTTTATTAAAAGTCTTCACAATATATTTTCCCATAATTACCACTCTCCTGTCTTACCTATATAATTCTGTAAAAGTAATAAAACACCTTTATTTCTTTAATGAATATAATATTTGTTTATTATGTAATATAATATCATCTTATATTTTTATGTTACATAAAACAACCTCACCTTAGAAAGCGTTTATCACCCTGTATAAGCCTAAACATATGAGAGGCCTTCATTAAAATTAAACATATTCGCTAACTCTTCTTTAGCAAGCTTATTACACATACCCAATATTTCATCTAATTCTATTATATTAAGCTTTATATCATTATTGTTTAATTCTAATTTTTTTATATATTCACGAGCATTACTGTGAACATTACCAGTAGTAATAATTATTCCTTTGTGCATTCCATCACAAACCATTGCACCAATTAATTTTTGACAAAATGGTCTACCAACCATAAAGTCCTCATTTTCAGTAGCTCTTAAAGTAAGCCTTTTACATTCAACATATATTTTTTCACTATTTAATAGACCTTCTGCTACTCTAATAATTCAATTGTATTCCTACTTAATATAACATCTACATAACAAAGTCCTCGTACTCTAGGGACTGCAATTTTAACCTCAGTAATCTTTTATCCTCCACTGCTCTAGAAGTAACATAATATAAATCTTTAGTTACAAATAAATTCAATTCACCTTCTGACATTTCATACATATTCGTAATAGCATATTTAGAATTAATTACACTAGTTGCTCTCACTATTTTTGACCACAGAACAATTCCTCCTGTAGTTAAATAAATCACTAGAATAAAGCCACAAATTAATTTCTTAACAATTTTTACAAACTTTTGTTTATTCATTTTCAAACCCCTATTTAATTCTTCTAACATATTATATGCAAACGAATTAATACTTTCCCCCATTTTAAAGTAATAAAAATTACCACACTATTTAAATAATGCAGTACTAAGTAATTTAATTAATACTCCAACATCCTGTTTTGATTATTATGCTCTGAGCATCTCTTTGGGCTCTTCTGTAGTAAATTCACTAAGATCATATTTAGTATTTGTCTCTCCTGTTACATTTATATTACTATCTATATCCTTTCGATCACGCCACTCTTTAGGTTTCCTATTTTTCAACCAGAAGATTTGTGCTGTAGTATCCGCAGCTACCTCTTTAGTTATTTCTGTAGTAGTTTTAACTTCAACGTAACTATATCCTAAAGCCCTCTTATTTAAGGCATTCTCAACTTCTATATCCGAAATTTCTTTGCCCTTTTTTATGGCCCTTGAAAACTCTTGATGTTCTTTCTTATACACTTCTAAAGTTGATACACTTATCCCTAGGTTATGAGCAATTTGTTCTTCTATTAAACCATCTCTGGCCCAGGCTTCTACTAATAATAATTTATCTTTTACATCATTCCATTTGCTTTTGCACATTGCCCTACCCCCTTTTAGCTTCTTCTATCTCTATTATACGTCTCGTGCCTTGTAATATCAATTTTAAGCTATTTTTATATGCTAGCTGTATTATTACCGATTAATGCTAAATCGGATTCATACAGCCTATAAGGTGTATTAAATTCTTTGCGGTCTTTTTACACAATTACAGTGTAGTATGTTATTAACTTATAATTTGTTGATATTCTCTAGTAGTCATTTCATTAACTTTATTTTCTTCTAAAAAGGTTTCTCTTTCCGCTTGTGGTACATCTAATAATGCTAATACTTTACTTTTATTCAAATTCATCAGCGTTGACGAATTGGGAAATTCTGTAGCAACTTGTATGAACCATTAATCTTTCTATCAAAGAACTCACCTTTTTCTTTTAAACAACTTACTCTCCATGATATAACCTTTCCTTTATTTATTTTTAATAAAAACAAAAGGCGGCTTAGCCTTAATTCGCTAACCACCTTTTGTCGCACTACTTATATTATTATCTCCTAACTTGCCTTCTTATGTTTTAGGTTAAACCTTAGTTTTCAATACATATGGATACCACATTTCTTCTAAAAATCTTCTAAAAACTTTTTAAATAGTGAGTTGTAAGAGTATCAATGCTTCTATCAAATCAGTTTCACAAAACACAATGTAGCCCTGTAGTTTCAAGGGCTACGTCAATCTTTAATAATTTTACATAATTAGTATTAATCAATAGAAAATTAGACTCAAAATCCAGCGTTATTCATACCATTCTATTTTCAATTCCACCTCCCGTGTTATAATACCCATATACTATCACCCAAGGAGGCACCCTATGAAAACCTACAACAAATTAGTCCGTGACAAAATCCCTGAAATTATAAAAGCTGCAGGTAACCACTTTGATGTTCACTATGCTAAGAAAGAAGAAGTTCTACCTTTACTTGAACGTAAATTAAATGAGGAAGTATCTGAGTATTTAGAAGCTAAAAATCTAGAAGAACTTGCTGATGTTATGGAAGTTTTATTTGGACTTGCAAATGCTCTTGGATATTCCGAGGATGATCTAATTAACAAAAGAAATGAAAAGAAAGGAGAAAGAGGCGGCTTTGAAAAAGGCATAGTCCTCGAAAAAGTTTATGAATAGACAAAGCCCTTCATAGTTTTTCTCTATAAAGGGCTTTGTTTTTATGTTTATTTTTCTAACTTCTCAAGTCTTTCTTTATAAAATCTTCTAGTTCTATAATCAATAATATCTTTAAAATGAGTTGTAAATTCAGGATTCTTTACGAATCCGCCTAACTCATCATTCAAACAAAAATATGCTTCATCTCTATAAAAGAAATCTTCTGCTGAATTTAAAAATGCCTTTATTGGGTTTTCTGCTATTCTTAAATAGTCTTTTTTATCAAACCCTTTATAGCTCTTAGTTGCTTTATGTCTCAAAAGATCCACCGCATTTGAAGGTTTATCATAGAATTCTGTAAAACTTTTAAAAATTGTTTCTTCATCTATTTTCAAATTTATATTACCATCATTATAGAATGCTAGGAGTAATGGCATCTTATAAGTCTTAGTCATGGTCGTTTTCTCAATAGTATTTAGAAATCCATAAGCTTTAGTATTTAAAAGCATTTTTTCTTCTTCCGAAATTTCATTTATCTTATTTAGAAACCCTAAATAATCATTAAATATATTTAATTCTCCTCTGGATCTTATTATATTGTAAAGATCATCATCCATGTAAGTATACATTTGAAGTCTACTAGGTCTAGTTCTTAAATCTTCTTTTATTCTATTAAAATCCTCCACTACTAGATCAAATATATTTTTTTGATCTATCATCATCTTCTTGAATATATCAATTACTTGAAAATCAAAATTCACTATACAATCATCGGGATATTCTTCTTCTGTAGGTAATCTACCAAGTTTTGCTTTCCCTGCAGTATCCTTTAATTTTCCACTTAGAAAGAATGGTATTAAGTTAGCTTTTTTATAATTACCTATAAAATCTAATACATTCACATACTTCTTGTCCTTATATTTCCTTAACCCACGCCCTAGTTGTTGAAGAAAAATGGTTGGGGATTCAGTTGGCCTTAATAGTAAAATCATATCAATTTGAGGAATATCTAGCCCTTCATTAAACATATCTACAGAGAATATAATATTTAATTCCCCTGTTTTAAGTTTATCCACCGCTTTATGTCTATCCATAGAAAACTCATTTTGCTCACCACTAATTACAGCGCAGGCTTTAATTCCATTTTCATTAAAATATTTGCTCATATATATGGCATGGCGTCTACTACTGCAGAAACCTAAAGCTCTTTTACTATTATATTTTTCGTAATGTTTTAAGATTAAATTTGAACGTTTATTAAGCATTAAGGCTTTTTCCAGCTCTGTTTCATCATACTTACCATTTTTAAAAGATATCTTTGTATAATCGGTCTCATCGAAAACTCCATAGTATCTAAATGGAACAAGCCATCCCTTATCTATTGCTCCTTTTAGTCTAACTTCATATACAATATTATAATCACAAAGAGCAAATACATCTTTGTTATCCAATCTCTCTGGAGTTGCAGTAAGTCCTAAAAGAAACTTTGGAGTAAAATATTCTAATATATTTGAGTAATTACCTGCTGCTGCATGGTGAAATTCATCTATTATAATATAATCAAACGCATCCTTTTTAAAATATTTATCACATAGGTACTGTTTTTGCCCCAGAGTTTGTACTGTAGCAAACAATACTTCTTTATTACTATCCTTATTTTCACCATTAAAAAATCCAGTCTTAATATTAGGCCTAATGTTTTTAAATGATATCTCTGCTTGATTTAATATTTCTTCTCTATGAGCTACAAATAGAATCCTATTAAAATCCAGCGAATCAAAAGCAGCAAGATAAGTTTTACCTATGCCCGTTGCAGCCACAACTAATCCTTTATCTAAACCATCTTCTCTGCATTTTCTTAGTTCATATAGTGCTTCAATTTGTGCACCTCTAGGCTCGTACAGCGGAATTACTAGGCCATATTCATCTTTGTTATCTTCCACTTTTTCTAGAGTATTAAAGACTTTAGGCCTTTTCCATACTGATGAATAACGCCTCAGCTCATCATCGTCAATAATTATAGAATGATTTAAAAATAAGTCTTCAAAAACATCTTTAAAATGTTTAAAATCTTCTAAGTTCTTATTCTTATTTATTCTATAGTTCCACTCAATACCACTAGTTAATGCAGAATTGGACATGTTAGAAGAACCTATAAAAACATCTCCATCTTCTTCATATTCAAATATGTATGACTTAGGGTGAAAGGATTTATTCTTAATATTATAAAACCTTAAATCTACCTTATCCCCTAGTGCTTCCTTTACTAAATATAAAGCTTGAGGCTGAGTGATATTAAGATAATTCCCTGTTAATATCCTTATCCGTACCCCACTTTGCGCAACCTGTTTTAAATCATTTATAAGTAATTTCACTCCTGATTCCATTAAAAATCCTACAGCAAGGTCAATAGTCTTTGCTTTTCTTAAGGAGGCCGCTAATTTAGGCAATAAATAATCCTTGTCCCCAGTAGAGCAGTTTGAATCATAATCTAGCGTGGCCCCTTTAAATTGGATGGAATCACTAGTTATTATATCTTTAGTAACAATATCAACTTTATCCAACATACTACACTAATGCCTCCTTGGTATAACTAAGCAACAACTAATATTTTCAATCAAATATACACTATACCAAATCATTTACTAATATGGCACTATCTACATTTTATCATAGTAACTTGTTGATTTAAAGACACCCCTTTCTCACTAAGATGGAATGAAATCTTTTAAATTTAATTAGATTTCATAGCATCTTTAACTTAAATTTAACTTCCTACACTTCAGTGATTTCAGTCACTTATTAGCTATTAATATTATTTACTTAATTAAAATTTTATTAGGTTCTTATAAGATTTTACACTATTCTAATCTAAATTTTAACAACAGTTTATTTAAACAAATTCTATATTAATAGTATTTGTAAGTATACGAATATATGTTCGTATTTTGGTAATAATATTATTATATATATTATTTCAGACTTTAAATATATACTAGTAGATATAAACAGCTACTCTAAGGAATATTTATATGAGTTTAAAAACATTGCCGCAGCCATATTTCTATTAGACCAAGATATAAATGCCATGGAGTTTTTGGAAAGATTGAAAAATATAGTAATTAATTTTAATAACCTAACTTCTGAGGAAAAATTTATTAAAAGGCTGGATTAAAAATACAACTAATAGCAATGAAATATATGATATGAATAAGTTAGTAGAAGACATATTCAATGAAAATAAAAAAGAGGAGGTTGAAATTATGGTTTCTAATGCATCGAACATCTTTAGTAAATTAAAAAGTGATGGAATAAAAGAGGGCAAGGAAGAAGGCAAGGAAGAAGGCAAGAAAGAAGGTAAGACCGAACTCCTTATAACGCTGCTAAAAAAAAGATTCAATGGTCTTTCTGATTATTATACAGATAAGATTAGGTCTTTACCCGAGGGTGTTATTGATCAAATAGCAACAGATATATTTGATTTAGAAACAGTTGAGGATATAAAAAAATACTTATAAGAAAACAAGTGAAACAGCTATGAGGTAATTAATAGCTGTTTCATTTGTTATTTTTTGTGTAACCTAAAATAAAAGCATTAAAAATTTTAGGTCTTTTCCATACTAATGAATAACGCCTCAGCTCATCACCTAGTGCCTCCTTTACTAAGCATAAAGCCTCAGGTTGAGTGATATTAAGATAATTTCCTGTTAAAATCCTTATCCGTACACCACTTTGCGCCACCTGTTTTAAATCATTTATAAGTAATTTCACCCCTGATTCCATTAAAAATCCTACCGCCATATCTATAGTCTTTGCTTTTTTTAATGAGGCCGCTAATTTAGGTAATAAATAATCATTATCCCCTGTAGAGCAGTTTAAATCATAATCTAGCGTGGCCCCTTTAAAATGGATGGAATCACTAGTTATTATATCTTTAGTAACAATATCAACTTTATCCTTCATACTTCACTAATGCCTCCCTGGTGTAACTAAGCAACAACTAATATTTTCAATCAAATATACGCTATACCAAATCATTTACTAATATGGCACTATCTACATTTTATCATAGTACCTTGTTGATTTAAAGACACCCCTTTCTCACTAAGATGGAATGAAATCTTTTAAATTTAATTAGATTTCATAGCATTTTCAACTTAAATTTAACGACATTTCAGAAGGAAAGTCTCCCACTTCTACAAGCAGGAGTTACATATCCTAGCAAATAGGAAACTTCGGTGGAAGTATAAATCTCCTTCTGAAGTCGTTAATGCATCTTCTTCAAAGCTGTTGCAGCGACCCAGGAGATGATTTAACTTCCTACACTTCAGTGATTCCAGTCAGTTATTAGCTATTGATATTGTTTACTTAATTAAAATCTTATTAGGTTCTTATAAGATTTTATACTATTCTAATCTAAATTTTAACAACAGTTTATTTAAGCAAATTCTATATTAATAGGATTTTTCATTATACGAATATATGTTCGTATTTCGGTAATAATATTATTATAATATATATTATTTCAGATAAAAATTTGATATACTTAGGAGGGTAACCATGAGTTGTAACCATAATAGGCGGAATTCTCCCATCCTCTACAGGTGGGGGATGGACAGCCTTTATTATTTTAGGTTAGATACATAAAATAATAGATCTTTGGCAAACTATTAATAGCAATATGTGATCAGTAGTAAACTTATAAGGGACTTGGTATATTGGAATTAGATACTAATAATCATTCGGTATTCTTGCTAAACTATCATTTAGTATTGGTTATAAAAAAAGAGTTTCTATCAATCAAAACCAAATTATGGAAAGAGTATTTTTGGAGTAAAAGTTACTGCCTTATAACAACTGGTGGTGCCCCTATAGATATAGTTAGAAAATATATAGAAAACCAAGGATTGAAATGAGGTGAGAAAATGTTAAAGGCTTATAAATTTAGGTTATATCCAAATGTTGAGCAAAGAATATATTTAGCTAAGACTTTTGGATGCACTAGGTTTGTATATAACCGAATGCTAGCTGAAAGAATTAAATCATATGAGGAAAACAAAGCCCTAGATATTAAGGCGATTAAATATCCCTCGCCCGCACAATACAAAACTGAATTTGAGTGGCTAAAAGAAGTCGATAGTCTTGCTTTAGCTAATGCTCAAATGAATTTAGGTAAAGCGTATAAGAATTTTTTTAGAGATAAATCAATTGGTTTTCCGAGGTTCAAGAAGAAAACTAATACCAATAGTTATACAACTAATAATCAAAATGGTACTGTGTATATAGAAAATAAGCATATCAAAGTACCTAAATTAAAGTCTATGATAAAAATAAAGCAGCATAGAGAATTCAATGGGTTAATTAAATCTTGCACTATATCACAAGTACCAAGTGGAAAATATTACATATCTATTTTAGTTGACGCTGAAAATATTCAATTGCCTAAAACAGGTAGTAAAATAGGTGTAGATCTGGGAATTAAAGAGTTTGCAATAACAAGTAATGGTGAGTTTTTTCATAATCCTAAATACCTAAAGAAATCAGCTAAAAGGTTAGCTAAACTTCAAAAGGATTTATCAAGAAAACAAAAAGGTAGCAATAATAGAAAAAAAGCTAAAATAAAAGTAGCAAAATTACATGAGAAAATATCTAACCAAAGGAAAGATATGTTGCACAAAGTAAGCACTCAATTAATTAACGAAAACCAAGTTATAGTGATTGAGGACTTAAAAGTTAGCAATATGCTAAAAAATCATAAATTAGCAAAATCAATAGCTGATGTTAGCTGGTCAGAGTTTAGAAGAATATTAGAATATAAGGCAAAATGGTATAGTAGAGAAATAATAGTAGCACCATCAAACTATGCAAGTAGTC
Organism: Clostridium sp. DSM 17811; assembly: GCF_018861905.1. Taxonomy (GTDB): domain Bacteria; phylum Bacillota; class Clostridia; order Clostridiales; family Clostridiaceae; genus Clostridium_AD; species Clostridium_AD frigoriphilum. The sequence goes on from NZ_JAHLDU010000034.1 coordinate 14,381, forward strand.
AGTTATGTTCTGATTGTGGTAATCAATCAAGTCAAACTAAAAACTTATCTTGCAGAACTTATATATGTTCAGTATGTGGGATGATAATGGATAGAGATATAAATGCGAGCAAAAATTTACTAAAACTAGCAATATAATAAAAGATATGTTGTTAGAGAGGTCGGAATGACCTTGATAGCTTGGATACGTCTCTGCAAGAGATGCACACGGCTCCGGAAGAGACGAACTTGCTACAGTAGTAGTATTGACCAAGAAGCCATCCACTTCTATAAGTGGTGGTAGTTCACAATGCAGAAGCATTTAACCTTCTCATGACCTAAGACTTCTATTTTATAATATTAATAGTACCTTCCTTTCGTGAGAGTGCAATTGATGGTTTATCAATATATCCAACCACAGCTGAAGAGCAGATAGTATGCTCTTTGGGAATCCCTAATTCAAAAAGAAATTCACGAAATTCGGCATCATTTCGTAGCCAGTGTAACTGATTAATATAGCAAGTCCCCAATCCTATAGAATTCGCCGCTAAAAAAAGGTTTTCTAATGCAAGTGAACAGTCTGCCATAGCATTTTCATAATTAGGCTTATTAGAAGCAATAATAAGTGTAGGTGCATGATAGAAAAAATGGCAATCTTTTTTTTCTGCTACAGCTTTGACACCCAGCTTACCTGGATAATCGTCATCAGGAACCCAACGTTTAAATCCTTGCCTTAGCAATTCGTTGATCCGTAAAAGAGTTTCTTTGTTCTGGATTGCAGTAAACAGCCAGCTTTGATTATTGCCTCCACTTGGCGCCCATGTAGCGGCCTCCAATAGGGCTTTTAGCTCTTCTTCTTTAATCTGTTGCTCCTTGAATTTACGTGTACTTCTCCGCGAACGGATACAGTCGAGCACTTCATTATTTATCATAATTTTCCTCCTATCATAAAACCAAAAATATATAACTATAAATCAATATATTACTATTATACAGCAAATTGTTGCCCAGCTAATTCAAAATTTATACTTTCCGCATCTCCTGAAGGTGTACCTTCCATAATCGTCACGTTTAGAATCTTAGAGTTATCAAATAAACTGATATAGAATATGGCCGCTTCTTTAGCTTCTTTGTCGTACCATAAATGTGGAACTATTTTTTGCATATTATTCTCCTTTCTTGTTATTTAAGAAGTTTCTTCAATAAATCCAAAACACTGTAAATATAATGAATCAAAAGCCGCCAGATAAGTTTTACCTATTCCAGTTGCAGCCACAACTTATTACAAAAATGCAGGCTCACTTTACAATAGGTATCAGTTTATGATCAGTCAACAAGTATATTAACAAGATCAGCGCTGCGTGATTTATTGTTTAATAATATCTAAGCGTTGTAAACGTTTTCCATAGCTTCAAACGATGATTTCTAAAGAGAACAAAAGTTTTTTAGATATTTTAATTTCTTTATAAAAAGCTAACCTGTAAAAGTTTTTACAGGTTAGCTTTTCTATATCCATCTCCGTTCTCAGTTATATATATCTGAGAATTCTATACTAGTTTTTTCAACACAACTATCACTTTTAATGCCACAATATGAAATATCCTCTGGACCCTCATCACCTACTAATTTACATGGAATATATATAATAAATTCAGTACCATATCCCTCCTTACTTTTCACCGATATTGTTCCACCATGTAGTTCTACTAGGCATTTCACAAGCGAAAGCCCTATTCCACTTCCCTCATGATCTCTTGAAAGAGATTTGTCAACTTGCACAAAACGATCAAATATGGAATTTAGTTTATCTGCTGGAATACCTCTTCCGGTATCTTTTACCCTTATGCAAATATTTTCAATACCGTCCTCTATATTAACCATAACATTGCCACCATAAGGAGTAAATTTTACTGCATTTGATAATAGATTTAAAATAATTCTCTCAATTTTTTCTGGATCACATGCAATATTTTTTTCCTCTATCTCTGTATCAAATGTTAATGATAATCCTTTATTTTCTATATAATCAACTACAGAAACACTTATATCTTCTACGAGACTGATTATGTTAGTATTAATTTTATTTATATCTAAATAGCCTGAATCTATTTTTGTTATATCAATTAAATTATTAATTAGTCTTAAAATACGAAAGCAATTTTGTTTCATTATCTTTGTGTATTTGTATATATCTGTGGATGCATTTGGGCATACATAGTCTTTTAGTTTAAGTTCATGTACCTGTAGTGCCGAAAAAATAACATTAATCGGAGTCCTTAACTCATGAGAAATATTCGAAAAAAACTCTGTTTTAATTCTATCATACTCCTTAATCTCATATAGCCTTTCTCTTTCATCATCAATATTTTTTTGTAATTCTTCCATATGTTTTCTTTCAGTTATATCTATAGCTACTATCATTAACAATTTGCGCCCATCCTGCAATTGCCTAGTATTTGCTGAATAAAAATCCCAAATTAGAATACTTCCATTCCTTGTTCTTATAGAGTATTCGCCATCATTTTGTTTTTTTCCCATATTAGACAGTCTGCTTACAGTAGTACCCTCTAACCCTTCTATAAATACATCTGATATTCTTGCAAATTCAGCTATTGTTGGAGTATCTTTAATTGTATATCCTGTAATATCAGTCCATGTTCTATTTATTTTTTTTATTTCTCCATCCTCATTATATAACATTATAGGTAATGGAGCTTCCTCTATAGTATACCGAAATTGTCTTTCTCTTTCCTTTACGGCTTCTTCAGTTTTTGTGCGCTCAGTAATTTCCTCTTCTAGCATAACATTGAATTCCTTAAGGTCAGCAGTTATCTCTTCTAGCTGTTGTGCTTGCTCTAGCACCTTGTTTTCCAAATCACTATTCACTTTTATCAATTCTTCATTAGATTTCTTCATTTCATTAAGAGCTTTTTTATATTCACATTCATTTTCACTTAAATTATCCATTATTTATGGCTCCATTTCAAAATATTTTAATAGAAAATCAAGTTATATATTTGCTTTTAATTTGAAAACAAGCATAGTAGCTGTCTGATTTATATGTCCAATAAATTCTTCACCATAAGTGGAGAAACCTATGGTCGGAATATCACTAAATATTTGACCATACTGCTTTTCAAGATCGTTTCTCTCCAATTCAAGTGTCCGCTCTACACAATTAAAATTTATGAAACCATCTATTCTTCCAAATTCTTTTATTTTATTTTCAACAGCGTTCTTTGTATCTTCAACTATATTTGTACACTGCATCAATCTGACTTCCATACCTTTAAGTATATTGCAATAAAATAACATACTGGTTCCCTTTATTTGTTGGGGACTTCTTATGAATATATCATTATCTCCAACTAATAAACCAACTGGATTGGTCTTAAAGTATTTTGTAGCATCTTCAATTGAAGCTGCCCCTACTGCCTCTGCATATTCCAAGATAGCAGGCTTATTATTAAATTCAATGACTTCTCTAGTTTCTTCATTAACATTATTTGCAGTAAATATATGATCCAAAGCTTTGAAGCTTTGTGTTTTAATAATACTAAATTCAGCATTGTCGTTTATTTTCAACATTATAAGAACTGCTGAATCAGCATATGCCTTTCCATTTGCACAAACATGCGTTTTAAAATATTTAAGATCATCACCTGCAGAGCCACCAACAAAAAAAACGTTAGTTCTATTACCGATTAAATCCATGATTTTTTCTTCTTTCCTACTTACACCATCAATTAAAACAATACCAACAAATTTTGTTGCATCCATTGTATATAAACTCTCATTAAAGTATTTCTCAAAAGAAGTAAATGCAGCTTCTAAGCTTAGATTTTCTTTCATATGTTCAATTACTTCCACTTTTGCATCAGAAATAATATTTGAATTAATAGCCATTGCTACAACAGAATTTTTCAACAACTCACCACTTACTATTTCACCAGCAGTAGAACATCCAACTACTATGCAATCCACAAAAGCTTCTTGCAGCAGATTACTTAACTTGTCTTGGTCAAAATTAGAAGAAGCGAAGAATATTAATATCTTTGCATTGCAATGATTTAACTGACTTTTAATATCCAATACAATCTCTTTTTCTAAAGATTTTGTTGAAAACACGGATTTTATATTCATATCGTTATCTTCCATCTTTCTTACATTCAATTGTTTAGCGATTTTAAGAAGTTTTCGGACAATTTCCGGATCATCAGCTGAGTGACTATCAAATTTGTTAGGATTAAGTCCTTTCAGAATTAATTTAGATATAGTCATTTCTCTAATAGCAGGATTGCCTTTAGAACGTTCTTGAATAATCTGATTTATCATTTCTCTTATTTTACCAGCCACCAATAATCATTCCCTTTCTTTATATTCGCATAGTTAAGTTCCAGCTTTAGAATTAAATTTACCAACATCATTCAAAAGCCACATCTTACTAATTTTAGACTTTTTTACTAAAATATACATCATTATAGCATATATTCCCTATAATTTACTTAATTTTCATAAAAAATTTACTCTTGTATACAAAGTGATCCCTACTGGTACAGAAACCTAAGGCTTTTCTACTATTATATTTATCACTATCATTATTTCTACCACTAAAAAATCCAGTTTTAATACTTGGTCTTATGAGTATTATTATTTACAATTTTATGAGGAAAGCCCACTTCTTTAGATGTGGAATGGATATCACTACCAAAATCAACTATTAAACATAGGTGTTTTGGTACGATATAATTAATTTAGGTTTTGAAATGAGCCTTATACTATCGTTACGTCGGTTATGATAAGTTGAAATTTTTAAAGGAACCCTTGTTGAACTGCCCCTTTAAATTGGATGGAATCACTAGTTATTATTTCTTTAGTAACAATATCAACTTTATTCTTCATACTACACTAATGCCTCCCTTATATAATTAAGCAACAACTAATATTTCCAATCAAATATACACTATACCAAATCATTTACTAATATGTCACTATCTACATTTTATCATAGTAACTTGTTGATTTAAAGACACCCCTTTCCCACTAAGATGGAATTAAATCTTTTAAATTTAATTAGATTTCATAGCATTTTTAACTTAAATTTAACTTCCTACACTTCGGTGATTTCAGTCAGTTATTAGCTATTAATGTTATTTACTTAATTAAAATCTTATTAGGTTTTTATAAGATTTTAATCTACATTTTAACAAAAATATATTCAAACAAATTCTATACTAATAATAATTTTCATCGCACGAATGTATGTTCGCTTTTCGGTAATAATATTATTAAAATATATATTATTTTAGGCAAAAATTTGATATACTTAGGAAGATGAACATAAGTTTTAAAAAAGATTTAAATGACATTCATTATAAAAGTTATAAGGATTTATTTTCTACAAATGATGCTTTTTTATCCTTTGTTAAAACCTTTAATTTATTTTAAAACAAGTGAAACAACTATGATGAATAACGCCAAAGTTCAGCATCGTCAAAACTGAATATGATTTACAAATAAATAAAAGATATTCAATTACAATTTAGAATGATATAATATAAAAATGAGGTGCTAATATGAGCGATGATAAAATGTTTGAATTTATGACCAAAATGTATTCAGAAATGCAAGAAAGTTTTAAAGACATAAAAAATAATGATAAAATTCACACTGAACGATTTGATAAGCTTGAAACTAGACTTGGTAGCCTTGAAAATGAGGTTAAAAAAATAGGTGTGAAGATAGATGGAAAACTTATCCCTACCAGTGATGCTCTTTTGGATGGATATAAAAGTAATTCTGAACATATAACGATTATTGATGATAAAATTGTCAGGTTACAAATAGATGTGAATAGTATAAGTATGAAAGTGTCAAATAAATTTCTTTGACTATATCCTTTGCCATAATCTTTAGTTAACTCCTTTCTTAAATTGCTAATTACTGATTTACCATACTCAGCTTTTGCACTTTGCAATATTTCCGTTTTATTAATTTTACCTATATTCCAATATAAAATTACCACCGAATTCTTTTATGCTTTCTGTCTAAGTCTTTTAATCATATCTACAGAGAATATAATATTTAATTCCCCTGTTTTAAGTTTATCTACCGCTCCATGTCTATCCATAGAAAACTCATTTTGCTCACCACTAATTACAGCGCAGGCTTTAATACCATTTTCATTAAAATATTTACTCATGTATATGGCATGGCGTCGATTGCTGCAGAAACCTAAAGCTCTTTTATTATTATACTTTTCATAATGTTTTAGGATTAAATTTGACCGTTTATTAAGCATTAAGGCTTTTTCCAGCTCAAACTCATCATACTTACCATTTTTAAAAGATATCTCTGCTTGGTTTAATATTTCTTCTCTATGTGCTACAAATAGAATTCTATTAAAATCAAGCGAATCAAAAGCAGCAAGATAAGTTTTACCTATGCCCGTTGCAGCAACAACTAATCCTTTATCTAAACCGTCCTCTCTACATTTCTTTAGTTCATATAGTGCCTCAATTAGTGCACCTCTAGGCTCATACAGCGGAATTACTAGGCCATATTCATCTTTGTTATCTTCTACCTTTTCAAAAGTATTAAAGATTTTAGGCCCTTTCCATACTGATGAATAACGCCTAAGCTCATCATCGTCAATAATTATGGAATGATTTAAAAATAAGTCTTCAAAAACATTCTTAAAGTGTGTAAAATCCTACCGCCATATCTATAGTCTTTGCTTTTTTTAATGAGGCTGCTATTTTCGGCAATAAATAATCCTTCTCCCCTGTAGATCAGTTTGAATCATAATCTAGCGTGGCCCCCTTAAATTGGATGGAATCACTAGTTGTTATATCTTTACTAAGAATATTAACTTTGTCCATCATAATTCACTAATGCCTCCCTTATATAACTAAGCAACAACTAATATTTTCAATCAAATATACGCTATACCAAATCATTTACTAATATGGCACTATCTACATTTCATCATAGTAACTTGTTGATTTAAAGACACCCCTTTCTCACTAAGATGGAATAAAATCTTTTAAATTTAATTAGATTTCATAGCATTTTTAACTTAAATTTAACTTCCTACACTTCAGTGATTTCAGTCAGTTATTAGCAATTAATATTATTTACTTAATTAAAATCTTATTAGTTTCTTATAAGATTTTACACTATTCTAATCTAAATTTTAACAACAGTTTATTTAAGCAAATTCTATATTAATAGGATTTTTCATTACACGAATATATGTTCGTATTTTGGTAATAATATTATTATAATATATATTATTTCAGACTTTAAATATATACTAGTAGATATAAACAGCTACTCTAAGGAATATTTATATGAGTTTAAAAACATTGCCGCAGCCATATTTCTATTAGATCAGGATATAAATGCCATGGAATTTTTAGAAAGATTGAAGAATATAGTAATTAATTTTAATAACCTAACTTCTGAGGAAAAATTATTATTAAAAGGCTGGATTAAAAATACAACTAATAGCAATGAAATATATGATATGAATAAGTTAGTAGAAGACATATTTGATGAAAATAAAAAAGAGGAGGTTGAAATTATGGTTTCTAATGCATCAAACATCTTTGGTAAATTAAAAAGTGATGGAATAAAAGAAGGTTTGAAAGAAGGTAAGAAGGAAGGCAAGAAAGAAGGTAAAACCGAACAACTTATAACGCTGCTAAAGAAAAGATTCAATGGTCTTTCTGATTATTATACAGATAAGATTAGATCTTTACCCGAGGATGCTATTGATCAAATAGCAACAGATATATTTGATTTAGAAAAAATTGAGGATTTAAAAAAATACTTATAAGAAAACAAGTGAAACAACTCCGATGAGATTCTTAGCTGTTTCACTTGTTATTTTTTGTGTACCCTAAAATAAAAGCATTAAAAATTTTAGGTCTTTTCCATACTAATGAATAACGCCTCAGCTCATCACCTAGTGCTTCCTTTACTAAATATAAAACCTCTGGTTGAGTGATATTAAGATAATTACCTGTTAATATTCTTATACATACACCACTTTGCGCCACCTGCTTTAAATCATTTATAAGTAATTTCACTCCTGATTCCATTAAAAATCCTACCGCCATATCTATAGTCTTTGCCTTTTTTAATGAGGCCGCTAATTTAGGTAATAAATAATCCTTATCCCCTGTAGAGCAATTTGAATCATAATCTAGCGTGGCCCCTTTAAATTGGATGGAATCACTAGTTATTATATCTTTAGTAACAATATCAACTTTATCCTTCATACTTCACTAATGCCCCTTGGTATAACTAAGCAACAACTAATATTTATAATGCTATACCAAATCATTTACTAATATGGAACCATCTACATTTTATCATAGTAACTTGTTGATTTAAAGACACCCCTTTCACAATGAGGTGGAATGAAATCTTTTAAATTTAATTAGATTTGGCAGCATTTTTAACTAAAATTTAACTCCCTATACTTCAGTGATTTCAGTCTGTTATTAGCTATTAATATTATTTTTTTAATTAAATTCTTACTAGGTTTTTATAAGATTTTACAACATACTAATCTAGAGATTAACAACAGTTTATTTAAACAAATTCTACTAATTCTATATTAATAGATGTGAGGAAAAATTGTTATTAAAGGATAGACTAAGAATACAACTAATAACAATTAAATATATGATATGGATAAGTTAATAGAAAATAACTCATTAAAAAAAAGATATTAAATTGCAATTTAGAATGATATAATATAAAAGCGAGGTGCTAATATGAGTGATGATAAAATGTTTGAATTTATGACCAAAATGTATTCAGAAATGCAAGAGGGATTTAAAGATATAAAAACTGAGTTTAAAGATATAAAAACTGAGGTTAATGATATAAAAACTGAGATTAAAGAAAACACCAAAAGGCTTGATGCAATTGAGAATGATGTTAAAAAATTAGGTGTAAAGATAGACGGAAAACTTATCCCTACCAGTGATGCTCTTTTGGATGGATATAAATGTAATTCTGAACATATAACGATTATTGATGATAAAATTGACAGACTTCAAATAGATGTAAATAGTATAAGTATGAAAGTGTCGTATAATGATAGTAGAATTATAGAAATATCTAAAAACCTTAGAAAAGTTGAATAATAAGAAACCTCTGGAAACCAGTGGTTTTTTTTATTTTTAAGCTATCAATCCCATGCGATATAGCATCTTATTATACGCCAATTGGCGCTGTCGATAAGTAACACTCACCGTGATCATAATAATATAAATGCAGAAGTCTTTTTTCACAACATTTTCTTATATGTAGACTTATTTGAGTTAAAAAGTTATATTTTATTATGCTTTTTAATATACATTATAGAAAATAAATAAAATAGGCGGTGTATTAGGTGTCAGTAAGCGAAATTAAGAAAGAAACTCCTAATAATATTAATGAGTTAGTTAAAATGGCAGATGATAAAGCTAATTGGAGAAAAAGACTTGAAGCAGTAAATGAGTTGAAAAATTGGAAATGTCAAAAATCGCGAGATGTATTAACAAGATTAGCAATGCATGATTTAGTATTTAAAGTTAAAGAGGAAGCTCTCCGGGCAACTCAATCCTTAGGCATAACTAAGAATGGTAAACGTTTGAAACTCGGTAAACCCAAGGTTCATTTGATCAAAGACATAAACAAAAAACTATATCATGTAGATAATGTAATAACGGAAAGTTTTGAAATAACTAAGTTTAAAGAGAAATTTAAGCAACTTTATCCTGAGCCATATGATGTATATGAGGGCGATAAAGGAACCAGTTTTGATGAATGGATTTTAAATGTTTTAAAAAATAAACCCAAAAACAAGACTACAAACAAATAAACTTCTATTAAAATCCACTGAATCAAAAGCAGCAAGATATGTTTTACCTATACCCGTTGCAACACCAAATAAGTCAAAAAACAAACCCTAATCATTGAAACAACATTGTTCAATGATTAGGGCTATAAATCAAATTTCTTTATTCTTCTTTAGCCTCCAATAGTACATTCTAATCCATATTCCTCTACTATTTTTTTGAAATTATTCATAGTATCCTCATCTGGTGTTTTAATTTCCTGTCCCATTGTATAATCTAGCCCTAAGTTCTCATACTTATTGGCACCAAGCTTATGATATGGTAATAAATCTAAGCGCTGTACTCCATTTAAACTTTTTGCAAACTTAGCTATATCAGATATACTATTTTTATCGCAATTAAATTTTGGAATAACAGGTACCCTTATAATAAGCTCTGTGCCTATGGTAGATATTTTTTTAGCATTTTTAACTATAACCTCATTACTTACATGAACATACTTTTTATGTTTTTCATCATCTAAGTGTTTTATATCTAAAAGTACTAAATCAACCAAAGGAATTAACTTGTCTATTGTATCTTCACTAGCATAGCCTGTAGTTTCTATTGCAGTATGCCATCCCATTGCCTTGCAAGCTTTTAAAAGTTCAATTGCAAATTCTGGTTGCATAAGTAATTCTCCTCCAGATAATGTAACTCCACCTCCGGAACGTCTGAACTGGATAGTTTCTTTTTTTAGTTCAGTCATTACCTTCTCAACAGTAGTTTCTTCTCCTGATTTTACAAGACCCCCTGGATAACAATTTTCAGCGCAAACTCCACAACTAGTACATTTCGCTCTATCTATTCTTCCAGTCCTTAGCATATTAATCGCACTTTCTGGGCAATTTCTTTCACATTTTTTACACCCAGTACAATTTTTTTCATTAAACATAATTTCAACTACTGGATCTTGTGATTCGGGATTACTACACCAATCACATTTTAAAGGACATCCTTTTAAAAATACTATTGTCCTAATTCCTGGTCCATCATGTATAGAAAAGCGTTGCATATTAAAAATTATGCCTTTTTGCTCATAGTTAATTCCTTTTGTAAGCATTTGCTTTTCCTCCTTTTTAGAAAGTTTGTTCAGTTCTCTTTATAATATCATCTTGAATTGCTTTATCTAATGTTATAAATTGAGCACTATAACCGGCAACACGTACTACTAAATCTCTATATTTACTTGGGTCCTTTTGTGCTTCAACAAGAGTTTCCTTATCGATTATATTAAATTGTACATGCATACCTTTTTGATCAAAGAAGCTTCTAACAAGTGACGCTAAATTTTTAAGTCCACCACTTCCCTGAATTGAACCTGGATGAAATTTTTGATTTAATAAAGTACCATTAGATGCAATAAAATGATCTAATTTTGCTACTGAATTTATAGCAGCAGTTGGTCCATTACTATCAGCGCCTCTAACTGGAGATACACCATCAGCTAATGCTTCATGTGCTTTTCTACCGTCTGGAGTTGCTCCAATAAGATCACCAAATAAGATGTTAATTGCTGCCGGGTATAATCCTGCATGGAAATTGCCACCTCTTGGATTTTTATGTTTTGCGACTTCTTTGCAGTAAATATATGCTCCTTGCCTTGCTAGTTCATCAACTTCGTCAATATCATTACCAAACTTAGGTGCTCTATGAATTAACATTTGTCTTAAATCCTCAAAATTTTCCTTTAAAGTTGGATCTTCTTCACCAAAGTTAGTGTCTAGAGCTTCTTTTAAGTCTTTTAAAGTTACCTTTTTAGTATCAAATACAAGCTTTTTAATGGCTGCAAAAGAATCTCCTACATTTGCAACACCAACACCTTGTGGCCCTGTAAAGTTATAATATGCTCCACCTTCTTGAAGTGATTTTCCGTCTGTTATACAATCATCAACCATACAAGATAGGAATGGTAATGGTGCTCTTTCTGCATGAGCAAGATCAATAGAATTGTCTGCTACTGATAATTGATAAACAAAGTATTCCATTTGTTTAGTATAAGCTTGAACAACTTCTTCAATCGACTTGAACTTTGTAAATTCTCCAGTCTTAGGTCCTATTTGTTTTCCATTACTCATACCATTATTTATAGTGACTTCTAATAGTCTTGCTAGATTAAAGAAACCTGAATCATGCCATCCTTCTGTTTTTCCTGGTTTTTGAGGTTCAACGCAACCAATAATTCCATATTCTCTAGCATCTTCCATTGTTAATCCATTACTAACTAAAGCTGTAATTACAACTTCATCATTATAAAATGCTGGCATACCCAGGCCTAATCTGCTTAACTCACAGGATCTTAATAAAAATTCATCTGGCGTTTTGTTCCATATTCTTACCGAAAAAGATGGTGCCGATAATCTTACATGAGCCGTAGCATCTATGCACATATATGATAAATCATTTGTAGCATCTTTACCCTCTCTAGTTTGTCCACCTACACATAGGTTTTGAAACATTGGATATCCACCAAATGCTCTTGTTGATACTTCATCACGAACTTTGTTAATGTCATTCAATTTAACCCATACACAATCAATAAGTTCTTGAATTTTATCTATGTCAAACTTTCCTGAATTTAATTCTATTTCATAATATGGATACATATATTGATCAAATCTTGTTGGTGAAATAGAGTGTCCATTTGATTCTATATTTATAACTGCATGTACAAACCAAAATGATTGACAAGCTTCATAAAAATTAGTTGCGCCATTTTCAGGTACTGTTTCACAGTTTTTAGCTATTTGTAATAATTCTTTAGCGCGAACAGCATTAGATTCTTTTGAAGCCATTTCTCTTGCAAGCTTTGCATATCTATGTGCATAATTTATTACTGCTTTGCAAGAACCTATGATAGATTCCCAAAATAGTTTTTGCTTAATATACTTCGGATTTTCTTTATCAGCATTCTTAATTGCACACTTAACTTCCTCAATAATCCCCTTATATCCTTTAGCCAAAACCTTAGCATAATCTACAGATACATGTCCTACTCCATTAAGATAATAGTTTGCAACTGTAAATACATTTTCATTCATTGCCTCAATAGTTTCTGGATACATATATGAAGTAGCAAGTTCATTAGTAGTTTTGCCTTCCCAATAATCAAATACTTCTGTAAGTTGTTTTTTTGCCTTTTCAGTAATTTGGAATGAATCACCTTTTCTCTTTCCTATGGTTTCAAATTCATCTTTAATCCACTTATTTGAGAATTCAGGAAAGATTTGAGCTGATCTTGCTTCCTTGGTCAAACTTCCAACTATTAGCTCTTCATCTCTTATAATAATAGGAATTTCGTTTAATATCTTTTCAAGTGCTTTAGCCCTACGCACTACTATAGATTTTCCTTCTGTTTCTTTAAATGATTCTGTTATTAATAACGCTCTATCCACTTCAATACAAGGAACCGCTGATAGTATTTGTTCCTTTAATGCCTCTACCCTCTTTGTTGGTTTACTAAATCCATTTTGCAAAACATACATATTAAAACTTCCTCTCTTAAAATATATTATTAATTAGTGTGTTATTCATTAAAATCCATATTTTATTCTATATTCTTAAATTAAACATTTGTTAAATTTATAACTATCAAAGATATTCGAAATTTATAATATATCCTCAACAAATACATCGAGGACATATTATTACTGTTTTAACTTATATTTATTAATTTCTGTTATATCATCTTTCTCAAAGTTGCAAGATTAAAACGCTGATTTAAATAATTCTGCAATATCTTTTTTATTTCCTTTTCTTGGATTACTAAAGGCATTACCATCTTTTAATGCCCATTCAGCCATGTATTCGATGTCTTCTTCTTTAGCTCCTTGTGATCTTAAGTTAGCTGGAATTCCAACATCCTTTGCAAGTCTAAACATAGCATCAATAGATTTCTGCGCTGCATCCAATACTGAAAGTCCTTGTATGTTTTCACCCATGAATTCTGCTATATCAGCAAATTTCTGTGGATTTGAAATAACGTTCCATTTTTCAACGAAGGGAAGCAATATAGCATTAGCTACTCCATGAGGCATATCATAAAGTCCACCTAATTGATGAGCCATTGCATGTACATAACCTAAGTTAGCATTATTAAATGCCATACCAGCAAGAAGTGAAGCATAACACATATTTTCTCTAGCTACTAAGTTCTCACCTAGTGCATAAGCTTGTCTTAAATTGTTTGATATCAATTTAATAGCTTGGATAGCTGAGGCATCTGTAACAGGATTAGCATCCTTTGAAACGTATGCTTCTATAGCATGAGTTAACGCATCCATTCCTGTTGCAGCTGTAAGTCCTGCAGGCATTCCAACCATTGTTAATGGATCATTAATTGAAACTGATGGTAAGTTTCTCCAACTAACTATAACAAATTTAATATTAGTTTTAGTGTTTGTTATAACACAGTGACGAGTAACTTCACTACCTGTTCCAGCTGTGGTATTAACCGCAATAATTGGCGGAAGTGGACTTGCAAGAGTCTCTATGCCTGCATAGTCAAACAATTCTCCTGGATGGGTTGCTAGTATCCCGATACCTTTACCACAGTCATGTGAGCTTCCACCACCAACCGTAATTATCATGTCACAGTTTTCATCTTTGAATATTTTTGCACCTTCAATCGCATTTCTATCCTTAGGATTCGGCTCAACATTATCATAGTATACAAAGCTAATTCCTGCTTCCTTTAATGAAGCTTCAACTTGTGCTACTGCTCCGCCCGGAAGACTTTTAAGAAATTTATCAGTTACTATTAACGCTTTCTTTCCACCTAGAATTTTAGCTCTCTCGCCTACTACTTTTACAGCTCCTACTCCCATAAAGTTAACCGCTGGTGCTAAATAATCATACATTCTCATTAATTATTCCTCCTTGATTTTCTTAAACATTATAATTTATTGAATTGTTACCTTAATATATTTTTAAGGCGATATTAGCATTTGCTCATTATCAATCTGTTTGTTATTAATTTAACTTACTAACTATCTACCTAAAGTATAAGCCTGTCTAATTGAAATTTCATTGAAGTAAATTGCATTCTTGTAGAAAAACCTTGCTTACTTAATGTAAATTTACACAGTAATTTCTTGCACTTTGTGTTTAAATATAAAAAAATAGCACTAGTTTTACCTAAGTGCTATTTTCCTATATTATATTCATTTCTATAAACTGCTGGGGTTACCCCTTCAATTCTTTTAAATACTTTTATAAAATAACCACAATCCTCAAATCCTAAATCCAAAGCCAAATTGATTATTGGAATATCAGAGGCCTCAAGCAATTCTTTAGCTTTTTTAATCCTCACTTTATTTATATAATTCGAGAAATTATCACCAATATTCTTTTTAAAAAGCTTGCTAAAATAGCTAGGACTAACGTTACACATGGATGCCATTTCATCAATGCTAATTGCGTAACTATAACCCACTTGTATATAGTCTAATGCTGGCTTTAAAATAGCATTACATTTATTCTCACGTATTACAACGTTTCCATTTTTACTAATATTTGAATTAACATTATTCTTTCGCTTAACATTTTCCTTTGTATTTTCTTCCACTGTTTCCACTTTGTTAGTATCTTTTAATTCTAGATTTGCAACCTTAAAGGAATCTACCGTTAGAATTTTATCATTAAGTTTATTTGAATTTATTTTTAATAAGGCTTCTTCTACAATATAATTACTAATATGCAAAATCATATTAGCAACGGATTTAACCCTGTCCAAAGTCATAATAGGTAACTTGTCATATAAAATTTTTAGCTCAGTTTCTTTTTCTAATTCCATCTTAAAACACTTATTATTAACTATTTGTTCTAAATCTTCCTTTTGTTTATCTTTAACAATAACTTGTCCTGCCATTACAGCTCCAAAGTATTGTCCATCTACTATAATAGGGATTGCAAAATCTAAAATACCTACATGACATATATATAGATATGGTTCTTGTAATCTAGCAGCCTCGAGTCCACCTCTAGAATCACATTTTTCACAAAGCTCACTTAAGTCTAAACGTGATCTTATAAATTTACAAAATTCGCTACATTTACTATGTGTAGTAACCCTCTTGCCTTTATAATCAACCGTAACCATAGCAATCTCTGTTACCTCCGCTATATTATCCTGAATTTTTTGAAAATTATCCACATTAATAATATTATCTAAATGCAACAAACCATTCTGCAAAATACTTCCTCCATTCATCTATAAAGGTATTATAATTAAATCATCACCTGAGATGATTTTTTTCATTACTACTTTCCATATAAGTAATATTAACATCAAAGACAAAAAAATAGAAGCTAATTAATTTTGGATTTCGCGAACCAAGTTATAGATATAAAATAACCTATTATAGGGGAAACTCCATATCCCATCAATGGAACTGGGAAATTCCCAAATAGAGTAGAAATTAAAACAATTATAAAATTCATAATGAAATTATTCCAGCTAACACTAAACAAAAAATATTTTGACCAAAGATAGCAATTGGTACTTTATTTACGTACATTACTATCACCCCAATAATTATTGACGGTACTGCCATCAATAACGGTATAAAATTCAATAACCTCAAATTTTTATTCATTACATTTCTTCCTTTCAAAAATAAAATTGAACAATATATACAATATCACTAAGCTATTCTATTGGCTACATATTAATTACTTCCATCCAAAGAGTAAGCATTTAAAGCCTGATGCTATATTTTCCTTATAAATCAGGATAATTAAGCAACTATTTTATTTCGTACTCGTAATGTACTGTGACGTTGTAAAAAAAATCGAGGGGGAATAGTTTATTTATGAAAAGATTAATATTAATTTTATTAACATCTATTTTAATATTTTCTGGTTGTGCAAACACTAAATCAGTTTCAGTAGATAATACTAAAGAAATAATTAATATAAATGATGTTGATAACTTAAAAATAATAACATTACCAAGCCCACCGAAGGAAAAAACAATAACTAAAAAAGAAGATATTAAAAAAGTAATAAATCTCATAAATTCAATAAAAAAAGAACATATAAAACAAAATGATTATAATGGTTGGGTTATATTGATTAAAACAGACGGTAAAGAAAAACATTCAATATGTTTTTCTGGTGGAAGAGTTGAAATTGACAACTTGTGGTATATTATTAATAATAATGATATAGATAAGATTAAAACTCTATATAATGAATTAAATTATAAAGAAGGGAAGTATGTATAATCTAATTATTCTGACTCTTGGATAAGGCAATAAGTAGTATAATTAAATAAATATTTCATAGATGATTTAGAAAGAGCCATAAGACTTCAGAGTAGAAAAATGGGGAAGAGCATGATAAAAAAGATTGTTTTTGTAGTAGTATCAGTAGGCGTCGGTTCGTTCGTAGACAATATATTGGAAAAGACAGATATAAACGTTTGGCTTGCTAGGGGCACTGGCTGTCTGGTTACTGTGATTATAGCGTTGCTTTTGTACTATTTATTGATAAAAAAATCTTAAATCCACCTTATTACCTAGTGCGTCCTTTACTAAATATAAAGCCTGCGGTTGAGTGATATTAAGATAATAACAAAGAGCAACTATCTCTTTGTTATCCTCCACTTTTTCTAAAGTATTAAAGATTTTAGGTCTTTTCATACTGATGAATAACGCCTCAGCTCAGCATCATCAATAATCATGGAATGGTTTAAAAATAAAACTACAACTGGGGCATCATCGCTTTTGCACGACCATACCTGTATATTTCCCAGGTAGATACACTTCAGAATTTAAACTCGACATTAACAACCTTTTTTGAGCCCTTAGGACGGCTAAAGCGCTTCATGAATGCCGAGTTAGCGCGACTTTCATCATACACGGCACCGTGAGGCATGTTTTTCATGAGTGTAAAGCAAACTCTTGCCTGGCCGTAAGAGTTATTGTATTGATCCATCCAAATCTGCAATTTCTATATCCATAACAATCTTTTCATATTTACTACATATATCTTTAAGTAATTCTCTTAAACCTTCATATGGGACTATCGCAAGTAGCTTTATCATCATATTTTCGACTCCATTTTGTATTGCAATTTTCAACACCTTTATCTTACCATTATAATTCTCCTGCTTCAATATACACTATACAACAATTTAGTAATTTCTTTATCAATTATCATATAGAATATATGTTATATATAGTATAATTAAGCATATAAGTTAATTCGAATTTGTAATTTAATACTAACTCTATAATTAATTTTTGTCAGAATGATTTTTATCTCCCCATTGTGCCATTAATTCTAATATGGGAATTAAAGTTTTCCCTTTTTCTGTTATAGAATATTCTACCTTAGGTGGAATTTGGGGATACTCCTTACGATTTATTAAAAGATTACTTTCTAAATCTTTAAGCTGTTGACTTAACATCTTATGAGTAATATGATCCAAATCTTTTTTTATTTCACCATATCTTTTTACATTATCTCTAGATAATAACCAAAGTATAACCCATTTCCACTTACCACTCATTACCGTCATCGTGTAGGTATGTGAAAACAGTAGGATGGGACCGCAGTATAGATTTCAATGAGTTTATGTTAAAAAGAATATTTGGGTATTCAGAAACTCTACTTAGTTTTAATACCAGTCAATTTGATGATTATTCAAAGGTAGTATCATCAAGTGTCGATCTTGCATCAAAGGCCCAAACACGTAAAGAACAATTTCCCGAAGATTGTAATAGCGCTTTTGTAATGGGAGTCAGATTTGCAAAAAATAGAGCATGATATCTTCAATATGTAAATATATGTATATTAACATCTCATTAGATTATTCATTTATTAATTATGAGGGATTTTTATGATTGAGAACATTAGTTTAGGAGCTATAATGATCGATTGTGACGACGATAAAAAGTTACGTGAGTTTTACGCAGAATTTCTTGGCTGGGAAAGATGTGAAGTATACAGTATTCCAGGCGTACGTAGTGGGGACGGTGTTGTGTTTTACTTTGTGAAAAATGAGGATTATATTCCTCCTATTTGGCCTGAGCAGGCCAACAAACAGCAAAAACAAATACATTTTGATTTTATGGTGCCTAATGTCTCTGCCGTTCAACATGCAGAGACACTTGGAGCCGTCAAAACGCTGTCACAGTTTGGAGGCACCCACTCTACTACAATATTGGATCCGACTGGGCGCCCATTCTGCCTGCATCATTAGATCTGTGGATTACTTGTGACGACATATTCATATATGCCATCACTATAAATAAAAAATACAAAGATAATTAGAAAGTTGAGGCTAACTAGTAATTAATACCCCCGTTTTAAACCAAGTTATCTTTATATGGCGTAGTATTAAAAAAGCAAAACTTCCTTTTTTAACTTATTAGATTGAATCTTTATATAATCACCAATTTAAAGCATTAATAGTTAAACTTTTTTCCTTAAATCCTCAATTTTAAAAACAATCATATCCCATATCTTTAACGCAAAGTTAGTTATATAATCAAAATACCCAGGGAATTTTTGTATTGTTTTATATGTGGCATAAGCTATTATCGCTCCACCGACAATGTCCAATGGATAATGAAGTCCAACATATACTCTGGCAAAACATAATAATAATGA
>NZ_JAHLDU010000035.1 GCF_018861905.1 Clostridium sp. DSM 17811
CCTTCCCGAATTGATTTCAGTACTTAAATAACCTATTTCCCAGTCTGCCATTGTATCAAATACATAAAGATATACTTTGTTTTTCATTTTCTATTCCTCCACTTTCATTTTTTGGCATAATGCACTCCCTAATCTGGTTAACAATTAAATTTTATTGTTTAGGAATATAATATCATTAAATATTGTTTTTAAAAATTTATAACATTCTTATTATTAAATCAACTGTGACGCAATTTGTTACAAATTCGTTACCTTAATTAAGTTTAAAAGAATATATCTGTTACTCTACATCAACCTCCACCACCGCACCTAAGAATAATGTATCTATCACCACCTAAATACAAATAAACAGATTTCCCATACCCCATGGATTCTATTCCATTACTGTAAACTCTTTTAAATGTAATTCTATCAATAATTGTTGACACCTCATATTTGGGCTTTTTATTACCAGTTAAGGCCATAATCTCTCCATTATTATCATATCGATATCCATTAATAGTCACCCTATTAGGATAAGCAAATACATTCCAGGTGCCATATATTTCACGGTTTGAGAATGATATAGGCAAGATAGCAACGTAGAATATTAATATTGCTTTTTTTATTATGTTTCTTGATTTGTTCATTTATCTCCTCCCTCACGCGATAACAATTATTAAATATAAATTACAATTTTGACTAACACTATATATTTAATCATACCATAATTACCATAAATTAAGTATATTTACAATTCTTTTAAAATAGATAATAGACTAAAAGTAAAAAAAATAAGGATACCTAAATCAGGCACCCTTATTTTTCGAATTTTCCTATAACAGTGGATATAACTACAGTTAAACCTGCGATAGATTTATTGAGATCCTCAATTTTCTTCTCAAATCTAACTAGAAGATATATACTCACACCTATAGGGAAGCCAACTGTATTAACCAGTTTAATAAATGCATCAAACATGCTGCATTCCTCCCCTCACCGTTACAGATAATATATATGCTTTTAAAAGATGTTTATAATACTTTTTCAAAATAATCATGTTTATCTTCTATATTGTATTGACTATAACAAACTATATACTCTCTTTAATTATAATTTATTCATAATGTACTGCTGAAGTGAATTTTTGTATAAAAGGTATACCACTTGTGGTTGATAGCTCTACATTGGAAATTGCAACCACCAAGGCAGTACGTGTTTCATATGAGGATCCCTTTTTAACACTGTATTGTGAAAAACTATGAACCATATAATGAGTCTCTTTATACTTGCCAAGGTACATCATTACATGCCCTTGCATAAAGATAGCCGCACCGGGTTTTAACTTATCAATTTTAGAGTATCTTTTATTTAGAATATCATCTTTATTGAAAACAATGGAATTGACATCATTTACAAAACTATTTTCCTGCTGATCGTCATTACGTGGAAGTAAGATTCCAAAACACTTATAAATTGTTAGTATAAAACTGGAACAGTCTTTTCCAGAAAACTTATCTCCCCAATCATAGGGCGTACCAATAAATTTAAGTGCCTGATTTATTATATTATAACGTGTATATGGAAGATTCCCTTTTATAATATCTTTATTTTCACTTATAATACCAGTTTTAAAGAGAATGTTACCCCGACTACCCCGTGTTGGAAATCTTATTTTATAATCATGAACTAAGTTAGATTCATTATTATTTAAGTAACAAAGCCTTGTACCCATTCCACATTTTATAGTTATTGGGGAAGAGCTTTTTTTATTTAGAGTCAAAGTGGTTTCTTTGGCTATAACCATTAAAAAATCTTTGCTTCTAGCATACTCAAAAACTTCTTCTTTATCTGTAGCTACTGCTATATCCTCAGTTTTAACCCATCCAAAATAATTATAGATGTTCACAAAATACCACTGCTTATCAGCACTTTGATGGAGTATTAATACTGGTTCAAAGGGAAAACAACTGGTTTCTTGAAACCTATCAAAATTATTTATTTTACTATGCTCTATAGAGGAAAAAGCCGGGGTATTTACAGGAAAACTTCGTACTGATGTCTTTCTTATACTCATACCGTATTTTATCAAAGTAAAATCCTTGATCTCTTCTAAATTAGTATTACCTATGATTTTTTTAAAATAATCATTATGAAGTAACTCACCATTTATATCATACATATCTTTCATCGGCAGTTTATATGATTGTATGTGTTTTATGAGAGTTTTAGAAGATATAGTATCGTCGATCCTATCTAAATCATATAAAGAAGTTATTTTAAGTTTAAGATTATCATTGAACTTTTTAATTTCATCAGTAGATAATATTGTCTTTTTTGCATCAGTAATATCTTTCATCCAAAAGGAAGCTTTCTTCATAAAATCAGGAAATTTATAATCATCGTTATACATAAACACACCTCACTAGTTATAGTGCTAAAACAGTAAATGTTAAAATCAATTCTCAATCCCCAAGATTCCACTAATTCCAAGTCCAGGTGCGTTTGAAAACTTTATTAGGCTTTCATTAAAAATCGAACCACCTATTATGGGATCAGTGCTACAGAGTATTGGACCATCTAAATCTATTTTTGTAATAATGCTTTTGGCAGCGGCTAGATGCGCAGCGGCTGTAACACTGATTTTTGCTTCTAACATGCAGCCCATCATACATTCAACGCCATAAACCTGGGCTATTGAACATATTTTTAAGGCATTGTAAATTCCACCAGTCTTCATAAGCTTTATATTGATGAGGTCGGCCGCACGAATCTGCATAATTTTAAGAGCATCCATAGGAGAAAAAACACTCTCATCGGCCATGACTGGTATAGAAACATTATCAGTAACAAACTTTAAACCTTCTATATCATGTGCCTTAACAGGTTGTTCAACAAATTCGATATCTAGTCCAGCATCCTCCATTTTTCTAAGTGTCAAAACAGCTTCTTTAGGTTTCCAGCCTTGATTTGCATCAATCCTGATATTCACGTTTGGACCAACAATGTCCCTTATAGCTTTTAACCTTTTTATATCTGTGGCCGAATCAGTACCTACCTTTATTTTTAGTGTTTTATAGCCAAGTCCAATTGCATGGAGACTATCTTTAGCCATCACCTCTTGGTCATTTACACTTATAGTGATATCAGTTATAAGTTCATTTCTATAACCGCCAAGTAACTTATATAAGGGTGCTTTATATAATTGTCCATAAAGATCATAGAGAGCCATATCTATAGCAGCTTTGGCACTAGTATTTTTAACAATACACTTGTTTAACTTGATCATGATTTCTTCAAAATTTTCTATATCCATACCTATAATTGCTTTTTTAATATGATCATTAATAGCAGAAGTGATAGCGCCTCTAGTGTCGCCAGTTATTACACCAGTAGGTGGAGCCTCACCATAGCCAACGCTAATTGAATCTGTTTTAATCATAACTATAATATCTTCTACAGAAGTTACTGTTCGTATTGCAGTTTTAAATGGTGTTTTTAAAGGCACAGAAATATATCCTATTTCAATATCAGTGATTTTCAAAATATTTTCCTCCATTCATAAAATAATCATAAGTTATTTTGGAAACATTACCTATTAAGTTTTTGGCGTAATTATCGCTGATAGCATCCCATGTAAACATAGAAAAAATATAATCTGTTTTAGATGTATATACAATACCAACATCATGTTTTAAAAAATCTAAATCTCCAGTTTTATGGGCTATAGTAATATTAGTAGGTAAATTAATTCTCATCATTGAATCGTCTAACTGGTGAGTTAATATACTTACCATGAGTTTACTATATTCTTCATTAATTAGTTTACCATTATAAATAAGTTCTAGGAATAGAGCACAATCAGAAATATTGCATAAATTGTCAATGCCCTTAAGTCTAGATTCATTGTCCATCATGTTTCTTTGCAGAGTAGAACTGTTAAATTTATGTTTTTTTATAAAAGCATTAATAGAATCAAAACCTATGATATCAATGAGTTTATTAGTTGCTGTATTGTCACTTTGTATAATCATTAATAAAATCAAATCATTTATAGTATATGAATTATCATCGTCAAGAAGAGTTAAAATACTAAATAGAACTTTTTCTTTTTTATTTATAGTTATCCTATCTTTTAAAGACAAAGTCCCATTGGATACTCTTTCTAAAGTTGACCCCATGATAAAAAGTTTTATTATGGAAGCAGAAGGTACTATTTTAAGTTGATTTATTTCACAAATATCCCCGTGATTTAGATCCTTAATATAAATTGAATATTTCAATTTAGCATCACTTAAATAATTTAGAAGAATATTTTTGAGCATTTTGAATCACCACCTATTTCATAGTTGAAATTTTTTTGTTATTTTCTCCTCCACATCTATTAGTCCTTCAACCACCCAAAGCATTAACCACCTCATCATTTTGACAATTTTATATACTTAATGTTATTATACCTCAATGACCTATACTTATTTTTCCAAAGTCAGTATACTTACTGAATATTTACTTTATACTCTTTTCCACTACTCTTCACTTTTATTTTAACATAGGCCTTACTATCTCCAATTGGAGGTGTATTATAACTTTGCTGCCCTCCTGTACCAAATGCTCCAAGATTTTTGTATTCTTTTCCATCAATAAATATGGAAACCTCTGTATTAAAAATTCCTAAATCTGAAACCATATATAATTCTCCATATGTTGCACCTTTTGTAAAGGTTCTGAATCTTATTTTCTCTCCTTCTTCTTGAAAATCTTTGTCTATATGAATTATTTTGGTAAGAGATTTCATGTCTTTGGTATCATTAACCTTAAAACTAACCTCTTCTCCATTTGAAAGATAACAAATAATATACATTGAATCTATAAAGCTTTCACTTTTATAAGAATAATCAAAAGCATTATATGAATATATAAATTTTTTACCAAGCCATAATCCTTTTATTGATATAAGTGGTTCCACGTCCTTTAAATTTTCCTTTACCTCAACAGCTACTAGTTTATCTTTTCCTTTTATACCAACATTAAAATCCAATTTGTTAAAATCTATTAATACATCATTTATTCTTATTTTGGTGTCCCCAAAAACTTTTTCTTCATTTAAATTTATAACATATTTTTCATACTGCTTATCTACAACTGGAATGCTCCATCCATTTCTTGCATTTATCATATAATTAAAACTAAATATAACAATAACTACTGCTGCTATTTTTATTAATAACATTTTAATTTTATTCTCCCTAATATCTACCACTAAAGCTCTGATGAATTTAGATACTAAGCTAATAATTAGGACCAAGAATATTAATAAAATAATAAATTTAAATACTAAAGACATAATTTACACTCCCCTACAATGTTAATTCACTTATGAACCCTAAACTTAACCTGCCAATTTCCATAAATATTTCTTTTCTTTTTAACATCATACTGCAATTCACCATCTTTTGTAGTTACAGTCATGTTACCTACTTCCATAGCAG
Source organism: Clostridium sp. DSM 17811 (assembly GCF_018861905.1). Classification (GTDB taxonomy): domain Bacteria; phylum Bacillota; class Clostridia; order Clostridiales; family Clostridiaceae; genus Clostridium_AD; species Clostridium_AD frigoriphilum. Next base: position 5,469 of record NZ_JAHLDU010000035.1, read on the forward strand.
TTATTCTAACTGTTAGGCCCGTTACATAAAACTTTAAAGGCTCTACATCCATTATTCCTTTAATTTCACCATCCTCATTTACACTACGAAGCGTAATTCCTGAACCTATATGTCGATATTTTATTCCTAGTTGATCTTGAAATGTTATTGTATTGATATCCAAAACAGGCATAGCATAATTCGTTCCTTTGCTTTTATCTGCTTTAACTGTAAATAAAATTGTTGTGCTATCCCTTTTATCAATAATTGCATCTACAGTGAATATAATATCCTTCATAGTACTACTTTTTTCTATCATCTCACCCTTGTAATTGCTATATTTTGAAGCAATATCTGGGTCCAATTGCTTATACTTATCAAGAAAGGAGTTTCCCACTATATATTGAGCTGCTACTGGTATCCCACATATAAGTACAAATATCATGCAAATAGCTGTTGCGTACCTTGAAAACTTTCTAATTTCCCTACTTTTTATGGAGTCCACTACCTTTTGTGATAATTCTTGTGGAATTTGAATTTCCTCAGCTAAATCTATAAAGTCCTTCATATCATCTATCAGTAGTAACTTTAACCCTTCATATTCCTTCTTACAATTAGAGCAGTTATTAATATGCTCTTCTACTTCTTTATTTTTTTCGTTATCTAATTCATGATAAATAAATTCATAGATTAAATCTTCTACTTCATCACAGTGCATTATTATTCACCTCACTCAATTCCCTTAGCTTTTTAATTGCAAAGTTTAATCTTGATTTTACCGTTCCAAGTGGAATATCTAAGATAATTGATATTTCCACTAATGTGTAATCTCCAAAATACTTGAGCCTTATTACATCCTTGTATTTTTCATCTATTTTATTTAGTAAATTAATTAAATAAATTTTATTTTCCACTTTTTCATAATCATATGCATATTTACCTTCATTAAGTAATCTTATATCTATGACCTTTGCATCATAGGGCTGAAAATTTATTATTTTGTTTCTTCGTAAGATCTCTCTGCATCTATTCACTAATATGGTAGTAATCCATGAGTTGAATTTTTTTTTATCTTTTATCTTATGTATGTTTTTATAAGCTGTAGTTACAGCATCCTGCACTGCATCTTTCGCATTATTTCCCTCATTAAAATAACTATAAGCTATTTTATATAATATTTTTAACCGTCCATCTAAAAGTTCTAGGAACTCAGTCTCTTCCATCTTTCCAAAATTAAAAATCCTTTCAAGCATTTCAAACCTCTCTTTCACTATTCCTATTCTTATACTATAACATCTAATTTAGGTGCTATATTAGTTAGATGTTTACAAAGGGTAAAAAGTTCGAGTTATTTTAGAAAATATAATCCTGTTAACTTATTTATTATTCAGAAAATTTATCCATGCTTTTTAAAATTACTCTAGATAATAAAAAAGGACTTACTATTAAAGTAAACCCCAAATTTAAATACAGTCTTATTTTTACTACTTCAATATTATTTCTACTCATTATATAATCACACCCTTAGGAAACTTAAATATCCTCTTTTATCTTAGTTTCATTCATATTTTAAAATTATCCCCAATGGTCAGTCATCTTATGTAATTCAATTTTGTTTTTTACTACCAAAAGCCACAAATATCAACGGCGCTAAATCGGCAATGAATATGCCAATATATATTGATAGTCCTTGCAATTTCATAATCCATTGAGTCACAAACGAAAATATTCTCATTGGAATATATATCCAATAATATGAGATTGCGTTATATATCTCTAGTTTCATCATTACCTGCTGTATCGCCAATGCAAGAAGGCTATAGATTATTACTATAATTACTGAAACTATTATGTCCTGTTTCCTTAATCCGCTTAGAAGAAATATGCCAATTAGCAATATTGCTACTAAAGATAATACTGTGTCAATTATTAAAATATTAAAAGTTACATTCGTAACGGTCCTAATTACTAATCCTTCAATTATACTCATTATTAATCCTGCTACTGTCATTAAAACTAGTAACTTAAATGATTCTTTCTTCAACATAATAACCCCCCTTATTTTAAGTAATATATCAACATCATACCATATTAATTCCAAAATAATAACTATTTGTTAATATGCCATTATAAGTGAATCCACCGATAGTTAGATTATGTTTTCAGAACTAAGTTTTAATACCTCACAAAGCTTGTTACTTAATTTTAACTCTTCGCCACTTTCATTTGTACCTATCCTTAAAATAGGTATATTATATTTGTTTAGTATCTCATCCTTCATTTTATCGCGTTCTAATTGTACTTTATTATTAGCATGAAATGCATAACCATCCACTTCCACCACTAGTACTGGCATTTTATCTAACTTATTAAAGATAATAAAATCTGTATGAGCTAAAATATTTTTAACAAATTTGTGTTCTATCTCTGTTAGCTTAGATGTATCCTTAATTAGCATTTTAAGTGGTTGATGTAATACTACATCAAGGAATTTAAACTTCTCCTGACATAATACTTTTTCAATTACGATATTCATTAGATTTTCTGATGCAAATTCAGAAACCTTCTTGTTCTTATTTAATATTTCTAATAACTTTTTAGAATAATTGCTATAAAGCAAATCAAATACTGAAGATATATTGCTATTAATAATTTCAAAGTTATTATATTGTATATATTTAATTAAATCACCTATATTAGTATTATCACTTGCTATATCACTATCAGAAACTATAAGAATCAATTTATTCTCTGCCCTTGATACTGCAACATTTATAAGATTAGGATCATCTATAAAATCATTTATTTGATTTGCAACAGTAGTCAAAATGATAATATCTTTTTCTCTACCTTGATATTTATGTACTGTATCCACTTCAATATTATCAGTTTCAATTAGCTTCTTTAATTCATCTACTTGCAATCTATATGGTGAAATAACGCCTATATCTTTAGAAGATTTCTCTAAATTTAATTTTGGAATTACTTCCTCAAGTATTACATCTATTTGTCTTTGATTGAAATTTCCTCTTGCATGATTTCCCTTAGATGTTTTATATACTACAAGTGGCTTATCCCCAATACTTTCATTCGTTAATATAATTAATTCATTGTTATAAAATTTCTTGTTACAGAATCCTATTATTTTAGGATGACATCTATAGTGTTCTCGAAGCAAAGTCTTTGGAACATCACTATATAATTTTGTTATTGAAGATAATAAACTATTCTGAGCATAATTGAAGGCTACATTTAAGTTATATTGTTTAAAAATTATATCGCTTTTATTTTTAACTTCATCTGTCACAACATTAGGTAATTGTTTTAAATCTCCAGCAATAACAACATTTTTTGCGCAAGACAAAGCTAGTGCACCAGTCACTATATCAACCTGAGAAGCTTCATCAACAATAACGTAATCAAATAAATAATTTTCACTTGCACAGCTTCTTAGAGAATGTGTAGTACTAAGTATTACTGGATATTCCTTTAGAAAACCCTCAATGTTTTTCCATAAAATATCTTTTGTAAATATAGTTCTATTACCTTTTGCTGTAAACTTTTTAGCCAAATTAGATTTAAGAACCTGCATAGAGTCTTCACTGTATTGACGCATTAACTCTTCAAAATTATTCTTTTTTAGTTTATTTGTTAATGAATCGATAGTTCTACTTAGTTCACTCGATTTTAATTCATAATAAACTTTTTTAAAATAATCTACTATGGCTTCACTAGAGTTTTTATAAAATTTAAAGCTTATAATACCATACCAAATTAGGTTAATAATTTTATGTCTTAATTTAAATGATCCATACTTTCCTAAAATGATTTCATACTTTGCAAGGATTGACATTGCATCATTTGAATCTAGCTTGTATATAGACCTATAAGGTTGTATCCTATATTTATTTTCATCATAATATTTGTTAAAATACTCTACTTCAATGTCTAACTCAGAAAACTCTTCTTTTAATGTAGCCAATTTGTTTTGTTCATGGAGCATATCATCTAGTCTTTGCTTGGAAGTCATTAAACTACTTTTCAATATTTCTAACTTCTCATTTTCTATTTTCCACTCTTTCATATCAGGATATGAATCCTTTTGAGTTTCAAAAAATTCATCTTTGTTCTCTTTATTACCTAAATATGCTGATATAAAACCTACACCATATTTTCGGAGTTTTTCTAGTACATTTGCAGTGGCTGAATTATTGTTAGAAACAACTGCAACAGTTTCATTATTAATAATAGCATTCGCTATAATATTTAATATTGTTTGAGTTTTACCAGTTCCAGGAGGGCCCTCAATAACACTTATTTGATTACTTAAAGCCTTTTCAGTTGCACTTTTTTGACTAATATTAAATCCAAACGGAAATATTATTTCATTGGTGATTTTTCTTTTTTTAATAGCTTGTACTTTTAAATAGGATGATAAAACACTTCTAGGGCTAATAATTTTTATTTTGTTATACTGCTTACTCAAAAAACTACTTTCATCCTCTAATGTAATACTAACATTTGCTGCTAGTTTCTTTAAATACTCAAAATAGTTATTTGAAATTTTATTATTAAGACTAGTTTCTTCTATTAATATATCCGATATATTAAAAAGCTTTTTATATCCAGATTTAAAGCATACTCTAATATGCTCCTCAAACTTAAATATTTTAACAACACCTGATATAGGTCCATTGTTTTCATATATTATTGTAGTTTCTGCATTAATCACAATAGGATTTCTAAACCACTTAACATTATTACTGCTATATGTATATGTTTTATTATTATCAAATGTAATTAAACACTTACCATTATTGTTTTCACAATTTATAACTTTATCTGTCTTATCCTCACCTTTTATAAGGATGAGATTTTCTTCAATATTCAATATTATTGTTCTCCTCTTTCTCTTTTTCGTATTTTCAGGCTATATGGAAAGGATTGTTTGAATAAGTACTGTGCCATGGTGTAGTTTTAGGTGTAATGCTCCGCAATCTGTTTTAATCATAACTATAATATCTTCTACAGAAGTTACTGTTCTTATTGCAGTTTTAAAGGGTCTTTTTAAAGGCACAGAAATATATCCTATTTCAACATCAGTGATTTTCAGAATATTTTCCTCCATTGATAAAATAATCATAAATTATCAATACCCTTAATAGGGCATCCATCTTTTAAAATGAATGCCCGTTTCTTGTAAGAATTCTTATTTTATGCATGATGAATACTTCAATGTTACCCCACTCAATTTCTATTTATTATTTAATATTATTAACCTTCCTGAACCATTTTCAGTATACCCAATCATTCCACTTTTAATATCAAATTCTAACATCTCAGTGATTACTTTTGTTTCTCTATTCTTACTTTCAGTTGATATTGAATGTTTACTATACTTATTTACTGCTTTATCAAAATAATTATCTTTATTATATCCTTTAGTACTATTTATACTCTCTATTAACTTACGTTTTGGTTTTTTACCTGTTAATAACTCAATTAGCATGTCAAATATAAATTCCATTATAGCATCCATAACACTCACCCCCTACTATTATAGTATATTCTAGCTACAGCCTTTTAACTTATTCATTAAGTTACTATTAATTAAACCATTACTACACAAAACCTCAAAAGCATCTCTACTATTCTGTGGTATGCCTAACTTTTTTTCAGAAACAATGTGCATTGCTAAATCTATACACGCTTCACAGACTCTTTGAATATTTAATATTATAGAATCTTGTTTTGTATAATCCTTTAGGTTATCAGTATTATTATCATATACTTCATTAATTCTTATTAAGCATCTTTCAATAATTTCAACCTTATTATAAATCACATCATTCCCCATATATATTTCCTCTCTTCTTTATATTCTCTAATATAACTGCTCGTTCTTCATTTAATAAAGCATATTCTTTAAATGTATACATTTCAAAATACATTCTTCTCGTATCATTATTACAAAAAATTGTTTTTCCCGTCCCAACTACTTGAGCTTTAAATACTGCAGATGACTTTTTTAAGTCTACAAGATCAATTTCTCTATTAAGTAAACCTGCTAATTCTTGTGCATTCATAAATATTTCATATTCACTAAAATCCTCATCACTTAAAAATGCTATATCAATATCACTATTTGAGCGTGAGGTCCCTTTTGCATATGATCCAAATATATATATAAGAAATGGTTTTATTTTTTCAATTAAAAATTCTTTTATTATATCAATATCTGTATCCTTTAGTTCCAAAACTTTCACATCCTTTATAATAATTATATTTATTATAGTAACATTATATCAAATTTTCAATGAATATACTATGATGTGTATGTTAATCTAGGAGTAGTTCTTTCCAATATTATAGTTAATTTCTATTTAATAAATATTCAAATTCAGCTCTGCTTAATAATCTTTGAGTGATAATTTCGTCATCTTTTATGTTTCTTGTTTCCATTAGAAAAACAAATTTATCGCAATCCTTTTACAACTTGAATTTGCTACAAATTAAAAAACTCGCTTTACAGCGAGTTCTTTAATTATATTTATTTGTTATTAATCAAATTTTCTAAAATCACCTCAGCTATTTTATGGCTTGATTGAGGATTTTGACCAGTTATAAAATTTTTGTCTACAACTACTTTCTCAGTAAAATCTGCACCTTTATCTATAATTGCTCCTTGCTCTCTTAATCTACTTTCTACTGCGAAAGGAACCTTATCTTCTAAACCTGCAAGCACTTCTTCAGTATCAGTAAAAGCAGTTAAATTTTTACCATCTACAAAATATTTTCCATCTTTGTTTTTAATATTAACAAAAGCTGCAACACCATGACATACCCCAGCTACAATATTTCCATTATTATAGGTATCTAAAATTAATTCTTCTATATTTTTGTTGTTTACGAAGTCCATTAAGGGACCATGACCACCTGCAAATAATATAGCATCATAAGAATTTTTCATGGCAGTTTCTAAAGATTGTGTATTCTCTAGTAATTTGTAGGCCACTTCATATTCACTCGGAATTCCATTTGGAATAGAAACTTTATCTAATATTACTTTTCCACCTAAAATTGAAGCTATGTCTACTTCTAATCCAGCTTTTTTGAATACATTGTATGGTTCTGCAAGTTCCTCTAACCATAACCCAGTTGGATGACCATTCATATTGCTTTCACTTGTAGATATTAATAATATTTTTTTATTCATATTTTTTCTCCTTTTTACTATATTTTATCTATTAGATGATAGTAATGATTTCATCCTCTTTTAATCTAGATTTAGATAATTCAGCGTTAAAATCATTACCACTGCGATAACCTAATCCAACTACAGCAATTGCTGTATATCCTTTCTTTCGTAAACCTAACTCTTCATCTAAAACTTTCGCATCAAAACCTTCCATTGGTACGGCATCAATGCCAAGAGCTGCAACACCTAATAAAAGACTACCCATGTTTAAATACACTTGTTTATCCATCCAATCTTGTAAATCTTTTTCATCATCGCGATGTATATTTACAAATTTTGAACGTCCCTTATGCTGAGCCTCTTTAAATTCTTTCTCAGTAAACCGACCATCAGCATCCTCTTTTTCTAATACATGAAGCAAATATTCTTCATCCATATCAGTTCTTGAACAAAATACAACAACATGAGATGCCCCTAACACTTTAGCTTCATTAAAATTAAAAAAACCTTGAGTACTTTTACTAATTTGTTTTTTACCCTCATCTGTATTTGCAATTACAAAGTGCCATGGTTGAGCATTAACACTAGATGCACTAAGTCTTAAAAGAGCCTTGATTTTGATGAAATCTTCATCAGAAATTTTCTTTGTAGAATCAAACTCCTTTGCGGAATAACGTGTGTTTAAAATTTCAATTAAGTTCATATTCTTTTTCTCCTCTTATAAATAATATTTTTTAAAAAGCAGCTTTATATATATTTAGTACATCCTGTGTGTCTAGTGGTTTGAAGCTTCCAAGTTTTCCGCGTACAGTAGCTTGTTTTGCCATTTCTTCTAGTTTTTCTTCCTTAATTCCAACTTCTCTTAATGTGGAAGGTATTCCTAATGATACAAAGTGCTCTCTTGTTTTTTTAATAGCATTATGAGCTATTTCATATTTGTCACAACTTTCATCAAGTCCCCAAACATTAACTCCATATTCAACAAACTTGTTTACTGTATTATCATTTAGTGCATACTCCATCCAATGTGGTGTTAAAATTGCAAGACCAACTCCATGAGTTATATCATAGAATGCACTTAACTCATGCTCCATTCCATGAACACTCCACTCTGTTTCTTTTCCATAACTTAATAAACCATTTATAGCAAGACTTGAGGTCCACATTAAGTTTGCTCTTGCTTCATAATTTGTAGGGTCAGACATTGCTATTTCTCCATATTTTATACAGGTTTTAAGGAGTGCTTCCGCCATTCTATTTTGCATAAAAGCTTCATTTGTATTACTAAAGTACACTTCAAAAATATGGCTCATTATATCAGCTGTACCTGCTGCTGTTTGGTTTTTAGGCACTGAGAATGTATACGTCGGGTCTAGTATTGAAAATTTAGGCGCCATATCTTTATTACCAGTTCCTAATTTTTCACTAGTTTCTAAATTTGTAATTACCGCTCCTGCATCCATTTCAGAACCAGTCGCCGCTAATGTTAATATAGTTGCAATTGGAAGAACTTTATTTATTTTTCTTGGATCAAGTACAATATCCCATGCATCCCCATCATAATAATAGCCAGCTGCTATTACCTTTGAGCAATCAATTACACTTCCTCCACCTACAGCAAGTATAAGTTCTACTTTATTTTCTCTGCAAATTTCAATCCCTTTTTTTACGCTTGATATTCTTGGGTTAGGCTCTACACCTGATAACTCGAAGAAGTTTATTTCATTTTTCTTAAATATATCTGTGATTTTACCATATAATCCGCTTTTCTTTATGCTACCACCACCGTAAACAAGTAAAACTTTAGATCCATACTTCTTTACATTTTCTGCAAGTTTATCTATTTTATCTTTTCCAAAAAATACTTCTGTTGGTATTGAATAATCAAAATTTAACATTTTATAATCCCCTTTATTTTAATACTAGATTTATTTATATATAACTTATTATAATTTCATAACCAATTTTTTCTCTAAAGAATTGAAACCTTCAGGAGTATGAGTTGATAAATAAACTGTATCATTTTGCTTAATAAATTCTCTAACCTTTGATAAACTTTTAGCAGCTAAGTCTTTATCCTCGAATACAACCGAGAGTTCATTCCTTCTTAAGGCCTCATCTGTGTATGTTATATCCCCATGAATCATATAATATAATTCATTATCTTCTACAACAACTATGGAATTTCCATTAGTATGACCAGGTGCAGGCAACATCCTAACCCCATCAGCTATTACCCTACAGCCCTCAAAGTTTTTGTATTTGCCATCCTCAAAATTAACTTTGATTATGTTTTTTGCATTTAATTTCATATCATTTGCTTCAGTTTCAGATATATAAATTTTAGAGTCATCAAATAATCTCAGCTCACCAGAATGATCAGGATGTTTATGAGTAATTACAACTTTATCAATATCAGAAGGTTTATATCCAACATTTTTTAGAGCTGTTACAAAGTCAGCAATTTTCTCTCCCATATATAACATTTGATTTGGAGTTCGTTCAAAAGGTGCTGTTTCAACTGGAAGTCCTGTGTCTACTAAAATAAGTTCTTTTCCTGTGTCTATTAAATAATTCTGTAAACTAGCTGGGTATACTTTATTTTGGTCCACATCTTCTTTCTTCATAGAGCCGCCTAGTGCAAATGCCTCTCTCATCTCGCCATTTTTATAAAATTTTAAAGCTATAATTTTCATTTTACTCTCTCCTTTTAATATCTAATAATTAGTAACGCTTTATGTAACTATTTCAGTATTAACACCTACTGTTAATAAATATGTTAATACATATTATAATAATTCTTCTATTTTAGGAACCATATCTAATGGGTCAACTGTAGGCTCAAACCTACCGACTACATTTCCTTCTCTATCAATTAAAAATTTTGTAAAATTCCATTTAATAGAGTTGCCTATTAAATATTCAGGAAATTTTTCCTTTAGCATGCTATTTAAGAATTTTCCGTTTGGTTCATTTAAATTAAATCCTTGAAAATGAGCAGCTTCACTTAAATACTTGAAGATTGGATGTGCTGAAAATCCTCTTACATCTATTTTCTCAAATAATTGGAATGTTACTCCATAATTAATTTTGCAGAACTCTGTAACATCTTTATTACTTCCTGGTTCTTGCTCTAGAAATTGATTGCAAGGGAATCCTACTATTTCAAGACCCTGATTATTATATTTTTTATATATCTTTTCCAAATCTCCATATTGAGGTGTAAAACCACATTTACTAGCAGTGTTTACTACTACTAATACCTTTCCTTTATACTCACTCATATTAAGATTTTGTCCATTAATTTTTTTAGCTGAAAAATCATAAAAGTTCATAAATTAATCCTCCTCATACTTTACATTAATTGTGCAAAATTTAATTTTATACAATTAAACTACTTGTTTATAATATACATCCTTTTAATCTTAATGTCAATAGTTTTAATTTAAATATCTCCCAGCATTATTAAGAAGAAACTGTTTCCACTTTCTTCTATGGGGTCAGATCCCTTACATACTTTGAATGTGAAACATACAATTTATATTTGTTAATGACCCCAGTGAAATTTACCGAAGAAGCCTGTGACTGCGGTTGCTACTAACGACAAAAAGCTACTGAAATATATAAAAATATACTTCAGTAACTCCTTACTAAGAGCTTGCCATAATCTATATTCTTCCTTAGATTTTATACAACGTTCAGTTACTATTTCCACATTATGAAGTAAATACTCTGTAAGTTTAAATTAATCTAATATTATAGTTTGAACTTTGCAGTGTGTTAATGTATTAGGCTCAATAATGCCCTCGTTTATCTTTAATTCATCAGTTTCACAATAACTCTCATCAAGCATTGCGTTATAAGCCCTTTTATATCTTTTATTAATAATGAACTTGCCTTCTGTTAACTTAGTCTTCATTGGATTAAATATTCTAATTACTAAGCCTTCTCCCTTTTCTTGTTTTTTTATTGAGCTTACCGTAAAGTTTTCATCCTTAACATTAAATAAACTATATTTATTTTCATATATCCTTTTCTCATCTCTAAGTGCAAATATCATTCTTCCATTTAAAAAATCAGCATATTGATATACTTGTATTGGAGTTAAGTATTTTTTTGCTATATTAGCAATATTAGCTTCATCAAATTCACAATTAAAAATATGAACTCCAAAAGTGAATTTTAGCTTTCCTATTAACTGAGCATCCGGGGTTTCTACTATTTTTTCTCCTGATGATCTGCCTGGTCTATATAATAGATTCTCTCTTCCCATATAACTAAAAGTTCTAAATAATGTTAATGCAATAGTATCATACTTTTCTCCAACTATTTGATATTCTCTAACTCCCTGCGTTATCACGCAAAGTCCCCTTTTTCCATCTTCGAGTGTAACAAAACTCTGCATTGGTTCTATAGTGATTGGTTTTTCTTGCCACAACCCCTCACTTGATTCCCACAGTTTTATATCCTCTTCTAATACAGTTTTTCTACTTATAATACCAAATTGCTGATCTGCAATTGATAATTTTGAAGCAATTTCTGCATTGAATAACACTCTAACTCTGTGCGAAAATGATTTATTCTCAAGGTCAACATTAAAAGAAATTACATTTTGATTTTCTTTTAATGAGACATTTACTTCTACTTTCATATCAATAGAAACAATTCCTTTAGCTCTTTCTTCTAAAGAGCACGGTACTTTCATATCGTATTGTATTAATAGTTCTTCCTCTATTTTAGATTTTAAAACTTTAATTTGTGATTTAGAATCTAATGAAGATATTAATAGATCTTCTCTTGGTGGAGAATAGTTATATGAATCTCCCGCATCTCCATTTTCCTCAAACACCGCTTGATTTTTATAAATTTTATTTGAAGTTTTATCTAATATATCAATAGTTCCATTGCTCTTTGCATAAATTTTATAATAATTATTTTCTATCACGTTTCCTTCAGATTCTTCATGTAAAAAATTATTTTTCTTATTTAGCTCAAATACTACTTGGCAATATCCCATTGAAGGTATATCTTCTGCCATAAGAACTATTGTTGCTTTGTAAACTTTGCTTGGGATATATATTTTTTTGCTTGGATTTAATCTTATAGTCTGATCCAATACATAACTACTTATATCTTCTTTTGCCTTTATTACATATCTAAGTTCTTTTCCATATACATTTTTAATTATAAAGTCTTCCTGCGGTATAAAAGCCTCAAATTCAATTACTTCGCTTCTATCTTTAGGATAAGCATTAAATAATGTTAACGTGATTTCTTCATCATTCTTTTTAATTTTAGTAGCAACCAACCTCATATGAAGCTCTAATAAATTAACTGACAAATCTCTAGCTTGTTTATATCTCATATAAACATCTTCATTAGTTGTATCACTATTACATGCCCCAATGCTATCATGAGCAGCATTTCCAAACATTAATTTCCATATATCCTTCATTATTGTATGCGGATATTCATTTCCTAAAACATGGCTCATAGCTAAAATCGGTTCAACAACATTTACTATATAATTTTCAATGTGATTATTCATCATTTTTAAATCAGCTCTTGATGAGAAAATAGATTTATGTATTCTCATATGTTTTCCAGTAACAAATTCCCCTTCAAGTTCTTTAAAATCATTCTTTTCTGCTTTGACACTTTTAATATAATTTTCTATGGAACTTATAACATATTCATTTTCTTTGTCTATTTCATTTGCTTTCTTTAATATTTCCGGAAGATTTATTCTTATTGGTGCTTGGTCAAATCCATTAGGAAAATACACATTATTTGTACTTGCTACTTTTTTAAGTCTTCCTACCTGCTCCTCTAGATATACCTTTAATTCATCTATATCTTCAGGAATATTGCCTCCATAAAAGTATCCATATGGAATTTGAACTGCAAATGCTACTGTTCCATCTGAACCTTTCCAGTTAAACTCTGTGCAATCTGTCATATCATCAGAAACACCTCTCCAAAATAAAGAATCCTTTATTCCAAATCCACTATATATTTGTGGCATTTGAGCCGATTGACCAAATGAATCCGGAACATATCCAACCTTCATATAATCTCCAAAATCTTTACATCGCTCAATTCCATAATATAAATTTCGCACAATTGATTCACCTGATATAACAAGTTGATCTGTTTGCGTATACCAAGGTCCAATTATTAATTTACCTTTTTGAACTAATGATTTAATTCTACTTTCATCCTCTGGCATCCAATTCAAATAATCATCAAGCAATGATGCTTGAGCATCAATCATAAAGTATTTAAATTCATCATTATTTTCTAATGTATCAATAACGTCCTTAAAATCTTTCATTAGATAAATCTTTGATCTTGAAGTTGTAAAATACCATTCCCTGTCCCAATGTGAATGTGGCACTACATGAACCTTAGTTTTCATATCTATCCCTCCTAATTTTGATTAAAGTTATAAACGTTATCAATAATTAAGAGTGAGCATTTTGCTCACTCTTATAATCTAAAATGTATTATTAACTGTGTTTACTTCATCATTTTCAATTTTTATATCTTTCTTTAGTACATTTAATAGTATTGCAGTCACAAGACAACCAGCTAAAACAGCTATTATATGAAATACTGGTTTATTAACGAAAGGTATTCCCATAACTGATGACATAACAGTCTTGTTTACTACTCCAAAAGCAGCTGATAAACCACATGCAACCCCTGAACCAATCATTATTGAAGGTATAACTCTAAATGGATCTGATACAGCAAATGGAATTGCTCCTTCTGTGATACCTATAATACCCATAAGGATTCCAGACTTACCTGCTTCCTTTTCTGCATCAGTATACTTCTTAGGTGCTAGTAACGTAGCAAGTGCAAGCCCAAGTGGAGGAATGCTTATAGCAATGAACACTGCTGAACTTACTGCATATGCTTGTATGCTAAAAGATGCCAATGCAAATGTGTACGCTGTTTTATTTATTGGGCCACCCATATCAAAAGCCATCATTAATCCTAGAATCACTGAAAGTATTACAATATTAGTTCCTTTCATTGAATTAAGCCAGGCCGTTATTCCAGCCATCAATGATGTTATAGGAGTTCCGATTACAAATATTAACAATAAACCGATTACAAGTGAGCTAAATACAGGAATTATAAGTATTGCAAGCAGAGGCATAAGTGATGCTCTAACCTTAATTTGTTTTAACCATTCAACTAAATAACCCACAAGTAATCCTACAACAATGCCACCAATAAACCCTGTGCCTAATTTAAAAGCAAGCATGCCGCAAATAAGAGCTGGTGCAATTGCCGCCCTGTCTGCTATTGAGTATGCAATAAAACAAGCAATAACTGGAACTATTAATTGTAAACCCGTTAAACCTATATCTCGAAGACTAGTAGCAAGCGTTGTACCTTTTTGATCCCAAACACCTGTACCACCTATAATAACAGCAATAGATATAAGTAACCCACCAGCAACGACCACTGGTATCATATAAGAAACTCCTGTCATTAAATGGCGTCTTAACTCTCCCATCTGCTCTTTAAATTTCATAATAGTCCCCCCTTAAATAAATTATTTTATAATTCTATTCCTTTTTCAATTACTTTTCCTGCATCCTTTACCGCTTCTGATATTCTTACTGTGAGAATCTTTTTATTATTAAATCTTTCTGCTTTAGATACTTTAGTATCCACTGCAAAAATTACAAAATCTGCTTCATCGATGTCCTTCTGTGCTAGTTTATCTTGGATACCAAGTGCCCCTTGTGTTTCAACATAAATCTCAATCCCCTTAGCCTTCGCAGCTTTCTTAAGACCTGCCGACGCCATATAAGTGTGTGCAATACCTGCAATACATGCTGTAACTGCTACTACTTTCATAATTTCCCTCCTTTATGCTGTTTTTGAAATTAAATCATATATTTCTAATTTACTTTTTGCTCCTAAAAGACCACTTGTAAACTCATTGTCCATTAAACTTTCTGCAATTTTAGCAAGTATCATTAAATGATCTCTGTTAGCACCTGATTTAGGTACGGCTATAAGAATTACGAACTTTACAGGTTTATCATCTAGTGACCCCCATTCAATGTCTTTACATCTCCCTATAGCTATAGTTGCCTCATTTACTCCATCTGACTTTCCATGAGGTATAGCTATTCCTTGTCCAATTCCTGTACTATATTCTTTCTCCCTCGCTAGCACATCATTAAGATAGACATCTATTGAATTTATCTTACCTTCTTCCAATAAAAGCTCTGCTAGCTCTTTAATTACTCCTTCTTTAGTATTGCTTTTTAAATCAAATTTAATTTGTTTTACACTTGTAAGCTCTGAGAGCTCCATACTCCTCACCCCTTAATAAAACTATCTATTCCCATCCAAGACAATTATACAAATCATCTTTTGAGTCTATTTGCTTTATTTTCTTTACTAACTCTTTATTCTTTACTATTTCATATAACTCTGTAAAAAGAGTTTCTGCATCCTTACCTACCTTAGAATTGAGAGCACATAAAAAAACTAATTGAACTTTGTTACCTCCCCAATTTATTGGTTCTCTTAACTTTGCAAAAGTTATTACTGGTTCATTAACCTCTTGTATATATCCATGGGGTATAGCTACTCCGCTACTTAAATATGTACAAGACAATTCTTCTCTTGATATTGCTGACTTAGCAAATTTTTTTGTAACATACCCTTTGCTTTCTAAGTTCTTTGATAATAATGTTATTATGTCAAAATGATTATCAGTAGAAATATTAATTAATAGAGATTCTCTATCTAGATACTTTTTTAACATAGGATAATTTTTGTTTTGAATTTCTTTTTTCTTTCTTATAAGACTATCTAATTGATATTGAATTGTACTTATATCCTCCAAGGTCATAATCGGTGCAACTTGAACCACCGGGATCTTAATTGTTGGCAATGAAATACTTGTAATTACAATATCAGGAGTTTCTTTATCACTTAACAAGGTCATCTCTTTAGAAATCCAAAGACCTGATATAAGCTTGATTACATCAATTCTAGGAAATTGCCTTTTTATTTGTACTGATAAAAGATGAGCTACACCAATACCTGTACCACAAACAACAAATGCTTTAATGTCCTTTTCAACAACATTCTTTTCAATAAAAGCCTCTATATGCAATGTTACATACCCAATTTCATTCTCAGTCATTGCAATTCCAAATAGATCATTTATATGATTTTCTATACCTACTGCAATCTGGAATGCATAAGGGTAATTATTCTTAATTTCTTTAATCAGTGGATTATTTAAATCTATTCCAAACTTTAACCTATTAATAGCTGCTGCAAGATGAAGCTTTAATCCCTTCATCAGTTGCTTGTCTTCCCCAAGCTTAAGATTATACGAGTTCTTAGCAAATTCACATATTTCATTTAAGATTACCATTAACTCTTCATCATTATTTAAGAAAATATCTTTTTCCAGCTTATTAAGTTCCTCTACATTAACCACATCTTCTATACAAAACAACGTAATATATGAAACTTCTTCTATAGAAATTTTTATTCCACTTTCTTTTTCAAAGTCTTCTAGAAAGGATTTAACCATTTTGAATTCTGATAATTTAATAATTTGAAGTATTTCATCAGTTGAAAATTGAATGTTTTGTTTCTTGTTTATTCTGAAATAAGTAACTAATAACTGACCTACTAGTTCAGTTAGTCTCTCATTAGATAATCTAACCTTTTTCTCACTTAAAATTTTACTAATAAACTTTTTTAAATAATTAATAAGAATATTGTTAAAATTATTATTGATGAAATGAGAAAGCTTTAAATCCATTTGCAATTCTCCATCATCAGTATTAGTTAAAAATATAGATACATCCTTATCATTTTTTAATATCTTAGTAAGCAGTAACCGTATGTTTTTTTCTTCACCCGATACTTTAATGCCATGATTTGTCTTTCTTATGAATTTAATCTTACTCTTCTTTAATGTTTCTTCTACATCCCTCATCTCTAAATTTACTGTAGCTTTACTAACATAAAGTTCATCAGCGATTTCTTGCATAGATATATAATCATTGGTCATTAACAGTCTCTTCAAAATATAATTCAGTTTTTCGCATGCTTCATCACTTGATTCATTAATAATCTTGGAAATCTCCAGTTTAACTTTTTCTTCCTCACCATCCTTAACTTCAAGCCAAGTTCCTATTCTCGGTTTTGATACGATCTCAATCCCTGTACTTTTAAAGTAACCATTTATATCCTTTATATCAGAATATATAGTCCTTGATGAAACACCTATTCTTGCTGCTATGTGCTCCATCTGCAGAGGAGCTTTAGAATGATATACAATAGCTAATATTCTTCTTTTCCTTTCATCTAAAACACTTAAATTCATTTTCATTTCCTCTCTGTTAACGTCTACAAATTTATTATAAGCCCTTATTGCAGATATTAAAATTTATTGTTTTTCTACTTTCATTGTTGAAATACATTCTATTTAAATTAGAATTAATTATAATATTTCAACAATATTTCTATTATGCCTCTTAATGTGATATAAAAAACAAATTGTGTTTTCAATTTGTTAATGTCCCCCGGGTGAATCTTTATAAGAAGCCTGTGAGTGAGGTTGCTAAAATACTATTTTAATCTAGATATGCTATAAGGGATGTGTCTTATTAGGCACATCCCTTCTCATATTAAATATTATCTGCATCTTTATCAAACTCTTCCTCAGTATAATTAATTGATTCTGCTAGAGTATCTTTTAAACGTCTCCCCATTGGTTTCATAGATGCATATGTAAGACCACCAGATATTATACCTCCTAAAAACAAAGTGAGTTCTCCTCTAACTTTTTCACTATCAATCTCTCCGTTCACCCATATATCCTTATAACCATTTTGCACAACATTCTATATCATGACATTTTATTTAAAAAAACACAACAAATACTTTAACAATATAACAAGTTAAGCTAAAACTAATTCCTATTATTTAATATTTTCCCCCTCTTAACATCATACATCCCCTCATCTGCCCTTCGTATTAATTCACTAGCTGATATTTTGCTGTTAAAGTTATATTGAGACAACCCACAGCTTAGACCCATCTTATAATTACTATTATTCATTTCCTTCAGTTCATAAATATTCATACATACCCTTGAACATATAGTCTTTGCAACCTGTAATGTTGTATCGGGAAAAATAATTAAGAACTCGTCACCACCTATTCTAAAAACAGTATCAGTTTTTCTAATATTTGCTCTCAAAATACTACCAACCTCTGCTAAAATTTTATCCCCTGCGCTGTGCCCCACAACATCATTTACTTTTTTAAAATCATCAATATCAGCAAAACATATTATAAAGTTTTCTTCTTGCCTTGCAGCCTCCAAAATAGTTTTCTCTAAAATCTCCAAACCTGCTCTTCTGTTTAATACTCCAGTGACAACATCCATGCATGCATTATATTGCAATTTAATTTTTATACTTTTAAATTCTTCAATAAGCTTTTCTTTTTCCTCTATTATTTCTATAAGTCTTTCTTTCCCAAGTTCTTTGTAGTTCATAATCTTTAGCCCCCCATATTGTATATATAATTAAGTAATTCTATCTAATACCATAATTGTACAATTAGCCAACTATCAAAATTACCCTTCCCCCCTATTTATTAAAAATAAAGTTTTCTTTTACCTATTCTCATGAAAAAGGTGCAAAAAGAACCACATCAACTGATGTGGCCCTTCATTATTTTTACCCTCGCCTATATACTATAAACCTTATTCATTTTCCTTATACTATCTATAATTTCTTCTCTAAACTCTACTGGTTCTATAACTTCTGCATCTGCACCAAAGCCCATAATCCATAGCTTTATTCCATATGTACCATTACAAACAAACTCATAAACAAAATAATCTTCATTTTCTTCAATTAGACTTCCCTCAAGTAAACTTTTTTCAGTTACTACCTTATAGCAGCATTTATTAAACTTAACTTTTACTCTTGTTTCATCTCCACCATACATATACCAAGTCTTTTTAAGATAATCATACACATTGAACTTACTATCTCTCTTTCCGTCTTCCTCTAAAATAATAACATTTGATATTCTATCTATTCTAAAATGTATCAAACAATCTTTGCTTTCTTCATATCCAATAATATAGTATTTGCCAAGTTCACAAGCGAAACTATATGGTATTATTGTGTGGTTTTTATGATTTCCTACTGCTGAAATATAACTAAAACTTACTTTTTTCTCTTCAGCTATTGCTGATCTTAAATTCTTAACATTGAATTCAATATATTGATGATCAATATTAGGATTTTTCTCAAAATAAAGCATGTCCTTCAATTTGCGCGCTTCATTTTTAGGAAGTAGCCTTAATAAACTATTTTTTATTATTGCCATTTTTGTTTCCATAAATGTTTGAGATTGAATTAATGATACTAATATTAAATTTACATCATCAGCTGTAATAGGCTGTACATATTTATTGGCCTCAAGTATTCCATCCCCATTTACTCCCTCTTCATCACTTACTTTATATTTTTTATCAGACTTATCATATTTAATAACCGTTTCCCACTCCTCATTTAATTCCTTGACATAATTATGAATGTTCTCCGGTAAAATTTCAAATACATCTGCAATTTCTTGTGGCGTTGTTGCTATTTTACATTTTATAAGTCTAAAAGTTTCTAATAACCTTCTACTTTTACCATAATTTCTGTAAGGTAACATAATATCAATTCCCCTTTGTTATGATGTATTATAAATTTATTTTTGTTTTTTAGTTTATAATTAGGTAGCTCACCCTAATTAGTAAAGCCCTTAACTATATTTATAATATCTTGACCATACTTCTCAAACTTAATTACATCAAAAATGCCCATAATATCCTCTATCTTTTCATTAATTGCTTAATTATAACATATTATGTTTATTTCCTCCATCAGAGAATATTATTGGTAGTTCGCTCTATTTTTAACATGATTTTTACACAATATATCCTACGTTCTATAACTGATATTGGATTATATTTAAATGATAAAAAAACTACTAAAATATATAAGTTATATATTTTAGTAGTCAATATTCTAGCACACTCTTAATTTTCATTTCCCTTGACATCCCCTATATGGAATTCAAAAGTAATAACAATTTACGTCTTTAAATTAATCTAACGACAACGTAACCGTCGCATCACCGCTGCCAAGTATCTTTTTGAGTTCATTCTGTGATACATCATTGATTTTGCCAAGTCTGGTAAACTTCCATGAGTTGTTCTCATAATAAATAACAAATTTATCTCCCAAATACAGAATCAAATCTCCTGCTTTGGTTGTTGTCTGCTTATCATTGGTAGACAGATTCGTACCAATTGAGCCGACCTTTTCCATGCTTGCATAATCTTCCATTTCAATAGTAAGTGGTCCTTCCTTCAGCATTTTGAACAATTCTTCTGTAGAAGAATTGTTCACCAAAGTTGCGGTTACCTTTGTTCCGTTAATATCCATACTGATTGTGTTTTTCATTTGTTTCTTCACCTCGATTTCACTACAAGTATAATCCTAAAGTCAGCTTTAGAGTCAAGTACTTTTTTAAAATTACTGGTGCCACCCACATAAATTATATTTTATTGTACTCAACTTTTATTAAACTTAGCCTTAACGACAAAAAAGCTACTGAAATATATAAAAATATATACTTCAATAGTTCCTATACCATGCTATCACTAAACCTTGTTTACTTTATCTATGCTCTTATAAAGTAATTATTTCCCACAGCATTTCTTATATTTCTTACCACTTCCACAAGGACAAGGATCATTTCTACCAATTTTAGATTCCTCTCGTACTGTAGGTTCCTGTGGCTGATAATAATTTAGGCCATCTTCGTTTGCTTCACTATGATCTTCATCAAAAAATCTGTCTGCTATATGTTTATATTTACCCGACTGTTGTTTATACTCCACTTGGAGCTTTTTTCTTTCAATGTTATTAGTTAACTTACTAAAGAACTCTGCCTTTAAAGCATAAAAATCCGGATAATCTTTTTCTAGCTTTTTAATAGCAGTTTTGTCGTTATCATAATTATCTAATATGATATACTCCTGAAAATGAGTCATTGCTTCTTTTTCTTCTTCATCATGCATCCCTAATTCATTATTTGGAAGTACATTGAAAGCAATAAGATCCACGATCTCTTGTTTTATTTTTTTATCTTCTTTCATTTTACGGAAATCATCAATATATCTCATATAGTTTTCAATTTCAATTTTAATATGTAATACAACTTCATCTTTTGGTAAAATCTTTGCTGCCTTCTCTATTACCTTTTTAGCATCTTCCATTCTTTCCATTTGCATTAAATAAGATGCTAAGTCAGATAATGTAGAGGTTATATCAACTTTTATTTCATCACTATTTATTGCAAGCTCTGCCAACTTATCTATAGGTTTATGTATTGAGGAAAACATTTCAAAGTTCATATCAATCGTTACTAGCTCTAGATATATTATTGTGTTATCCTTTATATCAGTGACTACCTCTAAGGCCTTTTCTAAAACATCTCTAGCATTCAGATATTCATTACTTTCTACATAAGCTTCACTTAAGCCAAGCCACAAGGAAATATTGTCACTATCAAGTTCTATTGCCTTATTGTAGGCTAAAATAGCCTTTTTATGCCAACCTCTGTTTAAATAAGCATTAGCTAAATATCCTGCAAATGCTGAGTTTTCCGGTTCCTCCAAAGTTAATTCTTCATATACTGTCAAAGCTTTACCACTGTTACTATTTTTTAAATAGACTTCTGCTAGCAATACTTTTACTATTAGAGATTTTGAATCTTCTTTCTGCATCTTTTCAAGGATTTTAATTGCTTTGTTTAATTCTTCTTCTTCCATATAGGTTCTTGCTAAGCTATAATTTTCTTTCACATCAGAATCTAAATTATTTATTGAATCATACTGCTTTCTAGTTTTTTCATTACTTAAAATTTCGTAAGCTTTTCTAATATTCATAAATTCAACTTCAAATCTATCCGGTGGATATTTTCTTACACTCTTAAAGTAAGCCCTTTTTATATCTTCTTTTGAAGACAGCGCGGTTAGTTCTAATATTTCATAATAATCTTTCATTTATATCACCTTTTCTCTCTATTCTTTAGTATATTTTAAATATTTTTCTAAAGTTATCCATATTTTCTATATATGCATTTCATACTCATCTAAAGTATCTTACCAAGTATACCATAATTATATAACAAACATAATTAGCCACGCTTCAATTTCTTCTGTTATCACTAACAGCTTAGGCGTATATAAATTTGTTTGCTACTAGTTGGGTGTGAAGCAACCCCTTTGTTGTAATTTTACTTCTCATAAATTTCCGAACCCCTAATTACTTTTGTAAGGCTTATTTCTAAGCATTATTTTGCTTTCTATTACATTTTCAGTAAATATATATGACCTTGCACGTTAGTTCTGCAATAGAATTCTTAATTTGTTAGGTCAAATTTTTAATTTTGGTTGTTTTGTAACTATAAATGACCTATGTAATTAGCTTAGTTCATTGATATATAAGGATTTATCGTTAATTTTATTATTTTATTACAAATTTATCATAGGGGTATATACTTTATTAAAGTTTTAAAGTTTTAAAGTTTTTATGTATTGGTATCTTTATACTTATATTAATAAGATATTTTGTTTTTTTGTAATATATATATTTATTTATCTTCTAACTTAGATATTTAAAGGGATTGCGATGATTACAATATGAGTAATAAATTGTAAATTTCTATCCAACTTTACGTATCATAAATACAGGTGATTTATCTGGTAACTACTTTAAAATACAATTTATTAAAACTAAACTTTAGTGAATTGGTACACAAATTTCACAAAAATGATTTTTAACCATTTCAATTTTATACCTTTCAAGAATAGGTCTTACCTCATCCAGTTGATACCCTTTCTTGAATAATTCCGGAAAAATTGCAAGCCACGCTTTTTGAACTTCTTCAGCTGTATGCCTTATTTTAAAAACTGCATATTTCCCTCCAATAATGTTACCATCACTAATATAATCATCACTAATGCAATAATCATTTGAAATAACGAGACCTGTGTCATAACGACAATTTTCAGGTTCTACTATTTTAGGATTATCATGGGCAATTCCTAGTATGATAGATTGCTCATTAAGCAGTCCATTAGACTTAGCCCATTTCTTTAATTTTTCCATTACTTTAATATTATTCTGCCCATAAGATCCAACCTGCCTTATATAAGCAATCCTATAAAATGAAGCTTTTTCAATTTCTATATTCATAATTCTTCCTTTCTTTATAAAGTACATCGATGTCTATAAACATCATATAATGCTTTAAAATAGAAAACAAGACATTTTTTAAAATTACTGAATTACCACTTATATCACTACCTTGCCATAATAAGTTATACCATCCTCACCTGAAATATCTTCTTCGAGTTAACTGTAAAAGGTTCAAAATACTTGTTTGCCCAGATAATGTAAGAACTCAAAATTTAATAACTAATAACTATGAAGCTAGAACAATTTTAGCTACGACCTATGCTATGTTAATACCTGGGCAACTCTTAAAAAACTTGATGGTAAGTTTTTTAAGAGTTATTTTGGGGTTTACTATAACCTTTGTTGTTGCTTTTCCGCTTGCAGTATTCCTTGGAAATAAACCCAAAGCAATGCCTTATATAAATCCATCTTTAGTATTTATGAGACATATTCCACCTATAGCCATGATTCCTATATTGATATTATGGTTAGGTATTGGTGAGTCATCAAAACTTGTAGTTATTTTTTTAGCAACCTTTTTTCCGTTTTTTTCAAATACCTTAAATGGTGTTACAAATTATGATAAAAAGCTTCTTGAGGTTGGGGAAATATTTCACTTTAGTAAAAAAGATTTATTTCTAAAGATAATAGACGCGGAGCAACTTTCAAGGCCTGATATTGTCATTGTTGGAATACTGTCAATAGGAATTTTAGGGTATGTTATTGATTACTATAAGGAAGGTATATACCATATACAACACATAAATACTTTTCATAGCAAACTAAAAAAATGGAAGTATGGATTTCAGAGTGTCTCCACAAAATACCTCGCTAATTACATGTACTGGTTTAAATGGTTGCAGTCATTTAGCACACAGAAAGACACTGTAAAAAGCAAATTTTTATTAGTACAATCACACACATCCCATACTGATACTAAATTGAAAGATTTTAAAATTAGAGAATCAATTTATATATAATTATGTTAAATATTTGAATAATTATATTAATGTGTTGTATAATTAAATAAGGATACAATAGTGGAATTTTATGAATTATTAGGGAAAGTGGGGGTACAAAGTATAATGAATAAACAAGGTGAGGTAAATAAAAAAGCATGGTCTTACAGGGCTTATGAATTATGGGTAAATAAATTTGGATTACCTAAAGATGTTGCTAAAGATATGATAAGACAACCTAAAATATACTTAAGAAGAGATATTGAGTTTCTGGGTAACGTGAATGGGAAAAAAATTGCTAACTTACTTGGTTCCTGTGGGAGAAAGGCAATTCCATTGGCAATACTTGGTGCTGATGTCACTATTGTAGATATTTCTGAAGATAACAAGAAATATGCAATTGAAGTCGCTAAAGAAGCAGGTGTAAATTTAACATACATCGTATCAGATTTTTCGGAATTGAATATTGATGAAATGCGTAATAGTTTTGATATTACCTACATGGAGGGTGGAATACTGCATTACTTTTTGGACTTAAATGAGATTTCGCAAAAAATATATTCTATGCTGAAAATAGGTGGTAGATTGGTTTTAAATGATTTTCACCCAATTAGGAAAATATTCAAAGTACGAGATATTTTTGAAGTTAGAGATGATAGTTTAGAACTAACAGGAGATTATTTTGAAAATGAATTAAAAATTGGGGCAGTCGCATATGAAAAGCTTTTCCCAGTTGCTGAACAGAATGAATTTCCTAAGTGTCTTTTAAGATATTGGACAATGGGTGAAATTATAAGTTCTTTTGCATCAGCGGGGTTTATTATTGACAAACTTGTTGAAGGACCGAGATTTGATTCCAATAAAAATATTCCAGGTGAGTTTACATTGATTGCTTCAAAACTTAAAATTCAAAGATGAAAGTTTTTTAATTCGCCATCTGAATAGGTTTGGATTCAGATGTTGAGCCGATAAAAACTATCACCATAAGTATATACTTAAATGATGATAGTTACTAAAATTGCTCAATTTCTGAAACAAGCTAAAGAACG
>NZ_JAHLDU010000036.1 GCF_018861905.1 Clostridium sp. DSM 17811
TGAGACTTATGGTAAGAAAGAATGCACTAATCCTACAAGAGTTGTCACTTCATCTGTTTTTGTTTCTGGAGGAAACGCTAAAGTACTTCCTGTAAAAACTGAGAGTGATATTCCAAAGGAATTAATATTTGATTGTGTAAAAGCGTTAAAAGGTGTTGTAATGAAAGCTCCTATTCATATAGGTGATGTAGTTTATAAAAATATTCTTAATACAGGTGTAAATATCATTGCCACAAAGAATGTTAAATTAGTATATATTTTTACACCATATTCGTACTAAATTAGGTTATCTAAATTAAAAAGATTTCATGATATTATATTAATTAATATCGTGTTTCTATATAAGAAGAGTAAACGTTTTCTAATAAAACAAAAGGGGTGTACAATTTATGGAAAAGTATGTAATGGCGTTAGACCAAGGAACAACAAGCTCAAGATGCATTTTATTTAACAAGGCGGGTCTTATTGCAAGTGTAGCTCAAAAGGAATTTAAGCAAATATATCCGAATCCAGGTTGGGTTGAGCATGATCCTATGGAAATTTGGGCTACTCAATTAGGTATGGCACAAGAAGCAATGGCTCAAATAGGCGTTACTGCAAAAGATATTTCCGCTATTGGTATAACTAATCAAAGAGAAACTACACTTGTTTGGAATAAACATACTGGAATACCTGTATATAATGCAATTGTTTGGCAGTGTAGAAGAACAGCTGGTATATGTGATGAATTAAAAACTACAGGTTTTGATGAAGAAGTAAGAGATAAAACTGGACTTATACTTGATGCTTATTTTTCTGGAACAAAGGTTAAATGGATACTTGATAATGTCGCTGGTGCAAGAGAAGAAGCCGACAAAGGAAACTTAATATTTGGTACTGTTGATACATGGTTAATTTGGAAATTAACTGCTGGTAAAGTACATGTAACAGATTATACGAATGCTTCTAGAACAATGTTATACAACATACATGAATTAAAATGGGATGAGGAAATACTTAAAACTTTGAACATACCTAAATCAATGCTTGCAGAAGTAAAACCATCTAGCTGTGTTTATGGATATACTGACAATACAATATTTGGTTCCCCAATAGCTATAGCTGGTGCTGCAGGAGATCAACAAGCTGCTTTGTTTGGCCAAACTTGTTATCAAGCTGGAACAGCTAAAAATACTTATGGTACTGGTTGCTTTTTATTAATGAACACTGGAGAAAAAGCAGTAGAGTCTCACAATGGCTTACTTACAACTATAGCTTATGGTATTAATGGTAAAGTTAATTATGCTCTTGAGGGAAGTGTATTTGTTGCAGGCGCAGCTATTCAATGGTTAAGAGATGAATTAAGAATGATTAAAAACGCACCTGAATCAGAAGAATATGCTACAGCTGTTGAAGATACAGATGGTGTATACATGGTACCAGCCTTTGTTGGACTAGGTGCACCTTATTGGGATCCATACGCAAGAGGAACAATAGTTGGGTTAACTCGTGGAACTAAGAAAGAACATTTTATAAGGGCAGCACTTGAGTCTCTTGCTTATCAAACAAATGATGTATTAAAAGCTATGCAAGAAGATTCTGGTATAACCCTTAAAGCTTTAAAAGTTGATGGGGGAGCATGTGCTAATAACTTCTTAATGCAATTCCAGTCAGATATATTAGATGTTCAAGTTGATAGACCAGAAGTAATTGAAACAACAGCTTTAGGTGCTGCATATTTAGCAGGCCTCGCAGTTGGATATTGGAAAGATCAAGAAGAAATTTCGAAAAATTGGGCACTTTCGAGATCTTTTGAGTCAAAAATGGGAGAAGAAAAGAGAGTAGAACTTTTAAAAGGATGGCATAAGGCTGTTGGAAGATCAAGAGACTGGGAAGAAAAATAATGCTTGATTTTTAGAACTAAGGTGTATTTAGCAGAAGTAGAATACATAATGTATTTTACTTCTGATATAAATAAATAAATTATATAGAGGGGGAAAATATTATGTTACCATATTATGCGGAGTTTTTTGGAACAGCACTGCTTATTCTTCTTGGTGATGGCGTAGTTGCAAATGTAGTTTTAGATGAAACAAATGGACATGATGCTGGCTTAATAGTTATAGCTTTTGGTTGGGCATTTGCAGTTGGTATTCCAGCTTACATCTTTGGAACAGCTAGTGGAGCTTCATTTAACCCTGCGCTTACTATCGCACTTGCCGCAATTGGTAAATTATCATGGTCAGTAGTACCTGGTTATATCTTAGCTGAAATGCTCGGAGGAATAGTCGGTGGAGTTTTAGTTTGGCTCATGTACTATCCACATTGGGCAGTTACAGATAACAAAGCAGGAAAACTTGCTGTATTCTGCACTGCACCTAGAATTAAATGTACACCAGCAAACTTTTTATCAGAATTTATCGGTACATTTGTATTAGTATTTGCTTTACTAGGAGTTGCACAAACAAAATCTTCTCCTGGATTTGGTCCACTTGTTGCTGCATTTGTAATTTTAGTAATTGGTTTATGTTTAGGTGGTCCAACTGGATACGCTATTAATCCCGCAAGAGATTTAGGACCAAGAATTGCTCATGCAATATTACCAATAGCCGGTAAAGGCGATTCTAATTGGTCATATGCATGGATACCAGTAGTAGCTCCAATTTGCGGTGGCCTTGTAGGCGCAATGGCAGCAGTTGCTATGTTTGGTTAAGTTTAGTTTTAAAATTTAAAAAAGTAATAATAAAATAATTATTAATATAGGGTTTTAACCAAATAAAAACATCCAATATACATTATGGAATTGGGTGTTTTTGTTTTAAACTTAAATTTAGGTAATTTACATATAATTTTAATCAAGAAAAGGGGTGTAAGTATGGGAAAAGTTAAAAAGAAGGCATTCTTTGTATCCTCTATTGCTTTTATCTTGTTAAATTCAATTTTATATTTTACTGAATTAGGAAGATTTATGACATTTTCAATAACCTGCGTTATAGACATAATAATAATTTTTAGTGCATTATATTCTATTAAAGTTAAAAAGACTAGTACAGTTGAAACAAAAAAAACTGATAATATTAGTGATGAATTATTTACATTGTTAGAGACCATGGATTTTGACATTAAACGCCTAACCTGGCACTCAGAAGAAAACGTAACTGTATTTAACCAAATAGTTAAACAATCCAGTAAAGTGGCAGAACTTAGTGAAGACAATGTAGCAAGCACAGAAGAAATAAGTGCAGGAATAAATGAGTTCACTGAGGTTTCGGACAAACTCGAAAAAAATATTATGATGATTGAGGAGAGCTCAAGTAAATCAATTAAAATGTTAAGTGAAAACAGAAGTACTATTAGTGGAATATCATCTCTTCTTATGGACTTGACAGATGGAATTAAACTTACATCAAGTATAAATGCTGATTTAAATATTTCATCTAAGGATATAAGCAAGTTTGTTGACAACATAAAAAAGATTTCTTCGCAAACAAATTTACTTGCATTGAATGCAAGCATAGAGGCTGCAAGAGCAGGAGATGCGGGAAAAGGATTCGCTGTAGTAGCAAATGAAATAAGAAGACTTTCTGAGAGCACTAGTGAATTTGTAATGGAAATTGAACAAATTGTTGGAAAGATATTAAATGAAGTTAAAAACTCTAATCTTGCTATTGATAAATGTGTTGTAAGGAGCAATGAGATTGAAAGTTCAGCTAAAAAATCAGAGAATGTAATAGTAGAAATTCAAAATGTACTAATTGGTTTGAATACTTCAATTAACCAAATAAAGGAAATATCAATTACTCAAGTTTCCACCTCACATGAAATCGAGCAGGCAATATCAAATGTGGCGTATGCTGTGGAGAGTACCCATCAAGTAACCCATGAAACTATTAATACAATAAAAGCTCAAAAGGATAAGAATGTTGAACTTTTAAATTATTGTACTAAACTTTCAGATATGGCTAGTGGAGTTCAGAAGTTAACTGCAAAAAATAAAAACGAAAATGAGATCATATTCGGAATAAACCCATTTACATCACCTGAAGATATAAAGAATATGTATGTTCCAATATTAAACAGTGTATTTAATAAAATAGGGTACAAAGTAAGAACTATTATAGTAAAGGATTATGAAGCATTAAGCTTAGGTATACAAGAAGAAACCATTGATGTTGCTTGGTTTTCACCTTTTGCATACGTTAAGGCACATGAAAAACTTGGGATAGTGCCACTTGTTTCACCTAAAGTTAATGGAAAGGTCTCTTACAATGGGTACATAGTAACTAGAAAAGACAGTGGTATTAATAGCTTAGCTGATTTAAAAGGGAAAAGCTTTGGTTATGTTGATGAGAAAAGTGCATCTGGATACCTTTATGCAAGAAATATAATTAAAACTGAAGGTATGAATCCTGATACAATATTTAGTAGAACAGCTTTTATGGGTAGTCATGACAATGTAATAAAAGCTGTATTATTAAAGGAATTGGATGCTGGTGCAACTTATAATGAAGCTATGGAAAATGCGTCTAAACATGGTGTTGATATAGAACAGTTTAAGATACTTGCAAAAACACAAGACATACCAAAGGATGCCATTGCAATAAGTAAAAAATTATCAAAAGAGTTCTGTGAGAATTTGAAGGAATCGTTTATTGAATATGTTGGTACTGCCAATATAGAATCACCTATACAGGGATTTGTTGAAAGTAATGATGAAAAGTATAATGTTATTAGAGCTGTTTTAAAAAAATAGACTTATTCTAATGGGAGTTTATTCATAACATATATGACGAAACATTTATCAATTTAGATTAAAGAGCACATTATACAAGTTCAAACTAGCAAAAGTTAGTAAATTTTGTGGCTCAAGATAATTCTTCTTAAGGTATAGAAATACGAAAATTTACTATAATATAAAAGTGAGGTAATATTATGGATAAAGAAATAATGGAATTTTTAAAGCAATTAAATTAGACAAATCCTCATATAAATTATATTTGTGTAAGTAATAATTTCAAGCTTTAATTAAAATTCTTACCCTAACACATAGGGCGGAAATTGGTGCTATAAATGTACGCATGACAAAGTGTGGCACGATTACTAGGTATACAAAACAATTTCTAAAGCTTATTTGTGTGCAATTATTACTTATTCTAGACAATAGGTCATTAAATGAAAAAATGCTATTACAAGCAAATACAGATTTACTAACTGGCTATTATAATCGGAGATTTTTTATATTTTTATAAAAATCAGGCTTATGTATGAAAAGAATTATGGTTCTAATGTTTGATATAGACAAATACAGACAAATATGGACATAAGGCAGGCGACATAGTATTAAAGACGCTTTGCGAACTTCTCCTTACCAGGTACATATAAGGATGATATAGTATGTAGATTTGGAGGGGAAGAATTTGTAGTATATTTACATGGTATGTGTTCAAAAACATTATCTTTCATTAAAGCTGATGCGATTAAGCAATTAGTAGAAAGCTCTGTTGTAATGGTGGATAAAGTTAAAATAAAATTTACAATCAGTGTAGGTGCAGCTGTGTAACGATTGATGGTATAAGTGATATTCAAACTGTAATAAAAATTGTGGATACCAATTTATATAAAAGTAAGTAAAAATACAGGAAGAAATAAGACTACAATTTAAGACTTAAAAAATTCTGAAACACTTCCTTTATATACAACTATCATTTCACTGAAAGAGTTATTTAACTTGTGCCATAACTTCTCAATCCAAAGGGCATTTAGGTTTTCTAGTCCTGTAAGATAAGGGGCATTACCTAGTAAGTCGTTAGTTACAGCTTTGTCTAAATCTACCAAAGTATTTTCACGTAAAAGTTCAATATCAGGGTTCATTGATAGTTTCTTTATAAATGTAGCTATAATAAATCTTAAATAAGATACAGACTCTGTTAAGCCTTGTGTTTTTTCTAAAAATCCAATAAAAAACATTCCTTGATTTTCGCATTTAATATAACGATTATGTATTTCTTGTTGGATTTCAATTTGATCTTCGCTAAAATTTTCTTTTGATACTTGAAAGTCAAGTTCAAAGGTACCATCTTGCTTAAAGATTACAATCAATTCTTTATTTTCATTTTCTTCGGATTTTTCTATATTAGGTATTGTCATTAGTTTTATCCTTTCTAGAAAATCTATTATTATTTTATATAGTTATATAAGCTTAATTATAACAAAGTGGGAGAAGCTAAACAATGCAATAGAATATGTTTTAATATGTAATATTTAGTAAAACGAATTGTGTTTACAATTTGTTCACGACAAATGGGGGTTCTAATGAGCGAAGCGAATTTGCTAACTTCCAATAGATCAGAAATAGTTTTTTTGTGAATAATTATAAACGGTAACATACGACACGGAGTTTTAACAACAATAGAGATATACTATAATTAGATAAAAAAGATTTAAGGAGGAAACAACATGAAAACTTTAATTAAAAATATAGAATTCTCAAAAGTAATTAATTTAAAGAATTTAATATCTTATCAAGAGGCGCAGGTCATAAGTAGAACTATTGCTCAGACACCAACTGTAAGTATTTCATTATTTTCGCTAGATAAAGGAGAAGGTATAAGCACTCACGTAACCCCTGGGGATGCTATGGTTCAAGTATTGGATGGTGAAGCGGAGATTACTATAGATAATAATATTTTTAATGTTAAAGCAGGTGAAACAATAATAATGCCTTCTAATGTTCCTCATGGACTTGAAGCACGCGTAAGATTTCAAATGCTTTTAACGGTGATAAAAGGCTGAGTAATTCAGTTAATAAGGCTACATTCCTTTTAATATAAATTAAAGGAATATTAGAACTTTCCTCTTTAGAAAGAGATCCTAAAGAGCCAGATTCAAGTAATGCCGTTGCCCTTAAAATTTTAACTTGGTATAAGTGGAATGGGGAAAGAGTGTTAATTAGAGTAAAAGTTGAAGAAACACATTAGTTAAAAAGTATGAAGAGGGGGTACCAGATGTATTAGATATGCGTTAAGTTTAACAACTAAAGTTAAAGCTAGAAATTCTGAAAATTTAAAAGAGTGGCAACCGGGTGATATTGTGATATTCGGGCAGGGACATGTGGGTATTATTTCTGATAAAAGAGGCATTCCTTATGTTATTCATAATATCAAACCTCTTGCAAGTATACTCAAACTTTCTTATTTTACAACGCCTATATACGGTCATTATAGATGGAAATTTAAAAATAAAACGTAAAGTATAAAAATATCTTTTGGAATTTTGTTGGATACATTTACTCTCTTAGGAAATCGAAGGTTTAAGCCATATAAGAAATAAAAATTAAAGCTAAGGGAAATTTTTGCTATTTTTAAATAGAGGGTGAGGGCAATTATATGGAGTTTATAGGAATAATGGCATTTATAATAGCAATTTCCAATATGGGGTTAAGCGACAAAGTTAAGAAGCTAAAAGCAGATGTCAA
The DNA here is from genome assembly GCF_018861905.1 of Clostridium sp. DSM 17811. Classification (GTDB taxonomy): domain Bacteria; phylum Bacillota; class Clostridia; order Clostridiales; family Clostridiaceae; genus Clostridium_AD; species Clostridium_AD frigoriphilum. Next base: position 7,454 of record NZ_JAHLDU010000036.1, read on the forward strand.
GAAAATCAACACATCAATAAAGGGGGAAACCGAGATGTCTAAAATACTTAAAGCGCTTGAGGGTAAAAGATGTACACTTTCAGTTATTGCAAAAGGTCTAGTAGATTGTGAAGTTATAAATGTGGATGACGAGTGGATGGAAGTAAAACAATTTTTAAAAAAAGATCAAAGTAAAATAATGATAATTAGAATTGAAAAAATAAATGATGTTGTCTATTAGTTTATTTTTTGATTTGAAGGATGTGGAAATATGAATGAAGAATATTTAAAGGAAATTACAATAGCTGCAATAGAAAATGGACTAATATGTAAAAAAACGAAAAGTGATGAAATGGCAACAGAAATAGCTCTATTTATAAACACACTTAGAAATGAGTGTAATAAATAATATTGTTAAATATATGATAGTAATTTTTGAGAGTATATAAATCTGTGATGTTTACAGTAGGGTTTTCGAATTTGCTAATGATTGAAGGTAGGAAGGTGTTAATAAGAAGGTAATAGTTTATTATAATAGTATATTGGTATATAATATTATATAAATAGTTTGAATTGGAGGTATTAGATATGGAAATTAAAAATAACGAAATATATGACATTTTTTTAAGTTTATCATATAGTCAATTAAAGGATTTATTTAGAAAGGCAAAGAGTAAACAGGAGCAAGATTTTTATATGACGTTATCTAATATGGTTTTACAAAGAGAACAAGAAAAGGTAATAGGTAAATAATTATGCCAACGTACACAATATTTGCGGGCACCAATGGTGCTGGTAAAACTTCAATGTATAAGTCGATATATTATAATGAAAATAAAAATGAAAAAAGAATAAATACTGATGAAATTGTAGCTCGTATAGGTTCTTGGCAAGATAATAATCTTCAAATGAAATGTGCTAGAGAAGCAGTGAAACTAATAAAAAATTATATGTCACAAGAAATATCATTTAACCAAGAGACTACACTATCTGGGAGAAGTATAATAAAAAATATAAGAATCGCAAAAGAGAATGGATTCTATATAGTGATGAATTATATAGGGATTGAAAGTCCTGAAATTGCAAAAGAGAGGGTTAAGCGGAGGGTAAGTAAAGGTGGTCATGGAATACCTGAGGATACCATTGAAAGAAGGTATTATGCCTCATTAAAGAATTTAAAAATGGCTATTGAGATATGCGATGAAATCAATGTGTATGATAACACAGAAATATTTAAGCAAGTAATTGATTTTAGGGATGGAAATATAATTTGGAAAGATAAAAATATGCCAGGTTGGATAGATGATTTATTAGATAAGTAGCTATTAAATATTATTATATTTAATAGCTACTTTTTTATGGAAAAACACCATTATAAGAATAATAAAAGAACTTTCATAAAAAAAAGAAATGAATAAGGAGCCCTTGCCAGAAGGATGCATTTCCTGTAAGAGTAGAATTGATTGCGTTAGATTGAATCATGTAAATGGAATATGCGGTGATTATGATAGGGGTGCCTCTACAATAGATTATACACAATGGGATACGCATTATTGATTTTGCTAATGAATATAGATATCAATTTAAAATTAAGGTTATTACTTATTCTACACTAAATGTACAGTCTGTATTTATTTTTTTGGCGACTGAAACATAGCTATCAACTTAATTAGCAAAACAAATTGTGGTTACAATTTGTTAACTACAAATTTATTTTTTTGAAATTCTAAATTCTCTAAACAAATATTATTGATCTGTTAGGCTAAGGTGAGAAACCTGTCCATTTTTCATACGAGGGTCGCAAGGATAAAAAATAAAATGACCCGCAGAGCTCTTCTTCTTGGGTTTGTTTTTAATGACTGATCCTTCAATACTCTATAGTTATATTTTTTAGTAAATATGTTACTACTGCAACGAAGAAAACTGTTAATCAATAGGTGTGATTGTATTCTATTGGATCACAGTTTGGACAATATAATGCCCAGGCAGATACCTTCTTCATAATCTTTCAATCCTGTTAAAACATTTAATGCGGAATCATCTATATATGATGATGTTGAAAGTTCTTTTAATGTTTTTTCGCTTTCATCATAGTTTTCTAACATCATTTGAATACTGGCAATAGAAAAGAGCGTTTGGGACATATATTTAGCATCTTTGCTTGTTACAATTTGGTCTAATAATTTAAGAGAACATTCCATTTTGGGTTCATAGAGGTTCTTAGACTTATCTGCGTACATCATTGAATACATTTGTATAAGTTCAGCAATTGTAAACTTGAGATACACGCTATTAGGGTATTCATTTAAAAGTCCTTTGCACTTTTCGTATCCTGCGTCATAGCCTTCTTGTATAAATACTTATGTCAATTTTTTCTTAATGTTAATCACATCGGCTTCTAATAGTTTAGAATTAAAAGACAATAGTTCATCTAATGAAATATTTAATGCATGTGCAAGCGGTGAAAGTAGTTATTTCTATTAATACTTTCAGTTCAAGGGGTTAAATGGTGGGGGGCTCAATTAGTTGGACCTATTGTAACAACTTTAAGTATTGTTAGTGCTACTATGGTATTAGTGTGGTTTAGTTCTTGTTTCTTTTATAATAAGAAAAATTAAACAAACAATTTATCGTAAAAACAGATAATAGATTTAAAATACTGCATTTATATAATCCTTATGAGTAAATAAATTTTTTTATTGTTTTATATTAAAATAAAAAGTATGACTTTTTATTTTTAAAAACAGATTTTAAAGTGGACCTGCAATCATTATTATATTAGTTATAATCTTATTTACACCTTAAGGCATCCACCACGATCTAAATACCTTAGCAAACATAAACTTCTAGTTTATGTAATGACCTCCGAGGTTGTAGTAAAAACTGGAAGTTTTTACTTTTTAATATTACAAATCAACACGTTATGTTACATTCAAAATGAAATTTTTAAGGAATATGCAATAGCCACAATGTGAAAGTAACTCAATTACTATTGTGTTACTTTCACTTTTGGGCTATAAATTTAATATATCTTTTATTTTTCTAAATCTTTAATTAATTTTCTTATATATAACTTTTTATAAACTAAGTAAAACAGTATCTGGAAACAGAAATATATGAGACTAATAATAAGGGAATACATTAACGTAACTAGTCCTGCACCTTGTTTTACAGGCAAGTTATAACTATAAAAAGCGGCTACAAATGTTGATAATATGAAAGGTAGAAAAAATAACACTTTTAGTTCTTTTAGAATAAGTTTAGACATTTCGTTATCAGTAATTCCTATCTTGTAAAGTTTTTTATATTTTATCTTTTCATCTTCATATTCAGTTAATAATTTAAAATGCAGTATTACTGCGGAAGATAAAAGAAAGAGTATTCCTACATAACTACACAAGAACAACAAATATGAACCTGATTGCTTATTATCCAAATAATATCTTATTTTTGATTCTGGTTTAAACATTAAATTATCTCGACTTATATTTTCGTAATATGGTTTTGTATTTTCCTTGTTATATGTTTCTAGTTTACTCTGGAGCTCCATTGAAACATCTTCTGTTTTATGCCAATCATTAAAATTCATAAGCTTAATTGTTCCCACATCACACTGTTTAGTAATATTTCCTATTATATTTTGATAGTCTTTATTGTTAAGAATAACATAATGTGTGTTTGTAAATATTAGAAGATTACTAAATAATACTTTAGTTATTTTTCCTTTGGGTTTATAAGTAATAGTACCATGTTTAGTAGGTATATCAAGACTACTAATTTCACTAACATCATGTGAATATCCATCATCTTTTACTATTTGATATAGTGAAATAAAACACCCTTTTTCAACTTTAATATGTGTTCCCAAATTTGTATTTAGATTTTCATCGTTTAAAATTGTTATGTATGGCTTGGATATAAATTCTATTGTTTTTAAAGAAGTAAGGGGAGTTTCAGACTTACTTAAAATATCATCAAGAACAGGAGTCGTAATTTTATTTTTGCCAAAAACCTGGGCATACGATATATCATAAGGATTATAGGCAACAGCTATCCTTTTAGCATCGGATATAAGTATTACTCCAATAGTGCTCATAAATATTGTCATAGTAACAAATAAAGTTATTATAAAAAGTATTTTCTTTGACTGACCCAAAGTGTGCTTCAAATTAGTTGTGACTAATAGTTTTTTATAAATTTTATACCCAAAGTAATTAGTTATTTTTGAGTAAAGTAAAACAATGTTCGAAATAAAAAGATAGATTCCTACGAAACCCGTTACCATGCTTCGTAATGATACTGATGAATTTTCTAAACCGTTATTAATTATCATATCAAAACAAGCTATTCCTATGAATATAATCCCAAGCACACTCCAAATTGGACTATTTAAAAAGTTATTATCTTGTTTTCGAGTGGCCTTTAATAGGCTTAAAATTTCATATCTAAAAGACTCTATTACTCCCTTTATTATTACAAGTAAGTAAAGCACTGTGAAGAAGACTATAGTATAAATATAACTTTTAATTGAGATAGAAAAAGGTATTCCATTCACATCAATTATTTTAATTATCAATAGATAAAATAACTTTGAAAATATTGTTCCTGACACTAATCCTATAAGTAAAGAAAATATTGCTATTAATCCGTTCTCTATAAACATTATTTTCTGTATATCTTGAATTGTCATACCTAACACCATAAAAAGTCCAAAGTCCTTTTTCCTATATTTAATAAAAGAATTTTGAGCATAAAATATAAAAAATGCTGAAAAAAGAGCCATCATTACTCCAGGAGCAACCATATTGCCTGTAATAGAATAATTTGTACCGAAAGGATTCATAAATTTTTTGTTTGTGAAGATTGTAGCATAAGTAAAGAAAACCATAATCGAAAAGCTGTTACATAAAAAAAACAACAAATATCTTCGTAAATTAGCTTTGAAAATCTTAAGTGCTATCTGGTTAAATGTCATCTTTGTCACCGACCATTACTGAAAGGCAGCCTAAAATTTTTTCGAAGAAATCTTTTCTGGTACCTTCTTTCCTAATTTCCATGTTAACAAGACCATCCTTTATGAAAATTACTCGATTACAATAGCTAGCAGCAAAAGAATCATGTGTTACTATTAATATAGTATTTTTATTTATAGTATTTAATTTCTCAAAACAACTCATTACAGTATTTGAAGACTTTGAATCTAAGTTTCCTGTAGGCTCATCAGCATATATCATATCCGGATTATTTATTATAGCTCTACTTATAGCAGTTCTTTGTTGTTGGCCTCCAGAAACATTATAAGGATACTTGTCCACAATATCTGCTATATCAAACATCGACATAACTTCATTTGTCCTAGTTTTAATGTCTTCAGGCTCTTTATCATCAAGTATCATTGGGAGCATGACATTTTCTTTTAGTGTAAGGCTATCTAATAAATTAAATTCTTGAAAAACGAAACCTAAATGCTGACGCCTAAAGAGTGCTAATTCATTTTTTGTCATTACATTTATGCTTCGTCCCGATATTTCAACATCACCAGAAGTAAGTTTATCTATCCCACTTAGGATATTTAAGAGCGTGGTTTTACCACTCCCAGAAGGCCCCATTATCGCAACAAATTCACCATTGTCAATTGTAAGGCTAATACCATTAAGAGCCTTTGTAGAATTCGACTTACCCTTACCTTTGTAAATTTTAATTACATTACTTGCGTTTAAAACTGACATCTCTAGATCCTCCTTAATCAATCAACTATTGTTTCTTATAAATAGCTATTTTCAATTATATATTAGCAATTGTTATTTTTATTTTACTTATAGTTATGACATATAATTACTACTAACAATATGCATACTATTATACCATAATTTCCATAAATCAAATATATTTACAATTTTTATAAAATGAGCAATAGACTCAATGTGAATGTAACTCAATTGTGTTACATTGAGAATATTAGTATAAGCTAAATATATCAACCCCAGCATCATTATATGAGAGGTACTTGTGACGACATATTATCCTAATTCGTCACAAGTAAAAACGTCACAAACTTTTATTGCTTGTGACGTCTAATATGAAAATTGTGTAGTAGATTGATACTAACCCATATTTGTATTATTATTTGTTCTCCCATACAATACCCATAAAACAACCCATACTAAAAAAAGTACAATTGGGTAAATTCTGTCCATAAATTTCTTTATATTTTTGTTCTGACAAATATTTGTCAGACGATAAATGCTCTAACCAATGTTTTGACGTGCTATGTTTGAAAACTCTTACGGACGTATGAATATTGTATTTAAAGCAATTTGGTATAAATTCCAGTAATGCGCCTAAAATATAGCCATATGTTGCAGGCGTTTCAACTTCAGAAACATTATCAAGAATTACGAATCTTCCATTTTTATTTAATAGTGCTTTTATTTTATTGAGTATAGTTGGAACATCTGATAAATGATGAAAAGTAGTTCGACTTACAATGAAATCAAATTTATTATTGAAATTTAATTTGTTGGCATCCATATTAATATATTGTATATTTTCTTTTTTCCTTTTTAAATTTGCAATTGATAACATTTGCTCTGAAATATCTATTCCTATGACATCTTTATAATGTTTAGATAATTCAAGTGCGAGTATTCCTGAACCACAGCCAACATCTAATACTGTATTTCTTTGAGATGACATATTGGAGATAAAAAAATCATTGTTGTTAAGCAATTCAGTTACAAAATCATATTCTTCTGCAACTTTATCAAATTGTTTATTTACTAAACTGTTCATCTTTAACACTCCCTTGTTCTTATTGCACATTTTTTTTACGATTCCGCCTTAATAATACCATAATATAACATAAAGATAAAGATTAGGATACGCCCAGTCTTTATCTCAACATATATTCCTGAAATGACGTAACTATCTATATAAATTTTAATTGTTCACTTTAGAAAAAGGGCAAAATTAAAACACTATTTCTAGTGCTCAATATTACCCTTTAAAATTAAACTATTGGTTCTGCTACAATTAAATTACCGTTTTCGTCAAGTCCCATAGCTAAGAGCATTGATTTAATCTCGGGTTGAAAACTTGTTGGACATTGTGCAAAAGTTCTGTATTTGTAAGTTATCAATGTTACACATACTAATAACATATTATCACCTCCCTTCATCAGTTTTTTAATTATCCAAAATTTAAGATTATTAAACATTATCTTTATCTAATAAAGCTTGTACTCTTACCTTCATTTCTAAATCTGTAACTTCATTAATGGTTTTAATTCCTGCTTTTATTAATATAACTGCTATTTCATCCATGGTTAAACCTCCTTTGACTTCATGTATAAATCAAACACTCCACTCATAACTGACATTGTTAGTTTTTTTATCGCTTCTTGGTTATCCATAATTTCTTGATTGGTTGGTTGTGGAATTGGTGGAATTACTGGTGTAGTATCATCAATAAAACTTCCATCTGTTTGTTGAATTTGTCCCGTTTCTCCCAAGTCTGATGGAATTTCACCATCTACAATTGTGTCTCCCCATCTAATCCCAGTTATTTTTTTATTTGTGTCTATGAATATATATCGATTCATATATTACCTCCTAATTAAATTCTATTAATTGCCAAGTTATATTTTTATAATAGCCATCATTTTGATTTATTGTTATAACAGTTTGACTAGTAATACTTAGGCTTATAAATATTGCTAACAAAGAAGCTGCTGTTGTTGTTGTTGTTGTTGTTGTTGTTGTTGTTGTTGTTGTTGTTGTTGTTGTTGTTGTTGTTGTTGTTGTTGTAAAACAACTAAAAAATAGAACAGATTTTGAAGTATTGATACTACTAATTGTTATTGTATCAGTTGCTGTTACAACTTCTTTATTACCAATTTGTAAAGATTTTACATTATTAAATTCTATGACTTGCCAGTCGACAGTAACACCACCAGATATAGCACCTACTACAAATTCTATATTAGTAGACGTAGTTAAGGTACCTTTAACTAAAACTTTTGCTGAGGTAGTACCTGTTGTTGCTGTTGTTGTTAAAATAACAATAGATTTTGTTAAATCAACTGAAGATATTGTTTTATTTACCGTAGTAGCATTTAATGCTATTGAACCTCTTTGAATACTTTTTATGTTATTTGAACTAATATTGGCTATTTTCCCAACTAAACTACTTAAACTCTCTGTACCTACACTGCTTTGCAATTTTGCAGTTAAATTAGTTGCCATAGTATTTTTTAATGTTTGAGTTTTACTCTTTAGTGTAGCAAAAGTGTCCGTATTTACTAGCGGACTGCCAACAACGTCTACCCAATTTTGCTTTCCATTATTGGCATTTGTAAAAAGTTCATTAATTGCTCCTGTTACAACTTTTGAAGTTGTACTAAGGGTTGTTAAATCTCCAAGTTTAGCCGTGTTATCAGCCTATACCCTCAAAATGAAAGCTGGGTTACTTGCGAGAAAAATCTATCTTAACTTTATACTTCTTCATTCTCAATAATAATTAAAACAGAATATTGAGTTGGACAAAAAAAACTGCCTCCAGTTGAACTATATTGGATGTCATTAATTGTTACTTTATTATTCGTTAAAAACTCATTTACCTCCCGTGTTAAAGAACCCTCATGGGTATTCTTGAAAATTTTTATTTGCTTCAAATTTGCCATCCCCTTCCGCATTAATGTTAAACATAATAATTCCCATTCATTTCACCATACATTACAAGTATGACATAAATATTCTGTTTTGCCATGAATTACATATAAGAAAACCTAGCTATTACGCTAGGCTCTACTGCTACAAGAAGATTAATAATATTATGCTCATAATACATTTAATAGGTTATATATTCTTTTATTAAACTATTATTTTTAATTTTTAAATCGCCATTACCTAAGTGACCTGAATTAACCTATTAAGAAAAGTGTAATAGACGCATTAGAGTTAACCTGAGTACCTCCTGCGAGTGTTTGTAGGGTAACTGCTGCCGTGCTAGTATGGTTTCTCAAAGTTATTACATCCCCCACAGCAAGACTAACAATTACACCACCTGGATTTTGTTGAGTGCCAGCCCCAGAACCAAACGTACCACCAACAACAGGAGCACCATTTAGAAATACGGTAAACTGATTTGGTTCCACACTTGAAACAATAAACGATACAAAATAAACACCAGCAATAAGAATAACCACTTGAGATGTTCCAATAACATGAGCAACGTTTGAAAGTATTCCGTTATTATCAAAGAGTATATCTGTTTCTAAAGGTACAACCTGAGCACCTTCATTATAGATGTAGCCGAATACTGATGGCAGTGTTCCAGTAGCTCCCGTAATTCCAATTCCATTGGCTCCGGTAGCCCCCGTAGCACCAGCAGCTCCTGTGCTTCCGGTTGCTCCACCTGGTGCTCCGTTTGGGCCAGTAGCACCTGTATCACCTGTTGCTCCTGTATTGCCCGTTGAACCAGTAGTTCCAGTATCACCTATAGGTCCTGTTACTCCCGTTGCTCCACCTGCTGCACCGGTAGCACCAGTTACTCCAATACCTGTAGTGCCTGTTGCTCCTGTATTTCCAGTAAAACCAGTAGCACCAGTTGATCCCGTAGCTCCGTTAGTTCCAGTTGCCCCAGTAGGACCAGTAGGACAAGTAATACAATCACAATCACAGTCGTGGTGGCAGTGATTTCTGTCACATTTATTTGAACAATGTTCTCTATTACAACAGACATCATGGTTACGCTCATCATGATGTTTCCAACGATTACAATTATTATTTCTAGCTTCATTATAATCTACTTCATTTATAAAATTAAACTCATCTTTATACATAGATTGGCCTCCTAGCAGTAGTAGCTACATAAACTGCTACTATACTTTATTCAGATAAAAATTATTTGTTACACAATAAAGCAAATAAACCTAGCAATTACGCTAGGTTTTACCGCCGAAGGTTAATTTAGCGATATTCAATATATTAATGTACTATATTATATTCATAATGCTTTTAATAGGTTCCATACTCTTTTATTAAACTAATACTTGTTGTAAATAAGGATGGGAAACATAAACGTCGTGAAATATTTAAATTCACGACATTTGTTATGTACCTATAACTATCCTATACCCTCATTCATGCTCTTTTAATATTCAATAGGGATCTATTTAACTGCATAAAAGATGTCTAATTGAGAATATACGCTCCGTTTAGGACCTATTTATCGCTTTATTCACGCTCCATTTGACGCTTACGTATATAATTTAATTATAAATTGTTTTACAACTGTATTTTATTACAAGTTTTTCATTATATACTTATATAAGGGGGTGATTATTATTAGAAATAACAGAAAAATCTTTTTAATTTTATTTCTAGTTTGTATATCTATATTTACACTTTTTAGATTAATCAATAAAAACAGTAATACTACATATGTTGATATTACTAAAGTAGTGAAAGAAACATTTTTGACTGATAAGGGATACTCTAATGAATTATCCAAACATATATCACAAGAAGTATTTAACCAACTAAATATATATGGTTGTTATGATGTAAATAGCTCTGATTTTAAAAAGCCTTTTAAAGTAGATTTTAGCTTAAAAGAAGATTCACAAACTAAAAAAAAGGATATAGTTTATGTGAACATGATTTATTCAGTTAACATATTTGATTCACAAAATAAATCTGTAGGTGGATCAACAGATATACCAATAACATTTACGGTTAAAATTATAAATGGTGAATGGCACATTACGGGAAAAAAAGAATCTGCCTAAATTTTAGCAAACATAAACTTCCAGTTTATGTAATGGCCTCCGAGCTCGTAGTAAAAACTGGAAGTTTTTACTTTTTAAAATTACGTTATTATATTTTTATAACAAAAAAAATAAAATGCAATCAGTAAACTAGTCCAAAATAAAAACAAAAGACTCAATACATTTTGTAGTTATCATAATTCTAATTATGGATTGTAGTGAATTTAGATTTAGTTTTTAATAAAAAAACTATAATTATTTTATTCCTATTGCCGTTTCTGTCCCATTACTACACAACCCCATTTTTGTGTCAGTTATAGGTTTGTAAAAAATAGTATTCAGCGGTATAATTTTCTTAGAAGGTGCGTCGCATTGGTAAATAAATATATAAAAGATTATAAAAAACATATTAATTACCTAATTAGTATTTGTATGGAGGGGTTTTGATGAATAAGTTTAAAGCGTATATTGCTTCTATATTAAATGATTCTATTGTTACTGTTGAACCGGCAAAAGGTATTAGAGAAGATTTACATAATAAACTAAATATTTTAAGTATTCTTTTGTTTATCATTGGATTTACACCATTGCTTGTTACTATTTTTACACAAGACTCTGGTAATAGCCAATTAACATACATCTTTGGTGAAAATATTATAACAACTATACCTCGCTTTGATGAATTAATTTTTTATATAGGTATGACACTGGTTGGTACATCTTTAACATATCAGTTTGCTAAAAAAAGCTTTGTAAGGCAGCTTATTGTTTGTGAAATTATTATAATACTATCAATGTATTTTGGTGATGTTTTGATGATATACCCTAGTGGTTCAGGAACTTTTGTTAATAATATACGCACTATACTTTGCACCTTATTAACTGTCCCTAATTTTATATGCTTTTTTATAATTTATAAAACAAGTAAAAATATAAAGTATTCATGCTTACCTGGTATCATAGGAGCAGTAACCGTTGTGCTTAATGTAATTTCTTCACAATTAAATATCGTTATATATAAGGGCTTTAATACAGGTTTGGGTATTGAGAATCTTCCTCGTGCTGTAGTCATTATTGCAATGGTAAACTTATTGCCAGCGTTTATATGTACAGTGGTTATAAACGTAGCTAAAAAAGTGAGGAGCGGAAGAGAAGAGTTAGTATAAATTTAAGTTCTATATTTAGAGGAGTAATACTTTTATAGTATTTCATAACAGCCACAAAATAGTAGTTCCATTTTTGATTTATAACTCACTCAGAATGGTAAATACTGTCTTGTGGCTGTTTTTTGTACGAATCGTTGCCGTACCCATTACTCACTGCCCAATAAGTATAAAATTTTTTAAAATTGCTTTATCATATTCTTATTAGCAAACATAAACTTCCAGTTTATGTAATGACCCCCAAGGTCGTAGTAAAAACTGGAAGTTTTTACTTTTTAATGTATATGGCAATAGGGAATACCTACGCAGCAATAAACAACAAAGTAATATAGACTATAAAGTAAACAATTTAAGGTTGCTTTATAGTCTATATTATTAGATTTATATTTAATTAAAAAGGGCTCTAATAACCCTATTCAAAATAAAATAACTCTTCAAACTTCTTGTCTAATGCAATACAAAGAATTAAAGCGAGTTTCGCAGTGGGGTTGAACTGTCCAGTTTCGATTGAACATATTGTTTGACGAGAAACGCCAACCATTTCAGCTAAATTATCTTGAGTTAGATTCTTTTTTGCTCTTGCAACTTTTAATTTGTTTTTTAATATTAATTTTTCCATATTTATCTACATCCATTAATAAAGAAATTTAATAAAAATAAACTAGATCCCAATAATAGCATAATGCCTATAACTAAATATAACTTGCTTTCTGTTTTCTTCTTATACTTATAAATAATAGAAACTCCAAATTGAACAAAGAAAATACTCGCTAAATCATTATAGGGCATGTGATGAAATATTTTCCAAAAAATAACTATTATTAATAATAAATTTCCTATTTTTGCTGCAAAGCTTTCTGACTTTTGAATTACGTCTTTGTTTCTTTCATCATTCCACAAATTTTCACATCTGCTTTTTTCTAAAAGGTCTTCTTTTTTCATAATTACCAAACTCCTTTATTACTTTATTACTTTATTACTTTAATCTAATAATATATTACCTTTCCTGTTTTGTCAACAATACTTTACAATAAGTAAATATAACTTTGAATAATGTAAAGTATTGTTGTTAATAACAACCTTGAAATTTTTATTATAACAATACCATCCTTATTAATTATAAAAAAAGGCATAAACTCCTTAATTTATAAGAATTTGTGCCTGCTTGAATACTTATATACAATTATTATTCTGTAAATTTAGTATTTCATATTAATTAAATATAAAAAAACTAGAAGCAGTTTTTTACTATACCAGATATACCCATTAATTCTGCTCCCAAAGCAGCAAGGGCAGTCCCTCCTTGCTGCAATCTTGACTCCGCTGTTGCGTCTGCACTAACCAGCAACGTAGCAGCTCTTTTAACCCCACCTATTAGTTTAATATACTTTTTAATTTTAATGAGTTTTACGGCCACAAAACACCCAGAAGCTAGAGCCCAGGTTATAGAACCTGCACATGCTGTGATTTTAGCCCAGTCAGGATCAGCAACTATAGGGAAAACATTGTTCTTAGTAAACTCTACTACTTGAATTATTTTATTACCTTCAACTCTGTAAGAAGTGGGTACCTTACTTCCTTTTGCGTCTTTAGCCCATGGTGGAGAAATTATGCTAGTAATAAAGTTGTCTTTATTTACTACATAAACCTCCTTTGTATCATATTCAGCTCCCAAATATTCTTTTGCAGTGATTAATTTACTGCCTTTAGGAAGATTAAATCCAAATGTATATTCTTTACTAGCACTTAGATTATTTATAATAATTAAATTTCTAATTCCATCATTAATAGGTTGTAATGCGACGTTTGCATTACTATTTACCTCATTGTTATATACACTTGTACCATTTGCACTTTTTTTAGGAGTAGAATTCTTCGCTTCTTTTGGTAATGTGATTTCAAACGAGTCTTTTTTGTTTTCTAAATCAGAAATTTTTACATTGTCATTTCCATTATTAGGCAAAGTGACGCTTGTATTGTCAGTATAAATATCTTTGTTCAATTTTGACTTAATAACATCTGATACACCTGTTTGTTTTTCAATGTTTTGGCTTAAATTTTCAGCTCTGCTCTTATCGGTACTAACCCCTGTTGCACCAACTAAATTAGTAGGGAAAATAAGTAATCCGCTCAAAATAATTAATAATACTTTTTTCATTAATGTAGCCTCCTATTTTTGAATCTTATATATAAAAGCTGAAATAGACTTTTAGTTGGTTTCAAAAGTAACTAAAACTTAAAATAAATATTCAATCAGTAATTATCTTTTTTAACTTTTGGAAATCCATTTCACCCTTTAAATATTCTTTAACTTTTCCATTTTCTATTACGATAACTATTGGGATATAGTCAATGCCTAACCCTTTCAAATATTCTCTTATTAATTGTTTTTGTTTTCCAGTTGACTCTATATTAAAGTAATATATTGAACTATGGTTGTACTTTAAAACTTTTTCAAGTTCAGGTTTGAATTTCTTACAATCTGGACAACTAGGTCTGCCTATGTATATTATTGCATCTTTCTTAGCGGTTACAATACTTTCAACCTCTCTTTGGTTAATTGAGTTTAATGGTTTGTATATTAAATACTTATAACCAATAAATGCACCTATACATAAAATAACTAAGAGTAATCCTAGTAAATTTTTTCGCATATCAACAACTCCTCATATTTATGTATAAACCTAAATCTTACCTTTCCCACCTTAAATATACTACTCCGTAAAAATATAAAATACAACAAAAAAAGCATGAAACGTCTGTTTTTAGACATAAAAAGACGTTTCATGCTTTTTTTACATTAAATTGTAATATTAAACTGCCCGCCCCAATGCCTATTCCTTAAAAATTTCATTTTGAATGTAAAATAACGTGTTGACTTGTTATTTTACATGTATTTAAACCATCTGATTATTCAATTTTTAAAGGCCATTGTTCGTACTTTCACTTTCAATAGTTGCGTTGTCTAATTTAACTACTACGTCATAACGGGGTAGTAACCGCGAGGCGAGGATTTTATGCGTTAAGACATTTGTTACCAAAATGGTTATGCATTTAAGACAAATAGTAAGTAAAATATACTCGCATACGCTTCCATTGTTTGGATATCGGTTCCAGCCTTGTGCATTTTATTTTATAGTAATTTTATTTAACAGTATTGAAACTTTTATATTTTGAAGGAGCGTAAGTTTATTTGTAGAATAGCAAAACAAATTGCATCAACATAGATGAGGATGCATACCTTAAATAGTTAGAAATTGTTAAGCAAGTAATTGATTTAAGAGATGGAAATATAATTTGGAAAGATAAAAATATGCCAGGTTGGACAGATGATTTATTAGATGAGTAACTATTAAATATTATTATATTTAATAGTTATTTTTTTATAATAGAGCCTGTCTATAAGATTTTGGTGAAACCCCTTTTATTTGTTTAAATATCTTTGAGAATCCAAGAGGATCATCATATCCAACGGAACGTGAAATCTCGCTTATAGTTAAATCTTTATTACTTAATAGTTTGCAGGCTTTATTAACCCTATATTTTATTAGGTATTCTTGGGGTGGAATTCCTAATAATTCACTAAATATAGTGCTAAAATAATTTTTATTAAGGCCTATATAACTCGCTAATGATTCAATAGATATGCTGCGAGAATAATTAGTTTCAATAAATTGAATGGATTTTTTTATGTAGTTTTTTTTCTGTCCATCTCCTTTTGTTTTAGGCGCTTCTGATTGCTCTGTGAGCTCTGAAAGCAGTATATTTAAATATCCTTGCAAGCGAAGTTCATACCCTAATTTATAAGTGCTAGAATGCCTAATTTCTTCGAAACATTTCTTAATAATATCACCTTTGCATTTGAAAACTGGATTGTCTTTATCTAATTTAATATTCTTTAAGAAGGTCTCAGCCTTTATTCCTCTAAATCCAATCCAAGTATAAATCCAAGGGTCTTTGCTACTCGCCTCATAATAGGTAATTACATCTGGACATATTAAAAAACCTTGATTTGCATGTAGATTATAAGATTTCCCATCTAATTCAAATAGACCACTTCCACTAATTATATAATGTAATAAGAAATGGTCTCTAAGAGCCGGTCCATAGGAGTGACTTGGTTTACAATTTTCCATACCATAATGATATACTATTAAATCCATGCTTTCATCTAATGGACTTTTAAATCCTGTAAATTCATTTTTATTAAACAAAACGGTTTCACCCCTCCACAATTTATACTATATATCTGAGATTATACCATATTAATCTTATATAAAACCATTCTTTTTATATGAAAATATTTTATAATAGATAGTGTTAGTATTAAATTTATATTTATGAGATATTTATACTGATAATAAATTATAGAAGGTGGATATTATGCCAAAAATTACTTTTATGGGTGCTGGTAGCACAGTTTTTGCTAAGAATGTATTAGGCGATTGTATATTAACTCCCTCTTTACAGGATTCTGAAATTGCTTTATATGATATCGATATTCAAAGGCTAAAAGACTCTGAGGCTATGTTAAATAATATAAATTCCAATAATAATGGTCATGCTAAAATTAAATCATATACAAATAGAAAAGATGCTCTTAGAGGTGCAAATTATGTAGTTAATGCAATTCAAGTTGGAGGATATGATCCATGTACTATAACCGATTTTGAAATTCCAAAAAAATATGGTCTTCGCCAAACAATAGCTGATACCTTAGGCATTGGAGGGATATTTAGAGCCCTTAGAACAATTCCTGTAATGCTTGATTTTGCAAAAGACATGGAAGAAGTTTGTCCCAATGCCTGGTTCTTAAATTACTCTAATCCCATGGCAATGTTAACAGGTGCAATGTTAAAAGCCACTTCAATTAAAACTGTAGGACTATGTCATAGCGTTCAAAAATGTGTACCTGACCTTCTAAAATCTCTTGATATAGGTGTTAATGCAGAAGATGCACAGTGGAAAATTGCCGGCATTAACCATCAGGCTTGGTTATTAGAAGTTACCAAAAACGGTAAAGACCTTTATCCAGCATTAAAGGCAAAAGCTTTGGAAAAACAGTTGCAAGGCAAGCATTCTGATATGGTTAGATATGAAATGATGCTTAATTTTGGATATTATATTACAGAATCCAGTGAACATGCATCTGAATATCTCCCATATTTTATTAAAAGTAAATATCCTGAACTAATTGAAGCTTTTAATATACCATTGGATGAATATCCAAGAAGATGTATAGAGCAGATTGAAAAATGGAAAAAGATGCGTAATGATATGGTGGAGAATAAAAATATACAACACACAAGAACCCATGAATATGCTTCTTATATAATGGAAGCTATGGAAACCGGCAATCCATATAAAATTGGTGGAAATGTACTAAATACAGGACTTATAACAAATTTACCTACTGAAGCAATTGTTGAGGTTCCCTGCCTAGTTGACAGAAGTGGAGTGATACCTACATATGTTGGTAAACTTCCACAGCAGCTTGCGGCATTAAATAGAACAAATATAAATCCTCAGCTTCTTACTATTGATGCTGCACTTACAGGTAAACGAGAATTAATTTATATGGCTGCAATGCTTGATCCTCATACATCTGCAGAGCTTTCAATAGATAATATTAAATCTATGTGCGATGATCTTATTGAAGCTCATGGGGATTGGTTACCAAAATATAAATAGATGCTCAGAAATTATAATTAGCAATAATTTATTTTAATACTATTTCTATTATACAAGGAGGAATTAATATGAAATTTGATCATGTTGCTTTTCAAGTATCAAATATGGATGATTCAATTGAATTCTATACAAAAAAACTTGGTTTTAAATTTAATTTTAGGTCAATTAATGAAGCTGAAAAAGAGGAATATGCATTTCTCGAACTAGGGAATGCTCGTATTGAATTGATACAAGACTTAAAAATTACATATCAAAAACCTGAAATAAGAAAGCCATATTGTCCTCATTTTTGTATAGAGGTTCTTGACATGGGAGTAGCAGTTGAAATGTTAAAAAAATATAATATGAATATTTTAAGAGGACCATTAGAGGTAGCAGGAGAAGAAAGCTGGGTCTACTTTTCTGACCTAGATAATAATATTTTAGAGTATATCCAATGGTATAAGAAAAAATAAGGTATTTTTAATATAGGATAGCGTACGCAAAAATGATATTTCTATGTAATCTTTTGGCCAAAACCGTACATTCATTTTTTGGTACCCAATTTACGGTAGTAATGGTTAATTAAATAAATATTTGTGTCGCAACATTAAAAAATGCGAGACAATTAATTGAAATAGATATTATAAATTATGGAGGGGAGGATATTATGACAATTAGAGAGAAAATGAAAAATGGTATGTTGTATGTAGATGTGGGTGAGGGACTTGACGAGGAACGCATACGGTGTAAAGAATTATTATATGATTATAACAATACACGTCCAAATGAAGAAATAGAAAGGAAAGATTTGCTAAAAAAATTATTGGGCGATATGGGTGAGGATATTTGGATTGAACCACCAGTTCATATGGCTTATGGTACGAATGTGCATATTGGTAATCATTTTTATGCTAATTTTAATCTTGTAATTGTAGATGATATTGATGTTTATATAGGTGAGCATGTAATGATAGCACCTAATGTAACAATAACACCAACAGGACATCCCGTTGATCCAAATCTTCGCAGACCAGGTACTCAGTTTTCAATTCCCGTAAGAATTGGTAACGATGTATGGATAGGTTCAAATGTAGTGATTTTACCAGGCATTACTATAGGGGATAATTCAGTTATAGGTGCTGGAAGTCTTGTCACTCATGACATTCCTGAAAATGTAATTGCTGTAGGAAATCCATGCCGTGTATTAAGGGATATAAATGAACGTGATAAAGAATATTATTATAAAAACAGAAGGGTTGATTAATTTTAATATAATTAATAATAATTCAAGTGACAGGTTTCGAGCATAACCTACATTAAAGTTACATCGCAATGTTCTTAGAAGGCGCACTTAACAATAGTACGCCTTTTTTATTTTGGATAGTTATGGTAATTATCATATTTAAGCTGACTTGCCAATTATCTAAGATGCAATAATAAGAATAAGTAACTCAATTGGATATGGGTTTACTTGTGTCGATATAAATGAATAAATCTTACCAAACTATTTTTCCACCCCAAAATTTTTAATGTTATAGATTGCAATTAAGATTTGTGGAATCATAAATATTAATATTAAGTAATGTTTGTCTAATAGTTCACAAATAATTGCTAATACTGAAAAAATAATTATTACAATGTTCCAGAATATATTTGTTTTTTTACTCATACTAAGTCTACAGCCCATTGATTTTATTTTTAAATTTAATATGCTATATTTTACAAGTATAACATCAAATATTTATTCAATTATACTACTATTTACTTATCCAAGAGTCAGAATAATAATGATTAAATGTATGAAAAAGTGTCAAAAGTTCGTATTATATCAACTTAAAGTTCGTTTATTATTTAGTGAGGTTATGGAAGCTTGTCATATAGCCAGAGTTAGTTTTTCGGATAAAACACGAAGTCTGACATAATTTTTTTGAAACTATATATAACGTACTTTAATACCCAATGTCCTCTGCAATTTTTGAAAGTGAATCCCAATTTTTCTTATCATTAGGATTAATACTCATAAAATACAAACATCTTTCTATAGCTTTTGCTTTTTCAGTAAAAGCTATCATTCTATTATTAGATTGTGGTGTAGCATGCAGTGCAATGGACATGTAAAGTTTAGTTAGTGCAGTTGAACTTCCAGTTTTATTTTCAACGTCAGCATAGGATGTAAAAGGTAATATAGACATAGCTGTATGTAAACATGCAGATGCCTCCATATAATAAGATATTTTATCTTCCTCATCAAACTTACTGTAATCAATCCCAAAGGAAGCTTCAACTCTACGAATGCAATTTATAAATATATCATTTGCTTTATTCTTTTGTATTTGTTGATTAATTAAAGTGTAAGTTCCAAACAGAAAACTGATTATCATAGATATTATTAATAAACGTTTTTTCAAAATAATTCCGCCTTTTTATTTAATGTATTTTCACATGATTCATCATAAAACACAACACAATTACGACTAATTATACCATAATTACCATAGGTTAAGTATACTTGGAATTCTTTTGAAATGAGTAGTAGCCACAAAGTGAATGTAACTCAATTGGTATTGTGTTACTTTAACTTTGACTCTACAGTTGTTTCTCCCTTTATTTTTATTTCTAATTTACGGTAAAAACAGTATAATTAAATGAATATTTGATGTAATAATAAACGACTAAAAATACCAAATGAACGTACACGAAATTGATTGAAAAAACATAAAATTAATTAGTGAAACTCAAATCCCAAAACAGAAGTTAAAATAAAAACTGGTAACTATGTTGCGAAAATGTATGTTATTAATAATGAAAATGGCAATTCATTTAGGTGGGATATTGGAATATCTAACAAAAATATAAAAAATGACATAATTGAGAATAAAACAAACAAAATCCACCTTAAAAATTTTAGAGATGCTATTTTTAGTATCGTTAATAACGAAGGCTATATCTTTTATACAAGTGGACTTTTTATTTATAGTTTAGTGGTTTTAGGTATATTTTGGAATGAAGATCAATTAAAGAAAATTAAACTAATAAGGGTTTTATTAATATGTATATCCATATGTTTAGCTTATAAAATTATTATGTCAGCATTTGATTTAAAAATATTATTTAAGAATGCTGAATATTATTATTACAAAATAAGATGAATTGATTGGCGTATTTTGCCCAATAAATGATGCTTTAAAAGCAATATTCAAAAAAATTGAGGAATCTGATGCTATTATTCTAGGTTCTCCAATTTATATTGGCACTGTTTCTGGTGAAATGCACTCATTTATGGAACGTTTGCTATTTCAGTATTCAGAATATAGTAAAGAGACGCAATCTCTTTTTCCTAAAAAAATTCATACAGGTTTTATTTATACCATGAATGCTACTGAAGAAAATGTGAAAACAGTAGGATGGGACCGTAGTATAGATTTCAATGAGTTTATGTTAAAAAGAATATTTGGGTATTCAGAAACTCTACTTAGTTTTAATACCAGTCAATTTGATGATTATTCAAAGGTAGTATCATCAAGTGTCGATCTTGCATCAAAGGCCCAAACACGTAAAGAACAATTTCCAGAAGGTTGTAATAGCGCTTTTGAAATGGGAGTCAGATTTGCAAGAGACAAAGAATAAGAATGAAAAAATAAAATGTCGTGAAAATTTTCACGACATTTGTTATGTGCCTATATCTAGCCTATATCCTCATTCATGTTCTTTTGATATGCAACACGGCTCTATTTTACTGCATAAAAGGTATCTAATTGAGAATATACACTCCTTTTATGCATGATTTTTCGCTTTACAATATATTGAATGTAACAAGTTAACATATTTATCTAGCACTTAATGGTACAATATTCCTAACGGTTAAAAAAATAAATGAAAAAAATGAGTATGCATTTGTTGTAATAAATCATAGAGGTATTTCTCAGGCTATTATTTTTGAAATGAGGAAGGTGTTAATAATGAAATTAAAAATAATTGGTACCATCGTTGGAATAATTGAATTAACTATGATGTTATTCATCACAAAACACTTCTATAAAGGAGCTTCTATATTTCCGACTGCATGTATTTTATCATTCTTAGTATTGCAAGCTGCTTTTTATAATAGGTTATCCAGTAAGAGCCCCCAAAAATTGACACAGAAAATAGTAGTAATTAATATTCTCTTAATGATTGTATCTTTTGCTTTGTTACCAAAGTATACCTATGTTGAAGCTAAAGCTATTGCACAGAACAAATATAAAAATGAATTAGATCATTTTGTTGAATTTAAATCATATTCTGATAATTCTCTGTTTATTAGATCTGATAATATTAAAGATATATTTGTGCCACATAGATTTTATTATTTTTCTTTTGTTAAAAATAATGGTGAGAAAAAATATATTATGATGAATCCTTCAACAGGCGAGATTGTAGAGTTAAAGAATCCAATGTGATTTTACAAATCTTACAATTGCATTATAGTTAGGAAAGCTATTAATTGATAATAATCACAGTTGTAACAAAAATCGAAAAGGCATACAATATAATATAAATTATATTGTATCAAAAGTATCCATTTAAAAGCGTAATTGCTCAGTTAAATTTAACTAAATGCTTAACAGCACATATAAACCAATGTTTTTAAAAAAATCTGAATGTAAATCAAATGCCATTATATTCCTTTAGCTTTATTTAATAAAATAATCTTCTCCAAATCTCAAAACATCTCATTTCCTCCATATATATAAGTAAAACCCTAAAGGAGGAATCAAAAATGAACAAAACCCAAATAATAGAAAGTCTAATCCCAGGAGCTTTATTATCCTATAAAAAATACAACATCCTTCCATCCCTAACCATAGCTCAGGCAATACTCGAAACAGGCTGGCTGCAATATGTTAAAGGTAATAATATCTTTGGTATCAAATGGACAGAAGGTTGTGGATACGAAGTTCAAGAATTTAACACTCATTTTATGTAACACAAATATTAAAAGTAGCTAAGATTAATCTTAACTACTTTTTCATTTTTCTATTCTATAAGATCATTTTAGATTATCCTTGGATTTTTCATTACTCTCAAATCCATTGGGCGCTGTTGTTGTAATAACAGCCTTCCCTATTTTAAATGTACTCCTACCTATGGTGCAACAGAAAAGCAAATTGTGGTTACAATTTGTTCGCGATCCACGTAGGATTTTATGAGCGAAGTGAATTTGCTAATATAAATTAAAGGGATGTAGCACTTTGAACTGCCCCCTGTCAAGTAGACAGTGGAAATAATTAAAGATTTCAAGCAAGGCGTCTATCATTTGGTAGGCGCTTTGTTTATGCTGCATTACCTAATAGATATCGC
>NZ_JAHLDU010000037.1 GCF_018861905.1 Clostridium sp. DSM 17811
CGATATCTATTAGGTAATGCAGCATAAACAAAGCGCCTACCAAATGATAGACGCCTTGCTTGAAATCTTTAATTATTTCCACTGTCTACTTGACAGGGGGCAGTTCATTATCCATGTTCCTTCTTTTTTTATTTCATGGATTAAATGTTCTAAACCCAGTAGCAAACCTATTCCTCCATAAAAAATAATCATTAAAATATTTTGAAGATAAGGATGAGTATTATAGGTTTCCTGTGCATTTCTATTAATACCATCAAGAATGTGCTGTCCGCTAAATACAATAAAAAGTATTATTAGGATTATAAAAAAATATTTTAACCAAGATTTCTCTTTCATAACATCCCTCCATATTTTAAAGTTGAATATTCCTATCTTTTCAGGATGATATGAATATTTACTTGATTATACCAATAATACCATAAATTTTAAAAAAGATATATTTATAATTATTTAAAATGAGTAATAAACCCAATCTGAAAGTAACTCAATCACTATTGTGTTACTTTCACTTTTCTTTTATATTTAATAACAAAAGTTAGAAAATGCAGAAATAATAAAGGTTATCACACTAATATGGACTTTGTGATGTATAGGGTATTCCACAAGTTTATATATTTTACAATCGCTTATTTTTTTATATAAGTTAATAAGAGGTATACTTTTAGCTATTTGACTCATAATATAAAAATGATGTTTTGCTTAATTAATAAAATATATGAACTAATGTATATAAAATTTATGGATATAATGTTATAATTATACAAAGCTATGATGGAAAGAGTAGTAAGTGTATGTAACTACAGAGAGCAGGGTTAGGTGAAAACCTGTGTTACTAAAACTTATGAACATGGTTCCAGAGCAGATTATCTGAAAATAAGTAAGATAATACGTAAGCATACGTTACAATGCAAGGTGATGATAGTCACCTGAAAAGGTCTTTACTGTGAGGTTAAAGATAAATTAGAGTGGTACAACGTTCAATACGTCTCTATATGGATTTATTTCCATATAGGGACTTTTTTTTGTTAAATTAAAGGGGGTATTAGTAATGAATATATTAATTGCTGGAGCATGGCCATATGCTAATGGTTCAATGCACATAGGGCACATTGCAGCGCTATTGCCAGGTGATGTGCTCGCAAGGTATTTTAGATTAAAAGGGGATTCTGTTATTTATGTTTCAGGGAGTGACTGTCATGGTACTCCAATTTCAATCAGGGCAAAGGATGAAGGAATATCACCACAAGAAATTGCAGATAAATATCACAATGAATTTTGTAGATGTTTTGATTCATTGGGCTTTTCGTATGATTATTATACAGAAACTACAACGGAATATCACAAAAATTTTGTTAAAGATTTTATCAAAAAATTATTTGACAATGGTTCACTTTATGAAAAAGAAACCTCACAAGTTTATTGTGAAAAATGTGGCAAATTTTTACCAGATAGATATGTTGATGGAATATGTCCGATTTGTGGTAGTGATGCCAGAGGAGATCAATGTGATAATTGTGGAAGTTTACTAGAACCCGAAATGTTGAAAGAAATGAGATGTTCTCTATGTAACTCACAGCCTATTTTAAAACCTTCTACCCAATTATATATTAATATAATTAGGTTGCAAAAGGAATTAACTGAGTATGTTTATTGTCATAAAGATTGGCGTACAAATGCTCAAAATTTATCAAGACGATACATTGAAGAGGGGTTACAAGATAGAGCTATTACTCGTGATTTGGATTGGGGAACTGATGTACCGGTGGCAGGATATAAAAATAAAAAAATATATGTATGGATTGATGCTGTATTAGGTTATCTTTCAGCCTGTAAAAAGTTTTGCGAAAATAAACAAATTGATTTTTATGAATTTTGGAATAGTAGTCAGCATTATTATGTACACGGAAAAGATAACATACCATTTCATACAATTATATTACCTTCACTTTTATTATCTTACGGAAACTTGCATTTACCAGATAAAATAATTTCAAGCGAATATGTTACTCTCGAAGGTAAAAAAATATCAACTAGTAAAAATTGGGCTGTATGGATAGATTATTTAATAGAAAAATATGATCCGGATTTAATTAGATATTTCTTTATTACAAATGGGCCTGAAAAGAGGGATACAAATTTTTCATGGCTTGAGTTTATAAATAGTAATAACGGAGAACTTCTAGGAGCCTATGGTAATTTTGTTAATAGAACGCTTGTGTTTATAAATAAGTATTTCTATAATAAAATTCCAAATGGTACAGTTGATGGAGAATTAAAAGAAAAAATAAATCAGATATTTGTAAGTGCTGGTGACAAGATCGAAAAAGGAAACTTTAAGGACTCATTAGACGAGATATTTGAATTTGTTCGAAGTTCAAATAAGTATTATGATGCAGAGAAGCCTTGGGTGACCAGAGTGGCGGATCCTAAAAAATGTAATTCAACTATTTTTAACTGTGTTCAAATTATTGCTAATTTATCGGTACTCCTGAATCCATTTCTACCTTTCTCATCATCAAAAATTCAAAATTGGCTTAGTATATCATCTATATCAGCTAATTGGTGTATTAAATTTGTAGAAAGTGGACTTGTAATTCCTACTGTAGATATTTTATTTAAACGTATTGATAAAAAAGTTATTGATGAAGAGATAAAAAACCTTTCAAATTTGGTCTAAGTTAATTAAGCAAGTACCCCATATCATTAGATATGGGGTACTTGTAACGAAATAAAAAAAAGTTCAAAATAAAACTTAAATGGCTCATTACTGGCTTCTAAAACAGAGTTTGAAGGTGTTGTACTACCAATTTAACAAACTATGATAATAACCATATTTCAAAAACATGAAACACCGGCTAAAAGACTTGGAATATCATAAAGATTTATAATCTTTATGATATTCTATACTTTAAATAAGAATATGTTTAATTTTGAATAGTTATATGTGTAAAGCCTTATATTTGAAATTAATTTTATAATATAGCATATAAATACAATCTAATATATAATTGTAATAAATATTCAATAACTACTGAATATTAATAGGAGCGTGAAATTATGGATAAAAACGGTGAACAAGATAGAGAAGATAAACGAAAAATAGAAGAATATAAAAAAAATCCAATGTCTAATGTAGCGGATTCAATGAACCGTAAAATGGTTGGTGATTTAAGTCAGTTAACGAAAGGAGGTTGCCTTACAAGGATTATCACATCAGTTATAATTATTATAATAGTGTATTTTCTCGCTCACTATATAAATCATAATTAAGTAAATTATGTTGAATATCAACTAAAAAAGGTATAATATTGAATGCTAAAATTAATATAGTTGATTATGATATAAAAAAAATATATATTTATAGAAAACGTTTAAATATAACTTGAAAATGATAAAGTAATAAAAAACTATGGGGGAATATTAATGCCAACGCTGAATAATACAATTGAAATACTTAATTATAAGTCTACTAAGATCCTGTTTGGAGATTTGTATGGACAAGAGGAAGAAATTATAGTTAAAGAGATGCTTAGGTCTACTAGCTTAGTTAAAGGGGTTTTAGAAGGCGTAAAAAAATATGGGGCTGTAAACATAAACGGTTTATTAGCATGAGTGAGTTCATAATTGGGGTTGATTTAGGTGGAACTAACATTAAGGTTGCATTATTTAATTTGGATTTAAAATTTATAGTTGAAGTACGTAAGTCAACAGAAGCGCAAAACGGACCTGCATATGTTTTAAACAAAATCATACGCATAGTTGAAGATATGATGGGAAATCTTAATATTACGGAGAAGTCAATCTATTGTATGGGAATGGGTATTCCAGGACTATTGGATCCATACGAGGGTAAATCATTTTTTTCACCAAACTTTCCAGGGTGGGAAAATATACATGTTGTTAACGAGATGAAAAAGAGATTCCACTTTCCAGTATTCATCGATAATGATGTTCGTGTAAATCTATATGGGGAGTGGCTATATGGTGCTGGATTGAATTCAAAGAATCTAATACTTATTACATTAGGTACTGGTTTAGGATCAGGAATAGTTATGGATGGTAAAGTTATGTATGGAGAAACAGCTAGTGCAGGAGAAATCGGGCATATGAATATGTATAGGGAAGGACGTCCTTGCAAGTGTGGAAGTTCTGGATGTTTAGGAAGATATGTTTCAGCAGTTGGAATGGTTAATACCTTTATTGAAAAATTAAATAAAGGAAGAAATAGTATAATAGAAAAATGGGTTGATTATGATAATGGCAATATTGAGGCGCATATGATATCTAAGGCATATGATCTGCACGATAATTTGGCAATTGAAGTAATGCATGAAACTGGACGGATACTTGGTTTTGGCCTGGCAAATGTTATTAATTTATTTAATCCAGAGATTATTATTGTGGGTGGAGGCATGTCTTTAGCCGGGGATAGGTTACTAAATACGGTACGTGAAACAATTAATGACCACGCATTAAAGATATCCAGCAATGCGTGCAGAGTTGTACAAGCTAAATTGGGTGATTGTGCTGGTATGATTGGAGCAGCTGCTTATGCTCGAGATAAGGTTAATAACAAAGAGTTAATTGTATAGCTTTGAATTTTTAGATTAACTTTCATTCAACAACCGCTGATTTCACTCCACTGTGTTACATTCATAGTATAAATACACACTTAATAAAGTAAACCCATATCGAATGAGATGGGTTTACCTTTGACGACATATTCGAAGGTGGCGAATTAATTAATCAATCGTCCCTACATTCATTTTGTTTATCAACATTATTGTGCATATACGTTCAAACCTCCTTTTAAATGATCTTGTAAATTATAATATCATACTTATATTACCACAAATTCCATCACTATCTATTTCCTAAACGAAAAAAGTCTGTACCATTTATGGTACGGTTCAACTTAACTAATTCTAAGTATTATAATTATTTTTCAAACAATCCATTGTTGATCCAATGCAGAACACAACAGCTTTAGGTTGTAATTTCATCTTCTTTTGCATATGTTTTTCTCTGTAATAAAATAAAATATTAATACTTTGGGTTATGCACATAAAAGGTATTATTAGCCTTTAAAACATATCCCCAAAATACATAAGAGTAGAATATTTATAAATTGGTTAAAATTAATATATATGGATGATTAAAATTAATATATATGCATGATTAAAATAAATAAAGTAGGGGTCATAAATGAAAAATGAATCTATTTCCGAAAGACAAGCAACTATATTAATAATACTTTTCCTAATGGGAAATTCACTTTTAATAGGATCTGGAAATCAGGCAAAACAAGATGCCTGGATAGCAATAATTATTGCTATGACATGGTCCATTATATTGGTACTTATGTTTTGTAGAATTTTATCTTTATATCCTGGGAAAGATTTATTTGATATACTTAAAATCGTTATGGGTAAGTTTATAGGGAAAATAATAAGTATACTAATGATATGGTTTGCATTTCATAGTGGAGCCTTAATTCTTAGATCCTTTTCAGAATTTACTAATACTTTAGTGTTCGCTGATACACCAGTGATAATTCCGATGGTGTTTTTTACTATATTGCTTGTGTGGAGTTTAAAGGCGGGCATTGAAGTCTTAGGAAGATGGGCTGAGTTCTTCAGTTGGATTGTAATTCTAATAGTTATAATTGTGCCTATATTATCAATTCCACAAATGGACATTGCTAGATTAAAACCGATACTAAGTAATGGGGTAGCGACACTGTTAGAAGGTGCTTTTTCAAGTTTTACTTTTCCATTTGGTCAAATCGTAATTTTTACAATGGTATTTTCCAATATATCTAAAGTTAAAAATTACAAAAAAACATTTATAGTAGGATTACTTGTAGGTGGAGGGCTTATACTTTTAACATCGTTAAGAAATCTTTTAGTATTAGGTAATGAAACTGTATCTGGATTATATTTCCATTCTACCATGTCAGTAAGCCTTATTAGACTAGGGTTTCTTCAAAGACTTGAAATGACAGTAATTATTGTGTTTTTAGCGTGTGTATTTATTAAAGTGAGCATATGTATTTTTGCAGTTTGCAATGGGATTTCAAAGGTTTTTGGGTTTGATGATCACAAATTTATTGCAACACCTGTAGCACTTATAATGTTAAGTTTCTCTTTTTTTGTTTATAGAAGCACAATGGAAGCAGCATTCTTTACTCTCAATATATGGGCATATTATTCCTTCACTTTTGAAGTTATAATACCTTTAGTTATTTTTATTGTTGCGGAGATTAGGAGTAGAAGATCTAAAAGCGTCAAAGTAACCTAATTAATGATTTGCTGTATTTTTGAATGTGTAACAATTTGTGTTACATTCAGAATATATATAGTAAATGAATTAGTAGTTCACGTACCATTAGTTTGTCACTTGTAACTACATAACTGCATTATAGGGGGTTTTAAGTTCAATCATTTCAATAAATTTTGACAATGCACTAGTCTTTAATGAGTCTTTATGCCTTATAAAAAAAGTTTTTGTGGTACTGAATTTTGGAGGTATTGGAAATGATCTAAGAAGACCTCTCTCTTCGTATTTTTTAATAGCAGATTTAGGAACAAAAGACGCTCCAAGGCCTGCGATTACCCCTTCAATAATGGAATTTAAATTGTTGAATTCCATAAATCGTATCTTAGTAATACCTTTTAATTTAAGCCAATTTTCAAGTTGTAATCTATTTGGACATCCTACACTGTTCATTAAAAATGGATTGGAACATACTGCTTCCAAATCATTGTACTCAGGGCTTGAAATAAGTACTAAATTTTCCTCGAATACAAGTTCTTTTACAATATTATTGTCGCTAAATGATAATGATTTTACGAAGGCGCCATCTATTTGAAAATGTAGAATCTTGTTAATAAGCTCATCTGATTGGCTTGTTATAAGTGACAAATCAACTTTGGGATAAGCTTTATGGTACTGCGATAATATATCTGGAAGCCGTAGGGAAGAGATTGTATTATTAGCTCCAATGCATAGACTACCGGATGGGTCAACGGAATCATTAAGTGCAATATTAGCCTCATCAAATAAGTGTATAATTTTTTCTGCATAAACTAGTAGCTTTTCACCTGTAGGCGTTAATATCATGCCACGTTGCCTATAAAATAGTTGAGTTTTAAGTTCAGACTCTAATTGCTTTATTCTTGCGGTAACATTGGATTGGACGTAACCAAGCGTTGATGCTGCCTTTGTAATACTACCTTCCTGTGCAACGGCTTTGAAAATTCGTAGTTCGTTACTCTCCATCAATTTTCCCTCCTGTATATATCATAAAAAGTGAATCGTTAAATCATTTATAATCATTTTACATGATATATGTTTTCCTGTAAACTAAATTTATAGAAAATTTAATTTGAAAGGAGTGCATAACAATTAGCATATACTTGCAATTTTAATTGTTTATAGTTTATGCTAGAAAATTAATTTTAAGAGGAGAGAAATTTATATGACAAATTCACACAAGCATAAGTGGAGTATCTTAATTATTGTTACCCTGGTTTCATTTATTACAAATGTTGACTCTACTATCGTAATCATAGGTTTGCCTAAAATAATGCAAGGACTTAATCTTACAGTGGGTGTTGGATTATGGACCATAACAGCCTATATTATATCTAGTACTGTACTTATATTACCAGCAGGTAAATGGGCGGATACAGTTGGAACAAAACGTATTTTCATATTAGGACTTGTAGTCTTCACTATCGGTACGGTTTTATGTGGCATAGCAAATTCCGGGTTAACTTTAATTATCTATAGGATAATTCAAGGAGTAGGAGCAGCTTTAGCCTTAGCCACTGCGACACCAACTATACTTAAAACATTTCCTGATAATCAACTCGGTCTAGCTCTAGGAATTAATGCTACTTCATGGGTTGTTGGAGCTCTAGTTGGTCCTGTAGTAGGAGGGGCATTAATCAGTAAATTTGGATGGAGTTCAATCTTTTTTATAACAGTACCATTTGCGCTGATTGGTATAATTGGAGCCGCCTTAGTTATGAAGAATGAAGAAGTAAATGTTAAAGAAAAGACAGACTGGATTGGAATATTTACATTTACTTTTGGGCTAGTAGCCATGATGGTTGTACTTTCAGAGGGTGCCTCATGGGGATGGATGTCTAACTTAACTGTACTATTATTTATATCGACTATATTATTATGGATTGCATTTATAATCAATGAGTTACATGTGGAGAATCCGTTATTCAATCTCAGTTTGCTTTTTTATAAAAAGTATACAATTGGACTCGGAATTACAGTAAATTATTGTATTGCTTATTTTTCAATAACACTACTATTAAGCATATATTTGCAAGGTGCACTGCACCTAAGTCCAATGAATGCAGGACTATTAATTATTCCACTATCAGCACCGCAACTTATTATGGGACCACTTGGTGGTAAACTAGCAGATCATTTCGGAGCTGGGCGTATGATTATATCGGGTCTTATATTTCTTGTTATAGGATTATTTATGCTCGGGAATCTTGGATCGAAGCTATCTATTCCAGCTGTGGTTATACCACTAATTATAATATCTATAGCCAACGGTATAGCATGGCCATCATTAGCCAAAATGGTACTCTCAACTGTGCCAAAAAACCAAGCTGGTTCAGCGTCAGGTATGTTCTACACTATTTATAATGTTGGACGAGCATTAAGTCAAGCATTGGTAATATTAGTAATAGAGTTTAGTGTACCGCCAGCAATAGTTTCTAAAGCAATTGTAGGCATAGCAAATTTTGGGAATTTGCACATGAAGGGGGATTTGATCTATTCTATTGACTCTGCTTTTCATTTTTTTATAATTTTCTTTGTGATTGCATTGATATTAGGATTATTTCTCCTACATTCAAAAGAAAATAGCAATTAAAATCCAATAATAAGTGTTACCTAATCTTTTTATGCTGAAAAATTGCTCTTTCATGGCACATTTATTGTAATTAATTCTAATTTAATGTAACCTAGTAGTGTAAGAATAAAGTACTTAATGATAGATTTGTTATTAATTAATTATTTTGTAAATAAAAATTATAGTGAGGAAGAATGAAATGGAAAAAAAGAAGGAATTTAATAGGTATAAGATTTTTTATATAATTATGGTAGCTATGTTTTTAATAATAGGTGCAAAATTGTATTATTTACAAGTATTCAAAGGAGAATATTACAAAGCGCAGGCTGAAACTATTAATTCTGCAAAGCTTGTAACCGTAGCGGCACCAAGAGGACTCATAACAGATAAAAATGGAATAAAACTTGCAACTGAAGTACCGGGTTATAACCTTACATATACAAGTACAACTGATACAGGTAAGGATAAAAAACAACTATTTGCAACATTGCAAAAGGTATTTAAAATTTTAGATGATAATAAAGAAGTTCAGACAGATAGTTTTGAATTAAAGATTAATCCATACAGATTTGAATTTACTTCAAGTGACTCTAAGGTAAAACAAGCCATGTTGTTAATATTTTTAAAAAATAGGAACTTCCAAGATAATATATTAAAAGTGAAATTTAAAAACAAAAAAGAAGGAGAATTAAGCTCATTTGAGAAAACTATGCTTAATAATGAGCTTTTAAAATTAACCCCAGAACAAATATATAATAAACTTCTTGTTGATTATAAGGTGAAAGATGGAATTGCAAGTTTGAATATAAAAGCAACTCCAGATGTAATAAGAAGATATTTAATTGTAAAAGACAGCATCAAAATGAACTTTTATTCTGCTAATAAATCAATTAATGTAGCAACTAATATAAAGAAAGATACTTCACTTATATTTGAGCAAAGCCTCTCAGAACTGCAAGGTTTTAAGGTGGAAAATCAACCTATGAGGGAATACTCTTATGGTCAACTTGCTTCATCAGTTCTAGGATATATAAGCAAAATAAACTCTGCTGATAAAGAGAAGTACGAAGCGAAAGGGTATGACACAAGTGTAGATTATGTTGGAACTGCTGGAATTGAAGCCGTAATGGAGAGTAGCCTTAAAGGGACTAATGGAGAAAAAGATACAAATGATGATTCTGTGGCAATAATTAAAAATACCGCTCATACTAAGAAGGCGGTTCCCGGAAAAAATGTTCAACTTACATTAGATGCAAATTTGCAATATGCCACGGAAACCACTTTAAATAGTGAAATGAAGAGAATACAAAGTGAGGGAATGGTTAATGGTTTAGACGTGTCAAACGCTACAAGAGCTGCAGCTATTGCCCTAGATATTAATACTGGTGGAGTACTATCACTTGTAAGTCTACCAGGTTATAATCCAAATGATTTTTCTACAACGCAAGGTTTAAATGAAGCTCAATCACAAAAATATTTTAATCCAGATTATGAAAAGATGGCAAAAGCTGATGGGATATCAGATTTAACTGATTATATGTTTCCAATAGACAAAAGTATAAAGGGAAATACAACCATTAGAAAGGATAAGTTCGATTATTATCCAAAATATTTATACAATTACGCAACTATGTCACTTATTCCTTCAGGTTCCACATTTAAGCCAATGACAGCAATTGCAGGGCTTGAATCTGGAGTTATAGATGCGAGTTCCACCTACAATGATCAAGGTGGTTATGATATGGGTGGAGGACATTGGAATCCTTTCGAATCAGATGGTGCACTCGGTGTTGTAGATGTAGTCAGTGCAATAAGTAGATCAAGTAACCCATTTTTTATGAATGTAGGTCAGAGATTAAGAGAAAAATTTGGTGATGATAGTTTAGCCAAATATGCCTGGATGTTTGGACTAGGAGCTGATCCTAAGGCAGTTAATCCAAGTACAGGAATAGAAATAAGTGAAAACTTTGGGCAAGTATATAATACAGTGTCGCAAAAAAACTTATCAGCGTCACAATATCTTTTGAGTATTGAACAAGATTTAACTAATGGAGTTTCTGGTTCTAACGTAAACTTTCCCCCAATAGATTTATACGATAGGGATGAAGATACCAGTATTGTTTCTGATGGTAAAAAACTTTCAGAAATAAAAACACAAATTAAAAATTATATTAGGGATTCTGTAAAAAATGGAACTTTCTCTAAAAGTAATTATGAGGGGTTATTTAAGCAATTAATTGCTGCTGATCCGGCCTACAAAAATCAAAAATTTACTGCTGCTAACATAAATGCAATCGTAACTGATGTATACTATCAAGCAGTGCAAACAGGTCATGGTTCATTAGGTTTACCATACAATATGTTTATTGCATCAATTGGTCAAGGTATGGACAGTTTCACACCTCTTCAGATGGCAAATTATATAGCAACCCTTGCCAATGGTGGGACAAGATATAAAGTTCATTTAGTTGATAATATAAAAGATTCTAATGGAAAATTAATATCTAAAACGAAACCTGTTGTAATAGATAAAGCTGCTATGAGTGCTACAACTAGATCCCTAGTTATGCAAGGCATGAATGGCGTTACTACAGGCGCAGGTGGTGGTGCTGATGGTACTGCGTATGCAGCACTTGGTGATTTTCCTATCCCTACTGGTGGTAAAACAGGTACAGCTCAATTCACAAAAGCTGAAGTACAAAGTAAAATTGGTAGAGGCGATTATGCGTGGTATGTAGGTTATGCACCTGCTGACAATCCTAAAATAGCAATATCTATAGTTATATTTGATGGTGGTTACGGTGCTGATGCTGCAAAGGTCGCTAGGGGTATGTATGAGAGTTATTTTAAAAATGATCCTCGAATGAAACAGTATCAAAATCATTATGACATAAAATTAAAACGGATTAATTAAATTTATATTAAAGAGGTGTCTCATGGAAATACAAACAATAAAACGGAAAAAATCTGTGAAAGTTATTATAATTCCTTTTTCTATTCTCTTCGTTTTATATTTAAGTGTATCAATTTATTTTAGCAATCATTTTTATTTTGGTTCAGTAATTAATGGTGTTAATGCATCTGGTAAAACTGTAGCTCAGGTAGATAAAGAATTATCATCAAAATATGCAACGTATACACTTGAACTTAAAGAACGTGGTGGTGTGAATGAGCAAATTAAGGCTACTGATATTGGACTAAAATATAATTCAAATGGTAAAATCCAAATGCTCGAAGACAATAAGAATTCTTTTGGCTGGTTTTATGAGATATTTAATAAAAAAAATTATGAAATATCCGGATTAGTTACATATGATGAAAACCTATTAAAAACACATTTTTATAAGCTCTCTGCTTTCGATAGCAAGAAAATTGTTGAATCACAAAATGCTAGCTTTAAATATTCGGGTGATGGCTACGTGATTGTAAAAGAAGTTATGGGAAATAAAATAAAAAGCAAGCAATTATATTCAGATATAGTAAGTGCAATTCTCAAGGGAGAAACAACAGTAGATTTAGAAACAAAAAACAATTATATAAATCCAAAATATACTTCAACATTAAAAGAAGTTCTAAATACTAAAACTTTACTTAATAAATATATATCATCGAACATTACTTATACCTATGCTGGAGGTAAATCAGTTATAGATAAGTCTGTAATAAATAAATGGCTTAAGGTTGACGATACTAATGCAATTGTATTTGATCAAGATGCTATGAAAACTTATGTAAGTGAACTGGATAATCATTATGAAACTTATGGCAAGGAAAGAAAGTTTATTACCTCTGCAGGAACAACCATAAAGGTAAGTGGCGGAGATTATGGATGGAAAGTTAAACGAGCAGGAGAAATCGGTGATTTAATTGTCGCTATAAAAAATGGACAAACTATAGCAAAGGAACCTCGTTATTCTGAAAAAGGTTTAAATCATGATCTTAATGATATCGGAAATACTTATGTGGAAATTAATCTTACAAAACAGCATTTATGGTTTTATAAGAAAGGTAAACTTATTGCAGATGGAGACGTTGTTACCGGTAAACCAACCAAAGATCGTCTAACACCAACAGGTATTTATAAACTAAAATATAAAGCAAAAAATGCAACATTAAAGGGAGAGGGTTACAGCACTCCCGTCAGTGTTTTCATGCCATTCAATGGTGGAATTGGTATACACGATGCAACTTGGCAACCTAAATTTGGAGGAAAGATATATCTTACAAAAGGTTCTCACGGTTGTATAAATTCGCCACCTGCACTAGCTCAAAAGATATATGATAACATAGATGCTGGTACTCCGGTTGTTTGTTATTTGTAGTAGTTTAATAATTGTTATTTACTAAAAATTATTGGGCAGTAATGAAATCTTTAACAGCATTATTTGTTTTGTTAGGGACAAGCTTACCAACGCTAGCGGTTAATACGACAGCAAGTGTAACAAGCAATAAATCTTCTTATTCAGCAAAAGCTACACAAAGCATAAGTCACCTCACAATAATTTATCATTTGAAGGTATAGACTATAAAATTAACTTTAAAAACATCTATAGAGAAAAGAATAAAAGAGTTTTTGAGGCATATAAATAGTTTGAGGTGATAATCGTGGGGGATTTATATGTTGAAGCATTCGATCCTAAGAGAAAAAAGTATTATTTTAATAACTGTTTTGAAAATTTCTGTTATAAAACTAGGCATGGTATCTGCTCATTAGATTTAACAGAAGGTGAAATAAAGTCGATTCCAATTGAAGTACATCCAATGAAAGATAATGTTAATTATTGCAGAGATATTTATAAGTCTATAATAAAAAATAGACAACAATATCCTGTGTATATTAGCAGCAATAAATGATATAGAAAATAGGGTAAAGAAAAGTATTTTCTGTGTTTTTTATAGATTCAGGTTGTTCCTCCATTGATAAGATCTCAGAAGTGCTTAATTAACTATATAAGTTCATACTTTAAATAAAATTATAAACAAAACATAATTTATAAATAGTGTGACATAAAAATATTATCATTAAACTTTTTAAACCCGCTTGAAAAACTAATAATATAGGTTTATAATAAATATTAGTATAAAAAGTCAAAGGAGGTATAAAATTTCAATGAAATCGTTTTAATTTAAAACATAACGATTTAAATATATAATTATTATCCAGGAAAGAAATTTTTATAATATTAACAATATACTTTGACATAAAGTGTTAACGTGTTCAATTCGGATATTAATTATAATAAGAATATGATAAAGAATGTTTAGAAATATGTTTTACTTTCATATTATTTTAGAGTGGGGGGGGTACATATGTTACAAACTGAAATTCCAAACACTAATATTTCCAAAAGAGAAAAAATTCAATATGGGTTTGGAGATCTTGCATGTAATCTTGTATATGCAAGTATCTCTAGCTATTTATTGTTCTTTTATACCGATGTATTTGGATTAGCTTCAGGAGTGGCAGCATTTATGTTTTTTATAGTTCGTATTTTTGATGCTATTTCAGATCCTATTATAGGAATTATTATTGATAAAACTGATACAAAATATGGTAAGTTTAGACCGTTTTTATTGTATGGCGCAGTACCGTTTTGCATTTTAGCTATACTATGTTTTAGTACACCTCAATTAGCTATGGGTGGAAAAGTTATTTATGCTTATGCAACTTATATTGCTCTATCAGTTTGCTACACATTTGTAAATGTTCCTTATGGAGCTTTAACTTCTGCAATGACTAGAGATCAACAGGAATCTGTTAGTATAACTACGTACAGAACGTTTTTGGCAAATATTGGGCAAGTAATTGTTTCATTTTGTGTTCCATTGTTGGCCGGTTTATTTGCAAACTCAATGAGTATTGCAAAAAGTTGGCAGTTAACAATGGTCATTATAGCTACTATTGGGGGGATTTTATTACTTATCTGTTTTAAAGGTACAAAAGAAAGGGTGAGAGTCCCTGCTTCACATAAAAAAATAAAAGCTAGTGATATTTTTGAACAACTCAAGGTTAATCGACCATTATTAATTCTAAGTATCTTTTTTCTAATTATTTATGGCGTAAAATCTGTTGTTAGTTCTACAGGGATTTATTATATCACGTATTATGTAGGAAGACCTGAACTAGTTAAATGGTATGCAGCAATTGGTACATTACCAGCATTATTCATTATTCCATTTATTCCTTGGCTAAGTAGAACTCTAACGAAAAAACAACTTATGTCTATTTCAATACTTACTGATATTGTTGGTATGATCGGACTATTTGTTGTACCAAGTACTTGGATTGTTGCAATTTTTGTTTCGCGTGGAATTGCTTCAGTTGGAAATGGTATGATTAGTGCTTTCATGTGGGCTTTAATCCCAGAAGTTGTTGAGTATGGTGAATGGAAGACTAATAAAAGGTTAGGTGGAATGATATATGCAATCATCGGATTCTTCTTTAAATGTGGTAATGCTTTAGGAGGAATGATTCCAGGTGTAGTTTTGGCTATGAGTGGATATGTTGCACATACAACACAGACAACGACATCACTTCATGGAATTCTTATTGCAACATCGGTTGTTCCAATTTGTCTATATACTATAGCAATCTTTTGCATTAGATTTTATAGTTTAGATAAAGAGACGTATGCAAGAATCTCTAAAGAATTAGTAATAAGAAATAATCTAGAATTTGAAAAAGAAAAAAATATTTAATAAAGGGAGTAATAGTTATGAAATCTATTCATAATCCAATTCTTGAGGGATTTAATCCAGATCCTTGTATATTAAAAGTAAAGGGAGTTTATTATATTGTTGTTTCTACGTTTGAGTGGCTACCGGGGATAAGAGTTTACGAATCTAACGATTTAGTGAATTGGGATTATTGTACATCAGTATTAATAAATGAAGAATTAGTTAACCTGCAAGGTAATCCCACGGGATGCAGTATATGGGCACCTCATATAAGTTACTGCGAGGATACATTCTATCTTGTATATACAGATGTCAAAAGTACAAAAGTTCCATTTAAAGATGTGAATAATTACTTAATTACATCAA
Organism: Clostridium sp. DSM 17811; assembly: GCF_018861905.1. GTDB lineage: Bacteria > Bacillota > Clostridia > Clostridiales > Clostridiaceae > Clostridium_AD > Clostridium_AD frigoriphilum. The sequence goes on from NZ_JAHLDU010000037.1 coordinate 15,932, forward strand.
AAGACATTAAAGGACCTTGGAGTAATCCAATTTATTTAAACAGTTCTGGATTTGATCCATCTTTATTTCACGATGAAAATGGTGAAAAGTGGTTAACAAATGAAATATGGGATTATCGTTTAAGTACACATAATAAATCTGCTGGTATTATTATTCAAAAATTTGATTATGAACAAAAAGAATTGATTGGAAAAACATATAAAATTTTTGATGGAACAGAATATGAAAAAACAGAAGCTCCACAGATATATAAACATAAAGAGTATTACTATTTATTAACAGCTGAAGGAGGCACTGGAGAGGGACATATGGTTACAGTAGCAAGATCAAAGAATATTACTGGCCCTTATGAATTAGATCCTAAGAATCCTATGTTAACTTCTAGAGATAACCCTGATTTATATCTTAAATGTGCAGGACATGCTAGCTTAGTGGAAACAGATGAACATGAGTGGTATTTAGCTCATTTGTGTACTAGACCTATAATGGGGAAATATCCTATTCTTGGAAGGGAGACTGCATTGCAAAAAGTTATTTGGTCAAAGGATGGATGGCTCAGACTTATTCAAGGGGGACATTCACCGGCTACAGATGTTGAACTTCCAAAGGGCTTTAATGGAATTATTAAGAAAAAGGATAATAAATTCTTTGATGATTTTGACAAAAAAGATTTAAATAGTGAATGGAGTACTCTAAGAAAATTTCCCAATAGTAGCTGGATTAACATAGTTCCAGATAGATCAATAATACGTATAACTGGTGCTGAATCACCTCAGAGTACTTTTGATCAACATATTATTGCAATACGTCAAAGGGATATTAATTTTAGTGCAGAGACTGTAATTACTTTTGATCCTACAAATCACCTACAATTAGCAGGGATGATATTATATTTAGATATAATGAATTATATTTATTTATATCTTTCTTATGACGAAGAAAAGGGGATTATTGTTCAGGTAATGAAGGCAGTAAAAGATGATTTCTCTATATTGCCAATTAAATTAGCGGTAAGTGGTAAGAAAATAAAACTTTATATAAATGTAAATGGAATTAAGGCACAGTTTAGTGTGGAAGATCAAAAAGCAAAAGAATTTTTATTGGAAGAAGATATCAGTTTTTTATCAGGAGGTTTTACAGGGAATTTTATAGGACTTACAGTCAATGATCTAGAAAAAAAGAATGCTTGCTTTGCCGAGTTTGATAATTTTAGATACCAACCAGAGTAAATTAAAACATCAAATAGTATATGTTTTAAACATAGAAAAAGAAGAAGGGTTAAAATAATGTGGTCGTTTTGTCAATAACGATTTTAAAAAGCCTAGGCTGAATTTTAAGACGATTCCTGTATTGTGTGAACAGGAGTCGTCTTTTTTTATTCTATTGATATTATGTTAATATATATTTATTATAGTAACATATTCAAGGAGCGTAGTTGAGAGTTTAAGAAGTAAAAATTGTTCCAATGTTTACATGGATGGAATTCACATTCAAAATGGCATGATGTGGACTATAGTGCCAGTGTATAGCAGTTATATCAGAAATTATTCACTATAATCGTGCATATTAGTATCTGATAACTATTGAATGTATAGACTATAAAATTAACTTTCAAAAACATCTACAGAAAAAAGAATAAAAGAGTTTTTGAGGCATATAAATAGTTTGAGGTGATAATCGTGGGGGATTTATATGTTGAAGCATTCGATCCTAAGAACAAAAAGTATTATTTTAATAACTGTTATGAAAATTTCTGTTATAAAACTAGGCATGGTATCTGCTCATTAGATTTAACAGAAGGTGAAATAAAGTCAATTCCAATGGAAGTACATCCAATGAAAGATAATGTTAATTATTGCAGAGATATTTACAAGTCTATAATAAAAAACAGACAACAATATCCTGTATATATTAGCAGTAATAAGTGTGACCACTATACAGTTAAGGATGGTCAGTATAGGACATGCATTGCAAGTAAAAAAGGACTAAAATTAAAAGCGCAAGTATCTCAAAATGATAGAATTTGTAGTGTGTGTTATAGGGAGAATAGAATTAAAAACTCAATAAATGATATGGAAAATAGGGTAAAGAAAAGTACTTTTAGAAAAGTTATATTTCATAAAATATTAAGGAAAGAGTTTCAAAGTAATTTTAAGTATAGCCTGGATAAGTGGAAAAAGGATTTGAGTGATTATGAATCAGAAAAAGAAAGAGACTTTAGAGAATTCTAAGAATAATAATTATAAGGAACTCTTTATATGAAAGATATAATAGTAAAAGGGTTTTCAGATACAATTAAAAACCACCTGAAGTTCAAATGGTTTTTAATTGTTATTTATTAAACTTTATACTTATCTAAAAAGTGTTTAAGTTTATCTGAAGATTTTGTAAGATTACTAATGGATAGAGCTATTTCTTCAATAGAAGAAACTTGATCTTCTGTTGAAGCTGCGACTTCTTCACTTGCAGCAGCATTTTGCTCGATAACATTAGAAATGTTATTTATTGCTTTTTCAAGAGAAATTGAATTCTTATCAATAATCTGAGTTTTATTTGAAACCTCTATAATTGTATTACTTACCTTGGAAGTTGAGTCTTTTATCTTCCAAAAAATATTTTCTGTGTTTTTTATAGATTCAGTTTGTTCCTCCATAGATAAATGAAATTTTTCCATTTTTGAAACAGTTTCATTTATTCCATTTTGAATTGCTTTAATTAATTCTTGGATTTTACTAGTTGAGCTGCTAGATGACTCAGCTAATTTTTTTATTTCATCAGCCACAACAGCAAAACCTTTACCTGATTCGCCAGCTCTTGCAGCTTCTATGGAAGCATTTAAGGCTAATAAATTTGTCTGAGAAGAAATACCATTAATAACTTCAACAAATTCTACTATTTTATCTGATTCTAATGAAAGATTTAATATTGATGAGGAAACTTCTTGCGTTGTTGTTTTACTATCTAACATTTTACTATTTTGAAATTTAATACTTGAGATACCTTGTGTAATTATTTTATCTGTTTCTATAGCTAAGTTTTTCATATAAGTAGTAGCCTCAGTGACTTTATTTAAATCGCTAGTTACATTAATGACCATATCGTTACTTTTTTGAGCTAATGCAGACTGTTTAGTTGCACCATTCGCAACGTCCAAAATTGTTTCTGATATTTGTTGTGAAGTTTTAGCGGTTTCATCGGAATTTCTAAGAATATCATTTGATGAAGAAGCAACTAAGTAGCTCATGTTTTTTGTTTCTAAAATTAAAGTTTTAATATTAATTATAAACTTGTTAAATCGGACAGTTAGAACTCCTAATTCGTCATTAGAAAAGACAGTTCCCTGGATAGTAAGGTCTCCATCTTCTGCTTTCTGCATAAGAACTTGAAATTGTTTTATAAACTTCTCTATGTTTTTATAAGTCCGTAATGTCATTAGTGTAAGTAAAATAATTAGACAAATGCTAATAATACTAATTATAAATAAATATAATACTAATTGTTTACTATTGTTTTTAGATGACAAATTGATAGTCGCTATATGGGTAGTTGATTTATCCATTATCGTTTTAACTAAAGTATCCATATCATTAGTTGGAGGTTTATCCATTCCATTAACTAATGTATCAACAATTTTGTAGCTTTCTTTATTTGTTTTGTCATAGCTTTTTAATGCTGTAGTATAGTTAATTTGAAGTTGGTCAAGTTCGGTTGAAACCTTATCAACTAGGGCAGTATCTATTCCTAGTGAACCCATTGATGTTTTTAAACCAGCTAATCCTGCTAATACATCACTGTTATAGTTCGTAAATTGAGCAAGGTACGTATTATATTTAGATTGATCGGAACCTCTTAATAATAAATCCTTCCATGCTTGTATTTGTTTTTTATATGTTACTTGAATATTTCTAGAGTTATCAACTAAAGCAATATATTTGTTTACTGTAGCTACATCATTTCTACCTTGACTGGCTGTACTATTTAATGAATTAAAAGTAAAAGCTCCTATCCCAATTATAAATATTAACATAAAAATTATTAAAAGTAATAAATTACCTTTAATGCCGCTGTTTTTCATAACTTCACCCCTATTATTATACTTTCTCTTTTGTTGTTAATATCTTTCCATTTACGATTACCATCAAAATCCATTATTGCATATAATAATCCTCCTTAGTTTTCTCTTTTTAATTCACCAATCTCTTTTAAAAAGGATATGCCTTACTTATTTACAATTTTGTTATAAAATATATATTTAATTATACCATAATTGCCATAAATTGAGTATAATTATATCTAAGTAACCTTTAACAGTATATAGGTTAACTGATAAAAATTTATTTCGAGAATATCAAAAAATTAAAAAAAAGTTCACACACTTTTTTATATTTTTTGATATTATATAATAATTAACTATATTTTTGAATAATACTAAAGAGAGCTACACAGAGTATAATTTACCTTACAATAATTTATCATTTAGGAGGCTGAGAATGAAAAAAAATCAAAAGAGGGTCAGTGTATTTAAACTAGTCCATACTTGTATTAAAGAAAATGAGGAGTTATATATTAAATCAGAATTACCAGAAAAAGATTTAGTGAAGTTAATAAAAGTATTGCAAACTAAAGCTGTCAGTATTGAAAAGACTTTTGATTTATGCCCGAGTGAAATGATGAATATATTACTTCAGTATGATGGTATTAGAGCATTTCCAAATGATGAAGATTTACAAGAATTGTATAACAAGAATGAGGAATATTTTAACTTTATAAAAATAGACTTATATAGTGTGTGGAAAAATAATATTGTTATAGATGATAAAGATTTGGTTGATATCAAATATATTAATCCAAATGCATTACAAATGATAAATGATTATATTAAAGATGAACCTAAAATTCTTAGCAAACAAACAAGTTAGTTTATATTATTAAAAAGAGTTTAATAAGGGTAGTTATGAGGTTTACTATTAAATTGGTGCTTCATAACTACTTTTTTGATGGTTTTAATAGATAATAAGGAGTAAACTATATGATTAGCTGTATCTTCTATAAATATAATCATGCTAGGTGTAGATAGTGCAGTGACACCCTTATTTTCAATAAAGTCTGCACTATTTTTCCTTATCTATATGACATTTTACTTATCTAATGAAATTGAATATTATTTATCTTAAAATATTAATTAAATCGTAAAAATAATATTTTCTATTTCTAGGTTTTTCATCAGAATAAATTATTTTTGCTGCAACAATATCTTTTTCATATTGATCTTCATCGTCTTCTTTATCTGTTACTCATAAAAGTATCTACAAGCTGTGGTTCAGGTGGAATATATGAAGCATTTTCTATCTTGCTACCTTGTGTTCCTATGTAATTTTGAACAGATCTAAATTCTCCTGGAGTTTTACTTCCATCTCTTACCCCACCACCAAGTAATGTTTTATTTAATTTTAAAAACACATTATACATTATTTTATTTAATAGCTAGCGTATAATATAATAAAGATAGTTGTAAAAACAACTATCTAGGAAATAAGCAAGTTAATGGAGGGTAATCATGTTAAATACATTGATAATTTATGAAGGTAGGTATGGTACTTCAAAAAAGACAGCAGAGATTGTAGCTTATATACTTGGTAATACTAAATTATGTACTGTAGAACAAGCTCCAAAAAACTTAGAATATTATCAAAACATTATTTTTGTTTTTGGATTTTATGCTTATGATACTGCAAAAATGATTAAATCTTATGTGAATGAATTTAAAGAACAGATTAGTATTAAAAAAATAGGTATTATAGGTGTAGGAATATCTAATTTTGATTTTCCAAAACAATTAATGGATTTTGCAACATTATTAAAACGAACTGAAGATATTTCTGAGTTTGTAGAAGGGGAATTAAGCCTTAACAAGCTCTCACAAGAAGATTATAATTCAATTAAAATGTTTAGTGAAAAATTAGGTATGCCAGTTAAAGATTGTGGAAATTTTAAAACAGAAAATGTAATAGTAGTGGCGGAAAAATTCATAAAAATCATGAAAACACCTGATTTAAAAATGCCTAATAATTTACTTGCTAAAGAAATCGAAAAATTTATAATAAGTCATAATACTTGTGCATTAGCAACAGGAATAGGTACATTCGTAAGATGTACACCAATAGAGTATCAATATTATAAGGGTAATTTCTATATAATTACAGAGGGAGGAATGAAATTCAAAGGAATTCTTCAAAATAAAACTGTATCTATGAGTATAGCTGATAACTATAAAAGCATGAAAGATCTAAAAGGGTTACAAATATCAGGGTTAGCTAAAATAGTACCCTTATTTAATGAAGAATATTTTGAAGTATTTAAATCAAAGGGGATTGAATTAAGTGCATTAGAAAAATTGCCTATAGAGTTATATCTAATTAAGGTTATACCACAAAAATTTGAGTTCTTAAATGCAGACTTTAAGAAAAACAACTTTAACTCTAAACAAGTATTGGTATGCTAAAAGAGTTGGATAAAAAAGGAGATGTGATACAAAAAAATAATACTTAAGTTAATTTCATTGATATTTAAGGGGGCGATAAATTGATGAAATCTAATAAAAACATTGAACTTAGAATTCTAAAGGCTATTCTTTGGATATATATAATCTTATGTATTTTAATAGCTGGACTAAATTATGGATATGTAAGTAGAGCCACACCCAAAGTAGCATCATTTATAACGTGGCTTTGGCAATTTTATGAAAACTGGGTAAAGACTTTATTCATAATTATTGGTAGTTTCCTTACAATTAGAATTATTGGAACTTCTAAAAGATCAGTAATGAGAAAAAGAAACCTAATTGGATTTATAGTTTCTGCACTAATCGTACATATTACTGCTCCTATACTACTTAATAACAAAGAATTATATTTCTTTGCTATGCCATTGCCATGGACAACGGTACCCTTACAGCTGCTATTTCCGAAATCATCTTTTTATCTTAGTAGCTATCAAATTTGGGGAGAAGCTGGGATATCAGCTGCTCTTATATTTTATGTCTGTGTAAGCATTGTTGTTTTAGTAGGAACTTTATTATTTGGTAGGCGCTTGCAATGTTCAACTCTATGCTTGTTTAATGGGTTTGCTTCGGAAGTATTTGATCCGGTAATTCCTCTAATTGGGAAAAATAAAAAAATGGAGCCAATAGTAATTAAAATTTTTTCGGTTTTAAGATGGGTGTTTCTATTGATTTCAGTGTTTTTTACTGTTTGGTGGATTTCATTATTATTAGGAACACCAATAACAGAAAATTTCCAGATGATTAGTAAAATTGAAAATTATAAGTATCTCACTACAGAACTGATGATAGCGATGTTTTTTTGGGTGGCTTTTATTGGTAGGGGTTATTGCTATTATTGTCCATTAGGAACAGTCTTATCTTTCCTGGGGAAAATAGCTGGTCAACGAATTATTACAAATAAGTCAAAATGTATACAATGTGGCCAATGTAATTTAGCCTGTCCAATGTCTATAGATATTAAGAGCAAGGCTCAAAGCAGAGATTCAGTAATAAACATTCGTTGTGTTGGCTGTGGTCACTGTGTAGATGCTTGCCCAGTTAAAACACTGGGTTATTCAACCAGATTTTCAAATTGGATATCAAATAAAATAAAATAAGAAATTTCTTGTTTTATGTTGTCAAAATTTAAAGAGAGTAATACATAAATTATATTACTCTCTTGGTACATTTTATTGATTGTCTATTTTGAGGGATATAGATCATACACCTTAAGCAGCATTTTTATTTGTTAATTTGCATATTATTTAATTTCATTTGAATTTTTTGCTGTATTGTATCAGCCTGCACCTGAGTAATTACTTTACTTTTAACTAATGAGTTTAATCCATTAATTATATTAGTATCATTTGTTGTCTCAATTTTGTTTGTTGAATTTGTTGTGCCTGCTCCTGTTGTTCCTGTTGTTCCTGCTGTTCCTGTTGATGGTGTTGATCCTGTTGATCCTGTTGCTCCTGGTGTTTCTGTTGTTCCTTTTGCTCCCGTTGTTCCTGTATCGGGTGTTGCTACATTACTACTATTTGTGACTGAGACTTGTGACATATTCTTTGTTATTGCTGCAAGTACTTTTTTTGATTGGGTATTTGTTATTGTATTAGCAGTAACTAGTTCTTTAAGAGTATTAGAATAAAGTGTTTTCATTGTAGTTGTTGATATAGATTTAGTAGTTTGGTTAGTATTATTCATTGGCGTTTTAGTAGAGCTTCGTATATTACAGCCAGTAAATACTAAAATAGTCATACTAACACTAATTAATATTAAAGAAATTTTTGCATTTTTCATTTTTACCCATCCTTCATGTATATTTTTTATCCTTTTGTTATTTAATTATGATTAGGATAAATGTATGAAAATATACTTTAAATGAAAAAATAAAGCTCAAAGGCATCCCTTAGAGCTTCTACTTATTTATTTACCTAAACATGAGTGATTTAACCAAATACTTGCTATATTTTGCAAAGAAATAGAAGAAGATTGTGAATCACTTTATATGCGAATAATTCTCATTATTTTGAACAATAATTACCAGTAACTTCGATTTCATTACCATCAAGGTCATTAACTATAAAGAAATAATATGGCATTGTAATATTTACATACATAATTTCCGATACTTTACCTATATTTAGATTTTTAACCCTTTCAAATTCTTCATTTAAATTATCAACATCAAAATTAAATACTACAGTTTTACCTGCACCTGTATTTTCTTGCCTTAAATATTTGATATATGCTTCGTTATAATGAAAATCAGTGTTTTCATTTTTATTTAGCATATCAATATCATATTGTAAATTGTACAAAGCAAGAGTGTTTCCACAATTAAACATCACCCAACGTTCTTTATTTGAGTATTGCGGTTGTATTTGAAGCAGTTTAGAATAAAAATTTATAGACTTTTCCATGTCGCTTACTTTAATGTAAGTACATCCTAATTTCATTTAAATCAACCCCCAATTATTTAAATAATCTGCATATCAACTGTATCCGTTTGCTCCATAAAGCCTCCCCATAGTATATATTTACGAATTAATTAGGTAATCTTTTAAACAAACAATGCAAAAATAGAACTGCTACTGCTAACTTATATTTTTTCTCAATGGAGATGGAATTCGTATCATCCATAAAATTTTGAACATCCTCTAACTCAAGTTTCGCATATATCGCTAAGGTTTCATATTTAATTTCAAACTCACTTATTAATACATCGATTACTCCTTTAATTCTGTTGTCTTCATTTATCATCAATATACCATCAGATAGCATATAAAGCATGTTTGATAAATATGCAGGCTCCTGAATATTTGAATTATTTTTACCATCCATAAAATCTTTTAACCATACATAATCTATTCCAGTTATTTTACTCAAAGATTTCAATTCGATTTTATAATTATTAATCAGATTTTGTATATCTCCCCTAATAATACAATCATTCTGATTTATATTTTTACTTACACTTTGTCTTATAATCTCAATATCCATATATCTTCCTTTTCTATCTTTTATAGTATTAAAAGTTTTATCTGTTAAAAATATTATCTCTTTCATAAAGTAATCTTTATACATTCCTATATTTATGATTCTATTATTATCCCCAAGGTCAGACACTTCTTTACAGATTAAGGACGAATTCAATCCCATGCTGTTTTCAATTCTTGGACATACAATTATCATAGGCTTAATATCACCATCTTTTATCATTTGATCAGCTTTAGTGTTTATGCCCATTTCAAACATTATATTTTCGTCCCCACTTCTTCCATGTAGAAAATATAATACAGGCAGAGGAGTTGAATTATTATAGCATTCAGGTAAATATACTAACATTGACATTTCTTTACCAAGTACATCGCTATAAAAATTTACTTTTTCTACTTTTGATTTATTCATTTTTGTATCACCTCATTTAGAATTGAATTTGCACAATTTTACGAATACGATATAGACTATTTAATTATACTAATAATACCATAATTTAAAAAAATAAAGCATATTCACAACGATTAAAGAATGCTATATAGCCTCAAAGTGAAAGTAACTCAGTTACCATTGAGTTACTTTCAGAATATTAATATGAACTAAAAGCAAGTACCCCAATATCATTAGATATAGGGGTACTTGTGACGAAATAGAAGAAAGAAGCGTATTAACTTAACTTTTTATTCTATTCATAACTTTAATTTATTTTATGTAGTATGTATTACAGCAAAAATTTATAGCACCATTTGCAGTTTTAAACTTTTTATATCTTAACCCACATTGCAATAATTCAGATATTAACTGCTTTCTATCATTATTAAATTCATGATGCCACTTTATATTCATCCATAAAAACTTTAATGTTGGATTGGTGTTATACGATTCTTTACCCGTTCTTTGCCGAATCCAGCGTCTTAAAATTCTATACAATCGTATAAATGAAGTTGTATCTAAAAAAATAATATAATCGCAATAGTCATAACGTTTTTTAAGGTATTTTCTTGGTGAACCTTCTATTACCCAATTTTTGCTCGTCAGTATATCCATGAACATTTTTTCTCTTTCACTATCTGAACGCCTAACATCACCGTCTCTTGTCCTCATCCAAACTATATTATCTTGTTCATAACAAGGAATATGAAATTCTTCTGCTATCCTACGTGATAAAGTGGTTTTTCCACTACCAACAGCACCAATAATATCTATTTTCAAATTACATCCCCAATCTCAATATATTACGAGTATGACATGAAATATATATTTAATTATACCATTCCCAAATATATACTGATTTATAGCTCAACTTTAGAAACATACTAAAGCTGATGGGAAGTGATATTATGAAAAAAAAGCGTTTTTGTATATCTATATTATGCTTTTTTCTATTTTTTCAATATACTAAAATAGGTGTTGCTAAAAATGAACATACACCTATGAAATGCGAGGAAAAATTAAATTTATTAGAACCCGCAAAACCAAAAACTATTTACGATTATGAATTGTTGCCTGAGAGAAACATAAGTACATTTAAAGAAAAAGTTTTACCTATTTCATTAGTACAAAAGAATGGAAACAAGGTTCCTTTTGCAATAGCTTACAAAAATTTGAATTGGCAAAGACCTGCTTATGATCCTATTTGGAATAGTTCTTTAAGGCGCTGGAGTTATGTCCCATTAAACATGGCTTATCAGCAACACATAGTTTATAGTTATCAGGGTGGCCTATCTTATTGGTATGATCTTTCAAGTTATTTAGCTCTTCCAAATGGCACCGGTGGTCCTTCTCCTATCAATGAATATGCTTTTACAATTAAATATCCTTATGTTGTAAGGCTTGTTATTTTTAATTTTAATATTATATCTATAAAACATTACAAAAATCAAATTGTTGTTTCTGGAGTACCATTGAGAAAGGGATTAACAATAGTAGATTTTGATACAAGAAATTTTCCTGATTCTAAAAAATTATTACAGCTTGCAACACCTGATGGTTATGAATTAGATTATTTAATTTTGTATTTAAGTAACCATTAAAATTTGAGGTTTTAATGGTTACTTATTGTTTTAATAAATAAATAAATAAATACTGTAAAAAACAAATAATGTTAAACCAGACTTTAACGAATTTTGGCTTTATTAACTTAATTAATTTGCATATTAAATGAGGAGGTGACTTGAGCCGGCATATAAGAAAACCATGTAATAATTTACGAACAAATTTATCTTTCTGATAACAATTCTAACGCATCATTAGCCATTGTTAAAATATTATGCTGAATGTCATATGCGTTTTTCAAATCTTCTTTATTATACCATTTGAGAATTTTAGATTCCCAGTCTCCTGGTATTGTATCAAAAGATTTTGCAGTTGCATAATAAACAAAGTCTATATGATAATGTTCTGGATTTATTTTACCAAAAATTGTGTGCATAGGATTTATCAACAATTTTTCTCCTACTAATTCGCATGAATTCTTAAGCTGGTTATTTATTGGATTGTATAAATTTATTTTTAAACCTGATTCTTCTTGTGCTTCACGAATACATGCCTCTTCTGGCAATTCATTTAATTCTATATGCCCACCTAAAGGAAGAATTTTTTTAGCCTTTTTATGTAAATGTAATAATACTTTATCTTTATATACTATAAATACGGAAACTGTAAAATGCCTATCCATCCCATATCACCCCTCCAAATTTTATACTGAGTATTTCGTCATATTTTACAGCTGAGACACAAATATATGAAGATAACGAATTAACTGTAAATAAAAATTACACTCATTTCTTTAATATAAATTCGACTGCTTCTGAATAATTCTCTACTTTTTTCACAACAAAATAATTTTTAAATTCTTTCGTCCACATATCTAGTTCTTCTTCTATTTCTTTAACTTCATTCATTATAAATACAACATATTTACAATCCGTTTTTGCCATTTCTGGAAGCAAAAAAGAAAATCCCCATTCAACATCTGCTTTATCATCTTCAAATCCATTTCTTGCATCAAAGACAAAATTGCTATTAAGATATTGTCTCATTAACCCTAACGCAAATGTTGTTGGTTTTCTATAATCATCTAAACAACAAAATTTCTTCCAAGTTAGAAATACTATATTATCCTTTTCAATGTATTTTACATTACAAAATTCTGAATCAAATTCGATTTTACTATTATTCATTATTAACCTCCGAATTATATAAATGGTTTTGCCTTTTTTTACAAGTTCGCCATAAAATATATATTCATAATGTATAGAAATGCTTTGATTATAGAGCTGGTATATCTTTTGAGTTTACATCAAATTTAATACAATTGCGATTATATCCTGCTTTAGTAACGATATTAAGGATGGCTGCCTCATTATTAATATCCTTTAATCGTATATCAACTGTATCTGTTTGCTCCATAATAGCAATCGCAGTCATTTTATATTCTGTCATATAATCCTCTAATAATTTTTGTAGTTTATAAAGAGAGTTAAGTGAAGTTTTTTGAAGAGAAAAAATGACACTATCGTTATTAACAATTGATTTATAAGTTTCTAAATTCTTATTTGAAACTAAATTGACATGAAACAAGCCTTTACTGTCTATGTAGCTGCCAGCATAATCATCAGGAAATGACTTATTAGTTGATGATATTTTAAAGCTAGTAGTCAATTTTTTGGATGAACTCATACTTTTGTCATATACGGTTTGAGATTGGACATGAGGGGATACCTTAGGTAACTCTGAACTTTTTGAAGATTTAGAGCTGCAGCTACAAAGATTTAAAATTAATACTGAACTAACCAAAGTAACTAACAATATTCTTTTTATCATTAAATTGAAATCCTCCCTTCATTATTCTTATTTCCTAATATCGATATACACTTAAAACAAGTACCGCAATATCATTAGATATAGGGGTACTTGTCTTGACTTTTCATTCTGTTCATAACTTTAATTTATTGCATATTTTTTTGCTTTAGCTCTGATAATAATGCCAATTATAAGTCCAATTAATGCAGGAAAAAAAGCGAAAAATAAACTTAGCATTTCAAATGTGCTAAATACTGCAAATGGAATTATAATGCCGAGCAGACCAACAAATACAGGATAACACCAAAATAAATAACCTTTTTTAATACTAATGATAAGGGAAACAATTAGAGTTGTTAAAGGCATTACAATGTAAAAATTAAGCAGACAATAGCCCATTTCATCACCCTCAGACAGAAATACTCCCAAAATATAAATCGCCCCAAAAATCAAGGCAGAAATTCCATAACATATTATTGAGATTTTTTTCGATGAATTAATATTTTTCATGGTTACCTCTCCTCCAAATAAAATATAATCTTTACATCAAAATTAAATACAATTTTGATGTAACAATATATATTGGATTATACCATAATTACCATAAATTTAGCATACTTACAATTTTTTTATAATAGATGGTCATCGATCCTTCTATCTTACAATATATTGTGCGGAAAGCCCACTCATTTAGGTGTGGGATGGATAGCATAATATATAAATGTTTATCTGCTATATATGTATAAAAGAGTTTAAACATACACATAATAGGATATAATGATATTATGGAAAATAAATATAGAACAACTAAAACAACAGTTTCTTTAATTAATTA
>NZ_JAHLDU010000038.1 GCF_018861905.1 Clostridium sp. DSM 17811
ATTTTTTTATACTAAAACGCTAAATAGATATTGGAATTCTGACAAAATTGCAAGGATGAAAGAACCATCAAAATTACCTGCTGTATTATCTCCAGATGAGGTTAAATCTATATTTGATGTTACTGAAAACCTTAAGCATAAGGCAATTCTCATGACGGTCTACTCCGCAGGATTAAGAGTTAGTGAAGTTTGCAACCTAAAAATAACAGATATTGATAGTAAAAACATGCAAATATTAATTAGAGAGGGCAAGGGTAAAAAAGATAGATATTCATTGTTGTCTAAATCAAATTTAGAAATCCTCAGAGAGTATTGGAGCAGATATCATCCTACGGAATATTTATTTTCTGGAAAGGGTCGTACAGATTCTATAAGTCCACGTAGTGTTCAGAAAATGCTCGAGAAATCTATAAAAAAAACTAAAATCACTAAGCATGCGACTGTCCATACGCTTCGCCATTATGTGGAGTGATATATTATGGTGAGTCTTCGACGAAACCCCAGTGTTAACAGTAATAATTTCTAAAACACTCACCATAATAAAATGTGTTTATTTACAAAGATTTTTTAACCAATTCATCAAATCTCCGTCATCTTGCCATTTTGGCATATCTTTAATTGTCAGTTCAATATAAGATTTTTCTAATGCTATTCTTTTCATTTCGCTGTCAGCTCTTGCATATATCTCTGTTGTGTTAATATCTGAGTGTCCTAAAAAGTCTCGTATATAAATAAGATTTACCCCTGCTTGAAGAAGGTGCATTGCCTTACTATGACGAAAATGGGGAGCTCCCCATTTTCGTCATTCGCGCGCTATTCATCTTTATAGAGCTGGAATGCCACTACCTCTGTTGGCAGAATGACTTGGTCATTCACAACTGGAAACTACCCATATTTATGCTTATGCTGATACAGAAACGCGATGCCATAAAAAAAGCAACGGATAAAATGAATCCTCTTATGGGCATAGAAGAAAAAGCATGCTGGAAAAACGAAAATAGTGAAATTCTCATAAGAAAGCTCTATGGATTAAGATAATGTTATTCCGATTTTATAAATAAAATAACTTCACATCTATCCATGTTTTCATACCTTTAACTCTTCAATGAATTAAAATCGGAATAATAAAAAAGTAGGGATAATACATGGGGTCAAAACCTTATGAATCATCCTCATATTCATTGTATAGTCCCAAGTGGTGGATTAACATTTGATGGTACAAGATGGATAAATTCAAAGAAAGATTTTTTTATTCCAGTGAAAGTTTTATCAAGAAAGTTTAGAGGTAAATTCTTGTTTTATCTTAAAAAAGCTTATCAAAGTAATGCTCTTAAATATACTACTGGAATTCAGGAATTAACAGAAAAGCATATATTTCATAGCTTCATATATAAGTTATACAAAAAGGAATGGGTTGTATACTGTAAACCCCCTTTCGGGAGTGCAGAGCACGTACTTGAGTACCTTGGTAGATATTCTCATCGAGTGGCTATATCCAATCATAGAATTGTGAATTTGGAAAACGGATATGTACATTTAAGTGGAAAGATTATAGAGACAATAATAAAGAAAAATTTATGACCCTTACAGTAGACGAATTTATGAGAAGATTTTTCATGCATGTTTTACCAAGAAAAATTGTTAAAATTAGACACTATGGAATATTAAGCAATAGAAATAGATCAACCAAACTTCAAAAATGCAAAGAACTTACAGGCGCAGTACAAAATAAAAAACAAGATCTAGAAGTTAAGTTAAGTGTAGCATAACTTCTTTTTAAGCTGACAGGAATAGATATAAATATTTGTCCTTGCTGTGATAAATGTGAAATGGTTACAAAAGAGAAGTTGAATCGCCAAAACTATTCTCCAACAGGAGAAATAAATAAAATAGCATAAAGTCTTTATTTAGGGGAGGGTGAAATTACGTCTATTTTTAGAAGAGAATCTAAAATTCTAAGAATTATTGATACAATTGTGGAAATTATAGTTAATAACCTTAATGTTAAAGCTAATTTCAGAAAGAGGTGAATGATTGAATCTCCATAGTAGAGTTAACGCGGCATCGTTCAATAGTTCGTTTCAGACATTGAGCAACTCTCGTAGCTATCATCGTTTAAGTATATACTTAAGGTGATAGTTTTTGTCGGCTCAACATCTGAATCCGAGCCTGTTCATTGACATTTGTTATGTACATATAACTAGCCTATATACTCATTCATGCTATTTCAGTATGCAATAAACTACTATTTAACTGCATAAAAGGTGTCTAATTGAGAATATACACTCCATTTATGCACTATTTAATACTTATTTCTTAAATTGTTAGAGTTATTTTTATAGTATGGTTTAAGCCATATTATAAATAAGATTAAAAATAAAAAGGCCTGGTATAATCCAGACTCATTCTATTAATTAAATATATTAAAGGGGGAGACTTTAATATATTTATCTTATCATTTCAATGTTACAGTTTCATACCAAAACTAATAACATATTGTAAATAATTTATATTTATGGAATTCCATATAACATAAAAAACTAAGGTATAGGTAAAGTAAATTTATTGCTATTTTATTAAACTTAAGTTAATCTAAATTTGCCCCACTTTTATGGAGTAGTTTTTAAATGCAAAGGTTCTAAGGTGTCCCCTTTTAGGGGTAGTAACCACAAAGCGTAAATTTACCACGTTAAGACACATATTACCAAAATGACGATAAATTCAGAGGGAATATTAAATATACTCGTGTTAATTTAATGTTTTTCTCAAAGATTTTATATTAACTAATAAATATTTCTTATTGATGTTTTAGTTAGTATTATCAATACTATTATTGTACTTTAACTAACTTGTTTTGAGTAAAAAAATAAGAGATTTATCATTTAGTGATTAAACCCTAGATATTTAAATACTTTAAACTAAGGTTATATGAAATTTCGAGTTAGAACTATTACATATTAATTGTAAGTCAGAATATTAAAATAATGGTATTAAATTGTAAATAACTGGCTTGACGTTGTAAATTTATGCTTTGCGAGCACTACCCCTATAAAGAAAAAACCAAATAAGTAGTGTAAAAAAATTTACACTACCAAAGTAAATAAGGAGGAAATGTAAATGGAAGAGGAAAAGGAAAAGGAAAAGGGAGAATTAAACCGTGGGTTGTCGAGCCGTCAGATAATGATGATTGCCTTGGGAGGTACAATTGGTGTAGGTTTATTCATGGGTTCAAAAAGTACAATTTTATGGACAGGCCCATCTGTAATGTTATCATATGCACTTGTAGGTATATTCATTTTTTTTATTATGCGTGCCATGGGGGAAATGTTGTATGTAGAGCCAACCACAGGTTCCTTTGCAACATTTGGTTATAAATATATTCATCCTTTAGTAGGATATTTAACTGCTTGGAGCACCTGTTTCCAATGGGTGATTGTGGGTATGTCTGAAGTTATTGCTGTTGGTGCTTATATGCAGTATTGGTTTCCAAGTCTTCCTACTTGGGTTCCAGGTTTGATTGCAATGATTGTATTAACAACAGTAAATTTAGTATCTGTAAAATCATTTGGTGAATTTGAATTTTGGTTTTCACTTATTAAAGTTGTAACCATTATATTTATGATTGCCGTTGGATTGGGCTTGATTTTGTTTGGAATTGGTAACGGCGGCAAAGCAATTGGATTTTCAAATCTTTGGAAAAATGGTGGTTTTTTTGGAGGTGGTTTTAAGGGCTTCTTCTTCTCTCTATCACTAGTTGCTGCATCTTATCAGGGGGTTGAACTTGTTGGAATTACAGCAGGCGAAGCACAAGATCCGCAAACAACGTTAACTAAAGCAATTCAAACTTTAATAGGCCGTATTTTGATTTTCTATTGTGGAGCAATTTTTGTTATTGTAACTGTTTATCCTTGGAATCAATTAGGTGGAATTGGAAGCCCATTTGTAGCTACTTTTTCAAAAGCCGGAATTACAGCAGCAGCCGGAATTATTAATTTCGTGTGTGTCACAGCTGCTCTTTCAGGATGTAACAGTGGTATCTATAGTGCAGGACGTATGGTTTATACATTAGGAGTAAATGGGCAAGGTCCAAAGTTCTTTAGAAAAGTAACAAAAAGTGGTGTGCCAGTGGTTGGTACATTTGGTGTGGTAATTGGACTTTTAATCGGAGTAATTTTAAGTTATATGGCACCTAAAAATATATTCGTGTATGTTTATAGTGCAAGTGTACTTCCTGGTATGGTTCCTTGGTTTGTCATTCTAATCAGTCATATCAAATTCAGAAAGGAACAAGGAGCTTTAACAGATAGCCATCCGTTTAAAATGCCTTTTTCACCAGTTTCAAACTATGTAACAATAGGGTTCCTAATAATGGTATTAATTGGCATGTTGCTTAATAATGAAACACGAGCATCTCTCATTGTTGGAATTGTTTTCTTAGGACTAATGGCAGTAAGCTATTACGTATTGGGAATTGACAAACGCATACAAGAAGATGACAAAGAATAGGAATACAAAATACAAATCTACTGAAACTTGATTCTGATTAAACAATCGTTGAACATTAGTTAAACTTATCTAGGTTGCAGTAATCGTTAATTTACCACTATAGGCCCATGAAGAACATAGCTGTCCTGTACTGAAAACTCAATTCCTAAATATGGTAATAGTTAAACCAATCTTTAAATTAAAAGTTCCTACACTCGACATTATAGGAACTTTTTAAAAGTAAGTTATTTTATATAAGTTTAATTTAAATAAAAGGATACTATGATACAAAAGCATTCAGGTCACGAAAGCAGAAAACCCATGATATATATTTAAATTTACCAATATAAGGAATTGAGTTTTCGGTAAGGCACAGCTATGTTCTTTATCCCTCAATAAGAGACTGTAAATACAAAATATTTATAGTCTCTTATTGGTTATTTAAGAATTTAAAAATTGCTGAAAGAACATACAACATAATAAAGGTTATATTGTATGCATTTATTTTATTTAAGTTGAATAAGGTTTTACTAGATAAATAAATAATTATAGGAGTTAAATAGGGCACATACTTAATAGCAGGTGCCTCTAGTATTAATACAAATTTGATCCTTATAGGTTAGGTTAACAGGTACTAGGTTATCTATAAGGCAATGTTTCTTGTGTTTCTATATTAGCTTCAAAATGCTAACGAAAGTGTGCATACTAAAATTGCAATAATATGCATTTAACAAAACAACTGCTTAGAAAGATTATTGGAATAGTTTTGTTAAACGGATGATGGATTAGCGTTTAATGGAGATGAAATTGAAGTAGAAGGGATAAAAAAATATGGAAAATAAAATAGCGATTTAAATTCAAAGGAGTATATAAATTTTATCCCCTTTATTGCCCCTTATCGGTTATATTTAATAGGCATTATTTAAACTTAGCTAAAAAGTAGAATGACTATATGTAAGGGATTAAAGGTTTTTTAGCATCGATTAAACTTGACTATTACGAACCAGTTGGTCGCAGGTTCGACTCCTGGAAGGCTTACCATAGAAGCCCAGTAACTGTAATGGTTACTGGGCTATGTTTTTTGAAATAGGTATAATAAAGAAATATACAGCAACATAGATAAAATTGAGTTATGATCGTACTATGCAAAAACCTTGGAAACACTAAGTTTTCAGGGTTTATTTTTTTTGGGGGTTTAACGACATTTCACAAGGAAAGTCTCTCACTATAATTATTATCACATAATATTTATTTTATATAAAATAAGATCACTGTATACTATTTTAGGTATACTTATACCGGTATTAATGGGATAATGAAACTATATTGTAAAAATAACGTATATAACTATGGGGAATAGAAAATATCAGTTCATATTTTAAAAAGAACTTTTTTAGAAAAATATATCGATGAGATACATTGAAACATTTGAATAGTTTTAAATTAAAATTAATAGGGGGTAGAAGCGTATGAATAAAAAAATTACAAGTTCAGTTCTAGTTGCGTTAATGATAGCAGGATCAACGTCTTTCTCAGCTTTTGCTGCAATGCCTACGGGTACTGTGGTAATAGGAACAAAGGCTTTTGACTTAACTTATGCTAATAACTCAGCAAACGATTCTGAAATCACTGCTGCAATGGTCGGTGGTGGATCAGTTTATGTTAAAAATTTTAACGGAGACTGGATTGACAATCTTACAGGATCAAAAGTAGCTGCAAGCATTATACCAGCAGTAACTTATAAAAATGCAAAAGGTACAACTAATTTTGCTGTTTCAGATGCAGATACAAATACGGTAGCTACATCAGTGGCTTTAAGTGCTATAGCTGCTAATCAACTTAAAGTAACATTTAATGATAAAGTATCAAATACAAGTAAAGTTGTATTTACAGTTAAAAGAGAAGCGACTCCTGTAACAATGATTACTACTTGGAATGATGCTAAAACAGAAGCTACATTGACCTATGAAGATAAATTACCAGAAGGTACTTATACCGTCGGTGTAAGGAATGACACTACTGATATTGGATCAAGTACAGTAGCTGTTACAAAACAGAAAGTATCTAACATTGAGATAGGTGATACTTTAGCGGTTGATCTTCCTACTATGCATAGTGATGTTGATGGTGGAGAGTGGCCAGGAGATGGTCATGTATTATACAAAGTACTAGATCAATATGGAGGAGATATTACAGAAAATTCACTAGCATCAAATATTAATTGGAAAAGTCCAATAGGTAAAATTAGTGCTTCAAAAGGCATAATCACCATAAGCATATTAGAGGGATCCGCAAACTATAATGTAGGGCTTTTGACACAGTATAAAACAATAATTATTACAGCTACTGATTCTGATAGTAATGCACATCAAAGTACTACACTTAAAGTTGTAGGTCAATCATTTCCAGTTACGTCAGTAAATAAAATTAAAAATACGACAAAGAACATAGGTGATAGTTATACATTACCAACAACTGTAACCGCAACTTTAGTTGATAAAACAACTAAAGATTTTGCTGTAACTTGGGACAAAGTGGCGAGCACGAAAGTAGCAGGACAATTTACATTTACAGGCACATTAACAATGGTAGATGGAATTGTTAATACAGATAATGTAACGGCATCAGCTACACTAATTGTAGCAACACCTATTATTGATAAGATGGATATAACTAGCAAGTTTACTGATGAAAATTTTAAGAGTATTGTATATTCGAAGATAGGAAAAACCGCTCCTCAGCCAATACTTGAGTCTGATGTTAAAGACATAAAACTATTAGATTTGTCTAGTGCTGATGCGAGAAATTTAAGTGGAATAGAGTATTTTACATCATTAACTGATTTAAATTGTTTTAATACTGGACTAACAACCTTAGATGTAAGTAAAAATACAGCATTAACTTATTTGAATTTATATGCTAATAAACTAACTACATTAGATGTAAGTAAGAACATAGCATTAACGAATTTAAATTGCACGGATAATAAACTAACAACTATAGATTTAAGTAAGAATTTAAAATCCATGTCTTTTAAGTGCGATGAGAATGTAAAAGTACTGCATTAGAAGCGTTAACTACTACAGATGATGCGGTTATAACAATTAAATAATATCTATTATTGATTAACAAGGATATTCATATTAAGTGAATATTCTTGTTTTGTTATATCAACAGTATTACCACCTTATTAATTAACTATTATTTTAATATTAAAAACTTTTTAAAGTGCATTGAAAAAGTTTATTTTAAGTGGTATACTAAATTTGTAATGAAAACGTTTAATATTTACAAGCCCATGAGACAATAAATTTACAAATAATTTAAATTAAATAAAAAAGTAGGAGATGGTTCTGGTGAAGGGAAAAAGAAAAATTAGCAATACTCTAATATATGTTTTCGGTGCACTTAGTGGACTTTTGTTTGGTTATGATACAGGAGTTATTTCAGGTGCAATTTTGTTTATTCAAAAACAAATGCATCTTAATTCATGGCAACAAGGCTGGGTTGTTAGTTCTGTATTACTAGGGGCTGTTCTAGGTGCTGCGATTATTGGACCAATGTCTGATAAATATGGACGTAGGAAATTGATTTTATTATCATCAATTATTTTCTTTGTTGGTGCACTTGGTTCAGCGTTTTCACCAGGGCTTTTTACATTGATTTTATCACGTATTGTTCTTGGTATGGCAGTAGGTGCTTCATCTGCATTAATTCCAACATACTTAGCAGAATTATCACCAGCAGAAAAACGTGGTTCTGTGTCAAGTTTATTCCAGTTAATGGTAATGAGTGGTATTTTATTAGCTTATATAACTAATTATAGTTTCTCTGATTTGTATACGGGTTGGCGTTGGATGCTTGGTTTTGCTGCTATTCCAGCCGCAGTTCTTTTCCTAGGAGGTCTTGTATTACCAGAAAGCCCTCGTTTTTTAGTTAAAGATGGTCGGTTTGAAGAGGCACGAGATGTCTTAGACCAAATGAATAAACATAATGAAAGTGCTGTTAATAATGAACTTGTTCAGATTAAGAAACAAGCTGAAATGAAAAGTGGCGGAATTAAAGAATTATTCGGTAAATTTGTTCGCCCAGCATTGGTTATTGGCGTTGGACTAGCTATTTTCCAACAGGTTATGGGCTGTAATACAGTTCTTTACTATGCACCAACTATATTTACTGAGGTCGGATTTGGTGTTCAAGCGGCTTTACTTGCTCACATCGGAATTGGGATTTTCAATGTAATTGTTACTGTTGTAGCTGTCATGATAATGGATAAAGTTGATCGTAAAAAGATGTTGATTTATGGGTCTATTGGAATGGGAACTTCCTTACTAATTATGAGTTTTTCAATGAAGTTCTCTCATGGATCATTAACTGCTGCAATTATCTGTGTTATCGCATTAACTGTTTATATTGGTTTTTTCTCAGCTACTTGGGGACCTGTAATGTGGGTGATGATTGGTGAAGTCTTCCCTCTAAATATTCGAGGACTCGGCAACTCATTCAGTAGTGTAATTAATTGGGGTGCTAACATGATTGTATCATTAACATTTCCACCATTACTAAATTTCTTTGGGACTGGTAGTTTGTTCATAGGTTATGGTGCCCTTTGTTTTGTGTCAATATGGTTTGTTAAGTCTAAGGTGTTTGAAACACGTAATCGTTCTCTTGAAGAGATTGAATCTACTCTTAGGGTACGTGCTAGTGAAAACGATAAGCAAGATATTTGTAGTTAGAATTTGCATATATTATATCCAAGTAGCCCCATATCATTAGATGTGGGGCTATTATTTTTGTATAAAAGCAGATTGTTTTATCAAATTTTAAAAATATATGTTATGTTAATCAAACAAAGAGGGCAATATATATGATAAACTAATAAGACTAACAAAAGTTAAATGGAAGAAGAGAGGTGTATAAAATGGGATTTATTAAAGGCATATTTAATAAAAAAACTCAAAATGTAATAAATGATTATAAAAATAAAACTCCAGAAGATATACAATATATTGATTCGTATATAGATATAATTAAACTAGCATTAGTGAAGAATAATATAACTACTGTTGAATTATTTTATTCATTTGATGGTGGAGAATTATTTGATAAGATCAAAGGTGAAAATTCATCTAGTAGCATTTTAGTTTTATACAAAGGAGATATTGATAATTTAATTGCAAAAAACGGATATACTAGTGTTTATCACTCAAAACGAGGTAATTACTCTTTAGTTATTTTTCAACATCAATTTATATATGAAGAGTTATTTGGAGTTGAATTATGGAATGATGGAAGTTCAACACCTGAGAAGATACATGCATTTAACTGTTACATAACAGAAAAAATCAATTATTTTGCAGGGATGAATTGTGAAGTTATGGGTATAGGTGTAGGAAATATCAACAAGAAACAGTATGAAAACTTGATGGAAGATTATCATAATGAAGTTAAAATACCTAAGATTAAAACAACCCCAGGTAAAGTAGCGATATATACAGGGATTGCGTCTACAATTGGGGCCGGATTACTTATAGGTTTAAAGATATTGTCTAAAAAAGATAAAAAATAAAGCAGAAAATTAAATGCTGAAATGGCACTTAAATTTAAATTATGGAAAAACAAATGTCGTGAAATTAACTTTCACGACATTTGTTTTAAAAAGATTTACGCACTATACTTATATTATAAAATATTAAACTTTTTCTTATAGGTACTTAAGTGATAAATCATCAAGTTCTGTCTTTATTTTAGAAATACCAAGGTGAGCAGCAATAGGTGAAAAAATGTCTATTGTCTCTTTTGCCTTGTCCATCCATTTTTCAGGTTGCATATACTTGAGAGTTCGCATATTGTGAAGACGGTCTGCAAATTTAATTAATATTACGCGATGGTCTACTTTATTGTCATCTTTGTTTATTAAATCCCAACTAATTTTTTTGAATTTGGTAACTTGGTCTACTAATTGAGCTATTTCATTGGAAAATTCATTTGTAAGCTTATCTATTGTCACTAATGTTCCTTCTGATACAATATCATGAAACAGGCCAGCTATAATAGTTTCAGTGTCCGATTCCATTTCTGACAGTATAAGGGCAACACAGAGTGGATGGATGATATATGGTTCACCAGATTTGCGATACTGACCATCATGGGCTTTGTAAGCTAAATGATATGCCTTTTCCACCATGATTAAGTCGTCAGAAGAATGATTCTTTTTAAAACTATAAGCCAAGTCCCTATACAATTCCTCTGGTTTAGTAAAGTCAACAGATGATTTCAAAAATGGGTTTGCATTATCTGATTGTATATTTTTTACAGGTTTTGTTGAATTATCAGTCATAACATATCTATCTCCTTTTTCGTTAAACATATGGTTTGACATATGAATAGCATAAATCACATGTTGAGTTGGAGTAAAACCAAATTTTTTCTTAAATGCTTTGGAAAATCCACTATGTGTTTTGAAGCCAAATTCTATTGAAACATCAAGTATCTTCTTACCGTCAAATATATATTTTGATGCACAAATAAGCCGTCTTTCCCTAACATATTCCATGAGAGGCATTCCCATCTGCTCTGTAAAAATTCGTGAAAAATGATATACAGAATATCCAACTTCATTAGCTAGAAGCTCTATTGTCAATTCTTCTTTAATATTTTCTTCGATATATTCAATACACTCAAAAATAGCATTTTTATATTTCACTTGGAATCACTCCTTCAACCATGTGTTAATTATAGTATAATCAAATTGATTTTATTTTGCTGTTCCATTTTTGCTAATATAGTTTTATGTTGACAGTTATGACTAATATATCATATATTATAAATACATATTCAAGTATTAGAATATAGTAAAATTTAATTAGCAGCGAAGATTTTTATAAATTCAATTTAAATGGCTGTAAATTATGTCTGGAGGAAATTAGTTATGTTAATTTGGAAGGAAAATTTTTCAATTGGAATGGAAATAATTGATGCTCAACATAAACATTTGTTTGATATAGGAAATCAAGCTTATTTATTATTAGAAAATGGATTAAAGGTTGATAAATATGATGATATAACTTTAATAATAGAAGATTTAGAAAGGTATACTATATATCATTTTAAGTGTGAAGAAGAATATATGCTTAAAATCAATTATTCTGGATATGAAAATCAAAAGAGAGAGCACACTGAATTTATTAATAAAATACATAAAATGCGTTTTGTTGATATCGATAAAGACCAACAGGAAACTATAGAAAATTTGCTCGCGGTTATCTTTAACTGGCTTATAGATCATATATTAGGTGAGGATAGATTGATAATGGGAATGTAGATTAATAAGAAATCTAAAAAAACACTAGAAAACTAAGGACCCAGTAACTGCAATAGTTACTGGGTTTAATTATTTTTTGAAAATTCACAAGTAAAGGTTTTAATGTAGAACTATATCCTTGACGTGAAGGTTATAGTAGCGTAATATATTTCATCGGGGGTGAATTATGGATACAAAATATTATAAAATCGAAGAAGTTGCGACTATTACTGGACTTACAAAAAGAACTTTAAGATATTATGAAGAATTGGAACTTATAATCCCTAAAAGAACAGATGCATCTTATAGATTATACAGCGAAGAAGATATTGAGAATATTAATAGAATAAAGGATCTAAGAGAAAGCTTAGGATTCTGCTTAAATGATGTTAAAGTTATTCTAGATTTAGAAAAAGACTTTAAACGAATTTTTAAAGAAAACTTAAAAGATGATATTATGATAAATAAATCTATAAACCTTATTAAAAAACAAATAATATCAATCGAAGAAAAAGAGCTTTCACTTGGTAAATCCAAAGAAAAATTTAAAATAGCTTTGGCAAAGCTTGAAGAATTTCATCGAACAAAACAGGAGGAATAATTTAATGGAAAAAATCGACTACAAATGGACAGCGCTATCATGTACAACACTCGGGGCTCTCTTTTCAGTTCTTAGTGGAAGTACATTGCTTATAGCACTTCCATCTATTATGAAAGACTTACACACAAGTATGAGTATAGTTACTTGGACTATTATGGGATACATGCTTGTAATGACAATATTAGTTCCTTCAATTGGAAGAATGGCAGATATGGTGGGCAGGAAAAAACTTTATGTCAGTGGATTCGCAGTTTTTACCTTAACATCAATTTTATGTTCAATCTCTCAAACAGGACTTCAACTCTTGGTATTTAGAATGATACAAGCGGTTGGAGGAGCTCTAATGGTGGCAAATAGTACTGCAATAGTTGCAGATGCCTTCCCTAAAAGAGAACTTGGAAAGGCACTTGGAATAAACAGCATGATAATATGTGTGGCGTCAGTTGCTGGACCTATCCTTGGGGGCTTTCTTATAAGTATTGGTTGGAGAAGCATTTTTTATATTAACATCCCAATAGGTATTATTGGAACACTTTGGGCAGCTTTTAAACTTAAAGAGACAAAAGTAACTTTTGAAAAACAAAAGTTTGATATAAATGGTACAGTTGCTTTTTCCGCAGGGATGCTTGCACTACTAACAGCATTAACTTTAGGTGGTTTTAGTGGATGGTTTAATATTTATGTATTAACATTATTTTTAGTGGCAATTATTCTTTTAACATTGTTTGTTAAAATAGAAAATACTGTAGAGGCTCCTATGCTTGATTTAAGGTTACTTAAAACTAGAGTACTTGCCTTTGCATTTGCAGCTAATTTTCTAAATGGTGTTGCAAGAGGAGCAGTAACATTTTTATTAATATTTTACTTACAAGGAGTAAAAGGAGTAGATCCAATGCTTGCTGGGATACTTTTATCACCATTCGCAATAGCTATGATGATTGTGTCACCATTTAGTGGATGGCTATCAGATAAATATGGCGTAAGGATTTTAAGCTCAGTAGGACTTCTTATTTCCGCTGTAGGACTTGCAGGGCTTATGGTTATAAAGCCTGACACACCTATTGTTGAACTTGTTATATGGATGTCAATTATGGGATTTGGATCAGGAATGTTCTTTGCACCAAACACAAGTGCAATAATGGGAGGTGTACCAGCAGATAAGAGAGGCATAGCTGCTGGGCTTCGTACAATGCTAACTAACGCTGGAATGGTACTCAGTATTGCAATTTGCATGGCGATTATTTCATCTAGTATATCACCTGATGCTATGCAAGCACTTTTCGTTGGATCACAAGTAGGTGGTCAAGGAATTGCTACTGGACAATTTATTACAGGCCTTCGAACAGCATTTACGCTCTGTTTTGTTTTTAGTTTACTAGCTGCATTTATGTCTTATTTAAGAGGACCAAGTGCAGTATGGGAGGAAGAGGAAGAAGCAAAAGAGGATAGAGTTTACAATTAAATAAAAAATGTACCTAAACTATAATATGTACCCTGTGGAGTAGATTTTCTTAAATATCTATTCTTCAGGGTATTTTATGTTAGATAAAATAACTTAAAGACCTCAAGTATTAATAACAAATACTCGATAAATGTATTATAGTATATATTTAACAAACGTATTAGAAAGTATATTACAAAGTATGAATTATATGTTAATATGTATTCAAGAATATTTTTAAAGTGTTATTAAACATAAATGAGGAGGGACATAATGAGTGTTAAAAATTCTGATGTTTTAGAAAAACAGGAAAGCAAAGGTAATAAAAGGGGTATGTCTATAAGAAAAAAAATACCTTTATTTTTCGGAATATTAATAGCTATATCTATGATGACAATTTCTATTTTTACATATATAAAGTCATCACAAATAATATCAAATCAAGATGGGATAAGACAAGCAGTGGATCAATTGGCGAATGGAGTTTATATAATATCAATAATAGTAATTATAATTTCTATATTAATAGGTATAGTTTTATCAAGGTTATTAATAAAACCCTTAACAGAGGTAACGATATTAATTGATAAAACCTCTAAGTTGGATTTAAGTGATGACGAGGATATAGAAAAATTAACCTTAATCAATGATGAGTTTGGAGATATAGCTAGGACTATAGTTAATATGAGAAAAACATTAAAAGATGTTGTAAAGGATTTGATAGAAGCATCAGAAAATATAAGTAATAATGAACATTCTGTTGAAGAACTTGCGAATACACTAAAAATTAAGGCAGAAGAAAGTTCTAGTGAAACCAAAACATTATCAGCTGGAATGGAAGAAACTGCGGCGACAGCACAAGAAATTTCAGCTTCTTCAGGAGAAATGAAAAATATGGTTAGTACGATAGCCAAGAAGGCTTCTGAAGGAACAAGCATAGCTCAAAATATTGTTCAAAAAGCAATGGGGATTACAATGGGTACAACTGGCTCTAAGGAAGAAACGGACAAAATATATGGTAATATAAAAAACAAGTTAGAAGCTGCAATAAATGATTCGAAAGCAGTTGAAGAAATACATGGACTGGCAACATCAATACTTCATATAACTAGCCAGACTAATTTATTAGCTCTAAATGCAGCTATTGAAGCTGCTAGGGCTGGAGAAGCAGGAAGAGGATTTGCTGTAGTGGCAGATGAGGTTAGAAAGCTAGCAGAGCAATCTGGAGATACAGCAGCTAATATTCAAAATGTAGTTAAAGTGGTAAGTGATTCTGTAAAAAATCTATCCGCTAGTTCGCTTAAAATGTTGAATTTTATGGATGAAGAGGTTTCTTTGAATTATGAAATTATTATGGGCACAGGTAAAGAATATACAGATGATGCAGAAAATTTTAATAAATTCATGAAGGAATTTGATGAAACAGCGCAACATTTAAATGAATCAATAAATGGAATTTCAATTGCAATAGATCAAGTAGCAGGTACGGTTAATGAAGGCGTAGAAGGTATATTTAAGATATCAGATAAGAGCATCGATATTGTAAATGAAACGGAAGCAATAAAAAACACCACTGGTGGTAACAAAATTAGTGCAGAAAAATTACAAAATATAATCTCAAAATTTAAAATGTAATAAAAAAAGGACTGAAAAATTATTTCAGTCCTATTTTTTCACCCATTAATACAGCAGTTTCAAATCCTAATTGTGTTTGAAGTAACAAATTATCGTCGATTTTTACAGCGTTTTTCTTGAATAGCATAATTACCGTGGATCCACCAAATTTAAAATACCCTTTCTCAGCTCCTTTTAGAACTCTTGAGCCCTTGCTGTAACTTTGAATAATTGTACCTACACATGTTGCACCGACTTCAATATAGATAGTATCGCCAAAATTATCTGAGTGAAATACACTCCATTCTCTTTTATTTTGACAAAATAATTTATTTATATTTTTTAGAGCAACGGGATTTACAGAATAATAATGACCTTTTATTTTAGTTGTATGGTCACAAACTCCATTGTCAATAAAATGAAATCTATGATAATCAGTTGGACACAATCTAAAGATTAAGCATGTACCTTCATTGTATAAATTGTATATTTTATCATCTTGTAGTAGTTCTTTAAGTGAATATGTAAAGCCTTTAATTTGAACTATTTTATTTAAGTTAACATTTTCATAAGCAGATATTTTTCCATCACAAGGTGATATCAAAATATTATCATTTTTATCGATTATTCGGGCACCTAGTTTTAATGACCTTATAAAAAACTCATTAAAAGATGAGTATTCATTATAATTCTTAGAATACATAGACATATCAATATCAAGTACCTTAATAAAATTCTTGATTTTTTTAGAACTTATTTTTGTATCGCAATAATAACCGTATAATTTCGAAAAAAGTTTTTTCTTGAGTAGTAATTCAACTAGCCCTTTGCCGGAAGGGGAGGAATAAGACCAATTTAAATATTTCTCACCAGCTACTTTTTCAATCTCATATTTATTTTGTTTTCTATTATAATATTTAATCATAAAAACACCTCGATTTTAATAGGATTATAGTTTGTTATTATAATTTTCCGGATTTTATTATAGAAATTAATAACCAAAAGCCCATGAAGGCTGCACTTAAGAAACCAGTTATACCAATAATTGTTACATTGTATATTTTTGGACCTATATTAGAGTTCAAAATTGTTGAAGATCCTATAATCGTAGAAGAAATAATAAGAGCAGAAACCAATCTATTTATACCTTTATTTAACTCACTTATAGGAGTACTTAAATTTTTGTGTTCAAGTTGAAGTTTAGCCCTTCCACTTATCAAGCTGTCAGATAATTCTATAATTTTTGAGGGAAGTCTAAACGAATCTTTCATAAATGAATATGAATGGATAAGTAAAGTGTTAAAATCTAAATTAGTTAATATAGAAAATTTATTATTAGCTTTTACATAGGGAATAGCTATATCAATTATTTTTATATCGGGAGCTATGCTTGCGATTACTCCTTCTAAAATTACAAGAGATCTTATTAAGAGTGTAAAATCACGAGGCAGACGAATATTGTTTTGCCTAGCTATATCAAAAACTTCAGAAAGCATAACAGAAATTTGAATATTATTTAAAGAAGTTGAAAGGTAATTTACAATAAGGTAATCTAAATCTTCATAGAGTTTATTTCTATCGACATATCCCTTTCTTATTCCTATAGTTAAAAGAGCGGAAATCATTTTATTTATGTCATTAAGGGCAATCGCCGATATCATATCATTTAGTGTTGATTTTATGGAGATTGAGAGGTTACCCATAATTCCAAAGTCAATAAAACAAATTTTGCCTTCACGTATAAATATATTTCCAGGATGTGGGTCGCCGTGGAAAAAACCATCTTGTAGGATTTGTTTTAGGTAAGATAAAGCTAATTTTTTACCTAAATCATTAACATCATAATGCCCAATTAAAAGATTTTTTTTATCATCGACTTTAAAACCATAAATTCTTTCCATGGTTATAACCCTAGTGCTTGATAAATCGTGAATAACATAAGGAACGTATAAGAATGCTATATCCTTATTAAAATCTCTAAATTTATCCATGTTTTTAACTTCGTTGTTAAAATCAAGTTCAAGTTCAGTTGTTAAAAGGATTTCGTGAAGCGCTTCTTCTGGGTCAATTAGTGCATCAGCGAATTTTGTTTTAGTGAACTTTACTATGCGAATCAATATAGAAATATCTGTTTTCATCTTTTCTGCAATATCAGGTCGTTGCACTTTTACTACAACCTGGCGCCCATCCTTTAATGTAGCTTTATGTACTTGGGAAATAGATGCAGAAGCTAAAGGTTTTTCATCAAAGGTTTTAAAGCATTTTGTTGTTGATATTGAAAATTGATCGGAAAATACTTTTTTTACTGTTTCGATGCTTTCTGGAGGGACTCTATCTTGGAGTTTCGAAAGCTCGATTATATAATCGGGTGGTAATAAATCTGGCCTAGTACTTAATATTTGTCCAATCTTTATAAAAGTAGGGCCAAGTTCCTCAAAGGCTTTTCTTAAATTTTCAGGGAGTTTATTTTGTTTATTAAACTTAGAGTCTACAATATATCCAAAGCCATAAGAACCAAGAACTTTAACAATTTTTTTGAAGCGATTAACAGAACTTCGTCTCATTTTATACCTCACTTAGATTATCACCTTCACAGCTGTTTATAGCCTTAGGTCTCTTAATATTAATAATTTCACAAGGTAAATTAAATTCCTAGTGAAGTTTTTTACTAGTTATAATATATAATGCCGTATTTGAAAGGAGTAGACTTTCTTTAAGATATGTAGTTGAAAATAAAAGCCCTATATAAAATCAGGACTCTTATTAGATTTGAATTTGTAAAGTTATGAGTGACTTATTTCTAAATTTGCCAATCTTTTATTTACATTTTCAATATCTTCTTTAGTTGCAAAATTCATATCCTTTAGAAGTAAAATCATATCTTCTTTTGTTAAAGTGTTCTTATCTTTTGTCAAAGTGATTTCTTCTTCTTTCTTTTCTTTTACAGTTCGTTTTAGTTCTTCAGATAAACATTTACCCTCATCTAGGGTAAGCTTACCTTTTTGTACGAAAACATCTATTAAATTTGTAGCCTTTTCAAAAGTGTATGCTGCAGAGCCTAGTCCAGCGAGAAAAAAATTCTTTATATCATTGTTCAATTAAAACACCTCCACTTAATGTATATTATATACTATTAAGTGGATTAAAATTCTAATAATAGATAAACAGCGTAATATGTATGTCAATATTTTTTACAATTCATTTTTTTAACAGACTATAGGTTGACATATTTATGAAAGTGTAATATTATATTGAGGTAGAAATAAAATATGCACCCATAGCTCAGTTGGATAGAGCGTCCCCCTCCTAAGGGGAAGGCCGGAGGTTCGACTCCTCTTGTGTGCACCAAAAAAGCTAGCAAAGGAATCCTTTGCTAGTTTTTTTTTATAATTAGTATAATTATTATTATATAGTTCAAAAGATAATATAAGTATAGTTGTATTGAAAATATGTTGTTTAAGAAGTATACTATAAGGAATAAAAATTATTTAAAAATAATTATTTATAAATAAGGGGTTTACATGAAAGAATATTTTATTCATGAAGCATTAAAAGAAGCGAAGAGATCATTATTACTAAATGAAGTGCCTGTAGGCGCGGTCATAGTAAAAGACAATAAAATAATTGCTAGAGCACATAATCTAAGAGAAACAATGCAGGATGCCACTGCCCATGCAGAAGTTTTGGCTATAAAAGAAGCTTGCGTAATTTTAGGTAGCTGGAGATTAACTGGATGTGATATGTATGTAACTTTAGAACCATGTCCGATGTGTGCAGGTGCTATATTACAGTCTAGGATAAGCAAACTATATATAGGTATTTTCGATCCTAGTGTAGGAGCTTGTGGTTCCGTCATTAATGTTATTCAAAATGATGACTTAAATCATTGGACAGAAATAAATTGGTTATACAATGAAGAATGTGGTAATTTGTTAACTAATTTTTTTAAAGATAAAAGATAGTTTAAAGGAGAAATAATTATGGAAAATAATATAAATAGTAAAGTCTTAGATAAACTTACCAAAATATGCTTATGTAAAGTTATATCAAAGGCTACAATAAAAAAGGCTATAAAAAATGGTGCAAAAACATTAGAGGATGTTCAAAAGGTAACAGGAGCAGGATCGGGTGGATGTAGAGGTCATAGATGTACACCTATGATAGAGGACATTCTAAAACAAGAATTAGAGAAAGAAAACTAAAATGATGGTAATTTCAAGTTAGATGATTTAACGACATTTATATAATAAAAACGAAGCCAATAGGTTTCGTTTTTATTTTTTTTGAAATATTATATAAAGAGATATTTAGTATATTTTATGTGTTTTAAATCATAATAAAAAATAACTTTAAAATAAAACAAATAATACTATTTTTGTATTGACAACGTTATCATAATATATTAAAATGAACACAAGTGAAAGTAAACGAAGAAAAAATAAAATACAAACGAACATTAGTATATTAAAATAAAACAAAAGGAAGGATAAATTATATGTTTCCTGAAGAAAGAAAATCAAAAATATTAAATAGCTTGAATAAATATGGAAAAGTAAAAGTGTGCGATTTATCTCAGCAATATGAAGTGTCAGAAGTCACAATTAGACGTGACCTTCAAGAGCTAGAAGAGGATAAAATGATTAAAAGAGTACATGGTGGGGCAGTACTAAATGGGAATACTAAATTTGAACCCACTTTTTCAGAAAAAATAGATAAGTTTTATGATGAGAAAGAAGCTATTGGAAAGCTTGCAGCATCAATCATAGTAGATGGAGATACAATAGCACTAGATGCAGGCACCACAACTATTAGCATCGCTAGGCAAATAACAGCTAAAAATATAACTGTTTTAACGAATTCTGTGGATGTAGCCTATGAGCTCGCTAAAAAAAGAGATGTTGAAGTTATTATTACTGGAGGTACACTTAGGTGGGAGACAAGAGCAATGGTAGGGCCGGTTGCAGATAATGCACTTAAAAATTTTAGGGTAGATAAGGTTTTTATAGGGACTAATGGTATTTGTGTTAGCAATGGTTTAACTACTCCAAATATTATTGAGGCTAACACAAAACGAGAAATGATAAAAATTGCAGATCAAACTATAGTAGTATGTGACCATACTAAGTTTGGAATAGTCTACTTTGCGAAAATAGTAAATTTAGATACTGTTGATATTATAATTACAGACAATCAAATAGACAACAGCATCATTGAAGAGTTTGAAGAAAAAGGCGTAAAAATTATGAAAGCAAAATAATTATGGGGGTGAGTGAATGATAATAACAGTGACATTAAATCCAGCAATAGACAAAACTATTGAAATAGATGACTTTAAAATTGGTAATGTCAATAGAATCTCATCCACAAGAATTGATGTTGGAGGAAAAGGAATTAATGTATCTAAAGTTATTAAGGAATTGCAGTATAAAAGCTTAGTGTTAGGGTTTGTAGGTGGAACTAGTGGAAATCAAATAAAAGATTATTTAAATGATTCAAACATTAATAATGATTTTTTATCTGTAAATGGGGAAACGAGGACTAATACAAAAATATTCGATAAAGTTAATAATACACATACAGATATAAATGAGAACGGGCCTAGTGTAACGGTAGACGATATCGCTAATATAAAAGCAAAAATCATGGAGTATTGTGATGAGAAATCCTTAGTAATCCTTTCAGGTAGTGTGCCAATCGGAGCAAGCAGTAGCATATACGGTGATATTATTAAAGATATAAAAAATAAGGGCGGTAAGGTTATATTGGATGCGGATGGCGATATGCTAATGCAGGGAATAAAAGCTGGTCCTTATATAGTGAAACCAAATGTTTGCGAACTTGAAAAGGCATTTGGTATTAGCATTGATAGCGAAGAGAAAGTTATTGAAACTGCTAAAAAGATATTAAAGTATGGGGTTAAATTTGTAGTGATTTCGCAGGGATCAGAAGGGTCATTAGTTATAAGTAGCGATAAAATCGCAAAGGTTGTTGGTCTAAAGGTAGAAGTTAAGAGTACAGTCGGGGCTGGAGATTCAATGGTTGCAGCAATTGCTGTAGGAACCCAGAATAATTATGGTTTTGAAGAAACTATGAAACTTGCTTGTGCAACCAGTGCTGCTAATGTAATGACTGAGGGGACTCAGACGGGAAGATTAATTGACATAGAGAAGCTAAAAAAACAAGTGACTATAAAATACCTATAAGAAAGGGTGATTATTAATGAATATAACTGAATTATTAAATGTTAATCTAATTAAGCTTGAACTTACTAGCAAAACAAAAGAAGATGTAA
Organism: Clostridium sp. DSM 17811; assembly: GCF_018861905.1. Taxonomy (GTDB): domain Bacteria; phylum Bacillota; class Clostridia; order Clostridiales; family Clostridiaceae; genus Clostridium_AD; species Clostridium_AD frigoriphilum. The sequence continues at coordinate 21,737 of NZ_JAHLDU010000038.1, forward strand.
TTATAGAGATGGCAACAATTTTGGATGAAAATGGAAAGCTACTAGACAAGGATAAATATGTAAAAGCCGTGCAAGATAGAGAAAAAGAATTTTCAACAGGAATAGGAATGGGTATAGCAATTCCTCACGGGAAAAGTAGTGGAGTTAAAGAGGCTGCATTAGTATTTGGAAGAAGTGCTAATGGAATTGATTATCAATCTATGGATGATGAATTAGCTAATATATTCTTTTTAATAGCAGTACCTGAAGAATCAAGTGATGAGCATTTAAAGATATTAAGCCAGATTTCAAGAAAATTAATGCATAAAGATCTAAGAGAGAGCCTAATGAAAGCAAGTAGTCCTGAAGAAATAATTACTTTATTAGAGAAATAGACATTATATGTTTTCTATATTTTTTACAATGATTCAAAAAATATTTGGAAATTAAATTAATAGGGGGAATGTTTATGAAATTCGTAGCAATTACTTCATGTCCAACAGGAATAGCACATACTTATATGGCAGCCGAGGCTCTTTCAATGGCTGGAGAAGAAATGGGCATTGAGATTAAAGTAGAAACTCAGGGGTCTGTAGGAGCAGAGAATCAATTGACAGAAGCTGAAATAAGAGAAGCAAGAGTTGTAATAATTGCAGCTGATACCAACGTTTCAAAGGAACGTTTTGAAGGGAAGACTATTATTGAGGTTGGGGTAAAAGATGCAATTAAAGATGCAAAAGGTCTTATCCAGAAAGCAATAGACATAAAAGTGGAAGATAAAAACACTTTAAAACAAGGGAGTGAAAAAAAAGAAGAAAAGGTTGAGAAAAAGGGTGTTTATAAGCACCTTATGACAGGGGTTTCTTATATGATTCCTTTTGTAGCTGCGGGAGGTATTTTAATTGCACTTTCTTTTGCTTTTGGAATATATGCATTTAAAGTACCAGGATCTATAGCCGAAGCCTTAAAGACCATTGGTGGCGGTAATGCCATGGCACTTATGTATCCAGTACTTGCAGGGTTTATAGCATTCTCTATAGCAGATAGACCGGGTCTTGTACCGGGTATGGTTGGTGGTATGCTAGCAGCAACGGTAGGTGCAGCATTTCTAGGCGCAATGGCAGCAGGTTTCATAGCTGGGTATACTGTAGTTTTCTTAAAGAAAATAATAAAATTACCAAAATCATTACAAGGTTTAATGCCAGTTATAATATTGCCAGTTTTATCTACTATGGTAGTAGGGCTTGTAATGATATATGTTATTGGAAAACCCGTAAGTGCTTTAACTGTAATAATGTCAAAATACTTAACTAATTTAAGTGGAGCAAACGCAGGACTTCTAGGAATTATTCTTGGTTTAATGATGGCTTTTGATATGGGTGGACCATTTAATAAAGCCGCATATACTTTTGGAGTGTCAACTTTGGCATTGGCTCCTTCTTCTGCTATAATGGCAGCAGTAATGGCGGCAGGAATGACTCCTCCACTAGGAATAGCACTTGCAACGGTACTAGCAAAAAAGAAATTCACAGCAGAAGAAAGAGAATCAGGAAAATCTGCTTGGGCATTAGGGGCTGCATTTATAACTGAAGGTGCAATACCATTTGCTGTAGCAGATCCACTTAGAATAATACCTTCAACAATGACAGGTGCTGCAGTTACCGGAGCGTTATCTATGATATTTAAATCATCTGTAGTAGCTCCACATGGTGGTATATTCCTCTTATTTATCCCTCATGCAGTTACTAATTTAGGTGGATATATAATTGCAATACTAGCTGGTACAATAGTAACTGGAGTTATGGTTTCAATATTAAAGAAGGATGTTGTTCTAAAAAAAGTTAGTTAATAAATAAGATAGTTTAAAATACAATGTATAAAGTCGAATTCACTCCTTAGAAAGCAAATATTTATATTTGCAACTAGGAGTGAATTTTGCGTTTAAATTAGATGATTTAATGAAAGGTATTAGAATTTCATATATAAATGATATAAAAAAATATTTATGTATATTTATCTTTACTTTTTTATCATAGTTAGAGACAATAGTGAGAAGATTAATTATAGATAAATAAAAATAATTATTAAAACTGTATGATAAAGGGGAGATTGATTATGGATCCAATAGCTTTTAATATATTTGGCTTAGATATTAGATGGTATGGCATATTTATTGCAATAGGAATGATGGTTGGAATTACATTAGCTAATTTTACTTGTAGGCTAAAAAGCCTTGATTATGATGAGTTTTTAAATATTGTACTAATATCCTTTCCTATGGCTATTATTGGAGCTAGAGCTTATTATGTGATTTTTGAATTTAGTCAATATAAAGATAACTTAATAGGCGTCTTTAATATACGCCAAGGTGGGCTAGCTATTCATGGCGGGATTATATTTGGGATGATAACAGCATATATATATACAAGATATAAAAAAGAGAGTTTGCTAAAATTTGTGGATGTGGCAGCGCCATCTATAATTATCGCGCAAGCTATAGGAAGATGGGGAAATTTCTTTAATAGTGAAGCTCATGGTGGGCCAGTTACCCAGGGATTTATAAGTATATTCCCAAATTTTATACAAAAGGGTATGTTAATAGATGGAGTGTATTATCAACCAACTTTTTTTTATGAATCAATATGGAATTTAGCAGTAGGTTTATTATTAATTTATTTATTAACAAAGGCATTAAAGCGTGGTACAGTCTTTTTCACTTATATAGGATTATATTCTTTAGGAAGATTTTTCATTGAAGGATTAAGAACTGATAGTTTAATGCTAGGGAGTATAAGAGTAGCTCAGCTAATAAGTTTATCAGGTATTGCTTTATGGGTCATTTTTATTGTTATAAATTATAGAAAAAGAAACTTGCATTATTAATTTAGTTTTAAAATGAGAATAATTAATAATAAGTCTATATATAGTAAGGTGTGAAATATTATTTAATGTGATATTAATGATTTATAAAATTCTTAATAATATATTAACAAATAGCTATTGAAATTACTATTTATTAATAGTATAATTATTTATGTTGCACTAATCATGTGTATACAAAAAAATTATACTTTATGGAGAGATGTCCGAGTGGTTTAAGGAGCATGCCTGGAAAGCGTGTGTAGGGGAAACCCTACCGAGGGTTCGAATCCCTCTTTTTCCGCCAGTTTATATTTCCGTACTAGCCGGGGAGTTAGCGGTGCCCTCAACCTGCAATCCGCTACAGCAGGGGTGAATTCCTCGTCAAGGTTATAAAATGTGTGGTCTGACTTATATAAGTGGTGTTGAGAACTGGGCCCCACGCAATGAAAATTCATGAACCCCGTGAGATTCGGAAGGAAGCAGCGGTAAGTGGACACTTTCATGTGCCGTGGACCAACCTGGTTTGAGCTAACTGTATAGGTATCGCGCATAGTTTATTTATCGAAGCGAGGTGTACGGTTTACATAAGAATTATAAGATACCTTTATAGGTATCTTTTTTTTACATATGAATTAAGACAATATTAATGATATAATTAGGTAAATAAGTGAGTGCAATTATTCTAAAATAAGGTTGCAAATTAATAAGTATTTAAAATAAAGTAAATACTATTATTAAAAAGAGGTGAAATTTGTGGCGTATATGGCTTTATATAGAGAGTGGAGACCAAGAACTTTTGGAGATGTAGTAGGTCAAGAGCATGTCACTATAACTTTAAAAAATCAAATAAATAATGAGCGAATAGCTCATGCATATCTTTTGTGTGGTACAAGAGGGACTGGAAAAACTTCAACGGCTAAGATATTAGCAAAAGCAGTTAATTGTTTAAACTCGGATAATGGTGAACCTTGCAATGAATGTGAAATGTGTAAGAAGATAAATGCAGGAACAGCAATAGATGTTACAGAACTTGATGCGGCATCACATAATGGAGTAGATAATATCCGTGATATAATTGAAGATGTTCAGTATCCACCACAAGAGGCTAAGTATAAGGTCTACATTATAGATGAGGTTCATATGTTATCTATAGGGGCAGTTAATGCTTTTCTAAAGACATTAGAGGAGCCACCAAGTAACATAATATTTATATTAGCAACAACTGATCCTCAAAAACTGCCAATAACGATATTATCGAGATGTCAAAGATTTGATTTTAAGAGAATAAAAAGTTCAGATATATTTGATAGGCTTAGGAAAATAGTTACGGAGCAAGGTGTTTTTGCCGAAGATAATAGTTTGAAATTAATATCAAGAGTTTCTGATGGAGCAATGAGAGATGCCCTAAGTATTTTAGATCAGGCGATATCAATGAATGAAGGTAGTGTAGAGTATGATAATGTTGTAGAAATGTTAGGTCTTGTAACTAATGAAAGTCTTATAAAGCTTTCGGATAGCATAATAGATAGAAATATAGAAGCCTCAATAAAGGAGATAAATGATATAGTTTCTAGTGGCAAGGATGTATATGTATTTATAAAAGATATGACTACACATATGAGAAATCTTTTGATGGTTAAGGTAAGTGATAATGCTTATGATATTCTGGATATGTCTAGTGAAAATATAGAGATTTTAAAGAAGCAGGCAGCCTCTATTAGAATAGAGGAAATCATGAGGAACATAAAGATACTTCAAGATGCAGAGCAGCAAGCTAAATGGAGTAAACAAAATAGAATTTATTTAGAGCTTGCAGTTATTAAGATGTGTAAGATTGAATACGATACATCAAAAGAAGTGTTACTAGCTAGGGTAAATAAGTTAGAAGAAATAATAAAACAGGGGAAGATAACTGTTGCATGTGAAAGTATAACAACTAGGCCGGATGAAAACAATGGATCTAAAATAGAAAATAAGGTAAAGAAGAAAACAGAAACAAGACCTGTACAAATTCACAATGCTAATTCTAATTTAACAGTGGAAATTGTGAAAAAATCTTTTAAAGATATCTTAGATATGTTTAAGACCCGAAGACACATGGTTATATACGCTTCTTTAATGACAGGAGAAATTGTATCCTGTAATGGAGGGGTAATAGAACTTGGTTATGAAAAGCAGTATGCCTTTAACAAAATTAGGCTTGAAAAAGAGGAAAATAAAAATGTAATAGAAGAAATATTCTCAGAGCTATTAAAAGAACCAGTAAAAATAAAATATACTATAGAAGCGCAGGATAAAGAGGAAAAATCACCAGAGGATATATTAAAAGAGACATTTGGAGAAGATATTGTAGAAATATTAGATGAATAGGTATAGAATATTAGACAAATATCTGATAAATACTAGATTAATTAAATCTTTAATAAATCTAAATTACTTATAAAAAATATTTGTTTAATTAATGGAAATTATTATAGTTATTAGTATATAATAATATAGAAAAGCTATAACAGGTTGGTAACATGTATCCATTTAGATTATAGATACTTAACTTTTAGTTGTTAAAAATCTAGAGGAGATAAATATAAAAATAACTTAAATTACAAATATGTAGGAGGTAACTATTATGGCAAAAGGCGGATTTCCAGGTATGGGTGGAAATATGAATAGTTTAATGAAACAAGCTCAAAAATTTCAAAAGCAAATGGAAGATATGCAAAAGGATTTAGGAGATAAGAGGTTCGAAGCATCTTCTGGTGGTGGAGCAGTAACTGCAGTAGCTAATGGAAAAAGGCAACTTGTTGAAGTGAAAATAAAACCAGAAGTAGTAGATCCAGATGATATTGAAATGCTTGAGGATCTAATTATGAGTGCTTGTAATGAAGCATTGAAGAAGGCCGAAGACGAGTCAAGTAATGAAATGGGTAAGTTAACAGGCGGAATGAATATGCCAGGAATGTTTTAATAAAACAGTTATGAGGTGACTAAATTGGATTTTTATCCAGTAGCAATTGAAAAACTTATAGAAGAATTCGCTAAACTTCCTGGAATAGGGAAAAAGACGGCTCAAAGGCTTGCATTATTTGTACTAAACCTTCCTAAGGAAGAAGTAGATGAGTTTGCTGGTGCACTTATAAATGCTAGAGGAACCATAAAATATTGCTCTGTATGTGGAAGTTTTACAGATACAGATCCATGTTCAATTTGTTCCAATCCTAATAGGGATAAGAGTATTATATGTGTGGTAGAAAATCCAAAAGATATTATGACTATGGAAAAAGTAAGGGAATTCAATGGGGTATATCATGTTCTTCATGGAACGATATCGCCAATGTCAGGACGAGGTCCTGAAGATATAAAATTAAGAGAACTTATAAGAAGAATTAATGGAGAAGTTGATGAAGTAATAGTAGCAACTAATCCTAATATAGAAGGAGAAGCTACAGCTATGTATATATCTAAAATATTAAAACCATTAGGTGCAAAAGTCACAAGGATTGCACATGGAATTCCAGTTGGTGGCGATTTAGAATATATAGATGAAGTAACTCTTTCTAAAGCCTTAGAAGGAAGAAAAGAAATATAGAATATTACTCCTGTTTTATGTCAATAATTGAGAAAAGATATAAAATAGGAGGTTTTTTATTATGAACAGAAAAAAAATAATTGAAATATTGCTTTCAACTACAAAATATACACCGGAGCAGAAAGATATTATTATGCAATTAGAGGAAGCTAAACTTGAATGGGAAAGTTCAAAGGAATATTTTCAAGTAGTAGATGACCCTAAACTTGTAGATTATGCAATTTATAGAGAAGATCAATCTAGAGCTAGATACATATATTTTTTATTAGAGGCTAGAAGAAAAGGTGTAACTATAGATACTAGTTACATGATTGAAGATCTAGATGCTATTAACAAATAGAAGCAAAGATTCAAATAGGGGGAGTTAGATATGGACGTTGCATTATATTTTTTGATTGGTATAGTAGGTATGCTAATTGTGGTCAAGCTTTTTTCTTGGCCACTGAAAATATTAGTTAAATTAATATTGAATTGTGTTTTTGGTGTCTTACTTTTGCTGCTTGCGAACTTCGTAGGATTAACTATTCCAATTAATGCTGTAACGGCAATAATTTCAGGCTTTTTAGGAGTGCCGGGAGTAATATTTATAATAATTTTTCAAAAATTAATGTGATGTTAATATGCTAATGAAGATTTACAGCAATAATGAACTTATAATAGAGTAATACAACTATTAGGAAATAAAAGTTGTATTACTCTATTTTCTATTTATTAGTAAAACCATAAAGTCGGGTTAGTATTAATAAGGTGCAGGTTATATTATACGTGTACTGTTAACATTCAAAGATAAAATATTTAATAATAGTATATTTTGGTTTATTAATGTGGATACTTAATATATGTAATTGTTAAAATCGTTATATATGGGGCCTTCTTGTTAGATGATAGTGAGATTGAGCTAAATAACTATCCTGGTGTATCAATATAAGATATATTGAGAGAAGGTTTAAGAATTGAAGAATTTGAAACCTATTTTATTTTAATTACTTAAGAAGGTATTATGGATAAGACATCTTATGATAGAATACTACATGTTGATGCGTTTGAGCAGCGATAAAGGTAAGACTTAAGAGGTTAACATTTATTGATTTGAGAATATATTTTAATAAATCAAAAAAGTGTTGACAAAACAAGATATACCTAGTAAAATAGTAGAAGTCGTCACATGATGACAAAGCAAATTGGTCTTTGAAAATTAAACAGAGAAATAGGTAAAGAAATGAAATGATATTTTATTTTAACCAGTCAATTACTTTAGTAAAAGTAATATTTTAGTCGTAAGGCTAAAAAGTATGTAATGAGCTTGCTAACCAACTTAACAGTTGGCGCAGATTAATT
>NZ_JAHLDU010000039.1 GCF_018861905.1 Clostridium sp. DSM 17811
CCACCAATTATGATTAAATCATATTCTTGCATATTTATTCCTCCAATTTATAAAGATTGTTTATTCGTTCCGGTTAGTAAAATAGAATTTCCACCTGATTTTGTAACTTCGGAGCGAGGTATATTAAGTTCTTTAGCTAGAATGTCTACAACTTTTGTTGAACAAAAACCTGATTGGCATCTGCCCATTCCAGCTCTTGTACGAAGCTTAACTCCATCAAGTGTTCTTGCTCCTAAAGGTCTTCTTATAGCGTCTATAATCTCGCCTTCGGTTACAGTTTCGCATCTACAAATAACTGTTCCATATTCAGGTATTTCTTTAATGATTGCTTTTCGCTCTTCATTAGACATTTCTCTGAATTTTCTTATACCTTTTCTTATTGGATTAAATTTTAAGTTTTTTCCTGGATTTAATTTATTTGTTACCATATCAACTACCATTAAAGCTATACTTGGAGCACTACTTAATCCTGGGGATGCTATTGATGCTACATTGATAAAGTTTTTAGCATCAGATGCTTCTTCAATAATAAAATCATCTGTTTCAGTATGAGCTCTATTTCCTGCGAAAGAAGTTATAACCATATTCATAGGGAATGGCATTTCAATGCTTAATTGAGATTTTTTAATAATATCATCAATACCATCACGAGTTGTATCCAAATCTGCTTTGTCTTCTAAATCAACTGCATTAGGTCCAATTAGCAGATTACCATCAACAGTTGGTGTAACTAGAACTCCTTTTCCAAGTTTAGTTGGAAGTTGAAAAATAGTATTTTTTATTAGAGATCCAGCAGTTCTGTCAAATAAAACATATTCACCTCGTCTTGGTATTATATTGATTTTGTTCTTGCTAACCATATTATTCATTTCGCCTGAAAATAAACCGGCGGCATTTATTATCATTTTTGTTTCAATATCGCCTTTATTAGTTTTAATAATATATCCATTTGAGTTTTTTTCTATATTTTCAACGTTAGTTTCAAATTTAAATTCCACACCGTTATTATATGAATTTTCAGCTAGTGCAATAGTCATTTCGTAAGGACAAACTATTCCTCCGTTTGGAGCATAAAGTGCACCAACACAATGCTTTGTTACATTTGGTTCCATTTCTCTAACCTGGTCACCATCAAGAATAACTAAATTAGGGACTCCATTTACTTTACCTTGTTCTAGTAAAAGTTCAAGATCAGGCATATTCTTCTTATCGAAACACAGAACCAAAGAACCATTCCTCTTAAATGGGAAATCTAATTCCTTTGCAAGGTCCGTAAACATTGCATTACCTTTTGCGTTTAATTTTCCTTTCAAAGTACTTGGCTTAGCATCATAACCACCATGTACAATTGCACTATTTGCTTTTGTTGTACCAGAAGCAACATCACTAGATCTTTCAACTACACAAGTTTTTACATTATATTTAGATAACTCTCTTGATATTGAGCAGCCTATAACACCTGCGCCAATAATAGTTACATCAAACATCATTTAACCTCCTAAATGCAAATAAAAAGAGAACCTTGATTAATGGACATAACATGCCCATAGATCAAGGCTCTCTTTTCTCCGCCTTTACTTATTTAATTACATATTATCATATTAATTAGACGATTACAAGGGGAAATACTAAAAAAACATGTAAATTCTAAACGATAACATAATAATATAAAATTCTTGAATGAAAAATAATATTGTGATAGACTGAGCATAATAAAATAACTATGACTACAATTGAAATACGATTTAAGGTAACGTAAATTATGGTTTTAAATAAATTTTTTGGAGGAAATATCATTGGTGAATTTAGAACAAATGTTAATAGAAAATCCGGTTATTGCAGCAATACGAAATGATAAAGATTTGGAAAAAGTAATTCTTAGTAAAGTTCTTATTGTGTTTGTCTTATATGGAAGCATAATGAATATTAAGCAAGTATGTGAGAGGCTTAAAGAAGCTGGTAAAGTAGTATTTATTCATGTTGATTTAATAGAAGGAATAAAGGGTGATTATGCAGGACTGCTCTTTATAAAACAATGTGGAGATCCATATGGAATAATAAGCACAAGGCCAACTAATATAAAAAACGGAAAGAAATTAGGGCTTTGCGTTATTCAAAGAATATTTGTATTAGACTCTTTGTCACTCGAGACAGGAATACGAAATATACAATCAATTCTCCCAGATGCTGTAGAACTTTTACCCGGAATTGCAAGTAATATTATTAAAAATATGGAAAACGAAGTGCGAGTACCAATTATAGCAGGGGGCTTAATTCAAACTAAGAAGGATATAATGCAGGCAATTGGTGCAGGGGCAATGGCTATTTCGACATCAAAACAAGAATTATGGGGTTTATCAGAGGAATAGTTTAAATATAAAGCACAAAAAAATAATAGCAAATTCAAAATATATAGGTTGAAATATAATTAATAACAACTATATCAATAATATGATATAGTTGTTATTAATTATACTAGGTTAGGAGACGTTAAATCATGTTAGAAATTGATGATAAGGCTTTAAATTATGTTCAGGGTAAAAAATTATGTTTTGTTGTAAGCGTTGAAAATACATCTGTAGAGTGTGATTGTTCGAATTGTCATACTAACATTAAAACACTTAAAACGAAGGTTTTATTTGAGACTGAAGTGTTAGATAAAGAAGATTATGATATTTATGAGTATAAGGGTGTCAAAGTATTTATTTTAAAAGAGTTAAAGATTGCTTCTGATATAATTGTTTATCAAAAAACTAAAATTCCTTTTATACAACCAAGGTTTGGAACTAAAGGTATCACAGCTTAGTATATTTTGTACGTTTGGTATGTACTATATAATATTTTATTATATTATGAAAAAACTAATAACTAATAATAGGAAGTGAATAATATTGAATACAACAATAACATTAGTAAGACATGGTGAAACCAACTGGAATGTTCTAGGAAAATTCCAAGGGTGTAAAGATATTATTTTATCAAATGAAGGAATACTTCAAGCTCAATATTTAAATGAAAGATTTCAAAACAAATTTGATTATATTTATACAAGTCCTTTAAAGAGAGCACGTGAAACAGCAGAAATTATATCCAAAGGTAGTGATATTATACCTATAATTGAACCAGGTATAACAGAAATAGATTTTGGAGAGTGGGAAGGTCTTACCATTAAGGAAGTTGAAACAAACTTCCCAAAAGAATTAATTTTATGGAGAACTGATGAACTTAACGGACCTATGTGTGGTGGAGAGATAAGTCTTAAAATTGCAAGCATACGGGCTAAGGAGGCAATCTTAAATATAGCAACTAAACATCCAGGAAAAAAAATTATAATAGTAGCTCACGGTGGAATTATTAAAGCTGGGCTACTAGGTATCTTTGACCTTAAAATGACTATGTATCATAAAATAGTTTTAGGAAATACATCTGTATGTAAAATAATTTTCAATAATGAACTAAGTCCTAAAATAATTACATTAAATGATACAAGCCATCTTCCTGACAACTATAGGATAAAATCTTATGTTTAGAATATTAAGAATTTAAAGGCAAATCCTTGACAAATACTCCCGTTTGTTATAATATTTAAACATTAAAGAATTTACAGGTACTAATTATAAATTTGTGAGGTATTATTATGAAAAATATCATTATTAAAGAAATCACTAAAAAAGTATATTTTTATTTTAGCTGGGGCTATCGTTATTTTAGCATTGGTTACTTTTTGTGCAAAAAAATATATAAGATTTCTTTAAATAATGAGTTTAGAAATAAAACTATAATACCGGCTTATGCTGAATTATAGAAAGTAAACTAAGTCTGTACGCAAGGAAGACTCATTATAGGGGTTCCATCTTTTAAAAAAGAAGGTACCATTATAATGGGGCTTCCTTTTTTTTATAATTCTATATAACAAATTATAAGTTGAGTATATTTTTTAAACTAATTTAAAGTAATATTTTAGGAGGCGTTTTATATGGTAATCGTAATGAAAGCAAATGCACAAGAGGATCAAATTTTGGCTATGAAGAAAAAATTAGAGGAATTAGGATTTATGGTTCATGTTTCTAAGGGAGAAAGTCATTGTGTTTTAGGTCTCGTTGGAGATACAACTACAATAAACGAAAGTCAAATTGAAGCAGTAGAGTGTGTTGATAAGGTTATGAGAGTTCAGGCGCCTTACAAAAGAGGTAATAGATTATTTCATCCAGATGATTCACTAATAAAGGTGGATGAGCTAACAATTGGTGGAAAAGAACTAACGATAATAGCTGGGCCTTGTGCTGTTGAAAGTGAAGAGCAATTAATACATATTGCAAAAGATGTAAAAAGAGCAGGAGCTAATTTTCTAAGAGGAGGGGCTTACAAACCGAGAACTTCACCATACAGTTTTCAAGGAATGGAAGAAGAAGGACTAAAAATATTATTAGAGGCTAAAAAAATAACAGGACTTCCAATAGTAACCGAAGTTATGAGTGTTGAACTTGTTGATAAAATATCTCAATATGCTGATGTTCTACAAATTGGTGCTAGGAATATGCAAAATTTCGATCTTTTAAAGGAAGTAGGAAGATGTAATAAAACTATTTTATTAAAAAGAGGTATGAGCGCAACTATTGAAGAGCTACTTATGTCAGCTGAGTACATAATGTCTGAGGGGAATGAAAAAGTAGTTTTATGCGAAAGAGGAATTAGGACATTTGAAACTTTTACAAGAAATACTTTAGATTTAAGTGCAATTCCTGTACTTAAGAAACTTAGTCATTTACCAGTTATAGTAGATCCAAGTCATGCTGCTGGAAAATGGTGGTTAGTAGAACCACTTGCAAAAGCCGCTATAGCAGTTGGTGCAGATGGTCTTGAAATTGAGGTTCACTATGATCCTGCTAATGCACTTAGCGATGGCCCTCAATCTTTAAAACCTGAGAAATTCGAAGCCCTTATGGATTCTATAAGAGTAATTGCAAAAACACAAAATAAAATAGTTTAAGAGGTGATAAAATTGGATTGTACTGACTTTAATATTACAATTGTAGGCTTAGGACTTATAGGGGGTTCCTTTGCCATGGCACTAAGAAAATTAAATCCTAAACATATTTGGGCTATTGACATTGATGAAAAAACGCTAAGAGCGGCGGAGGAAATGAATATCATTGATAAAGGATATTTAAGTCCAGAAATACCGCTTAGTAATTCAGATATTGTTATACTTGCAGTTTATCCTCAAAAGACTATAAATTTTGTAAAAAGCAATATGGATTTATTTAAAAGTGGTGCAGTTATTACTGATACTGCTGGAATTAAGAGCAATTTAATACATGAAATTATGCCTGTACTTAGGAAAGATTTAGATTTTATAGGTGGACATCCTATGGCAGGAAAAGAAGAATCAGGGCTTAAGGCTGCATCAAAGGATATGTTTAAAAATGCAAATTACATTATAACCCCGATTAATGGAAACAAAGAAGAAAATATAAATTTAGTAGGGACTATTGCTAAAGGTATGGGTTGCAAAAGAGTAGTGTATCTTACCCCGAAAGAGCATGATGATATAATTTCTTATACGAGTCAGTTACCACATATTATAGCTGTTTCGTTAATCGATTGTAATAGTTTAATTAAAGGTACATCCAAGTTTATTGGAGGAAGCTTTAGGGACACGACTAGAGTTGCTACTATAAATGGTGAATTATGGCCTGAATTACTATTATATAATAAAGAAAATATAATTAGTAAGATTGAAGACTTTGAAAAAAACATAAAAGAAATAAAAACTGCAATAATAAATAATGATGATGTTTTTCTTAAAAAAAGGTTTGAGGATGCAACAAAGAAGAGAGAGGAGATTGTTAAAGGTGCATAATATAGAAGTTAAGGCTTCCAGCGGAAGTTATCCAATATATATTAAAAATGGATTGTTAGGTGAGATTGGAGTAGAAATTAAGAAGATATATAAAGGAAGTAGAATAGCTGTTGTAACAGATTCTAATGTTGATGAGTTTTATGGGCAAAAGACCATTAACTCATTAAAAGAGTCAGGTTTTGAAACTTTTAAAATTGTGGTAAAAGCAGGAGAAGAAAGCAAGTCATTTAAAACACTACTCGAGGTTTATGATAAACTTTTAGATTTTAAGATAAATAGAGGAGATATTATTATTGCATTAGGTGGTGGAGTGGTTGGCGATATGGCTGGTTTTGCAGCCTCAACTTTCTTAAGGGGCATTTCCCTTATACAAATTCCAACTACACTACTTGCACAGGTGGATAGTAGTGTAGGTGGGAAGGTGGCAGTAGATTTGCCGCGTGGGAAGAATCTAGTGGGAAGTTTTTATATGCCTAAGGCAGTTTTTATTGATCCGTTACTTCTTAGAACACTTAATGATAAGTATTTAAATGATGGTATGGGTGAAGTTATAAAATATGGGGCTATCAAAGATAGTGAGTTATTTAATACTTTAATGAAATATGAAAATAAAGAAGCACTTTTGAGTCAAATAGATAAAATTATATTTACTTGTTGCTCTATTAAAGCAAATATTGTTGAATTAGATGAGAAGGATACAGGAGAAAGAATGTTATTAAATTATGGTCATACCATTGGGCACGCAATTGAGCAGTTCTTTAATTTTACGAAGTATTCACATGGAGAGGCAGTAGCAATGGGTATGTATTCTATAACTAAACTCGGAGAAGAACTAGGATTAACTAAGATAGGGACATCTATTGCTATAAAAGATATCTTAATTAAGTATAATTTGCCATGGGAGTTGCCTGAAATAAGAACTCAAGCTATAATTGAAACTATTAGTCATGATAAAAAAAATATTGGGGGATCCATGAATTTAATATTAATAGAATCCATCGGAAATAGTTTTATTGAAAAAATTGATAAAACTAAGATAGAAAATTATCTTCATAAAATCATAAAATGATTTATTATATTGAATTGGGGTGCTAAAAAATGAAATCAGTTATAATTAAACCTTCTTATTTAAATGGAAAAGTGAAAATTCCACCGTCAAAATCATTATCTCATAGAGCAGTTATAGCAGCGGGACTCAGTAATGGAGAATGTTCTATTGATAATATTAGTATGTCTGAGGATATAATAGCTACTTGCGAAATAATGGAGAAACTTGGAGTTGATATTAAGAGATTACCAAGTAACATTAAAGTATGTGGAAAAGGTAAGCCTACATTTAAACTTAGTGAAGATCTAAGTAATGAACTACAATGTAATGAAAGTGGATCAACTTTAAGGTTCTTAATTCCTATAGCGATGCTGACTGGAGAAAAAATAGTATTTAATGGTAAGTCTAAACTAGTACAAAGAACGCTTAAACCATATTATGATATTTTTGATAAGCAGAACATAAAGTACACTACAAATAACGGTAATCTGCCATTAACGGTAGAAGGAAGCCTTGAACCTGGTGTTTTCGAACTTAGAGGGGATGTAAGTTCTCAGTTTATTACTGGACTTATTTATTCACTTCCTTTATTAGATGGTGATTCAATAATTAAGATTACTACTAAAATGGAATCTATTGGATATATAGATTTAACTTTAGATGTACTTTCTAAATTTGGAGTAAAAGTAGAAAATAACAATTATAGAGAATTTAAGATAAAGGGTAATCAACAATATAATAGGACAGATTACAGAGTTGAAGGTGATTTTTCTCAAGCTGCATTTTATTTAGCTGCAGGTGTATTAGGCGGAGAAGTTGAATGCATGGATTTAAATATGGAATCGCTTCAAGGCGATAAAGTAATAGTGGATATAATTAAAAACATGGGCGGAAATATTACTATTAAAGATGGTATTCTAAAGGCATCAAAATCAAATTTAAAAGGAACTATTGTTGATGCATCTCAATGTCCTGACCTTGTACCAATAGTTGCTGTTCTTGCTGCATTAAGTGAGGGAACAACGGAGATTATTAATGCCAGTAGAGTTAGAATAAAGGAATCTGATAGATTAAAGGCTATGGCAACAGAGCTAAATAAAATTGGAGCAGAGGTTATAGAAAAAGAGGATTCACTGATAATTCATGGGAAGACATGTCTTTGCGGCGGAATTGTAAGCAGTTGGAATGATCATAGAATAGCTATGGCTATGGCTATTGCTTCAATTAGATGCACTGAGGAGCTTACAATTGAGGACAGCGGAGCAGTTAAAAAATCTTACCCAGAGTTTTATGAAGATTTTAAGAGTTTAGGAGGGAAAGTTAATGAGCGGACAATGGGGTAAAAAAGTTAAGTATTCTATATTTGGAGAATCTCATGGGAGAGGGATAGGCATAACCATTGATGGATTACCACCAGGCATTAAGCTTGATATGGATTTTATTAATGGTGAAATGCAAAGAAGGGCACCAGGACGTGATGAATTTTCAACTAAAAGATTCGAGGGAGATAAAGTTGAAATATTAAGTGGATATTTTAATGGCTATACCACAGGGACACCTCTTTGTGGCGTTATTTTTAACGAAAATCAAAATTCAAAAGATTATGACAAGTTAAAAAATTTAGCAAGGCCAGGTCATGCAGATTTCACCGGAAAAGTTAAGTATTCAGGTTTTAATGATTACAGAGGTGGAGGTCATTTCTCAGGAAGAATTACAGCGCCACTTGTTTTTGCAGGGGCAGTAGCAAAACAAATACTTTTTGATAAGGGAATTGTAATAGGAAGTCATATTTTAAGTATTGGGAATGTGTTTGACAACTATTTTGATGGTGTTAATTTAAAAATACAGACGTTAGCAGATGTTCTAAGAAAAGATTTTCCTGTGCTTGATGATTTAAAAGGGAAAGAAATGAAGAATATTATATTAAAAGCTAAGGAAGAAACAGATTCAGTTGGAGGGATAATCGAAGGCTCTATATTAAATCTGCCTTGTGGACTAGGAGAACCATTCTTTGATTCGCTAGAAAGTAATTTAGCACAATTGTTATTTTCTGTACCTGCAGTAAAGGGTGTAGAATTTGGAATGGGATTTGAAATAACAAAAATCAGAGGAAGCAAGGCTAATGATGTTCCTTATATATCTGAAGAAAAGGTACTTACTAAAACAAACAACAATGGTGGAATAAATGGGGGAATATCTAATGGAATGCCTGTGATTTTTAGAGTTGCAATGAAACCTACACCTTCAATTGCAAAAACTCAAAATACTATTGATATGGCAACTGGTGAAAATTCAGAAATATCAGTTATAGGTAGACATGATCCTTGTATAGTTTTAAGGGCACTACCGGTAATTGAAGCTTGCGCAGCAATGAGTATTTTAGATTTTATATAGGAGGTGTTATAATGGATAATTTAGATAATTTAAGAAATAAAATTGATGAAATTGACGCTAGTCTTGTATCATTATTTGAAAAGCGTATGGAAACAGTTTTAAAGGTAGCTGAGTATAAGAAGGCAAATGATATTGCCATTTTAAATCAAGGACGTGAAGAAGCAGTTATAAAGAAAAATTTAGACATTGTTAAAAATAAGGATTTATACTCAGAGGTAGAAGAGTTTTTTAAATCAGTTATGGAAATAAGTAGAGGTTTTCAAAATAAAACTTTAAATAAAAGTCAAGTTTTACCTATTGATAAAAACTTGATTGTTGGTTTTTATGGTGTTACAGGATCATTTAGCGAACAGGCATTAAAAGAGTATTTTGGAGAAAAGGTGGACACAAAAGAAATAAGTGAGTTTGAAGATATATTTTTAGATCTTAAATATGGAAAAATAAATTATGGAGTTATTCCTATAGAGAATTCTTCGACTGGTGCAATATCTGAGGTTTATGACCTTCTTAATAAATATGATTTTTATATAACTGGAGAAAAATATCTGAAAATAAGTCAGAATTTAATGGGAATTAAAGGTTCAAACTTAGATGATATTAAAGAGGTTTATTCACATCCGCAAGGACTTGAGCAAAGCATGGAATTTTTAAAAGGATATAAGCAGTGGAAGCTAGTTCCTTATAAGAGTACGGCAACAAGCGCAGAATTAGTTAAAGATAGACAGGACAAAACTTTGGCTGCGATAGCTAGCACTAAGGCTGCAGAGACATATGATCTTGAAATACTACAAAAGAATGTAAATTCAAATGCAACAAATATGACTAGATTTGTTGTCATTGGCAAAGAGATGGAGTTAAATACGAAAAGCAATAAAACAAGTTTAGTTTTATCAACTACCCACAAGGCAGGTTCGCTGTATCATGTCTTAAAGCATTTTGCAGAAAACGATATAAATCTTATGAAAATTGAATCTAGACCAATCAAAGATAAACCATGGGAATATTTTTTTTACATTGATTTCCAGGGAAATATTAACGAAAATAAAATTATAAATGCAATTGATTTAATAAAAAAGAATAGTCGTTATTTTAAGATATTGGGTAATTATAGAAGTGAGATAATCAATATTTAATAACTGATATTAAAGAGATGAGGGGAAGTTATGTCAGAATTATATGGTCTACTTGGAGAAAAATTATTACATAGTGTTTCACCGCAAATACATTCAAAAATCTTTAATAAATTAGGAATGAAGGGTTATTATCATTTGTTTGAAGTAGAAAAAAAAGATCTTAAAGCTGCTATGGAAGGGTTTAAGGTTATTAAACCGAGGGGTATTAATGTAACCATTCCATATAAAATTAAAGTTATGGAACTCCTTGATGAGGTTAGTGTTGAGGCAAAAGCAATAGGAGCTGTAAACACAATAAAGTTTGAAAATGGTAAAACTATTGGGTATAATACAGATTACTTTGGAATTGGAATGTTATTTAATAAAAATGATATAAAAGTGAAAAATAAAAAAGCAACGATATTCGGTAATGGTGGGGTAGCGGTTACTATGGTGAACTATCTTCTAAATAATGGAATTAGTGAAATTACTGTAGTGACAAGAAATGTATCAAAGCTTAAGGAGAATAGTAGCTTTAACTCTTGCAGAGTGATTTCTTATGATGAAATTCAGGAAATTAAAGAGCCGAGCATTGCGATAAACTGTACACCACTTGGAATGTACCCTAACATAAACAATTCACCTATTGAAAAAAAATATATTGGTAAATTTACAAGTGCCGTGGATATGATCTACAACCCTAAAGAAACTCTATTTCTAAAGTATGCGACAGAGGCGGGTTTAAAAGCAGTTAATGGTCTTTATATGCTTGTTGGTCAGGCAACTTGTGCTCAGGAAATATGGAATAATATTAAAATTCCAAAGGAAATAATTGATGAAATTTATGAAGAATTAGGTAGAGGAGTAGAGAAATAGAATATGAAAAATATAGTTCTGATTGGAATGCCCGGTTGTGGTAAAAGTGAAATTGGAGAAATACTTGCAAAGAGAATAGAGATGGACTTCATAGATGTAGATTTTTTTATTGAATCTAGTACAAGCAGTTCAATTACTGAAATATTTAAAAATGGTGAAGATATATTTAGAGATATAGAATCTATTGCAGTTAGGGACTTATCGAAAAAAAAGCATGTAGTTATTTCAACTGGTGGTGGAGTAATTAAAAGATATGAAAATATATTAAATCTTAAGAAAAATGGCATTATTATTTACATCAATCGTCCAATTGAAAATATAGTATCTGATATAAATATTGAGGGGCGCCCCTTACTTGCAAAGGATCCAGGTAGAATATCTAAATTGTTTGATGAGAGAGGACCACTTTATAAAAAGTATTGCGATTATGAGGTAATGAATATTAGTGAAATAAACGATGTAGTAAATAGCATTATACAAATATATACAAAATTACAGGCAAAATAACATGAATTTCTAAAAAATACAGGATAAATTAGTCACATAGAAACCATTATGTTTAATTAATAATGATTTCTATGTGACTTTATATTTTGAATGATTGCATGAAAGTATGAAATTTCTCCATAGTTACTAGAAATAAGAAGTGCAGGAACATTGTAATTTGATTTAGAAATTCTTATTTTGCCATTATAAAATTCTCGTGAGACTTCCTGGAAGGAAGGCTATATGGATTACATCTTGTTTAATTTATTGCATTTTTTATACCTAGTGCAAAATCGTATACTCTTTTTAATATTTCCTTTCGGGGGCCACCCTCAGCAACTAACTTAATTATTGCACTTCCAACAATAATGGCTTCACAATAAGGGGCGTATGCTTTTGCCATTTCAGCATTTGATATTCCAAAACCAAGTCCTTTAGGCATATCTGTGTACGTAGAAACTAAATCCATATACTCCTTAATGTCTGTATTAAGTTTTTGTCTTGTGCCTGTAACCCCGTTTACAGAGACACAATATACAAAACCTTTTCCAAGATTAGTTATAGCTTTTATTCTGGATTTCGATGTTGGAGCAACCATTGGTATTATGCATACATCATATTTATCTGCGATTTTTATTACTTCAGCCCGCTCCTCCAGTGGAAGATCTGGAATTATCAATCCATCAATACCAACTTCCTTGCATTTCTTAAAAAACGCAACATCACCATATTTAAATATTGAATTATAATAAAGTAGATATACTAGTGGAATTTGCGTCTTTTCTCTTATCTCGTGAACCTTTTCCATAATAGATTTTATTTTAGTTCCATGAGCTAATGACCTAGTAGAGGATGCCTGTATTACTGGTCCATCTGCCATAGGATCAGAATATGGAACTCCAATCTCTATTATATCAGCACCAGCTTTTTCAAGAGTTAGAACTAATTCTAAGGTTGTATCTAAATCTGGATCTCCACCAGTTATAAAAGGTATAAATGCTTTTTCGTTTTTTGATTTAAGATAATTAAATTTCTCAACTATTCTATTCATAACTTTACCCCCATAATTTGCGCAATTGTATTTATATCTTTGTCGCCACGTCCTGAAAGATTAATAATAATTATTTTATCTTTTGGAAGTGTTGGTGCTAGTTTCATTGCATAGGCAACTGCATGAGAACTCTCTATAGCAGGAATTATTCCTTCAATTTTTGTAAGTTCCATAAATGCATTTACGGCCTCGTCATCTGTAGCACTAAAATATTGAGCACGATGTATGTCATGAAGATGAGCATGTTCCGGTCCTATTCCAGGATAATCAAGACCTGCGGATATTGAATAAACAGGCATTATTTGACCGTCCTCATCCTGAAGCACATAGGTTTTCATTCCATGAATTATACCTACAGTGCCCTTAGTGATAGTTGCGGCATGTTGATCTGTATTTAGTCCTTTGCCTGCTGCTTCAACTCCAATAAGTTTTACAGCCTTATCTTCGATGAAAGGGTAGAATATGCCCATAGCATTACTCCCTCCACCAACGCATGCTATTATATAATCAGGTAATCTATCCTCGGAATCTAATATCTGCCTTCTAGCTTCATCTCCAATAACCCTTTGGAAGTCACGAACCATTGTTGGATATGGATGTAATCCCATGGTAGATCCTATAACATAAAAAGTATCTTCCACATTACTGACCCAATTTTTCATAGCTTCATTAACAGCATCTTTTAAGGTACCTGTGCCAGTAGTAACTGAGGTAACCTTAGCTCCTAACATCTTCATTTTAAATACATTTAGAGATTGTCTTTGTATATCTTCCTCGCCCATGAATACTTCACACTCAAGTCCGAACATTGCAGCTACAGTAGCAGTTGCAACCCCATGTTGGCCTGCGCCGGTTTCGGCTATTATTCGTTTTTTTCCCATTCTTATTGCAAGTAGTATCTGTCCTAGTGCATTATTAATTTTATGAGCTCCTGTATGATTTAAATCTTCTCTCTTTAAATATATTTTTGCCCCACCCAACTTTTTTGTGAGATGCTCAGCATAATATAATGGAGTTTCACGACCAGCATAGTTCTTAAGATAATATTTGTATTTAGCTATGAAATCAGGATCCACTTTAGCTTTTTCATATTCTTCCTCTAGTATTATAATTGCATTCATTACTGTTTCTGGGGCATATTGACCACCGTATTCTCCAAATCTACCTTTCATTATAAATTCCTCACTTTCTTAATAAATTGTTTTATTTTTTCATAATCTTTAAATCCATCTGTTTCTACACCACTTGATACATCAACTCCATAAGGATTTAATGTTGTAATCCCTTGTTTAACATTTTCACTAGTTAATCCACCAGCTAGCATTATTGTGTTCCCATCAACTTTTTTATAAGCAAGGTTCCAATTAAAGCTTTCTCCGGAACCAGAAGTGCTATTATCTAAAAGAAATTTTGCACATTTGTAGTGGCTTATTTCGGAAATACTTTCAAGATTATTAATTTTAAGCGCTTTCCAAATTTCATATCCTTTAAACTTATTTATATATTCTTGGTTCTCATGGCCATGAAACTGGAGAACATCAAGATGTAATTTTTCTGCAATATCTATCACAACTGAAGGATCTTCATCAACAAAAACTCCAACTCTTTGAATGCCTTTACTCAAATTTTCCATTAATTTACATGCATGCTCGCAGTCTACTTGCCGTTTGCTTTTAGCAAAAACAAATCCAACATATTCTGGTAGCAAATCATTAAGATACTCTATGTCGCAATGTCTTCTTATTCCGCAAATTTTAATTTTAGTCATGGCAGGCATTAAGGAAGGTTTCAACACTATCGGGGTTTCTCATAAATGATTCCCCGATAAGTACTGCGCTTGTTCCGATTGATTTTAAATACAAAACATCACTTATTGAACTTATTCCGCTCTCAGACACTACAATTTTATCATTTGGTATATACTTCATTAGTTTCTCAGTAGTGTGAATATCAACATTGAAATTACTTAAATCTCTATTGTTTACACCTATTATTTTTGAGCCACATTCAAGGGCAAGTTCTACTTCAAAACTATTATGAACCTCTATCAAACAATGAAGACCTAAAGAGGTTGCAAGTTCAAAATAAGATTTAAGTTTATCCTTAAGAACAGCAGCGATTAGTAAAATAGCATCAGCACCAAGGGCAACAGATTGGTATATTTGATATTTATCTATAATAAAATCTTTCCTTAATATGGGCATGGATGTATTTTCTTTAACCAAAAGAACATTTTTATCATCTCCTAAGAAATACTTTTTTTCAGTTAGAACTGATATAGCGTCGACACCATATTTTTCATAGTTTAAAGCAGTCTTAATAGGGTCAAAACATGGATCAATAAGGCCCTTAGATGGAGAAGCTTTTTTAACTTCAGCTATAATAGATAGGCCATTTTTATTAAGCGCTTCCCCAAAATCTCTTATTGCTCTGTGCTCTATATTAGTTAAACTTTCTAATGGTTTTTGAATTTTTTCATTTTCAATTTGAAGTGTTTTATTTTTGACTATTTCATCTAATATATTCATGATAATCTTAGCTCCTCAAGCTTCCTTAGAGCTTTACCTGAGTCAATTAATTCTTTAGCGAGTGATGCTCCTTCTTTTATAGTTTCAGATTTTTTGCCAATATATAAGGCTGCAGCTGTGTTTATTACTACAATATCTCTTTGAGGTCCTTTTTCTCCTTTTAAAACATTTAGAATAATACCTGCATTATCTTTGGCGCTGCCTCCAACAATATTCTTAAGGATTGTTCTTTTAATACCAAAATCCTCTGGATATATTTTATAATCAGTTACAATTCCATTTTTTAATTCGCTGACATAAGTAAAACCTGTAGTGGTTATTTCATCAAGCCCATCCTCGCCATGAACTACAAGAGCTCTCTCTGATCCAAGATTTCTTAAAACCTTGGCAACTGGATTCGTTAGGTCTTTACTGAAAATACCAAGAGTCTGTCCACGGACAAAAGCTGGATTTGTTAATGGTCCTAAAATATTAAAAATAGTTCTAGTTCCTATTTCACGCCTTGGTAATGCTGCATTTTTCATAGCTGAGTGGTAGTTTTGAGCAAATAGAAAAGCCATACCTTTTTCCTCAATTAAGTTTGCAGCAAGGCTTGGGTCTATATTTATATTGATCCCAAGCTCGGTGAGTACATCTGCACTTCCGCTTTGACTAGAGACTGCACGATTACCATGTTTAGCAACTTTTACTCCGCCAGCAGATGTTATTATAGCGCAGGCAGTAGATATATTAAAAGTTTTACCTCCGTCACCACCAGTGCCACAGGTGTCAATAGCATAATCGCTAATTAGATTTACATGTTTTGCATTATCCCTCATAGCTTTTGCACAACCTGTAATTTCCTCAATTGTCTCACCTTTCATCCTCAACCCAACAAGAAATCCTCCTATTTGGGCCTGAGTTGCTTCTCCCTTCATTATCCCATTCATAAAATCATAAGCTTCTTTCTGCGTTAAATTTTGATTTTGTATAATTTTATTTAACACCATCTTTAACATTACAAATCACCTCCACGAAATTTTTAATTATTTCTTTTCCTCCTTCACTAAATATAGATTCGGGATGAAACTGTAGCCCATATGTCTGGAAATTATTATGCTTTATTGCCATTATTAATCCATCTTTTGTTTGGGCAGTAATTTCTAAATCTTTTGACAAGGTAGATTTCTCAACAATTAAAGAATGATATCTCATTATTTTTAGATTGTCTTTTAAACCATTAAACAATCCTTTTCTATTATGGCTAATAATAGAGGTTTTCCCATGCATTATTTCCGGTGCCTTTATAACTTTTGAGCCATAGGCATAGCCTATAGCTTGATGTCCTAAACAAATGCCCATAATAGGTGTAGTGCCTTCAAAAGCTCTTATTACTTCAACACTTAAGCCTGCATTTTCTGGTCTGCCTGGTCCAGGAGAAATAATAAGGCCTTCTAGCGGTAGTTTTTTTAATTCTTCTATAGTAAATTCATCATTTCTTAAAACTTTTACGTCTTTATACAATTCTCCTACATACTGATATAAATTATAAGTAAAGGAATCGTAATTATCAATTATTAGAATCATTACAATACCTCCATTAAAGCCATAGTTTTATTCAAGGTTTCGGTATATTCTGTCTCTGGAACAGAGTCATAAACTATTCCTGCACCACCTTGAACATAAGCAAAATTATCTTTAAATACTATTGTTCTTATGGCTATGCAAGTGTCCATGTCACCACCATATGAAAAATAACCAATGGCGCCTGAATATATACCACGTCTTGTATTCTCTAGTTCATCAATTATCTCCATTGCTCTTATCTTAGGGGCCCCAGAGACTGTTCCTACAGGTAAACAAGACTTAAGTGCATCAAAACAATTTAATTCATTTTTTAAAGTGCCTGACACCTTTGAACATATGTGCATTATGTGAGAGAAGGCTTCGACCTCCATAAATTTATCTAGCTTTACAGATCCAAATTCACTTATTTTTCCTATATCATTTCTACCAAGATCAACTAACATTAAATGTTCTGCTAGTTCTTTCTCGTCATTCAACAATTCTTCTTTTAATAACTCATCTTCTTTTGGGGTCTTACCTCTTGGTCTTGAACCGGCAATGGGATTAGTCATTACCACGTTACCTTTAACTTTAACCAAACTCTCAGGTGATGCACCAGCTAACTTAAAATCTTCAAAATCTATATAAAACATATAAGGGGACGGGTTGCTACGTCGTAGTTTCCTATATACTTCAAAGGGATCTATGCTATTTTTAACCTTAAATCTTTGAGATAAGACTACTTGAAAAATATCACCTGATGTTATATAATCTTTTGCTTTATTAACAAGTTTACAAAAATCCTCTTTTTTATAATTAGAAATCAATTCTTTATTTTGTGAATTTTCAATTAATTTATGATGTACGTTCTCGCAACTTACCATTGATTTCATAATATTTAGCTTATTTAAAACAGTATCATAATCTTCATCTTCCTCTGGAAACACATTATGAATTAGCATTAATGTATTTTTAAAATGATCAAAGCATATAAATTCTTTATAAAAAAGTAAACATGTCTCTGGTAAATTTAATTCGTCTGGATTATTATCGGGTAAATTCTCATATTGCCGTACTACATCATAACCAATATATCCGATTGCACCTCCAATGAAAGGCAGTTCTAAATCATTCCTATCGTATTGCTTAAGTAAGTGACCCTCTGCAAAATCTAATATCTTACCTGTTTTATTTTTAACTTCATTTTCTTTTGTTATCGTTATATTTTTACCGTAGCTGCTTAATATCATATAGGGACTACTGCCAAGAAAGGAATACCTTGATTCCTCTTTTGAAGATGAAGCGCTTTCTAGTAAAAATTTGTATTTACCTTTTAGTTTGTAGTAAATATTCACTGGTGTAAGTTCATCACCATTAATTTTAATAAACATTGGAAAAATTACGTTTAAAGATTTTTTATCTTCAAATTCTTTCTGAGTTAAATTAACCATATTATAACCACCCCTTTATTTTTTTGTACAACAAAAAACACTTCATCCGTATAATGGGACGAAGTGACCGCGGTGCCACCCATATTAGTTATTTAGTTATAAAAAAATAAAAACACTTCATCCCACTAAAGGACGAAATGCAAAATTTCGTTATACCACCTAAATAATTATCTTTATCAGGCACAGATTTCTCGATTGCCCTGTCCATGTAACGGTAGACACCCCGGTTAATGCTACTACTAGTTCGCATCACATCTCACAGACCCATTCAATAACGGCTACAGTACCCAGCTTTCACTAATCCAGGTTCGCTTAAACTAAATTCCCTTATCTACTATTTCTGCTCATTGATATTATTTAATATAATACAGTGTTAATTAACGCTTGTCAACTAATAATTTATAATTTAATTAATTTAAAATATCTTTATTAAGTTAATTAAACATGATAGTATTTAATTAATAATAATTGTTTGAAAACAAAAAGTATTAATGTGATAATTATATGGTAAATAAAATAATATAAATTGAGAATAGCAAAAGTTAGGTAAAATACTTAAGTCAAAGCAATGAATAGAATTACGAAAGGACTGCTAAATATGATTAATAATCAATGGTATGGAATATTGGAATCAAAAGAGGTAAAAAGTAAAAAATCAATTGGTGTAACAAGGATGGGTGAAAAACTAGTTCTTTGGAGAAGTGAAAGTGGTAAAGTCAATTGTATTTTTGATAAGTGTTGCCACAGAGGGGCAGCAATAAGTGCGGGTAAAGTAATTCACGATAAAATGATGTGTCCTTTTCATGGATTTGAATATGATTCTTCTGGAAAAGTAACTTTAATACCGGCTAATGGCAAAAATACACCTGTTCCAGAAAGGTATAAGGTTCAATCTTACTTAGTAGAAGAAAAATATGGTCTGATTTGGTTATGGTACGGAGAAATCTTAGATAATATGCCAGAAATTCCTTTCTTCAAAGAACTACGCGAAGGCTTTTCTTATGGAGGTTTTTCAGAGATGTGGCCAGTTAATTACACGAGAGCAATTGAAAATCAATTAGATGTTGTTCATTTACCGTTTGTTCATACATCTTCCATAGGTAGAGGAAATAAAACCTTAGTAAATGGTCCTGTTGTTAAATGGGAAGAAAATTTAATGACTTTTTATGTAAACAATGTAGTGGATGACGGAAATGCCAAACCTCTAAAACCAAATGAAATAAAGAACTATAAAAAATTATTTAGTCTTCAGTTACAAATGCCAAATATTTGGCAAAATATTATTAGTAAGGATATTAGAATAGTTGCAATATTCGCACCTATTGATGAGAATCATACTCAGATTTATCTTAGATTTTATCAAAAATTCATGAAAGTACCTATATTAAAACAAATAGTTAATGGAATGAGTACTTTTAGTAATAAATATATACTTCATCAAGATAGGAGGATTGTTTTAACTCAAACTCCTATAAAATCTGAACTGACAATGAATGAAAATCTTATTCAAGGAGATATGCCTATTATTGAGTACCGTAGGAGAAGAGCTTTTTTGAAAGGTGAAATAGAGAAAAAGTAATATGCTTTAATGAGGTAATGTAGAATAAAAAACAATGGTATATAAATAGAATATTAGGGAAATTATTCTTGTAAAATAAATTAAAACAAAGTAATATAGATATATGAATTTAATTTTAGTGTGAAAGACAAGTTGTATTATCAAATTTGAAGGGGGAAATTAATTAATGTTTGAGATGAAGGAAAAATACATGACAAAAATTCCTAAAATAAATGAGGAGCATGAAAAACTCTTTGAAATAGGGGAAAGAGCTTACCAATTATTAATAGATAAATACGATACAGATAAATATGATAAAATAGTAGCGGTAATTGAAGAATTAAAAGCATATACAATATATCATTTTAACGCTGAAGAAGAGTATATGATTAGCATAAATTATAAAAGATTATTTACACAAAAAATAGACCATGCATTTTTTATTAAAAAAATAGATGAGGTTAATTTAAATGATATTGATAATAATCAAGATGAAGCTATAATGAAAATACTAACTTTCTTAAATGAATGGTTAATTAATCATATAGTTGAGAAAGACTTACTAATACCAGTAGAGTAAAATCATGTTGCTATTAGATTTATCACTTTAAATTATAGAAAGTATGGAGTGAAACATTGACAAATCATAAAAAAAGGTGTATTTTAGAACTATCATTAGCACTCAGAAGTATAGAGTGCTAACAAAATATAAAATTAAAAGATTTGGTATGAAAGGGGAATTTTAAATGGAAAAAAAACAATTTAAAACAGAATCTAAGAGAATCCTAGATATGATGGTAAACTCAATATATACTCATAGAGATATATTTTTAAGGGAACTTGTCTCTAATGCTAGTGATGCTATTGATAAAATTTATTATAAGACATTAGCGGATGACACATTAACTTTTGAGAAAGATAAATACTACATTACTATAGCGAGTGAAAAAGAAAATAGAATAGTAAAAATTTCTGACACTGGTATTGGAATGACCGAAAAAGAACTAACTGATAACCTAGGTGTTATAGCTAAAAGCGGATCTTTAGCATTTAAAAAAGAAAATGAAATAAAAGATGGTTATGATATAATTGGACAATTTGGTGTAGGATTTTATTCTGCATTTATGGTAGCTGATAATATTACTGTTATAAGTAAATCGTTTGGTAGCGATAAAGCTTATAAGTGGGAATCTACAGGTGCAGATGGGTATACTATAGAACCTTGCGATAAAGATTGTGTTGGTACTGAAATCACACTTAAAATAAAAGAGAACACAGAAGATGATAATTTTGATGAATTTCTTGATGAAAATGGATTAAAATCTATCATAAAGAAATATTCAGATTTCATTAGATACCCAATTAAAATGAATGTAAGTAATTCAAAACTTAAAGAAGGTAGTGAAACAGAATACGAAGATTTCGTTGAGGAAAAGACCGTAAACAGTATGGTTCCTTTATGGAGAAAAAATAAAAGCGAATTAACTGATGAAGATTATAATAATTTTTATGCTGAAAAACATTATGGTTTTGATAAACCGTTAAAGCACATTCATATAAGTGTTGATGGCGTTATAAGTTATAATTCTATTTTATATATTCCAGAAAAAACACCATATGATTTCTACACAAAAGAATATGAAAAAGGTTTAGAGCTTTACTCAAATGGTGTCTTAATTATGAACAAGTGTGCAGACTTATTGCCTGACTATTTTAGTTTTGTAAAAGGAATAGTAGATTCAGAGGACTTATCCCTTAACATATCAAGAGAAGTATTACAACATGATAGACAACTTCAATTAATAGCTAAAAACATTAAAAGCAAAATAAAAAGTGAGTTAGATACTTTACTTAAAAATGAAAGAGAAAAATATGAAATATTTTATAAATCATTTGGAAGACAATTGAAGTATGGTATTTACTCTGATTATGGTAGTAATAAAGACACTTTGCAAGATTTGTTACTGTTTTATTCATCAAAGGAGAAAAAGAATGTTACTTTAGATGAGTATGTTTCTAGAATGCCAGAAGATCAAAAATATATCTATTATGCTTCAGGAGAAACAAATGATAGAATTGAGAAATTACCACAAATAGAAATGGTATCAGATAAAGGGTTCGAAATTTTATACTTCACGGATGAGGTAGATGAATTTGCTGTTAAAATGATATCTAAATACAAAGAAAAAGAATTTAAATCTGTATCAAGTGGTGATTTAGGAATAGAGGCAGAAGAAAAGGAAAAACCATCTATTGCTGATGATAAGGAAAATAAAGAGTTGTTTGAATATATGAAAACTACTTTGTCTGGTAAGGTTAAGGATGTTCGTGCATCAAAAAGACTTAAAAATTACCCAGTGTGTTTATCAAATGATGGTGAACTCACAATAGAAATGGAGAAAACATTAAATTCTATGCCTAACAATGAAAATGTTAAAGCAGACAAGGTACTTGAAATAAATATAAATAATGATATGTTTAAAGTCCTTAAAGGTTGCTTTGACACTGACAAAGATAAATTGGATTTATATACTAATATATTGTATAATCAGGCTCTACTAATTGAGGGATTACCAATTAGTGATCCAGTAGAATTTACAAACAATATATGCAAAGTAATGGTATAACTTAAGTATACTTTAATGAAAATTGAAACAAATTTATGGGCAATAGATGGATATTAATTCATTTATAGCTCATTTTTACTAGTAAATAAAATGTGTTCTTAAATGTGCTTATTTAACATTATAAAGGAGGGAAATACTTATTATAAAACTCATTGCAACTGATATGGATGGTACATTATTAAATGATAAAGGGAATATAGATGAAAAAATATTTGATTTGATACGTGATTTAAATAAGAAGGATATAAAATTTGCAGCAGCAAGTGGGAGATTTTATTCACAACTTAGCATAAATTTTAAAAAGGTAAATACGGATATGATATTTATTGCTCATAATGGGGCTCTTGTTAAGTATAATAACAAAGGAAAGACCATATACTCAAATAATATTGCTAAAGAAGAAATAGAGCACGTAATAAATCTAAATCCAAATCTCGGAGAAGAAGTATTTTTAGCTGGAGAAAATGATGCATTTATAGTAAACCCATCAGAAGTTATTTTTAGCGAACTTACAGCGGTTGATGTTCCTGTGGTAAAACTAGAATCATTTAGTAAATTAAAAAGTCCCATATATAAGATTACTTATTATATGGCAGGCGGAGTAAATTTGTCCATAGTAAATCTTCTAAAAGAAAAATTGCATGAGAAACTTGAATTTGTTGTATCTGGGGATAAGTGGATAGATATAATGAATAAAGGTATAAGTAAAGGAAGCGCTATAAAAATACTTCAAGAAAAATTTGAAATAGATCAAAAAAACACAATGGTTTTTGGTGATTACTATAATGATTTGGCTATGTTTAAAGCTGCTCATTACAGTTATGCAATGAAAAATGCACCTGAAGATGTGAAAAAACATGCTAAATTTATTGCTGAAAGTAATAATGACCATGGAGTTTATAATGTTATAGCATCTTTGTAGAAACGGTAAAAAAAGTACAAGCAGTATAATTATGCAATATAAAAGTTTATTAAATAAATTATAAAAAGGAGAAATTTTATGATTACTATAGTTGCAAAAAATTCAATAAAACAGGGAAAAACAGAGGAATTTAAAAACTTAGCAGAAAAACTTATTAATGAAAGCAGAAAAGAAAAAGGAAATGTATCTTATACTTTATATCAAGATGCTAATGACAACAATATATTTACATTCATAGAAGAGTGGGAAAATGAGGATGTAATTAAGAGTCATAACGCATCAACACATTTTACTTCTATTGTACCTAAATTTGCAGATTTAATAGAAAAAAAATCTGAGATTAATTTATATAAAAAAATAAAATAAATAATAAGGGTGCTCAAATGAAAAAAATAGTTAAGCTTAAAAAAATTACAATTGGTGAGGGGATACCTAAAATTTGTATTCCTATGGTGGGAGAAACTATTTCAGAACTTTTAAAGGAAGCAGAAATTTTAAAAGATATCGATTTTGATGTGTTAGAATGGCGTGTAGATTTTTTTAAAGACGTTGCAAATATAGATAATGTAAAAAAAGCATTACATGGCATTCGAGCAGTACTAGGTGAAAAACCAATTATATTTACTTTTCGCACAGCTAAAGAGGGTGGCCAGAAAGAAGTTACTACAGAATTTTATTTTGCTTTAAATAAAGCAATTGTTACGTCAAAACTTGTTGAAGTTATAGATGTTGAGTTATTAAGTGGTGAGAAGGATATATTAGAATTAGTAAATATAGCTCATAAGAATGACATATTTGTTATTATATCTAATCATGATTTTGAAAAAACACCAGGGAAAGAGGAAATTATATCAAGGTTATGTAAGGCCCAAGATTTAGGTGGAGATATTCCTAAAATCGCAGTAATGCCTACTTGCGCCGCGGATGTGATTACACTTTTAGATGCAACCCGTATTATGAATGAAAAATATGCTAATGGTCCCATTATATCAATATCAATGGCGGGAAAAGGTATTATTAGTAGATTATCAGGTGAATTATTTGGTTCTGCACTAACATTTGCTGCTGCTAAGAAGAGTTCAGCACCGGGACAAATTTCTGCTGTAGAACTACGTAAAATCATAACGTTACTACACAACAATATATGATAGTATAGTAAAAAGGGAAAGAACTGCTTAATTTAAGTAGTTTTTTCCCTTTTTAATGTATTAAGATTTGTAAAAAAAACACGATAAATAGTGTAAACGTTATTATTATAAGAAATGAACATAATTATTGTAAAATATCAAAAGGGATGGAGTGATTTATTGTGAAAAAAATAAGTACTAAGATAATTGCGCTAAATGTTTCAGTTGTATTATTAACTGCACTTTTAATTGGAGGATTTGCGACATACAGAATGTCAGTCTTGAGTAAAAACTCTATATCGACAATTGATACTACAGTTAGAAAAGATTATGATGAAAAAATCAAATATCAAGTTGAAAATGTCATAACAATGCTAGGAGGCATTGATAAAAAATATAAATCCAGAGAAATAAGTTTGATAGAAGCTAAAAAACTTGGTGCTGATTTAATACGTGAGATGAAATATGGCGATGGCGGTTATTTTTGGGTAGATACAGTCGAGGGTGACAATGTGGTACTTCTTGGTGGTGTATCTGAGGGTAAAAATAGATATGATTTAAAGGACGTAAAAGGTAAAAGCATGATTAAAGAAATTATTGAGAATGGTTTAAAAGATGGCGGTGGATATACAGATTATTGGTTTGCTAAAAAAGGGGAAGGAGTTGCATCTCCAAAGAGAGGATATAGTAAGGCTTTTAAAGACTTTAATTGGGTTATAGGAACAGGAAACTATGTTGATGATATTGACAAATTTGTTGGAAATGAAAAGGCTATTCTACTCAAAGCTTTTATAAATAGTGTAACTAATTTTATAATTTTAGCAGTTGCTGTTATTGGATTATCAGTATTTATATCCTTTTATTTTAGTAAGAAAATATCAAATCCTATTTTAAAGATAAGTAAGCTTGTGGATAAGACAGCGAAATTTGATTTATCATATGATAAAAATTTTGAATTGATTTTAAAATATAAAGATGAAACAGGGATTATTGCAAAAGCAGTTATTGATCTACGAAGTGCACTAAGAGAAATAATTGTTGATTTAAAGGAAAATTCCATAGAGGTTCTTCAATATTCCAAAACGATGGCACTGGTTACTAATGATACTGTTCAATCTATAGAAGCTGTATCTGTGGCAATTGAAGAATTAGCAAAAGGAGCTACAAATCAAGTGCAAGATGCGCAAAGTGGCGCAAATGAACTTACAAGTCTTACACTCGAAATTAGTACTGCTGTAAATAGTTCAGGGTTATTAAAAGATTATTCTAACGAAACTAAGTTAGTTAATGCACAGGGACTTAGCTCTATGAAGTTACTTACTGAAAAATTCAAG
Organism: Clostridium sp. DSM 17811; assembly: GCF_018861905.1. Classification (GTDB taxonomy): domain Bacteria; phylum Bacillota; class Clostridia; order Clostridiales; family Clostridiaceae; genus Clostridium_AD; species Clostridium_AD frigoriphilum. Next base: position 25,923 of record NZ_JAHLDU010000039.1, read on the forward strand.
GAAAGTAGCAATTCAAATGAAGAAGTCGTAGAAAATATATCTACACTTCAAAATAAATCAAACTCTATAGGAAAAATTATAAATACTATAAAAGAGGTAGCCGAACAAACAAATCTTTTGGCATTAAATGCTGCAATTGAAGCCGCTAGAGCTGGTGAAGCTGGAAAAGGATTTGCAGTAGTAGCTGATGAGGTAAGAAAACTAGCAGAAAAGACTGAAGAAGCCACAAATGAAATTACAAATATGATTGGTGAAATTCAAGGAGAGATCAGGAATGTAACAATGAATATAAATAATGGAGTAAATATTAATAAAGAGGCAAACTTATCTATGGATTTATCACAAAAATCGTTTAATATCATAGAAAAATCTATTATTAATATGATTACTCAAATAGATACTTTGGTTTCAAATATTAACAAGGTAGATAAAAATAAAGATAAGGTATTGTTATCTATAGAAGGAATGTTTGCAGTGTCTGAAGAATCTGCTGCTTCAACCCAGGAGATATCTGCATCTATGGAAGAGCAAACGAGTGCTATGGATGATATATCAAATACTGCTGATAACCTTGAGAAGATTGTAGCTAAGTTAGATGAAATAGTACAAAAATTTATACTGTAATTCATTAAAAAAGAGCCTATAGGCTCTTTTTTATGTTATAAATCATTTGTTGTTTTTATTTCCGCGAAATCCGTAATTAGTTGAAACGGTTCTTCCAATACTGTTAATTTTACCGGTTATGCATCCCCTACAATGAGAGGGAGTATCTCCAGTACAAATTTTACCAGGGTATAATGCATAATATTTTCTGTATTCACCTTCTGTAACATTAGGCATAACTACATTAGCACCACTTTGAAGTGCCATCAGCCTTCCATTTTTATTTAAGGATTCCATAGCAGTTGTTGCAGGTATGTTAATGTCTGGCAGAAGCAACCGTGTTATAGCCATAACTTTAAGGGCCATAATTAGCTCGCGACCATGGCAATTTGCAAGTGGTGTGTCTTCATTAGGAATAAAAGGACCTATTCCTAACATGTCAGCATTAATTTCTTTGAAAAATAATATGTCATCCGCATATGATTCTATGGTTTGATTTGGGAGACCAACCATAACGCCTGTTCCTACTTCATAACCTAATTTTTTTAGGTTCTTTAAACAATTAAGTCTGTACTCGTGACTCATGCCAGGATCTAGATCTTCATAAAGCTTCTTATCAGTTGTCTCAATTCTTAAAAGATATCTATCGGCACCAGCATCTTTAAAGGCTTTATACTCATCATAAGTTTTTTCACCTAGACTTAAAGTTAGAGCTAAACCTAAATCCTTGATATCTTTTATTATTTTGATGATTTTGTCCACGGTATAGTAACCGTCTTCTCCACCTTGAAGTACAATGGTTTTATAACCAAAAGATTTGGCCTTAGTTGCAAAGTCTAAAATTTGTTCATGTGTTAATCTATATTTAACTAAATTTTTATTATCTCGCCTTAGTCCACAGTAAAGGCAGTTATTCTTGCATATATTGGTAAATTCAATAAGACCACGAAGATGAACATCGTCACTCACATATTTTTTTCTAACTTCGTCTGCCGCATTAAACAATTCTTGGTTCATATCATTACTTTTTAAAAGATCAATGATTTCTAGTTTACTTAAGTTATGTTCAATTTTAGCTTTATTTATTATTTCCAATAAATTAATCATTAGTTGCTACCTCCTAATATTTATGCTTAAGCTCTTTAAAGTACAAAATAATTATAAAGTATTTTGTCACTAACGTATAGTGTTAAGACTATCATAATATTATATAAAATATATGTAAATATAAAATAAAGAAAATATTTTAATAAATTAGTAATTTAGAAGAATACTAGTTAAATAATTCTTTAAAATTTGAAGCAATAATATTAGACAAGAATAATATTGACTTAACTTGCGAATAATGCTAATATGAAATTAGATTCAATTGCATACAATTTAATTGGAAATAATAAAACTTAAGGGGAGATTATACATGAACAAAGTTGAAATTTATACAAGTAATAGTTGCGGATTTTGTCATTTAGCTAAGGAATTTTTCGAAGAAAATAACATTGAATATACAGAACATAATATTTCTGAAAATTTGGAAGCAAAAAAAGCACTTATAAAAAAAGGATATAGATCAGTACCAGTAATAGATATTAATGGACAAGAAATGGTTGGATTTGACAAGGAAAAAGTGGTTGCTATATTAGGGCTTTAAAAACGATAAAATATATGGCATAAAAAGAAGCTAGTAATAGCTCCTTTTTATTGTCTAAATATAATTTAGTGTTAGAAACAAAAAAGTATTGACATGAATAAAGTTAGCTGATATACTTTAAAAAGTAGTCACATAGTGACGAATATATATAGTTTTTATCGGTCTTTGAAAATTAAACAGAAAAATAGGTAAAGAAATTAAATAATATTTTATTTTAACCAGTCAATTACTTTAGTAAAAGTAATATTTAGTCGTAAGACTAAAAAGTATGTAATGAGCTTGCTAACCAACTTAACAGTTGGCGCAGATT
>NZ_JAHLDU010000040.1 GCF_018861905.1 Clostridium sp. DSM 17811
TTTTTCTACTGTTTCGCTAGGAAATCTTTCTGTAACATCTATTTCCGCAGCTAAAGGTTTAACTTCGTTTAATGCGAATTCACTTACCATCTGTTTTACAAATTCTTGTTCTTTTGTCAATGTAAAATTCATGAACCTTCCTCCTCGCTATTCTCTGGGGTAGCTAAGCTACCTGTATTTTAACAGAGTACTTAAATTACTTATTTTTAAAGCATTTTTCAGTTTTCTCAATAAATGCTGTCATTCCGCTACTTTGGTCCTCAGTCGAGAAACATTCTCCGAATATTTCTGATTCATATGAAAGTGCTGAGTCTATATCTAATTGCATTCCCTTATTAATTGCTGCTTTACAAAGACTTACAGCAATAGGTGCCTGTCCTGCAATTGTATTTGCAAGTGCTTTAGCTTCTACTAATAGATCTTCAAGCGCAACCACTTTATTAACAAGTCCAATTCTTAATGCTTCTTCCGCATTAATAATCTTAGCTGTGTATATTAATTCTTTAGCCATTCCAAGTCCTACAAGTCTAGAAAGTCTTTGAGTCCCTCCAAAACCAGGTGTTATTCCAAGTCCTACTTCAGGTTGACCAAATTTTGCCTTTACAGATGCTATTCTAATATCACAAGCCATAGAAAGCTCGCATCCTCCACCTAAAGCAAAACCATTCACTGCTGCGATTACTGGTTTTTCTAGTGTTTCTAATTTTCTAAACACTTTATTTCCTAAATTTCCAAATCTTCTACCACCCATTACATCAAGATCTTTCATTTCGGTGATATCAGCACCTGCAACAAATGCTTTTCCAGCTCCGGTTATAATTACTGCGTAAATCTTATCATCATTAGCAATTTCATCTATTGCTAAATCTAGCTCTTTTAATGTTTCTGAGTTTAATGCATTTAGAGCCTTTGGTCTACTAATTGTAAGTACTGCAACTTTGTCTTCCTTTTGAAGAACAATATTTTTGTATTCCATAACAATCCACTCCTTACGAATTAATCTATTCATTAACTATTTGTTAATAATATAACAAATAAGCCTAAATGAATACGAGGCCATTTGCCTCAATTCCATTATATATCTTTGTGATAATTATATCAACAAGAAATAATTGTTTTTTATGATTAAGTCCTATCATTCATTAAACAGCTAAGAGTTAAGAGACTTTCACTTAAATGTACATTTTCAACAATTATTTCTTTAGGTACTTCTAAATCCACAGGTGCAAAATTCCATATGCCCTTAACGCCATTTGCTACCATCATGTCGCAAACTGTTTGGGCACTATTTTCTGAAACACAAATTACCCCTATATCTATTGGCGTAGTTTTGAGAAAACCAACTAATTCATCTATGTCTATTACTTCAACATCTCTAATTTTAAGTCCTATTAGCTTTGGATTAACATCAAAAATACCTGCCAAATTAAAAGCTAACCTTTCAAAATTTGTATAATTGGCAATAGCCTGCCCAATATTACCAGCACCTATTATTATCATTTTATATTCTTTTGCTAGTCCCAATATGCCATTAATTTCATTTAATAATTCTTTAACATTATAACCGTATCCCTGTTGTCCAAAATCCCCAAAGCAGTTCAAGTCTTGTCTAATTTGAGATGCCGTAAAGCCAATTCTCTCGCCTAACTCTTTTGAGGATATTCTATCTACATCAGTCCTTAAAAGTTCTTTTAAATATCTATTGTATTTAGGCAATCTTCGAATAACTGCCATCGATATATTTTTTTTTCTTTCCACGACTTACACTCCTCTGTGAATATCATAAATTTCATACTATCAATCTTAACACACATTATAGGTTAATATCACCTTTTGTTTCAAATTTAATAGATATTAAGCACTATTCACCATTTATACCTTTTTTATACTATTATTTAAAATTAATGTTATATATATTTGTTTTTTACTACAATAACTTTAATATAAATAGTACAATAATATATGAACAGATTTAATTAATATTTATTAATTTTAAGACTACGCTACAGGGAAGGTGAAAATTATGATAGTTCTAAGTTGCAAAGATATTCACAAAAGTTATGGTATAGATGTTATTTTAGACAAAATAACTTTAAGTATAAATGAAGGTGAAAGAATTGGTTTTATTGGTGCTAATGGCGCTGGCAAGTCTACACTTTTCAAAATACTTACCTCACAATTGGACCATGATGCTGGTGAATTATTTATAGATAAAAATAAAAAGCTAGGTTATTTATCCCAAAATTTATCATTAGATATAACTAATACTATATATGAAGAAACGCTTTTAGTATTCGACAATTTATTAAACCTTGAAAAAAATCTTAAGGCTCTGGAAATAAAAATGAGTTTACCTTATGACGCTTCAAAAGAAGACTATCAAAATAAGATAATTAAAGAATACACATTAACCTCTGAACTTTACAATAACAGAGGCGGCTACACCTATAAGGCTAAGATAAGTAGAGTTCTTAAAGGCCTTGGTTTTTTAGAAGACGATTATGATAAACCAATAAACATATTAAGTGGAGGTCAAAAAACCAGGGTTGCGCTTTGCAAGTTATTACTTAAGAACCCTGATATACTATTACTCGATGAGCCTACTAATCACTTAGACTTAGACGCCATAGAATGGCTCGAAGATTACCTTAAATCCTATAAAGGCACTATGTTTATTATTTCTCATGATAGGTTCTTTTTAGATACTATTACCAATAAAACTTTTGAACTTATTAATGGACATGTAGATTGTTATAATGGAAGTTATACAAATTTTATTGAATTAAAAAAAATAAATTTTGAAATTCAATTAAAAGCATACAATGTGCAACAGTCAGAAATAAAAAGGCAAGAGGATATTATAACTAAATACAGATCCTTTAATAGAGAAAAAAGTGTAAGAGCTGCAGATAGCAGACAAAAATCTCTGGATAAAATTGACCGAATTCACTCTCCAGATCGAGATCCTCGCGACACTAAAATCAAATTTGAAACAGAAATTAAAAGTGGTAATGATGTTCTTCATATAGAGGACCTATCAAAACGATTTGGAGATAACCTTTTGTTTGAGCATCTAAATTTAGACATAAAAAGATCAGAAAAATTTGCTCTTATTGGTGAAAACGGAAGAGGTAAAACCACCCTCTTTAAGATTATAATGGATCAAATACCAAGTGATACAGGCATAAAAATATTGGGTAAAAATATTTTCGTTGGATATTATGACCAAGAACAATCAAATTTAAATCCAGAAAAAACTATAATAGATGAAGTTTGGGATGAATTTCCAAAACTTACTACCACAGAGGTTCGTACTGCCCTTGCTGCATTTCTATTCATAGGAGAAGATGTATTCAAGGTTATATCCACTTTAAGTGGTGGAGAAAGATGTAGGATTAATCTTCTAAAAATCATGTTATCTAAGGCAAACTTCTTATTGCTAGATGAACCAACAAATCACTTAGATATTATGTCCCGTGAGGCCTTAGAAGATTCAATACTCGGATATGACGGCACCGTTGTCGTAATATCACATGATAGATATTTCTTAAACAAGGTAATTACTAGAATACTCGAATTAAATCAAGATGGACTCAAAGAGTATTTAGGAAATTATAGTTATTATATAGAAAAGAAGAAAAATCCTTTAAGATTTAAGTTAGAAGAAGAGCAAGAAGGAATGTCAAAAACTCAAATTAATTTTGATAAAAAAAAGAAGCGTGAAGAGGATAAACTTGAGAAACAAAAGAAACTAGATTTTAAAGAACTAGAAGATAAAATTGCATCGCTTGAACAAGAAACAGAAAAATTGCAAAACGATCTTTGCCTTGAAGAGGTTTATTCGAGTCCAAGTAGAAGTGTTGAAACAAACAATCAACTTTTAAGTGTGAAAAAAGAACTTGAAGAGCTTTACGTAACATGGGAAGACTCTGCGACAGACGTAGATTAAAAACAATATAACGCCTATATCTTTAATTGCTATGCAAAATAAGATATAGGCGTTTCTTTAATAAAAAAACAATTATATGTGTTTCTAAATAGTTGCTCCTTCTAATAAAACTTTAATATTGTCGCTATAAATCTTATTAAATTGACTTATAGGAAGAGGATTTTCTCCAAGCCCAACTTCAATGGTGTATCCCGGCCTTCTAAATTTTCCTATGAACCAATCTTTATATCCTGCATAACTGGTAATTCCAGTTGTTTCACCTAGATCATAACCACTCAATTGTGAAAATATTATTGCTATTGCTTTAGCTTCAGAGCTTGCTAAATTTTGAAAATTCCAGTATATTAGTTCACCTTGGGTATGATATGCTATTACTAATCTAAAATTATTACTTCTTGTTAAATTTGCTACAGCTTTAGACTCTGATTCTGATTCTGGCGAGGTACCTGAATATCTTGTAGGGCCTGGTCCATATATTCCATAACTCGCCTCTGCATTCTTTGATTCTTGCCACATAGCATCATAGTTATGATTAATATCTACTCCTCGAATATTAGCACTCCAATTTTTAGAAAAATCTAAACTTCCATTATTCCACTTAATTAAATCATTGTAATACGGGTTATTTTTTTCTAGGCCATTAAGAACTAAGTCCACTCCATCTGGATTAACCATGGGCATAACATAGATAGTGCTTGTGCGGAATATATCACGCACATTATACCCTTCTATATCCTGATCCATCACATAGGCTTTAGCAAAATTTTCAATAAACTTCATTAAAAGTACAGAGGTTATCCATTCAATAGCATGATGCGCGCCATTATAAAATACTTTGCTTGGTCCATTGCCCAATTTTACATAATAAAGTTCTTTTCCAAGTTCACTCCTACCAGCACTCTCAACTTCAATAAATGGGTATCTAGCTTTTAAGCCTTCTAAATCTTTTTTCATAATGTCATAAGTGTAATCAATATTTGTATAGACCACATCTAACGAGTAAGGAACTATAATTACATCACCAACCCTTAATCTATTTGCATTAATTTGAGGGTTAGCTGTAATTATATTTTCAAGTGGTGTGTAATATCGTTTTGCTATAATGTATAGAGTGTCACCTGATTTAATTCTATAAGTATCATAACCTAGTAGAAATCTGTTCATAAGTTTATAAGTATCATTATCCACATCGCCTGTAGGTGATAATCCAAAATATTTCTGAAATTTTTTTACCGCATCAAAAGTTTTAGGTCCATATATTCCATCTACTTCTCCAACAACATAACCTAACTTATTAAGTAATGCTTGTATTTCTGATACCACTGTTCCTTTTGACCCTATTTTTAGGGTTTGCAAATTTACCCTCCTAAAATTACTTATGATACCATTTTATTCAATTTATCAAAAACTGTTACAACTCCAGACAATAAATACAGAAAATAATAAGCCTAAAGATTAATACTCTCTAAGCTTATCATTAATATATTTTTAGTTTTACTATTCTTGTCCTCTTAAACTTCTCTCAAGTCCAACCGGTTCCATAGACATTTTCTCATTATTTAATAAACCAGCAACTCCTACTCTGTGAACCTTTTTCTTTCCTTCACAAACATCACAGTGACAGATTGAAGTATAACTAGTTGGTTGCTCATAAGTAGTTATAACTCCTTCAAAGTTCCTAAGTACTATTTTCTCAGGACTTTGAGATATAACGTATCCTGGCATTACTGGGATTTTCCCACCACCACCTGGTGCATCAACAACGAACGTGGGCACACAAAATCCTGAAGTATGGCCTCTTAATCCTTCAATTATTTCTATGCCTTTAGATACAGGTGTTCTAAAGTGTTCAAGACCCATTGAAAGGTCACATTGATATATGTAATATGGTCTTACTCTAATTTTAACAAGTTCGTGCACTAGCTCCTTCATTATATGGGTACAGTCATTAACTCCTCTTAGAAGAACAGACTGATTTCCTAAGGGTATTCCTGCATTGGCAAGCCTTTCACAAGCAAGCTTTGCTTCCTTTGTAATTTCATTTGGATGATTAAAATGTGTATTTAACCAAATCGGGTGATACTTCTTTAACATGTCAACTAATTTTGGAGTAATTCTTTGTGGAAGAACTACAGGTACTCTTGAACCTATTCTTATTATTTCAACGTGTGGAATTTCTCTTAATTTTTTTATTATATATTCTAATTTATCGTCTGTTACAAGTAATGCATCCCCACCTGATAACAACACGTCTCTCACTTGCACCGTGTTTCTTATATATTCAATTGCTTTATCTATTTTATCAATTGGCATAGAATTATCGTTTTGGCCTGCAAATCTTCTTCTTGTGCAATGCCTACAGTACATTGAGCACATATCGGTTATTAGTAACAATACTCTATCCGGGTATCTATGAGTGAGCCCCGGCACTGGAGAATCCGTATCTTCATGTAATGGATCTAATAAATCAGCATCAGCTTTGTGTAATTCTAGAGCCGTTGGTATAGCTTGTTTCCTTATTGGATCATATGGGTCACTGGGATCTATCAAGGCTAAATAATATGGAGTGATAGCCATCCTCAATGTTTGAAGACATTTTTTTGCTCCCTCTTCTTCTTCAATAGTTAATGGTATATATTTTTTAAGTTCTTCTACAGTTTCTATTCTGTTTTGAACTTGCCACTCCCAATCATTCCATTCTTTATCCGTTACATTTTTAAATAATTCTAATCTTCTGTTTACTTTCACATTTATACCTCCGGTTTATAATTTTTTTTAATTTCTTTATGCTCTTTAGTATATCTACTTACTACGAATATAATAATGTTCTTATCACCATAATTTCGGGTAAAAAAAAGGCGCTGAATTGACAGTGCCTTTTTAATAAACCTATTTTTTTATGTTAAGTTATTAATTTTTTTTTAATTAATGTTCTAATTATAACCCATAATTACTTTAAATACAATGTTATCATTAGCATTTTTTCGTTTTTCATGGGGTATTATAGGTTTTTATAAATAATTATAACTTCTTTTGTTTAGTTTTTATTATTTTCGTTTCGCCTTATTAACTTCCCTTATTTTACCTACAATATATTCATAACCATTTTCGCTGTGTGGTATCAAACAAGATGAGCAATCTTTAATGTCCTTTACAAATTTTCCATTTCCACCACAATGTTCAAGAAAATACAGAGGACAATAACAAAATAGACAATTAAATTTTTCATCATTTTTAACCTCATGGCACGGGAAATATTCGCATTCTTTATTTCTAAAAAACTTATAATTATTATCCATATTTAATACTCCTTACCCCATTAATCTATAGATACCTTGTCCTAAATATGTTAATAATATAATTATTAACATTGACAAAACCACTTGAAGCGGACCTTTCTTTAGAGAAAAAGAAAAGTTTGTTTTATGTTTTTTGTAAACCACATTTTTTTTACTACCTAAAGTATCACCCTTATGTAGTACTTTAGGATGAGGATACATAATTTCACTTTTTAAGTATGCAGCTATGCTTATAATTAAAATAAATATTGATAGAATTTTTGTAATAGAGAAAAAGTTCAACCTCATAGCATATGCTATAAATATAGATATTGGTATAATACAACCTAGTAACATAACTAATTTGCTAACTATTAATTCTGGTATCGTCTTTACATGGATTTTTGTTTTCTGAGGCCTATAAGAATTTTCCTTTTTCATAATAACCCTTCTTCCATAATTTTTTATAAACACAAGGTCATTATACCAAATTTTCAAATGTTTGTTAATAAAATTTTAATAAATTTCATAAATATAACTATTATTTTACTAATCCCCATATTCGTTTCAAGTCCTAAAAGGCTACCATATTATATACATCTATATCTTCTAACACTGTTTGATCTGAAATAACCTCTTTAGGAAATTGTTTAGCTAAAGTTTGCCTAAATTCTTTAAGCTGAACCGCCGTAAGTTCTTTTTGCTTTGGCAGTGTGTTTTCCACCTTAATAAGCTTTCCATTATTTAACTTATATATAAATTTATCTTCAATAATACTTAAATTATTTTTATCATCAAATTTCAATTCCCCGACAATTTCACCACTTATTATTATCCGCTTTAGATTGTTTATCGCATTTCCGTTACTACTAATTTGGGCTACACTAAGATATGCGCTTGATTTACCATTTAAACTTTTTTCACCTGTCACCCAGCTTCTAAATGCAATTACTTTGCCATCATTAGATATTCCACCATCAAATATTTGTTCCTTATCATTATTAATTTCAAAAATTTGCTTTCCATTAACATATAAATTAGCTCTTGGCTGAGGAAATATGTGAGGCGTATTACTATAAAGAATATTTTTTTTACCTAAACTAACATCCCGCATGGTACCAACGCAGGAAATTAGTTCTGCTTTGCTTTTTATATTATATACACTATAACCTGAAACCGATGGATTAATATGCCCTGTAACCAAAATATTTTCATTATCTATCCATTTGAGTTCAACAATTTGTTGTGCATCTTTATTTTTAATAACAATATCTGTTAGTTTCTCAGCTTTAACATCATAAATAATTACATGTGGAGGATATATGGGTTCGCCTTCATTAAAATACCTAAATACAATTTTTGTTTTATCCGGAGAAAGTTGTAACAAATCTTTCGATTTTGTATTATCTCCAAGAGACTTAATTTGTTTACTTATTTCATCATAAAGATATACATTATTACCTTTTTCAAATGCTATTTTGGTTAACTTAATATTCTTTATGTTTTGATCTTTATCATTGATGGTCGTGCCTTTATTAGATGTATTATCTTTATTTTTTTTAATTATATTTAAACATGACACCACTGCAAATATGCTTAGAAATAAACAAATTGATATAATTAGTAGCTTAAACAAAATTTTGGTTATTTTGGGGTGGGTTGTCATAATATTGCTCCTCATTTAAATTCGTAAGAATAATCGTTATTTTAAATCATTGAAACTCAGATAATTATACTCTACTTACATTATTGTATCAACTGGGAAGATTTTTTTTTAAAGTTATTTTATATATTTATTGTTAATAATTTACATACTAAAATGCAAAAATAACATTAGGTTTTTTAACCTAATGACCTTTATTATTATATTCCTTCATTTTTTTTGCTATACATAATCATTTGAAATTATTTATTTAAATTAAAAAACGTTTTTTATAAATTTTACTTAAATATTTCACATGGTATAAACAATGATTTTCAAAATATAACCTACCCAATATTAGTTAAATGAATATACTATAATATAACAATATTAGAATGAGGAATTATATGAAAAAACTAGAAGAGTACGGTCCTACCGAATTGGCAACACTCGCAACAATACTAGGAATTATTATTGCTTCTAAGTTCGATGTTGACCAACAAGGTGTAGTCGCCAATTTTTTATTTGGTGTAGCTCAGACCATATTTATAATAGCAGCTCAAATTTCTAATCTTAACGCAAAAGAAGAAGCCCAAAATGCAAGTAATACGAATACTAATTCAAGTACTACGAATAAGGATTTGCAAAAACAGATAGATGAACTTAAGAGTCTTATAAAGAAATTCGGAGATAATAATATTTGTTAATAAATATACTAAATTAGCCCAATTGAATATAAACTGTATTTATGAATTATTAATGTTATATAACACCAAAGCACCGATTATTATAAGTGCAGCGCCCCATATTGCTTTAACCCCAATATTTAATGTTAATATACCTCCTAAAAATGAACCTAATAAAAATGAAGAAACAACTGTAAAAAGACGAATAGTACGAATAGCTGCCTCATGATCCTTTTGGGTGAAAGCAATATATGCCTCCCTTGCAGCTGATCGCAAGTTACCCGTGGACATGGTTGAGCTATACGGAGAATCAGCAATTTTCGAAAATGAACATACTTGAATAGACGCAACAAATGAAATTGTAACATTTACAATAATATTAGGAATGGTACTAGGTATAAATCCTATTACAAAAAGGACTATTATTTCAAAAATTAAAACTACCCGTGGCCAGTCATTTATAAATAAACAGGATGAGTCATTTTTTATTGTTTGAACAACAATTACTCCAATTACGAAAGCTACTATAGCTGGAATATTAGCAAATGCATGCATCCATTCTCCTTTTGAAGCATATATGGCAAGCAGTACAATATTTCCAGTTTGAGCATTAGCGAAAACACCGCCCCTTCCTATGAATGTATAAGAATCCAAAAAACCGCCTGCAATTGCAAGAAGTATTCCAAATCGAAAGGACTCATGTATAACATGTTTTGAATGTAATTTTCTAATTCTTCTTTTCATTAAATTCAAGTTAATTTTAATCAAAATTTAAAGACTCCTTTTATTATCTTTCTCCAAGCTTTAGGTTTGGGATTGCATTTAGTGTTAATGGTGAAACTCTTCCCTTTATTAATTCAAAATAAGCTGCACTTCCAATCATAGCTGCATTATCAGTACAAAGTATCATCTCGGGGAACATAACTTTTATATTTTTCTTTTGCCCTTCTTTTATCATTGTCTCCCTAAGGCAAGAATTTGAAGCCACGCCACCTGCTATTGTTATTTTATCTACACCTTTAATTTTACATGCCTCAAAGGCATTCTCTACCAAAACATTAACCACTGCCTTTTGGAAAGATGCGGCAACGTCAGGTATATTAATTGTCTCATTTTTCATATTCATTTTATTCAAATAATTTAATACAGAAGATTTAACTCCACTAAATGAAAAATCTAAAGTAACATCATGAAATTTTGCTTTCGGAAATTTTATAGCATCTGCATTGCCCTCTTTTGCTATTTTATCTATTTTAGGTCCACCTGGATACCCAAGGCCTATTGCACGAGCTACCTTGTCAAACGCTTCTCCCGCTGCATCATCCCTAGTTTCAGCCATAACTTCAAAGTCACCGTGATCCTTCATGTACACAATAAACGTATGTCCTCCTGAAACTACCAAACACATAAATGGTGGCTCAAGCTCCTTATATTGAATAAAGTTAGCACTTATATGCCCTTCTATATGATTAACTCCGATTAAAGGTTTATGGGTTGCATATGCGAGCCCCTTAGCATATTGAACCCCTACTAGTAGTGCACCCACAAGTCCTGGTCCATAAGTTACTCCTATTGCATCTATATCATCTAATGTAACGTTAGCTTCATCTAGTGCTTCTTGAACCACAGCACTTATTGCTTCTATGTGCTTTCTAGACGCTACTTCGGGAACAACGCCTCCAAACTTTTCATGTATATCTATTTGTGATGCAATTATGTTAGATAAAACCTCTCTACCATTCACTACTACTGCAGCCGCTGTTTCATCACAACTTGATTCTATTGCAAGTATTTTAATATCCTTTTCCATTGTTTTTACCCACCTTTAACGTAATTTATATGATTTTTCTATATATATTCATAAAAATATTTTAATAATCTTGTATTCTAAAAAAGTTTACATCTAATAATTATACTTTATTAGCTTTAGCATATCAAATTTATATGTGCCTAATTTAATTGTTCAAACTTTGACGTGTATCTTTATATGATATAATTATATGTACAAGGATGATATTTTTTTAATAAATATAATAGTACTTAAATGTTTAATATAGATCCTAGGAGGAACATATGAATACCACTTATGCAAAAGTCATTATAAAGGGATCACCAATTTCAAAATCTAATTTCAAACTTTTTAATACAAATGGGAGAGCCATTTTACCTTATAATTCTGGAAAATACCACGATAGGTATGCTTTATATGAAGAAGAAATTGCTTATCAATGTAGAAGCCAGAATCCCAGCATTTTTTTAACAGAATCTCTTATCGCCGTTTTAAAAGTATATTATAAAAGTATCAAAAGACACCCTGATACAAACAACATAACCAAAAGTATTTTTGATGGCATAGAGAAAAGCGGTCTTATAGTTAACGATGCTCAAGTTACAAGACTTATTATTGAGGAATTTTATGATGCCAAAAATCCTAGATTTGAACTAGAACTTTTTGGTGAAAGTATATATGCTATGAAATATTCAATAGTTGAAAGAGAAGAAAAAAATCCACCTATAAATTATGATCCACCATCAAATAAAAAAAACACCATTGGATCTAAACTAAATAAAGCTAAATCTGGGATCATTAAGAATTCTACCTCAAATTCAATTTGTGAAATATGTGGGAAAGTAGTACCAAAGGATGAGTGCATTTCGGCTAATAAGGGTAAAACCTCCCTTTGCAAACATTGTTTTAAAAAATTATTTTGAACATTTTTATTCATTATGAAACTATTTTGAATTCAATTTATTAAAATACTGATAATGCCATTGTTATACATATTATATGTTATAATAGAACCTATATCTTGTATTGTACGAATTTTTACAACATTTAGAATATAATGTCAACTTTCTAATGATGTACAAAATATATTTTAATTGTAATTCAGTTTTAAAAATAATAGGAGGGATAAATATGAGCACAAATGTTAACATCGATTGGAGCAAATTAGGTTTTGCTTATAGCAAGACAGATCTTAGGTATATCTCAATATGGAAAAACGGTAAATGGGATGATGGTAAACTAGTTAAAGATAACAATCTTTCTATAAGTGAAGCTTCAACATCTCTTCATTATGGTCAGCAGTGTTTCGAGGGTTTAAAAGCTTATCGCACAAAGGACGGAAGCATCCAATTATTTAGACCTTTGGAGAATGCAAAACGTTTGAGGAACAGTTGTTCGCGTGTCCTAATGCCTGAAATTTCAGATGAAAAATTTCTTGATGCATGTTTGCAAGTTGTTAAAGCAAATGAAGCTTTCGTTGCACCATATGGAACTGGGGCAACACTTTATCTAAGACCTTATGTAATAGGTATTGGTGACAACCTTGGAGTAGGCCCAGCACCCGAATTTTTATTTGGTCTATTCTGTTGCCCAGTAGGTGCTTATTTTAAAGCTGGTCTATCTCCAGTAAACTTTATGACATCAGATGAATATGATAGAGCTGCACCATTTGGTACTGGCGACGTAAAGGTTGGAGGAAACTATGCTGCAAGTCTTCTTGCTCATGAACACGCTGCATCAAAAGGTTTTGCGGACTGTATATACCTTGACCCTGCAACTCACACTAAAATTGAAGAAGTTGGTGCTGCAAACTTTTTTGGTATTACAAAAGATAATGTATTTGTAACTCCAAAATCGCCATCAATACTTCCTAGTATAACTAAAAAATCATTAATTTATATTGCAAAAGAGTATTTAAAAATGGATGTACAAGAAAGAGATGTTCCAATAGATAGTCTTTCTGATTTTAAAGAAACAGGCGCATGTGGAACTGCTGCTGTAATTACACCTATTGGTGGCATTGAACATAAAGGTAAACTTCATGTTTTCCACAGTGAAACAGAAGTTGGCCCAGTTACTAGAAAACTTTATGATACTCTTTACGGGATTCAATTTGGTGATGTATTAGCACCAGAAGGTTGGATTGTAAAAGTTAAATAAACATTATATATAAACAAAACAACTTCAAAATTTATATTTTGAAGTTGTTTTGTTTTTCTTGTGTTTATAATTATTTTATATACATTTTGTTATAGTATTCGTCAAGCATTCTCTCAACTGAAAACTCATAACTTGTAGTTCTAATACTTTCTCTCATCATTTCTACCCACTTTTCTCTATTTCCATAATAAGTAGCCATAACTCTATTAATTAAAGTATCATAAAGAGCAAGCGTATCATGTTTATCTAATTCTACTTCTGTTAAATCGTCAAGACCTACCCCGTCTCCGAACTGCCATCCATTTACGCCATCAATACAAGCTTCTGGCCACCAACCATCTAAAATAGAACAGTTTAGCACGCCATTCATTGCAGCTTTCATTCCCGACGTTCCACTAGCCTCAAGAGGTCTTCTAGGATTATTTAGCCAAATATCTGAACCTCTAGTTAACATTCTTCCTATATTCATATCATAGTTTTCAAGAAATACTACGCTACTAGGATATTTTTTCATCATTCTTATGAGTTTCGCTACTATTTCTTTTCCTATGTCATCAAGAGGATGAGCTTTACCTGAGAATACAATTTGAACTTTTCCACTTTTAAGTAGAGGAGAAATAATCTCCTCACTAGTAAATATTAAGTCACTTCTCTTATATGGTGCAGCCCTTCTTGAAAATCCAATAAGTAACTTATCGACGCAAAGTGTGGTCCCAGTTCTTTCTTTAATAAATTCTATTAGTTCTTTTTTAATAGTTGTATGAGTTTCCCAAAGGTCCCCATTATTATCGCACGCCTTGGTCATTCGCTCGTCTACCCAAGTTGGTTTATGAATGCCATTAGTTATGCCAATAATTTCAGGCCTGTCAGCGACAGTTTTCCACATTTTATTTGCAGTTTCCCTGTGAAGTTTTGCTACGGCGTTAGCTTTCCTTGAGAGTCTAAGTCCTGCTACAGTCATATTAAATGGTTCTCCCCCAAGTCTGATCATTTGCTGTTTAGTCAATTCATTAAATGCTCCCATATAGTCTAATTTATCAATAGGATGAGATTCATTACCTTCAACTATTGGAGTATGAGTTGTAAATACTACTTCATCACGAGTTTTCACCCAAGAATCTTCAAAACTATATCCTGATTGCATTTTTTCTCTTATAAGCTCCGTTGCCGCAAGTACAGCATGGCCTTCATTAAAATGATATACATCAATTGGTACATTTAAAGCTCTTAAAGCTTTTACACCACCAATACCTAACACTATTTCTTGAGCTATTCTTTCTTCCCCAAACCAACCATATAATTGTCCCGTTATCCACCTGTCACCATTTTCCGGTATATCAGTATCTAAAAGATATATTGGGTTGTTTCCGAACTCTTCTAATTTCCAAACCTTACATACTACTTTTAAATTTCTGATATTAACAGTTACTTTTACCCCCGTGTCTTTTAAAAATTCATAATGATAGTTATGATATGTATCATATACTTCACCATTTTCATCTATAATCTGTTCCGTATATCCTTGTTTCCATTTAAGTCCTATTCCAACAAGTGGTAGATTTAGATCTTTAGCACCTTTCAAATGATCACCTGCAAGTATTCCTAGTCCCCCTGCATAAGTTTTAAAATCTGAGCTTAGTCCATACTCCATACAAAAATAAGCAACTCTTGGAAGATTGTTAGTATCCAATAGATTCCCCTCCTATATTTCTTGTTAATATAAAATAATTTACAATTATATTATAACTCTACATTTTATGTTTATTATACATAATTATCTAATTCAATGCAAGCGTTTGCACAAACATTTTTTTCTAAAACTACTTTATTAAATCATCTCCTGGGTCGCTGCACTATTAAATAACAAAAGTACCCATAAGAAGTGTTTGCACTCAAACTATTACTTCCTACAGGTACCTAACTTTTGCCTATTGATTTTAGTCTATTTTTTAATTTTATCCATTATTTTAAGAAGCCCAAAAATAATAGCCTGCGGAGATGAAGGACAACCTGGAATTACAAGATCTACTGGCAGTATATCCTTAAGTGTACCATACACTCCATCACCCCCTTTAAATACTCCACCGTTATAAGCGCAACTACCAACAGCTATGACTATTTTAGGTTCAGCCATCGCCTGGTAAGTCTTCTCTAAAGCTTCTTTCATATTTATAGTAACAGGCCCCGTTACCACTAGTCCATCTGCATGCCTTGGAGATGGAGATACATTAATTCCAAATCTTGAAATATCATAAAACGTGTTTGAAAGTGCATTAAGTTCTGACATACAGGCATTACAAGAACCAGTATCTACTACTCTTAGTACAAGTGATCTCCTAAATGTCTTATATATTTTTTCCCTAAGTTTATCACCTGCAAGTTCTAACTGCGCCATTTTATAATCAGATGTCATTTTAAAAACGGATTTGGGACAAATATCAACGCAATTCCTACAATAAATACATTTTTTATAATCTACACTTACTAGATGCTCTGCATTTGTAATAGTATTTATCTTAATGGCATTCACTGGGCATATATTCATGCATTTTTCGCAATTATCACATACATTTCGCTCTGAAATTATTTTCCCATAAGAGAATTCATTATCTTTAATTGGATCTTTTATTGTTTCTGTTCCATATTTTATTCTATCAATTATATTATTCATTTTAATACTCCCTACTTGTCATTCTCAGAATAAGACATATTAAAGCTTTTATTAATAAGAGGAAAATCAGGAATAATTTCCTCAAGAACCGCTTCGCTCATACCTGTCCAATTAGTAAAAGAAGGAGTTTTAAAGTAGATTCGGTCAAACTTATTATCTTTTCCTGTTAAACCATAAACTACAAGCTCTCCCTTTACTGTTTCAACTGAAGTTATTGCCTCTAACCCCTCTTTTAAATAAAATTCATTTTTTTCTCTCCTTATATCAACATTTATATATGAGAGTGCTTTCTCTATAAAATCAAAAGCATCTTTAAGCTCGCAAGCTTTTAATTTATATCTTTCAAAAACTCCGCCCTTTGTTTCTATATTTATATCTCTTTTTATTTCCTTATATAACTCATATGGAAATGAGACTCTAACATCATATTTCAAATTGCAGGCCCTTGCTACAACACCTGTCATACATAATTTTTTAGCCATAGAACGACTAACCATTCCTGTATCTTCTACTCTATCTAAAAATGAAACTGAATTTACACTCATTTTTATTATGCTAAGTACCCGTGCTTTAAGGCTTTTTAATGTATCTAAAACATCTTTCTTTTTCTTTTCATCAAAATCTATATTTATTCCAAGAGGAACAATGGCATTTCTCATATACCTACTTCCACTTATCCTCTCACATAACTGATGCACTACTTCTGAAAAATAGCCAAACTTTTTAGCTACATAACTATAACCAATATCATTACCTACTCCACCTAAATCATCCATATAATTATACATTCGCTCAAGTTCTAAAAGAACAACCCTAAAAGCCTTAACTTCGATGCTAACATCTGCTCCTAAAAGTTTTTCTACAAGCATAGCATAAGCTTCTCCATAAGCTACGCTTGATTCTCCAGACACACGCTCAAACATAAGATTCAATGTATTTGCATTTATATCCTTACATAATTTTTCTATTCCCCTATATTTGTACATAAGTTTTATTTCAAGATTTTCTATTGGTTCTCCCATAACACTAAACCTAAAATGACCCGGTTCAATAATTCCTGCATGTACGGGTCCTACTGCAACTTGATATGCCCCTGTCCCAGATACCTCTTTAATCTTGTAGTCGTAATCTTTATTAATTTCTCTATGAAATAATTTGCTTTGGTAAATTATATTGCTAAGATCAATTGCTTCCTTATCAGTAACATAACTACATATTACATAATAACCTTGCTTACTATTTGAAAACACACAATTTATTGTAGTTTCTTTTTCAACTACAGAAAACTCACAAATATAATTAAATTTATATAAATCAACACAAATAAGCACAATTTTCCTGATTTGATCTGCTTTTATTCTAACGTATAATTCGTTATCATTTTTAACTTCATATTTTAAATCAAAATTTAATTCTTGTAGACTATTTATAGTATCTGTTATTTTCATATCTTCACTTCCTAATCACATATAATTAAAACTGCATTATTTATCATATTTGACAAACAACCATTCATAGTTAAGCTAATAATAATAATTGAAATAAAACATAAAGCGAGTGGCAATATATTTTTTTTATCTTCTTTCATTCTAACATATTTTACACCAGGTTCAGTGTTGAAGACTATCTTAATGAATACTCGCAGGAATCCTGCAAAAACTAACAGGAGACAAAAAGTATAGATTGCAGTAACAATATAATTTCCACTCTCAACAGCTCCTACAATTATATAGTATTCACTAAAAAAAGCTGGGAATGGTGGTGCCCCGGTAATAACAAGCATACCTATAATAAAAAATACTGCATTTATTGGCATAGTCTTTATTAAAGCATCAATCTTGTCTATACGTTTTGTTTTATATGCATTTAATAAATTTCCTGCGGTTAAAAACAACATAGACTTTACAAAGGCATGCACTAAAGAGTGAAGTAATGCACCGAAAACTGCAATTTTACTTCCAACTCCAAATCCAAGTGCTATAATTCCCATATTTTCAACTGATGAGAATGCAAGCACTCTTTTATAATTAAGTTGTCTTAAAATACTAAAAGATGAAATTATAAGAGACACACAACCAAAAACTATAAATAACCACTTGGTATTTTGTAGTCCTGGTATATGTTTCGTTATAATATAGAATCTTAAAATAACATACAGCGCAAGATTCAAAAGAACCCCAGACATAGCACTAACTGGGGATGGCGAGTCACTATAGGCATCTGGCAGCCATGTATGCATAGGTGCGAGTCCTGCTTTTGTACCAAGTCCTACAAATATTAAGGTGAAAGCTATTTTAATAGCATATGTACTTTGTGGATTTTGGTTATTTACAAGATGAGACCATTTTAGTATCCCGTCAGTATCTTGATTACTATAAGCATTAACAAAGATTAATATGCCAATTAATCCAATACCTATTCCAATTGAACAAATAATTACGTACTTCCAAGCGGATTCTAATGAGTTTTTATTAATGTTAAAACCAAACAGAAATGTAGTTGTAAGCGTTGTTCCTTCTAGTCCAATCCACATTGCAACAATATTATTAGTTAGTGAAATAAACATCATAAAAAACACAAAGAAATTAAATAAGAAATAATAAATTTTACCCATTTTAAGAGTAATTATTTTCTCCTTTATCTCATCTGATATATACCTATATGAGTAAATACTCACGATTATATTTATACAAGATATAATCAAAATTTGTACAGTACTCAAACTATCAATATAAAAAAATTCATTAAAATAACTAAGGGAATAACCTACTGAAACCATCGTAATAATTTTTACTACAATACCCAAAACTAACACAGCTCCAAATATTGTAACAAATCCAGTAGTTTTTATGTTTTTAAAGAGTAAGGGTGTAACTATTAAAAACAAGAACAAAATACCAAGTACTATAATATACATTATTTCACCAACTATTCTTTTAGATTTTCGAAAAAGTCTGTATTTATTGAATCAAAAGTTTTATTAATACGGAAAATCATTATTCCCATAATAAGTGCAAGCATTAATGTTTCAAAAACTATTCCTGCCTCAATTACAAGAGACATTTTAGATAAAGATGTTTCAAAAAGCACAATACCATTTTCAAATATTAGAAATCCTATCATTTGTGTGATAGCTTTTTTTCTTGCAACCATTAGCAAAATGCCTATAATAAATAGTGCAATTCCAGTCTTTAAAAAGTTATCTTGGCTCTTATTTAAAAGGCCAAAAGCTATCATTATACCAAGTCCCGTTATAAGATACGAAACAAAAGCATTTACTATTAACTCCATTTCTCTTTTTATCTTTAATTTTTCTACAGATCTATTTATTATTATTGGTATTATAATAACTTTAGTAACTATTGTTAAAATTCCTAAAATATAATAATCCACTTTTCCTGTCTGGTAACCCAACTTTAAGACTATAAGTCCAATAGCCGCTGACTGAAATATAAATCCTGCTGTAATAAGTTTTATTCTTCTTACTCCAGACATAAATATACTAGATATTAATATAATTGTAAGTAAAGCTTCTATCATAATCTCTCTCCCTTATAAAATATAAATTAAAGTAATTGCAACTATTCCTAGAGATATCATAGCTGGAAACAATTCTGCCCCTTTAAATAGCCTAGATTTAGCGAAAGTTGTTTCTATTATAGCGATTCCTAGTAAACAAATTAAGAGTTTAAATATAAATGTTACGAGTCCTATAAGAATAGCTGAAATCGAAATCGTTGTTGCAATTCCAATAGGTACAAAACAATTAATCAAAACAATCAAGTATACAATTAGTTTAATATAAGACGATAGTTCAACATACGCTAAATCACTACCTGATAAGTCTAAGATCATTGCTTCATGCATCATTGTAAGTTCTAAATGTGTTTCTGGATTATCGAAAGGTATTCGAGCATTTTCAGCAAGTATTGCAACAATAAAAGTTACCATTGTTATAAGGTACGCAGTATCATAATGTACGCTTTTGCTATTGATAAATGAAATATGAAATATGTTAAAATCATTTGTTTCTATATATAAAAATATCATCAGAAACAATATTAGAGGTTCTGCCATCATTGAAATAAACGACTCACGACTTGATCCCATTCCACCAAATGTACTTGAACTATCAAGTCCAATTAGCACTGTGAACATTTTTACTATTCCAAATGAAAACATAAGAATAAATAAATTTCCGATACTTTCCTGCATACTCGTATAAAAAACTGGTACAAAAAATGCTGTTGTTATAGTCGCTGCAAGTATAACTATTGGTCCAATAGTTGTTATAAATGAACTTCTATTTGATACTATTCTTCCTTTTTTTAATAGCTTACTTAGATCATAATACGGTTGAATTATAGATGAACCAATATACCCCCGAAGATATGCCTTCATCTTTTTTAAAATCCCTATAAATAATGGTGATAAAACTATAATCAATAAACTCTGAATAAAATAAATCAAATTATATTTCAAATGAAAACCTCCTTACACAAATTTTAAGACTAAAACAAGTGCAATTATTACCGATATGAATATATATAAAATATGCAATTGAATTTTTCCATAATTAATCTTTAATATTTTTGTTGTTAAATAATTGACTGCTTTTAAACTTGTTTTATAAAAATAATCCTCTACTACATCACTAGTAGTTTGACTTATATGAATCTTTTGTTTGTAACTAACTTTTTTGTTATAATTTGCAATAGATCCAAATATTTTTGCGGCAGGCTGAACAAATCCGCTACCTGTGTACTGAATATAAGGTTTATCACTTGTGTAACCACAAGCCCAGGTATCGCTAATTTCTTGTTTTTTATTTAATGAATTTATTTTATTAAACATATAAACAATAAATGTGATACTAATTAATATTAAAGTAAATAGTATTATCTCTGTTTCATTTTTAAATCCAGGTCCGTTTACCTTAATACCTAATAAATCATTAGTAAAATATGATATTTTATTTATTATATATGGTGAAAATACTCCAGTAACTATAGTGAGCATAGCAAGTAACCCTTGCCCAATATTCATTGACATCGGAATATTTTTAATATGCTGCGCTTTATTAGTTCTTGGTTTTCCAAGAAAAGTTATTCCAAAAGATTTTGCAGTAGCATAAAAAGCCGCTCCGCTTGTTATTGCTATAATAACACCGCAACAAAAAATCAATATTATAACCCATATATTGCTTACCTTAGTTATCGATTCAATGAAACTTCTAAGAATAAGTATCTCACTTGCAAAACCATTAAAAGGTGGCACTGCGGAGATCGCACAGGTTGCAATAAATGTACAGATTGTTGTAAACTTCATTTCACGGTGTAGTCCACCAAGTTCATTCATATTTTTAGTACCGGTTGCGTACAAAACGCTTCCTGCATTTAAGAACAAAAGACTTTTAAAAATTGCATGGTTTAAGCAATGAAGTAAAGCTGCAGTTAGTGCTAGTGAAGCTAATACTTTTAAATTATAATTTATAAGTATCATAGACATCCCAAGAGCAGCAAAAATTAATCCCACATTTTCTGCACTAGAATATGCTAATAATTTTTTAATGTTATTTTGCAATAAAGCATTTAATATTGAAAAGATAGCGGTAATAGTTCCAATTATAAGTACTATCACTCCACACTTTAAAGGCGTCACTTTAAGGAAAATAAATATTACCCTTATAAAACCATATAAAGCAACTTTAAGCATTACCCCTGACATCAAGGCCGAAACATTAGATGGTGCTGTTGGATGGGCCTTTGGAAGCCATGCATGAAGTGGAACTATGCCCATTTTTGCTCCGAATCCAAATAATGCAAGTATGAATATTATGTACTTTTGATTCGCATGAAAATTCGCAGAAACCTTAAGAATCTCATTAAAATCAAAACTACCACTGTATTTATACAAGAAAGCAAACATTATCATTAAGAATAATCCACTTATGTGTGTCATAACAAAATAAAATATCCCTGCTTTCAAATTTTCCTTATGCATATACTCATAAACTACTAAGAAAAACGACGATATAGACATCATTTCCCAAAAAACAAGAAAACTTATAGCATTATTAGAAACTACAACGCCTATCATTGATGCTACGAATAATATTATTAAAAATAACATATAATTTACCGAATAATGTTTTTTATATTCCATTATGTAGCCCTTAGTATAAATTGCTACTGGTATAAATATTAATATTATAATAAATACAAAGTATGTTGAAAGCCAGTCCTTTTGAAAATTAATTAATGGTAACACTTGTTATCAACTCCTAGTTAAATTTAGTTAACATTCGAATGTTGGAATGTGACACTTAATTATACCTTATTTTTCGAATGTTAACAACTATATTTAATTGATTGTTCGTGTTATGTATTGGTTAACACTCCTAAATCTTGTCTTTTTTTCTTATTTACTTTGCAAAATATCATATCAAATATGGATTTTTGAGCCTATTAATAAGAAAAGAAAAGTAAGGCCCCCTACCTTCACAACCATAAATAATAATAAAACAACTATAAAATCTTATAAATAATAAGCTTTTATAGTTGTTTTTATACTCTATTAATAACTTCCAGATGATCCCCCACCAGAAGAAGTACCACCCGTTATTTCACCAAAGTAGGCTTTTGCACTCGCAGGATAGTTACTTCTTAATCTTTTTTTAGCTTTAGATAAATTATATGATGCTTGTACCCATACGGCTGTTGCTGATATTCTGGCCGTTGTTTTAAACGCACTCTTTGATACTTCATATCCAGTTCTCGATATGAGTTCAAAACGATCCATAAAAGTTTGTAATGTATACCTAGGTAAGTCTGGGTTAGCAAGTCTTACATACTCTTGATATGCGCCACCCGCAATACTCTTAATATTTCCCGTCTGACCAATATTGTCTTTAATACAAGCTGTAAATAACATATAACGACTAGCATTTTCATACTCTTTAACTAATGTTCCAAAAGTTGGTTTTGCAGAGACGCTTAAAGGGATAGTTAACATCATAATAAACATTAGCACAATAGAAATAGTTTTTTTCATCTTTAGTTTCCTCCTCAAGGTTTTATAAATTTATTTAATATAACTATATCAATATATACTAATTATGTCAATTATTTTAGTTCTAAGCTATATTATGCTAAAATACTTTTATTTTATGGCAAATTTATTTATAAAATGACTTTTAAAAATCCGGAAACATGCAGATTTGAATGCATTCCTCTACTTTTCGAAGACTCTACTTTTAATTATAACAATAGTTTTTCTTATATATTCTTCTGTTTTATAATTACTTAGTTTATTATTCATCCGTAGTAAAAGAACATTTAGTTTTAAAATGTCTCCGTAACTTATTCCTTCCAACTCTTTAAATATTAATAAGGTCTTTTGATTTTTATTATAATCATCTATTATCAAATCCCCACCTTGTTTTGATATATCTAAATAATGGGCATTTTTAATTAAAGCTTTTTCTTTACGAATGAAGGATTTACTATATAAATTTTTTACTATTACATGAACAGTAGATGGCGACCAAAAGCTAATTTCACTTAATTCACGCGATGTAACACCTGGGAATGCTGCAATTATCCACAAAGCTCTAAGTTGGGCATATGTTACATTAAACTCCTTTAGTGGTTCACTATGATTGCTTTTGATTGTTAAAATAAATATTCTTAGCAAATTATATAAAGCAATTGTTTTCCTTACAATACCAATTGTTTTAATGTCAAAATCTATTACATCAATTTTTAAATTTAATTCATTTATCTTATCAATATAATCAAAAATAAATTCTTTTTTTTCTTTTATTATAATTTTCGTAAAAATATTTATAATAAAATCCAATTCTTCACTTGAAAATAAACCTATTAAATCAAAAAGGTAAATATCGTTCTCCTTCCCTTGTTTATTCACATTAATATACCAATTACCCAAATCCGTTAATTGGAGTTTATATAGCTTTCTATTAATTGTTTCTTCTTTAAATATTAACTTTTTATTCATTAGGATTTTAATAATATTGCTAACTGTAGGCGTACTCCAACAGCCAATCCTTGCAATGTTACTAAGCGAGATCCCTGGAAACACTTTAATAATCCATAAAACTCGAAGCTGAGGCAGAGTTATACCTGAAATCTCAACAGTCCTTGCGTAATTAGATTCAATTTTTAAGAAAGCATATCTTGCTAGATTATATAACGAATGTATGCTTAGCAAATAATCATTTTGCTTCATAGAATTTCCCCTTATATGTTGCTTGCATTTATATAAATTATAATTTACATGTACCTTATCACCATAAAACATTGTATCAAAAATATTATATCAAATCAACAAAAGCATTTCATCCTACTTCTAGCTGTATTAATTAGTTATAAAACATATTTATATTTAAGCTAATCTACGCATAAAATATAACATAGTAAATAATATTTTTTTTTTATAATACAATGCCTCATAATAATGTATTATACTATTAATTGTAGCCTTATATTAAAAGGTACATCGATAAAATTTATGCAATTATAAAGGAGATTCAAAAATGATATTTTCTAGTGAGACACCAATTGAAACTATAGAAGAAGATTTGAGATATCTTAAGCTACTAGCTAGCAAGTATCCTACAATTCCAGATGCTTGTACCGAAATCATAAATTTACAAGCTATCTTAAATCTACCTAAAGGAACTGAACATTTTCTTACAGATATTCACGGTGAATACGAGTCCTTTTCTCATGTTCTTAGGAATGCTTCCGGCGTAATCAAAAGAAAGATTAACGACATTTTTGGTAATTCACTTAGAGATATCGAAAAAAAAGAACTTGCAACCATTATATATTATCCAGAACAAAAGTTAGATATAGCACTTAGAGAAGAGGATGATATAGACGATTGGTACAAAATCACTTTTCATAAACTAATTAAGATTTGTAGAACCATCTCATCTAAATATACTATATCTAAAGTCCGCAA
Organism: Clostridium sp. DSM 17811; assembly: GCF_018861905.1. Taxonomy (GTDB): domain Bacteria; phylum Bacillota; class Clostridia; order Clostridiales; family Clostridiaceae; genus Clostridium_AD; species Clostridium_AD frigoriphilum. The sequence continues at coordinate 25,164 of NZ_JAHLDU010000040.1, forward strand.
AGCACTACCGCCAGATTTTTCATATATTATTGAGGAATTACTTCATGAACAACAAAGCACCTTTAATAAACAAGAATATTACAATGGTATCATTCAAACCATAATTAAAATTGGGAGAGCTAAGGAATTTATAGTTGCCATTTCAAATCTAATTCAAAGGCTTACTATAGATAGGCTTCATATTCTAGGAGATATTTATGATAGAGGTCCCGGCGCACATATAATCTTAGATACACTAATAAACTACCATTCTATTGATATCCAATGGGGTAACCATGACATACTTTGGATGGGAGCTGCATCTGGCTGTGAAAGTTCTATTGCTACTGTTCTTAGGATTTCAACAAGATATGCAAATTTGGATACAATTGAAGAAGGTTATGGTATTAACTTATTACCACTAGCAACTTTCGCTCAAGATTTTTATAATGATGACCCATGCACAGCATTTAAACCTAAGGTTTTTCCAGAAAATAATTATGCAGATAAAGACCTTAATTTAATATCAAAAATGCATAAAGCTATAACTATAATTCAGTTTAAACTTGAAGCTGCTATAATAAAGAGGCGTCCTCATTATGAAATGAATTCCAGATTGCTTCTTAATAAGATAGATTATGAAAAGGGTACCATCAATATTGATGGTAAAGAATATGTCCTAAATGATCTTAATTTCCCAACTATAGACCCGAGTGATCCTTATAAATTAAACGAAGATGAAAGACAACTTATTGATAAACTTAGATCTTCTTTCTTAAATAGTGAGAAACTCCAACAGCATATACGTTTTTTATACTCTAAAGGTAGTATGTACTTGAAGTACAACTCAAATTTGCTTTATCATGGATGCATTTCACTAAGCGAGGATGGTAATTTTAAAAAAATGAAAATAGATAACACTATTTACAGCGGAAAGTCCTATATAGATAGAACTGAGCGTTTAGCAAGAGAAGCCTATTTTGGTAAAGAAAGTTCAGAATCTAAACTTTATGCACTAGATACCATATGGTATTTGTGGTGCGGTTCAAATTCCCCACTTTTTGGTAAAGATAAAATGACTACTTTTGAGAGATACTTTATAGATGATAAGAGTACTCATAAAGAAGTTAAGAATTCATATTATAAATATAGGGATGATGAAACCACTTGCAATAAAATATTATCCGAATTTGGATTAAACACTAACGATTCACACATTATAAATGGTCATGTTCCGGTAAAAACTAAACAAGGTGAGAGTCCTATAAAAGCCAATGGTAAGTTATTAGTTATTGACGGTGGTTTTTCTAAAGCATATCAGCCAGAAACAGGAATAGCTGGATATACTCTTATTTATAACTCCTATGGACTACTCTTAACCTCCCATGCACCATTTGAATCTACCCAGAAAGCAATTGATGAAGGAAAGGATATTCTATCCTCTACTATTGTTCTAGAAAAATCTACAAATCGTATACGTGTAGTAGATACTGATATAGGACTTGACATTAAAGATCAAATTAAAGATTTAGAGTCGCTTCTTACAGCCTATAGAAAGGGGTTCATTAAAGAGCAACGCTAATCTTATAAAAACTGTTTTAAAAGGATTTAAAATATATTAATAAATAAAGGAGATTAAGAGGGTGTAAATTATTTTGTGTATTCTCTTTCTTTAAGCAAAATAATTGAATTATTTAATTATGAAAAAATGTTACTATAGTTTATAAATGTTGTTACTTTGTAATTACT
>NZ_JAHLDU010000041.1 GCF_018861905.1 Clostridium sp. DSM 17811
AGCCCCTCTCATTCCTAAGGCTCCATCCTCTAAATCAGCTGCTATCACTACGGATTTAACAAATTGCCCCCTAGTCATAGCATTAGAAACTACCGCTGCATTCACAATCCCGAGTTGCTTCATCCTAGCAACCCCCCCTGAATAATCAGCAACAGTTACAGCCGAAACAAAATTCGAACTAATTGTACTCATAAAGAAAGTAAATATTAAAAAAATACTCATAGTAGCCCTTTTAAATTTCATTATTACACTCCTTCTGCAGTGGATATTTCCATATCCCTTTTTATTATATTAGTGAATTTGGAAACCCTTAGGTCCTCATATATCTCATACACGTAGTGAAAAGCGTTAGTCATGGTGGACTATCATCCATTCTACGAATATACACTTTAATGCAAAAATCAATTTTACAAATAACAATAAATTAGAAATTCTAATGAACCTATGGTTTTAAATCATTTTTTTTGAAACTTTTTTAAATTGACAATTAGTTTCCGAATTAACTTTATATATATTAACATACAAATTAATATATATTTTTGCTTTTATTAATTTAGAAATTATGAACTTATAATTTCTTTCCTTTGCCCTTAACACGGTAAGAAAGTGTATATTACGTAAAATGCATATGAACAAGCGTTAGTAATTCTTAACTTATTTTACGTAAGATACGTTAAGAAAAGTACATGTTTGAGCACATAACAATTGAGAATTGTTGTGTCCCCATGAAGAATACTAAGGGGTTGCGAGTTTGTACTTTTTAGTATCTTTAAGTAAAATCAGTTTAGAATTACTCAGCGAAGCGAATTGCATTCGAGTAATATATACTTTCTAAAATAGCTTCGCTATACTCATTTTTGTGACTTTCACATTTAAAATAACAACAAAAGATCACTTCTAATGAACCTACGGTTTTAAATCATTTTTTTGAAACTTTATTAAATTGATAATTAATTTCCGAATTAACTTTATATTTATTAACATACATATTAATATATATTTTCTCCGAAGTGACTTGCAATACGAGACGAAGAAACTATTGAAATTTGATTTAGAAATTCTTGTTTTGCGATTGTAAAATTCTCGTAAGCTTGCCAGGACGGCAAGCTAGCGAACCTGAGGCAGGACGCCGAATGTGAGCGTTAGGGAATTTTACATGAGCAAAACATTAGAATTTCTTAATCAAATTTCTTGTTTAAAGTTCGTTTGCAAAGCACGCCGGAGAATTGCATTTATTCGAATGCTAACGCATCGATTGGGTTTAAATTTGCTGCTTTGTTTGCTGGGTATGTTCCAAATATAAGTCCAATTGCCAAAGAAAAACCAAATGAAAAAATAATCCAAGGCATTGAATATACTTCTGGAACTATTCCAAGGCCACCTATAACAAAGTGTATAGTACAGACCCCTATAATTATTCCAGTAATTCCACCCATACCAGTAAGTATTAATGCTTCAACAATAAACTGTGTGAGTATATTTACTTTTTTTGCTCCAATGGCTTTTCTAATTCCTATTTCTCTTGTTCTCTCAGTTACCGAAACAAGCATAATGTTCATTATTCCTACACCACCTACTACAAGCGATATACCTGCAACGCCTGCAAGTACTATTGTAAGTGTTGTTGTAATTGAATTAAGTGATGATAAAATCGCTGCCATATTGCTTACTCTAAAAGCATTGCTGTTTTTATAAATCTTAGTCAAAAATGTAGTTAAAATTGTAACTGATTGGTCTACGGTAGCAGCGCTTGTTGCCTGAGCGGAAAAGCTTTTTATTACAGCTGATTTGTTTAGTTTTGTTGCAACACTTATTGGTATAATCACTCTATCATCAGTAGATGAATCCGCTCCATCTGCCGTTTGTGTAAGTACTCCAACTACCTTAAACTGCTGTCCCATTATCTTCATAATCTTGCCAATTGGACTTTGACCTTTAAATACATCATTCGCAACGGCAGTACCTATAACCGCTATTTTTTGATTATAATCAATATCCAATTGAATCAAAAATCTACCCTCTTGCACTGTAGTACTATTAATAGATGAATACTCAGGACTTGTACCAAGTATTGTAGTACTTCTGCTTAAATTCTCTGATTTCACTATTCCAGTGCCAGATGCTTGAGGAGCAATATTAGAAATTATAGTACTATTTTCTTTTTGAAACTTTGCAAGCTCTTCATAAGTAACATTTCTATTACTGCCCCTTCCCATTATATTAATATTTACTAGATTTGAACCAAGCCCTGAAAGTGAGTTTGTTATACTAGCGCTACTTCCTTGTGCAACTCCTACCGCAATAATTACAGATCCAACGCCAATTATAACTCCAAGCATTGTTAGGAAAGATCTTACCTTATTAGATACTATACTTTTTATGGCCATTCTATAAGCCTGAATAAATTTCATAGTGTCACCTCATTGTCCTGAGTGATTTCACCATCTGAAATTCTTATAATACGTTTTGCCTGTTTTGCAAGATCATTATCATGAGTTATTAGAACTATCGTATTTCCATTAGCGTTAAGTTCTTTTAGCATGTCCATTACTTCAATTCCTGTTTTTCGATCTAGTGCGCCAGTAGGTTCATCCGCAAGTAACACTGGTGGTCTTGTAACCAATGCTCTAGCAATAGCCACTCTTTGCTGTTGACCTCCTGAAAGTTCACTTGGCTTATGGTTCATTCTTTCTTTTAATCCAACCTTATCCAAAGCATCTATTGCTCTATGTCTAGACTCCCTACTGTGTACCCCTTGATAAACAAGTGGAAGCTCGACATTTTCGAGTGCTGAAAGCTTTGTAAGTAAATTAAATCTTTGAAATATAAAACCAATTTTAAAATTTCTGATCTCTGCTAACTTATCATCCTTTAATTTACTTATCTCCTCACCATCTAATTTATAGCTTCCTTTTGTAGGAACATCAAGACATCCAATCATATTCATAAGGGTTGATTTTCCTGAGCCCGAAGGCCCTATTATAGAAACAAATTCATGCTGCTTTATATTCAAGTTTATTCCATTGAGTGCTGTGACCTTATTTTCTCCCATTGTATAGATCTTGTATAGATCGGTTATTTGAATCATTAGAATCCACCACCTCCAGGTGCTCCACCGCCACTATTTCCACCTGAACCACTTGATTTAGTTTTTGTTGTACTCTTAGTTGTAGACGCTGCCTGGGTTTGTGGTAAAACAATTACATCTCCTTCTTTTACTCCGCTAGTGATTTCAATGTAAGTATCATTATTTGATCCAACTTCAACTTGAGTTTTCGTTGAACCATCATAATAATTTGCCTTTGTGCTTGCCTTGCCACTTGTCTTATCTGTTGCTTTTGCTTTAGATCTAACAGACTTAGCGTCCTGCGTAATTTTAGTAGTTACTTTAGCTGCGCTCTCTTTACTACTACCAGTTGTTGTTTTTGTCTCTCCGTCTCCAGGTTGACCACCCATTGCGCCATCTCCACTTGATTTAGCTCCAGCCGTTTTAATATATACATAACTTTTATCATTAACTGTAGTTATAGCTTCTATAGGTACATATAAAATATTATCTTTATTAGATACTTCTATTTCGCCATTTGCGTTCATTCCACCCTTAAGAATTCCTAAGTTATCATTGATCTTAATTGTTACTACAAAAGTGGTTACTCCACTTTCTGAAACTCCAGTTACTGCAATTTTTGCAACCACTCCAGTAACTGGAGTTTTCAACGTCACTGGCAGTGCATCTACTGATATACTTGTTTTTTGTCCAACTTTAAGTTTAGCTATATCTAGCTCATCAACTGGAATATCAAATTCCATTTGTTTTGGATCTGAAACATCTGAGAGTTCATCTCCAGCTTTTAAAGTATCACCAACTTTATTAGACATTTTTGTTATTACTCCATCAATAGGAGCAATTATTTTATAATTATCAAGTTGCTTTGTCTTTAACGCCACATTTGCCTGAGCATTTTCTAATTGTAAATCTGAGTTTTCTTTAGCTCTAGCAATATCGACACTACTCATCGTTACAAGAACTTGCCCTGAGCTAACTGTTTGATTTTGTTTAACTGCAACATTTTCCACTGTTCCACCAGTTATACTTGTAACTAGTTGTTTTTTTATATAATTAAGTTCTGCTGTGCCCGTGCTTGATATTGTTCCACCATTCGATACAATATCAGCACTTGCAGTCATTCCCTCAAGAACAGAACCTGGATTTGTAATTTGTATTTCTACAGTATATAACTTACCACCTGCTATAGTTCCTGTTGTTTCATTACTTATATAAGTTACCTTACCGTTAACTGACTGCATTAATGAAGTTAAATATACCTTTGCAGTTTGTCCTACTGCTAATTTACCAGCAGCTGAAGAATTATATGTTAACAATACTTTAAGTTTTGAGGTATCAGCAATAGTAAAAACCGTAGCTCCTTTTTGAACTGTATCTCCCTCTTTTACTAAAATATCACTAACAAGTCCTGTAAATGGAGCTGTAACTGATAAATTATTTACCGCATCATCACTAGTAGTTGCTGATATTTGATTTTGTTTATAAGAATTTAAATCTGTATTAAGTGCTGTCTGTGCATCAGTGCTGTCTAATTCGTAAATGACATCTCCAGCCTTTACACTATCTCCTTCTTTATAATTAACCTTTTTAACATTAGCCCCAATTTTCGAATAGATTTTATTACTGTTTGTAAAATATATGGGACCTGAACCAGATACTACAACTTTTAGGTTTCCTTTTTTAGCTGCAGTAGTATTCTGTTTAACTACCGCTTTTGATGCAAAAAATTTGTCCTGAATTATATGGCTTTTATAAACTCCAACAAAAGCCACTAACACTACTGCAAATATAATTATCTGTTTCTTTGATAAATTTAGGATCCACTCTTTAATTTTCGAAGGTACTTCATTAAACTTGAACTCTTTTAAATTTTCTAATAAATTTTTCAATACACTCACCTTCCATTCATGTTTATTAAGCTATAAGATATCGTTAATTTATATTGTATTTTTGCATTCTATAAATCAAGGCTGACCTTGTGATTCCAAGAAGTCCCGCCGTCTTACTTTGGTTATAACCACTCATACCTAATGCTTTAATAATAAGTTCTCGTTCTACATTTTCAAGATTTATACCTTCCTCTGGAAAATATATAATAGTTTCCTTTGACTTTTTACGAAGGCCAAGAATTTCTAGTGGAAGATCTACTGCTTTTATGTAAGGCTCAGTCGCTAATATAACAATTCTCTCCACAACATTTTCAAGTTCACGTATATTGCCAGGCCAATGATAATTTTTAAGAAGTTTCATTGCTTCTGGAATAATTCCTTTTATCTTTCTATAAGTGTCATATTTTTTAATAAATAAATTAAGAAGCTCACGTATGTCTTCTTTCCTATCACGTAGTGGTGGTATATTAATAGGAACAATATTTAATTTATAATAAAAATCCTCGCGAAAAGTGCCCGCCTCTATTGCTTCTACTAAATCATTATTTGTTGATGCAATAACCCTCACATCAATTTTTGAATTTCCATTACCATATGCATTTTGAATTTCTTTTTCTTCAATTACCCTTAAAAACTTTACCTGCATATTAGGGCTCATTTCACCAACGTCACCTAGAAATATTGTTCCATGATTCGCAAGTTCCAATTTGCCAAGCTTTCGTGAATCATTGTTACCATTAGCCTCTTTAGGGACACCAAAAATCTCTCCTTCTGCCAAATCATCTGATAATATTCCACAATTCAAAATTATAAATGGCTCCTTTGAGCGAACACTTAGCTTATGTATCTTCCTAGCCATTAGTTCCTTCCCAGTCCCACTCTCCCCAGTTATAAGAACTGTAGCAGCGCTACTCGCTATTTGATTTATTGATTTATAAATCAAATTCATTTTTTCATTTTTACTTATAAAATCTTCATTTTTTAATCTCTTAGCTTCGACGCTTCTTAAATAATTAACCTCACCTCGAAGATGCGAAAGTTCCATTGCCTTTTCTGCTTGAATTATTAACTCTTCTATATCGAAAGGTTTTGTTATATAATCATAGGCTCCTTTTTTCATGCTCTCAATAGCTGTATCAATGCTTCCATGAGCAGTAATTATTATAACTGCTATATCCTTTTGTATTTTTTTAAGATTCTCAAGAACAACCATGCCATCCATATCTTTTAGCCTTAAATCTAAGAATACTACATCAAAGTTTGACTTTTGTACTTCAAGTATTCCTTCCTTTGCGTTAAGTGTTAAATAAACTTCATTATCGGTCCCTTCAAATGCCTTTTTTATAATCCAACCTATATATTCTTCATCGTCGATAACTAAAATTTTACCCAATATTCTCACCCTCCTTTGCATAGCAAGGTATCTTTATAAGAAACTTAGAACCTTCTCCTTTTTTACTATAAGCTTCAATACTACCTCCATGTGCTTCAATTATTCCATTGCTTATTGAAAGCCCAAGGCCTGTACCATTTGGTTTCGTAGTATTATAAGGATCAAATATATTCCTCATTTGAATTTCATCCATCCCCTCTCCAGTATCGCAAAAAGTACTAACTATAAATCCATTATCACTCTTCGTTTTTATTGTTAATATACCCCCATCATTCATTGCTTCACAGGCATTAATTATTATATTTACAAATACTTGTTTTATCTTGTCACAATCTATGTTCACAAGAGGTATATTTTCATAAAAATCACATTTAAGGACTACTCTTCTGTCTTGAATGTATTTATTAGTAAAAGATAAAACGCTTCTAATAAGAACATTTATATCCATTTGAAAGAGTGTATGTTTTGATGGCCTTGCATAATCTAGTAATTCCTGTATTACCTTACTCTCCCTATCCGATTGTTCTTTAACTATTCGTACATACTCAGTTAACCCCTCCTCATTTTTAAAGTCTCTCTCCATGAGTTGAACAGTGCCTTTTATAATTCCTAGGGGATTTCTTATCTCATGGGCCACGCCTGATATGAGGTGACCAAGTGCCGCGAGCTTTTCAGCCCTTGCAAGCTTTTCTTCTATCTTTTCCTTTTGCTGTAAATTTTCTGCCATATTGTTTATAGAGTAAACAATGTTTCCTATATCTCCGCCCATGTCTTCTATACGTATTGAAAGATCACTTGACATGGCTTCAAGCCCACGTTTTATCCTCTTTATACTACTACTTTGATCCTTAATAATAACTATTAATAGAAGAAAACTTATTATCAAACCGAGTGGAAGTATAAACAACACTGAAGTTATTATCTTTCTATTTGTATTAAGTTGCGGCGGAAGAAAAGTATCACTCCATATTACAGAGATAACCTTTTCATTTGAAATAATTGGATGAAGATATCTTTGAATATCACGACCATTTAAATATACATAATCAACCCTATCAACTTTTGTTTTTATAACATTCTGAAAACTTTCATCAATACCTTTTTCAATAATATTATAATTTACTTCATTATCTTTTACATGTGATCTTCTATCCAAAAGCTTTCCATATGTATAGCGTTTTTTATTAGACGTTATATATATACCTATTCTTGTGTCACGTACAGTTCTTGAAAGGGGCTCAATTCTTGCTGAAATAATACTCTTTTCATTATCTATACTACTAAAATTTTCAATCTGCTTCTTATCAATCGTCCCGTCTATGTATACTAAGAGATCTTTAGATTTATCTTCTTGCATTGATTTAACAGTGTCACTCATTTTCGATGGTATAAAAACATTCAATAATAAAACTGATATTGGTGCACTTAAAGCCAAAATTAATGATACTATTATCTGAAACTTTAGACCTTTATTTAAAATCCACTTCATCATGAATTCCTCCATAAACTTTTTCTTGTGTAATCTACTCATAACATTAATTTATGAATTATTCAAATATATTCATCAATTAACACTTTTTACTAATATTGATAATTATACAATATAAAAATGTACGAAAGCAAACATTTTTTGTCTGTTTTTGTACATTTAAAATGGATATTCCTTTTACCTTCTATGCATATACATATAAATCTAAACGTGATAATATATATTAATGATAAAATATTCTAATGAGACTATTTTCATGGTATAATAAGAGGTTGTTAAAAAAAATATATAAGGTTGTGAATATTTATGAAGAATATTTTGAGAAGTTGTAAAACATATATAAAAAGTGCTTCTAATAGCTCTAGAATATATATAAAAAAGGTTTTCATATATCGTAAAACCCATATAAAAAAGGTATTTATAAATTGTGCGGTGCATATGAAAAATATTTTGAAAGGTTATAAAATAAACAATAAAAATGTCTCTAGAATTTATAAGAGAGATATCAAAAATATATTAACAAACCGTGCAACATTAATCATGATTATAGGACTAATTTTAGTACCCCCACTTTATGCCTGGTTTAATATTAAGGCGGGATGGGATCCATATTTAAACACTAAAGGAATTTCGGTTGCAATTGTTAATCTTGATAAAGGCTCTGAATTAAGAAATGTTAAAGTTAATATTGGCGATAATGTTGTAAAAAGTTTAAAAACCAATCAATCTATTGGTTGGACTTTTGTAAGTGAGAGCGAGGCTAAACAAGGCATTAAATATGGTAAATACTATGCCAGCTTAACTATGCCAAAAGATTTTTCAAAAGATCTTCTTTCTGTTGCTACTAGTGACACTCCAACAAAAGCAAAACTGATTTATACTGTTAATGAAAAAAGAAATGCTATAGCTCCAAAACTAACGAAGAAAGGTGCAACTGCCTTGCAGTCAGAAATCACAAAAAACTTCATTGAAACATCTAGTGGAACAATTCTTTCCTTCCTCACTCAAATTGGGGTTGAGCTAGAAAATAATAAACCACAACTTAAAAGTCTTGCTGATATGATGATTAACCTAGATGATAAGATGCCTAAAATTAAAAAATCCATGGATAATGCTTATGGACAATCTATACTACTTCAAAAATATATGCTTAATGTTAAGAATAATCTTCCTGTTATGACAAATGGAATTGGAGATGCTTTGACCATTGCTAAGACAAGCAATGGATACATAGAAAAGTCAAAAGATTCACTCAAAGCTGCCTCTCCAATTATTCAGAAAGATCTTTCCACAATAAAAGGTATATCGGATACTGCTTCATCTTCTCTATCTGAACTTAATGACTTAAGACCATCAAATAATGCTGTTATTAAAGAGGTTTTAGTTAAGACTCGGGACAAATATGGTGATGCAATACAGACTATCGATAATGTATTAAGTTTAAATAGATCACTTAATAATTTTCTAGACAGTACCGCTATTACTACTTTAATTTCTAATCTTTCAAAAGCTCGAGATGAAATGACAACCCAACAAATCAATGTTAATTCTATGATTAACACCGTTGACCGTGGTAATCAGGTCGTAACTAGTGATATAAATGCTGCAAAGCAAGCTGCCGATAAGTCTTCTAATTCAATAAGTACTATAATGAATGATTTTAAAACTACAATTGATCCGAAGATCGACAATGCTATGCAAAACACAAAAGAATTATCAACTAATACAGTTAATATGCTACAGAATATACAAAACGATATGCCCCTAATTAATAGCACACTTGGGCAAACCAATAGTCAAATAAACTCAAGCATAAAAAGTTTAAATACGGTAAGAAATAATTTTCCGAGAGCGGCACAATATCTGCATACAAACACAGAAAAATTAAGAGGTCTTACTGATGATAAAAAACTTAATGAAATTATCAACATGTTAAAAAAAGATGGTGCAAAGGAAAGTGACTTCTTATCAAACCCAATAGCAATAAAACAAAATAGCATATATCCAATACCTAATTATGGTTCAGCTATGTCCCCCTTTTATACTACACTTGCTATTTGGGTAGGTGCGCTTCTAATGCACTCCTTATTATCAGTTGAGGTTAAAAACTTTAAAGATGGTGAGCCTTTAAGCACAAGGGAAAAATTTTTGGGAAGGTATTTCACCTTTTTAACCATTGCAATTTTGCAAACTTTAGTAACAATTGTCGGTAACCTCCTTTTACTAAAAACTTATGTTGTATCGCCTATTATACTTATACTATTCGGCATTTATGTAAGCATAGTATTTCTTACGATTATCTACTCATTCGTATGTATTTTAGGAAATATAGGTAAAGCTTTAATTGTTGTTGTGATGGTACTCCAAATTTCTGCCTCAGGAGGAACATTTCCAGTAGAATTATTGGGTAGTTTCTTTCAATATATACACCCTATGCTTCCATTTACTTATGCTATAGGGGGAATGAGGGAAGCAGTAGCAGGAATTATACCCTCAGTATTAATTAGTCATATGTTAACACTATCCAAATATTTAGTTGTCTGTTTCGTTCTTGCATTTGTATTACAAGAAAGAATGAATAAAATAAATTCGAAATTTATAGAAGAATTTGATAAAAGTGGTTTAGCTGAGTAATGCTTCAGCTGAGTATTGCTTTAACTAGATAATAGTAAAATATATATGTAAGGTTGTGGCTGTTTATGAAGAAAATTTTTAAAGGTCCTAGAATAAATATGAAAAATGTTTTAAAAATTTACAAAAGAGATATAAAAAGTATAATCTCTAATTATGTAACACTAATTATAATAGTTGGGATATCTTGCTTACCAGCACTTTATGCATGGTTTAATATTCAAGCAGGTTGGGACCCCTATTCAAAGACTAAAGGACTTTTAGTTGCTGTTGTTAATTTGGATACTGGATCAAAACTAAAAGATACTAAAGTTAATATTGGCAATGATTTGGTAAAAAAATTGAAAACTAATGAATCTATTGGTTGGACTTTTGTAAATGAGAGTGAGGCTACGGAGGGTGTAAAATATGGTAAATATTATGCCAGTTTTGTTATCCCTAAGGATTTTTCAAAAGATTTCCTTTCTATTACATCTTATACTGATCCAATCAAAGCAAAACTAATTTATACTGTAAATGAAAAAGAGAATGCTGTAGCTCCAAAAATCACAGGCAGTGGCGCAACTTCCCTGCAAGAACAAATAACCCAAACCTTTATTGAAACAGCTAGTGAAACACTCTTTACTTATCTTAACCAAGTTGGAGTCGATCTTGCAAAAGACAAACCAAAACTTGAAAGTCTTATCGATATGGTTATTAGTGCAGATGATAATATGCCTGAAATCGGAAGTTCCATAGATAATGTTTACACGGAAGCTTTAATGTTCCAAAAACTTATGAAAAATGTTAGGGGCGATATCCCTACTATATCTGGTGCCATAGACAATACTCTAGATCTTACTAAAACAGGCAATACCTATGCGCAAAAAGGGAAAAATTCGCTACAAACAGTATCTCCGATTGTAAAAGCAGACCTTGCTCTTATAAAAAACAAAGCAGATGATGCTGAATCCTCATTAACTGACTTTCAAGACTCAAAATCATCAAATAATAGTGCTTTAATTAAAGCTCGAGATAAATATACGGATGGTATACAGAAAATCGATAACGTACTCGCTCTAAATAAATCAATAAATAATTCCCTAAACAGTAGTGTTATTGGAAATTTCATTAATCGTCTCACAAGTGTTAAAAATGAAATGACAAAGCAGAAGGCTGATGTTAATTCTATGATTGATACCGTAGATCATGGTAATACAGTCCTAACTAGTGATATAACCGCTGCGGTGCAAGGCGCTAATAAAGCTTCAGGATTAATCAATAGCACAATGAATCTTTTCGACAGGGAAACCAGCGACGTAATTGATGATGCGATGAACAATGCAAGTGGTTTATCAACTGGTGCAACGAGTATGTTACAAAATATGCAGGGCAATATGCCTCTCATTACTAGCATGCTCGATCAAACCAATACTCAGTTTGGCGCAGGCGTAGATAGTTTAAAGGAAATAAAGGATAAGTTCCCAAGCCTTCAAAAGGATATACATTCAAATGCACAAAATCTGAAAAAACTTACTGATGATGAAAAAATTAATGAACTTATAAAAATATTAAAAAGAGATGGTAAAAAGGAAAGTGACTTCTTAGCAAACCCAATAGAACTCGTACAAAATAGAGTCTATCCAATTCCTAATTATGGTTCAGCTATGACTCCATTTTACACTATACTTGCTATTTGGGTAGGTGCATTTATATTAGTTTCAATATTGTCAGTTCATATTAAAGATTTTAAGGATGGCACACTTTTAACCACAAAAGAAAAATTTTTGGGAAGATATTTTACATTTGTAAGTATTGGAATTCTTCAAACTTTAATAACTATAGCTGGTAATTTATTCATTCTAAAAACCTATGCAGTCTCCCCAATAATACTTACACTATTTGGAGTATATGTTAGTATTGTATTCACTACCATTATCTATACATTTGTATCTGTTTTAGGCAATGGAGGTAAGGCTCTCACTATGATCGCGCTGGTACTACAAGTTTCCGGATCCGGAGGAACATTTCCAATAGAATTATTGGGTGATTTCTTTCAATATATAAATCCTATGATGCCATTTACTTATGCCATAGGCGGAATGAGGGAAGCAACGGCAGGGATTATCCCCGAGGTGTTAGTTAAGAATATGTTAATATTAGCTATATATTTTATTATTTTTTTACTTCTTGGACTTTTCTTAAAAGAAAAAATAAATAAAAAAACTGCTGGTTTTGTAAAGCAGTTTCATAAAAGTGGTCTAACAGGTGAATAATCTATTGCGAGTATCACAACAAAAAATACATGAACCAGATAAATATTATTTATCTGGTTCATATAATTTAAGAGCATTTTTATTTTACTTCTGGTATTTCAACTTCTATAGTATATAAATTCCCTTTGTAAAAGCCTGTTATCGTTGTTTTCCCAGGTTTTACTGCTGTTACAAGTCCAGTATTTGTACCTACTTTAGCTATCTCAGAATTGCTAGATGTCCAAGTTGTATCAGTTGTTACATCTATATCTTTATTTCCATATTGATCTACACCGAGTAATGTAATCTGTCTCGAGGTTTCATTAACAACATTTCCATTTTCATCTCTACCGATTATTAATTGCGTTCCTGCTAAATCTTTATTTTCATCAACAGTATCTTTAATTGCTACAGTTGAAGGAGTAACTATCGATTCGTCATCAGAGAATGTTAGATTTATCGAATCTGTTTTTCCATTAGCCGTAAGAACACTTATTGTTATAATTGTATCACTACCAATACCCGTTGTAGCAGTATTTACACCAGCCTTTGCCTTAACATTTATTACTGACCCATCTGTAGTTACAGTAACTAATTTAGAATCAGAAATTACGTGAAGAGCACCTGTCGGCACATCAATATCTCCATCATTTACTTTATAAGTTAATGCTACCGATCCATCCAAAGCATCATTATTAGCATCATTATATACTTTATATTTGTTTTCATTAAATACTATTGTATTTATATTTGTATTATCGCCAATACTTATATTTGCAGTTGCTGTTATAGCAGGCTCAGTTAATGACTTCACAACTATTGTATCAATTCCTGTTGCTTCTCCAAAATATGTTATATACATTTTTTTAGCTCTATCATCATAAGAAACTGTTGCAGTAGTTTTTGATCCATATAATACTTTTACCATAGTAGGATCAGTGATAGCTTTTCCATATTGGTCAAGTATAACTATTTCTTTTTTTACACTAGCTCCCGAAATTGTTGAAATTTTATTATCTGCAAGTATTATAGATTTTACTTTACTCTTTGCCCTTACAGTTACGTCTAATGTGTCTTTAATAACGTCTGTAGAACTTATTGCTTTATTTCCAACTTTTATCGTGAGTATTGTGTCTGATTCTAAACTATTAACCGATGTAGCATTTGGAGCGAATTTTACAGCTGTCCCCTCTGCATCTTCTGTTGTAGCATCTATAATAACTCCTCTTGCATCGTGTTTATAATAAACAATACTTGCAAAACCATTAAAATTTGTGCCTGCTTTATTTTTAGCCTCAATAGTCCATCCCGAAACATCTGGATTTATTTCATCACCCTTATTGTCAACTACACCTATAACCCTATAAACAGGAGCCATATCATTCGCTATAATACTATTATCTGTTATATTATTTCCAAGTTCAATACCTGCGAGTGATGTAACTTCTGAAATAGCTACTACATCCTTATTTGCAACCGTACCATTAACGCTTAGCCTTATTATGTAATTTCCAGCTTCTTTTGCATTAAATCTTAATGATTTAACTGGCCTAGTAGTTGATGATTTTCCATCTATATCCAGCTTTTCAACTGTTAAGTTATTATCTAATACTCCATTTCTATAAACTAAAGCCGTAACATTATTACCATTTTCGTCTATAACCTCATTGTGAGCATTTCTTATAACTAAATTTGTTACTGTCTTTGTATTAACTTTAAGTTTTGGTAATGTTATAGAATCAATAGTTGTTGCAATTCCATTTAATGTAGTTGTCACATCAAATTTTGTTGCCTTTATAGTGCCTTCTGCGTCAAATGTCGTTCCTACATATGGAGTAACTTCATATGTTCCCTCTTTTGTCGATTTAGCGCTTATTATTATATCATTTTTATAAGCATCACTACCTCCACGAAGACTCGCTGTAACTGTTACATCACTAGCAACTGTACCACTTGTTTTAGGATTTATATTAAATTTAATCATATCAGTTGTTAATATAGCACCATCATTTTGTGTTATTTTATTATAATTAATATCTTCCTTATTAAACTCAGTAACAGGTTTTTCAGAGGTTAAATTAAGTTGCGAGAGTTTAGCCTCAGAGACCTGAACTGAATATGTAGCTTTTGCACCATTAATAATATTATAAGCACTTATAATTATGATCCCTGGTTTTATAGCCTTAAATGTAGTTGTATTTGAATTTTTATCTAATGTAATTTTACCACTATTAAGCTCAGAATTAGTATCAAGTAAATCTCCACCCTGCTCAACTACCCATCTTAATTTATTAGCTGTCAAATCTGTTGGATTATTATATTGGTCACGTACATCAGCACTTAAAGTTACCGCTTCATCCCCAACTGACACACTCCCCATTGATGAAGTTACCCCTAGAATTGATTTAGGCGTTATTGCTACATCTTTTTCTACCACAAAATTAGTGCTTATCGTAGATATTAATTTTGCGCTTGAAGTGGTTGCATCTTTATCAAATTTATCAATCTTTATTACTATGACATCATTTTCAACTAAATCTTTGTCTAATGTTATTTTTGCCATATTATTATCTGTTGTTAATTTCATCTCAGTATCACTTAAAGGCATTCCATTTATTGTTGCTGTTACCTTATATGAAGAATCCGTTTTTATATCATACGCTTCACCATACTGATCTACTGCTGTTAAGTAGATCACGTTTGATGTATTAGTAATTGCATTTGTAATACTTGTAAATGTTTTTGGATATGAGGGTTCCTTAATAGCTGTTACAGTAGTATCTGCAGCATCAAATTTAGTTTCAGCCTTACTATTCTTATAAATCACAGCTGGTATAATGCTGGCATCGATAGCTTTTTCTGTAAGATTATCTATCCATTTCCCATTAAAATCTTTAACATAAATTGTTCCCCCTGAGATTACTGCACTCGTGATTTCAGAAACATTAACTGAGTCATTAGCATAAGCTAAATCAAAAGCTTTATTTCCTATTACAACTGTTCCATTGTCCATTGCTGCAAAAGCCGTGAAAGATGTTGATCCAGCTATTATTAACGCAGCAAGTGTTGAACTTGTAATTTTCTTATTCATATATTTATGCCTCCGTTTATTTACATTTATCTTTTGATATTATTTTATAATTTTTATGCTTTATTTTTCTACTTGTTTACACTTATATAACGCTTGTCCTAACAGTATAGTTGCATATTTTTCAAATGTTTTTGTAATTACCTTTGACAAAAGCTCCCTTACGTTAAAAAAAGAAGATGTTTGGAATAAACTCATTCCAAACATCTTCTTTTTAAATATTAATTTATATCATTTTATGCCATTTCAAAGGTAATAGTCCAAGTTGTTAAATCTGGTAATTGTTCACTAAGACGTGCCTTTTCTATTAGTATTTCACATATACCTATTTTAGAGACACTTATTGTTTTATTTATATCGACAAGGTCAGCTATTAACACATTACCATTTGCATCTTTTATCTTTAATGGAAACTTATTTATATCTGTTTCATTATTACTTCCATTGTACATTAGTAATATTACTTTTAAATCATAATTTTCAGTCTTCTCAACACTAAAAGGAAACATCTTTGAATATTTATTGTTTTTAACAATTTTATTTTCAGAAAACTCCAATATTTTAGTAAGCTCTAATTTAGATAAATTCTCTGGAATTTTTTCAAATCCATCCGCTATTAATTTATCCCTTAAAATTTCTTTTGAACTCTTAACTGCTTTTTTCTTTAATTTTTCATCTGCTTTATTCTCATTACCAACATTTAGTATTTCACCATCTGGACAAACTTTATAAATAAAATTATTAGATAAGTTTTGCTCAGCTAAATCCTCAGTAGTTATAGTAACTATCCCACTTAATTTATCATTTATAACAATAAAATCATTCCCAACCTTTTGTATATCAATATTACTCATATATTTTTCCTTCCTTAGCAACAGTATTTTATATTTTTAAATAAACTTTTTATATTTATTATTGTATCATAAAATCACTAACTACTCTATATTATGTATTCTTAACTTATCAGCAACCATGGCTACAAATTCAGAATTACTAGGCTTACCTTTTTTATTACAGGTTGTATAACCAAAAATTTTATTAACCTTCTCTTCTTTAAGACCGCTCCAAGCAATGTCTAACGCGTGTCTCATTGATCTTTCCACCCTACTCGCTGTAGTACTAAATTTCTTACCTATTGATGGGTACAACACTTTTGTTACTAATGATAAAAGTCCAGTGTCATTAATAACCATAGCTATTGCTTCCCTTATGTACATATACCCTTTTAAATTACTAGGTATTCCGATCTGATGGATAATATTAGTTATTTCATTCATCATATCAACATTAGTAGATTCATTTTCATAAGTTCCACTCTGAGTATTATCAGAATAAGTAGATGTTCGTGCTGCATTACCACTATTGATAGTGTTATTTAACATCTGTCTTATTCTTTGAGCAAATACTTCCATATCAAAAGGTTTTACAACATAATAATCTGCCCCGAGAGTTATGGCTCTTTTAGTTATTTTATCATTCCCAACCGCTGACAAAACTATTATACAAGGCTTTGAATTCATATTCATCCTACTTAATCTCTCTAAAACGTCAAGTCCATCAAGATTAGGCATAATTATATCAAGCACTAATAAATCAGGTTTTTTTTCATAAACAAGTTCTATTGCCTTTATTCCATCTCCTGCAATGCCAATAACATTAATATCATTCTCATTCGATAGATATTCATTAAGAACATTGCAAAATTCTTTGTTGTCATCCGCAATGACTATGTTTATCTCTTGATTTACCATTTTTTTAATCCCCTTTATATATCAGTCACAAACTATACTAATATGTAAATTCGACAAAAAAACACAATTTCCTCTTTTTTCAAACAAATAAATTTAAAATTTTTGAAATATTGACAATATTTCTACTCCTATTACTTTCACGGTGTATATACTTGACATTACCATTAATTGCTTTAAAATATACATTGAGACTAATTTTTTAAGGAGGTGATTTTTCATGAAAAAGTTTCTCTACATTACAATGGTGTTAGTTATATCTCTATCTTTCGTTGCATGTGGTAGTAAAACCACTACAGATGCAAGTAAGACTAGTAATGCTACTACTCCTGCTGCTACTACTCCTGCTAAGGCTAAAATAACATATACTAAGGATTTAGCATATCTCCCAACATATAATGGAGTAAAAACAGCTAAATACACTGCTAAAACAAAAAAAGCACTTGCTGCGTCTACATATACCTTAAAAAATACAACAGATGTTAAGGTATTTAATGATTATCAAGCTATCTTAAAACAAGATGGTTGGACTATTACTGAAGCAAAAAAATCATATAGTCTAAATGCTAAAAAAGGTACACACATGGCAATTATTTTGATTCAAAAAACGGCCAAAGATGTGATACTAACAATTATGTCAAAATAGCATAGTAATTTTTAGGATAGTGATCTCACTATCCTTTTTTACATTCCAAAAATCTGTCTTAACACAGAAAGATTGTCCGAATCAACATTGCTAGCTAATGCATACTTAAATTTATTCTTACTTTGTGAATCAAGCGTGCTATAAATAGACCTAACTGAGGCTTGATCTGCGCTAGAATTATAAGATGAATTCGATGCCATCTCGCTCATAGTTGATTTCATTATTGATATCATCTGTCTTTCTTTTGAAGTCCCTACCTGAGAATATGCGCCACTTAAATCATCCCCTGCCTTTGTTAATGAAGCACTTTTAGTAGCATTCTGCTTTTGAGATATTTTTTGTTTTTCCACTGCAATCTTTTGTGCATTTTCAGCCGCAGCTCTAATTTTCTCCAATTCTTTCTTTTTACCACTGTCTGTTACTTTACTAATGGCTCCATCAATCTTATTAAGACTATCACTTATAATTTGTTTTTTTTCATCTATTGATTTACCCTTAGCCTTTTCTATACTATCTTGAATTTCTTTTAATTTTGCTTTTTCTGCTTCTCCACTCATAAGTTCAGCAGCATTTTGTATTTTTTGTTTTAGTATTTCTAGTTGCTTATCAATCTCTGCCCCACTCATTTTAGTAATCTCTTCAAAAGACTTTTTTATACTCTGCTGGGGAGATGCTGCGAGTATTTTATTGTCTTTAATTTTAAGACTACTTATTTTAAAAGGAAACATACTTGGATTAATTTTTATTGAATTATCCTCAACATAAAAGCTTTTATTATTAAGCTTTATAATTTGAGATAAAACAATTTTTTTAGGTAATCTAACTTTTCCGATTTTAAAATTATCGGCATCATACGTAACTTTTCCATTTAAAACACTTACCTTTCCCTTTGATGAAAACAATAAATTAAGATTCTTGTATTTTATAGGAGCATTTATTAAAAGCTCATCATTTAAGATTTCTACATTAACTCCATTAAGAGTCATATTTCCTTTGGTTATAGGCTTTGCAAAATATAAATTGCTTAACTCATCCATATTTTTTTGAGTTAATTCGAATTCTCCACCTGTTATCTGCACCTTTGCAAGCTTTCCTATAACCTCTGTTGTAGTCGTTTTTCTAATTGTCATTCCACCGTTATACAATATCATGTATGCAAAAACTGCTAGTATACCTACTAAAATAATAAGTATCCCTATCAATTTGTTCCTTTTAGCGCCCTTAGTTCTAGTCATATTATCTCCCTCCTTTTGTTATAATTCCCAATTACCATTGTACAAAATATAAATAATACAGTCAATGAATATTCTATAAATGATTTTGAATCAAAAATAAAATTGTCGTTTTTTATATTTAATGGTAATATATTAATGTAATATTGTATATATCTATGTTTAAACATTTACATAGTTTTTATAAAATAAACATGACATTTTTTCAAAAGGAGCATTTTTATGATTACAAAAGTTAAGTTTGGAGAATGTCTTCAACTGCTACTTTCTTCATTAGATATGAGTAATAATCGATTAGCTAAAGGAATTAACGTTGACAGTTCTCTAATAAGTCGCTGGTTACATGAGCAAAGAATTCCTTCGTATCACGGAAATTATATAGAAAGCATAACAAACTTTCTTTCCGAGAACATTTTGAATTCTATTCAAGAACAACGTTTAAATGATGTTCTTAAGATAATTTGTGGAAATTTAGACATAAGAGTATCCAGAAAAAATAAAATAATGAAGGTTCTTTTAGAAGCTCAAGGCTGTTCTTTGGAAGGTAAAAAAATAAGAATCAATAAAAAAATTGATTTATCAAATGATAATACTGATAATAATATCATTATTGGCCGTAAAAATGTTTTAGCATCTATATTAGCTTTAATTGAAAAGGCAGGAAAAGAAAAAGGTAAAGACAATAATGTAATCTACCTATCCTCTGACAATAATCTAGATCTAATAAAAATCCAGAAAGATTTTGCAGGGTGGAAAGAGGCTATTTTAAAGGCGTTGATAAATGGTTGGACTGTAAAATTTCTATTCAAATTAAACCAAAATATAAAGGAAATAATGAATCTTATACTTTTCACTATTCCCTTGTTAGAAACCGGTCGATTCTTCCTTTATTACTATAAAACTTATGATGTAGCTTCTCACGGTAGAGAAGTCGTTATTATTCCTGGTGAAGGTGCTTTTAGTTGTTTTTCAACAAGTCTAAATTCTGAAATAGACTGCGCTTTTTATACCAACAATCAAGTCGGAATTGATATCTTATGTAAAAATTTTAATTTAAATCTTTTACCTTTATCTAAATCCTTAATGGAATACTATGATTTAGATGAAAGTATAGCATACAATAACTCCTTAGATGAAAGTGATAATACAGCAGGAAGCCGATTTTTGTTTAAAAATACCCTTAGCTTATTACTTATTCCCAATATACTTTTGAAAAAATTATTAGTCAAACTGAGCTTTACTAATGATCAGCTAATAAAAATATTAGAACTACACAAGCGTAGAGTAAATTCTTTTTTGCTAAATATAAAGCAGCATGAATATTTAGATATATATCCCCTAAGCTCTATACAAAATATAATTAAAAACAATGAACTCTCTTTTTGCTGTTTTAACGTAGTTAATACAATTAATTTTGATATTGAAGATATAATTATACTTATACAAAATATAATTAATTTATTGAAAACCTATGACAACTATAAATTTTCTTTTGTTAATGAAACTCTTTATAAAAACAAAGGAAATACCGTTTCTTCTTTTATTATCAAAGAAAAACATAGCGTTCATATTGAGTCTTCAACACACGCCATAATAATTCAAGAACCCATGGTCGTTAATGCTTTTGAAGGATATTTCAAAGAGATTTGGGAGCAGATTTCCCCTATAGATAAGGATAAAAAAGAAGTTATAAAATGGCTTGCGCATCAAGTAGATACTTTTAAAAAACAACTCATCAAGAAATAAACATTTTAAAACCCCATTTAATTAAACGGGGTTTTAATTAATATTCTACAATTTAAACTTTTGAACCATATTGTTTAGTTTCTCTGCTAGTATCGCTTGATTTTGAGAAGCTTTTGCTATTTCCGTAATTGCCATAACAGACTCATCAACACTTGCAAGTATTTCCTCAGAACTTGCAACTGATTCCTCAGCTGTAGCTGATACAGTTTCAATCGCCTTTTTAATTCCTAATACAGTTTCATTTACTATATTCATTGAGTCTCCAATACTCGTCGATAGCTCATTAAATACTATGGCATCATCACCGTATTGCTTACCTGTATCTACGGATAATTGGTAATCAGGTGTAACTTTATCATCGATAAAGCTCAACACGTCCTGAGCATTGTTAGAAATATTATGGAATGCCTGCTCCACTTTTAAAGTTACCGCTTGAATCCTTTGAACTATAGTTGATGACGCTTCAGCTAATTTTTTAACCTCATCTGCAACTACTGTAAAGCCCTTACCTTCTTCTCCTGCTCTTGCTGCTTCAATCGCTGCATTAAGTGCAAGAAGATTTGTCTGACTTGCTATATTTCCTATTTCGTCCGCCATTATCTTAACTTCACTAACAACTTCGCCTTCTTCAATTGCTTTTAGTATACTTGCTTGTTTTTCCAAATATAATTTATTTGCTATACTGAAGTTATCCTCAGCATCTTCTTTGACTTGTTTTGCCCTTACTTCTATATCGCTTGCGATCTTATTCCCATTTTGTGCCCTTTTAGTGACATCAGACACATTTTCTGCGATACTTTCTGCAGTTGCATTTACTTCCTCTGTTGTGGCACTTAGCTGTTCTGCTCCTAATGATACTTGTCTTACAGATTCATTCACAATCTCCATTTTTGCCGATATTTCCTGCGTTGTAGCCGATAGTTCTTCACTGGTAGCATTAATATCAGTGGCACTTCCTGATATTTCTCCAATTAATATTTTCAAGTTTTTTATAGCTTTATTTAAAGATTTTGCTAAAATACCAATCTCATCATTAGTATCGAGATCAACAGTTTTTGATAAATCATTTTCGCCAAGAGCCTGTGCAACTATTAAAACCTTCTTTAGACGCCTTGAAATTGAAATAGAAATAATTAAACCCAATGTAATAGCCATAAATAATCCTATAACAATTATTGCTGTAGTTTGAACAAAGGATTTGCCAAACGATACTTGACTAGCTTCATAGTCAACTTTTGCTGTATCCATATTTGATTTTAGTATTTTTTCTAGAACTGTAAACAATTCAATTCTACTCTTGGTAACACCTGGGAAAAGCTCATTTACCTTATCATAATTACCTTCATCAACTTGTTTAACTACACCCTCTCTGGTTGTGCGATAATCTACAAGTGATTTTTGAAGTTCTGTTACTTGTTCTTTCTGTAACTCATTAGTTGTACTTTTCTTATATTCTTCAATAAGTGCATCATTTTTAGTTTGTAATCCTGCAATATCATCTTTGTTTTTCTGTAAATCACTTTTATTTTTAGGATTAGCAATTAACAATAGATCCGCTTTAATTTCTAATGAATTTGATTTAATGTTAGTAGCATCCTTAACACCTATCAGATCCGAATTATACATATTAGTAATATCTTTATTCATTTTTTGCGCATTATTCATTCCAATAAACCCAATAATAAACATAAACAATGCCATTATGATAAATGCTGACAGTAGTTTTTGGATAATTTTCAAATCTTTAATAAATTTCATTAATGCTCACTCCTAAATTTTTTTCTTTGGTTTTTGTATTGAACCTACCATACTTCTTATTGTTAGAAATAAATAGCTGGGGCTAATAACCAATATTTATATTATATGTCCATTATATTAATATTTATATATTTTTTGTAAAAGTTGCATGACATTTGTCATGCCAGTTTTGTAGACCATATTCCCAAATTTGTTCAAATGTGATATTAAAAAATTCGAACAAATAAATATGTTTGAAATTCTTAAAATCGTTTACATGACTATGGAAATATGATAACATAATATTTGTTAACACATTACATATGATGAAAATAATAAATAAAAAATTCAATATTGCTATATATTCAAACATTTTACATATATTAATCTAAAAAAATATACAGGGGGTTATTTAATGCAAAGACTTAAAAATTTATGTATGGTAGCAGCACTAGGAGCAATAGTTATGGGAGGATGTTTATTACAAAGTACTTCGGCCTCTGCTGCGGCTAGTACTACCTATGTTAAAGCTGGAGGACCTACATTATCAAGCGCTTTAGCTTCAGCTAAATCCGGAGATACAATTGCAATCACTGGAACAGTAACTTCAGGATCAGTAGTTGTACCAGCAGGAGTAATAATATCAGGAAAAGCCGGAGCTGGGAAAATAAATTTTTCCTCAACTAGTGGAAGTAATGGCAAGGGATTCACAATTAAAACTAATGGATCTACAATTACTGATTTAGAGCTTTATGGCGCTGCAGATAATGGAATATATATGGAAGGGTCAAGTAATAAACTAACAAACTTAAAGGTCCATGGTAACCATGACGCCGGTGTACAATTATCAAATGGGGCAGCTAATAATACTTTAACCAACGTTTACTCCTATAGTAATGCAGATGCAACAGGAGAAAATGCTGATGGATTTGCAATTAAATTACATTCAGGTGTTGGAAATACATTAACAGATTGTACCGCTGAAGGAAATTCAGATGATGGCTATGATTTATATGCTGCTCATGGCGCTGTAACATTTACAAGATGCAAAGCTATAAACAATGGTGACTGCGGTGGAATAAAAGGTGACGGCAATGGATTTAAAGTCGGCGGAGTAGACAACAAAACTACAGGAGTAGCAGCACATTTAGACCCATTAAAACATCTGCTTATTGATTGCACCGCAATAGGTAACACAGGCAGTGGATTTGATAGAAACAATCAAAATGGTGTTGTTACAATGACGGGTTGTATTGGTCAAAAGAATGGTAAAAATAATTTTAATTTCCCACTTACAGGTGCACCATCAGCTTTAGGCGGAAAAACAGTTACATTTGGTAAAGCTATAATGAATAATTGTACATCTAAAAATGGTACAAATAATATTACAGGAGCTACATTAAGTGGTTGCATAGGTTTCTAAATAGTACAAATATTTTATTAAAATTAATATTCTCTAATTAGATAAAAATAAAGATGCAACCAAAAATGGTTGCATCTTTATTTATTATATATTTAAAGTAACAAAAATTACCCAAAGGACCTGTAAATAATTTTGTGTAAACAGAATAAAATGTACTCTTTCTTGGCAATAATTGAGATAAGTAATTATCAAAGATTGTAAGGAGGAGTATTTTTATGTCCAACATT
>NZ_JAHLDU010000042.1 GCF_018861905.1 Clostridium sp. DSM 17811
AAAAAAGAAATTATCTGAAAGATGGAATGATTTTGGAGAATTTAAAATACAGAGAGATTTGTATTCAAGCTTTTTAATAATGAATGTAAAAGATAATTTAGAAGAAATAGACAAAGAATTATGTTTTAAGCAGTTCGATAATTTTAGAAAACTTCATGATAAAGAAATATTAAAAATACAGAGTAGTATTAATTTGATAAGTAGTATGGGTATTTAGAAGCAAATAAAAGGTTTTGATATGAGCCTTGGACTATCGTTAATTCATTCATTAGAGTGATTGGTAGTAAAAGTTTTAGAGAAATTAATGAGTTCTTATATGTGTAATTTATTAGATCCTTAATAGATGAGAGTATTTGAGAAGTTAACGTATCTAAGAACCCCATTCCTTGAGGTGTGGGAGTATCAGTGGTAATATTGCTGGTATAGGACTTATGGGCTTATATTTTAATATATTTAAATTTTTATTGGCATCTATACGCTTATAGAATCTTTTGCTCTGGTTCGCCAGGGCTTTGAAAATAAAATGATAGAAAAGGGATATGCTGGTACGAAAACTGGCATTCAGTATAAAACCACAACTGGTGGTGATACTGACCTCATACTTTTAAAAACATATGTTGATATCGAAATGCATTGTGAAGGGCTGCATAGCCACCAGCGGATGCACCTCTGATATATCTTCCTTTTAATAATACCATAATTTAAAAAATAAAGTATATTCACAACGATTAAAGAATATTAATATGAACTTAAAGCAAGTACCTCAATATCATTAGATAGGGGGGGACTTGTGACGAAATAAATGAATAATACGCAACATTAAAAATTTTAAAAAATATATTTTAACCTAAATGCAATAATAAAGGAGTATCAGATTTATGTTGAAAAAAGTTGAGTTAGAAGAGTTAAAAGTACAAACTAATATAAATAATGGCTTTGAATCCACGTATGATTTCCAAAGAGTATCATCACTTAAATACATTGAGAAACTGGATTGCAGGGAAATCCTTACAACAAATAATTTGATACAGGTTTTAACTGGTATAGTTTATCATCATGGCATTAAAAATATGCCAATAACATTATATTTTAAAGTAGGAATGAATTTTACAGAGTTTATAAATATACCAACAGTCAGGTTGCTTCCAAGTATTTTTAAAAATGTTAGGGCTTTTGTATATGATAAAAAATTTATTGGTATCTGGGCAAGTACATTACTTGAAGAAGCGAATTTAACATATGAGAAATTATATAAAGAAGATAAAATAGATAACAGTCTAAAAGCTATATTTAGGATTAATAATAAGATGTTTAGTTCTTTAAATCTGCAATTAGCAACAGCATTTGAGATAATAGTAGATGAACATTTAGATAAAATAGAGGATTTTATTAATGATAAACTTGTTATGTATTTATTATCGGAATGTAATAAAAATAATGGGTTATTTGGAGTACCGTTATCAGGTTGGACATTAGCCGAAATAGAGAGTTGTTTATCTTTTTCAAAGTTAAAAAAGTTTTTTGATAGAGTATTTATAGTTGGTAATGGAGAAATATGGACCTCAACACATCTCATTGTTAAACAACCGAAAAATGAATTAATTAACACGATATTAGGATAAAGAAATTATAAGAATGTTACAATAAAAATCGTTCGTAGCATTCTTTAATTATGTCACAAACGAATGTACGATTTTGATTAAAACCTTACATTCGTAAAAACAGCATAAAGCTTTGATATATAAAGACTTATAGTAGATTTAAACTAAAGTCTTTTTTCTTATTGTACATTTGAATGCATTGTTTTATCTAATATATTACAAATATAGTACATTGGTTTTGTGACCTCTGGGACACTTTTTAAGAGTGAGTTTATGATAATAATAAACACTCAATTGATGGAAAAATATTGATTTTTTTTAGGATATTATAAATTTAATTTAAATTGAAATTTGTATTTAGAAGCTTAGTTTTGTTAAACTAAACACTTTATTTGATGTTGAGAATCTTAGAAATGAATTTAAAAAAATTAGATATCTGAACGCCAGTTAGCATGTAACGCTCGTATAAGGGTTTCGGATTCCGCTTAACGCAATCCTACTCGCTATGTCTTCGATGGTAATCCAAGAGTAAACCATTATAGCTTGGATTCTTTAAAGTGGCTTAGAGAGGTTCTAAATGAATGTAAAAAGCAAATGAGGGAGAAAGGAGCTAATGAATATGAATACTGATATATTAAATGTTTTAAAAGAAGGATTAAGGGTGTTGTGAAGGTGCAACGAGAAATTTAATATAAGCATATCATAGCTAGAAGAAATACAACATAATCAAGGGCATACAATATAATTTTCGTTATATTGTATGCCACTTTTGATTTTAGTCCCAATTTGCTTATACTCTAGTTCACTTCTTACTCACCTTTTTGGTGTCCAAATATAACGTTTTCAAAATGCTTCCATTATTAGAAAATATAAAAATATTTAGAAGAAAATATAAACACTGTTATATCCAAATTATTTGATGTAGTGTTTTTTATTTTTAAAGGTATCTACTTCTAATAAATCATATGGGTGTGTTTTAAGTGCATCAGCTAGATTTTCTACAGTTTTTAATGTTGGGCTTTCGTGACCTCTCTCTAACTCACTAATATGGCTTTGAGACACACTCGCTATAAACGCTAATCTTTTTTGTGTCATACACATGCGCTTCCTAACTTCTTGTAGTTTAAGTGTAAATTTATACATATTACAATGACACATCCTTTCTTCTCTTAAAATGTATTAAATATATACAAGTTTTTTTGAAAAAAATGCGAATAATAGCCAATAACGATAATTAGAGCTGATATAATCATAGCATGTTCAATTATCATTATCTATTCTAAAACAAAAATAAACTCAAAAGTTAAATTTAAATATAAAAAATGGAATGTTATGAAAAAATTTTAATTGTAGATAAAAGTAAAGCTTACAAACTAAATGTAACATGATTGAATAAATATAAAGAATATTAATACAAAAGGAGATATGCATCATGAAAGATATAATGCCAGCTGTAAATTTCAATTACAGAAAAAATTATTTAGAAAGAGAAACGAATGAAATAATTATACAACTTGAAGAAGAATTAAAATTTACCAAGGAGCGCCTCCAAACTGAAGTAAATTCTAATATAATTATGAAGAAAGCATTGAAATCCCAGGAAGAATTTATTGTTAATATATCTCATGAACTTAAAACACCTCTAAATATTTTGTCTGCGACAGTTCAATTATTTAGTATATACTGTAGTAATGGTTCATTAGACAAAATGAAGAGCTCAATTATTAATTATATTGGCTCAATGAAACAAAATTGCTATAGATTATCCAAACTTATTAGTAACATAGTTGATTCATCGAAAATTGAAACAGGATTCTTTGAATTGCACTTATCAAATAACAATATAGTCGAAGTAGTAGAAGATACCGTTATGTCTGTAACTAATCTTACTGAAATTAAAGGGCTAAATATTATTTTTGATACTGATACAGAAGAAAAAATAATTGCTTGTGATCCAGAGAAAATTGAGAGAGTAGTATTAAATCTTATATCAAATGCGATAAAATTCTCAGATAAAGGTGATAAAATATTTGTTAATATTAAAGATAAGGATAAATTTGTTGAAATATCAGTAGAGGATAATGGCATTGGCATTGAAGAAAAAAACTTGGGTACAATATTTGATAGATTTAAACAGGTAGATAAATCACTATCAAGAAATGCAGAAGGCACAGGTATAGGACTAAGTTTAGTTAAGTCAATTGTGGAATTACATTGTGGACACATCTATGCTGAAAGTGAAGTTGGGAATGGAAGTAAGTTTATAGTAAAGCTTCCTTCAAGAAATGTGTCTCATGAAAATTTAACACATAATAAAAAAATGTCAAGTAAAAATGAAAACATAAAAGTGGAACTTTCAGATATTCATTTATGAGATAGTTCATGTATTTGAAATATAAAGAATTAGTAGATGAGATTCTATTAAGAAAAAGAATTATTGTTTTCTAAAAAAAGAATAAAATAAAAATTACAATTATACTAACTTGATTTTAATAAAATAACGATTTTATTAAAATTATAGAATGATAAATAATGCATAAAGAGGGTGCATATTTTCAATTAGACACCTTTTATGCATTAAAATAGAGCCTTATTGCATATCAAAATAGCATGAATGATGGTATAGGCTAGATAAGAGCACATAACAAATGACGTGGAAGTCTATTTTCACGACATTTTATTTTTCCAAATCTTATTGTATTTTTTACGCATATATTGGGCTACCAATTTATCAAGCTCCTTTTATTTTTGTTTCTCCATAACTTTTTTATTGTTTATGTAAGAATTTAAATCTTTTAGAACTTCCAATCTATTCAGAATAGGCATCATTAAAGGGTTTGGGCATATCGTTCAAAATTTATGAACTAACTATCCCTTCATATCCAAAATTCTCACTTCTTATATCTAAAAAGTTTTCAATATAGATTACTTTACTGTTTTTCCTATGAAAATCTAATATAGTATTATAAGCAATATGAAAAACCCAATTTTTACTTGTTTCTACTTCAATAATCTTATCTTCATTTTCAAATATTTTGGTGAATACAGTAGCTATTATATCTTCTGCATTCCGTTTGTTTTTCACAGAAACAAAAATATATCTGTATACGCAATCATAGTACGTATCATAAAGTTGTTCGAACTTGCTTTGCATTAAACGATTCCCCCATTATAATCACGTTTCGGTGATGTATTAACTTTTTTAATTCATTTAATAGATCTATTTGCTCCCTTTTGGGGACTAGTTTTTAAATACAAAGGTGAATTTTACTTATTTAGCAATTTTTCTATATTTTTATTTAATCGCCCTAGTTGTCTTATTATCATCCAGTTTTATTCAACCTGTGCTGACAAATAAGTTACTTTAGCCTGATCATCAGCTTTCGCAAAACTTAATGCCATCCCAACTTTAAAAAAGTTATTACCAGCTAAATCATTAGCTATTCTTTTCAAAACGATTAAATCTTTATCTTCTAAATCTTCTAACTGATATATTTCCATAAACTTTTGCATTTCTTTAGTTTACTTATATTCCTTGCTTTCTTTATTTCCAAACATAATTCACCCCCCTATTTTTTTTCATAATAAGATAATTATACTGTGATCTTTCTTATATAATCTACTGGAAATTGTAGGGGTAATTATTATTAATTCAAAATTTGAATGTTACATAATATAAAGAAAATAAAAAAAAATAGTAAGGATATAGCCTACTACTTTTTAAACAAGTGATTGCATATTACATCTGATAATCATAGCATAGCCAGTAAATACTGGCATTATACTAGCTAAACATTATTAATTGAAATATATATGTGAAAAACATACTTATTTATAAAGTTCGTTAAATATCCCCAAAACGAACTTTGGCTATATACCTAACTTTCATGACCTCACTATAAAATAAACGAACTTTACGTTAATAAAATACGAACTTTTGACGTTTTTTTATTCATTTTATAATTATTGGTTTGATTCTTGTATAATATAACGGTGCAATAATTTATAGATCTAATAGAAAGTGAGGTGTAATATGAAAAACACAAAAACATGTTCCAAGTGTAATTCAAGAAATATGGGTTTACTTTATTATGTGTATTGATATTCTGAAAGTAACACAATACCAATTGAGTTACTTTCACTTTAAGGCTATATCACATTTATAAATTGTTGTTAATATAATCTATTTTAGAAAATAATAAATCACATAGCACAATTTTATTTTTGGAATAAAAAAGCGTACTTTAGTGTAAATATATCTTTACATTCGGGTATGCTTTATTTATAATGCAAGTAAAGATATCTTTACTTGTTGATTGGAGGGTTACTAATGAAAGTAATAAATCATATTCGGGAAATCCGTCAAAAAAGGGTAATAACACAAATTAAGATGGCAGAAGATCTACAAGTCACACGGCAAACGATCAATGCAATTGAAAAGAATAAGTATAATCCAAGTTTGGAGTTAGCACTAAAATTAATACAGTATTTTGATGTGCCAATTGAGAAATTGTTTTATCTAGAGAAAGCAAAAGAGGAGGAATAAACTATGAAAAAACAAAAGTTACAAATCGTTGTTTGGGCTTTTATAATTGGATGTATTTTAATAGGTGTATATATTTCGGGGAAAGAAGCTGACGAATATAGCTACTATAGTGCCATTGTTCTCACGGTTGGTACAGTCCTAGGAATTGTCATATATTCACTTTTATTTAATTGGAATAAAAATAAAAATAAAAATAAAAATGGTAATGTACCAGATGTGGATGAACGAACTGTAATACTTATACAGCGATATTTTATGATTGCACTTTATGTTGTTCTCTTTGGTAGTGCGGCTGCTTTACTAATCTTATATGCAATGGGTGTTCATTCTATTGAAACTGGTATGTTAATGGTATATTTGACGGTATTATTTATGTTAATTGGGGTGGGAACTATTGTAACAAAACGGTTATAAACCTTTTTCATAAGAGTTGGGATAGTGGACATCTGTGAAATATACTACAACACCAAAAAATAGTGAAAGTAACACAATAGTAATTGAGCTACATTCACATTGGGGCTATTGACTATTCCTTAAAAAATTCATTTTCAATGTAACATAACGTGTTGACTTGTTATATTGAATGTATTTTAAATAAGATAAATCTACACCATCGATGTGATTACAAAAGTTATCTGCCTGGACATCAAAGAATCTCCATTCCGTTCATTCTTCTCTTCATTGCAATTCTTTCAGTAAACTAGTCCAAAGCAAAAAAAATAATTACTCTTTTTCCGAGGGGTAACAATTCCTACAGTGATTATGATTAAATATATTACATTCATGATCCGCAATATATCATATAAACAGATCTATTCAAGTCTACAATTGCTTAGTTAAATTTAACTAAATGCTTAACAACCTATATATAGCTTAGAACGAACTTAATATTTTTTTGTATCTTTGTATTTGTATGTTTCATAATAATTTTAAATAATTAATAAATTATTGATTTAGTTATATAGTTAGTATAGTGAATTTTGATAGTACAACCCTGTTTTCTTTCCTTGGAAATAAAGATAGTGTAGTAGCTATTTTTAATTTAGAGGTTTAATGTAACAGCTAACGGTTTTCTCATAAAACAGCTGCTCATAAATTTTGGGCTAATAAATAAATTTAAAGTCGTTAATATTGCAGCTCCGCAGGAGATGATTTGATGAAAACGCGAGCTTTATTATGTATGATTCTAAACATATGGTTTAGATTGTGCCTTCAAAAGATTTTCATATTGAGCTTTAGCTTCTTGTAGTTGACCAGTTATCATTGTAGACATCATAGGTAGCATAGTGATAGGGTGCCAATTTTGTTGCTGTTTCTCCATAAATATATTATATGTATTACTCTTTAAAATAGGAAATAGTCTCAATCTGAATATAACTCAATTGGTACTTGGGTTATAATCACTTTAATTTTTATAAAATAACAGTACAAAAAATAAAAAGTCTAGCGTAATTGCTAGGCTTTTTATGGCTGATTGATCTAGAACTGAATTTAATTTCTATTATTTGCTTAATGAACTTATTAATGTATCTAAATCAGAACTTAATTTTTGTAATATTGGTGTTTCACTTGTTTGTAGTGAAGCTATATTATTAAGGTCGCTTACTAAAGCTGCATAATTTTTGTTGGTTACATCAGTTTTAGCAATTTTTTTATCAGCAACTAATTTTACATTGATACCTTTTAATGCAGTTTTGTCAGCTTTTATAAGAGCTCGTTGAGCTTTTAAAGCGTCTTTTTTAGTTTTTAAAGTTTTGTTAGTCTTATCTTGTGCTATTAACGTTCTAACTTGAACAAGCTTCCCTTTTATAGCAGCTTTAATTGTCTGATTAGTTTTATTGTTAGTTTTAATAGTTTGTTTTCCTAATTTTATTTGACTTGCATAAGGGACTCTAGCCGGATCTTTTTGAGTTGCAGTTGTTGTCGCCTTAGTATTTGATTTAGTTGTTAATGTTTGAGCACCTACACTAAGGGGTATTAACATTGATAGTGCTAATGCACCTAATATGTGTTTTTTTATCATAATATTCATTCCTCCAATATTTAATATATTTGTTTATAAGATTAATTATATACTCAAAATATGGTATAACAGTTAAATGATTATGTGGAATTGTGTGAATCATACACATATTATACGTGATTAGTATTTAAAAGGTTTTATTTGGTATACTTGTAGAAGGTAATTGATTAAAAGGAGATGTTTATAAAGCTATGAGTTATAAAATACATCTGGTAGAGGACGAAGAAAACTTAAACGATATATTGAAATCTTATCTTCAAAATGAGGGCTTACAGGTTACCACTTTTCTAAATGGACAATCCGCAAGGAATGCCATAGATAACAACGTCGACTTATGGGTTCTAGATATTACGCTTCCTGATATAGATGGATTTCAGTTACTAAAAGAAATAAAGGAAAAAAATAAAGATGTTCCTGTTATATTTATATCCGCAAGAGATCAAGATATCGATAGAATTATTGGCCTTGAAATGGGCAGTGATGATTATCTCGCAAAGCCATTCATGCCAAGAGAACTTGTTATAAGAGTACAAAAATTGTTAGATCGAGTTTATAACAATGATAAGGTTAAGCAAGTTTTAATTATTGAAGGTTATACTATTGATATAGAGAGAAGATTAGTAAAGTTTAATGATGAAGTAGTATCTATGACCTCAGGGGAATTCGATCTGTTACTACTTTTAATAAATAAGAAAGGTGGAGCAGTCACAAGGGCGCAGATAATTAACGACCTATGGGGAGATAACTATTTTGGAAGTGACAGAGTAGTTGATGATTTGGTCAGGAGACTTAGAAAAAAAATTCCTAAATTAAAGGTAGAGACCATATATGGACATGGATACAGGCTATCCTGTTAGAAAGGACTTATTATGAAGAAACTAAAGAATCGCCCCCTGGCTACACAGATATGGATTATATTCACATTAGTAATTATAATTGTGTTCGTTTTATTATCAGTATATTTTTCATTAACAATAAGATCCTTCTTTACCAATGAGATATATAAAACTATTGAAACGGCTCAAGAGAACTTAATCCAAAAGAGTACAGGTATGTATGACCTTAATGAAGAGGAGAATACGGCTACAGTAAGTAATGACATCCGTGCTGTAAAACACATGAAATTAAATTATAATAACTCTGAAGCAAATATAGTGAAAATACAAAAAATTACACCAGATAATATTGAAGCAGAGTCTTTCCTTAAGAAATTAAAAAAACAAGTGAAGAGCCAAACTAATACCACTCAAAGATATGTTCAAAGCACAAGTTCTGGCAGAATACTATATGTAATGCGGTCAACCGGGATCAATAAAAAAGGGAATTTCGAAATATCCTATATGTGGGATACTTACAGAAATTCCTTGTATACGAGTTTAATAGGTAGGCTATTCTCTGTAATGATTATTGCATTAATCATATGTCTTATAGGCGCAAAATATATGGCTCAAAAGCTGGTGCTACCTCTAAGGGAATTGCAAGGCAAGGTAAAAAAAATAGGTATAAGACAGTGGCATGAAAGTATTGACATAGACAGAAATGATGAAATTGGTGAACTCTCAAAATCCATTGAGGATATGAGAAAAGAACTTGTTAAGCAGGATGAATATGAACAGACGATGCTACAGAAGACATCCCACGATTTAAAGACACCTTTAATGGTAATAAGGAGCTATGCGCATGCCGTAGAAGACGGAATTTACCCAAAGGGAGATCTGAAAAGTACCATGAAAGTTATTGATTATGAAACCCAAAAAATGCAAAAGAGGGTAAATGGTCTACTTTATTTAACCAAAATCAAGTATATGTCTAAGTATAAGAATGAATTCAAAAAAACAAATATCAAGGATTTAGTGGAAGGAATTATTGAAAGCTTTTTTTATAATAAGAAAGGTATTAAATTTGAGATTGAAATTGAAAATATTAAAGTAACTGGTGATGAAGAGCAATGGACTGTGGTTTTTGAAAATATAATAGAAAATGGATTAAGGTATGCAAAAAACCTAATTAGGATAAATATATATGAAGACGATAAACGGCAGTATATTTCTATATATAATGATGGTGAAAAAATTCCTGATGATAGGCTTGAAAATATATTTTGGGCTTTTAACAAGGGCAATGAAGGCAACTTTGGCTTGGGTCTGGATATTGTAAAAAGAATAGTAAGTATGTACAATGGCAGTATAAAGGCTCAAAATGAAGATAGTGGTGTGTCTTTTATAGTGATTATTACGAAATAAAAACATGAGAATATTATTTTATTATGTATATAATCTTGTTCTTTTATATTTGCTAGAATATATTTGTAGCGTTGCTTACAAAAAAACTAAAAAACATGTTAGAAATAGACCGTGTTTTAGTCAAAAAATAACGATACTAGTATCCTAGATGTATATATAATAATACTTGTAAACAGTTTCAGCTAAAACGAATAAGATTTAGTTGAAACTGTTTACTAAAAATGAAAGAGGTGGTATAAAATTAATGCTATAAAAATTAAGGGGGATAATTAATTATGAGTAAAGTCGAAAAAGAAAAAGGATCCATTGGTTTCATTGTATTTATAGCTATAGCTGCAGCCTTTGGAGGGGTGCTATATGGATATGATTCAGCTCTTATATCAGGTGCAATTGATTCAATTCAAGGAAAATTTCAATTTGGTAGTGCGATGGTTGGATTTGTCGTTTCAAGTATTTTAATTGGTGGAGCTATTGGGGTATTAATTTCGGGATCTTTTAGTGATTGGATAGGGCGTAAAAAGGTATTAGAAATTTCAGCATTACTATTTGTAGTAGCATCAATTGCTCAAGCTCTTTCGCCTAATGTTACAACTATTATAATATCACGTTTAGTCGGTGGATTAGGCATCGGAATGGCTTCAGTATTATCGGTTGCTTATATTTCTGAAGTTGCCCCTGCTCATATGAGAGGACGCTTAAGTTCAGCTTATCAATTTGCTTGTGGTATTGGTATTATAACTGTCTACTTTGTTAATGCTGGCATAATGAATGGTGCAGATCCTGCATGGAAAATTGCTACTGGATGGCGTGTAATTTTAGCTCTAGGTGGTGTACCTGCCTTATTGTATATTCTTGTTTTATTACCTATACCTGAAAGCCCAAGATGGCTTATAAGTAAAGGTAGAAGAGAAGAAGCAAGAATCATTTTAGAAAAAATTAATGGAACTGTGGAAGCTAATAAAGAAGTCATTAATATTGAAAATTCAATTAAAGTTAATGAAAAAAATACATGGGCTGATTTTAAGTCATCTAAAGTAAAAAAAGCGCTTAAAGTAGGTATTACATTAGCTGTGCTTCAACAATTAGTTGGTATCAATGTAATCATTTACTATGCACCACAAGTATTTAAAGCAGCTGGTGCAAAAGGAGACCTAGGAACAGTTACTATTTCTTTCATAGGTATTTCAGCTATACTGGGTGTAATATGTTCTATGTGGCTTGTTGATAAGCTTGGTCGTAAAAAGCTCTTAATGGGCGGTAGTTTAGGAATGGCTTGTATGCAAGGACTTGTTGGTGCTTCAATATATTTCAATTTGAATTTAGGAATATTAACAAGTGGTTTTATTATAGTATATTTGTTTTTATTTAATGCTTCTATGGGACCTGTTGTATGGGTTATATTAGGCGAAATTTTTCCAAATAAGGTTCGTGGAAGAGCCATGGCTATTGCAACATTTTGTATGTGGGTAGCAAACTGGCTGATTTCTCAATTATTCCCAATTATTTTATCTAATTTTGGTGCTGGAGCAGCTTTTGCCGTTTTTGGAATTATGTGTATTGTTTCTTTCTTTTACGTATGGTTAAAAGTTCCTGAAACAAAAAATAAATCACTAGAAGAAATGGACAAAATTTGGATGTAGACTACTTTTAATAGATAAAATATACTCCAAAGGAAGGTTATTAATTATTGTTAATTGGTAACCTCCTTTGAAATTACGCACAAAGCGATAATTATTATATGCTAAACGACTATTATTTATTTTTGAGATTCTAAACAATTTTTATTGAGAAGTTTTTTTCTATACTTATCTGGAGTTTCTTCATAAATTGATTTAAATACCCTTGTAAATGATTTTTCATTTGGAAAGCCATTCTCAAGAGCAATGCGAGTAATTGAATAATCTGTATTTAACAAATCACGATGGGAATTCATTAAACGAATAGTATCAATATATTTGTGGATAGTCATACCCATATGTTTTTTAAAATATCTACATAAATATTCAGGAGAATAGCTGTATATACTAGCTATTTTATTAACAGATAATGATTTTTTATAGTGATTTTTTATGTAATTACAAATAATAGATATTTTTTCTAAATTTTCATTATTAGTGATGATTTCTGATTCAGTTCTATTTTGGGTGAAGTTTTTTAATAAAAAGTATATTAATTCATAAGATAAACTAGTTAACTTTATATTCCAAAATAATTGTTCTTTATCATAAAACTCAGTTATTTGGTCTAAGATAGTTCTTAAATCATCAAATGGAAACTTTTTTTCATTATTAGCATTAGAAAAACACATGCAATTGAAAAATTTTGTTCCGATTTCTGGATATGTTTTTTTAATAAATTCATAAGGTATTAAAAGAGTAACTGTTTTGGTTTCAACATGTGCAACGAAAAAAGAGTGAATGGTATTTG
Organism: Clostridium sp. DSM 17811; assembly: GCF_018861905.1. GTDB lineage: Bacteria > Bacillota > Clostridia > Clostridiales > Clostridiaceae > Clostridium_AD > Clostridium_AD frigoriphilum. The sequence goes on from NZ_JAHLDU010000042.1 coordinate 12,841, forward strand.
AATTTATGAGAAAAATGTCATCTTTTTTTGCAGTATATTTAACACCATCAATATTAACCATATCAATTTTTCCTGATATTATATAAGTTAATTCAACATCAGAATGCCAATGTTTTTCGATAAAAAAAGTACTTAGCTTTTGTATATAAATTTTAATAGGCATTTGTTCTTCAATTTTTACTATCTCATGTATGTAATCCATTAAATCACTCTCCACATAATCATAAAACAGGAATAATTGGAAGCTTTTATTCTTGTTTAATATTTATCGTTTATGAAAATTATAATAAACGATAAAAGAAAATAATACAAGCAAGAGATTTAACATAATTAAAACTTAGGTTAGAAATTATCCTTATTTTAGTCATAAAAAAACGATACTATAATTAAAAATAGATTTATAATAATAGCCGGAAACAGTTTCATAAATTAAATCTAAATTATTGGAGGAAAATATAAATATGAAAAACAATAAATATTCAGACTTAGTAGAAATATTAAAAAACAAAACTATAATAGAAAAAGCTAATGGAATAGATATAACCATAAAACAGATACCTGATTTGGATGAGGATGGTGTAATGGATCCAAGAGTATATAAAATATTAACAGAACCTGAAGTTAAGAAAGACAAAGAAAAGGATAACTTTGTTTTTAATGGTTATCAAGTAGGGGAAATAAGGCAAAGTATGGGCTGGGATAACAAAGATATAACAACTAGAGAAATTGGAACAGAATATAGAACTATAAAAGGGGAAAATGGAGATATACCAATAAGAATATACACTCCACTAGAAAATGAGGGAAAAGTTCCATGCGTCATATTCTTCCATGGTGGTGGATTTGTTGGAGGCACATTAGATGTTGTAGAAAACCCTTGCAAAGCAATTGCAGATAAAGCAAATGCTGTAGTAATATCAGTAGATTATAGGTTAGCACCAGAAAACCCATTTCCAAAGGGAGTTATTGATTGTTTTGATGCTGTCAAATATGCATATAATAATTCAGGAAAATTAAATATATATAAAGAAAAAATATGTGTATCAGGAGATAGTGCTGGAGGTAATTTTGCAGCGGTATGTTCTTTAAAAGATAGAAATGAAAAAACAAATATGATAAAATATCAAGCGTTAATTTATCCTGTAGTTATACTTACAAATAATAAAGGTGAGGAATATAATTGGCAAATTTCACAATACAATATAAAAAATAATGATGAAATAATAAAGAAAGCTGTACTTGAATTAAGAGATGATAGTATGGTTGAAGATCTATATACTGAAGGTAAAAATATTTATATTTCACCATTACTTGAAAAAGATTTTAGTAATTTACCAAAGACATTAGTAATAAATGCTGAGTATGACTTTCTAAGAGTACAGGGTGAAGTTTATGTTAAGAAACTAATTGATGCAGGGGTAGATGCAAGAAATATAAGATATAACGGCATAGACCATGCTTTTATAGATAAATGTGGTATTTATCCTCAAGCAGAAGATTGTTTTAATGAAATAGCTAAGGATATTAGGGCTTTGTAGAATTATAAAAAACTTATGATAAACTTTTAGACTTAGAAGTTTGTCCAACAGGATTAAATATTCATAAGAACTTAGATTAAGTCTGAAAACAACCATGGATTAGTCAATTCTCAGAATATTTACCTTCCTTTTAATTGGAAATTATGTTATAAATAACATATAAAAGAAACATTATATTATATAGAATCTTTTAAATTACAATAAAAGGGAGACATATATGTTTGATAAAGTAAAAAAAACCAGTAAAAAAAATATAATATTAAGTATAGGAATTGTACTATGCCTATGTATTGTAAGTTCCTATGCCTACACCAAATTTACACCTCGATGGTTTTCAAGTACAGATACGTATGCAGTAGTAAAGGAAGGATTTTTGACAAGGCAGGGATATACCAATGAATTGTCTAAACATATGTCACCGCAAGTTTTTAAAAGGATAAATATATATCAATATGAAGACTTAAATAGAAAAAAACCTTATAAAATAGATTTCACTTTAAAGGAAGATTCAAGAAGATATAAAAATGGTGTAGTCTATGTTAAAATGATTTATTCGCTTAAAATAATGGATTTGCAAAATATACAAATAGGTCCAAAGAGTGGTTCACATGATATTATAAATACATTTATTATTAAAAATAAAAATGGTGTATGGTACATTGCAGATAATTGGGAAGAGGTATAAAACTAAAATACTATCTTTATCTTAGATAGGATATAAGAAATTAACCTATGGTTTAAGCATATTTTTATGATACCATTTATCCACAAAATTCATCTCCTTATCACCCATGAGATAATATCTCATGGATTACTTACTATCTTACTACCTTGTTCTCCTATGTAGTTTTAAAATCAAATTTTTCCGGATATATTTTCCATCATTTGAGCTGTTGAATTTAATTCCTCAAGGGATGCGGCTATTTCTTGAAGTGTTGCTACTTGACCCTCAAATATACTAGTAGATTTACTTATTTTTTCATTTATGTTTTTTATAGAAGCACCAATGTTCTTCAATACATCATCTACCTTTTTAACTGATTCACTGGTTGATGTTGACAATTTTCTAATCTCTGTTGCGACTACTTTAAATCCTCTTCCGGCTTCCCCAGCTCTTGCAGCTTCAATTGCAGCATTTAACCCTAACATATTTGTTTTAGATGATATTGTTTGAATAAATTTAAGAATTTCATCTGTATTCTTTGAGTTATCATTAGCCTCTTGGACTTTTGAAGATATATCATCATTCATGGTAACTACATTTTGTACTCCTGTTGAAAGATCATTAATGGCAATTGATATTTGACTAAGTGCTGAGGATAAAGTTTGAGAAATATTTATTAATTCATTTGTCTTTATTAAACTTTTCCCCATAACAACGCATCCATCAACTTTATTATGTTCATTATGAATAGGAATTGCATATGATCTAAATGGAATACCATATACCTCTTTTGGCACATTTTTAATAAGTATTTTATCAGTTTTCATAGCCAGAAGAATTGCTCCACCTTCAGGTATTTTATCACCTTCCTCTGATCTCAAATTCAAGTTTGAATTATTCTGTACTTTTAAAAATGTTTCTGTATCTGTTATGGCAAAAGATACATCATCGTCAAAAAAACATGGCAAATAAGTTAACACATTAATAAACGAATTTAATATCTCATTATCACAAATCATTTTTTGCATTTGCATTTCGCTCCTTTAATTTAGCATAGATTTTATTCGGTCAATAGTTAATTATACTATAATTACCATGATTTTCATATAAAAAGTGAAATATATCTATTTGCTATGAATACGAGCCTCTGATTCTTTACTCCATTTTACACCATAAATTTTTTCAAAAAAGGTTGGTCTATATAATATACGTTCTAAAAAGAAATAAGGGATGTAGTATGAAATAACATATATTATAAAACCAATCCCTTCAATAGAAAAACCTATACCTTCTATTATTTCTCCACCAAAGAAAAACCAAATCATGTATACAATTACACCAATGATTCTCCATTTTTTTAATTCTTTCTTATCAATTATGATAAATTCATCAAAATTACTCATCTTTTGTACCCCCTCTTTAATTAAATATTATTTAAAATAAATTAAACAATAATATAAGTAGTATATTAAATCTACAGACAAAAATCAATTTTTTATCACAGGATATAGTATTTATATGTAAGGTGGTTCAGCTAAAACACGATAAGGAGGTGAAGAGAAATATAGATATTCATCGTTCTTCTTATCTTATGGTAAGAAGATTTTTTTGTTTTGAAACAAATTCGAGGGAGTGATTATTAATGAATACAACAGGAATGATAAGAGGATATATGTCAAAAAACATGCAAGCACAAGAATTTATAAAAGTGGTGATGAGTATGAATCTTATTAAGAAACTTCAAAGTCCTTATGGTGTTGATAGATTCTTGTTGCAAGAATTTGAAAAGCAAGGATTTAAGTTTGATAAGAATAGGAGCCAATATATACAGTATTGTTTTGGAATATATAAAATGCTGATGAATTAGTAAGTATGTAACATAAAATCTTTAATAAATTTTTCCTCAAAACTTAGATTATTAAAATTAATTACTATATTTTCAATCTTTCCAAAAACTCCATGGCATTTATATCCCTGAATAGAGGTGTTAACAAAGGATAAAAAAGCATCATTAGTAGAAAATAAATCTTTATAACTTTTGTCATGAATGTTATTTAAATCTTTTTTAAAACTCATGTTCACCCTCCTAAGTATATCAAATTTTTGCCTGAAATAATATATATTGAAATTTAGGTACTTGACATAGCAACATAGTTGCAATACAATATAGCTACTAGGTTACATTACAAGGTAGGTGATATAAAATGGCAAATTCTTCTCAATTATTAAAAGGAATTTTAGAAGGTTGCATATTAAAAATAATTTTAAAAAAAGAAACCTATGGATATGAATTATATAGTTCACTAAAAATCAATGGTTTTGATGACTTATCTGAAGGAACTTTATATCCTTTGCTAATTAGGTTGGAGAAAAATGGTTTATTGTCCTCAATAAGCAGGGACTCACCTCTAGGACCAAAACGAAAATATTATTCGCTTACCAAATTAGGGGAAGATGAATTTTTAGATTTTTGTAACTCCTGGGGTAAAATTTCAAAATCAGTTAATAAGATATTGGGGGATGATCTAAATGATTAAAACAAAATCATTAATAATGCAATTAAATAAAGCATCTGAAAACTTATCTTTAGAAAACAAAGGTGTATTTGATGACATTGTAGTCTATGTAAGAACATCAAATATAAAAACAAGAGATGCTGAAGAATTTCTTCAACAGATACTAGACAGTTTTTTAAATGCAGAGCAACAAGGTGTAAGAATTGAAACTGTACTAGGGACAACAGATATTAAGCATTACTGTGAAGAAATAGTAGATACCTTCAAATCAAGCTATAATTACTCATCACTATGTAGCGAATATGTTATGTACATAGGTATGATCATAACAATGTTATCAATTATTAATTATATTACACAAAGTTTAAGTATAATTTCAAAGTATGGTGTTAATAATCTCACTTTCTATCTAAACTTTAATTTAGGAATAATCTCTCAAGTTTTTATTATAGGGATTACTATTATTGCTATTATGACTTATATCAAAAAAAGCTGTTTTAAGGAACTAGTTAAGGTTAGTAAACTAAAAGAGTTTTTTAAACTTTGGGTAATAGGATGTCTATGGTTTAGTATATTTATTGCTTGCATGATGTTTTTAGGGGGAATATTAGTATTTAGAGTAAATATAATTTTAGTCATTATTGTTGGAATCGCTTTATATTTTATAGGCAATTATGCATCAGAAAAATAAAGACTTTAAAAATTGAAATATAAGGGATAGTATCCGCAAAATGAGGAAAGGGGTTCACTACACATGCTATACAAACTTAGATATTTAATTATAGCAATTGTATTTCTTATTTTAACAAAAGTGATTGTGCCAATTTTCCAATTTATGAATTGGAATATAGCAAAAGAAAGTCAAGATTTAATGGTAATTATTTTTGGTTCATTAGCTATTATTTTTTCATTAGTAGCAGCAGTTTCTGGCATTAGAAAAAATAACCATTAATGATAAAAACATCATATAATGGATATTTTGATAATAAATTTCTACTTATTCATGTTTTTATGATACCAATTATCTGCAATTTTTATAGAGATATTGCCTAATACAAGAGAAAGGACTGCTATAATAACAAAGCATAATGCAGTATCTAATGAAATAAATTTCTTGCCGTAAATTCCTAAATAAGAGCTTATTTCCAAACCGATTATCAAGGAAATCATGCCTGCTGTAAATTCAAGCCTTTTCCTAATTATTCTATATTTTTCTAACATATCCACAAAACTCATCCCCTTATCATCAATATATAGTATTATCTTGATTGTAAACTAACTTCAGGATATTTAGAAAGCTTTTGATCAATTAAAGGCTCCTTCATTCCCTTAAGGTGCTTGTCAAAAAATGAAAGTATATAATCATTCATAATTTGTTCCTGCCTATTTCCATTAATAGTACCTAATAGTGAGATTAATTTTTCAGAGGGCATGATAACAGTCTGATCTGTAAAATCAAGATGTTTTGTTCCGTTTATTGATACAATAAGATAGTTTTTTTGATCTTTAGAGTATCCTGGGTCTATATAGTTTTTAATATTTCCTTTAGTTAAAAACATAAAAGGCTGCTTAACTTTATTGTTTACAGTATCACCATTTGCGGGGCCATCCATATTAATAAATGCTTTAAATCTATTATCTGTAAGGCTTGCTTGTCCTGCTGTAGACCCACCAAATGAATGACCGAATATTCCCAAATTTGATATATCCAATTTATCATTGAATATACTCTTAATTTCTCCATTATTAAGCTTTTCTATCTCATCAACAACAAAGCTAGTATCATCACTCCATATATGTACACTCTTTTCTGCTAGTTTAGAATTTTTTGTCATATATTTCTGAAATTCATTACTTGTTTTATCTCCTTTAAATTGTTTTGATACATTGCTATTTTCATCACCCCATCTTTTCATTTGTTTATCGTTGAAAGGTACGATTTTCCCTTGCGGAAATGTACTAGAAAAAGCTTCATAGGTATGTGATATGCTGAATACTACATATCCATGACTAGCCAATTCCTCCATTTGTATTGTATTTTGTCCACTAAACCCACCATATCCGTGTGAAAAAACTATTACTGGATACTTTTCTTTTTTATTGTAAATCCCTGTATTAAGAAAACTGTTTGTTTTAATTAATTCAAACTGATTCAATAGGTTGGGATATCCTAAACTTTTGCACATATATGTGCTAACCTTACTGTCTGAAATGTAAGGCTGAACTTTTTTACCTTTTACTCCATTGGTTGGATACCAAACTTGTACTGCAAGTTCCCTAGGTGTGTCAGCGTTTGTAAAAATGCCTTTTCTAGATTTGTCAGTAAAAGCCATAATCCTCGTTCCAACGGAATATTCCCCATCTGGCTTAGGAAGATTTATTACAGGAAACAGCATTGGAAATACAATTGATATTATTAATGACATCATAAGAAAAGTAATTCCTACTATTTTAAATACCTTTTTCACTTTAGAAATTCTTGAATATGTATTAATAATACATACAACAAGTAAAACTATAGATAAAAAATATGCTGGAACCATTTGTAGTCTATACCCCTCAAAAATCAAGCTTAATGTGCATGATAGAACCGCTAGTATAGGTAATGTAATTCTTAATTTTTTATACTTTATAAAAACAAGATTGATAATGGTAATAACTAAAAAAACAATTGTCAGTACTTCAAAAATTCTCATAAAATCACTCCTTAAAATTTAGAATTTTATCAATACGAACTCTAAGACTTGTAGCTTCAATTCCATGAACAAAGTTAAAATTGAAATTAACCGCGTTATAAATTCTGTCCCCCTTTATTGAAATTTTACTGATTTTTTTAAAAAAAACAATACAAATTACGTGAAACGTACATTTTCTGTCATAAGCAGTTACTTTCATATAAATACTATTTAGGATTTGAATGACTTTTCATGTTCGAAAAATGACCGTTCATGCTTTTTTCATTGTATTTCATTCTACTTTTTTGTAAGATAATAGCAACAAAGGGATAACACTTAAGTATTTAGAATATAGTGCTAAAAGCAAATAGTTTATGCCACACCCGTAATCAAATAAGGAATAAATATTAATGGAGTTATTGGCTTTTGTTATAAAAACGGCTTAAGGGGCTGTCTCGCAATAGAAATTACTTTCTATTTTGAGACAGCCACTTTTATTTAAGGAGAGATTACATTGGAAAAAACATTTGCAATAATCTTGTCAATTATTTCAATAAGCTCATTTTTCATATTGTTAAATATTCAAGATATAGTTGAATTTAATAATATAAAAAATGCAGAGATTAATGATAAAAGTTATAATATAACAATATCAAATAAAATTAACACTGCTTCATCAGAGAAAACTTATAAAACTCTCGTTAAAGTTGCCAATAAATACAATGCGTCTATCTATCACTCTACAATATATTTAGTTAAAGATGAATCTATTTTAACTAAATATGTTTATTGTAATGAAGATTATTTTTTTGGAAAATTCAAGTTAATACATGGCAAAATGATAGCTCAAAACAATAAAAATGTGAATAGCTTAGTGGCAACATTTGAAACAGGAAATAAAAATCAAATAGGTACAATTTATGATTTTAGGTCTAATGATAAAATGGTAATTACTACATTGGAAAGTGCTGTTAATAAAAAGTCTTTTAGTGGCGATTACATAGTGAATTTGAAAAATCCCAATAATATTGATAAGTTTATAGATGAACTTACGGTAAATCTTAAAGTTGATGTAATAAAAAAAGATATAGATGTAAGTGAAAGTGTTAATTCATTGCAAGCTTATATCGTAATAATCATAATGTATGTTATTCTAATTTTAATTATTTTTTATAAATTACTAAACTCTTATAAAGAGTTTGGGATAAAGAAAATGTTGGGTTTTACAACCATAGATATCTGGATTAAAGATATTGTAGACTTAATAAAATTGCAATTAATAATAAATGTAATTATAGATATTTCACTGTTTATTATTATGTTAAAGGGATACTCTAATTATTTAAATTCATTTATATTTAAAGTTTGTATGAGCTTAATCATTCAATTAATAATGTCATTTATGTTTTTATCCGTTCCATATATATACATATCTAAGATTACCATTTCTAATATGATAAAAAATAAAAAGAACATGAAGGCAATTGTGACTTTTAATATTATTTTAAAGACTATATTGCTAATTACTTTTATATTAGTATCATCAATATCATTAAAGGAATATGATTCAATTAAATCATTTTATAATACTTCTTTTGAACAATGGGAAAAAACAAAGGACTATGCATTTATAGGTGGTCTTAAACCAATCGACTATGCCGAACTCCAATCAGAAGCATTTAATTTGAAATTGAAAAAATTATATCTTTATTTAAATGATAAAGGTGGTATATTAGCGGATTTTAAGGCCTTTAGTCAACAAAGAATGGAAATGAATAAAAATGCGGATATACCTAAGCAGGTTAAAGCAGTTGCAACTGTTAATCCTAATTACTTAATAAATAATAACTTTTATGATAGTAAAAATAAAAAAATAAGTATTTTAGAATCAGAAAGAGACAGCATAATAATTATTCCACATAAATATATAAAATCAGAAAAAGAAATAAAAAATTACTTCTCATATTTAGAAAATGATATAAAAATCATATGGAGCAAAGATAATCAAAAGTTGTTTTCTTATGATATAGATGTAAACTCTAAATATGGAAATATGGTAACAGATCCACTTTTAATGGTAATAACAAAAAGTAATGGAGATTTGAATGATTATGCTAAGGTAGCTGGAGAAGAAGGGGATCCATTTAAATTTAAAAGTACTAATAGAGATAATCCTCAAGGGACATTTAAGAATAAAGCGAAGGAATTAGGAATTTATAATAAATTAGTTAATGTCTATTCTGTATATGATGAAGTATCACTTAAAATTTATGAATTAAAACAAAAACTTTTTGTAATTTCAGTTGTGATTCTGTTGTGTATAGTAATTATTATTTTGATTATACTGCAAAATACATTTAATTACTTTGAAGAAAATAAACAATTATTAGCTATTAAGACTTTTCATGGATACAAACATTATGATAAGTACAGAGACTATTATTTGAAAATGTTATACTCCTGGATTATAATAGCCATTTTTATAATCTCCAAAAATGGTGTAAAACCTGACAATAGTTGGAGCATTTTTATGGGGGCATTAGTTATGGATATAATAATTTCAGCCATAAGTATTAAAAAAATTGAAAAAAGGAATATTATTAAGGTTATAAAGAGGGGATAATAGATGAATATTATAGAACTTAAGAACGTCACAAAATGTTACGAAGAAAAAATGATATAATTAAATAAATCTATTTTGTGTATGCCGTTAATTATATCATTTTTAAAATTAAGAAGATAAAGGAGTTAATAATTATGGACAACGAGGCAATCAAAAAATACATAGGAAAGTGTTGCAATATATTTGCAACAGGGGGACTTGTGACGACTTAGGGATAAAACATGAACTCTTCTTATATGTTCTCAACAAAATATAAAAAGATATAGAATTTAATCTATACCTTAAATTTCTTACCACATTTCATGCATACTCTATGATTTCCATCTGGTAAGAAATCAAATCCTCCTGATAATGCTCCACCGCTAGAGACTTTCTTTAATAATTCAAATCGTTTTTGTATACTAATAGAAGTTGAGCCACATCTTGGACATTCTGATTCCCTCTCACTGTTTTCCTTTTTTGATTTTGGGACTATACCCCAAATACACAACCCAAAGAATATTAATAATATTATTATCATTTTAATTATTTCTCCTTTTTTTATTTATTAAAAAAATTATATACATTTCATAACTCCATAAACATTTAGTTAATTATACTACTTATACCATGTATTATGCATAAGAAAATGAAATATGTTTTGTTATATATAAGCTATTATAATTACAATTCTTAAGCTAAATCTAATACTTTTTTAATCTGTTTTTAAGAAATATATTATATTCTATATGTAGTAATTTATATCTTATATTATTATTATTATTAGTTAGGGGGCACTAAGGACAATGATATCTTTAATACAGAAATTTGATAGTTCAATATTATTATATATAAAAGATAATATGCATGGACCTATTATGGATAAAATAATGGTTATATCAACATACTTAGGTAATGGGGGTATCGTTTGGATTATGATAATAGCGGCACTGATGATTAGCGAAAAATATAGGAGGATAGGTTTTATGGCTTTAGCAGCTTTAATACTAAGCACAATTTTAGGAGACGTAGTATTAAAAAATGTTGTTAAGCGTATACGTCCATCAGCAACTATAGCATCAATTAACCTTTTAATTCCAAAACCTTTATCTTATTCATTTCCGTCAGGGCACACTACTTCCTCATTTGCAGTTGCAGGAGTACTAGCAAGATATTTGAAAAATTATGCATTTGAATTTTTCAGTTTAGCATCTCTGATAGCTTTTTCAAGATTATATTTATCTGTGCATTATCCTACAGATATTTTAGGTGGTATAGTTTTGGGACTTATATGTAGTGGGATAATAATTTTTTTATTTGATAAAATAAGTTGTTTAAA
>NZ_JAHLDU010000043.1 GCF_018861905.1 Clostridium sp. DSM 17811
TGAGACTTATGGTAAGAAAGAATGCACTAATCCTACAAGAGTTGTCACTTCATCTGTTTTTGTTTCTGGAGGAAACGCTAAAGTACTTCCTGTAAAAACTGAGAGTGATATACCAAAGGATTTAATGTTTGATTGTGTAAAAGCATTAAAAGGTATTGTAATGAAAGCTCCTATTCATATAGGTGATGTGGTTCTCGAAAATGTAGTTAACACAGGGGTAAATATTATAGCCACTAAGAATATTTACGTGGTATAATATTATTATCATTACAATATATTAGTATTATATTAATGAAAGATTCACGATATTATTCAATATAATATCGTGGTTTTTATAAATCCCAAGTAAACGGTTACCAAATTAAATTGATGAGGGGTGTAAAAATTATGGCTCAGTATGTAATTGCACTAGACCAAGGAACAACAAGTTCAAGATGTATTTTGTTTAACAAAGAAGGACTAATTGTAAGTGTAGCTCAAAAAGAATTTACACAAATATTTCCTAAAGCAGGTTGGGTTGAACATGATCCTATGGAAATTTGGGCTACTCAATTAGGTGTGGCACAAGAAGCTATGGCCAAAATTGGTGTAACAGCAAAAGATATTTCTGCCATTGGTATAACTAATCAAAGAGAAACTACAGTAGTTTGGAATAAACACACCGGTGTTCCCGTGTATAACGCAATTGTTTGGCAATGTAGAAGAACAGCTGGTATATGTGATGAATTAAAAACTACAGGCTTTGATAAAGTAGTAAGAGACAAAACTGGTCTCATACTTGATGCTTATTTTTCTGGGACTAAAGTTAAATGGATACTAGATAATGTTGATGGTGCAAGAGAAGAAGCAAACAAAGGTAATTTAATATTCGGTACTATTGATACATGGTTGATTTGGAAATTAACAAACGGAAAGGTTCATGTAACCGATTATACAAATGCTTCTAGAACAATGTTATTCAACATTCATGAATTGAAATGGGACGATGAAATACTTAAAACTTTAGATATACCAAAATCAATGCTTGCAGATGTTAAACCCTCAAGTTATTGTTATGGATATACTGACAGTTCAATATTTGGCTCTCCAATAGCAATAGCTGGTGCTGCAGGAGATCAACAAGCTGCATTATTTGGACAAACCTGTTATGAGGCTGGAACAGCTAAAAATACTTATGGTACTGGTTGTTTCCTATTAATGAACACTGGTGAAAAAGCAGTTGAATCACATAATGGTTTACTTACAACTATAGCTTATGGTATTGATGGTAAGGTTAACTATGCTCTCGAGGGAAGTGTATTTGTTGCAGGAGCTACAATTCAATGGTTAAGAGATGAATTAAGGATGATTAAGAGTGCACCTGAATCAGAAGAATATGCTACCGCTGTTGAAGATACAGACGGTGTATATATGGTACCTGCCTTTGTGGGACTTGGAGCACCATATTGGGATCCGTATGCAAGAGGAACAATAGTTGGTTTAACTCGTGGAACTAAAAAGGAACACTTTATAAGAGCAGCACTTGAATCCTTAGCTTATCAGACAAATGATGTATTAAAAGCTATGCAAGAGGATTCAGGCATTACACTTAAATCATTAAAGGTGGATGGTGGTGCATGTGCTAATAACTTCTTAATGCAGTTCCAGTCAGATATATTAGACGTTCAAGTTGATAGACCAGAAGTTATTGAAACAACAGCTCTAGGTGCTGCCTATTTAGCAGGACTTGCAGTTGGATATTGGAAGAGTCAAGAAGAGATTTCAAAGAACTGGGCATTATCTAGATCTTTCCGTTCAAAAATGGATGAAGAAAAAAGAGTTAAACTTTTAAAAGGATGGCATAAGGCTGTCGGTAGATCAAGAGACTGGGAAGAATAAAAAAGTATATCTATTTCAGAAGTAAGATGCATAATGCATTTTACTTCTGCTAAATAAATAATATATATATATAGGGGGATAATATTATGTTACCATATTATGCAGAGTTTTTCGGAACAGCATTACTAATTCTTCTTGGTGATGGTGTAGTTGCAAATGTAGTTTTAGATGAAACAAATGGACATGATGGTGGATTAATAGTTATAGCTTTTGGTTGGGCATTCGCAGTTGGTATTCCAGCTTACATCTTTGGAACAGCTAGTGGAGCTTCATTTAATCCTGCACTTACTATAGCGCTCGCTGCTATTGGTAGTTTATCATGGTCAGTAGTACCTGGTTATATTGTAGCTGAGTTGCTTGGAGGAATAGTCGGTGGAGTTCTAGTTTGGCTCATGTATTACCCTCATTGGGCAGTTACAGATAACAAAGCAGGAAAACTCGCTGTATTCTGTACAGCACCTAGAATTAAATGTACTCCTGCAAACTTTTTATCAGAATTTATAGGAACTTTCGTATTAGTATTTGCGTTACTAGGGGTTGCTCAAACAAAATCATCTCCTGGATTTGGACCACTTATTGCCGCATTTGTAATTTTAGTAATCGGTTTATGTTTAGGCGGTCCAACTGGATATGCTATTAACCCTGCAAGGGATTTAGGACCAAGAATAGCTCATGCAATATTACCAATAGCTGGTAAAGGTGATTCTAATTGGGGATATGCATGGATACCAGTAGTAGCTCCAATTTGTGGTGCTCTTGCTGGAGCATTAGCAGTCGTTGCTATGTTTGGTTAACTTCATTTAAAAATAAAAGTAAGTAATACTAACTTAATTAATGAAATAAAAACATCCAATTATAATATTGGATGTTTTTATTTGCTTGTAAATACTAATTTTAAATATCTACTCTCTTTTGCTTTTTATTGCATATCTTTCCACGTCTTTTTTCTAGTTCAGCTACAACAGCATCTATTTTTATACCCTTTTCCACCATAAGTACTAATGTGTGGTAAAATAAGTCTGATATTTCTCCAACAGTCTCATTATCGTCATCGTTCTTGCTACTAATTATTACTTCCGCACTTTCTTCTCCAACTTTTTTAAGAATTTTATCAATTCCTTCTTCAAAAAGATAACTAGTGTATGACCCTTCTATAGGGCTAGCTTTTCTTTCCTCAATTATCTTATAAAGTTCCTGTACTACATTAGTTTCACTCATTTTACAATTCTCCTTTTATATTTATTTTAAAGCATTAATTGTTATTGCTTTTTCAGTTATGCTTTCTGCTTCCAAATTTCTCTATAAAAACAAGTTTTATTTCCAGTATGACAAGCTGCTCCCACTTGCTCTGCTTTAATAAGAATTGTATCTCCATCACAATCAAAACTTATGCTTTTTACATATTGAAAATGCCCTGAAGTTTCTCCCTTGTTCCACAGCTTATTTCTTGATCTACTAAAAAACCAAGTAGTTCCAGTTTCCATTGTTTTTTTTAAAGACTCCTCGTTCATATATGCAAGCATTAAAACTTCTCCACTACATTGTTCCTGAATAATTGCAGGTATTAACCCATTATTAAATTGAATTTCTTTTATATTATCCACATTAACCACCACATTTCTTTATTTTTCATTATTTACCTAAATTCTAATTTCTACCTCTTTATGTTTAAGATACTCTTTTACTTCTCTAATGGATAGTTCTTTATAATGAAACAAAGAAGCCGCAAGTGCAGCATCTGCTCCACTTTTTTCAAAAACTTCATAAAAGTCATCTATCTTACCACATCCACCTGATGCAACTACAGGGATGTTTACAATATCTGTTATTGCATTTATAAACTCTATATCATACCCTTGTTTTGTTCCATCTGCATCCATACTTGTTAAAAGTATTTCACCTGCGCCTAGTCCTTCAACTTCTTTTGCCCATTTAACTGCATCGAGTCCCGTATTTATTCTTCCACCATTTATAACTACATGCCACCCAATATTGTTCTCGTTCTTCTTTCCATCTATTGCAACCACAACGCATTGGCTTCCATATTTTGATGCTGCCTGCGTTATAAGTTTAGGATTACGAATTGCAGCAGAGTTTATAGATATTTTATCTGCCCCAGCTCTAAGTATTTCCTTAAAATCCTCTATACTTTTAATTCCTCCCCCTACAGTGAGAGGAATAAATACTTTCTCAGCAGTCCTTTTTATAACATCTATCATTGTTCTTCTTCCCTCATGAGTGGCTGTTATATCTAAAAATACAATTTCATCTGCACCTTCGCTGTTGTAGAACTCAGCAATTTCAACAGGATCTCCTACGTCAGTTAAGTTCACAAAGTTTATTCCTTTCATTACCCTTCCATTAGTTACATCAAGGCAAGGAATGATTCTTTTAGTAAGCATCGACTAGGCCCTCCCCGCAAGTATTGCTTCTTCAAGTGATATATTTCCACTGTAAAGTGCTTTTCCAATAATTGCTCCATATATATTCATTTTCTTAAGCTTTTTTATATCATCAATGTTTTTCATGCCACCTGATGCAATAATATCACAAGATACCTCGTCATTGATTTTCCCAGTCGCCTCAAAATTAGGTCCAGTCAAAGTTCCATCACGACTTATATCAGTAAATATTATAGTTTTTATGCCTATATTCTCCATTTGTTTTGCAAAATCTATATATTCAACTTTACTACTTTTTTGCCAACCTTCTACTGCTACAAAACCATCTCTCGCATCTATTCCAATTGCAATTTTATCTCCAAATTTTTTAACAGCTTCTTTTACAAGTGATGGATTGTTTAAAGCTGCAGTACCAAGTATAACTCTACTTAATCCTTTATTAATTAACATGTCTATGGTATCTATACTTCTAATTCCACCGCCAAGTTGAATAGGGATCTTTAAATCATTTATAATTTTATTTATACTATTTAAATTTTCAATAGATCCTCTTAATGCCCCATCTAAATCTACCATATGTAAATATTCTGCTCCCTTATTCATAAAGTTTAAGGCAGTTTGTAGTGGATCTTCCCCTACAACTTTCGCTGACATAAATTCACCCTTAAAAAGTCTAACACATTTTCCATCTTTTAAATCTATTGCTGGAAATATTTTCATTACACTACCTCCGCGAAGTTTTTAAGTAATTTCATTCCAAAATCTCCACTTTTCTCTGGATGAAACTGCATACCAAATATATTGCCCTTACTTACAATTGCAGGTATCTTTTTCTCATACATACTATATGCATTTATAATACCCTCCTCACAATTTACTGCATAATAAGAATGTACAAAATATACATATTGATTTTCTTCTAAGCCTCTAAGTAATGGAGAATTATTTTCAAAGGATAAACTATTCCATCCCATATGCGGGATTTTTATAGAACCCTCTAGTTTTATGATGTTTCCTTTTAATAATCCTAGTCCCTGGCATTTCTCGATCTCATAACTTTCCTCAAAGAAAAGTTGCATACCAAGACATATGCCAAGTATTGGTTTCCCTTCTTTAGCAGCCTGTATAATTATCTTATCTATTCCAGTCTTGTTCATATTCTTCATTGCATCTGGAAATGCACCTACTCCTGGAACAATAATGCTTCTACACTTTGATATTTCCTCAGCATTTGATGATATTATTGATGATACATTCAAAGAATTAAGTGCATTTTGAACACTATTTAAATTTCCAACACCATAATCAACTATCGCTATCATAGTTTTCCTCCTTATAAAGATCCTTTTGTAGACATAACCCCTTTTATCCTTTTATCATATGTTAAAGCTTCACTTAATGCTTTTCCAAAAGCTTTGAATAAGCCTTCCACCATATGATGGTTGTTTTTTCCATAAATTATTCTTGCATGAAGCGTTATTCCACTATTCATAGCTAAAGCCCTAAAAAATTCTTCCACCATTTCTGTATCAAAATCTCCAATTTTATCTACTGTAAAATCAGCATCGAACACAAGGTAAGGTCTACCACTTAAATCTAGTGACACTGTAGCCAATGTTTCATCCATAGGTACAAAACTAGTTCCATACCGCTTTATCCCTTCTTTGCCCTTAAGTGCATCCTTAATCGCAAGTCCAAGCACTATCCCTACATCTTCAATAGTATGATGAGAATCTACAAATAAATCGCCTATAGCCTTAACATATAAATCTAGAAGTCCATGTTTTGCAAGAAGGTTTAACATATGGTCAAAGAAACCTATACCTGTATCGCCCTCAAAATTTCCGGATCCATCTAAATTTATACGTACCTCAATATTAGTTTCATTACTTTTTCTTGTTATTTTTGCTTCTCTTTGAATCATATAACCCGCTCCTTTTGATATCTAGATTGAATTTATATATTGATCTATTTTTCATATAATATTTTTTAATAAACAGTTATTTTCTTCTCTACTTCCTATTGTTATTCTCAAACAGTTTACTAATTTTCCTGAAGTAAAACTTCGTACATTTATACTTTGATTTAAAAGTTTTGCTTTAGTTTCTAAAGCATTTGGAACCTCAACTAGTATAAAATTCGATTTTGATTTATAAAGTTTTATTCCACTAATACAACTCAATTTTTCCCATAAGTAACTTCTCTCTGCAAGTATGTTTTTAACATTGTTATATATTATTTCTGGTTTTTTTAATATAACACATGATATACTTTGCGTGATAGAATTTACATTATAAGGAGGCTTTGCTTTTTTAAGTTCGGACATTAGAACGTTACTTGTAATCATAAATCCTAGCCTGATAGCAGCAAGACCAATTTTTGAGCAAGTTCTAAGTACAATTAAATTCTCATAAAAATCTATTTTATCTAAGATACTCTCGCCATAAAATTCAAAATATGCCTCATCAATTACTACAATACATTTGCACCCTTCTATTATTTTTATAATATCCTCTCTTTTAATAATGTTACCTGTAGGATTATTAGGGTTAGATAAAAATACAATTTTAACCTTTTCACTATTAGCCATGGAAATAAAACCATCTACATTCAATTCTAATTCTGCTCCAAGCGGAAATTCAATTGGAATTCCTCCAGCAACTTTAGTATATAACCCATACATGGAGAAATCAGGGCTTTGCATTGCTACTTTATCCCCAGCATTTAAAAATGTATGGGCGATTATTTGAATGCACTCATCTGAACCATTTCCAGCCATTACGTTTATACTTAAAACATTAGCATATTTAGCATAAAGATCACATACCTCGAGTGACTCTGGATCTGGATACCTATTATAAATGGAATTCTCTACTGCCTTACCTATTTCTTTTCTAGTTTCAAAATCAAGGTTATTAAAACTTTCATTGGCATTTAACCTTACGTTATAATCAATTTTACCTGCACTATATGATTCAAAATCACTTAAATCTTCTCTAAAAAAATCCTGTATCATCATTTAAACCTCACTTTAATAGAATTTCCATGAGCTGTAAGCCCTTCAACATCTGATAATTTTATTACCTTGTCCTTAACTTCGCTTAGTGCTTCCTTAGTATAATATATATAACTTGATTTTTTAATAAAATCATCTACTGATAATGGTGAAAAGAATCTTGCAGTTCCACTTGTTGGTAGAACATGATTAGGTCCTGCCATATAATCTCCTAGTGGTTCTGGAGCATACTCACCTAAAAATATTGAACCTGCATTTTTTATATCACCCAAATAATTAAATGGATCACGAACCATTACTTCAAGATGTTCAGGTGCAATGTCATTTGCAAGTTCTATAGCTTCTTTTATATTTTTAGCTATTAGAATAACTCCATATTTCTCTAAAGATTGCTTAATGATTTTACATCTGCTCATATCTTTTATCTGTATTTCTAGTTCCTTAACTACCTTGTTTGCAAGGTCTCTTGAAGTAGTTATAAGCATAGCTGACGCAAGAACATCATGTTCTGCTTGCGACATTAAATCCGCTGCAATGAAATGTTCATTTGCAAATTCATCTGCAATAATTAAGATTTCACTGGGGCCTGCAATCATATCTATGGCAACAGATCCAAACACACTCTTTTTGGCCATAGCTACATAAATATTCCCTGGTCCTACTATTTTATCTACTTTAGATATTTTTTCTGTTCCATATGCAAGTCCGGCAATCGCTTGTGCACCACCCATTTTGTAGATTTTATTAACGCCAGCTATATCTGCTGCAACTAGAATATGAGGATTCACAGTTCCATCCTTAAGTGGTGGTGTTACCATAACTAGATTTTCAACGCCTGCAACCTTTGCTGGAATTGCATTCATAATAACAGATGACGGGTAAGATGCCGTGCCACCAGGCACATATATTCCAACACTTTCAAGCCCTCTTAAAGTTTGCCCTAAAATAGCACCCTTTTCTTTTGTCACCATCCAAGCATTTCTTTTTTGTTTTTCGTGAAATTCCTTAACATTTACTTTTGCAAGCCTTATTGCATCTAAAAAATCTTGGTCAACCATTTTATATGCATTTTTAATTTCTGTATCTGTTACAACAAAATTTGCAAGTGTAATATATTTACTATCAAATTTCTGAGTGTATTCAATTATAGCATCATCGCCTCTAGTTCTTACGTCTGCTAAGATTTTATCTACTATAGTATTTGCATCTTTTTGAACATCTTCTGTTCTTTTTTTTAAAAACTTCATATATTCTTTTCCATCGGTGCTATTTGCCTCTGTAATTTTTATCATTTTATCATCGCCTCATTTTTATCTACATATTGTTGAACCTTAACTATTAAATTACCTATCTCATCCTTTTTCATCTTCATGCTAGCTCTATTTACTATCATTCTTGCACTAATATCGCATATTTTTTCTATAATAATCAATCCGTTTTCACGAAGAGTGTCTCCTGTTTCAACCAAATCCACAATTGCATCTGATAATTCAAGGATTGGAGCAAGTTCCACTGACCCATCTAATTTAATAATTTCAACGTCTTCATTATTTTTTTTGAAATATTCTTTTGCAACTGTTGGATATTTAGTAGCTATTTTTTTACGATTATATCCATCATAACTTTTAAAACTTGGTAATGCTGCAACTGCAAATATACATTTTCCAACCTTTAAATCCACTACTTCATAAAATTCTTTATTTTGCTCCATTAAAGTATCCTTACCAACAATCCCAATATCTGCTGCACCATGTTCTACATAGGTTAAAACATCTGTGGACTTAACTAAAACAAATTCTATATTGTTTTTTACATCCTTAAGAATTAATTTTCTTCCCTTATTTTTAAGATCTGTACAATCTATCCCAATATCTTCAAACATAGAAATAGCATACTTTTCTAATCTTCCTTTTGTTAATGCTATACGTATTGCTTTCATGATTATTCCCCCAAAATATTAATATACATATCTAAACCATTAATAAATTTCTCAGTACTTGTCTTAAAGCTTTTTTTACTTATAGTATCTATTAATTCAATTTTGTTTTCTTCTAATATACAAATCATTTTATCTATTCCCTTTATCTGCGCATAAGTCAAAGTTTTTTCTTTTTCTTCAAATAAACTTAATTCAGTACTAAGACCTTTGACTCTAATTTGCTCTGCAAACTTATATGCACAGGCTGCTAAAGTATTTTCAAAATAAATCATGAATTTTTCATTACCCTTCTCATTATCATTACCTTGCTTTGAAAGGACAGACTGAATATTGTCAACATCTATGGCAAATCCAACTGCTGGCATTGATGCCCCAAATTTTGATATTAGATTATCATATCTTCCTCCACTAATGATTGTCGTTCCTACTTCACTACTATATCCTCTAAATGTTATCCCAGTATAATAATCAATATGTTGTACCATTCCTAAATCAATAGAAATATATTCACCAAATCCTACGCTTACTATACGCTCATATATTTTTTCTATAGTATCGAGTGCTGCAAGTGCTGTCCTATTTTGAGTTAACATTCTTGCAGCACAAAGTATTTCAATCCCACCAAATAGTTCTGGCAATTTTTTCAACGCTTCTACATTTTCTATACCAAATTTTGCTTCTTTATCATCTATAAATTCTCTTAATGCTCCAAAGTTCTTATTTTCAACAAGCCCCCTTAATCTTTCCATTTCTTCATAATCAAGATCTATATCTTCAATAAGGCCCTTGAAAAATTCAGCTTGACCAATTTCAAGTTCAAATTTTTTTACTCCTATAGCAAGTAAAGCCGAAATAGCAGTTATAATTACTTCTGCATCTGCTTTAGGACTTTCACTTCCTATTATTTCAATTCCCGATTGGGTCATTTCACTAACCTTTCCATTCCAGTCTTCATTTATCCTAAATATATTGCCGCTATAACATATTCTAAGCGGGTATACTGAATCGCGAAGCTTTGTAGCAGCAATTCTCGCTATAGGCATAGTCATATCTGGTCTTAACACTAATATTCTCCCTGCATTATCAAAAAGCTTATACATTTTTTCTTGTTCAATTGATACGTCATCACCCTGAAAAACATCATAAAATTCCAGTGTTGGAGATATTACTTCTAAATAACCAGTGCTTATATACAAGTTCCTAAGTGTATCTATAATTTTAATTTTATTAGTACAATCTTCGAAAAGTATATCTCTCGAACCTTCCGGTATATGTCTTTTCCAATTATTCATAATTTCACTCCTCTAATTACGATTCATTACTTTATCACTTTAACGCTTCATCTTGTTAAAAGATTACCATCTTTCTATTAGTAAGTCAACCTTTAATTTTTTAAAATTTCTATAAGTTCTAAAAATTGCAACAATTGATATTTATGCATTAAATTATTTCTTTAATTAAAAATGGTTTATATGGCAATTATATCATTCACCCACTCTTCATTCTACTTTTTTTACGAAACTCTCATAGATTGTATAAAAATTTTGCTACAATATAAGAGCAAGTTGTTGATATTTGAAATTTATTGTGCTATTATTCATAAAGTCATTATTATTCAAGATAATACATAATTATAAATTCTAATAAAGAAGTTTCAAACATAATATAGTATTTTACTAAAAAGGAGCTGTTACGGTGTGACAAAAGGTGTTTTCGTTCAATTGTTAAATATTTGTAAGAGTTTTAACCAAGATGACCCTATCATTAAAAACTTAGACCTTGACATACATCAAGGTGAATTTCTAACCCTACTTGGACCAAGTGGTTGTGGAAAAACGACTACCTTAAGAATGATTGCTGGTTTTGAATTGCCCACAAGTGGCGAAATTGTAATTGACGGAGAAAATATTACGCAAAAACCACCTTACCTTAGGAGTGTTAACACAGTATTTCAAAATTATGCATTATTTCCTCATATGAATATCTATGATAATATAGCCTTTGGTCTTAAAATGAAGAAAATGCCGAAGAATGAAATAAAAGACAATGTAAATAAGATGTTAAAAATGGTTCAACTTGAAGGTTTTGAGAATAGAATGCCCTCTATGCTAAGTGGTGGACAAATGCAACGTGTTGCGATAGCAAGAGCAATCGTAAACAAACCAAAAGTTCTTCTTTTAGATGAGCCCCTAGGTGCACTTGATTTAAAGCTCCGCAAACAAATGCAATTGGAACTTAAGCATCTTCAAAAAATTCTTGGAATAACCTTTGTTTTCGTGACCCATGATCAAGAAGAGGCACTAACAATGTCCGACCGAATCGTTGTTATGAACAGTGGTGTTATTGAGCAAATTGGTACACCAGAAGAACTTTATGAGCACCCTAGAACTAAATTTGTAGCTACATTTTTAGGAGAAACAAACATCTTAGAAGGTGAGATTATTAAATTAAAAGAGAATGAAGTTTTGCTTAAGCTTTATGAAGAAGAAGATATAATTAGAATACCTAACCATAATTATAGTTTAGGTGATAAATTTATAGTTTCTGTTAGACCTGAGAGGATTAAAATAAAAGAAGCCGTTGAAGAAGGCGACGTTTGGTTGATTTGTAAATTTAAGGAAATAATTTATGTAGGTTCAACCATTAAAGTTATTATGCTTCTTAAAGATAATAAAGAAATTATAGTTAATGAGCCAATAGGACAAAATTTTATATTTTTAAATGAGACAAAAAATTATTTTGTGACATGGAATCCTAATCATACTATAGTTATTAAGGAATAAAGGAAGTTGAGCAAATGAAAACTAAGAAATCAAGAAATCCTATAAATAAATATTTAACCTTACATCTAAAATATTTAACAACAATTTCACCTGCTCTTATATGGCTAATAGTATTTTTTGTTATGCCACTTTTATTTATAGTTGTAGTAAGTTTTTCTACTAGAGGCGAAGTTGGCAACATCATATATAAGTTTACTTTAGAAAATTATATGAGGCTTTTAGACCCTCTTTATATTGATATTTTTCTAAAATCAATCCTGATAGCTACATATACTACTGTGTTATGTTTGATTTTCGGATATCCATTTGCATACATAATAGCAAATGTTAATAAAAAATTTAAGCCACTATTACTTTTACTAATAATACTCCCATTTTGGACTAACTCATTAGTTAGGACCTATGCAATAATAGTGTTACTTAAAACAGAAGGAATAATAAATACACTGCTATTACATTTTCATATAATAAATATACCTCTTAATTTAATGTATAACAATTTTGCGGTTATGATTGGTATGCTATACATGATGTTTCCATTTATGGTTCTTCCTCTATATACTTCAATAGAAAAACTTGACAAGAGAATATTAGATGCTGCATCTGACCTTGGAGCAGGTACATTTTATAAATTTATAAAAATTATTCTTCCACTTACCAAAGGAGGTATTGTATCAGGTTCTATTTTAGTTTTTATTCCTACCCTTGGACTTTTCTTTGTAACTGACCTTATGGGAGGTAGTAAGGTAATCCTTATGAGTAATCTAATCAAAAATCAGTTCCTTACTGCAAGAGACTGGCCCTTCGGTTCTGCTATATCAGTTATTTTAATAATTGTTATGTTATCTGTTATTTTATATAGTACAAAACTAACTGGAACTAAAGGAACTAAGGAGGTATTATAAAGTTGAAAAGCAAAAAAACAAATTCACTGAAATTTTTATATTTGATCTTAATATTTATGTTTTTATATATACCTATTATAGTACTTATCGGATTTTCCTTTAACCAGTCAAAATTAAATGTAGTTTGGACCGGTTTCACATTTAAATGGTATGCTAGTCTACTCCATAATGCAGGCATATTAGATGCAGTTAAGAACTCATTTATTATAGCTATAATTAGTACAATAATTTCTGTAATTATAGGAACTTTGGCCGCCATTGGAATGTATAGATACAAATTTCACGCTAAAAAATTAGTTGACGCAATACTATACGTACCCTTAGTTATACCTGAAATAGTTATGGGTATATCCCTACTTGCTTTTTTCTCCATAGCAAAGATCCCTTTAGGTAGAGTGTCGTTAATTATTGCCCATGTCACTTTCAGTATAGCTTATGTTGTAGCAGTTGTTAAAACTAGACTTGACGGCTTCGATAGGTCTGTTGAAGAAGTTGCTATGGATCTGGGTGCTACGCCTATAAAAACCTTTTTTAATATAACTCTACCAATTATTATGCCAGGTGTTATTGCAGGTGCCTTACTTGCCTTTACTTTATCACTTGATGATGTAATAATTAGTTTTTTTGTAGCTGGACCGGGTAGTGTTACTTTGCCGCTTAAAGTATTTTCTATGGTAAAGTTTGGTGTTACACCTGAAATTAACGCCCTATCTACCATACTAATATTTTTAACTATTATTATAATTTGTTTTGCTCTTTTAATTCGAAATGTAAATATAAATATGAAAAAGATTGGTGTTATAATAACTTCAATTTTGATTGTATTTGGGAGTATTGGTGGTGGAATGTTCACTTATGCTAAACACAATGCAGAGCCTAAGGAAGTTTTAAATGTTTTTAACTGGTCTGAATATTTACCACAGTCCGTTATAGATAAATTTGAACAAACCTATAATATTAAAGTAAATTATAGTACTTTTTCATCAAACGAAGAAATGCTGGCAAAACTTATGGCAGGTGGTGGAAATTATGATTTAACAGTAGCTAGTGACTTTATGGTTGAAATATTAAGTAAACAAGGACTTATAACTCAAATAAATAAAAGTAGTTTAACAAATTTGAGCAATATAGGACCTCAATATTTAAATCTACCCTTTGATCGTGGTAATAAATATAGCGTACCTTATATGTGGCTTGCAGGGGTAATCTCTTATGATAGTTCAAAAATCCCTGAGGGCACAATAAAGGGATATAAGGACCTTTGGAAGCCTGAGTTCAAAAATTCTTTAACTGTACTTGATGATGAAAGAGTTATAATTGGAATGACACTTAAGATGCTTGGGTATCCACTAAATGAAACTAGCCCAGCAGCTCTTCAAAAAGCAAAAGAAGCACTTATAAAACTTCAACCTAATATTAAATCTTATGATAGTGATAGTCCCAAAACAAGCCTTATAAATGGTGAGTCAAAAGCAATGTTCGCTTGGGGAGCAGAAGGAAATCTGGCACGCCTTGAAAACCCAAATATAAAATACGTAATCCCAAAGGAAGGTCTATTTCTTCAACAAGATAACTTTGTAATTCCAAAAGCTGCAAAAAATGTTAAAGCGGCGCAGCTTTTTATGAATTTTATAATGCAGCCTGAAATAAGTGCTGAGATTTCTCATAAGTTCCCTTATGGAAATCCTAACACCGCAGCATACAAATATATTGATAAAAAAATACTAGATGATAAAGCAGTTTATCCGCCTAAAGAAGTTGTAAAAAAGGGTGAATACTTAAAGGATATAGGAAAATCAGTAACAGATTTAGATAAGATATGGACGGAAGTTAAATAAAAGATTGACTTTTATTAAAATTGTGTATAGTATTTATAGTGAAATAAAAGACTTCTACCCACTTTGGAAATTGGCTAGAAGTTTTTTGATGTTTATCAATTTAAGGGAGGCAAATAATGGCTACAAATAGAAGTGTAAAAGGTAATTTTAATTATAACAATATAGAAAAAACAGGAAAAAATTTTATGTATAAAAACCTTGAAAGAAGTAATTGTTATAATAGTGATTTTTCAGATTCAAATTTTAATTATGTTAACTTTAGAGGAGCTCATTTTAAATCATGTGTTTTTCTTGAATGTACATTTAAATGTGCCGAATTTATTGGAACAAATCTAAAGGACAGCGATTTTCAAAATACTGTATTTGAAAATACTTTATTTGATTCTACAAATTTAGATGGAGCAGATTTTAAAGATGCGGAATTTAAAAACACTATATTTTTGTTAACCGATGTTCATAAAGCTAAAAATTTAAGCCTTAAAAATCCGGAAATAAGAATTTTTGATGAAATACCAGAATTAGAAATTAGTGATGATCTTCGTTTCGCAATTTTAAAAGTGATGAAAAATAAATATGTAAAAGCAGCAAGAGTCCTTGATACAAAAAATGGTGATATTAATATAATAAATGTAATGATATTACTAGAGAATTTTGATGAAGAAACTTTGATTAAAGGATTAAATCTTGTTAGTGATGATTTAAATTGTGATTTTCATACATTAAGTTACATAATTAAATATATAAAAAATAATATGTAATTACGCATTTAAAAATTTTTTTTAAAATAAACTATATTATAAAATATTATTATAA
Source organism: Clostridium sp. DSM 17811 (assembly GCF_018861905.1). Taxonomy (GTDB): domain Bacteria; phylum Bacillota; class Clostridia; order Clostridiales; family Clostridiaceae; genus Clostridium_AD; species Clostridium_AD frigoriphilum. The sequence goes on from NZ_JAHLDU010000043.1 coordinate 15,575, forward strand.
TGACATCTAAGCGAGTAAGGAGTACATAAGATGAATGGGCGGTCACATCAAAAGATAGCAATGTTATCATACGCAATAGTAGCTACAGTACCCATAATTAATTCAATGGCAATATTCAATAATAGATATATTCATATTCCAATGGGAATAAGCCTTATAGGTCTTGGTACTGCATGTCTTTCAGGATTGATTGTAGATGCTGATAGTCAAAACAGTAAAATAAACCATATGAACCCACTTACAGGTTCAAGTAATAAAGTAACCCATGACATAGAAAAGGTATTAAAATTATTACTAAGATTGCTTTTGGGTGTTGGGCTATGTGCACTAACAATATGGAATTCCAAAACTATTATAGCGCAGTTATCGAGAATAAAATTTATAGGTGAATATGCAAAGATATGTACATATTTTATGTCTTTTATTTTTTTAATTATAGGCATTACTAATGAGCGAATTTACAAAAGGGTCCCTGTAATTGGGTTCGTTTATAAGAAATTATCAAATGTAATAAGTAAGGGATCAAATAATTTCAAAAGAACAACCATGGTCTTAACATATATCGGTTCGAGCGTTATACTAGCACTTTACAATGTCACTAATTTGAACGATAGTTCTATTTATCTTATTTGTGTCTTATTAATATGTATCGCAATATTCCCTCACAGAACATTTTTGCACTCAATAGAGGGTGTTATTGTTTTTACTATTTCAGCATCATATGTATTTAATAAATTAGGATACGAGTATTTAACAGGCTGTTTTTTTGTTGGGTATATTAGCCATATCTATTGGGCTGATATATTTACAAAGGAAGGTGTACCAATACTGTCAACACCAAGGTTTATTGCTGAATTATTAAAAAAAATAGGAATTCACAATAAATTTGTATATATACTAGAAAAAATAGGGAAATTTAAATTAAAATTGCCACCACATATAACCACAGGTTCTGATGCTGGTAATCTGTTTGAAGTGATATATATTATAATATTATTTATTGCATTTGTAGTGAGCTTCAATTTTTATGGTGGTAGTTTCAGAGTAATCTAAACAAAACATCTATATTTAATAAAGAACTAGTATCAGCACTAAAAAGCTGATACTAGTTCTTTACTATTATTTGTTACTAAATTTTATATAATATTAAATTTTTTAAATCGTCTATATATTCAATAACTGAATTATTGTTTTTCAAATCTATCTTCAATGTACAAATTTTATCGTCCTTTTGCCACGAAAGATTAATTTCGTGTTCAGATGAAGATAAAACCTTGAATTCACCGTTAAAGGCTGGATATTCATTTCTAAATCGGATAAGTTGTAACAATCTTTGTACAACTTTTTTTTGCAGTGCCTCATCAATCTCCGTAGTGCTAAAATTATGTCGGTTAATTTCACGACCTTCACCTGTAGCTGCTACTTTTTCATTATCATTTTCACCAGCGAGTAGTCCTACATAATAAACTTGTGGGATTCCCGGAGCAAAGAATTGAATGGCTCTTGCAGCTAAGTATGCATCGTCATCACAATTAAGAACTGAATAATAAGAACATCTTATTTGGTGAACATCAAAGCCATCTTTATCTTTATGCTCAGACGAATAAATTAAGCTGAGGTTAGAACCTCTTTCAACACAGATATCTGTAAGCTTCTTTGCATCATCAGTTGTTACAAGATCATCTAAATCCGGCTTAACAGGAATGCCATCGTGACAGTCTAGCATAGTAAATTGTTTATGAGGACGAATCTCAAGATATTTGCACAGACTAACGCTTGACTTATTTATTAGAGTATCAAGAATCATATATGGCAATATAAAATCGTATATCCAATTGCCATGCTCTGCTAATTTAAACTGTGTTTTATATTGTGCATGTACCTCTGGAAGCAATTCAATTCCCAATGAATTTGCCAACTCGGTTATCCAATCTATAAATTTATATATTTCAGGCTCTACAAAAAAACAACTTGTCCCTAGTTTTTTAATTATATATCCAACTGCATCCAGTCGAACTATCTTTATATTTTGCTTACTGAAGTTTACAAGGAAGTCTGTTAAGAGGTTTCGAGTTTTTACTGAATTAATATCAATATCGATTTGCTCAGATGGATTCTCTTTACCAAAAGTTGTCCATACTTTTTCAATTACACCTGTTTTTTCAATTCTAAAGCTAGAAAAAGGCTCCTTTCTACGCAGGAACATCTTTGAAACATCTTTTTTAACAGGATTACCATCAATCCAAACCTTATCCAATGTGATAAAAAGATCGGCATACTCTGATTTATATCCACTTTTTAAAAAATCTTGAAAATATGTAGATTGCTTAGAAATATGATTTACCATCAGATCCAGAAGTATATCAAAGTTTTCACCAATGTTTCTAATATCTTCCCAAGAACCAAATGTTGATTCGATTTCTAAATAAGTTAAAGGGGCAAATCCTCTATCACCAGAAGAAGGAAATGGAGGTAAAATATGAATTCCGCCTTTAAATATATCTGAAAAATATTTTAGAAGTACATTATTAAGAGTTTTCAAATCCCCTCCAAGAGAATCGGGATAGGTGATTAGCTGTACTTGGTTTTTCACTGTCATATTATAAATCACTCCTATATGTTATAAATGTTCTTTATTTCTTCAATAGATGGAAGATTTACTACCGCGCCAACATACTTAAGTTTATAAGCACTTACTGCAAACCCAAGCTCCAAAGCCACTTTTATTGGATATCCTTTAATTAATGCAGTATAAAATCCTGACCAGAAAGCATCTCCAGCACCTGTGGTATCAATTACTTTTGAAGCTAAAGAATCAAAAGTAATTTTGTTTGATCCATTAGAAACTATAGCACCTTTGCTTCCTAGGGTCATTATTACTAACTTTGCACCTAATTTTATAAATTTATCAATTTGATTTTGAGGAGTATCCTCACCAAAAATTCTATTAGCATCATCCTCTGAAGGCTTTACTATATCAACCTTACTGATCAACTGTTTTATGTATTCTATTCCATCATGTTCTTTTTCCCATATCATTTCATGATAATTAGGATCAAATCCTATTATCACTCCATTTTTTCTTGCTTCTATAATTACCTTTTCAATAGTACTTCTTGATGTTTTTTGAGAAATTGGCCAACAAGAAAAATGTATGATTTTAGAATTTTGTACTGCAATTTCAATTTCAGGAGTATATTCTAAATTATAATCTGCACCTCTATAAAATATAGGTTTAGGTGTTGTTTTACTCTTAGTAACAAGTACCATACTAGTAGGAAAATCAACCCTACTAATGAAACTTGTATCTATACAATTTCCCTCTAGGTGTTGCTTTAAAAAATCTCCTAATCCATCTTTTCCTATTGAGGAAGCTATAGTAGAATTAGCTCCTAATTTTTTTACATTCATGGCAATATTGGCTGGAGAACCCCCGAAATATTTAACATAATTACTACACTGAAAATCTTCACTATAATCACTGGATATCATATCCACAAGCAATTCCCCTATTGTAAAGACATCAATATTTTTATTTTCAAACTCAAAAGTATCATAAAAATTTATCAATTTTCTCCCCCTTCAATTAATAATTAGTTTTTCTTTAAATAAATTCATAAAAATAACATCCTTTTAACCATAAGTCTCAATTTTGGTATACAATTAAAGATATACAAAGAAACAAATGAGAGGAGAGATTTTATGAAATTTATAGCTGATTTACATACCCATACTCTAGTTAGTGGTCATGCATATAGTACTTTAATGGAAAATGCAAAATATGCTAGTGAAATAGGTCTTAAAATATTAGGAACTACAGATCATGGTCCTAATATGCCAGGTGCGCCTGATCTTTGGTATTTCGGAAATTTTAAAGTACTTCCAAGAGAATTATTCGGTGTTAAAATGCTTTACGGATGTGAAGCTAATATAATTGATTATAAAGGTAATCTTGATATTCCAGTAGAGGTTCAAAATGGTCTTGACATAATGATAGTAAGCATGCATGAACCTTTAATGGAAGGAGGAAAAAGTGCAGATTTAAATACATCTACTATTTTAAAGGCTATGGATAATCCGTGTGTTAATATTTTAGGACATATAGGAAATCCTAAATTTCCTATACATGAGGAAGAAATAATAAAAAAAGCAAAAGAAAAAAATATACTAATAGAATTAAATAATAGTTCTTTTGTAAGTTCAAGACTAGGCAGTGACAAAAATTGTACTAAAATAGCAAAACTTTGCAAAGATTTTGGAGTGAAGATTATTGTAAACAGTGATGCTCATTTCTGTTTTTCTATTGCAAATTTTAGCGTTGTAGAAAAAATACTTGCAGAGATACATATGCCTGAAGAACTTGTTATTAATACAAATAAAGAAAGTTTGATAAAATTTCTTAAAGAAAAAGGGAAAAATATATAATACAGTACATAAAAATCAGCAACTTCATTAAATTAAACTGCTGATTTTTATATGTAAACATTATAATATTACATTATAATGTTTTTTTTAATCTCCAAACATAGCTTGTGAAATCGCCCTTAAGTTCTGGTACAACCATACCAGCATACATTAGCTCATCTCCACCATATACTTCATCTGTACCAATTACTCTATAATTCATTTCTGGATCTAATCCTTTAAACTTTAAAACCTTCAACTTTATATTACATTCTGCTAATTTTTTAAAATAACTTACAGCCACATCTTCCTTATTTTCTGAAATAAACATCCAAGCAGCATCATTATTTTCAAAAGGACTTATTAATCTGTAAAAATCTCCAAATTGAACTATATGCCTAATTTCTTTATAATCACTAATTTGTTTTTTTACAGTTTGTTTTTCTTCATCAGTCATCTTAATAACATCTAATTCATATCCAAAATTCCCACCCATTGCAACGTTACCTCTTGTTTCTAGGGGTGTAATCCTATGTACTTGATGATTAGGAACAGCTGATACATGAGCTCCCATAGTTATACTTGGATAAACCAAACTAGTACCATATTGAATTTTTAATCGTTCTATTGCATCGGTATCATCACTAGTCCAAGTTTGAGGCATATAATAAAGCATTCCTGGGTCAAATCTACCACCACCACTAGCACAACTTTCAAATAGAACCTCTGGAAATTTTGTTGTTAATTCCTCCATTACTCTATAAAGTCCTAGCATATATCTATGTGCAGTTTCTCTTTGTCTATTAGCATCTAATGTAGCCGATCCAACTTCTGACATAAACCTATTCATATCCCATTTCACATATGAAATGGGATAGGTTGAAAGATTTTCTGATAACATTTCAATTATAGCATCGCATACTTCTATTCTAGAAAAATCTAAAACCAATTGATTTCTTCCAAGTGATCTCTCTCTTCCTTTAACATGTATACACCAATCTGGATGCGCTCTATATAGATTACTATTCTCTGAAACCATTTCTGGTTCAAACCATAATCCAAACTTAAGACCAATTTCATTTATATCCTTTGAAAGCTTTTTGAGTCCATTGGGTAGCTTTTCTTTATTTACATACCAATCACCAAGGGAAGTAGTATCATCATTCCTATTTCCAAACCAACCATCATCTAAAACAAATAATTCTATTCCAAGTTTCTTAGCCTCTCTTGCAATATTTCTTATACTCTCTTCAGTAAAATCAAAATAAGTTGCTTCCCAATTATTTATAAGAATTGGTCTTTCTTTATCTCTATAATTTCCCCTGCAAAGACGTTTTCTATATAAATTGTGAAAAGTTTGTGACATCTTTCCTAGCCCACTATCTGAATATACCATAACCACTTCAGGTGTTTGAAAATCTTCACCTGGTTTTAAAAGCCAACTAAAATCAAATGGATTAATTCCAATTTGAACTCTAGTGGTTCCATATTGACAAACCTCTACATTAGCTAAAAAATTACCACTATACACCAAATTAATTCCGTAAACTTCTCCCTTATCCTCATCTGCATCTTTTCTCATTAAAGCTATAAATGGATTTTGTTGTGGACTACTTGCACCTCTTCTACTTTCAATAGATTGATTTCCACTAACTAAAGCTCTTTTAATAATACTTCTTTCTCTTGACCACGCACCTGATAATTGTAGTAAATCAAAATTATCATCACTAAAATCCACACTTGCACTTAATGCCCTCAACACCTTTAAATCTTTGGAGCTTGAATTGATTATCTTAGAAGATCTTGTAATCACGTCATAGTCATTATAGACTGTATAGCTTAGCACTACTAATAAGCCACTTAATTCATCTTTTAAGGTTATTTCTAAAGTCTGCGCTTCTTCATTTTTTTCTACATATGTGCTAGGCAATCCTTTTAACTTTTTCTTTCCTGAAAAAATCTCATGACTTAAATATTGCAAATCAGAAATTGTAGATCCATCTTCAAATTGTGTTTGATATGCTGGTGAACGCAAATCTGTATTCCCAAATGATGGGTATTCTTGAGGCAAAATATCTAAAGAAAAACCATTTATGTTATCCTTTGCAAACATAAATCCGTTTAACTGATCACCTTTAAAAGGCATCAAATAATCTAATTTAAAATTTCTTATTTTCTTACCCCAATAAATATGTTGTAAATATTTTGATTCAACTATTTGAATTATATAACTTGTGTCTTTTGCTTTAAGATGAAAAATTTTATTTTCTTCAAAATAAGAAATTGGCATTTTGTCTTCCTCCTAGTGGGTATAATATAAAAATTTATTTTATCACTAACTCTTTGAACCTGTACTTGCAACACCTTCAATAAATTGCTTCTGAAATATAATAAATATTATAAGCATTGGCCATATAGCTATCATCGAACCTGCCATAAGTTGAGGAAAATTTGTTGAATATTGACCTTGTAATGATGCCATTCCAGCCGCGAGCGGCATCTTATCTAATGACATATTTACTATTAAAGGCCACATCAAGTCCTTGTAAGCAAATACTGAAGTGAATATTCCAAGTGCTACTAGACCTGATCTAGTTAAAGGTAACATAACTTTCCAGAATACTTGCCACCTGTTACATCCATCTAATATTGCTGCTTCTTCTAGTTCCTTCGGAATTCCAATAAAAAATTGTCTAAGTAGAAAAGTACCAAAAGCACTTATAATACCTGGTATTACCAAAGCCGTAACAGTATTTAATAATCCAAGTTTTGAAATTATAGCATACTGCGGAATAATAAATATTTGTCCTGGTATCATCATTTGAATAAGTATTAACATAAAGAAAAAATTTTTCCCTGGAAATTCAATTCTGGCTAAAGCATAGGCTGCCATTGCACTAAAGAAAACTGAACCTATAACTCTAAAAAATATCATTAGCATTGTATTTATGTAAAATTTCGCAAATGGCAATTGATTCCATACGTCAACGTAATTTCCCCATTTAAAACTTTTAGGCATAATAGTAACTGGTAATGACGTTGACTCTGTAAGTGTTTTTAAAGAAGTTAGTATCATCCATATAAATGGAATTAGCATTGCAATCGCACC
>NZ_JAHLDU010000044.1 GCF_018861905.1 Clostridium sp. DSM 17811
TAATGAGTTATTTGAAGCTGCAGAAAAGGATGCTAAAGACAAATACAAAAAATATAACAAATTGGCAACTAGCGGAATTTAGAAAATAGATTAAATTTAATAAAAAAATATATTAATGTTTGGGGTTAGTGCTCTAATCATTAATATAAATCTTAAGATTATCTTATTTATATATGAAAGGCAAGTGGTGAAATTATGGATTACAACATAGCTACAATTCCAGGAGATGGTATTGGACCAGAAATTATGGTACAAACATTGAAAGTACTTGAGAAAATAGGAAAAGTATATGGTCATGACTTTAAATTTAAAGAATGCTGTGGTGGCGGTGTTGCCATAGATAAATATGGTGAACCACTACCTGAAGCAAGCTTTAATATTTGTAAAGATAGTGATGCTATATTATTAGGTAATATAGGCGGATATAAATGGAAAGATCTGGCGGTAGAAAAAAGACCTGAAAGAGTTTTATTTAGACTTCGGGGGGAACTTAATTTTTGCGTAAATGTAAGACCTATATTTATTAAAGATAGTTTAAAAAATTTTTCTCCTTTAAAGGATGAAATAGTGGAAAAAGGTATTGATATAACAGTTATACGTGATATTACAGGAGGAGTTCTCTCATCAGAGAAACATACTGGTGAAGGTGAATTTGGTAGAGAAGCTTATGATATGGAGTACTATAATGAAAAAATTGTATCTGAGACAGCTAAATGGGCTTTTGAAACAGCAAGAAGGAGAAATAAAAAAGTTACGAGTTTGGATAAAGCTAATGCTTTGGTTAGTTCCGTATTATGGAGAACAGTAATGAAAGAAGTAGCTAAGGATTATCCTGATGTGGAACTTGAACATATGTATATAGATGGTTGTGCTATGGATGTTGTTAAAAATCCATCAAATTATGATGTAATAGTGGCACCAAATATATTTGGAGATGTAATTTCTGATGAAATAAGTGGAATTACAGGTACAGTAGAAATATTACCATCAGCTACAATCGATATGAATGGTAAGGGAATGTTTGAACCAAATCAATTACACAATACGCATTATGAAATTATCGGCAAAGATATTGCTAATCCTATTGGACTTATACTTTCAGCTGCATTGATGCTGAGATATTCATTTAGTCTTGAAACAGAAGCAAAAGCAATTGAAAAAGCAGTAGCTACTGCTATAAGCAGCGGATATGCTACTAAAGATATTTATTACGAGGGTAAAAAGCTTGTAGGCACCTGTGAAATGGGTAGTATAATAGCAGATTTTATAGAGTTATAACTAATCAAGAGTAAAGGGGATAGTGGAATTTATGGAAATGACATTGGTAGAAAAAATATTTGCTAAAGTAACAGGAAAAGAAAAAGTGTCATTAGGCGAAGTGGTAAAGATTAGGCCGAGCTATATTATGATTAATGATGGAGAAGGTCACAAGTGTGTAGATCTTATTAATAAGACAAAAGGAGTTGCAAACAAGGATAACATTATTGTAATTCTGGATCATGATATCCCTGCAGGAAGTTTTGATAGTGCAGCAAATCAAAAAAAATTAATTGATTTTTCTAAGGAATACGATTTAAAATTTATCCAATCAGCAGGAATTGGTTATCAAATTTTATTGGATAGCTATGTAAAAACAGGGGATATTATTGTATCTTGTGGTACACATAATAGCATTTTTGGTGCAAAGGGCGCCTTAGGTTTAAACTTAACAGTTAAAAATATGGCAACTCTTCTTATGGAGGGAAGTATTGAAATGAGTGTACCTGAAACTGTAAACGTTGTTTTAAAAGGAACACTAGAAACCGGAGTATACGCAAGTGATTTTATTTCAAAGATGATAAGTGAAGTTGGTATAGACGGTTTCGATGGTAAAGTAATTGAGTTTACAGGGGATGCAATAAGATATTTATCTTTGAATGATAAAATTGTTTTATGCAGCATGATAACACAAACAGGAGCAGTGTCTGGATTCATTAATGAAATAGCAAAGGGTAATTATGCTAAGACTTGTGAATATGATCTTGCAAAGGTCACTCCGACTGTTACTATGCCAGGTGATTTATATACTACAAAACCTGCTTTAGAATTAAAAGGTATAACTATCCAGGCTGGATTTATTGGAGGATGCAATGGTGGACGTATTGAAGATTTAAGAATTGCAGCGGACATCCTAAAAGGAAAAAGGGTTAAGCTAGGCGTACGTTTGATGATCGGATCAGTAAGTAATGCTGTTTACCTACAAGCAATGAAGGAAGGGCTAATTGAAACATTCCTTGCATTTGGAGCTCAGGTAACAAATCCAGGATGTGCTTCTTGTAAATCAACATCTATAGGAGTAGTAGGAGATGATGAGATTTTAATTACTACAGGTTCTCATAACTATCCAGGCTGTGTTGGAACAAAAGATTCTAAAGTTTATATAGCTTCAGCAGCAGTAATAGCGAATGCTGCTATTACAGGATATATTTACAAAAAATAAGTTCTATTAAAGGAGTGGTATGAGGATGGAAAAAAAGTTTAGTGGAAAAGTGTGGAAATTACCAGACGATGTAGATACAGATACAATAATAGCTGGAAGATATGGAGTATTGCCTACACCAAAAGACATGAGCGTGCACTGTTTAGAAACACTGAGACCAGAACTTGCTTCAATTGCAAAACCAGGAGATATTTTTGTTGCTGGTAAAAATTTTGGATGTGGATCTTCTAGGGAACAAGCACCAGCTTGTATTGTAGCACTAGGAATTAAATGTATTATTGCAAAATCTTTTGCACGTATTTTTTATAGAAATGGAATAAACAATGGCATGTTTTTAATTGAAAGCAATGATCTTCCAGATAATTGTGAAGAAGGAGATATTGTTACTGTTGAGGTAAACAAAAAAGTTACAGTTAATGGTAAGGAATTTGATATTCCTAATATACCAGACAACCTATTTGAAATTATTAAAGATGGCGGTCTTGTAAACAGATATAAAAAGCTAAATGAGGCGAATAAATAAGGAGGGTACCATAATGGGATACACTTTAGCAGAAAAAATTCTAATGAAGAATACTGGGTTAAAAGAAATTAAACCGGGACAGCTTATTATAACTAAGCCTGATATGTATATGATTCATGATATTTATACACCATTCGTAATACAAAAATTTGAGGAAATGAAATTTGAGAAAGTTGCATATCCAGACAAAGCTACTGTTATACTTGATCATTTAATGCCTACAAATGCAGCTAAGAATGATCCAAGACATTATAGGGCAGGAATTGAATTATCACAGAGATTTGGAATTAAAAAACTTCATATTGGAGAAGGAATATCTCATACACTTATGCATGAACTTGGATATGCAAAACCTGGTACAGTAGTGGTAGCTACAGATAGTCATACTCCAACTTATGGTGGAGGAGGTTGTTTCTGTACAGGTATAGGATTTACTGAAATGGCTGCTGTTTTAGGTAGTGGTGAACTTTGGATGAAGGTTCCAGAAGCTATAAAAGTGGTTGTTGAAGGAAAACTACCTAAAGGCGTTTATGCAAAGGATATTATCTTAAAAATAATAGGGGACATCAAAGCTGATGGTGGAACTTATAAATCAATGGAATTCACAGGAAGTACGATAAGAGATCTAGATATGTCTTCACGTTTTACAATTGCAAATATGTCATTAGAAGCAGGGGTAAAAACAGGTCTTTTTGAAGCAGATAAAAAAACCGCAGAATACTTCGGCATGGACTATGATGAAATTTCGTGGATTAAAATAGACGAAGATGCAAACTATGTTCAAGTACTTCATTATAAGGCAGAAGATATTGAGCCACAGCTTGCTTGTCCACAAGGAGTAGATAATGTTAAACCAATTTCAGAGGTTATGGGTACAAAACTGAATGAAGTGTATATTGGTTCTTGTACAAATGGAAGTATTGAAGATATGGCTATTGCCGCTAATATTTTAAAGGGCAAGAAAATTGAAAAATACATGAAGCTTGTTATAATTCCTGCATCACTTAAAGTATATAAAGAAGCAATGGCGCTTGGTTATATCGAAACATTTATTGAGGCAGGGGGAATGGTTTCACACCCATGTTGTGGATTATGTTGCGGACAACCTTATGGTTTGATGAGCGATGGAGAAGTGGTTTTAGGTACCAATAACAGAAACTTTATTGGAAGAATGGGAACAAAAAAATCATTAATATTTCTTTCATCACCTGCAGTAGCAGCAGCTTCAGCTTTAACAGGTGTAGTATCAGACCCTAGAGAAATATTATAAAAATAGAAGAAGGAAGGTAGAAAAATGATTACATCATTCAAACAATTAAAAACAATGTTGTTCGGACATTTGGAAACAAGCCGTATAGGAGTAGTTGCAGCTCAAGATGAGCATACATTAGATGCAGTGGTCAAGGCCGCTAAGGATGGATTAGTTTGGCCTGTATTACTAGGTAATGCATCATTAATTAAGCAAATGTTAGCCAAGATTCGATGTTCAGAAGACATAGTTGAAATAATAGATATTCCATCTCCAGAAGAGTGTGCACTCAAGGCGGCTGAAATGGTACGCAGTGGTAAACTTGATTGTATTATGAAAGGTAAAATGCAGACTGGTGCTATTATGAAAATACTTGTGAATAAAGAACATGGTATCAGAAAGAGTGATACTATGTCACTACTAGCATTTATTGAGTCACCTTACTATCATAAGATTTTGGGAATAACAGATGTAGGACTGCTTACTTATCCAAATTTAGAACAGAAAAAAGGCATGATAGAGAATGCTAAAGAGGCGTTTACAGCTTTAGGTGTACAAAATCCTAAGATTGCAGTTTTAGCTGCTGTAGAGACGGTGAATCCAAAAATGCCAGAAACTATTGATGCTGATGAACTTAAAAGGATGAATAGGGAGGGAACTATAACAGATTGTATTGTTGAGGGTCCAATATCATATGATCTAGCAGTTGATAAATCTGCGGCGCAGGTAAAAGGGTATGAGAGTCCAGTTAGTGGAGACGTTGACCTCTTGGTCGTACCTAATATTGTAGCAGGAAATCTTCTTGTTAAAGGATTAATTTGTACTGGTGGTGCTAAAACTGCTGGTATTGTAATGGGAGCTATGGTTCCACTAGTTATTACATCACGTTCTGCCACAGTAGAAGACAAGTATATGTCTATAGTTCTTTCTGCTCTAGTGGGTAGTAAAAAAGGAGGCATAAAATAATGGTGAAAAAATATAGAATACTAGCTATAAATCCTGGATCTACATCTACTAAAATTGCTATATTTGAAAATGAGAATAAAATTTTCTCTGTTAATATTATCCATAATACTGCTAGTCTAGCAGACTTTAAGGGAATTATAGATCAATTAGATTATCGTAAAGAAATGGTGCTTGATGTGCTTAAGGAAAATCATATAGCACTTAATAGTATAGATGCTTTTGTTGGACGAGGAGGTTCTCTTTATAATGTACCTAGTGGAACATATACAATTAATAAAAGGTTATTAGAAGATTCTCGTATAGGTATTGATGGACAACATGCTGCATCTTTAGGTGCATTGCTAGCAAATGATTTAGCTACAACAAATAATAAACCTTCATTTATAGCAAATCCACCTTGCACAGATGAAATGCAGACTGTTGCAAGAGTATCAGGTTTGAAAAATGTAAAAAGATGTAGCCGCTTTCATGCTCTTAATCAAAAGGAAGTTGGAAGACGTTATGCAGTAGAACTTGGAAAAAGATATGAAGATCTTAACTTAGTTATTATTCACATGGGTGGAGGAATATCTGTAACGGCTCATAGAAAAGGCTTAGCTATAGACACATGTGATTGTTTATGTGGAGATGGACCATTTTCTCCTAATAGATGTGGAGGAATTCCAGTTGAAGATATCGTGAAAATGTGTTATTCAGGAGAGTATAATAGAAAAGAGATGTTAAGTAAGATAAATGGCAAAGGGGGAATAATGGATCATCTTGGAACAGATAATCTTATTGAAGTTAATGAAAAGATAAAAAATGGTGATAATTACGCTAAAATAGTATATGAAGGATTAATATATCAAATCGGAAAAACTATAGGAAGTTATGCTACTGTTTTAAGTGGTGATGTTGATGCTATTATATTAACAGGTGGTATAGCTAGAGACAATAATCTAGTAGAAAAAATAACTGATATGGTTAAATATATTGCGCCAGTTAAAGTATACCCAGGTGAGTTTGAAATGGAAGCATTAGCAAGTTGTACTTTAAGAGTATTACAAGGAGTAGAAAATGCGAGAGAGTATACAGGCAAAGCAGTTTCGGATTTTTTGATATAATTACGAGTTGTTCATAATAATGTATACGATTAAATTTAGATTTTATTTGCCAATATGAAGTAAATTATCAAATGGTGGGGGGCAGTTGGGTGCCTAGTTTATTTCATTAATAATGTCTAGTATCCATTTTAGAGTATTATGTAATGCATTAAAATAATTAAATAAGGGGTGTAATTAAATGAGTTATGCGTTAATATCTATTATTGGACTAATCCTAGCTATCGTAATCGGAGTAAAAAGGAAAGTTAATGTAGGAGTAATTTCTTTGTTTTTCGCATTTGTTCTAAGTTTTTTCGTTTTTAATATGAAGATTAAGACAGTTTATGCGAAAGGTTGGCCTGTTGGAATTTTCTTTATAATGATGGCAGCCATGTTCCTGTTTTCATTTGCGAATGTAAACGGTACGACTAAGCTTCTTGCTGAAAAATTAGCATATGCAATTAAAGGGAATGTAAGGATTCTTCCACTTGTATTTTTCTTAGCTACTGTATTTATGACAGCTTGTGGAGCAGATCCTTCAATTGCAGCATTTATGCTACCAGTAGCATTATATATTGGTGAGGAAGCTGGAATGAAACCAATAATTTTATGTGTTTCAATAATTGCGGGTGCAGATGTAGGAGGTTGTTCACCGATTGCTGTTATTGGTATAGTGACTTCAGGATTAGCTGCCAAAGGTGGAGTTACCAATTATTGGCCTATATGGGCTGCGACTGCTACAACAATGATTTTATTATGCATAATAGTATATTTTGTATTTGGGGGTTATAAGGTTAAAACAGTGGTTCTTGCAGAAACCGCAAAACCTCAAAAATTTAATGTTAAACAATTACAGACTCTATGCACTGTATTGTTTGTTATATGTTTGATAATTTTTGTTAAAGTAGATATAGGTGGTGCCGCATTTATTGGTGTAGCAATAATGTTAATGTTAGGAACTGCTAATGAAAAAGAGGCTATCAAGAGTATTAATTGGAATGTACTTATAATGGTTGGTGGAACCGGCGTTTTAGTATATGTAATGACAGAGGTTGGCGGCGTGAAAATGTTGGGTAAATTCCTAGCATCTGTTATGACTAAACATACTGCAGCACCTTTAATGGCTATATTAGCAGGTGCAATGACTTCTGTCTCTAGTGCTACTGGAGTTGTAATGCCCGCACTTTTTCCTACAATCCCATCAATAGTAAAAGAGATGCATGGTGCAGTAAGTCCAATAGAATTAATGCAAGTGCTTCAGGCTGGATCTCTTGGATCAGTATCATATAGTCCACTTTCAGCATTGGGGGCTATGGCAATGGCAACTATTCCAGAACATGTAAATAAGGAAAAGTTGTTTACACAATTGTTAATAATGGCAGTTGCAGGTTTGGCATTGACTGTACTTTTATCTTTCCTTGGGGTATTTAGGTTGTTTATCTAGTAAGTTTAATTTATTGCAGGTTCAATAGGGAACTAGCAAGAGAAATTAATTTAGATAAGTCAATATATTGGTCAAAAAGTCTTATTAGTTTTGGTTTATCCTGATGAAAATATCCATCAAGATCTGTGTAAATATTCATCAAGAGATAATTGTTTTAAATTCTATTAGATGGAATTATATCCTTTCTGTGAACTTAGTTGTGATGAATATAAATTTGATAAAAGATGGGATATTTCTGAATATATATGTTTACATAGCCTTGAAGTCACTTGACTACAAGGCTATGCAATTAACCAATATAAGGTAAATAAAGGGGGGTTCTCTTGAAAAAAGATTATAAAAAAATGCTTGGAATATTGATATCAGTAGCAATTATGGCTAGTATGTTAGGTGGATGTGCAACATCTAAAAATACATCAGCTAATATTACTGAGAATACTCAAAAAGAAAATAGCAATGGTGATAATAAGAATGCTATAGATGTTAAAGGTGAAGCAAACACTCAGGGAGTAACAAAAAAATGGTTGGATATAGCGTATGCAGATAAGTCACAAGCTCAAAAACTAGATATTTACTTACCTAATTCAGGCGATGGTCCTTTTCCTGTAATTGTTGCGTTCCATGGCGGTGGTTTTTTTAGGGGTGATAAAGCTTCTAAAGAGGTTAACCCTCAATTTACTGAACTTAATAGAGGTTACGCAGTTGTCTCTGTTAATTATAGGCTAACTAATGAAGGGAGTTTTCCAGATCCAATTTATGATGCAAAAGCAGCTATACGATTTATTAAAGTTAATGCGTCTAAATATAACCTGAATTCTAATAAGATAGCAGCTTGGGGAGAGTCTGCTGGTGGTTATTTGTCTGCAATGTTAGGAACGTCAGCTGGTGTAAAAACACTTGAGGATCTAAGCATGGGAAATGCAGAGCAAAGCAGCAATGTGCAGGCAGTGGTAGATTTTTATGGACCTATAAATTTTTCGACAATGGATGAACAAAATAAAGAAAGTGGTATTGCTTCAAAGGTAGACAAGGTATTAGTAAACAATGGACCAGATTCGTTTGCGTCAAAATATATGGGTGCTGATATTACTACTATCCCTGATAAGGTAAAACAAGCAGACCCAACAACATATATTTCAGCGAATACCTCACCATTCTTTATTGAAAATGGTACACTAGATCCCAATGTAGCTACACAACAATCTGTGGACTTTGCAGCTGATTTAGAGAAAGTACTGGGAAAAGATAAAGTAACTTACTTTAAATTAGAAGGCGCAGGCCATGGTGGTAAAGAGTTTGAAACTAAAGATAACTTAGATAAAGTTTATAGGTTTATTGATAAATACTTAAAATAATGGGACTCTAACATCCCAAAGTATTATGGCAATGGGTTATGTAAATGAAGCAGCAAAGGAACAAGGTTCAATAGGGAACTAGCAAACTAGTTATAATTTTAATCTTAAGAATGGGTAAGGGTCATATAACTATGACTTTTACCCATTTCATTTTTTCTTTGTTAACCTAAGAAATTATTGTAAACATATGCATAAAACATAAGAATCACTCAAGTTTAAGTGATATGTGTTTACGAATAGGAGAGGAAAATTATCATTGCTTTTTTATGATAAGGTATTACATTTATAAAAAATTAGTAAATATGGGAATTAAAATGAATTAATTTAGGGGGAAAGTATGAAAAGTATAAAGGCAAAACTAATAGTATGTTTAGGATTATTAATAGGGATTATATGCATAGGACTCGGAATAGTCTCTTTCGTTGATTCATCAAAGGCACTAATTTCAAATCTAAGTAAAACACTACCTAGGATTGCAGAAGAAGCAGCGAGTAACGTTGGAGGAAGAATTGAGGGTCAGTTAGGTGCATTAGAGGCTATAGCGGCAAGAAATGATTTGAAAAATTTTAAAGATCCATGGGGAAACAAAAAGTTAATTCTTTTAGGAGAACTTAAAAGAAGTGGAAGTATAAAAATGGGTATTGCAGATAAAAATGGTGATGTAAAATATAGTGATGGAACAATTAGTAATATCAAGGAAAGGTCAGCTTTTAAAAATGCAATATTAATTGGTAAAAATGATGTATCAGAACCAGTAGTAAGTAGAGCAGATGGGTCCATAGTGGTGGCATATGCAGTTCCAATTAAAAACAATAACAAAGTTGTAGGAGCATTAATTTCAGTACGGGATGGTAATGAATTAAGTACATTAACTAATCGGGTTAAATTTGGACAGACAGGTAATGCATTTATGATAAAAAAAGATGGAACAATCATCGCAGATAGTAATAAAGACAAAGTTATAAAAATGTATAATCCCATTGAAGAAGCAAAAAAAGATGTTAATTTAAACGGTTTGTCAAATATTACAAAGAACATGATCACAGGGAAAACGGGGATGGATCAATACAAGTTTGATGGAGTAGACAAATATGTAGGATATGCACCAGTGGCTGGAACATCGTGGTCGATAGGAGTAACAGTATCAAAAACAGAGATATTATCAGAATTAGATAGTCTAATGACTTCTATTATAATATCATCCATATTATTTATATTAATTGGAGTTGGAATAGTTTATATAATTGCCAGTAATATATCTAAAGGGATAAAATCAGCTTCAAAACATTTAGATTTATTAGCAAAGGGAAATTTATGTGAAGAGGTTTCTCCTAAGTATCTAAAATCAAAGGATGAAGTTGGAGAGATGACGAGTTCAATGAAATTAATGCAACATTCACTAAGAGAAATGATTATTCGAATAAAAGAAAATTCTTCGAGTATTAATATGCAATCAGGGAGTCTGTCTGCAGTTGCGCAGGAAATATCTAGCTCTTCGCAAAATGTTGCACAGGCAATAAATGAAATTGCACAAGGAACCGGCACGCAAGCCGAGGATTTAATAAATGTAACAGACATTCTAAATGAATTTAGCAATAAATTATCTGGAATGGTTAGTGAAATACAAGGTGTAGATTCAAATTCTAGGGAAATTAGTTTAATGGCAAATGATAGCAGTGATGAAATGATGAAATTAAATCAATCTGTAACTAAGGTTAGTAGCTCATTTAAGACATTTAACGGTAAAATTATAGAACTTGGAAAAGATGTAAATGAAATAAATGAAATTACAAATATTATAAACAGTATTGCAGAGCAAACAAATTTATTAGCACTTAATGCTGCTATTGAAGCAGCAAGAGCTGGGGAGTCAGGAAAAGGATTTTCTGTGGTAGCAGATGAAGTAAGAAAACTTGCGGAGCAATCAAAGGTATCATCTGAAGGTATTAGTAAATTAATTAATGAAATATCAAATAATACTGATGTTATAGTTCAAGATTCTGTTGAAATGGATGATGAACTTATAAAGCAAGTTAATATTATAAACAGCTCAATAGTATCTTTTAGAAAAATTATAGTATCGGTGGATGAAATAATTCCTAAAATAGAAACTCTTAAAAATTCAGCTGAAGATATAGATAAGGATAAAAACACTATTTTGGCTAGAGTGGATGGTGTGTCAGCAGTTGCACTTGAAGTTTCAGCATCATCAGAGGAAATTGCAGCATCTTCAGAAGAAATGAGTGCTTCTACGCAAGAGGTAGCATCAACAGCACAAATGCTTAGCAGTATGACGAATGGAATGAGCGAGGAAATAAATAAGTTCAAAATATAAGAGCATGGAATATCATCAGAGAGTATAAGACAATTAATAGGATATTTGAGAGTAATTGCATCACATTTATTAGTCAATATAGTTTTTCATGGTATGGAAGAAGTTAATACAAAAATAACTTTCGGAATCGGTTAAAGTTGCGAGAAGTAGCATAGGTAAAATTGAAAATAATGAAGTAAGTCCCTCGACAGAAATACTAGTAGAATTATCTAAGGCATTTAAGGTTTCAATTGATTGGCTACTTACTGCGAATGAATATGATAAAAATGATAAAGCTATAAAATATACTAAGGATTAAGTAATCCAAATTATCCAAAATGCTTATGAGGAAGACAACATATGATAGTTACTTTAGTTAACTATTATATGTTATAACATTAGTCATGTCTTTTTATATTAATGAAATATTTACTAAACTATAATATCAAACTATGTTTAAATTTAACTATCATTAAAAAATGATGTTTAACTTTAAATTTTGGTTTAATTATAAAGGTAATTAGGCATGTTAAAAGAAATAATAAGTCAATGGAAAAGAGTTTTATACAGGTACATTAAAAAATGAGGATTATTTCTATGGAAAAGGCAAAAAAAATTTGAAAGATAATAATAATGATGATTTAAAGAGATTTTTATGTTAAAGGGACGATTATATAAGTTTGATTTTTATATATGAAGGTGATTTTAAAAATGGTAAATACAATGGGAGAGGAAGGATGTTTTACATAAAAGAGTACATTGATTTTGGTGTAACAAAACGAAAAAATTTTTAAAAGTGAGATTACTTTATGCGAGGGTGAATTCTAAGATAATTATTTGATCAATGGTAGTGGTAAAATAATAGAAAGGGGGTTAAAGTTTTCAATATTACACTTCCTTCAAAAGCTGATTTACCGCATTCACATCTGCTGGAGCCCAGTTTAGAGAAAGTAAATTTTCTCTATGTAACTATATAAATTTTGAATGTTCATTTGCGGTAGGAGTACCAGATGTTATGCGGCACTTAATAGTAATTAAATTTACTATAAATTTATCATATTCAAAAGTATTATCATTAAATATATCTATAAATTCAACATCGCAATGGAGCTCTTCTTTTATTTCTCTTTCAATAGCTTCTTTTAAAGTTTCACCACTTTCTACTTTACCACCAGGAAACTCCCACATGTTTGTAAGGGACATTATTGGTGAGCGAAGGGCACATAAGATTTCATTGTTTTCATTTTCAATAATAGCTGCTACAACTTTTATTAGTTTTTTCATATAAAACACCTCTAATTAATTTTAGCATAAAATGGGTTAGTGTAAAAGCGAGGGGGTATATTTAATTACAGGGATTAAATATAACAATAATCATCGAGTAGATAAGTGAATGTTTGGCTATAATTATAAATAAAGCTATGATTGTGAGGGATTTATTTTGAATACTTTTGGAGAAAGATTTAAGAGCATAAGATTGTCTAAGAAATTAACTCAGCAGCAAATTGCTAATGAATTTAATAAGCGATATGGATATGCATTCACGAAAACAACTATTAGCCAATATGAGAATAATAAAAGAGTACCAGAGATGAATGCTATTAGGAATTTCGTAGAATACTTTAATGTTTCATTGGATTACTTGTTGTGTAATGACATCCATGTTGTTAAGGAATTAGGTAAAAAGTACAATAGGCTTAATGATTCTGAATTTATTGAACTAGAAAAAATAGCAACCTTAATAAAGAATTTAGCAGAAGACGGAAAAATCCTTCTTAATAATATAAAAATAAATGCTAAGCAAAGGCAAACATTATTAAATGGTATTGATATTATTTGTGGTTTAGTAAAAAGAGAAACAGAGAAGGAATGATAAAATAGTACACAATTAATTTGTGGACAAGCATACTATTTTATCATAATGTTGTGGAGAAAATGGGTTTAAATGTTAGAACTAGTATCTATGAGATTTTCTAAATGTATTATTAAATTTTCATAAGTTCCAATATTCTACTGATGCACCTTTATCGGTAGCTTTTTTGTACTGTTTTACCTTATGTTTGCATGCGTAATTAGAAGTGGCCGCATCAATTACTTTATGCTTAAGTGGAATATAAATATCTGGTTTAAAAACTAAACTAAATCCGCAATATTGAAAGAGACAGTCGTCTTCCAGAATTGACGCTGATATCTCAACAAGATACTACCATGCAGACCAGAAGTCTCTATAATCCAGAGGAGATACACCTGCCAAGCTCAAGATATCATTCCAACTAGACACTAAAGCATCTGGTTTATAATAAACAAAGTGTCTATAATATGTTTTGGAATGGGGATATTTATCATTATTATCAAAGTCAAAACAACTTTATATCTACTAAAAAGTGCTGAGAGTGCAAAGGAGTTAAAAGTAGGAAGTAGCTTAGAACTTCAGGTATGTAAAATATTAAAAATGGCATGAAAAAGAAAGTAGTTAAAATCAAGAAAATAGATAAAGACAAGGGTACTAAAACTGATATATATAACTATGTTGAATATTTGAAATTTTCAAGACTATTATATATAATAAAGTTATGAACAATTGTAAAAAAGTGTGAAATAGAGAGTGTTTAATTATTGGTTAGAAGAAGGTGAAAAAAATGAATGTAAAAATAAGAAAAGCAACATTGGAAGATGTAAATACAATTAGCAACATATATGCTTTAAGTTGGAAGTCTGCCTATAAAGGTATTGTACCACAAAAATATTTAGATGAATTGAAATGTACATTTTGGGTATCATCTTTTCAAAATTGGATAAATAATAATATATTAACAGCACAACTTATCTATGAAAACGAACTACCAGTAGGTTGTATTGCTTATGGTAAAGCAAGAGATGATAAGTTTGCTAATTGGGGAGAAATAAAATCTTTCTATTTGCTTCCAGACCATTTTAGAAAAGGTTACGGGCAAAAATTGTTGCAGACAGCCCTAATTGATATGAAAACAAAGGGATATGAAAATTGTTATTTATGGGTGCTAAAAGAAAATTATAATGCAAAGAATTTTTATGAATCTAATGGGTTTATTTGCAATAATGACGAATGTACTTGTGAAATTGTGCAGAAACAATTAGTGGATGTCCGATATATTTTAACATCAGTCAATCATACTAAATTAGCATAATAATTAGTTATTTTCATTTCATATTTTTCTTAAAACACGGACAGCAACAAGTAATAAATACTTCAAGTTTGACGAATAAGATGGAGTTAAAAGTTTTAACAGAAGAGAGTATCTTCTTGACCAACCGAAATCAAAATTATATGCAATCTGTAAAAATCATGATATGAGAAAATACAAACCACTCGCTTTATATAGTCTTGTAAGCTCCATATTGAAATTACCTGATATTGAAAATATTGTATAGTGACGTGAAGCATTTAAGATAAAAAACATTGTTATGAGGAGAATATTATGAAAATTCCCGATGAAATAGCATTAATGTCTTTATTTGAATGTGAACCCGAAATGTTAGATAAAGGAGTTCCATTTATTTATAATAAGGCAACATATAAATTTTCGAATAGGAATAATGAACAATTTATAGTTAGTATTGCACCCGCTTATGGTGATATAAAAATTCAAGTTAATATAGCGGGTACAAATGAATTACTATCGTATTTAGATTTGGAAAATGCAGAATTAATAGATATTATTTCTGATAAAAAAGATGAATCAAAGATGATGATAACAAGTAAAAATATTATCATTAAGATAAATTTTAAACCAAAATATAAAATTTCTATTAGTCAATCTTAAATTGAGATAATATTGTTGCTTCGCAGTTTTCTTATAAATCTTAACGACTACTAAAACGGAATAATTCATAAAATAAATTATGAAATTTAAAATAGTATTGATTTTTATATCAATACTATTTTCTTATGTTTGAATTTATTAATATTCCCAACGAGACAAAGTCTAAATTTAGATATATTTAGCGTTTAGATAATAACTATATCTTTTTTCTTTTCATTTTTAATCCAGTCTGGAATAAGTTGCGAGGAAATATAGGCTATAATTGGAACGGTTAAAATCACAGCAAAACTACCAGTTAGGCCTTCGAGCACCACTATGTTCACCATATCCATATTAAACAATTGATTGTTAGTTAAATTGTAAGAGTAAATTACTATAAACATGCTAAGTGAAGTACCTGCAAACGCAAGAATAAGGGTATTTACCATGGTTCCCATCATATCTCTGCCTACATTCATACCAGATATGAATAGTTCTTTTTCAGTAAGTTTAGGGTTTAATGAATATATCTCTTGTACGGAAGAAGCAATAGATATACTAACATCCATTACAGCACCAAGGGAAGAGATTAGAATTCCAGCTGTTAGTAACCATTGAACTTGCATGTTTGATTGTGTTGAAATCATATTTAATGATTCAACATCTGCCATATTAAATCCTGATAGATGAGCTAGATTGCAGATAAGAGTGGCAATACTACCAGCAACAAATACCCCAAGTATGGTACCTAAAATAGCTGATACCGTTTTGGCACTCCACCCATTTAGCAAAAATAATGTAACACAAGAAGATATAATTACCAGCAAAATCGAAGCCAAAATGGGCGAATATCCTCTGTATATTATTGGGAGAAACATATAAAAGATAAGAACAAAAGAAATTAAGATACCGATAGCAGATCTCACGCCTTTCTTTCCACCAATTAAGCACAATGCTACAAAGAATATTAAAATAAAAACATATTGAATAGGTGCTCTATAATAATTGTAGACGGTCACTGCGTACATATTTGGGTTTCCGGTATCCACATCCACAATAATCTTCATTCCTTGATTAACGTAGACATTGTGAGTATCTGATAAAAAGTTTGTAATTGTCTTAATGTCTCCTTTATGTTCTCCAGTAAGAATCTTTATTTTTATTTGTTGAGTGCCAAGATAAATCTTAGTTGCATTTGGGTAACTTTTTAAAGATTCATTTTCAACAACCAATACCTCCGCTTTTTCATATTTAACATAGGAAGTAGAATTTTGATTATTATGGGTGAAGCGAGTACTAGAATTTAGAAAATACAGGAAAAGGGAAAATAACAATATACCTATAATTAAGGTGGTAAATTTAAATGCTCTTGAAGCTTTTAACATATCTCTCCTCCAGACAAATTTTTAAGATGTTATTCGCAAAATAATTTACTTTAATTATATATTAGTTATAAAATTAAATGGTAAAATCTATGTAAAGCTTGTGTTAAGTTAAGTGAATCATATAAAAATATCTAAATTTATTTTCTCAATTAATAATACAATGTATTTCAAACTTTACATATATTTAACATATACTTTACACGAATGGGAAAGAACAAATTTTTAATCGCTGATATAATTAAGCCATTAGGCGACGTTGGTTATTACAAGATAATATAATATAAGGAAGGTGTAAAAATATTAAAAGTATCTATGAAATGATTAGCGTACCAAAAATAAGTAATGAGGGGTAGATTTCATGAAAAAAGTTAAAAAAATAGGAGTGTTAAGTTCCCTAATTGCATTTATATTTGTATTTACATTGGCAACGAATGGAATATTTGGATCAAATGGCAAGACAACAATAGCTTTAGCTGCAGGTGTCGATACTACTATCACAGATATAGCATTAACTCCAGGTAGCGATCCAACGCAATTAAATTTTGCTTGGTATTCTGCGAATAGCACAACCTCTAGTTTAGTACAAGTTGCATTAAAGTCTGATATGAGTGGAAGCACATTCCCTATTGATAAGGCAGTAAACTTTAAGGGCACTAGTACTGCAGGAAATGAAGGTCATTTCTCTAACAAGGTAACTGCAACTGGATTTAAAGAATCTACCGCTTATGTATATCGCTTAGGGGATGGTACTAATTGGAGTACAGTTAATAATTACACTACTCATAGTACAAGTCAGTATAGCATATTAGTGGCTGGTGACCCACAGATTGGTGCAAGTGGTAGTGTAGCAAGCGATGGAGCAGGTTGGGTTGATACAATGAACAAAGCTTCATTAAAATTTCCTAATGCCAGCTTCTTACTATCAGTAGGAGATCAAGTTAATAATGGTAAAGAAGTTGCTGATGCTACTACAAAAAAAGAAATTAATGAATCAGAGTATACACAATATTTTAGGCCAACTCAGTTTACAAGTTTACCAATAGCCGTTATCGCAGGTAATCATGAAACTTACGGAGATGGACATATGTCTCACTTTAATGTACCAAATATGTCAACAACATATGGTACAGTTGCAGGTTCTGGATCGGTTATAGGTACAACAGGTGGAGATTCTTACTTCACATATGGTAATACTTTATACTTGATGCTTAATAGTAATAACGTAAGTGAAGACGGTCATATGGCATTTATGAAAAGTGCTATTGCAGCAAATCCAAATGCAAAATGGAAGGTAGTTTCAATGCATCATTCTATATATAGTTCTGCAGATCATGAAACAGATGCAGACATAATAACAAGAAGAACAATTCTTCCAGCAATGTTTGATAAGCTTGGAATTGATGTAGTTTTAGATGGTCACGATCATTGTTATACTAGAACAAATCAAATGTTAGGTGGAGTATCACAGAAAACTACAACAGATGCAAATGGAGCTGTTGTAAACCCTAAAGGAACACTTTATATGACATTTAACTCTGCCAGCGGAAGTAAATATTATGAGATGCAATCACCTGACCTTAATGGTACTTATGAAGCTGTTAAACAACAAATACATGTTCCAACTATTTCACTAATGAGCGTAACAGGTAATAATTTAACAATTTCAACATATAGAACTGACACAATGGCACAAACAGATACTTACACAATAGCTAAAGCACCAACAACTAATTATGATGCAATGGCTAAGGGTACTGTACTAATAGGAACAAAAGCATTTGCTTTAGATTATGCGAATGATCAATTAAATGCGAAGGAAATCAATAATGCAGTAGTAGGTGGTGGAGCAATTTATGTTAAAGATTTTTCAGGTAATTGGATAGACAATCTTACAGGATTAGCATCAATGCCAAAATAGTATTTATTTGTGCATACTAATTTAAATATGGACTGTATTGGAGACTCTTCTAATAAGGCGATGACATCCAGTCATCGCCTAAATCATTATCTTCTTCAATCTATCATGTTATCATCTGCAATAAAATCTATATCAACATTCTTCTCGCGAAGTTTATTAATATAAACCACTGCACACCTAAAAGTCTTTTTATTCTTTGGATTTTCTTGTCTCACTGAAAAATTAACAGGCTTATTGTAGCATTTACAATATTGCATATTACTTAATTGTTTTTTGAAACTACTCAGTGGCAGCACCTCATGAGTCACATTGTGCTCTCTACAGTATTTTACAAACCTATCGTAAAAACATGTATAATTAAGGCGAAGCACAAAATCTCCATCTAAATCAAGAACTGCATCATAGTCGATATTTCTTAAAAGTTCATTATTAGCTGCCATACGATTCATAGTTTCAAAATTTTGTTCTATAACTGTTTTATTCGAGGTTCCTCCATCTAACAAGTCCTCATAAGCCCCTCTTTCTATTGATGATATAATTTCTTTCATTGTAAAACCGGTGCACGATTCCATATTCAAATCTAAATCATCAAATACCCTCTTAAGTAAAGCAATACCAATCATACAGTTGGCTATAGAGTTTTTAACTCTGTCATTTTTAATATCATTACCTATGGCTTTTTCAAAAATTGAACTATGGATTTCTTTGATTTTTTCCTCGCTCATTTTTAAGGCCTCCTTCAAAAGACTGACTCCAAGTTTATTAAGTAAAATAGAATTTCCCTTTAATTTTTCTAGACTTTCTTTGGTTATCTCATCAAAATAAGAAGTTGCAAATATAACTCTAAGGCTTCTTCCTATGTTTGCCGTTTCCTCAATACCTACTTCTCCAGATAAAATCACTGAAGCCCTAGGAATAAAACTTCTATTTTTATCTAGGGTGGCTACTCCTTTTATTCCTTTGTAGTTATCATAGGAATTTCTCATAACCCCTGATATTAAATCCACTTTATATTTGCCTATTATGTGAGGCTTGTACTCTTCTAAAATAAGAGGTATAAAATTACTGCTGCTGGCGGTTTTGTTTAAGGCAAAGTCTGTACACTGCGCCGCATTTAATATTCCGTCTTCCATACATAATATAGGTGTAATAATATATTTTACAGCGCTGCTTTTACCACTACTGCTTTCACCTTCTATTAAAAGATGGTTGTATTGAATTCTACTCCGTTTAAGTTTTTCTTTAAGAAATAAACCACATACATAACCTAATATGGCCGCAGTATTTTTAAGTATACTAAATTTAAATAAATACGGTGCAACTTTTAAAAGTTCTTCTTTTGTTATAACATCATTCTTTAGAATGTTAGTATTAAGCTCTGCATATTGATTTTGCATAGCTATATCTAAAGTGGCAACTCCATCAGAATTTAAAGCACCATGCTCCGATACGAAACACCACTGATTGTTAATTTTATGAAAACCACTGTAGGTAACACCCTTCCTTATTTCACGGGTTTTACTTGAAATAATAAATCTTATATATTGAAGGTCCTCGATTCTTCCTATATAAAAAGTCTTAAAGCTATTTAGTGCTCTTCTAAAAGATAATATATCATCAAAATCGGAGGTTTTAAATGTCCTCTCGCCTATAACCCCTTCCTGGGTAACAATATCACCTATAATTTGAGTATCACCTTCATTTTCAATATAATATTTTGGATTAATAATAAAATTAGAGATATTAATTATCTGCTTTTTATAATATTTGTAGTAACAAAACTCATCTTCATAAATATTTCCTATAGATTTATTCTGCAGGGAGGCATTTTCTACTGTTTCATCTGCTTTATTAACTAAAGTTATTAAATCGTCTAGAGTGTTTCCATTTTCTACCCAATCTACAATATCCCCCTTAGGTTTTAAACCTGGAAGTTCTATTATTTTTACAGATTTGACCACATTATGTATAACACTTAGAACATCATTTGCATAAGCCTTACCACTTTCATCATTATCAGGCAAAATTACTATATTAGCACCGGTTAGTGAAGTAACATAATCTGCACTATAAGCTGAAAACCCCCTAGCCCCAAAAGCAGTGGTAGTTCCTACTTGTCCTAATTTGAAAATCTCATCCACGCACTTTTCTCCTTCTACAAAGAAAATAGTTTTATCATTTTTAATGCCCTCTAAAACCTTTGGTAGTTTATAAATAACATGTCTCGTAGCCTTTATTCCAAAGCTCCATTCATTATTATCTTTAGCATAAGCCATGAAATCCTTTTTCCTTTTACCATTATCCATCCACTCTCTTCTACAGATTTTATATAATATATTTCCAAGTTCATCCTCATAATAATATTTAGCTGTGGTTTTCTTTTGATAATTAAAATTTTGTTTCGTCTTAAAGTCACGGTTTGTAGAAGGCTTATGGTCCTGTGTTTCAATTTCAACATTATATTTTGTGCTTAAAAATTTCATACTATTATGAAAGCCCTCTATACCCTCGGTATACTGGGCGGCAGTTAAAATGTCACCTTTAGCTCCACAACTAAAGCAGATCCAATACCTTCCATGGCTTCCTGGCACAATGGCTGCACTTGGATCCTCATCCCTATTGTTATGTGCACTTTTATTAAAACAGGTAAATTTTCTGTTTTTATTTTTGCTGCTATGTTCCATTACGTAATCTTTTAAATGATCCTGTATCTCACTAATACATCTTTCTGTAATTTTGCTAATCATAAATAACCCCCTAATTACTTTTGTGCGGCTTAGATCACTAAGCATTATCTCTATAATAAATCCCTGAAAAATAACAAGAATTGTGAATGAATTACACTTTCAGTAAATATATATGCTCTTGTGAGGGATTTTTACAGTAAAATAATAAATTATTACTAATTATTTTCAAAAATAGTAATATTGTAAATAAATATGAGATATGTAATTAGCTTAACTCATTGATTTATAAGGCTTTATAAGTGATTTGCTTATTAAATTACAAAATTATCAGAGGGGGTATATAATAGAGTAGAGTTTTAAAAGTTGGAAAATTATTTATAAAGACAACTTTTATACTTATATTAATAAGGTGTTTTTGTTTTTTTGTAATATATATATGTATTTATGTTTTAATGTAGATATCTTAGGGGTTTGCGATAATTACAAGAGGCGGTAATAAATTAGAAAAAAGTGTAATGAAACGGTTACGACACATTTTTAATATCCTTTAAAGTAGGAGGGATTTTGTATGAATATTAAATTAAGAGATTTACAACTATCAGATAAAGAATATTTTTTTTCAATGGATAAAGGATAAAGAGGTTATAAGATATTCTTTATCTATATTCCAGAAAATGAAGAGTAATATTGAAATATCACATTGGTTTGATATGCTTTTATTAGATAAATCGTCTTATAATAAAGCAATCGTAGACAAGACAAATGAAAAGTTAATCGGATATACTGGAATAGCACAAATTAGTGAAACAAATTTATCAGGAGAATATTTTATATTCATTGGTGACAAATCTTATCATGGAAAAGGTATTGGAACATTTGTAACGAAAGAAATTGTTAATAAGGGTTTTCAAGAATTAGGGCTTAATAGAATTATGCTTACTGTTTCAGAAAAAAATATAGGAGCAATTAAAGCGTATACTAAGGCTAACTTTAAAATTGAAGGAGTTATGAAACAAGCGTTTTACAGAGAAGGAAAATTTCATGACAAGGTTATTATGGCAATTTTAAGATAATAATGTTAAAACTGATATATAAGCTTATAATAAAATTTGAACTGCATCCTGTCACTCTATCAAATTATCTGAATAGAGAGTCTTAGCCTTAGATATCAATAATATAGAAAAAAATAAATTGTGAAAGGATGTAATATAAATGTTAATTAAAAGATTAATACTAAATTGGATTATTATTTGTTTAGTATTAATAATAGCACTTAATTTGAATTTAAATAGAATAGCACAATTTATTGTAATATTTATTGGAACAGCAGCAGGGTTATTATTGGTTGAGTATTTTCTAGGTAAAAAATCATAATAAACTAGAATTTGACTTTAAAGTAATGAGTAAAAATTAATTGAATTAATAACAGCTTTTATTATAGATAATATAACAAAAATAATAATGGGTGGAGTTTTTATCTCAGTACCAATTGTAGTGAGATATAAAAAGAAAGATCAAATTATTTTTAACAACAAAAAAGGAATTCAATAA
This sequence comes from Clostridium sp. DSM 17811, assembly GCF_018861905.1. GTDB lineage: Bacteria > Bacillota > Clostridia > Clostridiales > Clostridiaceae > Clostridium_AD > Clostridium_AD frigoriphilum. The sequence continues at coordinate 22,736 of NZ_JAHLDU010000044.1, forward strand.
TGATATGCTCCCCTTATGGTAGACAGTTAAATAATAAAACTGTTTACTATAAGGAGAGCTATTTTTTATGGGAAGAAAATCAATTATCTCAGACCAACAAAAAATCAAG
>NZ_JAHLDU010000045.1 GCF_018861905.1 Clostridium sp. DSM 17811
CAGCAAAAAACTAGTATTATTATAATAATTGCTTGCCATAGCATAAAGCCTCTGTCTCTTCAAATCACTTAAATATGTCAATTTATCAAGCCACTTTATAAGCAACTTATGTGTTAGTTCCTTATCATCTATATTTACCTCATTCATATTTATAGCTCCATATCTTATTTTATATTTTGTTAATCTATGTATATTATAGTTTAATTTTGTCGAATAATCAAAATATTCCACGATTATTGTATAAAATAAAAAAAAGAAGCCTCAAGCAAAGCTTCTTTCAAATAAAATTATTATCTGTATCACTCCATAGTTTTTCTATACAGAAAATATTATCATTCTCTTGTGTTTTATAGGATATCCTAATTAGGAACATCCCTCCCAATCTCAATTATCCTCCCCACTACACCCCTAGGTCTCCTATCAAACTCTTCCCTACTAAAACCATACGATTTCCCATTGCACTCTACCCTGATTTCATCATCTTTAATAAATATCCTCATCCCCTCAATAGAAAATCCCTTAATCCTACTATCCTTATCAATGCTTCCACCTATTTCTGTTTCAGTTAAAGAACTTATCCTCCTAAGCTCTTGCCATAGTCTATATTATTCCTTAGATTTTATACAAAGCTCAGTAACTATCACCGCATTATGGAGTAAATACTCAGTAGTGTAAATAACCCTTCGAACCTGATACCCTTTTACTTCAATTTTCCTATAGAGCTTGTCCCATGCCTCTATTTTAAAAACATAATAATCTTCTTCAGAATCACTAGGTATTTCCTTTATAGTATTTCTCTTCACAACTTTTATATCTACTACCTTGCCATAATAAGTTATACCAGCTTCACCTGCAAACTGTCTCTTTGACTGTGCTAGTGCTACGAACTTAATATTACGCTCTGCTAGATTAATATTGTCACATTTAGTGTGATAAAACTTATCTTTTAGATTTATTTCAAGTTGCTCCTTATTTCTTAGCGAGCCTACAATAACTGTTCTATCCTTAAAGTATTCATCTTTTATATAATTCTCTCGTCCTATAGGCTCAAGTGATCTTTCAAAGGTTGAATATGAGGATTCATTTATTAGCTTATCTAAAAACTCTTCCATTAGCCCTGTAGTTGATGGAAGAAATGGAAAACCGCCTATATTTACTTCTTCTATACTCTTATAAAAGTCATGACTTTTATATCCCTCTTCATCCTTATATGGGAACAATACAAATGCTCCAAAAACACAATTGTTATAGACCCCTGTTTTATTGTTTTTATATACTATTGCATCTCTGTACCTGTGCATGGTATTTATGTCTTCTTCCTTAGGCCCAATGCCACCATAACTTTTCTGGTACTCTTGTTGAAGTGTCTATCTTATACTTTGTGTCAAATACAAACTCATAGGCCTTATCACTACCAATTTTATTTATAGATAACATATTATCAGGCTTTTGCGTTACCGTTTTACTGCCTTCAGTTCTAGAACCTAAGTTGCTAGCTTTTCGTGATTTAAATGCATTATAGCTGACCTTGAAAGTTTCCTTTGTGTTAAGGTTTTCATATGATAATGTTGATGTTATTCCTTTTTAAGTGATACAAATATTCCAGTTCTATTAATTCATCTTCTGCGAAGCTGCAATATTAATGACTTCAGAAGGATATTTTTACTACCTATGAAGTTTTTTCTTTGTTATAGCATATAACTCCAACTTATAGATGTAGGAGACTTTCCTTCTGAAATGTCATTAACAGTATAAAGTCTGTACTTATTAGCTTATATCTCTTTCTAAGTAGCGAATTTATCTTTATAAAACACCAATACTCATATAGTAAACTCAGTTCCTTCATTGATAATGAAAATATATTACTATTAATGCTTAATCCCTTTTGCAGCATTAGATAGTATTTGTATATTTCTCTATATCCACTTGCCATGTTAAAAACTAAGGACATAGAAGTATTTCTGTAATCGCTATCTACCTTCTTTAAAAATGATGTTTTTAGTTTATTATTTATTGCTTTCTTCATAGTCTATTATGCAGCATTAATAATTAGCAGAATGGCTCATATTCATGGTTTATCCACATCCCCCGTGGGATTTTTTGAAGGAGCTTGCGACTGAAATTGCTTAATATCTTCATTACGTCTATAGAAAATCCCTTAATTCTACTATCCTTATCTATGTTTTTAGCAGTTTCTGTTTCAGTTAAGGAACTTATTCTCCTAAGCTCCTTCCATACTCTATATTCTTCTTTAGATTTTATGCAAAGCTCCGTTACTATTTCCGCATTATGGAGTAAATACTCCGTATTATAAATCTTCCTTAGGTAATTACGTCTATACCCACGGTTATATCCCATCGCTTTTAAATTCTTATCTCGTTGATTAGCCGATATTTTGAAACCGGCACCATATTCTTTTTCAATACCAATAGCAATTTTTCTATCTGATGTTGCTACTAACCCCGAAGTAACTTTTGCGCCTACTGCGGCATCCCAAGTACTAAGGCTGTCTTCCTTATAATTATCTGAATTAAATTCCTTTTTACTTTCATCACCTTGTACACTAACTCCCTTAGAATGTTGTATTCCAATATTGACACCTATTGCACCAACTGCAATACCAGTAACATTCTTCATATCTGATGCTACTATCCCAGATATACCTTGTGATGCTATTTTTTATTTGCACTTTTTAATACTATTATTGAACCTATTGGTAAATACTTATTCATTAATTAATCGCTCCTATCTGTGTAATATTAAAAAAAGATATAACATAACTATTTCGTATACTGATAATACACATATACTTAGTATAATCTTTTTCTTTACTAAATCCAGTGTACAAAAACCTATTAAAGCAATTGGCATTAAAAGCACCATTATATGATTATCATTAATATTATTTTTTTTAAAGTAATTGATTATGAATTTCCTTTTGCTCTACACCGTATATCATTAACCTTTTTTGTCCATCCTTAAGAAGAATTACAGAACCTATTGGTAAATATTTATTCATTTTAAGCCACTTCTCCTATCAAATTTTTATAAATAATGGTATTATCATTACTATCTGAAATATCAAACATAAAATTACACCCAGAATTGCCTTTTTTTTCATTTTTATGATTTGCTCTTTATCGCCAATTTTAACAATCATTCTATACCCAATTATAAAAAATACAATAAACATAGTGGGTATTAGCACAGCTATCTTATAACTATCAAAATATTGACTAAGCATGACCAAAACACCAATTAGGGCAGGGCAAAGCAATATTTCTGCTCCCATTTTAAAACCTTTATATGCACAATAGATCGCCCCAAATGTACAAATCATACAACTTGTAGCAGCTAAAAATATTTGTACGGATACGTTTCCTACCTTCATCAAAATCATTGTTAAAACAAATGCGAACATAGAAATATTTTTTATAGTATCTTCATGTTTATATTTCATATTTTGCTCCCTATACATTTAATTATTACCGAAGATTCCATGTGCTTTTTATTTTACTTGTTGCCGTATTTCTGAAATTTATATATTAAATATTGTATACCTACTATAAAAATAAAACTTCAGTGGAATTATAAATTTCCTTCTGAAGTCTTTGGTATTACAACTACATATATTATTATTTATTTGTAGGAAGTTGTAATTTTTTATTGAATTCATATTGTTCTTCATCTTGAAGCCCCAAATGATATATTTTATCTATTTGCTCGTGATTAAATATGTATGTATGCTCTAAATCTATATTTCCTTCTGGGAAAAGACAAGCAACGTAATCCCAGATCTTACCTGAGTCACTTTCCTTTTGCTCTAAACCATATATCATTAATCTTTTTTCCCCTTCTTTTAGAAGAATTACAGATCCTATTGGTAGATATTTATTCATTTTAAGTCACCACTCCTATCCGATTTTTATAAACAAAGGTAGCACCATTAATATTTGAAATAATGCTAATGCTATCAATGATCCTATAACGGGTTTTTTTACTTGATTAATTATTTCTTTATCACCAAATCTAACTATTGTTTTATATCCTAAATAAAATCCTAAAAATATACATGCAGGTGCAGGTATACAGAGATTATAACTATTAAAATATTGACTGAGAATTACAAGAAGACCAGCAAATGCCAAGCAAAACATAAATGCTCCTGCCATTTTAAGTCCTTTTTTAGCACCTTTATAATTTAGGTAAACACCACCCACTATACATCCCGTACAAAATATAATACCTACAAATATTTGTGTAGATACACCGCTGACTTTCATAAAAATCATTATTATAACAAATGTGAACATCCCAATATTTCTCATAATATTTTCATGCTTATTTTTCATATTTTTCTCCCTATATAATTAATTATTACCGAAGATTCCATGCACTTTTTATTTCACTAGTTGCATAATTTGCTCCAATCCCTACTATACCAACAGCAAGAATTGTAAGAGCACCAGTAACAACTGCTGGTGCCGCAACAACAGTACATATACCACCTACTAAAGCAACTGCTCCAGTTGAAATACCGTAAGCAACACCCGTCATTCCAACATCGACACTAGATGCTTCAAGCTTTTGAGGCGTTGTTCTATTATTATCAAAATCATCAACCACGGTAAGTCCAGTCAATGCTAAAGTTACAACTCCCAAACCCTTACCAAGCATTTTATCTTTAGGTATAGCCTTTTCTATGTTTCTATCTTCCTTAGGAATATCCCTTAAAAGATTCCGCCTCTCATAATGTTTTTTTCCCATATCTTTTAAATTGTTAGAGTGTTGATTAGGCGATATTTTTGAGCCAGTGCCATACTCTTTTTCAATATCAATAGCTCTTTTTCTATCTGCTGAAGCCACTAACCCAGAAGTAACTTTTGCACCTACGGCCTTATCCCAAAAACTAAGGCCATCTTCACTTTTATTATCTGAATTAAATCCCTTTTTACTTTCAGTACCTTGACCACTACTTCCTTTCCCTAGCAACATTAGAGCACTTGGAGATAAAATCCCTGCACCAAGCGTAAAAAGCGAGCCACTCACAGTTGCCTCCTTTACATCATGTTCTAACTTACTTTCTGATTCCTGAAATTTGTTTATTACATTATGTATTCCTGTTATATCAACCATTTAATCATTTAATTACCAAAAATTATTATAATAATTTTCTTATTAAAATCTCAATTTGGACATTCCTTAAATTAAAGTCACCATAGATAGTATATACCTTACTTCAAAATAGAATGTTTTAACTTCCCCCCCCAAACTTAATTATTCTCTCCATTACACCCCTAGGCTTCCTCTCAAACTCTCCCCTACTAAAATCATAAACTTTCCCATTGTACTCTACCCTGATTTCCTCATCTTTAATAAATATCTTCATTCCTTCAATAGAAAATTCCTTAATTCTACTATCCTTATCAATACTTTCCCCTATTTCTGTTTCAGTTAAAGAACTTATCCTCCTAAGCTCTTGCCATAGTCTATACTCTTCCTTAGATTTTATAAAAAGCTCAGTAACTATCACAGCATGATGGAGTAAATACTCAGTAGTGTAAATAATCCTTCGAACCTGATAACCTTTTACTTCAATTTTCCTATAGAGCTTGTCCCATCCCTCAATTTTAAAAACATAATAATCTTCCTCAGACTCACTAGGTATTTCCTTTATAGTATTTCTCTTCACAACTTTTATATCTATCACCTTGCCATAATAAGTTATACCAGCTTCACCTGCAAACTGTCTCTTTGACTGTGCTAGTGCTACGAACTTAATATTATGCTCTGCGAGATTAATATTGTCACATTTAGTGTGATAAAACTTACCTTTTAGATTTATTTCAAGTTGCTCTTTATTTCTCAGCGACCCTACAAGAACTGTTCTATCATTAAAGTATTCATCTTTTATATAACTCTCTCGTCCTATAGGCTCAAGTGATCTTTCAAAGGTTGAATATGAGGATTCATTTATTAGCTTGTCTAAGAACTCTTCCATGAGTCCTGTTGTTGATGGAAGAAATGGAAAACCACCTATATTTACTTCTTCTATACTCTTATAAAAGTCATGATTTTTGTATGCCTCTTCATCCTTATATGGGAACAATACAAATGCTCCAAAAACACAATTGTTATAGACCCCTGTTTTATTATTTTTATATACTATTGCATCTCTGTACCTGTGCATGGTATTTATGTCTTCTTCCTTAGGCCCAATGCCACCATAACTTTTCTGGTATTCTATTGATGTGTCTATCTTATACTTTGCGTCAAATACAAACTCATAATCCTTGTCGCTACCAAGCTTATTTATAGATAACATATTATCAGGCTTTTGCGTTACTATTTTACTACCTTCAGTCCTAGACCCTAAGCTACTAACTTTTCGTGATTTAATTGCATTATAGCTGACTTTAAAAGTTTCCTTTGTATTAGTGTTCTCATATACCAATGTAGACGTTACGCCTTTTTTAAGTGATACAAATATTCCTGTTCTATTTATACTTATAAAGTCTGTACTTATAAGCTTATATCTCTTTCTAAGTAGCGAATTTATCTTTATAAAACACCAATACTCATATAGTAAACTAAGTTCCTTCATTGATAATGAAAATATATTACTATTAATACTTAATCCCTTTTGCAGCATCAAATAATACTTATATATTTCTCTATATCCACTTGCCATATTAAAAACTAAGGACATAGATGTATTCCTATAATCACTCCCTACATCCTTTAAAAATGAGGTTTTTAGTTTGTTATTTATTGCTTTCTTCATGGTGTTTAACTTATTTATAATATCCTCATTCTTTTTCCAAGGTGTTGATGTATAAGTTCTTATAAAACTATCTATCTTGTGAATTATAGTTATTAACATAAATTTTAGAAATCTATTTTCCTTAGTGTCGAGTGTTACCTTTTTAATGAATATTTCCATTTACCTTTACATAAAGATCTGAGTAACCTATATCTCCTCTGAAATTAATTATTCCACTTAGGATGTTTCCACCTCTACCTGTAGGTGTTACTTTGTTTCTTATGTTAGTATTTTCATGGTAAAACTCTATGTTAGTTTTATTTTTTCTTTCAATAACTATTTCATAATTAGTGTATTCTTTAAAATAAAGGCACTGACTAGTCTCCTCTACATGTTCTTTGCCTTCTACCATAATAGTGAGTGATTTTGACTCACCGTAACCAGCAGCTCCCCTATTACCTTTTATAGAAAAATACACTTCTTCTGTTTCTATAAATAACAGCTCAAAATTATTGCCAGAAGGTTGTGAATCCATCTCGAAGGAACCTCCTGATCATATACATTATTTTTTCACTACTTAATATGTATTCACTGCTTAAACACTGATTTTCCATAGTTTTTAACAATGCATCCTCAATGTACCCATCATTTTTGTATTTAGTATTATTTAAGTTGTTAAATAATTCTACTAATATATCTAGTACTTCAGGGCTGCTACCACCTATTTTAGGCAATATCTTCTGCACAATGGAGTAGTCCATAGCTTTATTAAATGTAAATAAACTATTCTTGACAGCATAAATAACATAAAACACTATTTCATCACGTACCCTATAGGCAAAATGTTGTTGGTACTTTTCAAGAATATTGTTTATTTCAATTAATTTATCTATAACATTAGTCGCTGTATCCTTTTCATCTTTGCAACTCGATATTTTTAAATACTCTGATTTCTAAAAGTCATTATGATAGTTTTTAGGTAAAAGCTCATTAACCTCTACTTCCTCAAAACTGTATCTTAAGTCCACCTTATTGAATTCTATAGTATTATCCATATCTATACCTTTTTACTAAAAGGAAATGTAGTCTCGTCCATATTTGCAGTTACAACTATATATAAGTTCTGTGGGATATAAATGTCACCATATTTATCATAGGCTCTTTCATCTTTTCCAAATTGAGCTCTGCTTAACAATCTTTGAGTTATAATTTCATCATCTTTTATATTTCTTGTTTCCATAGTTGATAGAATATCACTGAAATAATACTCTACTCTGGCTAAATTCATTTCATCAAGACATAAGAAATAAGGTTTATCAATGTTTTTCATGGCCTCATAAGCAGCATCAATAATAATAATGCCTGGAACAAATTTATTCTCAATGTTTCTGTAACCTAATAGATCTGTTGCATCTGACCAGTCTGGTCTAACCTGAACTAGTTGGGATCTTTGATTATCACAATTAGCACCAACTGCTTGTGCAAATAGTTCTACTATTTTACTCTTCCCAGTACCTGAAATGCCTGAGAGAATAACAAAAGGTTTGGTTTTTAAACTAAGATAAAAATTAGTAATCAAATCTTTTGTATAATAAAATCCTTTACTTGTTATGTATTTATGAATATATGTAATTTCATTATTAATATTTGTTATCGTATCAAATTCATTATCAAGCTCATCTTCTATAATCTCTTCATCATCTATTTCTTCATCTTCTGATATGCTATTTGATTTAGGAATTAGTTCAAGTACAAAAGTATCTATTTTATCACCTTTATAGAAATCTATATACTCTTGATATTCTGCTGGAATTGTTGTAGGTTTCTTATCATTTTCTTTTTCATATTGAACAATATAATCATAACTTACTTCTAATTTTTCTTTTAAAATTTCAAGCAATGCTTTGTTACTATATCTAAGCTGTACGGTCATTCCATTTCTTCCCTTGGAGCTTGGCCATAAAGCCATTGCAGAAAACTCTTTTTTATTAATAAATAGCTTTACCTTTATACTTTTTCCAAAAGATAACTTATCTGATAAGTTATTTAGAAAAACCTTGTGATATCTTAATGGGATTGTAGTTCCATATTTAAAAGTACTCTTATCTACTGTTTTCCTTCCTAAAAAATTTTCATTTCCAGTAGCCGTATCTACCCATGAATCTTTTTTACTTTTCTCCATTTAGTACACACCTTCTTCACTTTATCATATGGTAATTCTATCATAATTAAGGATAATCTTTATTGGGTTATTCAACATATCTTGCTTAACTTTTAACCAAGATATGTTTTAAGGGGTTCCCTGCTGGAAATCCCTTCTGTTATTTTACATTTTTTACATTTTTTAAAATATTTTTATTTCATTTATTTTAACAACTATTTTCGAGGGTCAGGTACTTTACATAGTTTTGATCTGAAGTAGACAAACTATGTTGCTACAAACCCCATTTTGAAGAAAAAGGCATATGAAAAAGACTCTAGCACAATATGCTAGAGCCCTTGACTTTGGCTGAGAACGTGGTATTTGAACCCCCTGAACGCTTTAACACGTTCACCTGTTTTCGAGTTAGGCTATGCACATTCTATGTATTGAATATAAATTCAGTTTCGGTTTTTAAAATAGTTCTAACTGTATGGAAAATTCCGAAAATTTTTCTTTATAAATAAGTTCCTGTTTTGCTGCAAACAAAAAAAATCTTAGTTTTTCCAGTTGTATAATTTGCTCCACCAGTGTAAGCATTGTACCCTTATTCTTCCATTAGCTCCGCGAATTTAAACATTTCAATTGCAGTAAAAGTATTCTTTTCTTCTGTTGAGTACATTTATATCAACTTTCACAATAAATGTTCAAGAGTAATTTGGATACTACTTCTTTTTAGTTCAGTATAAAGTACAATTGTTTTTCCAAGTGTAATAAATTAATTTCATATCTATATGTCTATCTATCTATTTAAATTCTTATTCATCACAATATTAATAAACCCATTTATTACTCTTATTGGGTAATTAATTATTTTTTCTTTATCATCTTTGTCAATTATTGTAGCCCCAATTTCATCCTCAACATTAATAAACTTTCTTTTAAATAGATTTCCTCTATTAAACCTTTGTTCTATCCATTGTCGTTTCTCTAGTTTGTCTGCTTCTTCTTTTTTTCGTATTTGTTCTTCAGCTATTTCCTTTTCAATATCATCTAATACTTTTAATCTTATGCTATTAATGAAAAACTGCATATTTTGCTTTTTATCTTTATCACTATATAGATTCTTACCCATACAGCAAATAAGAATAATGAAAGTTACCGCTCCTAAAGATGCATTAATAATATTTGAAACTGAATCGCCAAAATACTTAATATGGAAATTAAAGATATTAGAACCTTGAAGATATAACGTGAATATTACTGCACATATTGCTATAAATAACCCAATCCGTTGAATATTGAATGGATCTAAGTATTTCCCTGTTTCTGATTCAAGTCTAACTTTCTCTATGTTTACTTTTAATTGTTTACTTTTAATCTGAGTATAATAAAAAGACTTTATATTATTATATAATATTTGAATATCTTCATAGTCTTCTTTTTCTTTTTTATCAGTTTTATTTTCTTCAAATTTTTTAACGTACTTCTTATAATCAACTTTTGATACTAGTCTTTTCTTTTTATTCCAAAACATTCATACCACCCCCTGACCATCATTTGCAATAAAATGGTAAAATCCTCTAATTTATTATGCAACCGTAATCACCTGAATAAACAGATGCTGTTTCCTGTTAATAATCACTATTTGTTTTTGAGATTTCTTCATTGTTCTTTGAATGATAAATATAAAGTTAAATCTATCTTGTACTCTTTTGCAATTTATTCAATTATAGCTTTTTCTACCATATTCATCATCTTCCTAAAAATACATTCTACAATCGAGAGGTAATTTCCTTCTTTTCTTACATATTTATATAAATTGTAGTACTATTAAGTAAATAAGCATATGTCATATATCAAACTAGTTACCAGTAAATTCATTCATAAATTACATATTTTATGTTGTAATAATATTTAGGTGATTACTATTACTAATAAAAATACAAGTAAAATATTAACTAAAGAATCCACTGATAGACTTGATACTACTGACGACTTAATTTATAACTTTTTTCAAGAGTATCTTAATAACTATTAACGTAGTTCTATTATTCTTTCAGTTTTATTGTATATAATTTTATTAACTCATTCTAATTTTTCAAAAGGCATATTAAACACAATGGATGTTGCCCTTACACACTCTCTATCTTTGTCACACACTCCACATGAGGTGTTTGTTTACAACTCATATTTTAGCTTATCTATATATATTAAAAATCATCATATAATCATTGATATTAAGCCACTTATGGAATTGATTAACATTATTTTTTCAATTAAATATTAACTGTTTTTATTTAATTATATTGTATGTATCGGTGACAATACGGTGGTATTGCCACCATTAATTTTGTCTAGATAAATAGCACAATAGAACCCACGCCCTTCAGATTTATAGACACGATAAATACACTATGTTATAACTTGTTATAATCGTTGTTATTGCTATGAATTTAATTTTTATTACACATATCTTCCCTTTCAATCATATACTTTTTACTCGTGTTATGTTATTGTTGTGTTATTTTAAATTACTTCAAACCTTAGTTATACCAATGCATTATTCAAATTAATTCAAATGATAATATTATAAAATTGGGTACTGTTATTTATTTACAGTGCCCAATAATAGAACTCAAACATAAGACGCAAATACATTTTCATATTATAACTACTACAAACCTGCGACCAACTGGTTTACCGGCTCAATAAATGTAATTTGTTATAGTCTGTTATAATCGTTGGTATTACTATATTCTTAATTCTAACTTACACATACTTTCACTTTTAATCATGCATTATTTTACTCAGGTTGTGTTACGGTTGTGTTATTGCTAATTGCCTTAAACCATAGTTATACCAGTTCCTTAATAACATAAATTTATTTCAAACTAATAAATTTGGGTACTATTATTTATATATAGTACCCCCCTAATAAAATTAAAACTTAAACCCCTAGTAGACACCAGACCTTTAGATTCATCAGGAACTGGTTTAAATATATATATATATATATATAATCACCATCCCTTACAACTACTCAATTTACTTTTTAACTAAGATAAATAATACCTCTTATTATTTTTTGATTATACATATGCTACTAGTAGAACTATCAACCTCGCATGCACTTATTCCAACAAGGGTATTTCTACTTGGATGTCTAGGATTACCTAAATTAGTTAATAAATTTGTCCATCTATTTGTTTTGAATATATACAAATGTTTATTTTTATTCTTTAAGACATATCCTAAAATCTTTTCACCTTGTGCTTTATATGTCTTACGCGGCATGTGTTTTGGTGACTTTCCCCAAGCAAAGATAATTACATCTGTACTTTCTATCTTAGATTTAATTAATTGGTCATTTTCTTTAATTTTCTTATCATAAACTTCAATTCCATGTTTCCTAAGTTGCTGAAGAGTATTAAATAGTTCCCCCGATTTGGTTTTGTATACTGGATATAAGTTTACGATTTCAATAATGCCAACATTATATTTAACAGAATTTAATAAATTCAGAATTTTATTTACAGTTATATCTGATTGCTCAGAATTTGCTTTACTTGGATTCATCATCACGCAAAGCACTTTTTTATTGTTATTATTGGAAATTTTTACACTAATTAAGTTTCTTACTTTGATATTATTGTTAATATCTCTATTGTCCGAACATGGTTTTCTAATTACAAATTTAGGATATTTAATTGATTTTGCCATTATTTCACCATCCTACTATTAACAAAATTTAATAACTACAATACACATATGAGGGTCTCAAGGGGAAGGTATAAGGCGCCAACCGGTTCGTAGTGTGATAGATAGGCTATCTTAACTTAGGCTACATTTTGTAAACCCTTGTATATCAATGTTTACACAATATTGACTTAAAGTACCCTATAGTAAATTCATGTGATCTCCAGCAAAATAAACACCAACAATAGATTTCTCTGCTATTATCTTTTAATTATAATAGTATAAATAATAGTTTAATAAGTAAAAACAAAATCAGCAGCTTATACCCAGTCGGAACCCACGACCTTCAGATTTATGGACACACTATATATAATTCTTCACTACCTGTTATAATCCCTGATATCATTGTATTCTAAATTTTTACGTACACATATTTTTACTCTTAATCATGTACTTTTTTACTCGTGTTGTGTTACGGTTGTGTTATTTATAATTACCTCAAATAGCAGCTGTACCAACATCTTATCGATAATAGTTTTAATTGTAAAATTAGAAATTATAGTACCTAATAATAAATTTCGAACTTAAAACAAGATCACTGCTTGATAACCAGTACAGACCCCCGGCCTTCAGATTCGAAAGAAGCAGTTCTAATTAAGTTTAAACTATCGTTAATCCCTTATAAATAGCCATTTTACTTTTTAACTAAGTTTAAGCAATACCTGTTTATTTTAAACTATAAGGGGCAAAAGAAGGGGCAAACCTATCGACCCTTTTTCATTTTTCGAACTAATTCAAAGGTTTACTATGAAATTTATAATTGAATTTTGTAATTATATAATTAATAATCGGATACATTTCTAATTCATCATCTACAGGAAAATCTACGGAATCAGGAACACAATTAGCATCATAATCTTCAAATTCTACATTAACAATGATATTATCACACTCTTGTTTTATTCCTAATCTCCCAATATAGTCATCCTTATATGTTAACTTACCTACCTTTATATTGTTATCATCCGGTACTATCTTCATACCGATAGGCAAATTAGCTCTAATTGAGGCTAGCATCACCTTTGTTTTCCCATGTTTTTTTTAGTTTCGGTATCCAAATAGTACCCAGAAATCTTATAGCGGATATAATTCTTTATAACCTTTTACAACCCATGATATTACTACGCTGCTAAGTTTTATTTACACATATTTTATAATATAAACATGAGTTCTTTTGCTCGTGTTGTTTTATTTCGAATTATCTAACTCCATAGCTATACCAATGCATTATAAATATTAATCTAATTAATAATATTGTAAATTTGGTACTGTTTTAATAATATTAGGCATCTAAATATTTTTTTTAAAATTGCTACAAAAAAATAGAGCTCCTCGGATAACTCCTGGAGCTGGTTTTAATCATCAATACCTTTTTATATTATTACTCACTTTCATTTTCTTCTATTATTTATTATAAAATTTTATTTTAATTATTCGATATTATATGAATTAATATTATTTAACCAAATAAACAATTTAAAAGGTCAATGCTCATTACTAATATCATGCCAGAGCTTCTTCATTATTAATAAAATTATATAAATACTCTTTTAATGCAATATCCTCACAAGTAGATAACTGGACACTTTGAATATCTTCAAAAATAACATCATCTAACTTACAAAAGGAATCTAGAACAAAAGTACATTTCCATAACCAAGAATCTGTATAATTACCATAGAATTTTTTTAGGTCAATAAATATACTTGAAGTTCCTGGGCTCAATTCCGAAACTCTATAAAACAAATTTTGTACATAATCACATGGATTATATAGTGACGTGGATTGCAAAATACATATATTTTCTTCACTGCTATTAAAATTCGTTACATAAAGGATTGGCTTCTCAAGCGAAGATTCATCTTCACTTAAAGATAAACAATATTCTTTTATCATACCTACTCCACCTACCTTCCTCTACTTAATAGTATCAAATAAAATCTTTTTTGTATACATTATAATATGAATTCTTTATAAAGCTTATTACATCATTGTTATAAATACCCTTACACCTTTCAAATGTTCTAACATTCAGGATATTAGTACCCATACCTCCACTACTATGATTTGCTGGATTTCTAAAGGCTTTTATCTTTGTATATAACCTCTCTATAGTAGCTTTCACTTCTTTCTTATCCTCTTCAGCTACTCTCATATCTTTATATTTTGAATCTAAAAGTCTATGCCTATCATTAAATATAATTCCAAATTTAAATCTACAATCTGCAACCTCACATCTTTTAACAATTTCTAGTTTTACAAGTAATTTTTTGAAGAATCCTTCAATGGATAATGCTGCTGGACATAAAACAGTATTATATCTAGGAAACTTAATTTCTTGATCTATTAGTATTTGAGCAGACAATAAATATTCTCTATCTTCTACACTTAGAAAATTGTATACATCTTCTGTTAAATTTTCTTTTAAATTCTTCTCGAAACTACTAAAATCATCGACCTTATTTTCTCTTATATTTAACGCATCTGTTTCTATTCTTTTAAGGATGTCTTTAACATCACATTCATTATTTAACTCTACAATTCTACATACTCTTTCCCACAGATTACCTGTATATCCTTGAACAAGTAAATTATTTGTATTATAAAAATTAACGGTAACTTTTTCATGTACTATATGATCTGCTATCACTATAGAAAATATACATCCATTTCCCTTAGCATCACCATCACTCACAATATAGTCACCTTCGTCTAATCCTATTAATTCATCCTTTATATTTGTGGGATTTTTTACATTTTTATATGTATAATTTTTATTTTCCACTTTGACATAATATAATTCTTTCCACTTATTCACTATTCTATTCGCAAGCTCCCCATCTTGGACTATAGAATCATCAATTTTTAATCCTTTTTTTGTATTATAAATTCTCAAAATAGAATTATTGTTTAAATTTACCTGAGTAAGCTTTTCATGTTTCTTCTCACACTCAAAACTAACACCTTCAACTTCACAAACTCCCTCTAATTCCTCCATCAATTCATCCATAGTTTTTTTAATTTTATCCACCATTATAAATTCCTCCAAATGTATTTAACATTATTAATCTTTTAGTTTATCAACATCCATTTTTAGATATATACTCTTTTTTATTGATTTCAATTTTCCATTTCTATTTAGTGATGATAACTTTTGACTTGTAATACCTAAATATGCTGTAACTTCACTAGAATCCATTATAGATTCATGAATAAACTTAATCAGTTTTTCTCTTGTAGCATAGCTATACTCACTTCTCTCATTTTGATTACTTCTTAATGCACTCTTAGCAAGTTTATCAACTTCATCGTTATACTTGTCCCCTGAGTGAGCATCAACTTTTTCAAATAATATTTTGATTTTAATTCCGTATTTTAACATATAATCAATGTATACTTTTGAAATATAGTCCTTTGCTTTCCATTCTCCCAAATACCATCTAGCAATACCGATATAATCGTGTCTAATAATAATTCGTTTGTATCCCAATTCATATGCTAGTTTTACTGCATACATTGCTCCCTGAAGTTCACCTGCAACATTTCTGACATTTAATGCTTTTGGATCATTACCATGACCAGATTTTTTGATAATTTCACCCGATGGTGTTATTAGAATACATCCAAAGGAATACATTTTTGCAGTATCAGAATAGCTACCATCAACATATGCAATTGCAGTATCCAAAGTGCTCATAATTATATTTTTATTTTCGTGTTTAGTTTCAATGTTTATAAACGCCTCTGCATCTTCCTTTTTTCCAAAGGCCTTATAATCAGCATTGCTAAAACCATCTATCATTTTCTTACACTCTTCCCATGATTCATATATACCAGGGACTTTCCCAATTTTTACTGCATAATATTTATTTTTTGCCATTATTCTTCTCCTTGTCTTCAGTCAATAATATATCCACGGCTTCTTTTGTTGATATACCTTTTTTAATATCAAAAGAATCTACTAGACTAAAAGAGACTTTTACATCTTTGAAAACGTCCTTTTTTAAGGATAAAATTGAACTAGTTCTAAAATAATAGCTATTGTTTTTAACTTTAATGAACCCAGCTTTTCCATTCGGTAGAAATTTCATAATGAAACCCTCAAATCGTTTTGATATTAAAATTTTCTGACTTACCCAATAGTCTCTAAGTTGCATATGAAGATTATCTGTTTTTATTTCATCTTTGACACTTAACCTATCAATACATTGTATTAACTCACTAGGTATATTCCATTTCTTTTCTACTCTTATTTGCTTAACAAAAACGTAATGCATAAGTGCGTACTTATATTCCTTTTTCATTTCCAATACTTGCCCTATTTTATAATATAAATTAATTTTCTTATCTGGTGGATCCTTTGTAAGTGCTGCCATAAAGGCATGGCCCAACCCTTCGTCATAATACTTTAAATCTATTTTCATCTGAAAGATTGTCTTATGAATAGTCCAGTGATCCTTCTTAACTAACAGTTGTTCAAGTAAATTAATTGCTGCTTCTGGATCACCTAAAAGCGATATACACTCTGCTTTCCTTGCCTGCATCCAAACATCTCTATCATTATGAAATTTATTTATATTTAACATTGCAACATCACACCAATTAATGGACTCCTTAAATTGTCCTAATTCACTAGCTACCTTACATTTTAAGTAATACCATTGCTCTTTAATAGATCTACATTTAGTTTATCTAACCACAGCCCTATTTTTCTGGCATCAAACGGTTCCTTAAATAGTTCCTTAAATAGTTTGATAATTTTCCAAACAGTCTTTTCATAAGGCAATTTTATATCTTGTTGCGTATTATTAATTATAAATCTTGCAATGCTCTCAATTTGCCCTAGGTTAAGCTCTTTCTCTTTTGTATCCAAATTTTTAAAAAACTTTTGATACAAACACCAAGATAATAAATCATTATTATATTTAAAGCCTTTTTTAGATAAATATATTTGTTTACAAACACTTATTGCATTATCAAGCATATTAAGCTTTTTTAATGTATCTGCATATTCCCATCCTAACCAAACATCCACATTTCCTTTATTGCAAGATCCCCATAATTTTTTATAAATTACAACTGCTTCCTTCAAATTACCTTCTTTTCTAAGCTTCTTTGCAATTATACGTTCCTCGATCATTTATATCACCTCAACACGAAAAATACATCATATACCAATATTCAACATTATTTTGTAAATACCTTCCTAATATAATATTTACATAAATTAAAAGATATGCCTCAGATTTATTTTTAATGCATTTTTATGATAATTATGCAATATTAAAAAAATGCAGCTAGATTTCTCTAACCTCAGGCATAAAATTAACTAATGTTTGAAGCTTCTATTAAAATACTTTACTATGTTATATAAATCCATTTCTTTCATTTTGCATCATATTTTAAAAACTCATCATATATACTTAGTCTTAACTGAATTCCTACTTGATTTGGTTCTAAGTATTTCCTCATGTCATCAAAAATTCCATCGATGTTTTGTAATTCAGAATCAGTATATATTAATGAAAACACTCCATATTTTCTATAATAATCTTTGTGCTTTTTCATCTCTTTTTCAAAGTTACATTTTGCTTCCTCATTAACTTGTTTTTGGCTTTTACCCTTTATCCCTGTTAATTGTCCATGTGTTGACCAAGGAGATAGTTCAAACCCAATTTTATTTAAACTGAATGGATCTATTATACAAAAGTCTAATCTATATTTATGTTTTTTTTCCAATCCACCATATCTAAATTCAGGAATTAATAAAGGTACCTTTTCTGGGAAGTCTGAGTTTAAAACAAAATCGCTGTATTTTTTAGAAATTTCTTTCTCGTATTTTGATCCAGAAGCTCTTACCAATGTCTGCTTAAAAAATGTCAAATATTGTTTTACGTCTTTAAATGTAATTATTTCATCCTCAAACGGAACAACTAGTCCAGTTTCCAAAACATGCCCGATTGTCCAATAATCTTTTTTAAAGTATCTAATTTCACTTTTATCATTTTCCCAGTTATCATTCTTAAATCTAGGTGTTACAAGTAACCCATATGAAGCATTCTCTTGTCCAATCCACATAATAGACTCTTCAATTGTTGGACGATTTCTTGATAATGCATCTATATTTCTCAAGTAGGTTCTCTGCAAAAACAGCTTTAAATATTCCCATACGGTAGGATATTTTATTATTTCTTGGTACATTAAATAATATCTACTACTGTATCTAAATTCCCCTAGCAAATCTAAATAATCCATATATCCCTGCAACCATGACTGAACATAAAGTTGAGGTGATATAATAACCGCATTATTCAAATCAATAAAATCGGCATTCTTACTACCAAACTTAGCATTTAATGATGATTCACTTTCATAACCTGTTAATTTAAGAACTTGTGGCAATAATACATGTAATTTTTCAGTTAATATCTTTATTTCTTTATTTCTCCTTGTTATCTCTGGATTTCTTTTAACCATCTAGTCACCTCATTTAAGATTATGTGTTTCTTATATAAAACCTTGATAAACAACTTTTCCTATCCTTCTACACATAATATGAAATCAAAATTACAATTTTTCTATTGTTTATCTGTTTTAGCCAAAGACTATTTCCTCCCTTCATTTACCTTTTAGTGGTGTGTATATTATTTTATTTCTACTTTCCATTTAGTTAGTACTATAATATTGCTTTCATATACTAATATTTTTAAAATAGATATATTTTTATTTTTTTCATTACATTTACTATAATACCAATATTCTACAAATAAACTTAATTACCTTTAATTTTTGTTTGAAATAATAAAACTCCGTGATATTGCCCTATGTATATTAATTAATAAACACAGTGATTTTTATAGACTAATACAGTACTCCCATGCACACAATTTCTAATTTCTCACCTGTGTTTAGATAAAAAAAAGAGCATCTCTGCTCCATAAAACTATTTCCACAAATCCTTAGTAAATTCCTCTATCTCTTTTTTTCTCTTATCAGTTTCATCAGTATCTATGTTTATCCTATCATTAGTTATACTAAGGACATCTCCCTCTTTAACTGTAATAGGGATTTTGATTTTTAATGTCTAGCATTTGCCTATCTTCCTTTTCGCATACCGCAAAATCGCCTAAGCTCATCCGTTAAATACTTTTATCTGATTGATTGTGTACGTATGAATATTTTAAGTATTACCAAAAGTGCCTTACTGACTAAACCAATACTCACATTAGTTAAAATTAGCTCATTAGTATATGATGCCATAAACCCACCGTGAAACACTCTGTTGCTCTTCATAATTATAGATTCATTTGGCTGTAAATTGTAGTTTGCTATAATGTCCTCTCCTATTAGTAATTAGTCCATTCATCTTACTTCAGCAGAAACTAGTTCAAGGAAGAAAAGTTGAGAACTTTTATCATATTTTTTAACCCTAGCAGTAAAACGGAATTTTTGTCTCTCGCTAATATTTCCAGGAACTTTAGAACCAGTAAGGTGTAAATCATAAATACCCACATCTTCGAACTTAAAATTAGGTCCAATAGCAGATGTTTTACTATAATCACCAGCATTTATCAAAAATGCTCATATCTTGTTTTATAATCCTCATGTTAAGCCATAGATGCTATATTTGCATCAAATTTAATAGTTCTACCAGCATATTTTTTCAAATTTGCTAGCAATTGGATTTGATGGATCCTTTACTGTCAAAACGGCTTCCATCTCTTCATTATCTTTGATAGTTAGTATTTCATTTGCTTCTTTATGTTTAATGACTTGAATGTCAGCTATCTTTTTATCTTCTATGGCTTTTGCTTCTTCAATTTTTTTATCTTCTACAGCCTTTGCATCTGATATAACTTTAGCAGCAGCATCATCTTTACCCTTTTGAATAGCTATAATTTCTTTTTCAGAAACTAACTGTGCATCTTTTTTATTTTGAAATAAAACAAAATTTGCACCAGTGCCAAGTAAACAAACCATAACTATTGCAATTATAATATTGAGTTTTTTATTAAATATAATAGGTTTGCGTTCAACTGTAACCTTTAATTTCTTTCTATCTTTTATCGCAAAAACAATGTATGGAACTGCAATAAACCCTATAGATCCAATAAAATTAGATGGGATTAAAAATATACAATAAGCATAATATATTAGTGCTATTACCTAGCTATAAAAGCTATAAAAATATGAATAAGAAAGCAACACTTATTATGTCTTTGTTAATAGTTACATAATAGCTCAATTTATATTATATATAAATGTTTACCATATTCAAAATATGGATGTATTAATGGTCAATTATTCTATGATTTTATGTATTTGAAGGTTCTTACATTGTTTTGTAGAATACTATCACCATAAGGAGATGACATATATGAATTATGTTGAATTAATAGACATTCAAAACGAATTTATTTCAAATTCAAATTACTTATTAGAATCAACAGAAGCTGCATTTGCTTGCAAACCTATCAAGCTTCAAAGAATTTTGTAACATTACCTACGCAATTTCTGATATTCTTAAACCAATTTCTCAAAATACCTTTAATTATATGGAATATTTTAATAAAAAATCAAACCCAGCATTTAAGTTTGAACAATACCAAAAACCTAATAATCTAAAAGAATTTGTAAAAGTTGCCTATGACGTTCTTTGGAACAATAAAATAAATACCCGCAATATAATTAATTATGCTGCATGGACTTTATATCCAACTACTAAATGGATTAATGAGATAATAATTCTAGGTACCAATGATATATCAAAACCTCTCATTGATTATATTGACTTAGAACTTACTAAATCAATAAATAAAGAGAAGAATGAACCATTTTTAAACCAACAAACCTTTAATATTCAAAATGCTCACGAATCAATAATAGGATCACAAACAAATGCAACTATTAATACTGGAATTACCTTTGATGAAGCTATAAAGTATATATTGAAAGTAAGAACATTGATGCAACAGATAAGCTACAATTAATAGATTTTACTAATTATGTGAAAACTCTGGCTGAAAACAATGTACCTATGAATAAAGGACTATTATCCAAATTTAAGAGGGTGTAAATTATTTTGTGTATTCTCTTTCTTTAAGCAAAATAATTGAATTATTTAATTATGAAAAAATGTTACTATAGTTTATAAATGTTGTTACTTTGTAATT
>NZ_JAHLDU010000046.1 GCF_018861905.1 Clostridium sp. DSM 17811
TTTAGATGTTATTACAGATTTGTACCGGTTAAAGCTTAAAAGCTTTCCATGGTCCAGGATGCTGTCACCCAGCGTATCATACTTTCTAAACATGCATACCATGGGAGTGCTTACTCCATTTATAAATTCATGAGTGTTAAATTCTTGAACTTCATATCCACAACCTTCTGTCCATTTGATACCAAAGATGTTATTACCTTTAACATATTGTAGCCAGCCTGTTTCGAGTATTGCTTGAGCTATGGTTAATGAGGGTAGGATGTTGTATTTTTCATAGGATAGTAAAGCGCCTGGGATTAGGCTTTCTATTATTTGGGTTTTGTCCATTGTTGATTCCTCCTTTAGGGTTTTACTTATATATATGGAGGAAGGGAGAAGTTTTTAGATTTGGGGGAAGATTATTTTATTATATAAAGAGAAGGTAACACAATATCGACTGATTTATATTCAAATTGTATTTTAGTTAAAAAGATTACTAACTTTTAAGAGCTAGTAATTTTTTATTAAAGCATTGGTTTATATACGTTGTTAAGTACTCAGTTAAATTTAACTGAGTACTTGCACTTTTAAACGGATCCTTTTGATACAATATAATTTTCCGTTATGTTGTATGCTTTTCATTAATGGTATTCGTCTAGATAATACTCTAAAAAAAGCATTTCTGCTATTAATGTGTTCTTCCTAAAACTAATAAAAAAATCATGTAAAATTTTTCTCGAATTGTATATTAAGCTTTATATGTTAAAATATAATAAAGAATTAAATTCTTAGGAGGTTCTATTATGATTAAAGTTGCAGTCTAGCACTATACATACAATAAACAGCACCACAACAGCTTCACTTATATTATCTACTAAGCAGTATTAACCGCAAACGTACTCAATGTAACGTTTGCATATTAACAATACAGCACACAACGCACGAACTTACTCAATACACTAATTCACACAAAATAAGCAGCTACAAGCTTGTCAGGGTGGTAATGTTGTATAAGTAGCGTTCTATGCAGTGCTAAGGGGGCTCACAATGAAACGTAATATAATATCAACAACTTTAATCGCATTATTATTAGCAGGAACAACTTCTTTTTCAACATCAGCAGTAGTACCTAGTGCAACATTAGCATCAATAGTTAACGGTTCAGTAATTATTAACACTCACGTATTTACTTTAGAATATGCCAACACTTCTAGCAATCGAAGTGAAATAGTAGACGCACTAATCAAAGGCAATGAGATTTATGTGAAAGACTTCGATGGCAACTGGATAGACAATCTTACAGGAGTAAAAGTAGATGTAAGTATTATTACAGGAGAGTATACTTTTCCAGTAATAGTTAACCCACCAGTAATAGTTACCCCAGTAGTAGTAGACCCTAGTACATACAAAGCATCTCTTACATCTAAATATAATGCAGCAGTAGCCGCAGTACAGACAAACATCTATAGAACTATACTACTTCCATGTGATGATAACACTGGCAGAATGGATAATTCACAGCTTATTTTTCTATATAAAATATTACAAAATATGAATAACGACTTTATCAACCACTCTCAACTAATATTAGAAGATTATAACACAGCTGCATCAATACTAGACAGCATGACAGAAGCAGTTACTACAGACAACGTAGCATACTATATAAGTGACTATACTAGAAGACCTCAGGCGACTACACTCCACCAAGAGTTAAACAGTGACGTTACTAATGAAGTAGGTATTGCAAATACATTTGAAGATTTACACAAAGTAAAAATATCAATGCTAATCAACAAAGCAGATTTACCAGTAGCTACACTAGCTACAGTGCAACCAAAACAGTTTATAACACTCAATAACAAGGTTTATGTTCAGCTTAACAATTTATTCTGCTTAGACAAAAATTTAACTATACCAGTTATAAATAACACCTATACTGTTCCAGTGGTAGACGGCAGAAGTATTTTAACAGACTTCGACTTTCCGTATAAATCAACAACACCATTCACTGACCCAGCAATAGACACTACAGTAGTAAAATCACTTACGCCAGGTAACTATTCTATTAAACCTATGAGAGATATAA
The DNA here is from genome assembly GCF_018861905.1 of Clostridium sp. DSM 17811. Taxonomy (GTDB): domain Bacteria; phylum Bacillota; class Clostridia; order Clostridiales; family Clostridiaceae; genus Clostridium_AD; species Clostridium_AD frigoriphilum. The sequence goes on from NZ_JAHLDU010000046.1 coordinate 2,069, forward strand.
CTACTCTAGTGCAGTCAGTAATTGTAGACAGAATTAACTAATTGACTCACTAACCCTAGGTATACACAGATATGCTATCATAATATCTGTGTAGGTCTAATTATTATGTAAATTATGAGAATAAAAACGTTTTGAATTTTATATGAGACAACGCAGACCAATAGACATATTTAAGAATTTATCTTAGATCTACCTTTATACATACTACGTCCCGCCATCAACTGTTATCTAACAGTTTTTGAATGTAACATAATAGTAATTGAGTTACTTTCACATTGTGGCTATTGCCTATTCCTTAAAAATTTTAGTTTCAATGTAACATATCGTGTTGAATTGTTACGTTGAATGTATTTTAAATAAGATAAATCTACACCATCGAGGTGATTACAAAAGCTATCTTCCTGGGTCTTATATTGTGAAATCTATAATCCAATAGAATACAATTTACTTATGGATTAACAGTTTTATTTGCTTCAATAGTCCCTTATTTATTAAAAAATATAACTATAGAGTATTGAAGGTGCAGTCATAAAAAATAAATCCAAGAAGAAGAGCTCTGCAGGTCAGTTTATTTTTTATCACTGCGCCTATTCCCATGTGTATTCCTTTGTAGCCAAGGAAGCTTTGGACAATCTTACTCAAAGAATCTCCATTCCGTTCATTCTTCACTTCATTACAATTCTTTCAGTAAACTAGTCCAAAGCAAAAAAAATAATTACCCCTTCTCCCATGGGTAATTATTTCTACAGTTATTATGATTATATATATTACATTCATGATCCAAGATATATTCAAGTCTATAATTGCTTAGTTAAATTTAACTAAATGCTTAACAACCCATATATAGCTTAAAACAAACTTAATATTTTTTCGTAACTTTGTATTTGTATGTTTCATAATAATTTTAGATTTAGTTTTAAATAATTAATAAATTATTACTTTAGTTATATAGCCAGTATAGTGAATTTTGATAGCACAACCTTGTTTTCTTTCCCTGGAAATAAGGAGAGTGTAGTAGATATCTTAAATTTAGAGGGTACCTGCAGCAGCTAACGGTTTCCTCATAAAACAGCTTTGCATAAATTTTGGGATAATAAATTAAATTTAAATTCGCTATTTTAATGAAAACACGAGCTTTATTATGTATGGTCCTAAGGCTTTTACCATAATTGGTAATTGATAAGGTAATGCTCAGGTGTCTTTTTTTAACGTATTAAAGCATCTAAGTTATATATTATTGATGTTATTTTTTAAAGAATTCCATTCCAAGCTCCAGATCACTTTTTCCCATTACCTTTTCTATAGTTCCATTTTTTAGTTTAGCTGCTAGGGATAAAATATTAGTTATAACTTTACTAAGCTCTTGGAGCTGCACTTGAGATTTAGCGAGAGCCGATTCAATATTAGCTGTTAAGGTTTCTTCATTATGCCATTTGGATATTTGATTCTCATATAAACATATGAAATCTAATTGCTCTGAAAATACCTTGATAACTTTTTCTACTATTTCATCATTCAAAACATATGGTTTAGATTGCGCCTTCAAAAGATTTTTATATTGATCTTTAGCTTCTTCTAGTTGACCAGATATCATTGTAGACATCATAGGTAGCATACTTATAGGGTGCCAATTTTGTTGCTGTTTCTCCATGAATTTAGTCCTTTCAAGTGTTGTATTTTTTTATAAGATAGTATCACATAAATTAATAATACTTCATAAATTGCATTTATTTACGAGTATAACTTAGATAGTATTATTTTTTTAATTACGGGGGGTATTTAAATATGAATAAGAAGGTTATAAGTTCATTTCTTACTGCTTTAATGATAGTAGGAGCATCATCAATTTCAGCTTTTGCTACAACGGATAATGGTAGTGTTGTAATTGGGAGTAAATCATTTGATTTAGCTTATGCTAATGATACAAAAAATTCAACGGAAATTACTAATGCAATAGTTGAAGGTGGATCAATTTATGTTAAAGATTTTTCGGGAAATTGGATAGACAACAATACAGGGAAGACGGTAGACTCAAGTGTTATAGATGGTGAGGATGAAGGTCAAGTTACTACAGTGAAAGTTGCATCAGCAAATCCACTTGTTATTACCAAGAATGCAAATGATACATATACATTACCAACAACAGTTCCAGCAACTTTAACGAATGGCACAACTAAAAATTTAGCAGTAACATGGGACAAGGTTGCAAGTACAAAGGTAGAAGGAAATTATAAATTTACAGGTATATTAACAATGGCTGATGGAGTAGTTAATTCAAATAATGTAACTATAACAGCTATATTAACTATTACTTCAGAGAGTAATTATACTTTAGTCGATGTTAGTAATTATAATGGTAATTATGAATTTTTGACTAGAAGAGGAACACTTGAAGAACAAAGTGGATTGGTGGGAGAAGGAATGGTGGAGTTTATACACATTAACCTTAAATTCATATCAAAAACAAAAGCAAATATAGAAATAGAATATACGTATGCCACTAGATCACATCTTTATGAGCCTAGTGCTAGAGGAAGCATCGTATTTAATGACAAGGGAATGGGACAAATTGTTTTTTTAGAAGATAATGGATATCTTATGAACGGTAAAATTACACTTGCTTTAAAAAATAATGAAATTGAATATCAAGCACCAACAAATGGACAAACTAATGAAATTATAGGAGGATTTCCTTTAGGTAGTCGCATGCTTGAAAAAGTAGAATCATTTACTAAGCTGTGGTGAATTGAAAAAGTAAATTCCACTTTGTAGAGCTAATTTCCACTGCAAAATAAGGTTACTAAGCTGTTCTAATTTTTATGAACTTAGTAACAAAAGGCTTGATTTAAAAGATTTGAAAAAAGAATATACTAAAACTATAATAGGATGTGATGATTTCTATAAGAATTAATTTCAATCGTCATAAGTTAAATAATTTATAAAGGTAACATAACATATTTTTTAATTATAGTTTCTATAGCAGCTGCAATCAAAGACCAGTCCACATCAAATTTTCTCATTCATGCTTTATGCGTAAATTTGATGTGGCACAAGCTCTTTCACTTCTCCTATCCTAAAAGATGTTTCGGACAATATTACTCAATACCTATAAGTAAAATAGGCTATTATAGAATCTAAATATTCATAGTGCTATTTAGTCTTTAATGCAGTCAGTAAACTTGTACAAAGCAAAAAAAATCTCATACCCAGGGGGTATTTTTACTCTAAAGTCTTTACCAGGAGTGGCTTAATTAAAGAGTGTAACTACATAATTTAATTCATCATTAATATAATAATTAATATAGTTTCTAATATATTAATTATTATATAAGAAACTATATTAATTTATTTAATGCCTAATACATGTTTTAATATATCATTTACAAGCTTACTTTCGCTTATTTTCTGATTTTTAGCTATTTTTTTTATTTCATTAGTTGCATTTGTTTCTAAATAATATGTTTTATTTTTAAAATTTTTAGAGGTCTTTTCTATAATATCCTCAAGATTAAAGCCAGTTTGTTTTAGGGCTTTATTTTCGACTGAAACTACAACATCCTCAGTTTTTTGTTTTTTTCCAGAATCTAATATTTCAAAGCTACGATTTTGTATAGCTTTATCAAATTTATTTGTCATTATAAAATACCTCTTTCCTTCATTTCATTAACAAGTGTTACATATGATTTATATCCTGCAGATGATTTACAATAAATATTTATAGGTTTTGCTTCTAACTCAGCTTCTTTTAATTTAACATTCATAGGGATTACAGTATCAAAAAGTATGTCTTTTACTTCATCATTTCTTTTACAATGATCCCTAAATTGTGCTGAAAGATTCATTCTTTTATCGTACATATTAATTAAGAAACCTTTTATATTATTTTTTAATTTCAAGCGTTTTCTTATATCTTTCCAAAGAGCCAAAAATAGTTCAGAACCTTCTACTGAATTCATACTAATATCAGATACAAGTATAATATCAGTTGCAGCTACAAAAGCATTTTGATTAATTATGCTCATCGAAGGATTTGTATCTATAAATATGTAATCATATGTATTAAAATATTTTAAATTATCGTCAATATAGTTAATAAGTATATTTTCCCTACCAGCTAAGCTGACAAGCTTTAATTCCGTAGCAGTTAAAAATATAGAACTTGGAATAACATCAAGAGACGGAAGTTCTTTAACCGGTGATTTTATAACTACATTATCAAATTCAATATCATCCTCCAAAATATTTTTAATGCTTTTTAAATTTTCTACGGTTCTATCTATACCAAAATTATTGGTACTATTGCCTTGAGGATCCACATCAATAACTAGTATTTTTTTGCCTTCTTCTGCAAGTAAACCAGCTATATTAAATAAACTAGAACTTTTCCCAACACCGCCCTTTAGGGTGCTAAAAGATATTATTTTCAATGTAATCCCTCCTAATAATAATATATTAATTAATATATTAGAACTTATATTAATTTTTATAGTAATTTATATATTAACAATACTATTATATTTTATAATAGTAAATACTTTTCTAATATAAAATATAATCCTGATATTAAAAAAGTACCAGGATTATTAACGTAACTAGAACAAATATAGTTGTTAAAATGTAGCTTTGGACAATCTTACTCACTGCCAATAAGTAAAACATTCTATTATATTGATGCAACATTAATCTTTATATTTAGTCTTTGTAACAGTCAGTAAACTAGCCCAAAGCAAATAAAATATTCCCCCTTCCCCCAGGGGTAACAAATCCTGCTGCAGTGCAGTAGGATTTGTTTTTATAACCGTACTAATATTAAAAATTTTCTACATAACTTAGAGGTAAAACCTCGCTTCGCTCGGGTGAAAAATGGACAGGTTTTCACCTCAGCCTATCAGAGCAGTGACCGTGTTCTGAGAATTTAGAGTTTCAAAAAAATAAATTTATAGTAGAGGTCAGAAACTCGTCCATTTTTCACGGCAAATGGACAGGCCTACCAGCCACTTCGTACCTCAGTAGCTGGGCTAGTCCATTTGCTTGCAACCCACAAGTTTAAAAAAATAGTTAGGTTTTGCAGTTTCCTTTTGAATATCCAAATATTATTATAGTAAATAGATTTTATAGAACATTATAAAACTTATTATAATAATCATTTTATTTTATATCTATTGTAGTTATTAGTAGTATAGGAAGTTTGGAAGGACAAGATCTGGGCACGTATACCGTCACCCCAAAAAGAACAAGCTTTAGCATAAGACTCTCTAAGCTTCCCATTGTTTTCGTCCCTCAAACACTGGGAAACTAAGAGGTTCTAATTCCAAAGCTGGTCCTTTTTTGGGTACCCGACGGCGTGCATCGATTCTAGCTAAATTTTAATTGTCTCTTAATTTAATCATTCTATATAAATAATCAAAAAAATTCCTAAGTCTACGCAGCCATTTCGATAAAGCTCGCTCCAACCGCCACCACCGCGACCTTTAACGAAAGGGCATTATTATTCATAAAAGATTCCAAAGAACCAAAACAAGCATTCCATTTCTTCGCTTGCAAGGCGCTCATCGATGGAACCTTTATCCCAGAGAGTACAGTTAATCTAAAGACCCGTGGCTCGATAAATTTCTAATACGAAATTTAACGACCCACTAGAATCTTAAATCTTAACAAGTTAGATCCTCGCACGCATATAAAGTTTAATCCATACCACTTAATCTAAAAACGTACACCGCCGATGGACAAGCCCAGGGCTTGTCCACCTTGAACAAGTTGAGATGAACCCACAACTAGTACAAGGTGGCTAGGGTCTTTTATGATGCATAAGTTTTAGGCATACGGCGACCATTCGTGTAATTTAGGGCCACTTAACATTATTTTGAAATTATTATTGAATTTTCAAAGTACCATAAACGTTAAATTATAGATATGTCAGTACTTTGATTATGGTACTGAGTTATAGAACTCGTTAATATAGCATTAATAGGTTTTACCTACCTAATTAAAAATTAAGAACTATAAACGGTCGTTTATGGTAGGGGGTATTTCAATAAAAAGCATTGAATTGTTACATAAAATGGAAAGTGACCCGTTTTTACATGAATGGTTGCCGTACCCATTTTACATATTCATTAATTTTTATTTTGTATCAAATTTAGCGGGTTACTAATGCCCTTACCTATCGGGTCGGACAAGTGAAGTTTAGAAAATTAAATAAAAAAATAAAAAATTATTTTTTTAAATAAGGAAGACTTATTTATTTTCATTTGTAGTAATTAGAACTTTAATATAATGATATATGCGCCCTATGCTAAGCTTAGGTCATGTTTATAAAGAGCAACACTAACTCTATAGTTGTTATAAACAAAGGGATATAAGGGGTGTTTATAAGCAACTATAAATAAACACTATTTAATAATATTTATATAGCAACTACAAAGCAACACCAAAGCAACACTAAGAAATATTATAAATAAAAAGTTATTTTAGCAGTCTATAAATAAAATCAATAAACATAACATTTTAATTTTATGATATTATATAATTACAAGTAACTCAAAAGTGTTTATAAGGTGTTACATATAAGGTGGGATAGGGCGATGAGTAAAGCCAAAAAATTAGATTTACCTATTAAAAAGCTAATAGAAATAGCAGAGAATCTTAATAAAAATACTATAGCAAATAAAAGTAGGAATAAAGAAGAAAAAATTTCAACGGATAAATTTATAAAATTTACGTTTGATATAAATAGAAAAGATTATATAGAAACAACTAAAGGTACCGGGATCGGATATAATAAATCTACTTTTTTATATGATATAATTAAAATATCAGATGGAAAAGAGGAAATAACATCTAGTAATACCATAGTAACTCCAAGTGAAAATAAGGATATACAGCAGGTATTAAAAAATAACTACCAAGAAACATTCCTTAAGGAACTACAAAGCAACACTAAGGTAACACCTATTGAAAAAGACAATAATAATAATAATACTTCAGTGGTAGTTAAAACAGAAGTTACAGAAGCAGTGAAAAATGCTATAAAAAGTGAGTATCCTGAAATTGAAGAAATGATTCAATGGTACAAAAATAAAAAAGGTAATGAGAATATAATAGATGTACCTGAAATAGATCTTAACAACCATATGCTTAAAGGTGAGGTTATAAGCAGAAGTGTAAAAACTTATAAAATAGTACTTGATGAATTTGTTTTGTTTTGTAAGGGGCAAAAAGAAACTCAAAAGGATCTTATAGCACTGGCTCTAGTGGAGTTTGTAAACAAATACAAACGATAATTTGATAAGAGTTGACTATATATTATAAAAACTTGAAATTATAGGTAATTCATAGTAGAATTAAAACATATAAAATTACAAAAAACAAAATAAAAATACAATTATTTACAAATAGAAAGTAATCAGGGTTTATATCTCCAAAAAATGAAACAACTCTTGAATAGAAAAAGTTTGGTCGCTTTAATTCAAGAGTTTGATAAATCCTGATAACTTCCCGAATAGGAAAGTTATATCTTTAAATATTTTATTTAATTTATATACTTAGTTTAATATATCTGTTAACAATAGTCAAGATATGTATAAGTTAAATAAAGTATTTAATCGGTATAATGCAGCACTCTTATTTGGGTTACAAAAAAATAGGAGGGCTTTTTTATGTTGGCCGAGAAAATACATATTGGCGACTTAAGTGAGATTATAAGAAATCTAACTATAGTGCCAATAGATGATGTGGTTAATAGTTCAGAGGTATCCCAGGCTCAAATGCAAATAAATCTTTTGCATGAAAATGATGATGGATACATAACTATAGCCCTTAAAAAGGATAATAATTGGATACAACATCACTACAAAGTGGACGAGCTTAAAGAAAATATAGGTAAGGTTATAGGTGTAAAAGATGCAAATATATATTTAAGTCCTAATTCTTTTTACAAACCTAAAAGACGTATAGAAAATATAAGAAAATTAAATTCTTTATTTATAGATTTAGATTATTATACATTAGAACAATACAAAGGGTTAAGTGCAGAGCAGATTATATGGTTACTTGAGAAAGATTATTTTAAACAATCTGTTCCACCACCTAGTTTTATAGTTATTTCAGGTCAAGGGATAGTTATTTACTGGCTTATAGAGCCAGTGCCATATATGGCTCTTCCTCTTTGGAATGCAGTGCAGAAATTCTTTCTAGAGAAGTTAAAAGAAATAGGTGCGGATGCTAAATCAATTGATGCAGCTAGAGTATCTAGGCTATCAGGAACTATTAATCAAAAAAATGGACAAGCAACTGAGATATTAGTTTTTAATGAAGAAAGATATTCGCTTCGGGATATTCAAGAAAATTATCTACCGGAGCTAAATGATTACGTTAAAAATCCAAGTGTAAAAAAACGTGGAAGAAAATCAAAGGTTGTAAAACTATTTAATCTTTATAGTCTTCACCATGCAAGGCTGATGGACATAGTAGAGATTCAGAATTTTAGAAAAGGATACTGCAGGAATGAAAACGGGGAATTAGTAGAAAAAAGCCAAAGAGAACTTATGTGTTTTTTATATAGATACTGGGCCTGTTGTTTTACTAATGACCTTAAGAAGGCCTTAGAGGACACTTTAGAGTTTAACAAAGGATTTATATGCCCATTACCTGAAAGTGAAGTTAAAAGTCAAACCTCGCAGGCAGAAAGAGCATATAAATCATGGCTAGAGAATGAATTTGATCCTCGCCCCAAAGAAGATATAGAACAACTAAAAATTAATTTTGAAGAGGGCACAGTTAAAAAGAAAGATAGATCTGGATATAAATATAAGGGTTACAACTATAAAAATACAACGCTTATAAAGCTTTTAAACATTATTGAGGATGAGATGAGGCCTCTTAAGACTATTATTAATACAAAAGAAATTAAAAGAAGAGATCAAGTGTATCAAAGGGTTAAGAGAAGAGACAAAGAGGGATTAACTAAAAGAGAAAAGGCTAAATTAGAAAAAATAGATGCGATAAAAAAACTTAAAGCAAAAGGATTAACTCAAAAGGTAATAGCAAAAAAATTAGAAATAACACAACAATCAGTTAGTAAGTTATTAAAAGAAATGTAAATATTTAAGTACAACTGAAACGTCGGATAAGATTATGGGTGTAACCTGTGTACTGAAATTATTTGATAAAGTGGGCGTTGCTACCTATTATGTAAATATTTAAGTACAACTGAAACGTCGGATAAGATTATGGGTGTAACCTGGTTCCTCTTTTTTGATGTTCTTTGGGTTTTTTTTGGGAGGTTTTTACTATGTTATATGTGGATTTAGAACAAAAATGGAAGCTTAGTATCAGTGGTAGTATAACTACTGCTTTAAAAGGAATCTCTGAGGATGAGGTTTTTGATTCTGTGGTTGATTATTGGTTTAAGGATAAATTTGAAGATGTAGAAGGAACGCTGCAGTATGTTAAGAGAATTACAGATGAAAGATTTGATGTAGAGAATGAGCTCTTAGAGGATATTAAAAAGGTATTTGAAGAGAGATATGTTAAAAAACTAGCTAAGTTAAAGAGTAATGCTGTTGAGAGAGTTAAAAAACAGAAAATGGAGCCAGCTACTGATAAACAATTAAAGTATGCTAAGAAGCTTTACAAAAAGGCACATGGAAAAGCAAATGGTTTTGATGATAGGGAATATAGTAAGCATGAGATGGTTGTTATAATAGGGGATCTGGTGAAAAGATTGGATAACATGGAGGAAGAGGATCTTGGAGAGAGTACGGTTTTGGAGCTTAGTGATTTTAGGAAGTAATAGGGATGGTTTAAATTATTTTAAACGTATTTTAAGAAGGTATATATAATTATTCAGAGAACCGAGTAGCCATCTTTTATGATGCCATTTTATGTAATTAATATTTTTTATGCTCAAGAAATAATTTGCATACCTAAATTCACTCGATTACCTAATACACTTCAATTTATTGAGGGTATATCTAATCTGTTATGATGTACTCTGAGAATGTTAGAACACAATATAACAATAAAATATGGAGGTTATTTATAATGTTAAAATTAAATATAAAGAATAAAATAGTAATATTGTTATTGTGTGCAAGTGTCAGCTTAATTGGCTGTAGTGTTAAAAATAAAGAATCAAGTGAAATCAAACAAGTAACAAATAATAAAGTAGATATTACACCTTTACGATTTAGTAATAAAACATCATTAACAGATTTGACAAAACTAGATGGAAAGAAAGTTTCAATTGTAGGTTATATGGAAGAAGTCGATTCTGACAATGATAAGGCTAATAGTTACATTGCAAATGTTCCTTATCCTCAGACTCATAAAAGTTTTAGAGATATTCTAGACAGCATAGTAAGTATAACTGAAGTTGACAATAAAGATTTTACTGTACTTAAAGGACCGGTTATAGCTACAGGCTATATGAAAATTGAATCTGTAAAAATAAATATAAGAGGTGATAGTGAAACTTATAAATATAAAATGGTAGGAGTTACTGTAAGAAGATTAACAGTTAATGAAGTAGATGAAAATGTAAAAACTTACACTAAATTAGTTGATTCAGGATTCTGTACTGATTTTGATGAAGCAATGAAGTTATTCTCATTTTTAGAAGATATTAAACTTAATCCAACTAACGCTAGATTTGGGGATTCAATTTTAAAAAGAATGGACAGTGAGTTAGATAAAGTTGGTAGAGATAAATGCAAAAATTTAGTTATAATGTTGGATAGGTTCAAGATAGCGGGTTTAAAAATGGATACTGATGTAAAAAACGGGAAAAAAATAAATGAGGAATGGTTTATGAAAGAATTGAATGTAGCAAGAAACGCGTATAGAACTTGGATAAATTTAAATGTAATAAAATAATTAACAACGTACCCAAAAAGATAAATTGGGACAGTCAATAGGGGTTTGTGTAGTAATGGGTAGTAACCGCTAAGCGTAAATTTATCACGTTAAGACACATATTATCAAAATGGTGATAAATTCAGAGAGAATATTAAATATACTCGTGTTAATTTAATGTTTTTATCAAAGATTTTACATTAGCTAATATATATTTTTTATTACTGTTTTAGTTAGAGTTATCAATACATACTATAACTTATTTTAACTAACTTGTTTTGAGTAAAAAAATAAGAGTTTTATCGCTTAATGATTAAACCCTATATATATCAATGCTTTACAATAATGGTATATGTTTTTTCGAGTTAGAACTATTGCCTATTAATTCTAACTCAGAATATTTAAATAATAGTGTTGAATTGTAAATAATGGGCCTAACGTTGTAAATTTACGCTTTGCGAGCACTACCCCAATTGTCCCATAAGTGATGCTTGGATCTTATATGATTAAGACCTTTAAAACCTATATTTTCAGAAAGTATAAATTAAAACATACCCATATAAAGAGAGGTTAACTAATTTGAATTTAAATAGAACATTAACTGCAACAGTATATGTTATAAATAATGGTAGAGTACTTTTACATATGCACAAGAAGCATAAAACACTTTTTCCTTTAGGCGGACATATGGAACCTGAAGAATTGCCACATGAAACGGCAATAAGAGAGGTATATGAAGAATCTGGACTAAAAATTGAGCTATATAGTGATGAGGATCAACTGGAGCTAGGAAGAGTAAGGCAGTTACATAGACCTATGAATGTATTGTTAGAAAACATAGGACATCCTATTGAAAATATAGATTTTATTTATTTTGCAACGGCTAATGAAGAGAAAGTACATCCACAGGATGGAGAAAGCAAAGCGCTGTATTGGATGACTAGAGATGAGGTCATTAATAACGGCGAAATTGAGCCACATATAGTGTCAATGGCTTTAAGAGCACTTGATATAGTAAAATAGTATTTTAGTAACATATAAATCAAAAAAAGCATTTTCGCTCTTTAAATGGAGCGGAAGTGCTTTTTTTGATTTAACTAAATCTAAAGGTTAATGCACATGCTTTTAGAGTGATGGCTGGCGGGCAAATAACGTGCTTGTGAGTAGCTGCGTTTGACAACGCTAGGGGGAGGGTAGGCTTTGTTGAAGAGGTTGATTAGACTCCTTAAGAACGCCATTAAAGAGCTTTGGCAACTAAAAATTAAAACCTTTAATACCCATTTAATATGTTCATTTTTTTATCGTTTATCCAATTTACATGATAAAAACAATATATATATAATTGATTTTATTTAAAAGTAGCTTATTTATAATTAAAGTTTTTATAAAAAGTAGCTTGTCTATAAAGAGGTTTTATGATATTGTATAAATACGGTAATATATTTAGAAGGAGTTGGTAAAAATGGTCTTGAGACCCTTAAGTTTAATAGAATTGAGAGGAATTTTTGACGATACTGCTATTGAGGTACTTGAATTTTTCATAAGAAAATCTGTGTTTTCACAACCTGAGCGAATACCTGGGCAAGAGCATCTACCTATTCAGGTACCTAAAGAACACATAGAGCAATGGGTTGTACAAGCAATAGGTGGACATCCCGTTGGTGCAGGTAGTTACGGTGTGGATGTAATTAAACCAGGTATATTTGGTGCAGATGTTAAAATGCTTTCTTGTAAAATAGATGCATTTGGGAACGTAACTAATAGTGATTCTGGAGAAACTTCTTTGGCACAAAATTTTAAAGATACTGGTGTTTCTTTAGATCAATTGTTTCAGGATAAAAAATATGAAGAAATAGTTGACGGTTGGAAAAAAATTATAACTTATAAATTGGAAAAAGTAAAAACTGAGCAATCTGTAAATAAAATATACTATATTTTTATATTGAGGGCGGGTGTAAATTTCAAACTGTGTGGCATGGAAGTAAATATAGATGAACTTCAAAACATTAGTGCAGACCATGCTTCTTCATCTAGTTTGTTTATAGATAATTTTATAGATTCTAATTTTGGAGGAGTTAAAATATATAAAGCCAAGAAAAGGATGGAACTTCGACTACGCGCAAAATATTGGGTAGATCACAATATGACACTAAATTTTAATCTGAATTTTAATTCAGAGCAAGTCAATATAAGGGAATTAGTAGAAAACAAAACACTTTCTGAGTATGAACATAAATTAGCAAGAAGTTCATTTTTTAATAATTTAAAGAGATAACTATTATACACTTAGAAGTAATTATATGTATGGAGGTATTTATGGATATTATATTAACAATATACCCAGAAAACATTGAAAAGATATTATCTGGTATTAAAAAATATGAATTTCGAAGAACTATATACAAAAATCAAGATGTAAAAAATGCATACATTTATGCTACTGTTCCAGTAAAAAAGATTGTAGGTGCTTTTAAAATAGGACAAGTTATTTCTGGAACTCCAGAGGAAGTATGGTCTAGGTGCAGTGAGGGTTCAGGTACAACCGAAGAAAGTCTTATGGAATATTTTAAAGGTAAAGATACGGTGTATGCTTTAGAAATTATCGACTATAAAAAATTTGATGCACCAGTAGAGCCAAGAGATTATATTAAAGACTTTTATCCACCTCAATTTTTCAGGTATTTAGAAGAAGGTAAAAGTTTATTTTTTATATAAATTAAAACTTCAAGGAGGTGTATATTTATGCAACAAATAATTGGAACACTTAGTTTACCAGAAGGAAAATTCAATTCTAAAGTTATGATTTTTGGAGAAAGTGATAAAGAAAAATTAAAAGTTATCTATACAAGTTGGAGGAATTTATGCGATTTATTAGTGGAAATGGGCGCAAGAAAAATAAATCTTCCTGAAGGTTTATCAGAGCCTGCTTTCTGTATGGCTAAAGGGATGGCTAGAATTACTCAGTCTATTTCAGGGGCAAATACTTCATTTGACTGTTATGATCCAAAAGGAGAAAGAGGCAATAATAGAATCCAAGTAAAAGCCTGCAGTGTTATTCCTGATCTAACTTCTTTTGGCCCAAATTCTGAATGGGACAGGATATTTTTTGTTGACTTCTACAGAGAAGGAAATTGGGATGGATCTTTTGATGTTTATGAAATTTCAACTGAAGATGTTTATAATATGAGAGTTAATGAAACAGAGACAATGGCAGATCAGAAAAAGTTAGGTAGAAGACCTAGATTTAGTATTTATGCTAACTTGATAGAAAAGGGAATGTATATTTCTAAAGAAACATTTAATTTATTTGAGTAATTTTTCTTAAAAGAAACTAAAAAGCTTATTAAATTAATAATAAAAGGGGGAAATTTTATGGCAGTTGCAGGTGATTCATATATTGTAACAATTAAGCAAGCACATTTAGATTGGGGGCATCATAGGTATACTAATTCTCGGGGCATAGTGTATGGAGAAGGTTACATTAAGCTCGATTCTACTAGTGCAAAATCTTTCGATATCTACAATTCCAATTATATTCCTAATTATAAGCCTAATAAGATTGATATATTAGGAGTTAACATTTTTAATTGTACATCAGTCGATGGACTTTTTAATGGTATGCTTAAAGCAGCAGGTAATCAATTTGATCGTATACATGCAAAGCAACTGGAAGGAAATGGAGATTTAAAAACACTTGGATCTTGGTATGCGCAACTTAATGCTCAAGAGGGAGATCACGTTGAAGTTACATGGACTTCGCCTACTGATATTGTAATTAGACACTATTAATACTTTGTAAAAAATAGATCTCTTCATGGAATTGATAGCCATAAAGGGATCTGTTTTTCTTTATTTAAGTGCCTTCAAAATCTCTTCAGCAATTAATTTAATAACCGGCACAGAAACTGCATTTCCGGCTTGTTTATATAAAGATCCATTTGGATATTTTCTTGCGCCAAATTTACCAGGAAGTGTATATCCATCTCCTATAGGGAACCCTTGAATTTTAAAAGTTTCAGTAGGCGTTAATTTACGAATGCCATCAGCTACTTTAATCAAAGGTACATTGTGTCCACCAGTTCCCATGTTTGCAGTAAGAGTTGGGCATACATTGCTCATATTCTTTCTTACGTACATACCTCTTCTAACTTGATAAAATTGATACTCTTCAGTTATTTGTTCATCAAGATTAATTCTTTCTGCTTTTCGTTTTTCTTTAGGTATATTTAAATATTCTTCTTCGGTTATAAAATATCCAGGATACTTAGCTTTAGTATAGTAGTATTCTGAAGCAGTATCTTTTGTTAAACTAAGATCCAACACCTTTTTTATATCTTCCTTTCGATCAAGTGGAGTTTTAGCCTTAAAATAATTATTTGTATTATCAAACATTGTAAATGCATCAGCATCTTCCTGATTCAAAAATCCGACTATATATATCCTTGCTCTATTTTGAGGAAGATCTGAAAAATCCATAGTATTTAAAATTGTTTCTTTAATTATATATCCTGCATTTTCAAGTTCACATTTGATTACTTTGTAAGTTTCTCCACAATCATGGCTTTTTAAATTGCTTACATTTTCTAGAAATAGGACTCTAGGTTTACCATGCATGCGTTCTAAAAGATTAACTAAATTGATAACACTCCAAAACAAATTTCCACGATGATCGGCAAAACCTCTCCTAGAACCAGCTAAACTGAAACTTTGACATGGAAAGCCTCCCATTAGAATATCTATTCTATGTTTTAAAATCTCAGTTTTTTTATTTTCATACTCGGGTTTTTCTTTTTCACACTTTTCTATTAATTTTTTTAAAGACAACTTTTTTTTCTCATCATCTTCTTTTTGTAAATTTTCCATCAAGACTTCTTTTTCACGGTCCAATATAGTCGGGTCTATAATTTTTTCAATATCACCAACTATAAGCTCATGATTAAAGTTGGTTCTATAGGTCTCAGCTGCATGTTCATCTATTTCATTTGCCCAGGTAAGGTCAAATCCTGTATTATCATATTCAGCTTGTTTAAAACCTAAACAAATTCCTCCTATTCCTGCAAATAGACTACCAACCTTATACTTTTTTTTGATTATCATTTGTGAATGCTCCTTTCAAATATAAAACGTATGTTCTCTATAAAATTAAGTATAGCATATAACATAATAAAAAGCAGCCATACGCCGCACTTTAATTATAGTAATTTATGGTATTATATTCTTAAGGGGGAATGCTATATGAATAAACTTACACAAGAATCAAATAGTTACATAATAAACAGCAAAAAACCATTTAATCCAATTAGTAGATTTAATCCAGTATCTTTAAAAGAGTCTTTCGACTTTGCATATGATATGAGTTTTGGAAGGGTAGGAGAACATAGAGATCATAGGACTGGGGGGAGTCATAAAAGAGAAAATGGTGAAATATTTATAAATACATTTCAGGGAAAGCTTGCCGAATTTTCTATATATGAAATATTCAAATCACATGGAATGGATATTCCTAAACCTGATTTAGAAAAATATGACTTGGGTGCATGGGATACTTGTGATTTCGATATAGATGGAATTAAGTTGGCGGTAAAATCAACGAAACATTTTGGACAACTTCTTCTTCTAGAAACTAAGGACTGGAATAATAAAGGTGAATATTTACCTAATAAGGACTCTGATAATGATACATATAATTATTTTATTCTGGTAAGGATCAGTCCAGAGGGTGATTCATTAATGAAAAGGCATAGACTGTGGTATTCTAAAGATATAAATAGAGATCAGCTCGAAGATATAATTTCAAATGAAAACTGGACTTACGATTCACCTGGATACATTAGTAACATGGAATTAGTAGAAATCATTAATAACCAATTTATTTTACCCAAAGGATCAATGTTAAATGGTAAAACTAAAATGGATGCAGAAAATTATTATATTCAAGCTGGGGATATGCATGATATAAATGGACTATTCAAGAAATAATTATGATTTAGTACAAATAGAATATAAATAATATTATATTCTATTTGTATTTTTAACTTTGTAGTTTACCTAAAATGAAAAACTGTTATTTATTACTAAAAAATTCAGTAGTGTTATAAGATTAGAGTTAAGTATTATAGGGGGTATTTTAATATGAAGAAGAAGGTTATAAGCTCATTTATTGTTGCATTAATAACAGTGGGAGCATCATCAATTTCAGCTTTTGCTACAACAGCTAATGGTAGTGTTGTAATTGGGAGCAAATCATTTGATTTAGCTTATGCTAATGACACAAAAAATTTAACGGAAATTACTAATGCAATAGTTGAAGGTGGAGCAATTTATGTTAAAGATTTTTCAGGAAATTGGATAGACAATAATACAGGAAATACTGTAGACGCTAGTGTCGTATCTGGTGGTCAAGTATCCCCAGCAGTAGTTAAATCAGTAGTTGCAATAAATATTACTAAGAATATAGGCGAGGAGTATACATTACCAACAACAGTAACAGCCAGTTTAGTCAATGGAACAACTAAAACTTTATCTGTAACATGGGACAAGGTAGCAGATACAAAAGTAACTGGAAATTTTACATTTATAGGTATATTAACAATGGTTGATGGAGTTATAAATTCAAGTAATGTAACTATAATAGCCAATTTAACGGTTAGCCCATCTGTCGACTCAGCAGAAGTCGAATATGCAATTAAACCTCAATTAGATAGTGTAAACAATTTTAGCGAAAGTTTAGCAGCAGTTAGTGTTGATGGTAAATCTGGATTTGTTGATAAGCTAGGTAAATTTATTATTAAACCCCAATTTGATGGTGTAGGTAATTTTAGTGAAGGGTTAGCAATGGTTAAAGTCGATGGTAAATGTGGATTTGTTGATAAGACAGGTGAAATAGTTATCAAACCCCAATTTGATTATGTAGGCAATTTTAGTGAAGGATTAGCACAGGTTAATATTGATGATAAATGTGGATTTATTAATAAAAATGGTGAAATCGTTATTGAACCTCAGTTTGATTTAGCCTATGGTTTCAAAGAAGATTTAGCACCTGTTAATGTTAATGGTAAATGGGGATTTATTAATGAAACTGGTGAAATTGTTATTGAACCTCAATTTGATGATATACGTGATTTCAGTGAGGGGTTAGCAATGGTTAGAGTTGATGATAAATGGGAGATTATTAATAAAACTGGTGAAATTGTTATTGAACCTCAATCTTTTGATTATGTAAATAATTTTAGTGAAGGGTTAGTAATGATTGAAATCGGTGATAAACGGGGATTCATTAATAAAACTGGTGAAACTGTTATTGAACCTCAATCTTTTGATTATGTAAATGATTTTAGTGAAGGATTAGCAGTGATTGAAATTGGTGGTAAATGGGGATTTATTAATAAAACTGGTGAAATCGTTAT
>NZ_JAHLDU010000047.1 GCF_018861905.1 Clostridium sp. DSM 17811
TAATAAAGAAGTATCTTAGTCAAATAAGATACTTCTTTCTATTTTATTTAAGTAAAAATTAAATTAATATGATTAGCACTCGTCTGCCACCGTTTTTAGCGGTTTAGTTCTCTTCTACTGTTGCGACACAAAACATTTATTTAATTATACTATTATTACAGTTACTTAACGAGTGAAATATTTACATTTATGGGGTTTTAATTTTCTTAACGTACGAAATATCATTTTTGCTTATGCTACCCCAATTGATCTTCTTTATTATAATGATTTTCACTTATATAAGCTAATAAGATCCTTCACAAATATTTCTCCATTTGTAAAATTAATTTTATTGTTGCTTAAAAGTCCATCCAATGATTGAATTGTTTTTTCGATCATTGAAATTTTCCATATTTTACTTAAATCTGTTTTAAAACTAATATAAACTTCATTTTTTAACGGTTCAAATACTATTGAACACAAAGTATTCTCCTGACTAGTTTTTCTTAAAACTTCAAAAGCTTCATTTATACCAAAGCTATGAATATTATTATCAATATATTCATGAGCACAAATATATCTATCAGCACCACAACCATATACTTTATCATAATTTGTTTCCTTGAAATTCCCATTTGGAAAATTAGTCATAATAATAAAATCATTATTAATCCGACTTATTATATTTGTATCAATTCCTTCTTCCAGAATATATGCATTACCAGTTTTATCTGCAATAATAGTATGTAGTCCAAGATCCGGGAATAATGGATTTCTAGGAAACACGATTACTCTGTTATTAAGAATTTCAAAAAATTCAGATGCTTTTTTTGATTTCTTTAGCGCTTCATCAAAAATATCAAAAGCAAACCAATCATTTTCGTTACCACTTGGTTTAAAACCTGGACTATATTCTACTGCCTGAGTACAGATAAAAAGACCGTCGCTATTAACACCAGCGATGTCCCTGTATATGTTATCTAATAAGCCTGAAATGTAAAATATATTTTTATCATTATAACAAAAGACTTTCAGTTTTAAATCAATTTCATCAGTATCAAAATTCATACCATAAATAGTTTTTTCTTGACCGTATACTGCAAAACTTGTACACATTTTAGAACCCTCCTTTTAATTTATAATTTTGTCATATAATATGCTTAGAGTATTTAGAGAATCATTTAGCTATTTAATAATTCCATATAATAAAAGTCCATCAAATACCTTACCGAGAAAATCCGGGCATGGATGAGCAGTCACCCTTTGCATGGCCTTTCGCCTAACTAGTGAATTCACGACACTGGTCGCAATTACCACCGTCGATAGCATAGAAATTAGAATTTCAAATATAATCCTCCAATTCTATATATAAAATAAATTATTTTTTGCTGACATTTATACTCCACTTATTGCTTCACAACTTTCTTAAGCGTCTATTTAAATGATATCACTGGATACATCAATGTATCAACCTACAACATTTTTCAGAAACAAAAATGCGCCATCCAGCTTTTGCTTTATGGCGCATTTTACTATTTATTTTCTTTTTTTATTTTCAAAACAATTTTCTGTATACTTTTTGAAGATAAATAATACATTTCCGAAAGAATTTTTACAGAAACACCCTCTTCGTATATCTTATAAATATCTGCATTTCTCGCAGAAGTTTCCTTTTTACTTTTAGTAGTTTCTCCCCAAAGTTTTCTGTTACATTCCTTTTTGGGTATATAAATGTATTCACCCTCAACATATTTCTGAATTAAATCCAATACTTCTTCTGGCAACACATCTGTTGCTTTAACATAGCTCATTAGTATGCTCCTCCTAAATACAATTTGGTTTTAGGATTGAGCAAAGGTTATTTCATATTATAATCATTAATTATTAATATTTATGCAATAGCCTCTGCTACGCATAGATAACATATCCGGTCATAAAGTTACCCCCCTTTTAATAATCTGTACATTTTACAATATGTTTAATATACCACATTTTTCATAAATTAAATATATTTACAATTATTTTTAGAGAGCCTAATAGCCTCAATCTGAAAGTAACACAATTGGTATTGTGTTACTTTCGGAATATCAATACACACTACATATAGCTCCCAATATCAATATAGGGAGAGACTAGTGACAACATATATTCCTAACCCGAACTAATCTATTTGTTTCATGTTGGAGTCTAAGTGTATTTTACCAATAACCTTTATCTTTACCGTAATGAAATTTATAGTTGGTATTTAAAATTTTATTTGCCAGTTGCTTATTCTTTATTCCTTTTATCATAACAGAATCATTCGTTTTTTCTTTGCCAAGAGCATCAATAAAATATGCATCTCTCTGAAGGAATGTATGTCCTAATAACTGATATAATTTATAGGCACTATGTTTTCTATTAACACATAAACATGCAACATCACAACTTATTTCATATAGTTTTTCAATAGCTTTTTCTGACAACACTTTTCCATATCCATTTCCTCTGTATTTAGGTAATATTGCCAATTCCCCCAAGCCAGCTAAAATATACTCTTCCCCATCATATTCTGATTCTCTTTTATGTATGCTGACACAACCAACTACTTTATCATTGTCAAACATAAGAAATTTCCCAAGACTAACATCAACGAAATCCAGTTCGCAGTTTTCATCAGGAACATCTGCAAAACATATTTCATATATTTCATCTATTTCTTTATCTTCTTTTACACTGATATTTTCGGTATGCAAAAATTTTATTTCCATAATACCCCTCCAATTTAAAATTCTAATATATACAATTTATTACTTAATATTTAACAAATCCGAATTAACTTATATGTTTAATTATACTATATATAGCATATATTCCATATGAAAATTTTACAGTTCTAATCAATTAAAAACATACAACATAATGAAAATTATATTGTATGCTTTTATATTATTTATTGGTTCATCAGGTAACCTTAACAGTTTGAAAATAATAGCTATAAGAGGTAAAATGTAGGTATTAAGTTAGTATAATTGAAATATCATGGATTATCATAGTAAATTAATATAGTGTTTTGCCACTTCAAACCCAGTATTCCCAACAAAGTATAAGTTCTCACTTATACTAAGATAATATAGGGACAAAGAAGTGCTAATAACCTCAATATATTTATATGATTGAAAAATCGCACGAAAAGCATAAAAAATCGCAAGCGAACGCAAAATATTTGCTTTTTATTATGGCTAAATAACTTATATGCTAAATTTTCTTTGTCCCTCTTCCATTGTTAAAATCAGAATACATATTAAGAGCATAGGTTAAAATGATGTTATTAGTAGATTACTTGATACCTTATTTATTAAAGATTTTTTAAAGGTCACTATTAGGTTTGTAATAGTGACCTTTTTCATTTTTATATCTAAATTCTATATTCACTTTTAGAATTTCTTAAATTTATTTTTTAACATTAACGTAGTTAATTTTTTACACGCATGACGTTTTTATTTTTATAAATTTTTTCAAAATTTCGCTCACATCATGATAGTGATATATAAGTGCGCCATTCTAATGGATAGGAACTTACCTTCTCTTGAATTTATTAGACTAAACAATATACCATATTAAAATAATGGACACCTTGTCAGACAAAAAATTCTGACCATTTCCATTGCTTTAATATGGCTTTTTTATTTTGCTTTAGGTTTAAAGTGTTCATATAGATCTTCGTCCATCTGTAAATTGCAAAGATGACGCCTAGTACTTATATACATAATTTTATCATCTATAAAATTATATATATCAATAAAATCATAGTAAATGTTATTAACTTCTTCTCGTTGGGTTGTTACAGTTAATTGTGACGAAATAGAATAAAAATATATAATAACTCAATTACAAATTTTAAGTAATTGAGTTATTTTAAAGAATATTACCTACAATTCTATTTATATCCGAAATATTATTAATTGAATATTTCACTTCACCTATTTGCCCAAAACCATATTCAGCATAAATAAATGGTATGTCGGCATAATTAGCTCCTTCCAAGTCACCAATTGTATCTCCAACATAAACAGATTTTATTAGTTTATTTCTTTCAATAATAATTTTTATATTTGCTCCCTTACTTTTTCCTGTTCTTCCTGACATCTCAATATCCTTAAAATAATTCCATAATTTATGATAATCAAGAAAAGCTTGTACATATCCGTCTTGACAATTGCTTACAATATAAAGAGAATAATTTTGTGCTAATAGTTTTAATGTATCATCCAACTTAGGATATAAAATTCCACCATGTTTACGTAGATATATTTGCTCCTCATTACAGCATTCTTTAAGTATTTTTACACTCTTTTCCAAGTCCATTCCAGGAAACATAATCTCTGCTATAATATCAATTGTTTTTCCCATAAAACCCCTCATATCCTCTATTGTTACATGTTTATTAAGTTCACTATGTCGGCTTAAAGCACTATTCCAAGCGGGTACTACCTGTGTTGAAGCATCCCATAAGGTGCCATCTAAATCAAAAATAATTCCTTTTTTATTCATTATTTTATTGCTCCCTCTTAATTGATTTATGTATAAATTAATTTAATTAGACTTTTTTACGAGTTCCAGTATTTGTTTTGGGTTTTCTAAAATATAATTTGCATCAATTCCTATTGATGATTTAGCGCCCCATAGTGCTAATGCAAAATCTATATTAGCGCCTAATGCACAATCTAAATCATATCTTGTGTCACCAATATATATAGTTTCTAATTTATCTACTTTTGACAATTCTATAAATTTTAAAAGTGGCTCTGGATTAGGTTTATGTTTTTCTGTATCATCGGCACAAACTACTAATTTAAAATAATTGCTTAATCCAAAAGGAACAAAATCATTTAAGAACTCTTCTTTAGTTTTTGAAGTAACTATACCTATTGAAACTCCCATTTCATTCAATTCAACTAAACTTTCCTTAATATCATCAAATATTTTCACATGATGAAAGTATTCTTTTAAATATATATTCCATTTTTCACTACACTCTAAAATATTAGTTATTCCAAGTTTATTTAACGCTACTTCTCCTGGAATACCTAAGGCAAATCTCAATTCTTCGAAACTATAATTTTTATTAATTTCTTCAGACACTAGTTTTTGAAGTGATGAAAGAACTGCAATTTCGGTATCTAAAAGTGTACCATCAACATCAAATACAATACATTTATACATTATTAACCTTCCTCTCTATACTTTAAATAAAAGTTGTAACTAAACATTTTGTCTACAACTTAACAATCCTTACATCTGAATTCATAATTTCAGTAGTTAAATAAGTTATACCCTGTAAATAATCTTTAGCGCCATTTTCTGATAGCATAATTTTAGAAATTATATTATTAGCTGCGTAAATATTACAAGCTTCTTTTATCTCATCTATAAGATTTGTTCTTAAAATACTTCCTCCCATTACAATAAAAGCTGGATTTATAATGCAATTTAAAATATTTATAACCTGTGAAACAATTTCTACATATTTTTTATCATCAGGATTATTACTTAAAAGATATTCTAAATTCCCCTGCTTACTTATAGGCATAAACCCTAATTCTCCTGCAAAGTTATTTTCTCCACGTATAAGTTGTCCATTAGATATTATTCCTGCTCCTACGCCATCTTCAGTAAAATTAATATATACAACATTTATCGACTTTATATCTAAATTATCTATCTCTTTTATATAATTCAAACTAAAACCAATAGCCATAGCATTTAGATCATTTTCAAGTACAACAGGGATATTATATTTTTTTTCAATATATTCTCCAATATTGATTTTTTTCCAATTATTTAGATGTTTACCTGAAAAATAATTACCTCTATCAACCACCCCTGAAACTCCTATTCCTATAATTTTAATGGTATATTTTTTAATAATTTCATCTATAAACTTTGTTAAAGTTTTCTGATATTCAGTTTTTTTAAATTTTATAGTTTTACTTTCAATAATATCTCCTAGCGCATCAGAAAGAGCATAATTAATGCTATTATCCTTAACATAAAAAGATAAAGAAAGATTGTTATTCAAATTAAGAGCGTATCTTTCAGCTCGTCTTCCTCCACTAGATTCATCCAGTCCTAGATTAACTATCTCTTTATCTAAAATTAATTTACTAAGCAATGTTCTCACTGTAGTTGCACTTATACCTGTATCTTCAACTATTTCAGCATTTGTTGCAGATCCCTTCTCTTTTATGACTTGTTTAATTAACCCGTTATTTACCTTCTTCATAATCTGTGGTTTTCCTGATAAATTAATCATACATTCACTTCCCAATTTAAAACTTATAACAGATACTTTTAAAAGTATCTGTTATAAGTTTACCATTTCCATTCTATAAATACAAATCAAAATACGAAAAATATATTTACAATAATAAAAAATGAGTAATAGCCTCAAAGTGAATGTAACTCAATTGGTATTGTGTTACTTTCACTTTATTAATATAATCTAAATATATTAAACCCCACATCGTTAGATATGAGGTTATCTGAGACGGAGTATATGAATATTGTGACACAGCTTATAGATACTAATAGTCTTGTAATCACCGTTCAATAATAGGTAGAAACGCTGACATATCGTTATAAAAACATAACTCTGGTGACTTTAGTTCAATATATGAAATGTCCTTAAGTAATCTTTCATTAATCGCTCGTATTATTCCATTTATCAGCAAATTTTCTTCATCATCAAGTTCTTCTAATTTATATGCAAACGATATATGATATTTATATTCATCATGATTTGGCTTTCTAACACCTGTCTTTTCAGATGTAATATCACGAAAATCTTTTAACGATTCGTAATCTTCAGATGTATATGGCTCTAGCGAAATAACTATAACTGAAGCTACTTTGCAACCTGTTATCCTCATTTTTATTATCTCAGGTTTTTCAATATTGTTCCATACTTTAGTAATAAAATTGTCAACTTCATTCATAGGGGTCTCTAGATGTAAGTATTTTGACCAAATCTCAGGTATCCTAGCTTGATCATTCACAAGTTCAAATACTGTCATATGTAAGCTGTTTTGCGGTAAAAACGAAAATTTGTTTGCAAAAGGTAGTTCCATAAAGTATTGTTGACACTCATTTAGTATATTACTCTCAAAAGTATTGATTTTTACTTTGCTAATAACTGTTAATCCTGGGAATTTTCTAAAACTACCATCTTCATTAAATTTTTTTCCAACATGAAATGTATAATTCTTCATCATAGCTTAAGTTTCCTCCCTCACCATTATTCATGTATCATAGATTTGCGATATATGATACTTATAAGCAGTTTCCGTATCTATTTTTCATATTCCAAAGTAATAATGTTCTCTGGATAATTTGGTATATTTCTTAACCTCTCCTTAAAGAAGGTTGGAAAAATCGTATATTGACTTAAATTTTCAATGGGTAGCCAACTCATATTTTCTCTAACTCCTTGTGTAAAACTGTTTGAATTCAATTCTTTAGTACCCTTTGGCTTCATCAGATAATAGAGTGCTACTTCATGACAAGGTACTCCTAATGCCACAGTGTCATCCATAAAGAAATTTTCATGGATGAACGCAAGGCGATCTATTTCGTAAACCATTCCTGTCTCTTCTAAAACTTCTCTTTTTACAGCAGCTTTAGCTGTTTCATGTAGATGGACTCCTCCACCAACTGAATAATAATAGGATGCCAACTCATTACTTGCCATTAACACACAGCCATCTTCAATAATGATTGCTGCTGCACGATAACGAAACCATTCTTTATCATTTTTAAATCCACAATCCATATCTTTAGCCTCCCAAAATTAATGTATTTAACCTTCGCCCTAAAATATTTGTTTAATTATACCATAAATTCTAAAATGAAGTATATTTATGAAGATTAAAGAATGCCTCCTAGATTCAATTTGAATATAACTTAATTATGTTACATTCAGAGCATCAATATGTTAAAAACCCATATCGTAATAATCGATATGGTTTAATTGTAATCATCTTAATAATAGACTATAGATTAATTATTATGTTTACTTATTTACTTTTTCAGATTTTCAAAAAACTCTCCCAGACTTAACCCTAATTTATCTTTAATCTCCTCACTTAATTCATTTTTGATTTCATCAATTGCTTCTATATATATTTCCTTATCGATTTCCGTATATCTTTTGTAATCCTCATTTAATATTTCTAAATATAAATAAAAAGTTTTTTCAGGTACTCCAATATTAAACATATCATAATATTTAATTAAATCTTCGGTAAAATTCTTTTCGTCTTCTCCAGTTTCATTTATTAATTTTATCATTGAAATAATATTTTGTTTATATTTTTCTCTCGTTGCCATATCTCCTCTTAAAAGATTTATCATATCATTTTGACGCTTTTCATTTAAAAATTGAATTTTATCATTACCTATACTGCTTATACCTTTAGCTAATTCATCATTATCATCTAATTCATCCAACTCATCCAAAACCTCTACAAGCTTTAACCATGCTTCTTTCTTTTCATTATTGTCTATAGTAATGTTTAAAAAAGGTTTAAAACAACTCACAAAAATCTCGCCGAAATTGCCAGGGAAAATTCTAATCAATGCGTTTGACACAAGCTCCTCTTTTTCAGCTAAGGAAAGCTCTAATGTCTCTCTTAGTCTTATGACTTGTTCACCAATACTATAGTAATCCTTGGTCTCTTTATTAATAAGATTGCTAATAATAAGTTTAGTCTTTTCTAAATTGTTTATAGTTTCAGTAACTTTTATTAGAGTATCTTTCATAATGTCCTGTAGCCCTTTATCACCCTTTACTAAACTCTTTATTTCACATATTGGTATATCTATAATTCTTAATGCACCAATCAAATTAAGTTTTACAATATCATTATCTGTATATTCTCTATAATTATTATCATTATTTTTTATAGGACTAATCAATCCCTCATTTTCATAATATTTTATAGCTCGCTTTGTCAATCCGGTTTTTTCAGATATAACTTTGATATTCATTAATAGCACCTCCGTAAACTTAAAAGTTAGCTAACCTTTAAATTTAGTATAACGGTGTCCGTAGGGTACAAGTCAATGCTTTTTGCATTATAAATGAAAGTTATATTTCACATAATTCATGAATTGGACTTTTGAGATAATCTTTTAAAGAATCATTGTTATTTCGATATTATTTCCATTCCGTCTTCAGTTACAAGAATTGTATGCTCCCATTGTGCTGAAAGTGATCCATCGGCAGTAAATGCTGTCCATCCATTATCCTCATCTATAAATATTTCATGACTTCCACCATTTATCATTAGTTCAATCGTAAATACCATTCCCGGCGCCAAAATCATATCTGTTCCTTTAGTTCCAAAATGAAAAACAAATGGCTCCTCATGAATATCTAGTCCAACCCCATGCCCTCCAAAATCCCTAACTACTGAGTATCCATTACTTTCTGCATGTTCTTGCACCGCTGCGCCTATGTCACCTAAAAAACTCCAAGGTTTTACTGCTTCTATTCCTTTATATAAACATTCCTTAGTTATTTCTACTATCTTTCTAGCTTCATCACTTACTTGTCCAATCATAAACATTCTTGACGCATCTGAATAATATCCATTAAGTATGGTAGTTGCATCAACATTTATAATATCACCATTTTTAAGTACTATATCTTCACTTGGTATTCCATGACACACTTCATCATTAATTGATGTACAAATACTTTTGAATATACACTACTTTTGTGCATGATTTTTCATTTTATAATACATTCATATTATTGCTATATTTAAACATAAAAATATATTTTTTATATGCCATGTAAAACTGACTTTACATTTACAACTTTTAAATATATAATTGTATGTAAAGGTAGTTTTACATTAGAAGAGGTGTTCAAATGAAAAATCATATAAAAGAATTAAGAGAAGGAAGAAATCTAACACAAGAGGATTTGGCAAAATCATTGGGAACCTCAAGACAGACAATAATATCTTTGGAGAAGGGAAAATATAACCCTTCAATTATGCTAGCTTATAAATTATCAAAAGTATTTAATAAAAAAATCGAAGAAGTATTTATATTTGAGGAGGAATAAAAAAATGGAAAAACAGAAGTCATGTGATTCAATAATTGTAGGTGCTATAGTATGGTCATTTTGTGGGATAGGAATAGGGGTTTTTGATCTTATTACTAAGAGACATGCTGCTCTTATATGGTTAGCATTAGGTGGCTTGTCTTTAATCTATCTTATTTATTTATTAAGGAAAACAAGAAATAATACAAATGAACGGTGTGAGGATGAAAGAAAAGCGTTTATCAGTCAAAAGTCTCAAGGTATTAGTTTTACAATACTTTATAGCCTTATTATCATATTAGAATTTTTTATTGGTACAGGGAAAATTAAAATGACTTCTGATTCAGTACTTATAACACTTATGATTAGCGGATTAATAATACAATTCCTCAGTTATTTAGTTTACAAATTTAAATACTAAAAACTGAAATTAAATAATAAAAACTCCCCATAACAATTTAGATTTTTATATCTGTGTATCTCTTATTTCAATTTCAGTACCTTCTGGTGCCTTAATTTTAAATAAATATCCGCCCTCAACTTTATATACTTCTTCTCCATTTTTAATCTTAAAATTGGTATAGCCTAATTTTTTTATCCTATCAAACTCTTCTTGAACATTATCCACTAAAAAACATATATGAACTATTCCTTGATCTGATGAACTCCAATTCTTTAATTTATCGCCCTTTTTACCCGTCTGTAATTCAATCATAAATGTTCCCAGTCTTAACCAGGTATTAAAATCTCGTTTATGGAAATCTGCTGTTTCTGTAACTAATTCAAATTCTAAAACCTTAGTGTAAAATTGAAATGATTCTTCATATTTTTCTGTTTGAATACAGACATGGTGCATCATTTTTATGCTCATAAAATCCTCCTTAGATAATGAAATATTACGCCGTAGTAGATTACGGTTGCGACACAAAACATTTATTTAATTATACTATTATTACAGTTACTTAACGAGTGAAATATTTACATTTATGGGGTTTTAATTTTCTTAACGTACGAAACATCATTTTTGCGTATGCTACCCCATATATAAGTGATTATTTTAAGAATTATATGCTTAATTAATGATTTTTCATCTAAAATCAGGGATTTTAATAATTATATAATTTTATTTAATTTCCATGTTTTCAAACTTTTTAGTTCCAATCATTACCATTATTCCTGCAAAAATTAAGCAGTAAAAAATGTAAATAGCTTTAGGAATTACCCCTTCTATGCCTCCACTTGAAAGATCCATTGGAATTTTTTGAAGAGCCCATGGCCATAAATATCTTATGCCCCTTATAGCTCCTATAAAGAATCCACCTAGTGAGCATATTGATGCTATCATTATAGGCTTTGTAAATTCCTCATATTTTAATGAAAGATGAATCTGTATTGCAATAAGTGGAAGTATTCCAACCCATCCAAGGATTAATAATTCAAGCATTTTACTTATTGGAAATGAACCTGTTATTCCAAAGAGTTTTCCAAAAATAAAATATGATATTCCAAACACAGCTTGAAGGAACAATACCATTAGTGCCGATATTATAACCTTTGACTTATATAGTGACTTTCTTGATACAGGTGTTGATAAAATTATCTTTAAATTGCCATTTGCATATTCAACCCTGAATATTATGGCGCAGTATACACTTGCTATTATTGGAAGCATAATAGGTGCATAAAACGTTCCAACCTGAGACCATGCCTTAAGCCAGTCACCTGTATTTACATCTTTAAATACGGCATAATTAGTCTTAAAACTAAACAATCCTAATAGAATTGGTATAAATGTTATTATTATTGAAATTGGTATAACCTTTTGTCTTTTGAGCTTAAGTAGCTCACACTTAACTAAACCATACACAATATCCCACTCCTTTTAAAAATTTTCTTTGTTATTATAAAGATGTAGTGATATAAAAAACATAACAGCTGCAACAGCTATGCTCACAAAACTAAATAACATGCTGTCCTGATTCATAATAGTAATTGCTTTACGTCCCTCTTGAAATATTGTCATAGGCGCTGTTAAGAATGGATATGTCCATATAAGAACTTTGTGAAAAGGCATATATATACCAAATACTCCAAGAAAACATCCAACAACACCGCCTGATATGGAAATACTCTGATTCTTTATCATTGAAGAAAGGCCAAACTGCAGTACTATTACTGGAAGATACCCGATTAAAGGCAGTGCACACTGCTTAAATATAAGAGGATAATCAACACCTTCTGCTCCAACATGTGTCCCAAGAACTATAATCCCAAAGAATTCCACAACTGCTGAAAAAGCAATAAGCACCATCACACATATAAACTTGCCTGCAAAAAGCTTGTTTTTATCACTAACTGCTGTAAACATAAGCTTCCACATATCAGCTTTATACTCAACATCTACAAGTTTGGAGATTACGATTGTGAAAATTATAATCATAATCATAAAATTATAGCCACTGAAGTTATATAAAACATCCATCCATATCTGTTTTCCTGTATTTCTTCCTTGAATAATGTAACCGATAAAAAATGATGCAAGTTCGCCCATCAATATAAGAAAAAAAAGTTTTTTCCTTTTAATTTTCATAAATTCAGCTTTAATAATATCTTTCATTTATAAACTGTGCTCCTTTCTTGTAAGATTAAGGAAAATGTCCTCAAGAGAAGTTTTCTCCTCCTCAATTCTGTAAACCTTAATTCCCTTAAACACAATATTGTCAATTATCTTACCTAGTATGCTGTCATTAAAGTAATTCATTTCAACACACCCTTCATTTATCTTTCCGGCAACTCCGTTTTCATTTAATATATTGATCGTACTTTGAATATTATCTGTACGAAGGACAATCTTTTGCTCACCTTTGCTTCTTAAATCCTCAATAGTTCCCTGATATACAAGGCTTCCTTTTGTGATTACTCCAACATTAGTTGCCATCTGGTCAATCTCTGAGAGAAGATGGCTTGAAATTAATACTGTACTTCCAAAAGTCTTTGGAATGTCCTTTATAAGCTCTCTTATTTCATGAATACCTGAAGGGTCAAGACCATTAGTAGGTTCATCTAGGATAAGAAGCTTTGGATTTCTAAGAAGAGCCATAGCTATTCCAAGTCTCTGTCTCATTCCAAGAGAAAATTCCTTAACAAGCTTATTCTTAACATCATCTAATCTTACAGTCTTCAAAACTTTATCAATATTGTCATAAGGTGAATCAGTAAGAGTCCTCATGATTTTTAAGTTTTCATAAGCCGTAAGATGAGGATAGCTTGCAGCATTCTCAATAAGTGCACCCACATTCTTTAATATCTTGGATCTGTTTTCACTGCTTTGCTTCATGCCAAATACATTTACGCTTCCCTTAGTAGGCTTGATAAGTCCAAGAATCATCCTTATAGTTGTTGTCTTTCCTGCACCATTTGGTCCCAGAAATCCGTAAACTTGTCCTTCTCCTATTGATATACTTAAATTGTTAACTACAGAACTTTCATTATATTTTTTGGTCAGATTATTTGTTTCTATTACAGCCATATATAATACCTCCTATTTCTATAATTATTTTTTCAATATTCATTTGTATTTTTTCTATTTTATTTTTCATGTGAATCCACCCCCTATTGATTTTTAATTTCTCATAAAATTCTCTAATGGAAGAAAACCTGTCGCCAAATTTGCATTTTTTATAATAATATCAAAAACCTATCTACAATATTAGTGAACTAGATTAATAGTACACTAATATTGTACTCGTGTCAACAAAGAAATTGCATTTATAGAAAATGTTACCTTGAATGTTCTTAAATTATTGACATGAACAGTCATTTTTTTGACATTATATGTTCCCTTGCTTGGATCTTTGGAAAAGAGAATAAAGATAGTTATAGATTTGTAAAATTTAGAAGTTAAACTAGTTAAATATTACTCCTAAAGAAATTGAAATAGTTAACGAGTTTAAGAAACGTTACCCTTCACTTGCGAACTTTTGGGTATTCCCGAAATCTTTAAATAATTGGAGAGGATTCGATGATGTAGATTGTGATGGAAAAAATCAGAACGATTATTTTGATATTTTTTTAAATTTAGAATGAGAATACTGTTCATTAATCAATACCTTGGTTATCTGAGACACTAAAGAATCCTATGTTTCATGATATTTCTCAAATCCTCCTATTTTATTTCTTATCTTTTTTTAGTTTCGGTTCGGGTAATTCTTCATACATAGCTACTACCATTTGTTTTAACAGCTCACTATTATCTATAATATCTACAGGCAACATTGGCTTTGCACCCTCATATGGACTTTCTAAAATGCTATCAGGCATATAATGTTTACTTGCTTCAGTAATTTTTACCATAAAGCCTGTTCCATAGATTCCACCAAATATTCTGCCTTTATAATAGAATATGTAACCCCCCATCATAGGTATAGATTTTATATATTCCAATCCTTTTAATTGTTCCATTATGTATAAAGCTAATTCTTTGTTTGCCATATTCTCCCCCCTTACAAATTTCGATTTATGGTGTTGTTGTAAATAATTCATATGTGATGCATTATTTTACAATTCCGACTAACGATATGTATCCTATAATACCATAATTATCATAAATCAAGTATGTTTACACTTCTTTTGAAATGTGTAATAGTCTCAAATTGAATGTAACACAATTAGTATTGATTTATATTTACAATATTAATATAAGTAACTAATCACTAAAATTATTGTTTTTTTCATATTTCACGATAAATTTACTAGTAGGTAAATAATAAAGCTTATATCTGCTTTTTTCTCTCCTTTCGAAATAATTTTAAAACTGTTCCTATCTTATAAATATAAAAAATTCCAAAAATTCCATCCTGATTTTAAAAATACATAATAGTTTTTATTATGTATTTTTCTACAATTTAGACTAATCATACCATAATTTTCATAAATTATTTTTAATTGTTTCATAAATAACTAATATTTCAACAATTAAAGCCCTTGTTCTCATCGCAAATTTAATAGGCTAAGACCTATAATTGATAACTATATATACTATTATAGTAATTATAGTCTGCTTTTTGTTGACTATATACAACATTAATACTATAATAAATTTATATGGAGGCGTATTATGGTAAAACGAAAAAAGTTATTTAATACAAAGATAAAAGTTCTTAGAGCTGAAAGAAATTTAACACAAGAAGACTTGGCTATAGATTTAGGAGTAAATAGAAGTACTATTTTAGAAATAGAACGAGGAACTTTTAATCCCTCTCTAAAACTGACTTTTTCTATAGCAAACTACTTTAATAAAAGCATTAATGAAGTTTTTGAGATTGTGGAGGAGGATAAATAATGAATAATTTAGGAACTGTATTATTGTATCAACATGTTGCATTTGCCACTATTATAGCAGCTTGTTTTTTTATGACATTGACTGTAGACGATGATGAATTACATCAATACGCAATGAATAAAGCAATCAGAGTTTCCGTTATAATAACAATATTGACTTTAATGGGGTATTCTCTTTATAAATTAGTTTCCGGTAGTGGTGTTATTAGTATTAATGTGATTTTCTTTGGTATAGAGGGTTTAAGCCTTTTAACATTATTATTGTATTATCTTGAATTAAAGGGATTTAGCGTTTCTTTCAAAAAAAATAAAAAAATCGGAGGATTTTTAACTACACTGTCAATAATTGTAAGTGTATTAACTACAATTAGTTTATTATTTGAATTCAAATTATTCGCTAACCCTACAGGAATTATTAGATATGATGTGTTAATATTATTGATAAATTTTCTTATTCTACCATTAGCCGTACCTTTTTTTCCTAATAGGAACAAAATACTTAGTCGAGATGATTATAAAAAAGAGAAAAAAGAGTTAAAGAAAATATCTAATGTTCTCACAGTAATATATGTAATATTCATGTTATTAGGAATAACATATATTATTTATAGACGTCTTAATTAGTTCATTAGAATAGTTAAATAATATTAATATATTAACCCACACATTAATTAGATGGTTGCTTGTTACAATATGGGTTACAGTTACAACGCATGCTTAAGAAAGTTGCAAATGAATAACTCAATAAGAGTTATTCATCCCTTCTACACTTCTTTCTACTACCGCCACCATGTCATCTTCAGCACCTAGACTGAAGTTAAAAATAATACCTTTTCCTCCACCAGCACCGATTGCAGAAATAAAAATATTACTCCCTTTACCTACTACAGTAAGGCTTAAACTTGCTCTATTGCCGTTTCTCATAAAATATTTATCATATACCCTAACTGCTATATTGGTGTCTCCATAAGTGTGGTCGCTTTCATCCACTAAATTCATAGTTATGCCACTGCTCCCAATATCGTTTTCCAACTGATGAAGTACTTCCTCAAATTGACCACTAATAGTCTTTTCATACTTTGCCATGCTACATCCTCCTTAATATTAGTCCGTTTTTTTTAACAGTAAATTACCAGCATTACGCAATCAATTAAAAATGTGTTATAAAATCTTTTATTGTATATTAATCGAAAATGTATCATCCATTCACTATTTTTGAATAATAAAGAATAAGTACGGTCTATTTATTTCCCTTGAGTATTGCTTCTAATGGCATCAACTATTATTGCTGTGCATATTACTACAGTTGCACAGAGCATTGATATAGCACTAACTACAAGACCTATCTCTGCAGTTCCTGAACCTAAAGCACTCCCAATCATTATGGATAGAAATTCAGCAACCCCAAAAACTATAACTCCTAATAGTAGATAACTAAAAAATTTCATTTTGTAATACCTCCTGTTGTTGCACCTTATGCGAAGATTATGAAGTAACTTTAAATACACCTATTACACACATTTTACTCATTTATCGTTTATCAATTTATTCCCTAAACTATTCAATTTCTCACAAGGTTCGTATTTGGTTTTATAGAACTTTCCATTAATTAAAATAAACGGATTATATGTTCCTACTTTTAAGGTACTACCATCTTTCATTGTTAAAGTAAATTGTACAAACTGCCCAACGATGTCCTTGCCAGAATCATTCCTCTGATAGGTAACAATAGTATTTAACATATCTGTAATTTCTTTAATCTGTTTATTCTCACGGATTAATACTGCTCTATTTGGTGGATTAGCAAGTACACTTATCGATGATATATCAGAGTAATTTAGATTTTTAAATGGTTTTTTTCCTAAAATTCCTTTAAAATATAACAACCATATAATTATTATAATTAATAATAAAAGTATTGTAATTTTCAGTATACTTTTCTTCAAAATTATTCCCCCCTTTAATTCGTCTTATTTAACAATGTTGAATATATCGTACTTTTACGATTGATGAAGACTTTTAGAAGAATATTACACATGGTTTAATAGAAATAATACTTATCTTCCATAGTGAATTAAAATTTTTTTTCCTTAATGGCTTTCGATATTTTTACTATCAACAATTTAAGTTTTCGTGATTGCTAGTGAGTATTTGCATTGCTAATAATATAATAGAAAATTTCTTGATATTACTTGATTTATAGTCGTTTTTGTTCCTGTTGTTGTGAATAAGAGAAATGTTGGCTCTACCCATTATAGCGTTCTTTTAACCTTTGAAGAAGCATAGATATATTTGGTTCATAAGCTTTCAGAGTAGTATTAACTTCTTTCCATGAAAAAACTCCATTACTTATATTTATTCTATATCAATCATGGAAGTTTACATAAACTATGAAACAGACTCACTTGCAAGTCTATAATAATTTCCAACTCTGCATTTGGATTTATACTTTTATATTTATATAAATAACTTTGATTCACTCAATTTTCTACTATTGAATCGAGCTCATCAGCTCAAAGAAATATTTTGCATCTTGAGTTTTATAAAGATTGTACCAAGAATCTAAGGTTTGTGGTGAAAACACCTCTAGAATTTTCAATATATGCAAAGTAAATTCTAGAGGAGCTATTCCAGAGGCAGTAATCAAACTTCTATCAGTTACTGCGTATTCTTGCTTATAATATTTTTCTCCTGCATAGCTTGGACAGACCATTTTAAGATATCCCAGG
>NZ_JAHLDU010000048.1 GCF_018861905.1 Clostridium sp. DSM 17811
AGCGATATCTATTAGGTAATGCAGCATAAACAAAGCGCCTACCAAATGATAGACGCCTTGCTTGAAATCTTTAATTATTTCCACTGTCTACTTGACAGGGGGCAGTTCATTTATTGAATTCCCTTTTTGTTGTTAAAATTTACTTATTAATACAAGTCGGTTTTCATTTTATTACTAGTAATTATCTTATCGAGTTATTTTAATACTTTGCATAAATTGATCATTTACAAGTTATAATTATGTATTTTCATGTCGATATAATGACGTTTTATGCTTTTAGTATTTAATTACAAAATTATATAGACTATGATGTTAATTAAAGTAAGCCTTGTAAAACTTAAAAATAATAACATAGAAAATTTAATTTCGGCTCTTAAATAAGTTTTAGAATGAATCCATTTGTTAAGGGGTGATGAAAATCAAAAAAATAATCATTTCAAGTTTTATTATAATGTGTGTTAGTATTGTTTTAGGTAAAGTCCTGAACAATTGGGTATTATCTATTAAAATCTGTGGAAGTATAGCTTTAGTATGTTTTGGTTTAGCAGGAACATTAAACGGTACTTTTATTAGTAAAAAAAGGTTTAGATCAGTTACTTCCATTGATAAAGAAAACGATAAAATGGTAAGAAGTAAAATCACGAATTTTGCTATGGTTGTAGGATCAACTAATACTATTTTGGCTGTTATTATTTCTTTCTTAATAAAATAGAGATAATGTACTTATAATTGTAGGAGCGTGAAATTA
The DNA here is from genome assembly GCF_018861905.1 of Clostridium sp. DSM 17811. Taxonomy (GTDB): domain Bacteria; phylum Bacillota; class Clostridia; order Clostridiales; family Clostridiaceae; genus Clostridium_AD; species Clostridium_AD frigoriphilum. The sequence goes on from NZ_JAHLDU010000048.1 coordinate 749, forward strand.
TGGATAAAAAAGATGAGCAAGATAATAGGGAAGATAAACGCAAGATAGACGAATATACATAACCTAAAATACACTCTTTTTTTATATTAGCAATAACTATACTAACAATTCAGCAACTAATTCTTTAACTGAATCTATACATTTACCACATCCAGTACCGACTTTCGTAACTGCTTGCACTTCCTCAAATGACTTAGCACCATTTTCGATAGCATTTGTTATATCTTGTACTGTAACATTTAAACAACTACATACTACTTTAATATTTTCCACTTTGTTTCCTCCTTATAATTTCAAATATTATTATAACAATATAAATTAGTTTCACCATATATTGCTTTACTATGTACTATTATAAAAATATATTTATATCTTAATCTTTTTTAATTAATATTTGTTATTAATTAAAAACAGTTCTTTACAAATACCAATTACCATGTTATTATTATCTCATAAACAAAGAAGCATAATTAACTGTTAACCTTCATTAGATAAAGTAAGAAAATCGCTAATAGAAAGGGGATAGTCCAATGCACAAAATTAAATCTTCAGAGTTTTTAGAGGGTAGTAAAAGTTTATAAATAAGCGGTCTTTATGATATGTGATAAGACAAAGAAAAATAACTTGAATTAAAATAAATTACTATACTCTACTTAGTTTAAAATTAAATATATGTATATATTAAAATGGAATTCATTTATTGAATTCCATTTTTGTTGTTAAAAATTACATTTATTTATTTTCATGTCACCATAATGACGTTTTATGTTTTTAGTATTTAATTATAAAAATATATGGAATATGATGTTAACATAGTTTATATTTATAGGGATACAAATCATAGGAGGAATAAAATGGGATTATTTGGACCAAGTAAAAAAGAAGTTTGGGAACAACTATCTAGGGAAATTAATGCAGATTATATAGAGTGCGGTTTCTTTAAAAGTGGTATGGTAGAGGCACGTGTGGGTAATTGGATTATTTTATTTGACACATATTCTTCTGGTAGTGGGAACAATTCTAGAACATATACACGAATAAGAGCCCCCTTTAAAACTTTTGATAGCTTTTATTTTAAAATTTATAGAAAAGGACTTTTTAGTGATTTAGGCAAACTTTTAGGCATGCAGGATGTTAGTGTTGGGTATAGTGAATTTGATGAGAACTTTATAATAAAGGGTACTAACAGTGAAAGACTAACTCAATTATTTTCAAATGAAAAAATAAGAAATTTATTAGAACTACAAAGCTCAATACACTTAGAAGTTAAAGATGATGATGGGTTTTTTTCTAGTGACTTTCCAAGTAATGTAGATGAATTGTATTTTGTGGTAAATGGTGTAATTAGGGATATTGAACGACTTAAAGAGCTTTACGAGTTATTTGCAGAAGTACTAAAAGAACTTTGTGTTATGAGTATAGCTAGTAGTGAACAAGTGGGTATTGATCTAAAATAGCCACTTTATAAACTCACCCTTAACGATATTTATTATTAATTAAAAATTAACATACTTATATATACTTAAATGGAATTCAGTTTATTACTGAATTCCATTATATCTTGTTAAAAACTAGGAAGACAGCTTATGCTAAGTAGTCTTCATTTTATTTATTCATTTGACTCCGCTGTACAATTTTCAAAATTCACAACTTGTTCTCTTGACCTTCCATCTTTTACATAAAGGACTATACCTACAAGGCCAATTGCAATTAAAATTGAGGCCATTCTAAAAGATACATTCATTCCATGAATACTCGCAAGTATAGCTGATGTTTGTCCACTATGCTTAACAGCATTTGTCATTACAGTAATCAGAATAGCTGAACCAATAGCGCCCGATACTTGACGTAATGTGTTATTAATTACAGCACCATGTGCAATCTGCTTATTATCAAGTGAATTAATTCCCCAAGTGGTAAGTGGGGATAAGATCATGACCAGACCTATCATTCTAAAAGAATACATAATAGATACGTAGATTACTGAAGTATTTTCACCTAAATATGAAAAAGCATATGTTCCTATACCTAGCATTGACATACCAACTATACATAAAATACGTGGCCCATGTTTATCTAGTATTCTCCCCGTCGTAGGGCTTAATATAGCTAAAAATAAAGCACCTGGAAGCATTATAAGCCCAGAGCTAACAGCAGAATACCCACGAATGCTTTGAATATAAATAGAAAGCAGAATCGTAGCTGACATCATAGCAGCATAAATAATACAGGTTAAAATAGTACTAACCGTAAACACACTACTTTTAAACACTTTTAACTCTAAAAATGGAGTTTCAGAACTAATTTGTATTCGAGTAAAAATAATAAGTGATATAACGCCAACAACTAATGGAACATATGTAATTGGATTTACCCATCCATAACTTCCTTGATTACTAAAACTAATAAGTAGTCCTCCAAATCCCAATGTAGATAAAATGAGAGATCTTATGTCTAATTTATCTTTTCTGGTTTGACCAACATTTTTTAATAAGAAAAATGCTGTTACAATATCCAAAATAGATATACCCGCAAGTATATAAAACAAACTCCTCCACCCAAAAGCGTCGATTGCAAATCCAGAAAGTGTAGGCCCAATTGATGGAGCGAACCCAACTGTGATCCCGATTATACCCATAGCCGCACCTCTGCTCTCAATAGGGTATAACTTTAGTACAATAATTTGTACCAATTGTACAAGAATACCCGCTCCCATTGCCTGAATAATACGCGAAGCTACCATAAGATTAAATGTTGTAGCAAATATAGAAAATATACATCCTATAAAAAAAAGTCCCATAGCGCTAAGATATAATCTTCTTGTGCTAAACCTATTTACTAAATATCCTGTAGTTGGAATAGTTATACCGAGTACTAGCAAATAAATTGTAGTCAACCACTGACCTATGTTAGCATCCACTTTAAAATCTTTCATTATACTTGGTAGTGCTGCCGTTAGCACTGTCTGACTAAGCAAACTTAAAAACGACCCTACTATTACTATAGATACAATTATATTTCTTTCTTTTTTACTTATTACCTTCACGAGTATCATCCCCTAATTTACTTTTCAACTTGTTAAATATAGCTATCTCTATTTTTAACGATTTTTCTTTTTCCAAAAATGATAGCATTGCATCCATAATTAAGGAATTATATAATCCTAATTTAGCTTCTTTTTCTACCATGTTTATTGCTTCTGTTAATTTTTTTCGTTCAATAACAGTGTCATGTTTTACAATAAGATCTTTTATCTCTCCTATTGTTTTATAAATAAGCAATTGTTCAGATGAAAATAAATTATCTTCTAAATCACTATTCTCAGAGTAAAAGAAAGATTTATCTATAACAGCTGGAACTTTTTTTAGCTCGTCTATTGTCATCTCTATAATTCGTATAACATAATCGCAAACAAAGTTCAGTTCAAATTCTTCCTTCTTAATCCTCATAATCAAAATAAATTCATGTACCAAACTATCTATTAAAAATATAATTTCCCAAACAATAGATTCTATTTCATCACCATATAGCGTAATTAAACTCTTGTGATACTCTGATAATAAATTGTCTCTTATGGTTTCTTTAAATTTATACATTGGTTGTCCTTTTATCTGAGAAAAATTTTCTATTATAAATAAATTAAAAGGGGTATTAGAAATCAAATACTCCAACACTAGAATTATCTTGTTTTTCAATTTATTTTTATTATTTATTTCAAGGCTTACATCAATAGCTCTCGCTCTACTTAGAAAATTTTTATTAGAATAAGCTAATATTTCATAAACTAAATCCTCTTTTGTTGAAAAATGTTTATAAAAAGTGGCTTTAGATATTTTACATGTTTTTACAATATCATATATTGAAGTAAATTGAAGTCCCTGCTTACTAAAACACTCTTTTGCTACATCCATAATCAATTTTTGCTTTTCGTCTATCTTAATCATCTCCCAGTAAAACTCATACGTACCATCGGGTACACTATAGTACCGTATTAATATACTCCTTTTTTTTAAATAAATCAAGGCCCTTAAATAAAAGAATGCTTTAAGTATCTCAAGGTCAGATTGTTCGATATCTATTATTAATTAAAAATATTTCTTTACAAATATCAATTACCGTGTTATTATTAGTTCATAAACAAAGAAGCATAATTAACTGTTAACCTTCATTAGATAAAGTAAGAAAATCGCTAATAGAAAGGGGATAGTCCAATGTATCAAATTAAATCTTCAGAGTTTTTAGAGGGTAGTAAAAGTTTATAAATAAGAGGTCTTTATGATATGTGATAAGACAAAGAAAAATAACTTATATTAAAATAAATTACTATACTCTACTTAGTTTAAAATTAAATATGTATATATATTAAAAGGGAATTCATTTTATTGAATTCCCTTTTTGTTATTAAAAATCACTTATTAATAATATCTACTTCTATAAAGTCATTTTTTATCAATTGCCCAATAAATGGATCCAATTAGATATAAGAAACAAATACCTATTGACATTAATGCCACAGCAACAGTTACCCCAGCATTTGTATGCACGGATGCTGATTTATACTACATAAATTGAAAGTTACTTGCAATTTACATATTTATTCAATGTCAACCTTACTGTTCCAACACCAGCAATCATTTCATTGAAATAATTTTCCACTTTTTCTCCAAGACCTATAGTATAAAGATTCAACCCAAATATTTCTTCATTAGAAAGTATTGGTTTTAACTTATTACCTACGTTTTCTGTTTCACTTAACTTTATATCCGAAACATAAGCTTTAAGTTTATTTAGTAAAGGATCAGGACTTAGTTCCATTTCCTTACCATTATCATCTTTAGCCATTAAATACCTACACCAACCAGCAATAGCAAGTGGTATATATTTAAGACTTTTAGGATCTAGGTCCTCTCTTTCTATATAAGATTTAATTGTTTCGCCAAATCTTATTCCAATTTTTTGAGAAGTATCTGATACTATTCTTTGTGGAGTATCTGGTATATATGGATTAGGAAGTCTTACCTCAATTACTTCTTTAATGAAATCTTCTGGATTGAATATTTTAGGATTAACAACCACTGGCATCCCTTCAATATAGCCAATATTCTCCACTAGCTTCTTTAAAGCAGGATCTTTCATTTCATCTGCAATAAGATTAAATCCAAGTAAACATCCAAAAATTGCAAGAGCAGTATGAAGTGGATTTAAACAAGTACACACCTTCATTTTTTCTACCCTTTCAACAGTTTCTCTATCAGTAAAAAACACTCCAGCCTTTTCAAGTGGCATACGTCCATTTGGAAAACTATCTTCTAATACAAGATATTGTGGTCCTTCTGCGTTAACGAAAGGTGCAATATAAGTATTACCTTTTGTGATAACAATATCTGTACTAGCAAACCCACTTAAATTCAATGTTTTTTTAACACTATCTGAGGGTCTTGGTGTAATTTTGTCTATCATACTCCATGGAAATGATACTTTATCTGGATTATTGATATACTTTAGAAAGCCTTTCTCAACCAACCCATCATTAGCCCATTTTTCTACAATTGAATTTATTGCATTATAGAGTTTTTCTCCATTGTGCGAACAATTATCCATACTTACAAGAGCAACTGGTAATTCTAAAGTTTTATACCTTCCGTACATTAAAGATGCAACCTTAGCTATAACACTACTAGGATGTTTTAGTCCATCTACTACATCTTTCTCTGAAATGTTTTTTAAACTATAACCTTTTTCTGTTATAGTGAAACTTACCATGCTTAATGATGGATTTTTAAATATATCTTGTAGTCTTTTCCATTCATCTTCCCTTGAATAATCATATGCTAAACTTTCCCCTATACTTCCAATGACTTTTTTATCTAAACAACCATCAGGTTTCATAGTTACGAGTAAACTTAAATTATCATAAGGAGTATAAATTTTATCTATAATTTCATAATCATATCCTTCAACTGCCACAATACCCGTATCCGCAATTCCATTATTTAACAACGTTTGTTGCAAATTTGCAATAAATCCACGAAATATGTTTCCTGCTCCAAAATGCACCCATGTAGGATTTTCTGTTGTTAAATCTGACATCTTGTCACAATCAAATTCTGGAAGTTCTATTCCTGCTTTTTTCCATCCTTCTATTTTTTTAATACTTGATTTATTTAACTCTAAGTTTATTTGTTTCATATTTAAGAACATCCTCTCTTATAAATAGTTTTTAATTATATTTAAACCCAGTACTCATTGAAATTAACAATATAGATGTCTAACGTTACATAGACAATCTATATTATTAACTTAAGAATTTTCTTAATTCTTATAATATAGCATTAATTTTTAAATATCTTTCAGGATGTTCTGAAAGCTCTTTTACTGCCTCTGGAACCTGATCTAATGTTACTACTTTACTAATAACCGATTTAACATCAACAGTTCCTTTAGACATTAATCTTAATGCCTCCTCAAATTCATTTGCACTATTTCTTGATCCTTCAAAATCAATTTCCTTTTTTGTTAACATATCTGTCGGAATACTTGTCTCTTTTTTAGGCCATCCTGTAAGAGCAATTCTTCCTCCATATGATACATAATCAATAGTATTTCTTATAGCGGAATTAGCACCAGAAGCTTCAATTACTACTTCTGCCATTCTTCCATTAGTAATCTTTTTTATTGCCTTGATTGAATCCTCATTATTAGGATTAATAATATACTTTACTCCTAATCCTTTTGCAAATTGTAATCTCTCATCAATAATATCAACTAATATTGGAATTGCATCATAGGCTATTACTGATAAAGCACTAAGAACACCGATGGCACCTGCTCCATTTATAACTACATGTTCTCCTGCTTTAACATGTGTTCTATGAATAGCATGTAAAGCTATAGTTAAAGGCTCAGCTGCTGGAATTTGTTCCCAGGGTATATTATCTGGAACCTTATATAACATTTCCGAAGGATGCGTAAACATTTCAACCATGCCACCATCAATATGCACTCCTAATACCTTTAAATCTTCGCAGCAATTAGTTCTTCCTATACTACATGGGTAACATTTGCCACAATATATATATGGGTCAATAATTACTTTATCTCCAACTTTTATACCTCTTTTGTTTTCGCCTATTTCCAATACTTCGCCTGCTAATTCATGTCCTATAATTCTTGGATAACTAACAAGAGGATTAGACCCCCTGAATGCTCCTACATCTGAGCCACAGATACCTACTGATTTAATTTTTATTAATGCTTCACTTTCTTTTCTAATAGGTTCTTTAATTTCCTCAATTCTTAGCACATTTGGTTTCTCCAAATAAACTGATTTCATAAAACTATTCCTCCTATTTATTTCAACTATATATCACCTAAATTTACTTACTTAGACATTTTTTTATACTTTCCCAAATACCATTTAAATACGTAGCTCCTAAAGCCCTATCGTACAACCCATATCCAGGCATAGCTACTTCTCCCCAAATTGCCCTTCCATGATCGGGTCTAATAACTCCATCAAATCCAATATCATATAATGCCTTCATTATTTCAAACATATCAAGAGAACCATCAGAAGACAAATGTGCAGCTTCATCGAACTTACCTGGTGCAATATGTCTAATATTTCTAAGATGACCAAAATGAATTTTCCCCTTTAATGAACGTATAATATCTGGAATATCATTATCTGGATTGGATCCAAGGGAGCCTGTACATAAAGTAACTCCATTACAAGGACTATCAACCATAGTTACTAATTTTAATAAATTTTCTTTTGATGTCATAATCCTTGGCAAACCAAACACTGGCCAAGATGGATCATCAGGGTGAATCGCCATCTTAATACCATATTTTTCACACGTTGGCATAATTCTTTCTAAAAAATATTTTAAATTAGAAAATAATTTTTCTTCATCTACATCTTTATATAAATTAAATAATTCTTTGATTTTTGCCATACGTTCCGGTTCCCATCCTGGGAGTACAAAACCATTAGACTTTTTATCCATAGAATCCATCATTTTTTCTGGATCGATTGCATCAATTAACTCTTGATCATAGGATAATACTGTAGACCCATCTTCTCTTAATTTTGCAAGATCTGAACGTGTCCAATCAAATACAGGCATGAAATTGTAACATACCAAATCTACACCCTCCTGTCCCAATCGCTCTAAAGTTTTAATGTAATTATCAATATATTTATCCCTATCAGGTGTTCCTACTTTAATTGAATCATGGATATTTACACTTTCAATTCCTTTTAGTTGTAATCCTGCATCTTCAATTTCTTTTTTAATTTCACGAATTTTTTCAGTTTCCCATACTTCTCCAGGTTTTGTATCATATAGTGTTGTAATTACTCCAGTAACTCCTGGTATTTGCCTAATTTGCTCCAAAGTTACTGAATCAAATTTTTTTCCAAACCATCTTAATGTCATATCCATAATTTTTTTCTCCTTTAATTCTATATTTTTATAATTCTATATTTTTATAATTCTATAAATTTTAATTACTTATCAAAAGTTAATACTATCTTTCTAATACTAGGATCTTTACTATCTACAAAATCAAATGCCTTTTGTGCATCTAGATAATTAAATGTATGAGAAATACTATTTTTCAAATCTAAATTTCCTTCTTTAACTAAATTTAAAACTTCTTGAAATTTTTTATTTTGTAATCTAGAACCTCTTACATCCAATTCTTTTGAAGTAATTTTAAATTGAGTAACAACTGTTGGATCTATAGAAAATCCCATTGTAATTACTCTACCTGCATTCCCTGTTAATTCTAGAAGTGTAGCAAGTGAGTCTTTTGTACAAGCTGCATCAATAGAAACTGTTGGTCCATATCCGCCGGTCAATTCTCTAGCCCTTGCCACTACATCTTCCTTTAAAAGGTTTATTCCATAAGTTGCACCGTTTTGTTTTGCTCTTTCAATTTTTTCATCTACCACATCCACTACAATAATCGTGGCTCCACTTAATTTTGCAATTCTTAATATGCTGCTTCCTAAAGCACCGCATCCAAGGATAAGTAAAGTATCCTCTTTACAAAGCTCAGCTCTAAAACAACTTTGTACTGCAATCGTAGCTGGCTCAATCATTACAGCATCCTCATATGATAAATCATCTGGCAATATATAAACATCAGATTCCGGAACTGCAATATATTCACGATAACCACCATGAATATGCACTCCCCTTACCTTTAAGTTTGCACAAACGTTACCTCTCCCATGTTTACAAGCATAGCATTCACCACAGTTAACTACTTGATCTATAATTACCCTATCACCAACTTTAATTTTCGTGCAATTATTACCAATCTCTATTACTTCACCAACCATCTCATGTCCAATAACCCTTGGATAAGTAGCTGCTGCATTTTGACCATGATAAATACCCACATCAGAACCACAAATACCCGCCGCTTTCATTTTAATTAATACATTATCATGCTCCGTAATTACAGGTTCATCCATCTCTACAATTTGTAAGTCATATGGTTTTCTAATCATAACTGCTTTCATTTTGACATCTCCTAAATTATTTTATTTAAATAAATATTAAATATTCTATTTTATAGCAACCCTAGGAGCATTCGCATATTCTTCTTTAGTAATTGGTTTTATAAATTTCCATGCCCCTAAAGAACCGACCAAAGCAATAAGTCCAGCTAAAATAAATGCTGTTGTGAATCCACCTGTATACTGCACTATAAATCCAGTTACCAAAGGTCCTAGAATACCAGCACAATTTCCAATGGCATGCATAAATCCACCTACTGAACCTACATTATTAGAATCTACGACATCGTCTACAATTCCCCAATATATAGCACCTGTCAAATACATAAAAAATACGGCAATTGCTAGCATTGAAATAGATCCCACTGTATTTTTCATTACTCCTGCTAAAATAATAGAAATTGCGGCAATAAATAGACAACTAACTACAATAACTTTTCTAGAAAATAGAACATGTCTATTTTTGAATTTTTTAACTAACTTATCAGAAAGAATTCCTCCAAAGGCTAATCCTATAAACCCTAACGTCCATGGAACTATATTTACAATACTCATTGTTGCTATAGATAGTCCTCTTTCTTTAATTAAGTAACTTGGATACCAAGTTAAAAAGAAAAACAAGATATAGTTATATGAAAAAAATGCGATAGCAGTAAATATAATCGTTTTCTTTTTCAAGTAAAAAGAAGTTTTTATCTTATTAATAGGCTTTTCTTGTTCAATTTGTATATTTTTCGAACCTTCTACCTTGCTTTCCACCTCATGATATTCATTATTTGTTTTCTCCTTAGCGATTTTCCACCAAGCAATAGCCCAAATAAACCCAATAGACATGATAATAATAAAAGAAATTCTCCAACCATATTTAATACATATAAATCCTATAATAGGTCCAGAAATTGCACCGCCAAGTGGTGTTCCACTACTAGCAATTCCCATTGTACTAGCTCTCTTATTTGGTGGAAACCAAGTATTTATCATTTTATTAGTTGTAGTTGATAATGGACCTTCAGCCATTCCAAATAAAATTCTTATAATTATCAAGCTAAGAAATCCTACTGCAAAGAAAATAGATCCACTAAAAGATGACCAGACAATCATGGCTACTAATAATGTTTTTTTTGCACCATATTTATCAGAAGCAATTCCACCGATTATGTTAAATAATGCATATCCTATAGAAAAGCAACTGAAAATGGCACCCATTTCTATTGATGATAAAGCTAAATCTTTTTGAATGAACGGTGCCGATATAGAAAGCGCAGAACGATCCAGATAATTCACTACACCTGCTAGAAATAATAACAACAGAATTAAATTCTTTCTTCTTTCCATTTTAGTGTCAATTTGAGTTTGTACTTCTAGATTCATATTGATCCCCCTAATATTTGTATTTTTTAAGAGCTATTAGATATAGGTAAACCATTACATGTTGGTCAAAAAAATAACTGATTTAATTTATCAAAACTAAATTCTCATTTCATTTGGTAACATGTTAGTATATTAGTATGTTACCATGGTTATATATTTATGTCAATAAAACTTTTAATAACATTTTTATAAATCTTTATCAATAAATGCCCTAGTAAACTTCAGAATATTTATTTGCATATTAGAAATAATCTAATATTATGTGGTATAATATTAGATTAGCATATAACAAATACTTTGGAGGTATCTTATGTCTTATGAAGAAAAACGAGCTGTCACAATTGGCGACAGCGTTTATTATAGTTTACGAAAGAATATCATGTATTTAAATTTAAAACCTGGTGAATCTATTAATACAAAAGAAATTGCAGAACAGTTGGGGGTTAGTCGTTCTCCAGTACGAGATTCACTTATTAAATTACAAAAGGAAGGGCTCATTACAACGATACCAAAAAAAGGGACTATTATTTCAAAAATAGATTTAAACAGAGTTGAGGAAGAACGGTTTTTACGACTGTGCGTGGAAGAAAAGGTATTATTATTATTTTTAAAATGCCACTCAGATTCAGATTTGGCTGAGCTAAAGGACAATTTGGAAAAGCAGAAGGAATGTATTTCTAAAAAAGACATGGAATCATTTTTAGAATATGATGATCAATTTCACGAAGTCTTCTTTAGAGTATCTAATAAGATGCTATGCTGGGAAGCATTAGATAATATGTCTGGTCATTATCGGCGAGTTCGATTTATGGCTTTGTCGAATGTATTAGTAGTTAACTATGTAATTGACCAGCACGAGCGGTTCTTAAAATTGATACTGGATGAAAATGTTGAAGATCTTAAAATATTAATAGAATTACACATTACTCAGCAAAATAAAGAAGAGAAAGCATTAATTGAAGAATATCCTGATTATTTTCATTGTGCTTCAGATGATATTGAAAATTTTTTAAAAAAAGATTTCTTAAAAATGATTAAATAATATTATTTTACGCGCCTTTTTCTTAAGATGCATTATCACAAGCTGTTATAAATTCTTACATAGTGCAAATTTGGTAAATGATGACATCAGCTTGTATATATAGAGCGACTGAATCTGAAAGGCTCGTAGCTTCTAATGATACAAAATCTACAAGGTCATGTACGTGAAGTATATTTCCTGCAGCAAACACCCCGTTTACATTTGTCTCATAATTTTCATTAACGATGGCGCCTTTAGTACGGGGATCAGGTTTAACTCCAGCTAGTAGAGAAAGCTCATTTTTGGGAATAATCCCAACCGACAGAATAAGTGTGTCACAAGTATGATACTATAATAATGAATTTATTTATCAGGAGTTGATTTAATGAGTACAACTATTTACTATTTTAGTGGAACAAGTAATTCTTTGAAAATAGGATTCGTATTTCCCGTATACTATATGGGACTTCCGCGTCTTGTAACTGAATTTATAAAAACCCTCGAAGTTAATCCTAAAACATACATTTAACCTTTGAGGCCCAGGGTTTGACGTTCCATGTTTTCTACAACGATATCATAAATTTCTCCCAAAGAAGTACAATACTCAAGCACCTTCCATGGGGTATTGGTGTGAAAATGAATTTTAATTAATTCATCGTCACCAACAGCAAGCAAACAATCACCTTCAATATTTTTTGTAATATATTCGTTTATTGTATCTTCAGAAAGATTATGTCCTTCGATTAATAATTGCGTATCAAATTTGTATTCGATCATACTACACTCTCCTTTGCTATTTCTATTCTATAAATTATTATTTATCTGCAAAGCATATGAAAATTGCTTTTTAAAAACTTTTTATCATATTAAAATACTACTCTAAAGTAATATATTCACTTAATATATTGTCGCCTGACTTAATAGTATTATACCATATTTTTCTTTTAATTTTATATTCATCAATATTTATTATTAATTAAAAATAGCTCTTTACAAACACCAATTACCATGTTATTATTATCTCATAAACAAAGAAGCATAATTAACTGTTAACCTTCATTAGATAAAGTAAAATAATCGCTAATAGAAAGGGGATAGTCCATTGTATCAAATTAAATCTTCAGAGTTTTTAGAGGGTAGTAAAAGTTTATAAATAAGAGGTCTTTATGATATGTGATAAGACAAAGAAAAATAACTTATATTAAAATAAATTACTATACTCTACTTAGTTTAAAATTAAATATGTATATATATTAAAAGGGAATTCATTTATTGAATTCTCTTTTTGTTGTTAAAAATAGTTTTAACATTATTATCTTAAAATTGCCATAATAACCTTGTCATGAAATTTTCCTTCTCTGTAAAACGCTTGTTTCATAACTCCTTCAATTTTAAAGTTGGCCTTAGTATATACTTTAACTGCTCCTATATTTTTTTCTGAAACAGTAAGCATAATTCTATTAAGCCCTAATTCTTGAAAACCCTTATTAACAATTTCTTTCGTTACAAATGTTCCAATACCTTTTCCATGATAAGATTTGTCACCAATGTGATATTTCATTATTACTCTTCATTTTCTGGAATATAGATAAAGAATATCTTATAACCTCTTAAAACTTCTTTTGAAATGTTTAACATAAAAATACTCTTCCTTACAATCTTTGATAATTACTTATCTCAATTATTGCCAAGAAAGAGTACATTTTATTAGGAATAATGATAATTTTATGGCTATTGGGATTTGTACTTAATATTGGTGGAGGAATGATACACACGTTGCTTGTCATCGCTGTAATTATATTTATTTTTGATTTTGTTGGTGGAAGAAGACGCTAGAAAGTCTAGGTGATAACAAAAATAAGAACTTAACTACGTTAGGTATAAAAAATATTAATGATATTCTAATTCATTAATTGTCTTTAAGAATTAAATCTGAACTTTTAAACATAAAATATAATGTTGATGTAGATTTTATTGCAGATGATAACATAGTAGATTGAATATACGAGTATATTAAAACCTGCAGGCTTTAATATTTAACATTATCTACTTTGCATCAACATTATTTTATTAAGCCATTCAAATGCTGCAGTATATATAATTAAAATATCCTCTTTAGATTCTCTAAAATTTACATTATATCTTGGCTCCGATACCCATCTAATAATTTCAAATTTCCTTTCGACTATTATATTTGGCACCTGTGTCCCTTTAGGAAGAGACACAATTAAATAACTTATATTATCGTCTTATACTTTCTATCAGTCAAATCACTCTTAGCAAGATACAGATAATTGCTCATATACTCTTACCCCTTTCACCCAAGCATTCTTATAAAAATTATTATTTTCCATATCACTAAAGCTACTACAGAAAAGCGTTGTGGCACTACCGAACACTATAATATCAGTGATGTGCTTACCAACATTATCTTTTAATAATAGATTAGCAATTTCATAAACTTTCCTTTGTTTGACTGGATGTATACATTCATAATTATTAAGTCCAACTAAATTTTCAAATTTATAATTGGTATTATTACTTGTATTAAAAATATTATCTAATGCATAGAAATCTTTTAAACATTCTATCATAATATTTCACCTTCTTATTCTTGTACTATATCACTACATAAATTTAGTGTAAATAACAAACAAAAACTGTAGGTTTATGTAATATGAAGAAAAATAATTTACCAAGTTTTACAAATAAAAGATGATTATTCATATAAAAACATGCTATAATTACTATTAATTAAGACGACATCGTAGAAAACTGCGTCATAATGGTATTATAAAGCGAATAAAAAATGAATTTAAAAGAGGGGAGATTAATATTACATTTTTCAATAAGTATAAATTAAGAATTTTAATGATGATATTATTTATTTTTGGAATTATAGGACATGTATATAAAATAGACTTAATTGCTGGTCTGTGTGATACAAGCTTTTTATCATGTGTATTATACATATATATTAAAAATGACATGATGAAAGCAATAATAAAAATTTTCAGTATTATATATTTAATTGGTCAAGTTATAGCTTATGGATTTAATATTGAGGGTTTAAAGACGTATGTTAGCTCTAATGATGGTAATGGAATAACTACTAGTATAGTGAGCACAGTTTTTCCTTTAATATTGGCATTTATAAGCTACTACATATTTCAATTATTCAATAAAAAAAATAAAATTTAATTTCGTAATATTCATATAAATCGGTGCAACTATTAAAACCGAATAATCCCCTTAAAACACCTTATTATTGAATTGAATTTCACGGTGTTTTTACGTTGAATTTCGAATATAATTATAACTAACTAAAATTAAAAAGATAATTTCTTTTACTTCTTCATCAGCTTACATGGTAACTTTCGGGGAGCTTGTGGAGTCATCGTAAGAATAACCGTAATATTAATGGATAAGCAAAAAAATACCATAGAAGTTAATCTACAGTACTTTATATCGTTTTATCGTTTTATTGAGTTATCTTATTTTTTATTTTTTCTATTTCTTCCTCACTTAACTTAGAGTACTTCTTAATTTTCACAATACTTTCACCATCTAGCAACATTTCTTTTACCATTTCTTCTCTAGCATTGATATCACCTTGTTCTATGCCTTGTTCTATGCCTTTTTCTATCCCTTTCTCTATACCTCTTTGTTCTACAGCCGGATCATACAGAGTCTTAGTCATATTACGCACCTCCTCATTTAATTTTTCATCATCACCATATTTTGTATTAAGATATTCAAATAAATTTGCTACCGCTAGCAATATTCGGTGTAAATCATCTCCATCTATTTCTGCATTATTAAATAATTGACTTCCCTCTTTAGATATTGTTTCTGATATTTTTTTTGCTTCCATAATAGTTTCTTTTATTTCATAACTTCCTTCTCCATATTTCTTTTTTATTTGTTCCATTGTTGCATCATTTTTAGTTTGAAGTTCTATATGATAATGATATGGTTTATTCCCTTTTGATATCTTTAAAAATAAATCACCACGTATTATATCGTAATCATCTGAAACAAATTCATTATTTTCGAATGTTATTTCTGTCATTTCAACATCAAAATCTTCTTTGAATAAGCTATTCATCATTGTAATTAGTACTTTCTTAGATACTGCAAACAGCGATTTTAATATCTCATCTAACTTTACCCGTTGCTCATTTTCAGTGTTTATCAACCATTACACCTACTTTCTATCTTTGCTTTATTCTATCATTTTTATGTGTGTTTTACAATTCCATTACTCATATTTCTTCTATAATATTGTATTAACAATGTGGTACTTTAATACCTTTTACACGAATAAGAGCTCCATTTAAAACTTTTGGTAGCTTTTATTTTAAAATTTATAGAAAAGGACTTTTTAGTGATTTATGCAAACTTTTAGGCATGCAGGACATTAGTGTTGGGTATAGTGAATTTGATGAGGAGTTTATAACTTCACACTTAACGATATTTGTTATTAATTAAAAATAACTCTTTACAAATATTAATTACCATGTTATTATTATCTCATAAACAAAGAAGCATAATTAACTGTTAACCTTCATTAGATAAAGTAAAATAATCGCTAATAGAAAGGGGATAGTCCAATGCACAAAATTAAATCTTCAGAGTTTTTAGAGGGTAGTAAAAGTTTATAAATAAGAGGTCTTTAGGATATGTGATAAGACAATGAACAATAACTTAAATTAAAACAAATTACTAACTCTACCTAATTTAAAATTGAATATATGTATATATTAAAAAGGAATTCATTATGAACTGCCCCCTGTCAAGTAGACAGTGGAAATAATTAAAGATTTCAAGCAAGGCGTCTATCATTTGGTAGGCGCTTTGTTTATGCTGCATTACCTAATAGATATCGCTG
>NZ_JAHLDU010000049.1 GCF_018861905.1 Clostridium sp. DSM 17811
TGTTATTGAACCTCAATCTTTTGATTATGTAAATGATTTTAGTGAAGGATTAGCAGTGATTGAAATTGGTGGTAAATGGGGATTTATTAATAAAACTGGTGAAATCGTTATTAAACCTCAATTTGATTTTGCGTGTAACTTTAGTGAAGGTTTAGCGGCAATTAAAGTTGAGGGAAAAAGTGGATTTATTAATAAAAATGGTAAGATAGTTATTAAACCTCAATTTGATAATATATATGATGATGTGAGTTCTTTCCACGAAGGATTAGCGATGGTTAATATTGGTGGTAAGTGGGGATTTATTATAAATCCTCTTACAAAACATATAAAACAATAATAAATTATTGTAGATATTAGCAACTATAGTTAATAGTACAAAAGATAGTAATAAGATTAATCTTTATGAATTAACGTTAAAACATATGTTTAATATGAGTTGTTTACACTTATATTATGAAAATTGTATCGATAATGATAATTTCAAGAAATATGAGTAAAGAGTGGTTTAATGGATATACTTTCAAATAAATATTATTTGGGAGCTGAATTTACATGGTGGAAATAGAAATCTTAAAAATATTAAATTTAATTTTGGGAGTAAGTATTATACTATTATGCTTACTTATATTTGCTATAGGATCGGTATTGATACATTATTCATTGACCTATTATGGTGAACATAAAAAAATACAGTTAGATTTTTTAGAAAAAAAAGAAAAAAAGATATGTAAAAGCTTACCGAATAAATAGTAGCTTGTTCGGTGAGTTTTTATTTTTGTTTTGGGGATAATGATTAATTTTAATTAGTATTACCCTGTAAAAGGGGGCATTTTAACTTTCATGATATTTCACAAGAACCGTGAGAGTTGATACTAGAAGGCGGGTGGACTAGCTTGTGGCCAAGAAAATGGACTAGCCAAGGACGGCTTGTCAATTTACTTGAGCTGGAAGCTTGTCTACCCGTTACCTCAAGGAAAGGACTAGCTGTTGAAGTGTAACAGCCAAGGACGGCTAGTGCACTTCGTCTGCTTGTCCTTTCCTTGAGGACCCCAGAGCACTACCCTAGCAAATACCACTTGTGGTAAAAAACTTAGAATCATAAAAAATAAAGCTCGCGTTTTTATTAAAATAGCGAAATTAAATTTAAAATATTAGCCAAGAACCTCTGCAAAGCTATTTTATGAGAAAACCGTTAGCTGATTTAGGAAGCCTCTAAAATAAAGATAGCTACAACACTATCTTTATTACTCAAGAAAGGTAAAACGGTCATATTATCAAAAGTCAGTATGCTAGCTATGGGAATGAAGTAAGTATATTTTTTTTATTAAGGACTAAATCTAAATTCACTTTAAACCATAATTAGAATTATGGTTTAAACAAAATGTATTAATTCTTTTCTTTTTACTTTGGACTAGTTTACTGACTGCTATTAATACTAAGTAGAAAGATAAATGATTAGCTACTATAATAAAATTAGTTTATTTCGGGGCAGTGAGTAAGATTGTCCAAAGTTTCATTGCTTTTAGATCTTTTTATGAATAATAATGCCCTTTCGGTAAAGGTCGCGGTGGTGGCGGCTGGAGCGAGTTTTATCGAAAGGGCTGCGTAGACTTAGGAATTTTTTTGATTATTTATATAGAATGATTAAATTAAGGGGCAATTAAGCAGCTTCGTGGAAGATGATTTAGCTAGAATTGATGCACGCCGTCGGGTACCCCAAAAAGGACTAGCTTTGGAATTAGAACCTCTTAGTTTGCCAGTGTTTGAGGGACGAAAACAATGGGAAGCTTAGAGAGTCTTATGCTGAAGCTTGTTCTTTTTTGGGTGACGGTATACGTGCCCAGACCTTGTCCTTCCAAATTCCCTATGCTATTAGTATAAATAGTATATTTAAAACAAAATAATAATAAGGTTTATAAGGTTTTATTAAATGTATTTATTATAATGATAAAATTATAAGTTTCAAAAAGGAAAACACAAAGACTAATTATTTTTTTGAAATTTGAAGGATGCTAGCAAATGGACTAGCCCAGCTACTGAGGGACGAAGTGGCTGATAGGCATGTCTATTTGCCGTGAAAATTGGACGAGTTTCTGACCTCTACTATAAATTTATTTTTTTGAAATTCTAAATTTTCAAAACATGGTCACTGCTCTGATAGGCTGAGGTGAGAAACCTGTCCATTTTTCACCCGAGCGAAGCGAGGTTTATATCAAAGTTATGTAGAAATTTTTTAACATTAATATGGTTAAATAAAATAGGTCCTGCTGCAGTGCAGCAAGACCTATTTCCCCTGGGGGAGGGGGGGTATTTTATTTGCTTTGGGCTAGTTTACTGACTGCGGTTAAAATTAAAGAGAAAGATTAATGTTTAAATATTTTAATAGATTATATTGTTTCTGGGCAGTGAGTAAGATTGTCCAAAGCTTCATTGACTACAGAGGCATACCCTAGAAACTCACCTTTGGGGCCGGGGAAAATTATTTTATTTTGGACAAGATTACTGACTGCATTTTATTTTTTTGGTTATAAGAATATGATAAAGAAATTTTAAAGAAAGTTATACTTATGGAGCAGTGAGTAAGAGTGGCCAAAATTTCAGTTTGTATATTTAACTGTTGTTTTTATAATACATATAGAATATTAAGAGTATTTAAACCATTACATTGGGGCCGGTTTGCCTTGGGGTAACAAACATACTACCGCATTTCATATAGGGCAAAAAACACGCCCTATACTTCATTTGGTCTTATTTTAATTACACATATTGGATTTTATTTTTATATCTGTTTTATATCTTGATCTTGTTGCTGCGGTTGCATTCTTTTTATTAACTCCTCGGCCTGCCTCTGATATTCTAATACCTTTTTATAGGATGCCTCCTGAAGCTCCTGTTTTTCTTTGTTAAATAACTTCTCTTGCTCTAGGAGTGCTCTTTCTTTTTCGAATTCTTTTTGACCTGCAACTCGAGTTATTTCTTTTTGCGATTCTGTAATTGTAGTTTCTATCTTTGTTTTTAAGGTCGAAACTTCAAGTATCGATCTTTCCTTTTCAAATTTCGTGAGCTCCTCAAATCGTTTTACTTCCTTTTGAGCCTGCTCAGCTGCAGCCTCTAGTTTAGCTTCTAGGTTTTGAGCTTCAATCTCCTTGGTTTTTATTGTATTACCAAGTTCTATGTTTTCTGCCTTACTATCTGCAAGTAATTCTTTAAAAGTTTCATTTTGAGTCTTAAACCCTTTATATTCAGTAACAAGACCTGCAAGGGTATCATTTTTCTCTTTATATTCTTGAATTAGCGCCTTATTACTATCAGCGATTTCGCTTAATTGTGTTACCTGTTTTTTAAGTTCATCATTTATATTAAAAGACCCTTGCAATGTAGTTTCCATACTTTCTTTATCTATATTTAGTCCTTGATTTTCTGCCTTTAAACTTTCGATGTTGATCTTATAGATCTCCATATCTTTACTAAATTGAAGTGTCTTTGCTGTGTCTATAGTTTGTATTCGCGTTGCCATATTCATATATACATTATTAATCTGATTAGTTAATGCTTCAAGGTGATTAATGTCCTCTGCGACCTCTGGTATATCAAGTTTCACCTTGTTTAATTCATAAGCACCCATGAGGATCCCCATAAATTCTTTACTACTTTTGCCACTTCCTTGAATGAGTTCCATGAGCTTCTCTTTGTCATCTGATTCCATTCTTACTGAAAAGGGATTGTTATTATCTGCCATTGTATGGCCTCCTTATATTTAAATAATGTTTACAATTAATTGCGTTTAAATATAGTTATAGTAGTATGTTTACTTATGTTTACTATGTATTGTTTACAGTATACTCTTTTATTATTTGAGTTTCAATGAAAAGTTGGTTTTAAATATATTTTAACTTGGGGTAGTAACCGCTAAGTGTAAATTTACGCTTTACGAGCACCGCACCTTGATAGAGTAATTCAATTGAATGTAACGATTAACACGTTTTAGACTTAATTTTGATCAAACTTTATTCAAAAGTCATACTAGTATCCATATATTATTTTTTTGCTACAAGTTCTCGCTATATTAAATTTTAAATTTTCCAACTCAAGTATCACTTCATTTTTATAAGAACATTCATGGATCATTTCAACTCTTTTACTATCTTTAACTATTAAAATGCCTGCACCGTTATTTTTAGCTTGCTCGAGAGCTTCTTTTTTTATATTCGACCATTCATATTGATGAAAAATAAAATAAAATTTATTACAGTATTTTAGATAATTAAACCATTTGGTATCTCTTTGGAAGTCCACATGACTGGCTTTAGCTTCAATAATTGTTACAACGTTATTATTGTTATATCCTATAACATCAAAACGGTAGAGGCTGGTTGAAATTTCTGTAGCACATATATACCCCTGTTCAAATAACCATTTCATTCCATAGTCTTGCAACAAGGCATGAGTTTCTATATCTTTAGAGCTTAACTGATTAGACAAAATAGCTGCTTCCATATATGACATTGACGATTTACTTTTAATATCGTGAATTGATTTCAATAACTCCTTGCGCTTTTTATTTAATATATTAATTTCATTTTTATTCTCTTTAAATAACATTTTTAGATTAGTGTCTACACCGGCTACTTTTTTATATTCACCTGAAGAGTTCCATGGATCACTTTTAGAATCAAAGTACATACATTTACGGCTTCTTTTATTAGAAATTTTTTTTTCGGTTGCTGCTATAAGTTTGTCAATGTCCTTTACGGGCCATGAATAAGTAAACCAATCGTACTCTATTATATTATTTCTTTTTAATTCCTGTTGCCAACTATAATATAATCTTTTAGCTAATACTATAGTTCCTTCTTTGACACCCAAATGATCCATAAGAAAATCTTTAGATTCCGGACTTGCGGCAGTTAAAAACTGAAATATTTCGCCTAACTTAGCCTCCGTAAAATGTAACTCCTCTATAGTTCTATTTATACCCTCTTCCGCGCTCTCGAGTATTCCTATATTCCTATCAATTTGAATTTTAGATTCTTCTATATGTTTTCTTTTTTCTTCAAGCGCTAAAATCATTTTTGCAAGAGTGTCTCTTTTAATATTATCGTCTATACTTTGGAGAATATCTTGTAATCCTTCCATATCATTATTTTTAAACAACGGAGCTAATACAAGCACTTTCAACCCTAATAACTTAAATTTATTTTGCAGTATTGGCGGTAGCTCATTAATTTGATGCTGCATATAATTAAGCCTTGATAATTTTTTGGCCTGATCAATGGATATATTATATTCTATTGAAACTTGTGATATTGTCTTACCGCCCTTTAATCCCAAAATTACTTTTAAACTTATATCATCATTTCCAGTAATCATTTATTTACTCCTAACAAGTGCCCCGAGCACATTTATAAATAGATTATAACCTTCTACTTGTTTACAATCAATAAATTAAAATAATGTGTAATTTTTAAATCTATGAGACTTAATTAAATATTTTTACAATTACATACAAATGTACTACCGTATTTCATATAGGATAAAAAGCATGTCCTATACTCAATTTGGTCTTATTCTAATTACTAACACTGAAATTTATTTTTATATTTGTTTTGCATTTTGTTGCTGTGTTTACAATTTTATTATTAACTCCTTGGCTACCTCTGGTATATCAATTTTCACCTTGTCTAATTCATAAGCACCCATGAGATTAGCTTTGTCATCTGATTCCATTCTTACTGAAAAAGGATTGTTATTATATGCTATCGCATGGTCTACTTATATTTAAATAATGTTTACAAATATTTATACATAAATATAGTGTTTATAGTATGTTTACTTATGTTTACTAGGTAATGTTTACAATATACTCTTTTATCATTCAGATTTCAATTGAAATGTATTAAAAATATATTTGAGTTATAAGCGTTGTTATTTCTACAGCAGTGAGGTAGTTTGTAAAATTAGTGTTAGGTGGTATAATTTTCATGGGAATAAGTTGTATTTCTGATTGATAGTAAATATGAGGGGGAGGGTGTTTTCAATTAGTATTTACAAAAGGTTATTATCATTATATAGACAAAGTGGAAATGCGAATAAGATACCAGTAGAAGATTTTACAACGGAATTACTTGTAGGTACTTTAGAAGTTGATAATAAATTATTAGATGAATTTGTTAATGATGTTCTTTTAATAGAAGGACAAGGATTTTCTATTGATTCACAAGAAAAATATTATCTTCAGGAAGATATAAATTGCATTATAGATATAGTCATTAAAAATGAAGATATTATTTGTTTTATTGAAAATAAAGTAGGATCTTCTGAAGGAGAAAGACAACTTGAACGGTATTCAAAAGTTTTAAATAACATTAAACAAAATGATGGCAAAAATGTATATTTAAGATACTGTACTAAGTATTACGATAAAAAGGACATTTCAAATATTGATTTTTTACAATACAGATGGAGCGATGTGTATAAGTTTTTAGAGAAATGTGAAAAAAATAAAAACATAGAAGATTACTTAGAATTTTTAAGGGGTGAGGGTATGGCAAGCGCAGGAGATTTTAATTTTCAAGATTTAATTGTTATGAGTGAAGTAAATGCTACAATTAGAAAAATGGATGAGTGTCTAGATATGGTTAAGCCAAAACTAACAGAGTGCTTTGGAGTTACATACGAGTATGATTATGCAAGATTAAAACAAATTTGCAAGCAAAATCAATACGTTATGTGGAGTAAAAATATTATTGGGGAAAATGGATATTCAGAACTTACAGTTGGGTTCAGATTTGATGATAATAAAAATCCTGTTGTGACAGTATTTATTTATGTAGAAAAAACTAATAGTGAGTTTGATAATATTAAGAAAATATATGCTGAGAAATTAGAAGATATTTTTGATTTTGATTGCTCTGATGAGGAATCTATATTCTATTCTTTTGAAAAATCGGTATCCGATTTTATTTCAAGCGAGAATCAAAATGAAGAAATATGTATGTGGTTTATAGAAAAAATTGATATTGTAAATAAATTTAAAAATTCTTTAAATATAGTATAAAGATAATAAATCAAAATACAAAAATAGTTTTATTAACACTAATACATATATAAATTTAGGAAATATAACTTTAAATTTTCAGATAAAATCTTACATAGAAAGTAGTAAGCAATAAAAATCATGGAGTGATTGCGAAGGGCATCTAATATACACTGTAGCAAGAGAGTCGCGAGGTGATCCACTTACTACAGTGTGGGTATTATAGCTGAATATTTTATTTTATAAGTGAGACAAATAGGATAAAAATAGCTAATGTTTTTGTTAAATATTAGCTATTTAACAAAGGAGAAATGTAATATGGGTTATGAACCTCAATTGGTTGATGCTAAAAGTAGAAGCTTTGGAAATTTGGTTCAAAGTAAGTTATTAAATAACGAAAAAATATTATACTATGAAAAAAATATGCCTATAGAGCTGCCAGATAAAGGTGGAATGTTTAATAGTCCAGAGGCTTTATTTACAAGTAATGGTAGGGTTATCGCATTTCTTGGAGGTGGATTGTTTGGAGAAGATAAATGTTATATTGCAGATTCTGTGGTTTATTCTATAAGACCATTGACTAAATTGCGCTATGATATATGCATAAATACTACGGGATATCCAAGAATATCCAGTACAATTTCTCTAAAAAGCTTCATTGAGTACTCAGAAAAGTGCAAAGATCCTATAAAACTAGGATATAATGGTTATAAGATTATTGAAAATAAAAAAATAGGGCAAGTTCAAATACTAAATGAATTTATTATATTAGAATATTATTTATCTGGAAATATATTTAAAAATAAGATAGAGTACAGCTATATGGAAGGTTTTAATTATGATGAGCTAACTGAAATTCTTGTAATCAGAGGAATATTTAAGGATTTATTTTCAAATTTCCCAAACATATTAACTATTAAGAATATAAAAAAGAACGAATTTCTACAGATATTAAACAATTTCAATAATAATCCAAATAAAGGAAAGTTGTTTGCGAATGTAGATATAACAAAAAAAAATATACTTTTAAATGCTAGATATTTAAAGACTATAGACAAAAGTTTAAAACTAGACAAAGAAAATAAATTAATTGCTAACATTGTTGATGATGAAATTAGATTTATTAATTATAACAGTTTTGAATTTCTTGGCTCAGCCAATATAAAAGATAGTATATTTATAAAATATAACGATTATGATATGTTGATTTATACTGATAAATATTATTTTTCAGTGAAAGACAATAACGCATGGCCTACCAGTTGGAATGACGATGGAGTACCATGCATGTGGGAGAATAAAAGTGGAATTGAATATCTATTACAGGATACTTATAGTACAGACAAATCTCAGAGTTCGCAAAAAGTTGAAAAAGTTAGCAGTATATTAGAAAAAAATGTATTAGGATTTTTAAATCCTCGTTTACAGAACACAATGAAAAGTTTGATTCATAGTG
Source organism: Clostridium sp. DSM 17811 (assembly GCF_018861905.1). GTDB lineage: Bacteria > Bacillota > Clostridia > Clostridiales > Clostridiaceae > Clostridium_AD > Clostridium_AD frigoriphilum. The sequence goes on from NZ_JAHLDU010000049.1 coordinate 8,493, forward strand.
TTCAACAAGGGAATAAAATCAAAAATGCAGATATTTATAAAGAGTATTATATATCCGATTTACCAGATCAAATTAAATCTAAGATTGGATTAATAGTAATAAATGATGAAGTTTATCCATTGAAAATTAATTTAGATAAGGAATGGAATCTTAAAGTAAGCGTTAAAAGCAATAATTATGATTGCTGTATAAATATAACTCAGGATATTTCAACGTTAGAGGTAATAAATAATATCTGTGATGGTTTCTACAATATAAAAATAGATACAAATAGTAATTCATCTTCAAACCTAGGATTACCAATAGAATTGTACCATGACATTACTATAAAATTTATCCAAAGTAAAATAAAATTCGATAATTTAAATTCTACTTATTTTGAATGGTCTAAAACACTAAGGGATATTGTGGTATATTATTATTTTACATTGTTATCGGAGTTAAAAGGGTATTTGGAAAATTGTTTTAAAAATAATGTAACTGTAAGTGATTTGTGTAAAGATGATAAGATTAAAATTATAAATGTCATGTATGATACTCTTAAGCAGTATAAGAATGCAAATATGCAATTTTCAGCTTATTTTTGTAAAGAACTATATGAAGAACATGCTAAGGACAATAATACATATTTTAAACAAAATTTTGACCAGCTACAGCATCAAATGTTAAATATAAGTAATCAGATAACCAGGCATATTAATGATTGTATTGCAAACTTAAATAGCCTAATAACATATATTTATCCAGAACTAGATATAAGAAAAGCACTTGAAGAACTTAATAAGAAAAGGGCTATAGTAAATACTATAACATATGTGGGATTAGCTTTCCTAACTCAAGGAGTTACGTTAATTGCAGCGGCTACATTGAATGCAAAGGGTATATTTGAAACATTAGATAGGGGTAAATTAGTAGATAATATGGAAGAAGCAAAAATCAATATTTTTCTTAATAATTCAATTAATGAATTTAATATGCTAATGGAAACTTTAATGCCAAAATATATAAATGATATTAATGATTCAATTCTAGGTTTTACAAGGGGTATTGCCAAATATTATGCAGATAATGATATAGAATTTTTAAATGGTTGCGTAATTAACAATAAGATATTTTTAGAAACTCCAATAGATACTACTATAATAAAAAAGAAACAGGTGCTTATAGATTGTATTATTGATAAAGCAGTCAAACATAACACTGAATTTATAAAAAATAATGTCAATGGATTAAAAAAATTAAGTAGAGCTGAATATCATCAGCAACTACAAGGGGGGAAATAAATTGATTACTGACCCATTTAAAGACTTAAATACATTTAACTCCTTTCTTTCTCATCCTGAAAGAATTGATACAAATTCTGATGGAATCACTGATACCCATTTCACTGATCCTCATTTTGTTGAAGATTATGTGAAGGATGATGGAACTTTTGTTCATGGCTATTGGAGAGACGGGGATGGAGATACACATCATGATTTGGACAAATTAGAAGATGGTGGTTATTATACCCATGACCCATATCAAGCACACGATTAAAATTATGTTAAAATGAAAAAAACTTATTGTTACACTATGAGAATAGGTGGTTAATATATTTTAACGCTATAGCTTGCAGCTATACATCAGGTATAATGAACGCGTAGCCTATTGTCGTAACAGGCTAAATGCTAAAACTATAATTTTATTCGTTGAAGCTTATAAAATATTATTTCGAATGCAGTATTTATTGCAATATATAATCTGTGATATCCTCTCATAAAAATGATATTTTTTAAAACAAATCCTTCATTTTAAGCATGAAGGATTTGTTCCATTTGAGGGGTTTAAGTGAAAGTCTTGCATTAATGCAAACGCCCTAGTTATCCCAAATTGCTGCTCATATAAACATCCTTTTTCTGATCTTCTGTTATACCTATATATCTTAAAGTTTGTGTTTTAGAGGAATGATTAAATATATCCATTAACAGCTCTATAGTTGTTCCATTGGTATAAGCATGGTAACCAAACGTCTTCCTCATCGTATGGGTACCTATTTCTCCGGACATTATTTTTCCGGTATAGTCTCTTTCAACTATTCCTATCATTTCTGCAGCATTATTTAATATATACCAGGCATGTTGACGAGATATTGGTTTGTTTGCTGATTTTTTACTACAGAATACATACATATCTGGTAGAACTTCTTTTAGTGTAGCAGCATAACCTTCAATTAGTTTACTTACTATGGTTCCTATGTAAAACTTTTTGGTTTTTGAGGTTTTCTTTTCTGTGATGATTACATATTCTTTAGCACTCATTGTTTTAAAGTTCAGGACATCATCAAAGGTTAATTTTAAAATATCACTTATTCTAAGACCAACATTTATCCCAAGAATAAATAATAACTCATTGCGAAGACTTTGATCTCTTAAATATGTTCTCATACTTCTTATGGTTTTAAGATCTCTTATAGGTTCTACAGTTTTCATTTTTTTATTTTCCTTTCTTTTCTTTTTTCATTTTAAAAGTTATTTATCACCGTTTGTTAACACTATTAAAGATTTAATGAGCAAATTTACACTCTAAGCTAATGTTTTATTTCTGTTATGATATGTACATTCGACTTTAAAAGTAGATTATATTCCTTATTAGATGTTGTTAAACGTTTAACATACACTTAGTTTATAGCTTAATTTGTTAAACGCCGTCGTATATATTAGGTTTTCAACTTGTTTTTATATCATACCTTGTCATATATTAGAATTCCCAATTTATATATTACACAATATTTGAAAAATAGTCAATATGTCAGATTAGAGAAAACTGGAAATTTACTATTTTTTACAAAGCTAGGTTCTAAGCCATTTGTTATCTGACACAAGACGCTTGTGTCAGATTAGAAAGAGTGTTACCATATAGAGAATATAGGTAATATATGTAAATACATTATTTGGGATTATTATTTGAAACTTATTTTTTACTTATTGTTATTTTTAAAACATCAGTTTTAAAGTGATTAAAAAAAAATAAAAAATTATTTAACAAATATTCAAAATTATGTATAATAAACATATAAAATAAAAAGGATGGTGTTTATACTGGAAATTTTAGTTGAGAAAGCAAAAAATGGGGATAGAAAATCTTTGATGGTCATTATTGAAAAATACAAGTTTTTAATAATTAAGTTAGCATCCACTTACCATATACCTTCTTATGAATTTGAAGATTTGGTGCAGCAAGGATATCTTTCAGTTATAAAAGCAGTTAATCTTTATACCCTTGGTAGAAACACTTTTGATGGCTATTGTATAAATTCTATTAAAACCAATTTTAATGCTCTTCTAAAAGGAAAGATAAAACACTATAGAGAAGTTCCAAATTCAGATCCTATAAGCACGAGTACAGCTGCATGGTATAAATTCACATTAGAGGATGAAATTATAGCTTACGATGAGGTTAAAAGGCTTTACTCTGCCTTAGAAAAGTTGGATCCATCTGAAAGGTCTATAGTTGAAAGATTTTACTTCGTTAAGGATACTCTTAAGGAAATAGCTTGTGATAGTAGCCAGAGTTATAATAATTTGTTACGGGCTAAAAGCAAGGCCTTAAAGAAACTTAGAAAATATATATAAGTAATTTATAGAAAACAATTTTTAAAAGCATATATATTATCTGTAATGGTGAGGGGAGGAGTGCAGAATGTTTGATGCATTTGTTAAACTGGTTAATACAGTTGGCTTCCCTATAGGTGTGAGCGTTTATCTACTAGTTAGATTTGAGAAGAAAATTGAGGATCTTAATAAATCTATCTCAGATTTAGCTGTAGTTATATCCACTGTTATAGGTAAATCTGAAAAATAAGGAGACCTGATTTAGGTATCCTTATTTTTTATTTTAAAATAATCTGCAGAAATTTTTACAAGGGCATATATATTAAGTGAAAACAAAATAAAAGGAGTGATTAAACATGGCAGTTGTATCAACAAAGGTATCAAGTGTTTTAAAACTTACAATGAAAACAGGCATAGACATCAATGGCAAGGATGAATTTGCAACAAAAAGCCTAGGTAATGTAAAAGTGGATGCAGTGGATGCAGATATTTTTGCAGTAGGACAAGCTATATCTAAGATCAAAACTTATCCATTGGCTGGAATAGATAGACAAGATCAGTATAGCCTGGTTACAGAAAAGTAAGTTTAAATAAGAAGCTTAAAATCTAAAAAACCAAAATTTAACAATTTAAAGGAGGAAAATTATATGAATAAATTAGTTATGAGATTTTTAACTACTATTGAGGGTAAGTATTTTACGTTAAGTGTAGATGACATTAAAGCTGATGATAAGGGACCTACTATAACAGAAGCTGAGGTAAATGCTCTTATGGATTTAGTTATTGCAAAAAACATTTTTCTATCAACTAGTGGTGATTTAACTGGTAAGAAAGATGCTAAAATAGTTACTACTGATACAAATACAATTAAGGTAGCATAGTAAAATTATCACTTGAGGTGATGAAGATTCCACTAAGGATTAACTTGGTGGAATCTTTTTTTTATTTGATTTTGTTATATAATGTTAATTAATTACTCTTTTATTGTTTTACATTAATTTAAAATTTAAAATGTGAAGAGGTTTCAAAGAGATTGGCATAGATATCGATAAAGATACAGAGATTATAGAGGTACAAATATATTACAAGGGGCTTAAAATGAAAAACATGAAAAAAAATCTAATTTTTGTTTTTGGGTTATTCCTTATTTTCGGCTTAATTGGCTGCACAAGTACACCTAAAAATACTGCTGCTATGTCTAGCGTAGTAGGGGCGGGCGAACTTAAAGTTCACTTTATAGATGTAGGCCAGGCAGATAGCATTTTAGTACAGCAAGGCAATTCGAATATGCTTATTGATGCAGGGAATAACGGTGATGCTCAAACTATTAAAAGTTACTTAAATAGTCAAGGCGTTAAATCTCTTGATGTCGTAGTTGGTACTCATGTACATGAGGATCACATCGGAAGTATGGACTATATTATAAATTCATTTCAGGTAGGAAAAGTGTTTTTTCCAAAACAGACTTCAACTACTAATACTTTTAAAAGTTTTGTAAATGCAGTGAAAAACAAAGGTCTAAAATTAATAGTGCCATCGGTAGGTAGTACATTTAAAATAGGGGAGGCTACTATTACAATATTAGCGCCCAATGGATCGGACTATGAAGATCCAAATGATTATTCTATAGTTGTAAAAGTTACTTTTGGAAATACATCATTTTTACTAACCGGAGATGCAGAAGCTCTTTCAGAAAGCCAAATGTTATCAAAAGGGCTAGATCTATCAGCAACAGTACTTAAGGTAGGACATCATGGAAGTAAATCTTCTACAGGTCAAAGTTTTTTAGATAAAGTAAATCCTAAATATGCTGTGATAAGTGTTGGTAAAGGAAATAGCTATGGACATCCTGCACAAAACACTATGAATAGACTAAAAGCAAAGGGTATAGCGGTTTATAGAACTGATGAGAATGGAACAATAGTAGCTACAAGCGATGGTAATAATGTGAAGTTTAATACTAATCAAGGTAGTTATAATGGTATAGGTTCAGGGTCTGCAAAAACCACAACAACACAAGCTTCTAGTCAAGATCAGAGTGTAACTGTATACGCTAGTAAAACGGGAACCAAATACCATGTAGATGGCTGCTCATCTTTAAGTAAAAGTAAAATACCAATAAGCTTAAGTGATGCAAAATCAAAAGGATTAACGCCATGTAGTAAATGTAAACCACCACAATGAGATTAGAACTATAGACGTACCAAGTGGAATATAGGGCGTATTCCCAGCCCTATATGGAATGCGGTAGTATATTTAAAATATATGTATTTAAGAAAAAATACGTTGATTTAGAGGCACTTATCACTAGATATTAAAAGGAGAATAGATCATGAAAGTAATTATTAATAGATTTGAAGGATCATATGCTGTGTGTGAAAAAGAAGATAAAACTATGATGGATATTAACAGTAGTGAGTTGCCTTCTGAGGCTAAAGAAGGGGATGTACTTGTTCTTGACAACAATACAATTATTATTGATATAGAGGAAACTGAAAAAAGACATAGAGATATTCAGGTATTAACTGATGATTTATGGGAGTAAAGAAAAACCTAATGATAATCTAAAACGATCTTATAGAATAGAAAAATGAAAAAGTAGTTAAGACTTAATCTTAGCTACTTTTAATATTTGTGTTACATAAAATAAGCTTGTAGATAGTTAATTACTACAATAAATATTTATATATATTATTTTAGGGTTAAGAGAGTAAGCTTTGCCAAGTACCGTTACCGACAATTCCATCAATAACTAAGCTATTGCTTCTCTGATATTCTTTAACAAGACCTACAGTTTCATCTCCATAAATACCATCGATAGAGCTGCCAGTTCTCCATTGGATATATCTTATAGCTGTTTTATATTCAGTAGACTTAATGCTACATATAGGTTTTTCCATAATAGTTTTAACTCTAGATAATACTTCAGGTCCACATATACCATCGATAGAAAGGTTAAGTATTTGCTGGAGCTTTTTAATAGTACCTATGGTTAATGGACCACTGGCTCCGTCTACAATTAAAACATTATTATTTACATCTCTTATTTTCATAGAGTTTAAGCATTTTTGTAGATATTTAATATCTTCATCAGTTATGTTTTCGGTGATTTCAGATCTAGAAGCGCAGTCATAAACATAAAGTTTATTTTGTTCAATTATAGCTATTAGTTTTTCAGGGTACTCATCATCAGTACAGTATCCTGAGTTATAGACGTTCTGGCAAGCTTCCTTGTAGT
>NZ_JAHLDU010000050.1 GCF_018861905.1 Clostridium sp. DSM 17811
AAAACAGTGTCATCAGTATTGAAAGATCCAGTTATACTAGCAGAAGGAATGGCACAAAGTGCATCAGATACTGTGGAGGAAAAAGGCATTGCATATTCTACTTCATATGTGCTTGGAGGAGTGCTTTTAACTAAAGGACTTAGTAAAGTTAGTTCGGTGTCTAAGGTTGGGGAAGTTGTAGATGTAGAGAAGAATGTATTGAAGGTAGATGTGGGTGGAGACAATGCTAAATTTACATATAAGAATAATCCCATGGATAATCCTAAGGCAGCAAAAGATATAATAGAAAATCAAGATGCTGTATATAGCTATTCACCAAAGCCTGATTCAATACGTATAGGAAAATTTGCAAATAAGATAGACTGGAGTAATCCCAATCAAGTAGGAATAGCAAAGCAAGTTAGACTAGAATATCATAAGAATAATCAACAAATGCTAGATAATCTTTATAGTAAAGGTTATTCAACTGAAGGAATAGCACAAAAAATGGTTAATGAGCGTAATGCCAATAGGTTAAACAGTTACCTACAAAGAGAAGATATAGAAGGATATGAAATGGCAAAGAAAAGTAATTTAGATACTTATCAAAATGCAGAGGGACCAACACCGGAGTCTATGTTAGAAAAATATGGTTCATGGGAAGGGGTTATTAATGCATCAGTGAGTAGTAATCCAGGAATGGATGCTTGCGTTGGTTTGTATGATATATATCATGGAGGAGATTAAAGATGATTTGGGAAATTGAAGAAAAAGAAGATGTAATGTGGTATACAAGCGATGTGTGCAAATTAAAATTAAAAGAAAGTGAGAATAAGATAAATATTTGGTTGAATTATAAGGGGTATAATATTATTATGTCAATGGGAATGTGGGGATTTGATGAGGAAGTCTCTGAAAGGGGAATTAAGTACGATATAGGTGGAGATAGCATGGAAGAGTGGTATTTCATTCTAGAAAAGAAAAATTTACGACTTTTTGTCGATCTAGTTTACTTTTTTATTAAAGAACATAATGCTGACAAGATGATAAATATCAATTTAGGTATTAAAAAGTGGAGTTAAATGTAAGGTTGTAGTTTATTATATGCTTTAAGTGTGGAACTGATTAATTTTAATCAGATAATGTTGATGTAGAAAACTTACTAGTTAATAATACCATTGAGAATTTTTTTGAAAAAGATAGAATATTAATAGCACATTTTGATGCAATAAATGAAACATTGTAAAATTATAGTGTTATTTAAAATAACGTAAAAGATGAACAATAATATGTAGTAGTATCATATATATAACAAGAAGATAATAAAAGTTAATATATAGTATAACAAAAACATAGTCAGTGCTTCTAAGTGAAGATGCATGGGCTATATTTTTACCTGAAAATTGAAGTGAGTCAAGAATTAGTAACCAATAAACGGATTTGCTAAGTATCATACATTTATTGGAATGGGATCCATGGCTATCAAACGTATAATTCAATAATATTACAATATACTTATAACTATTTTTTATAGAAATTGGGATTATCCATTAATATAATTCTACTTTAAAAGCAATGTTAATAATTTTAGACTAAATTAACCTAACTTTAATTAGCAACATTAGCCAGTATGGAGAAACAGGTGATTTTATTAGTAAAATCGAATCAGAATTCAGAGTTATTTCTTCGGGATTATTAAATAATTGGAAAGATTTATTAAGTGGAGATAAACAATGGATAGACGAGTATACTGTTAATAGATTCGGAGGAAAGCCAGACAAAGTCGAAGAAAACATAACGCGTGTATTAGATGGATATCTTATATAATAATTATATATTAGCAACAGAGATTGTCAGTTTCATTTTCAAACTCTGAAAGGGGTCAGACCCTTGGCGAATATGGAATAAAAATAAGAATAAATAAGGAGAGAATCGTCAGAAATGATGGTTCTCTTTTTCTGTTCACTACAAAAGAATTCTCCTATGCCTCACCAAATCATCTTTCCATCCATTACAATAACTGCTTCTAAATGATTTAACATATTTAAATAAGTCGTTAATTTCCAGCTCCGGCGGAGATGATTTGATGGGTACATAAGTGAAATGCAAGATATCATAAGACCAGTTAATTCATCTAGTATGATGCAGGTAGATAGAAATGATATATGGTGGAATATGGAGTCTATATTTAGGGCTTGCGATGAAGTTGGTATCCTAAAAATAAATGTTGGAACGGGTATGAGTTTGCCAAACTTATTTCAAAGCGATTAAGAGAAGGCAAATGTACAAAAGAACAGTAATATGATGGAAGACATATGCGATGACATAAAATATTGTTATAATAGATTGAATGACAACAAAGATGATCTAAAAAATATATATGATAAAAAAGTAGTTCCCTATGAGAACAAGGACGATGAATATAGCAATAAAGCAGGAAAACTTTATTTTAAATACACAAATACTTGGGAGAGTACTGTTGAGGAGGTTAAAGATTTTGGAATAACCGGAATAGATTTAGGAAAAGGATTGGTAAATTTAGCAGGGGATGTATTAAAGGGCGGATATGGTCTAGTAAAAGGTGCTGTAGTAATTGCAGGCGCAGGTGTTGCAATGAAATCAATGATGGAAACAGGAGATGCACCTGATTGTTTAAAGAAATGTATTACTGAAACTAAAGGATACGGTAAAACAGTGTCATCAGTATTAAAAGATCCAGTTATACTCGCAGAAGGAATGGCACAGAGTGCATCAGATACTGTAGAGGAAAAAGGCATTGCATATTCTACTTCATATGTGCTTGGAGGAGTGCTTTTAACTAAAGGACTTAGTAAAGTTAGTTCGGTGTCTAAGGTTGGGGAAGTTGCAAGTAAAGGTGACGGGTTATATACTGAATTAAATAAGATTAAAGATCCTGATAAAGTATATAAATATTTATCAGATAAATCAAAAACAATGGACATTTCAACAGAAAAGAATAAATCAATTTTTTATGCAGGACAAATTGAGACTACAAGTGGAACATTAAAAGCAAGAAAATTAGCTGAGAGCTATGCAGATCAATTGTATAAAGATAAAGGGGTAGTTAAACTTACTTTAGAAAGAACAGATGGTTGGAAATGGATGGATGGTCTACAACTCTATCAAAATACCCCATCAGGGTTGAAGAAATATGAAAAACTAGGTTTAACTAAAGAGCAAACTGATGATATTTGGAGTACCCTTCCAAGTAGGTATGCTGATGGGACAAGTGGATCTGTTACTGCATTCACAAAGAATGTACCAGATGAATTTAAATCAAAAACAATATTTTGGACTACTGAATTACCGCAGCTTAGAAATAATGCAAAAGTAGCACACATAAATATAAGGTAGGAGAATTGAATATATGAATAAAGAATATCAAAAGCATTATAAGATAACAGATGATGGCAGAGATGAAATAAAATATGAAGATTCAAGTTGTTCTATTATATTAACAGTCGCTGATTTTAGAGATAAAGTTTGGTGGATTAGTGCAAATAATGTTCTAAACAAGAATAGTGGACAATTAGAGAAGATAACGAGGGATCAAAAGTATGAAGTATTCAAAAGGGTATCAGCATATGCTATATCGCATGGGGTTGAAGGAGTGTATACAAAAGATTTTAAATTTATAAATATTGATATAGAGAGCATAGATTATTTTAATAATATAATTGGGGTAAAATAGGAGGATATAGTGGTTGAGGTGAAGAACAATATTATGATAAAAATGGGCTGGAAATATTTAAGCTATATTAATGGGGAGGAAAAAATTGTTTTCAAAATTGAACCAATGGTTGGAGAAGCAGATATTATTTATACTCCAAATGATGAAATATGGAAGGCATGTGATTCAAAGTGGGCAAGCCAAAACAGAAAAAAAATTCTAAATGATATTAAGTCCGTAGAGTGGAATAGAAATATAGCATTTAATGAATGTAATATAGGGCTAAAATGTATGCCAGTTGATAAAACGGAGATTGAAGAAGGCACTATGGAATCAACAAAAGCGGCAAAAGAATTTCAAACCCTTTATTTATTTGATCCAGATAAGAAAGTAGAAAAAGAACAAGCACATGAGCTATGGTGTACTTTAGAAAAGAGGTTTGCGAAAGGAGTAGAAGGAAAAGTAACTATATATGCAAATTCTATAATAGAAAATAGTGTATTTAATAAGATATCGATTGTAACATTACTAGAAAATGATAAAGTAATATTGAATATAGTTGACAACAAATAGAAAATTTGAAATTATAACACAACTAAGAATAGGGTCAATGTTTCTAATAAAAGAAGCATTGGCTCTATTTTTATGTATAACAATTGAGAGAAGAAATAAATATGAATGAGATAAACATATTGCTTATACAGTGGCTTGATAATCTGAGATATTTAAGTGATAATGATGTGGTTAATAGTGTTATTTACTCCAGGGAAAATGACAAACATATATTGACTTATGAGGATGACAGAATGGAATTTACATATTTACAAATAAAAGAAATCATATCTGTAATGATCGATCTTCTAGAAAAAATACATCCATTAGGAACAGTGGTTCAATTAAAAAATATTTTCAATATGCGGGAGTTGTATATCCATTAGGCATGGTTGACGCGGGGAAAGCAATACAGTTTACATCAGAGCTTATAGAAAAAGTAGTCCACGTAGGTTATTCTGATGAGCAGGAAGAAGCATATGTTTATCTCCTAAAAAAGAAGTAGTTATAGATAAAAAGATGCATTCTTATGGGTTGTAAGCAAAGGATGAACGTGAAAACTTTGAAATAATTGAAGTGCAAAAAAAGTATGACTAAGAATTTTCATCAAATGGATTTTCAAAATGCAGTTAAAAAAGACAGATGTGGTGAAATAGTAGATGATATGATAAATAATAGTAATAGATTAATAAATAAGCTAAGGGGTTACAATTTTAGTTAGGGGGAAAAGAGATTGAAGAGAGATATAAGAATAAACTATTCAGTCTTAGAGCGGATAAGTCTTAATATTAAAAAATATAAGACGGCAATAGAAACAATAAAGGAAGTACTAAGGTTTGTTAATAACAAATTGGAGGCTGAAAACCAAGGAGAAGCAATAGAGGCATTAAAGGAAAATTATTCTGAGCTGGAGGGGGATCTTGAAGGATGCCAGGAAGAGCTTAATGATTTGTATACAATATTTGATGGGTACATAAGTGAAATGCAAGATATCATAAGACCAGTTAATTCATCTAGTATGATGCAGGTAGATAGAAATGATATATGGTGGAATATGGAGTCTATATTTAGGGCTTGTGATGAAGTGGGTATACTAAAAATAAATGTTGGACGGGTATGAGTTTGCCAAACTTATTTCAAAGTGATGAAGAGACGGCAAATGCACATGCTGCAAAAGGGACTAAGTATCAATAGTAATATATTTTCATTATCAATGAAAGAACTTAGTTTATTATATGAGTATTGGTGTTTTATTAAGATAAATTCGCTACTTAGAAAGAGATATAAGCTAATAAGTACAGACTTTATAACTATTAATAGAACTGGAATATTTGTATCACTAAAAAAAGGCGTAACGTCAACACTAGTATATGAAAACCCTAATACAAAGGAAACATTTAAGGTCAGTTACAATGTTTTTAAATCACGAAAAGCTAGTAACTTAGCATATAGAATTGAAGGTAGTAAAACAGTAACACAAAAGCCTGATAATATATTATCTATAAATAAACTTGGTAGTGATAAGGCTTATGAGTTTGTATTTGATGCAAAGTATAAGATAGAAACATCAATAGAGTACCAGAAAAGTTATGGTGGCATTGGACCTAAGGAAGAAGATATAAACACCATGCACAGGTACAGAGATGCTATAGTGTATAAAAACAATAAAACAGGGGCCTATAACAATTGTGTTTTTGGAGCATTTGTATTGTTCCCATATAAGGATGAAGAGGGATATAAAAGTCGTGACTCTTATAAAAGAATAGAAGAAGTAAATATAGGTGGTATTCCTCTTCTTCCATCAACTACAGGACTTATGGAAAAGTTCTTAGTCAAGCTAATAAATGAATCTTCATATTCAACTTTTGAAAGATCACTTGAGCCTATAGGACGGGAGAGTTATATAAAAGATGAATACTTTAAGGATAGAACGGTTCTTGTAGGGTCGCTGAGAAATAAAGAGCAACTTGATATAAATCTAAAAGGTAAGTTTTATCATACTAAATGCAGCAATGTTTATTTCACATAAAAATAAATTTGGGTATCTATTAAATTGAAAATTAACTATAATAATAGTATATAAACTAATAGTGGAGAGTGATTAAGATGTTAAAAGACAGAGATTTAAATAAAGTTAGATATATGGTAGTTTGCGTCAATGAATTTGCAGATAGATTAAATATAAATGGAAAAGAAGCTTTTAATTATCTTAATAAGCATAAAGCTATTAATTTTTTGCTGAATAATTATGAAATAGAGCATACTTTAAGTATTGATGAGGCTGTAGATGATATGGTCATAGTATCTAAGAATAATGGGGGTACTATACAATGATTTTATATCATGGTTCTAACATTATAATTGAAAAAATTGATTTAAAGGAGTTGTCTTAATCAGAAAGAGGTATAACTTTTATTAAAAAAAATTGCAAGAGTATGAAGTTAAATCTAGCATGATAAATAAATGCTAGATTTTTTGTTTTTGTTAAGAATGTTAAAGAGTATGTAAAAGCTAATATAAAGTAGAATATGAGGTAACGATAGCAAGCTATGGGAAATATTGGAGCTAAGAAGAAGACATAAATACCATGCATAGGTACAGAGATGCCATAGTATATAAAAACAATAAAACTGGTGAATATAACAATTGTGTTTTTGGAGCATTTGCATTGTTCCCATATAAGGATGAAGAGGCATACAAAAATCATGACTTTCATAAAAGTATAGAAGAAGTAAATATAGATGGTATTCCTTTTCTTCCATCAACTACAAGGCTTATGGAAGAGTTCTTAGACAAGCTAATAAATGAATCCTCTTATTCAACCTTTGAAAGATCACTTGATCCTATAAGGCGAGAGAGTTATATAAAAGATGAATACTTCAAGGATAGAACAGTTATTGTAGGGTCGCTGAGAAATAAAGAGCAACTTGAAATAAATCTAAAAGGTAATTTTTATCACACTAAATGTGACAATATTAATCTAGCAGAGCATAATATTAAGTTCATAGCACTAGCACAGTCAAAGAGACAGTTTGCAGGTGAAGTTGGTATAACTTATTATGGCAAGGTAGTAGATATAAAAGTTGTGAAGAGAAATACTATAAAGGAAATACCTAGTGAGTCGGAGGAAGTTGTAATATGCTACAAACAACGCCAAGTGCGTGTTGGAACCTTCTTCACTACCAAAGCCATTTTTAAATTGTATCTTTATTAAAGATGATTTATATTGAAATAAATTTTAATTAATGATAATATATAAATATATGTAGGTGGTGAAAAAATGGATAATGAAATTTTAGATTTGCTAAAAATTATGAATAATAAGTTAGATGAACATACACAAATATTAAGAGCTTTAGAACATGCAAGTGAAATCCACAAAGCAGAAATAGATAAAATTAACCATACAGTTGCAAGAGTTGAAGGTGAAGTTAAAGGAATTAGAGAAGATATCACAGCAGTGGAAATGATAACTTCGAAGAATTGGAATGATATATCAAAATTAAAAGCAGTAAAATAAGAGAGAATCGTCAGAAATGATGGTTCTCGTTTTTATGTCCATAAAGATATACAATTTAATGCATCTTTTTCAAAGCTGGTGCAGCGACCCAGGAGATGATTTAAGGAGAGAACAGTTCTTGTAGGTTCCTTAAAAAATAAAGAGCAACTTGAAATAAAATAGAACTGTAGGGTTACTTGAAAGTTATGCATATATATAAAGTTATTGGAAAATTTGACGATATAGAAAGTAATAGCAAAATGAATATAGGTATGCACAAACATGTATTTTATAAAAACTGTTATGTGCATTTTAATGATGGGAGTAGTAATTTGATAGTAAAGTATATTTTGCTTTTTATTAATGGATTAATTTATATGGACTATAAAATATAACATATATTTAAAATGAATTTTGGAGGCAAATAATGAAAAGAAAATTAGCGTTAGCAACAATTTTATTGACCCTAGCAAGTTCTCATAATGTATTTGCTGATAGTGGTGTAATAAATGTAAGTTCATTAAACTTGAGACAGAAACCATCACTTTCATCCTCAATTTTATCTTTTATCCCCATCAATACGAAGATAAGTACTTTGGGGAAAAGTGGTAACTTTTATAAAGTAACCTATAAAGGGAAAACTGGATATGTGTATAGCTCATATGTAAAAATAGTACAAGCTACTACGGTGGCACCAATTAAATTAGCTAGTACAACCCAAACAGGGGTAGGCAGTACTAAAGTATGGTTTTTAAACGTACGTAAAACAGCAACTACAGGGAATAATATTATTGGTTCAATTAATCCAACAAATAATATAAGTTTATATGGAACTCAAAATGGTTATTATAAAATTAAATATAATAACACATGGGGATACATTGCAAAATCATACGTAAGCACGTCCGCAACTTCAGCAGTTGTTACAATACCGGTGGCATCTAGTACATTAGCTAGTACAACCAAAACTGGGGTAGGCAGTACTAAAGTATGGTATTTAAATGTACGTAAAACAGCATCTACAGGTAATAATATTATTGGTATTATTAATCCAACAAATAATATAAGTTTATATGGAACTCAAAATGGTTATTATAAAATTAAATATAATAACACATGGGGATACATTGCAAAATCATACGTAAGTACGTCTGCAACTTCAGCAGTGGTTACAATACCCGTGGTATCTGGTACATTATCTAGTACAACCAAAACAGGGGTAGGTAGTACTAAAGTATGGTGTTTAAATGTACGTAAAACAGCAGCTACAGGGAATAATATTATTGGTATTATTAATCCAACAATTAATATAAATTTATATGGAACTCTAAATGGTTATTATAAAATTAAATATAATAACACATGGGGATACATTGCAAAATCATGCGTAATTACTTCAAAAGTTATAATACCAGTACCAAGTACAGCTTCTCAAAAAAAATCTCTAATAGCAAATGCAGATAAATTAATTGGAATACCTTATATATGGGGTGGTGCAACAACTAGTGGTTTTGATTGTTCAGGACTTGTACAGTATATTTATAAGAGCATCGGTGTTACTTTACCTAGAACAACTTATCAGCAAGCAGGAGAAGGCAGTGCTGTTAGTATAAATAATCTTGAAGTAGGAGACTTAGTTTTTTTTATAGGTAATGCGCATGTAGGAATATATGTTGGAAATAACAAATTTATAGAATCGCAAAAAAGTGGTACACTTGTACATATAGCTGACTTAAGTGGTTATTGGAGAACATCGTTTGTAACAGGAAGAAGAATACTTTAAAAATTAGGATATAATAGAGATCATAAACCTGGCTGGACGTTAGATTAAAAATTAAGAAGAACTTTAGTTTTAAATGCTATTATTTATGGTAATATAATAAATATATATAACTTAGAAAGGGTGATAAATATTATGGGAATACTAGATAAATATGATGAATCAATAAAATTAACATATAATTATGCATATAGAATATTAGTTCATTTAAAGAATATCATAGATAATTTTAGTAATATAAAAAACCCAGATGATATAACTATGGAAGTGTATAGAGATTCAATTATTAAAAAGTATGAAACACTAGAAGACTTAACTTGGAAGTTACTTTCTAAGATATATAAATCATCTGGTTTAGAGATAAATAATCCAAGAGGGTGTTATAAGCAAGCGTTTAAGGAAGGATTAATTAATGATATAGAAATTTGGAACGATATTTTATTATCAAGAAATTCTAAATCTCATATTTATGATGAGCAAGATTATGAAGAAATTAAAAATAAGATAATAAGTGATTATACAGGTGCCATAGAAGATCTATTAAGTAACCTTTCAAAAGTGGTAATGTGATATGTATGGAATAGATAAAAAAGTATATAAAAGCTTGATTGATTATTTCCTGAATAATAACAATATAGAGAAAGTAATAATATTTGGGTCAAGAGCAAAAGGAACAGAAAATATAAATTCAGATATAGACTTATGTGTAAGTTATATAGGTAAAAGCAAAGGAACTATTGTAGAGGAAATTAATGATGTGATAGGAATATATTCTTGTGATATTGTTTTTCTAAATTCATTAAATGAGAATATAAAAAAACAAATTGATAGGGATGGAATTGAAATTTATTCAACTTCTGCCCACTAGGGCAACTGTTACCTGGGATAAATAGTAAATTAATTAGTTTGAATTTAGAGTGAGCAGCAGTGGCTGGAGTGGTAGCTTAGTGGTGATTATTTTGCCGAAGCCAGTTGGTACTAATAGAGATAATTTTGGAGAAAGAATGTTCCTGTACTTTTATAGAATATGGGATAAGTTCAGATATAAGCATGAAGATAAATCAGAAATAGTGGCTGCTGAAATATATACTTATAAAGGTAATAGCGGAAAGGATAAAAGATATGTTTATCAATTACCGGAGTTAGAAAATGAAATATTAATATATAACTTTAAAACAATTAATGTAGAAAAAATAGAACTTGAAAGAATTAAAGATTAAGGTAAGGATAGAAATAGCAACCGAAATGCTATTAGATGGTGAATCACTTGAGAAAATTAAAAAATATTCGAAGTTAAGTGATGAAGAAATAACAAAGTTAAAAAATAAATTATTTCCAAATTAGTGAGTTGTGCCAACCGAGTTTATTTTCAATGATTGAAAGCTCAAAAGCTTTTGGTTAGGAGCTACTGAAGTATATTTTTATATAATTCAGTAGCTTTTTGTCGTTAGAAATGTAAAAAAGGTACAATTTTAAAATTAATCAAATTCATTTTTGTATACGCCTAAGGTGTTAGTGTAATTATTAAGATTTTCGAATTCTTTATCTCCTATGTTAATTCCTATGGTATGGTCTATTAGCATCTCTGGTGTTTTTTTATATAAGTCTTCATATTGAGAATTATTTATAAAGTCAAGTACATAAAGTCTTTTAACAATTGCCTTGTAAGGAATTCTGTAGCAAATCTTTCAGCCATATGGTCTTCTCTATCAACTATATTTAGAGCTTCTCTGTAAAAGTGTAGAGAGCTTCTTTTTTTATTTTATACAATAATCGCGGAAAATTTTAATTATTCGACAAAATTAAACTATAATATACATAGATTAACAAAATATAAAATAAGATATGGAGCTATAAATATGAATGAGGTAAATATAGATGATAAGGAACTAACGCATAAGTTGCTTATAAAGTGGCTTGATAAATTGACATATTTAAGTGATTTGAAGAGACAGAGGCTTTATGCTATGGCAAGCAATTATTATAATAATACTAGTTTTTTGCTG
>NZ_JAHLDU010000051.1 GCF_018861905.1 Clostridium sp. DSM 17811
CCGTTATATTTATGCTAGTAGAAAAAGTGCATTTGGAGATATTGATGCTTTTACACCAAATAAAATAAATGCAACTAGTATAAAAATTAATGGTACTACTTATGAGATTGGTAAATATTTTGATAAAAATAAACTTGAAAAATATTATTCTGGTAATTTCATTAAAGTTATTCTAGGAGAAGATGGTAGCATAGTTGATATATATTAAAATCTAATACTATTTATTTTATGAGGGAAAATATGGGAGACGATCGCAAAACAATGCGATTGCCTTCTTATTGATTATAACTAAAGAAATCTAAAACAGATGATGGAGGCAAAATAGTATGAATAAAAAAATTATAAGGTCACTTTTTGCAACAATAATTATAGCGGGATCAACATATATTACGACTTTTGGTGCGATGGCAAGTGGCACCGTTGTAATAGGAAATCAAGCTATAAGTTTGGATTATGCTAATGATGTAGCGAATTTTACTGAAATTAGTAATGACATAGTTTCCGGTGGATTAATTTATGTTAAAAATTTCGAGGGAAATTGGATAGATAATGTTACAGGAAAAACTGTAAGCGCAAGTATTATACCCGCTGTAGTTTATAAGGGTAATAATAAAGCAATTAATTATGGTGCACAGGATAAAAGTCTAGATGGTACTACGGAGGTAGCTGTAACTGGTGAATTAACTGCTAAACAAATTATAAATAAATATGGGAATGCAGTTGTTTATGTTGATGTAAGTGATAAAAATCATAATTCTATTGCTAGTGGTAGTGGATTTATAGTAAAGTCTACTGGCGTTATTGTTACTAATTTTCATGTTATTAAAGGATCATCATATGCAAGTGTTACACTTCAAAATGGTACAAAATATGATGTTAAAAGTGTTTTGAATTATAATGAAAAACAAGATATAGCAGTGCTTCAATTATCAAATGCTACGAATCTAAGCACCGTTACTTTAGGGGGGAGTGATAATGTAGAAGTAGGCGATAATGTAGCTGCAATTGGAAGTCCACAAGGTTATACTAATTCTTTAAGTACAGGGATTGTAAGCGGAATTAATAGAAAAAATGAAAGAGGGAATGATATCCAAACTACGGCAAGTATCACTTATGGATCAAGTGGTGGACCATTATTTGATATGTTAGGGAATGTAATAGGAATAACTTATTCAGGATTCGATTCAGCAGGAAATATAGGATTTGTAATACCTATTAATGAAGTTAAACCATTTTTAGCGACTAGTAATGAAAAGACACTTTTACAAATTAATAGTACAACGAGTAACACGGTAAGTTTCCTTCCATTATTGGCTGATGTACCACAACCTACAGGACTAAAATATGATGATTATGTAGTTAGCAGTGAGAAAGATTACGTTGAATATTTTTATGCTATAAGCAATTCTGAATACACGGATTACGCTAAATTATTAAATTCTTATGGGTGGAAAGAGTATAAGACAGTTTATGATGATGACAATAATCCTATCTCATATTTTATCAAAGGAGATAATACTATAGGTATAGGATGGATTGGAGCAAATAGAACAATACTGGGAGCTATTCATTAACAAAGAAGGAAACCTTTCAAAAGAAGGGTTTCCTTCTTTATTACTTATCTTAAATTTAAGGTTAGTATTCATCTATAATGGGGATGATTCCATATACAATCGTACAGCTTTTTTATAAGCATATATATTGAAAAAATAAGATGTTACAATAATAAATTCGTTAAGGTTAACATGCTGAATATGCATAGTTAATACTAATATTATGCTTGTAATTGCACAAAGTGTACAGGGAAGAAAAAATAAACTTCTAAGTCTATATATAACCAATAAATCAAATTCTTCTTTTGTTATACCAATCATATATAATTTTTTAAAATATTTATTAATAGTAACTAATTCCATTTGAAATTTAAAATAAGTTATACTAGAAGATATAGTAAAAAACAATAAATTTGTTAAAAATATTATAAGTCTTAATACTTTTAGTTCATTAATAGATATTATGGAATATTTAATAAATATTATGTATTCACAAATTAAATTAAAATTTATAAATATAAAACTAACGCAGGCCAATGTAAATATGAATACCCTATCTTTTTCAATATTCGTGGCAGATTGTTTCATCAATAGAAAAATGTTTTTGTTAAAATAATGTCCTTTATTTATTGCTAAAGGTATAATTTTACTTCCGTAGAAAACCAATCCATAAATCATCAATAAACAATCTATCCAAGTATAAAAGTAAAAACTATTACCCCTAATTCGTGTTTGGTGTATCATACAACAAACATCTGTTATAATAAGAAACACGTATATAATTAGTTTGATTTTTTTTCCTATTATTTTTTTAGATTTTCTTACTATGAAATTATTAATAGTATGATTATCTTTTAATAGGTATGTAGTCCTTAAAGTTATAATAACGTAGATAATTATAAAAAATTCAAAAGTAGACATATAATTCACTGAACTTAGGGAAACTCCTAAATTTGGAAAGTTAAGATAATTAATAACTAAAAGGAAAAAGAACTTTGAGAATATTGTTCCTAAAAGGATTCCTATGGTCATACATACAAACATCAAAATTAGATTTTCAAATAATAAACATAATGCTAGTTCCGTTTTGGTCGTTCCAATTAGTAACATTATTTTGAACTCTGTTCTTCTTAATTTTATATAAGAAGTATACGAGTAGATAGTAAAAAAGCTTAATAACATTATAATATTGCCCAGGGAGGCCGTAAATATAATACTATTAAGTACAAGAGGTAGTGAAATTAATACAGTTCCATTATTATAAAATAAAGTTGTATATAAAAATAGTAGTGTATCACAAATTATGCAAGTAATTAAAAAAGTTATCTGTTTTCGCATATTTCTTTTTAAGGAGTTTTTAGCCATGATAAAATAATTCATTAGTCATCACCACCCATAATAACAAGACAATCTAATATCTTGTTATTAAATCGCTTATCCTCCTCCTTTTTATAGATATCTGCAAAAATATTCCCATCTTTTATAAAAATTACTCTTGAACAATAACTTGCTGTAAGCGAATCGTGAGTGGCAAGCAAAAGCGTAACTTTTCTTTCACTATTTATAAGTTTCATATAATTCATAAATTTTTTTGCTGCTTTTGAGTCAAGATTTCCAGTTGGCTCATCTGCAAATATTATTCTTGGATTGGTAGCTAAGGCTCTGCATGAAGCAGCTCTCTGTTTTTGACCCTGTGAAACATTTCTAGGATATTTATCTTTAATATCATATATATTCATAAGTTTAAAAAGATCATCCACCTCTTTATCAATACTTATTTGTTTTTTTCCTTGCATTAAAAGAGGAAGTACTGCATTTTCTTTCAAGGTAAGATCTTCTAAAAGATTAAAGTCTTGAAATATCATTCCTAATTTTTCTCTTCTGAAAATAGCTCTTTTATTATCATTTAAATTTGTTACATTAACACCCATTATCTCAACTTCCCCAGTGGTAGGTTTATCTATTCCGCTAAATATGTTTAATAAAGTTGTTTTTCCGCTACCAGAGGAGCCCATTATCGCAGCAAATTCACCTTCGTGTATTGCTATGTCTAGTCCATTAAGTACATTATATGAGTTATCGTCAAATTCGCTACTATAGGTTTTAACTATATTAATTCCAGTTAGGATCTCCATTTAATCACCTCTTTAATAATCAATTAAATATGTTATTGTGACTGTGGTTCCAAGATTTTTTTCTGATTGTATTTCAATTTTATGTTTTAAATTTTTTGCGAGAAGTGAACTTATGTAGAGACCTATACCCGAAGCATCCCTATATTTTCTTCCATTTTCACCTGTGAAAAATGGTTCGAAAACTCTATTAATATCACTTTTAGGAATTCCTACACCTTCATCTACTATTTTAAGATTTACGCATTTATCCGTTTTTTCTATTATAAATTTTATATTCTTATTTTCGCCTTTTATTGCAGAGTATTTCACTGCATTATTTATTATTTGTTCTAGCATAAACTTATTCCATTTTTTATCAGTTAAAACTTTAATGTTATCCTCTTTATGCTCAATTTGAGGAAATACTTTATTATATATAAATAAGCTCTTTTTAAAATTGATAATCTCCTTTAGGGAATCTACGAGATCTACTGATTCTGGTTCATAGTCACGTACAAACTCATTCATTCTTAATATGTTTAAAAGTTGTTCAAGTCCATTATGAAGTTTATCATTTTCCTCTTTTATCTCCATAGCAAAGATGGCTAATGGCATATCGTGTGTATCTAGATGTTCACTTTCAAATTTTTGTAATGCTAAGCTTATTATAGAAACCGGAGTTTTCATGTTATGTACCCATTGGGAGAAAAAATATCTAAAGGCGATTTCTTCTGAATTGGTTCTAGATAGTTTCATTTGATATTTTTTTTGAGTGGTTTTTAATATGTCATAAAAACATCTTTGCTGATTTGTTATCTGGAAAATCTTATTCATTTCTAAGTTTTCTGAGTCTTGAACATTTATATTGAAATTGTAATATTTAAGCCACTCTATAACCATATAGATAATAAATACGGTGGAGACTAGTAGCAGTGGATAGAATATTTCTGATATATGTACCGTTAATTTATAATAAATAATTAGTATGATTATACTCAAATAAAAGGAAAAAATGTATCCTAAATTATCTTTTATAAAATTAACAAATATTTTTTTAATCATAATATAAGCACCTTGCTTTGATAGATATATCCTAGCCCTCTTTTAGTCTTAATGACATCCAAAAGCCCAAGCATAGCTAATTTATTTCTTAGCCTTGTCACATTGACGGTTAATGTGTGATCATCTACAAAAAATGTTTCATCCCATAATTCCTCTAGTAGTTCCTCTCTAGTGACTATAACATCCTCATTTAATACAAGTTTATTTAACAACTGGAATTCTTTTTTTGATAATTCTAATACATTATTATTAATACTTATCTCAAAGTTTTTTTTGTTTAATAGTAATCCATTAGAGCTTTTGTACTCCCCACAGACCCTTCTGAATGATGCCTGAATCTTAGCTAATAAAAGTTCGAAACTGAAGGGTTTCACTATGTAGTCATCCGCCCCCATTTCTAACCCTCTGATTTGCTCAAATTCACTACTACGGGCTGATATGAATATTATTGGTACATCAGATTCTCTCCTAAAAGCCCTGCAAAGCTGAAATCCATCTGAATAAGGAAGATTTATATCAAGTAATATCAAATCGGGTTTAGTTTCAAAAAATTCAGTTTCTATATTGTTAAAGTCATTTATTAAAACTACATTGTACGCATATTTTTCGATAAATTCCTTTATAAAACTGCTTAATTTTATATCATCTTCGATAACAAGTATTTTATTCATAGCAATATACCTCTAATTTTCTAATTAAAGCCGGAAGCTTGGCCTACGGTCTTATTAATTACATTATAACCTTTTCTTTTGTTCAATGCTATATAATGCTATTTTTGAAAATTTATTAATTTGTTAGGGTTACTTTTAATGTTTTGTCTAATGTTACAACTTTGTAACAGAGTTGTGACTTTAATCTGTATATAAAGTGACTAAATATGTGTAAAATATAGCAGAAATCTGTTTATATTATAAGAATGAACATATATGTATATATAACGTAAGTATTATAAATTTTAGTATATAGAGTAGTCATAATATTTTAATTATTAGTTTAGAGGGGGATTCAAGAATGAAAATTACAGAGTTTTGCGTGAAAAAGCCAATTGCCGTTATTATGGTGGTTTTGTTAATAGTGGTACTCGGAGTGTCTGCATATTTAAAACTTGGCGCAGATTTACTTCCTTCAATGAATACACCTATAATAACCATATCAACTGTATATGGTGGTGCTGGTACAGGAGAAATAGAAAATGATATAGTTAAACCGGTAGAGGATGCAGTTTCAGGTATAAGTGGTATTGATAATCTGAATTCAGGATCTTCAGAAGGATATGGTACTACTACAATTACTTTCAAAATGGGAGTTGATATGAACACTGCGTTTTTGGATGTTCAACAAGCTTTAGGAAAAGTAGTACTCCCTACAGATGCTCAAAAACCAGTAATAAGTAAGTTAGATGCAAATGCTGCTCCTATTATGATGTTCTCTGTCTCAAGCACGCTTCCTTATAGTAAATTATATGACAGTACAGATGTAATAAAGAAATCATTAGAGAAAGTTGAGGGTGTTGGTACTGTAACCTTAGAGGGCGCTTATAATAAAGAATTAATTGTTAATGTGGACAAAGTACTTTTAGATAAGTATGGAATAGCAATTAATACCATAACTTCTAAACTTAAAAGTGAAAACTTAAATATACCAGCAGGTCAATTTAAGCAAGGAGATTCTAATCAAAGTATAAGAGTACTTGCTCAATTTAAAGATATAAAAGATGCACAAAACATCCAAATCCCAATGGCAAATGGTGGAACCATAAGACTTGGTGAAATTGCAGATGTAAAACTAGATTATCCAGATAAAACACAATTCGTAAGATTAAATGGAAAAAATTCTATAGGTATATTTGTTCAAAAACAAAGTGACGCAAATATAGTTAAAACCGCTAATGCTGTAAAAAAACAGTTAGATGTCCTAAAAGAGAGTCTTCCAAAGCAAACAAGCGTACAGATAACAACGGATTCATCAAGTTTTATAACTTCCTCACTTAAGGAGGTTAAAAATGGTCTTGTTGAGGGTATTATTACAACAATTTTAGTTATGTTTCTTTTCCTTAGAAGCACAAAGTCTTCTTTGATAATATTTATTGCAATACCAACATCTCTTGTTGGAACCGTCTTAATGATGTCGCTTTTTGGTTTTACACTTAATATGCTGTCACTACTAGCTTTATCCCTCTGCATAGGTATTCTTGTAGATGACTCTGTAGTGGTACTTGAAAATATTCAAAGACACATAAACCTAGGGAAACCTCTTAGGCAAGCAGTTTTAGATGGGCGAAATGAAATAAGTATGGCGGCTATATCCATAACTTTATGTGATGTAGTTGTATTTGGCCCAATATCTTTTATGTCAGGAATGATGGGTCAACTTTTTAGACAGTTTGGACTTACAGTAGTTTTTGCTGCCTTGTTTTCCCTACTTGTTTCTTTTACCCTTACACCTATGCTTGCTTCAAAATTATTAAAGGAAAAAGAAAACAATTCAGAAGTTGAGCTTAGGGATAAAAAAATCAAGAAAGAAGGAATAGTTTATAAGATAAAAGGAATAGTTGATAATATAACTGATAAATTCTATTCCTTTTATAAGAAATATCTTTTGTTTGCTCTAGATCACAGATGGCAGGTAGTAAGTATTGTGTCATTGATATTGGTGCTTAGTATTGCATTAATTCCTCTTAAACTTATTAAAACTGAATTTGCAACTGCAACGGATCAAAGTGCCTTTAAAATTAATATAAAACTTAGAGCAGACAGTGATGTTAAACTTACTAATGATAAAGTTAAAGAGATTGAACAGCATTTAAATACAATAAAAGAAGTTAATAATTACTTTACTGTTGTTGGTAATGGAAATAATGAAGCTTCTGCACAAATTAATGTTAATCTAGTGGGAAAAGGGTCAAGGAAAAAAGGTCAAGCTCAGATTGCTTCAGAGGCACGTGAATGGAGCAAAAAGCTTACAGGAATGGATATATCTGTAGATGAAACTAGTGCAATGGGTTCTCCAGGTAAGCCTATTGCAATAAATATAACGGGGCCTGATAAGGAAGTTTTAAAGCAATTAAGCATTAAGGTACAGAATTCAATACAGGAAGTCCCAGGAATAATAGATATAAGTAACAATATTCAAGCGAATCAGAATCAAATCGCTGTTGAAATTGACCGGATTGCCACTGCAAAATATGGAATTGCACCTTCTGAGATAGCAAGAGCCCTTAGTGCTACGACGGTGAAGGGAGTAGATGGTGGTGTATTTAGGGAAAATGGTGATGAATATGATGTGGTTGTAAAACTTACTAAGGATCAAATAGTCACAATGGCGGATTTATCCACAATAAAAGTGGCTAATTCAGCTGGCATGCAATTTTCGCTTGATCAATTAGCAAAAATCTATATGTCAGATAGTCCACAACAAACATTAAGGTTAAACCGTAAGGAAATGGGCACCATTTCAGCTAATATTGAAGGAAGACCTCTTGGGAGTATTACACCAGAGGTTAAGAAAAAAGTAAGCCAAATTACGCTGCCAACCAATTATGAACTAGATTATGGCGGTGATCAAAAGCAGATGAACGATTCCTTTGTTTCGTTAATTTTAGCTATGGCTCTATCCGTTATGCTTGTATATATGATACTAGTTGTTTTATATGAATCTTTTTTAACACCTTTACTAAGGATGCTATCATTACCTTGTGGATTAATTGGGGCATTAATAGGCTTAGCTATTACAGGAAATGCTTTAAATATTGTTTCAATTATTGGATTAATAATGCTTGATGGTCTATCAGCTAAAAGTGGAACATTATTAATAGATTACACAATGACTCTTATGAAAACAGGCATGCCTTTAAGAGAAGCACTATTAGAATCTGGAGTTACAAGATTAAGACCAATACTCATGACTACTGCAACTATGATAGTTGGAATGTTACCATCAGCACTCGCTACTGCTGAAGGTAGTGAATTTAGGGTAGGTATGGCTGTCGCACTTATAGGAGGAATGATTACATCTACACTTATTTCACCAGTAATTATTCCCGTAGTATATACATTAATGGATGATTTTAATGAAAAGTTCTTTTCTAAAAAGAAAAAAATATCTAATAAAAAAGATGAAGGGGTTACATTATGATGAAGCTTAAAGGGATTAAAGGGTTTTTATTAATAAGTCTTACATTGAGTATAACTTTAATAGGAGTGGGGTGTGCAAGTAAAAGTGTCACTACGAGCGATAATTCAAAGAGTGTCAAGGCGACTCCCGTTAGCATGTCTTCAATAACAACAACTACAAAATATGGAAGCGAATTAACAGCCTCGAGCGAAACGGTGGTTACCTCCAAAATAGCCGGGAGAGTTGAGGGTGTAAATGCAAATATTGGCCAGAGCGTAAAAAAAGGAGATGTTTTATTCACCTTAGATAAATTGGAGCTTACGGCGCAATATAATCAGGCGAAAGCAGCCCTTGACACTGCTAATGCAACTCTTGTTAAAAGCAGTGATTCAGGATACGCGCAGCAATTGATATCTGCAAATTCAACATTAGATATTGCAAAAACAGCATATAATGATGCGAAAAATAATTATAATACAATTCATCAGCAATATAATATAGGAGACTCTGCGAAAAGCGAACTTGATTCCGCAAAATCAAAGATGGATAGTGCATCGCTTCAGGTTAGCACCGCCAGTGACTCTTTATCACTATTAAAATCAAAAACAGGACCACAAACTGATGCTGCGGCTGCAGGTCAGGTTCAGCAAGCTAAGGCGTCACTTGATTTAGCACAAATACAAATTAATAATGCTACTATTACATCACCTATAAATGGAGTTATATCTGAGCGAAATGTTGAAGTCGGCGAAGTGGTAGCAAGTTCAGTTAGTGCATTTACCATAATTGATACAAGTAGCCTAAGAGCTGAGGTAAATATGACAGACAAAGATGTTATAAAGGTAAAAGTAAATCAGAAAATACCTGTACAAATATCATCTATGAATAATAAAATTGTACAAGGTATAGTGGACACCATAAGTCCTTCTGCAGATGCTAAAACACAATTGTATACAGTAAAGCTTAAAATAGAGAATCCTTCTAATTTATTAAAACCAGGAATGATATTAAGAGTTGAGTTTCCAAGTGTTGTAAAAGCAGATATACCTATAGTGCCAAACGGAGCAATATTTACAGAAAATAGTGTGCAATATGTATATATAGTTGAGGCTACTAAACTAAAAAAGAAACAAGTGGTCGTTGGAATATCAAATACGGTGCAAACTGAGATTGTCAATGGTATAAAACTTGGCGATCAAGTAATAACTGAAGGGCAGAGTTTCTTAAATGAAAATCAAAAGGTCAAAATTATAAAGTAAATGTATATTACTACAACTGCAATTCTCCGCCGTGCTTTGCAAACGAACTTTAAACAAGAAATTTGATTAAGAAATTCTAATGTTTTGCTCATGTAAAATTCTCTATCGCTCACATTCGGCGTCCTGCCTCAGGTTCGCTAGCTTGCCTTCCTGGCAAGCTTACGAGAATTTTACAATCGCAAAACAAGAATTTCTAAATCAAATCTCAATAGTTTATTCATCTCGTATTGCAATTCACTTCGGAGAAGCTATTAATATATATTATTATAACTGCATTTTACGTAATATACATTTATTTACCGTGTTAAATGAAAATGAAATAATAAATAAAAAGGATGGGGTAAAATGAAAATAAAAAAATCGTTTTTGGGTATTGTATTAATGTTTTCGATGTTAATAAATGTTATAGTTCCTAATCTTGCTTTTGCAACTACGTTAGATTACAAAACTTCTGTTGCAAAGATGAAACAGCTTGGTATCATAGACAGTACAGTTACGAATGTTAACAAAAAAATGACTAATGGTGAATTAATAAAGGCGATGGCTATAGCTGATGGGTTAGGTGATAGTGCAGCTAGTCTTCGAGGCAAAACAATATTTCCAGATGTA
>NZ_JAHLDU010000052.1 GCF_018861905.1 Clostridium sp. DSM 17811
AGCTATAGCTGCCGGTGCTGAAACCATAGGTAGAAAATAGATTGTACGATATATAGTTTTACCTTTTATCTTAGAATTAAGTAGTACTGCAATACCTAAAGAAAGAATAACGCCGATAGGAACTGAAATCACAGTATATTTTAGTGTATTCAAAGTTGCTTGCCATACAGCAGGGTCTGAAAACATCTGTTTATAATTATCTAACCCGATCCACTGATTAATACCAAAATCACTGGTTTTATTAAAACTTAAATAAATAGTTTGAATTAACGGCCATATATTTAATATAATAAGTCCTATTATCGTAGGTGCTATCATAAAATAAGCCCAATAATAGTCATTTAAATCTTTCTTACTAATTTTTACCTTTTTATCTGAACGTTTCGATGTGTTCTTTTGTTTAATCATCGTTTTCAAAATTTACCCTCCTTTTATAAAATCATAATTAAATTTAGTTAATTATGATGACAGTTAACTATAATCACTAATTGTCATCAATTAATTACTTTTCAGTAGCTAAAAGAGCATTCATTTGTTTATCAATTATACTACAGCCTTGCTCTACTGTAAGTTGACCAGCATATATCTTTGACATTGTGTTATTTTGAATTTCATACCATTTTGATTTTGTTGCTGAATTTGGAAATAAAACAGCATAGCTTAACATTTGTGGATATACTGCCAAGTTAAATTGTTTAGTATTGTCTATAAATGGTTGTGCCGTCCCTGTATATGCTGGAATTGCAGCACCTTTTTTAGCTTGAATAGTATTTGCTTCCTTTGTTCCTAAGAAATCTATGAATTTCAAAGTCTCTACGGGATGTTTAGTTTTTGCTGAAGCAGCATTTCCTAAACCATTATATATTGTTGCTTTTGTCTTTCCATGAGGAATAACAGCTACATTACAATTCTTTGCTACATAAGTATTTTTCTTAAATTCAGTTACCATGAATGATCCAAATAAACCCATTGCAACTTTTCCTGATTCAAAGTATGTCGTATAGCTAGTATCTGCAAATTGTTGTTGAGTTGGAGATACCTTATATTTTCGACTTAGATCAACATTCCACTGTATTGCTTGTTTGGTAGCTGCTAAACCAAAACCTGATTTTTTATTATCAGGTGAAAGTATATATCCTTTATTTTGGTAAACAAAATTATAGTAACCTTGTTGGTCATCTGAAGGAGCCCCAAAACCATACACTCCCTTTGAAGGGTCAGTTAACTTTTGAGCAACTGATAAAAGCTTATTCCAATCCCAAGTTGCATCTGGATAAGCAATACCCTTTTCATCAAAGATAGTCTTGTTGTACCATAATGCTATTGTATCGTAATCCTTAGGCATAGCATAATTTTTACCCTTTAATGTATATAGATTTACAAGATCCTTAGGGAAATTACTCATTTTTACGTCTTTACTATTCTTTATAGTGTCACTTAAATCCATCAACATACCACCATTAGCATATTTTAAGAAAGCATTCGAATGCATCCAGAATACGTCTGGAAGTGTTCCACTTGAAGCCCCTGCCTCCATTTTTGGCCAATATTGATCCCAAGGTGTAACTTCCACTTTTACTGTTATATTTGGATTTAATTTGTGGAAAGAATCAGCGATAGCTTGCATACCTGGTTGTTGATTTTTATCCCAAATTTCATAAGTAAGAGTTACAGGTTTATTACTTGTACCGCTGGTGGTCTTAGAAGTACCACAGCCCGCTAAAGTGGACATCATAACCATAGAAGTAAGTGCAACCGCAATAATCTTGTGTAAACTTTTTTTCATTTTTTAAATCCCCCTCTTTATTTATTCATATTTGTATATTTATAAATTGCTAAATTAGCAATCCATAAAAGCATTATGTAAATGATTACTATAGGTATATTATATACAATATTTTTAAACATGTCAACCGTATGACTTAATTTAAGAAAGCATTTTCTATATCCAAATATATATCAACAAAACTTCACTATCAACCTCATAATTTATGATTATTATCTGGACACATAGGAGATTTTAGATTATTATGTATCTCATGAGATTTTGAGATAACTGTTTAAAAATAATTATAGAATTACCTCAAATTTAATGTTTTGTGATATGGCAATATATGTGATCTTAATCAATTATAATGAAAAAACTTTGGACAATAATTAATTAATAAGTTTTTTAGAGGACATTAAATAATTTAAATTATAGGAATAATCGTGGTTATATTAGTGCAAAAACAAAGGAAAACATTCACAAAGCATTGAAAGAACTAAACTATCATCGAAATGATCTCACAATATCACTTTTTTATAATCTAACATATATAATTGGATTAATTTTTCCAACTACAAGCAATCCGTTTTTTTTATAATTAGTTTTCCATGTAGAAAACATTTGTGCGTCAGACCAGAGTTTGGCCGCAGACTTCCATTAGATTGCGCCCATGCAGAACGCACGATAAAAATAGAGACTATGTAATATTCTCCATAGTCTCTATTAATAATTCATTTAAATAAACTCTTAAGTGGTTTTTCTTTCCACTAAAGTTACAGGCAAGATATTTTCTATATCTACTTCTTTTTTTTCGAGTAAATCTATTAGAATTTTTACTGCTAGCTCCCCCATCTCTTCTATTGGTTGTTTTATTGTAGTTAAAGGTGGGACTATAAGTGATGCTATATTAATATCATCATACCCAACAATTTTTAAGTCCTTTGTAATATTTTTTCCAATTAAGTTAGCAACATGTATTATTGAAGCTGCTATCATGTCACTGCTAGCAAAAACACCATCTATATCTGGATGCTCTTCAAACAACTTATAAGCCAGCTTCTCATAGCCCTCAAAAATATCAAGCTTTGCCTGTTTTATAATAAAATTTACTTTTCTCTCCAGTACGACATCCATAAAAGCCTGATAACGCTTATTAGCTGGAGTATTAATTTCAAGTGGTCCGCTTATATGAGCAATATTTTTACATCCTCTATCTATCAAAAGATTTGTAGCCAAAATACCTCCATTATAATTATCCGAAGTGACAAAAGGTATATTATTAGTAAATGTTCTATCAAGTGCTACAATAGGCAAATTAGGAATAAGATAATCCGAGGTCTCTAAGGTATGGCTTCCCATAATTATTCCGTCCACTTGATATCTTTTAAGCATTTCTACATAACCTTTTTCCTTAACGCTGTCTTGATAAGAATTACATAACAAAATCTTATAGCCAGCCTTATAAGCATAATACTCTATATAACTAGTAAGTTCCGCAAAAAATGGATGAGCTACATTTGGAATAATAAGCCCAATCATGTTAGACTTTCTTCTGAATAAAGAACGTGCTATTTCATTCGGCTGATAATCAAGTTCTTTCATAGCCTCATGAACCTTGTTTCTAGTAACCTGACTTATATAGCCTCTATTATTTAAAACCCTTGAAACAGTTGTAACAGTGACCCCAGCTATCTTAGCCACATCTTTTATCGTTGCCATAAAGACATCCTCACCCTTGCACAATCAATTTGAGTCATTTACATTATAACTTCTTATACTAAATATTGAGCTACCTTGCTAGACTCATCAATATATTCTATCACAGACTTATTAGTTTTTAAATCTATAAATAATGTACAATATCTATCATCCTTATGCCAATAAAGTCGAATTTCGTCTTTAGCAGTATGAATAACTTTAAATTTTCCATTAAAAGCAGGGTATTCATTTCTAAATCTGATAAGTTTTAAAAGTCTTTGAACAACTTCTTTTTTAACTGACTGCTCAATTTCCTCAAGAGTGAAGTTGTGACGGTTAATTTCACGACCTTCACCAGTTTTCTTTACATTTTCAACATCATTTTCCCCTGCTAGTAGTCCCACATAATATACCTGCGGTATCCCAGGTACAAAAAATTGAATTGCTCTAGCTGCCAAATATGCATCATCATCACACTCCAATAAAGAGTAGTAAGAGCCTCTTATTTGATGCACATCAAATCCATCTTCTGACTTATCTTCTTCTGATAAAATAAGGCTTAAATTTGAGCCTCTCTTAAGGGTCAAATCTACAAGTTTTCTAGCTTCCTTAGTATCTATGAGATCATCCATATCAGGTTTTACAGGAATACCATCATGGCAGTCAAGCATTGTAAATTGTCTCGACGGACGATCCTTAAGGTATTCACAAAGCTTCTCACTTGATTTATTTATTAATGTATCAAGAATGGTATAAGGCAGAATAAAATCATAAATCCAGAACCCATGCTCTGCAAGTTTGTATTGAGTTGAGTAATGTGAATGAACTTCTGGAAGCAATTCAATTTTCATAGAATCCGCCAATTTCTTAATCCAATCAAGAAAATCATATATTTCCGGTTCTACAAAAAAACAACTTGTTCCAAGCTTTTTGATAACATATCCAACTGCATCTAATCTCACTATTTTAACGTTATGCTTACTAAAATTCACAAAAAAATCTTTAAGAAGCTGTTTTACCTTATCTGACCTTACATCCAAATCAATCTGCTCAGAAGGGCTAGTTTTACCAAAAGTAGTCCAAACCTTCTCTTCCTCACCCGTTTCTTCTATTTTAAAGTTTGAATAAGGCACTGTCCTGCGAAGTGACATCCTTTCAATGTCTTCTTTAACTGGTTTTCCATCTTCCCAAATCTTATCCAAAGTGATAAATAAGTCAGAATACTCTGATTTTCTACCTTTTTTAAGAAAATCTTGAAAATATATAGACTTACCTGAAATATGATTAACCATTAAATCAACCAATATATCAAAGTTTTCTCCTATGTCTTTTATATCCTCCCATGTACCGAACTCTGGCTCTATCATCAAATATGTAAGTGGTGCAAACCCTCTATCTCCTGAAGACGGAAATGGTGGCAGAATATGAACTCCACCTTTAAAGATATCAGAAAAATGTTTTAAAAGTACATTGTTAAGAATTTTTAAATTACCTCCCATAGAATCTGGATAAGTAATAAGCTGTACTTGATTTTTTACTGCCATACTAAAATCTCTCCTTATAAAATCTATTTAGAATCTATTTGATTTTATTATATATGTGACTTTAATATATGTCAATAGGTTGACATGTTGTATTTTATTTGTCTTATAGCTTAAATTTTTGAACCATATCACTTAGTTTCTCCGCTTGTATTACTTGGCTTTGAGTAGCATTTGTTATTTCTTCAATAGCCATAAAAGATTCATTAACACTTGCAAGTATTTCCTCTGAACTAGCCACTGATTCCTCAGCCGTAGCAGATACATTCTCTATTGCTTTATGAATTTCTGATACTGTTGCATTAACCATATTCATTGAAGATCCAATGTCTGTTGATAGATTATTGAATACTACTGCATCTTCCCCGTATTGCTTACTTGTGTCTACAAATAATTCATAATCCGGCTTAACTTTATTATCCATGAATTCCAAAACTTCTTGAGCACTGCCCGAAAGATTTTTAAATGCTTTTTCAACTCCGGTCGTTACATTTTGAATGCGTTTTACTGCATCTGCTGATTTTTCAGCAAGTTTTCTAACTTCATTGGCTACCACAGCAAATCCCTTACCTTGCTCTCCCGCTCTTGCGGCTTCTATCGCTGCATTAAGTGCAAGGAGGTTTGTTTGGGTGGCTATGTTTCCTATTTCATCAGCCATTATTTTAACTTGACTAACAACCATACCTTCTTCGATTGCTTTTAGTATGCTTGTTTGATTTACAAAATATAATTCACTTGTGGTATCTGAACTATCTTGCGCACTTTTTCTAAGGCCAATTGTTTTTTTCTCTATGTCTTTTGCAATATTATTTCCTTTATTTGCTCTCCCAGTCACTTCTGCCACATTTTGTGCAATATTTTCTGTTGTAGCGTTTATTTCTTCAGTCGTTGCACTAAGTTGCTCTGCTCCCAATGCTACTTGTTTTATTGATTCATTTACTATCTCCATTTTCGCTGATATTTCTTCTGTTGTAGCAGATAGTTCTTGGCTAGTGGCAGTAATACCAGTAGCACTTTCTGATATCTCAGAAATTAATATTTTTAAATTTAATATAGCTTTATTTATTGCCTTTGCTAAACTTCCGATTTCACTTTTATCATTAATATCAACGGTCTTTGATAAATCATTTTCTCCAAGTGATTGTGCAACTTTTAGAATTTTCTTTATTTGCCTTGAGGTTGTAATAGCTATTATTAAACCCAACATAATAGCGACAACTAACCCTAGAATACTTAATACATTGATTATCCTACTTGCTTTATTAAAAGACACTTGACTAGCTTCATAATCAACTTTTGCAGCATTTGAATCTGTTGTTAATTCTTTGACTAGAGTTTTAATCATATCATTTGTATTTGCATCACCACTTGATAATAGCTTACTTGCTTTAACATACTCTCCATTATCAACTAGTTTAATTAATTTTTCTCTATTTGTAAGATTCTCCAAAAGTAATTTTTCATATTTTGCAAATTGTTGTTTACTTAAATCAGTTGTAATCGTAGTTTTGTATTCTAATATAAGTGTATTATTTATAGTTTCCATATCTGCAATACTAGCCTTTATTGTTTGTAAATTGCTTTTATTTCTAGAATCACTAATTGACACCTCATCTGCCTTAATTTGTACTGAATTTGTAATAATACGGCTAATATCTTTAATCGCTATCAAATCATTATTATAAATATTGTTAACATTTGTATTGATATTTCTCATACTGCTCGTCCCCGTAAATCCAATTAAACCTATAAACATTGCAACAAGTAAAAAAGCTGATAGTAATTTTTGAATCATTTTTAAATTGCTAAACCATTTCATTAATCCCCACTCCTCAAATAGAATACTTTTTTTCTGTTTAATCCCTATGTTTAAGATTATAACCAACGATTGTATTACAAATATCAAATAATTATGTGAACCTTATCTTATTTGAGTTGCTTATAATATTTTATTAAATCACCAATTCTTTTCCTATAATATAAAAAATATAAATTTTCTTATCATAATTAACATATATATGTGCAAAATAATAAAGACCCCATAATTTAAAAGTGCCATTAACTAGCATGTAACTTATGTGAGGAGATTTAACTTAATATTCTAATGATGGAAGGGAAAAATATGAATATTTCAATGAATTTTATAAGCGGACTAATGCATATCGATAAATATTTAATTTTAATATTACATCAGTATGGGATATTAACATACGTTATTCTTTTTCTAATTATATTTTTAGAAACAGGCTTAGTTGTTACACCCTTTCTACCAGGTGATTCAATGTTATTTGCAGCAGGAGCACTAGCAGGACTCGGATCAATGAATATTTCCACTCTTCTAGTTGTAGGATATTTTGCAGCATTACTTGGTGATATTTCTAATTATTATATAGGCAGGAAGATTGGAAGCAATATATTAGGGAAGCAACAGGTACTATTTATTAAAAAGGAATATCTAAAAAAAGCTCAAGCTTTTTATAAAAAACATGGTTCATTAACTATAATACTCGCAAGATTTGTTCCTATACTTAGAACATTTGCCCCTTTTGTGGCTGGGATTTCACAAATGAGTTATCTTAAATTTATTCCTTGCAATATGATTGGTGATGGATTATGGGTAAGTTTGTTTTTAGGTGGAGGTTATTTTGCAGGAAATCTATCATTTATAAAAGATCATTTTTCTTTTGCATTAATAACCATAATAATAGTTTCATTACTACCTGGAATTGTATTGTTTTTTAAAGAAATGCACAAAAAAAGGGAACCCAATAAAAATGATATCCCTAGTACTGAAGTTTAATAATATTTAATTAATAATGTTAGCTAATAGTGTTTCTAGCCAATTTGTTATTCTCTCTAAAATTTATAATTGACCCAATAACAATAAAAGCAATTCCTATCATCGTATTTGCGGCAATTGCCTCTTTTAGAATTATTAAAGCTAAAATCGGCGCTAAAGCAGGCTTAATAAAAAATACAATTGATGCAGTAGATGCAGACGTCTCTTCCATCGCTAATATATAAAACGTGTAACCAAGCCCAGTTACAAAAATACTAATATAAGCAAGCATTGGAATATTGCTTAGTGTTATACCATGCAATATAGGAATATTAGCGAATTCCTTTAACCCATTATCTGATAAAATTTTTGATATAAAACTTAATTTTGTAATAAGCATAAGTACTAACATTTCAAGGCTACCCATTAAAAAGCTAAAACAAGTTAATACTACCCCTCCAAATTTTTCGGATTTCTTATTGCATATTACACTATACAAAGCAAATGTTACAGTAGAAATAACAATAAATATTATACCTTGTAAACTTATTGTCATATTAAAAGGGTTCAATATACATACCATTCCAATTATGCTTAATCCCATTGTAATAATGGTATGCTTATATAATTTTTCTCCCATTAAAAAGAAAGCGAAAGTAACTACAAATATAGGATTACAACTAAATAGAACCGCAACTATAGATGCCTTACAATAAAAAATGGCAAGTTGGTAAAATGTCATACTTACTACAACGCAAATAAAGCCTGTTAATATAAAAAATGAATAATCATTCCTGTTTAAAGAAAGCTTTTTACTCCTTAAATTTTTTAAAGCTAGCGGAAGCAACATGATAGACCCTATAAAAAATCTTAAGAAACTTATCTGTATAGGGTTAAATTGATTAGACACCATTTTTAAAACTATTTCCATAGTGCTGAAAAGAAAAGCAGACAGAATAATAA
Organism: Clostridium sp. DSM 17811; assembly: GCF_018861905.1. Classification (GTDB taxonomy): domain Bacteria; phylum Bacillota; class Clostridia; order Clostridiales; family Clostridiaceae; genus Clostridium_AD; species Clostridium_AD frigoriphilum. Next base: position 8,750 of record NZ_JAHLDU010000052.1, read on the forward strand.
ACCAAAATCCTTTTTTCATTTATAGACACCTCTAATATATAAATTTGTTAATGACTGATATAATTAAAAATACTGCCTAGACAGAATTATAAGTTTATATTACATATACAGCACCTTCATTTTAACACAATATGCTTTATTTTACCATTTTGCCGTTTTAATATAATTTTAGTTACTACTTTTTTGACCTATAAATAAACATTTATAAAAAATACATAAACCAAACAAAATATACATCATATTGACACTCTTCTGACACTTACAATTGATATAATTTAACCATAGAAATAAATAATTAATAAATTAGTGAGGAGATACTAAAATGAAAAATATATCTTTAAAGACCAAAATACTAACTGGAATATTAACAGGGGGTATATATTTATCCTCTGTTAGTACAACCTTTGCACTAACTACAACCCCAATAAACATTAACGGAAATACAGTTTTAACAAGCGAGTGTAAACAAATAAATACTAAAACAAAACGAAATTTAAAAACCAATTTAGAAGAACCTATAATTACTAGTACCATAACTCAGGCTCAAGCAAATAAAATTAAATCTGTACTAAATAAATCTAAAACTACAAAGGTCAACAATATTGATTATGCAAAAACTATAATCAATTCAGAAAATAAATTATATAAAAGTAATACTAACATTAATTATATAAATCCAATAACTACACTTGTTGATAATGGTACTATAAATCAAACGCAAGCAGATAAAATTTTAATGAAACAGCTGTACCTATATCATGAAAAAATGTTAAAAAGTTCACTTTAAAAATCGGATTAATAAGTATCCTCTATTTGGGCAACCTAAATATTAGAGGAGTTGATAGTAATGAATAGTGAAAATATTAAAAATTTAAATTTCCTTCTCGAGAGTGAATATATGTCTATTGACAGTTTGGAAGCGTTGATAAACCATGCGAGTAACATAAATATTAAAGCTAAATTACAAAACATACAACGAACCCATAAACAACATACTCTACAGATTTCTACTAAAATACAAGATCTTGGAGGTAGGCCCTCTGGCAGTATTGGAATTCAAGGAGTAGTCGCAGAAACTATATCAAATATAAAGCATATTGGCACTACCGATAATACTAGTTATCTTAAAGAAGCCCTACAAGGTGAGTTCATGGCAATAAAAACTATTAATGGATTAATAGCAAATAATTCAGTATTTAGTAACTCTACTATTTTAAATAATATAATAAAAGACCATCAAAATAATATTGATTCATTGAATAATATTATTAATACTTCTAAGTAATTTCAACTGTAAATGTACTAATTTTAGAACACTTTTAATACATATTATATTAAACTGTTCATGTATAAAAACATTATTTATGATGTCTTAGTTCAGTTGTACTAATTCTAGTACACACACGCCCAAATTTACATTAAAATATGTAAATAGTGTAATAATAAAAGATATTTTTTAGTAAATAATTATATTTCCACTAACTTTGAAGTATTTTTTGTGTTTAAGTGGCGATTATGTCTTTAAAACAGACATGGCATTATTCTTGCTTATATTATTTATAGATACTAATGTTGAATATTGAAAGTATTGTGTTTATAATTAGATATGAAGAAAACGTTTTTACAACAAGACTTATAATTACTATGAACAAAGAATAAGATAGGTATCAACTAATACTTGTTTTCCATCTTACAAAATAGCGAGGAGGCAATTTCATGAATTTTACATTGACAAAGGAACAAGAATTTGTAAAACAGATGGTAAGTGAATTCGCATTAAACGAAGTTAAACCTTTAGCTGCGGAAATAGATGTTACAGAAAGATTTCCTAGCGAAACAGTAGAAAAA
>NZ_JAHLDU010000053.1 GCF_018861905.1 Clostridium sp. DSM 17811
GCATGGTAACATGTTCAGCTGACTAATACTAATAAGTCGAGGGCTTGACCAAGATAACATAAGTAACAATTAATATTAATAATGCGAAAACTGTGCAATTTTGAGAGAATACTTTTCTATAAAGAAAGTAAAACTTCTCTATATAGAAATGATGATGAGAATATATTTATATAGAATATCCGTAGTCAACGACGGTAGATTCTCAATTATTATTTCTGAAGATAAATCTGGTGATAATGGCCTGAAGGTAACACCCGTTCCCATACCGAACACGAAGGTTAAGCTTCAATGCGCCGATGGTACTGCAGGGGTGACCTTGTGGGAGAGTAGGTTGTCGCCAGGTCAATACTAAAATACTAATATTTTAGTATTTTAGTATTTTTTAAGGCTCCTTGGTCAAGCGGTTAAGACACCACCCTTTCACGGTGGTAACAGGGGTTCAATTCCCCTAGGAGTCACCATAAATATTTGCAGGTGTGGCGGAATTGGCAGACGCACTAGACTTAGGATCTAGCGCCTTCGGGTGTATGGGTTCAACTCCCTTCACCTGCACCATAATTAAGCGGGTATAACTCAATGGTAGAGTGTTAGCCTTCCAAGCTAATTACGAGGGTTCGATTCCCTCTACCCGCTCCATTATATTTAATATGCGTCTTTAGCTCAGTTGGATAGAGCAACGCCCTTCTAAGGCGTGGGCCGGGGGTTCGAATCCCTTAAGACGCACCAAATATTGGGATATCGCCAAGCGGTAAGGCACCACACTTTGACTGTGGCATTCGTAGGTTCAAATCCTGCTATCCCAGCCATTATGGTTTACTAGCTCAGTTGGTAGAGCACATGACTTTTAATCATGGTGTCCGGAGTTCGATTCTCCGGTAAGCCACCAAATTTTCTAGGGCTCCTTGGTCAAGCGGTTAAGACACCACCCTTTCACGGTGGTAACAGGGGTTCAATTCCCCTAGGAGTCATCATAAAAAAGCTCTTGCTTTTAAAGCAAGGGCTTTTTTATTTTATAAAATATTAATAGAATTTATACATAATACTGTTTTGATTGTGGATAATGTTGATTATTTTCATAAATAAGTGTATATTTATAAAAATGGAGATAAATTTATGATTATAAGTAAAAGAGTTGTTATTGCAGAGTTTATTAGAAGACCAAATAGATTTGAAGCTTATGTAAATCTTAATGGAAAAGAAATAATAGTACATGTTCCTAATACGGGAAGATGTAAAGAAATATTAGTTCCAGGATCTAAAGTTTTATTAAGAGAAGAGCTTAATCCAAGTAGAAAGACTTTATATGATTTAATTGCAGGATATAAAGATAACAAAATTATTAACATAGATTCACAAATTCCTAATAAAGTTGTTGATGAAGCGTTAAAAGAGCAAAAAATACAAAAACTTGTTAAATATAATATAATACAGAGGGAAAAAACTTTTGGGAATAGTAGATTTGATTTTAAACTATCTAATAACATGGGTGAAGAGTATTATCTTGAAGTAAAAGGGGTAACATTTGAAGTAGATGGTAAAAGTATGTTTCCAGATGCTCCTACGCAGAGGGGAAAAAAACATTTATTAGAACTTATAGAAGTTAAAAAAATAGGAATAGGAGCTGGAGTGCTATTTCTTATTCAAATGAGCAATATAGAGAATTTTTCTCCTTATGATGATATGGATGGAGCTTTTGGTGAAGCACTACGATTTGCATACAAAAGTGGTGTAGATATTTTTGTATACGAATGTGAAGTCGGTGAAAATTACATAACTTTAAGCAAATCTGTTGAGATTATTTTATGATTTATAAGATTACTAAGAGGTTTATTGATATTTGTTTTAATTGAATTAAAGCCTAAATAGGATTAAACTAATAACATAGGCATTAAGAGGAGGGTGAATTTGAAATTTATATATTGTCCAATTTGTGGAACAAAATTAATTGAAAAAGATAGTTGGGATGAAGGGGCAGTTCCATATTGCCCTATTGATGATAATATGTATTTTGACACACCAAAACCATGTGTAGTAGTTGCAGTTATGAAGGGTAAAGAAATCTTACTTCTCAAACAAAATTATACTTTTAAAAATTCAAAGGTATTAGTATCGGGATATGTAACTAATGGAGAATCTGTTGAGGAGACTGTATATAGAGAAGTTAAAGAGGAAACAGGAATAACTGTTGGAAAAATTAAATATTTGGGGAGTGATTATCTAGCTTCTAAAGAAATCATAATGCTAACATTTATGGCTAACTATGTTGAAGGAAATATAAAGAAATCGCCTGAAGTTGATTGGGCTGATTGGGGTAACATAGATGATGCTATATGTGAAATGACTGAAGATGAAATAGGTAAGAGAGTTGTAAGAAAATTATTAAAGGAGATTAATTATACTGGTGAAAAGGCTTATAGATGCGATATAAAGTAAAAGTGATTAAATATCGGATAACAAATAGAGGGGAGAGAAATTAAAATGGAAAAAGAAGTTAAAGAAAAAACTATGTATCAAAAAGCGCCTCAGATAACAGGAAATTTGAGGAGACACATGATAGAGCTACCAACGGCTATTAGAGATGCTACTGGAATTGTAATATTTGGTAAAAGGTTAAAATCTTTTGTTTTTACTACAGATGTAGCTGTTATAAGAAATACAAACGCTGATGCAATTATTGCAGTATATCCATTTACCCCTCAGCCTATAATAACGGAAGCCTTGGTACTTGCTGCTGATGTACCGGTATTTTGCGGTGTTGGAGGAGGAATTACCACTGGGAAGAGAGTAACAAATTTAGCATTAGATGCTGAATTTAAAGGTGCTATGGGTATAGTTGTTAATAGTCCAATATCTAATGAAGTTATAACACAGGTAAGAGAAACTATAGATATTCCAATAATAGTTACAGTTGTATCAGAATTTGAAGACATAGAGGCGAGAATAAGAGCAGGAGCTACTATAATTAATGTTTCAGGGGCTAAAAAAACGGCTTATATAGTTAGCAAAATAAGAGAAAAACATCCTAATTTTCCAATAATTGCAACTGGAGGCCCGAATAATGAAACTATAAGAGAAACTATAAAAGCTGGTGCCAATGCAATCACATATACGCCACCGATAGTAGCAGATATATTAAATGAAATAATGATTAAGTACAGAACGATTTACAAAACAGAAGATAATGAAAATAATATTTAAACTATTGATAAAATAATTTAAACTAAAATGGTAGGTGATAAAATGGCTGTAGGTGGAGATAATTGTATTCATTGTCCTGAAGCTTTAACAAAACAGTGTAATGGCGAAGTAACGGATTGTGTTTGTAAAAGATGTCCAAGAAATTTAAGACAGTGTTTAACTACAAAGTATTGTAGAGAAACTGAATCTATAATTAATATAAAAGATTATTGGTGGGAAACTCATTAATAAAATATTCAGGTGTTATTTAAATGATAAAAAATAACATACGCAAGCTATTAGAACAGTTTATGTTTTAGTAGCTTTTTTTATTTAAAATTTTAAAAATCAATTTGAATAATAAAAATGTGCATAGGGTTTATTTGATGAAGTTAGGGAAATAATAAATATACATTAACTAAATTTTAAATTTTAGGAGGTTTAATATTATGCCAAATACAGAACAGATGACACATGTAGCAAATAGTTGTAATGGGTATGACTCGATAGGGACAGGATTTCAGTCTTCAATAGGTAATGCATATAGTAAAAGTTGTGACAATTGCCAGCATTTAAAAAGTGATAAGTGTGAAATTAATTTGTACGATAAAACTTTAGCTGGATTAGATCAAGGTTAATATTCCGATTTCGCAGGAGATGATTTAATAGCATATTCCCAAATAGGATTTTTAGTATTAGCCACATATAACAAATTTAATTTGTTATATGTGGCTCAATTAGGTAGCATAAATATTATTGCTTTTATAGGCTTTATACATATAACTGAATATTATATGTAAATGAATACAATTTTGATATAATATTAAGTGACATAATTATAATCTTTGTTCCTATTACATTGAGAAACATATACTTAAGTGTTAAAATAAGTGTTATAATTCAATAACAATAAAAATATGAATAAAAATTTGGAGGTTGAATATGCATAAAAGATTATTTATACCGGGACCAGTAGAAGTAGCAGAAGATGTACTTCAAAAAATGGCTACTCCTCAAATATCACATAGAGGTAAAGAAGCATCAACATTACAAAGAAACATAAGTGATAAAATGAGAAAAGTATTTAATACTAAAGAAGAAATACTACTTTCAACTAGTTCAGGAAGTGGACTAATGGAAGGTGCTGTTCGTTCATGTACAGCAAAAAGGGCAGCAATATTTTCAGTTGGGGCATTTGGAAACAGATGGTTTCAAATGTGTACTGCGAATGGAGTACCGGCGGATAAGTTTGAATCAGAATGGGGAATGCCAACAACTAAAGAAATGATTGAGGAAGTATTACAAACCGGGAAGTATGATTTAATAACTATTACTATGAATGAGACTTCAACAGGGCTCATGAACAATATGGAAGATCTTTCATCAGTTTATAAAAAGTATCCTGATGTTGTAGTATGCGTGGATACGGTGAGTAATGCTGCTGGAACAGAAGTAAAAGTAGATCATTGGGCGATTGATATTTGTATAACTTCAACTCAAAAATGTTTAGGATTACCTGCAGGAATGTCTATTTGTACATTTTCAAAAAAAGCAGTAGAAAGAGCTAAACAAGTTACAAACAGAGGAGTATATTTCGATTTATTAGGACTATATGAGTGTATACAAAAGAAGGATTATCAATATCCATCTACTCCATCTCTTTCACATATGTTTGCTTTAGATTATCAATTAGATAAGATATTAGAAGAAGGATTAGAGAATAGATATGCTAGGCATATAGCTGGTGCTGAGGTTGTTCGCGAATGGGCTAGAAAATACTTCGCAATATTTCCTGATGAAAACTTTTTGTCAAACACAGTAACTGCTATTAAAAACACAAAAGAAATTAGTATTTCTGATTTAAACAAGAAATTAGGAGAAAAAGGATTTATGATTTCTAATGGTTATGGAAAGTTAAAAGATAAGACATTTAGAATTGCCCATATGGCTGAAACTACGCCAGAAGAAGTAAAGGATTTATTTGCAATAATTAATGATATTTTAGGACTTTAATAAATAATAAAAAAATTAAGAATGAAAAATTATATTGTGATTTTTCATTCTTAATTTAACTTTAATGTGATGTAAAATATTTTATGTATAGAGGAGGATTATAATGATTAGAGTATTAGTTACTGATGGTATGGAAAAAGATGCAATTGAGGAGTTAAAAAATAAAGGATTTGAAGTTGTTGAAAAATTTTATGAACCAGAATTTTTAGGTGAAGAATTAAAAAACTTTGATGTAATTGTAGTTAGGTCTGCAACAAAGGTTAGAAAGCCAATAATTGATAAAGCAGCAGAATCAGGAAAACTAAAGCTTATAATTCGTGGGGGAGTAGGCGTTGATAACATTGATGTAGCATATGCCGAGGAAAAAGGAATAAAAGTCACTAATACGCCTAATGCAAGTAGTGCATCTGTTGCTGAACTTGCGCTTGCACATATGTTTGCGATATCAAGATTTGTTAATATCTCGAATGTAGCTATGAGGCAGAGCAAGTGGGATAAGAAAAAATATACTGGTGTAGAGATAAGCGGTAAGACACTAGGGCTAATAGGATTTGGAAGAATATCTAAGGAGTTAGCAAAAAAAGCATCTGCGCTTGGTATGACAGTTATATATACAGATATAATAGGGAAAGCTAAGGGTTTTGATGAGTATGAGTACTTAGAGTTAAATGATGTATTAAAAAAATCAGATTATGTATCATTGCATATACCATTTATTAAAGAGAGTGGAGCTACTATAGGAAAAGATCAATTAGCAATGATGAAGGATGGCTCATTTTTAATTAACTGTGCTAGAGGTGGAGTAGTTGATGAAGCTGCTTTAGTAGAAGCATTAGACAATGGTAAATTAGCAGGAGCTGGTGTGGACGTTTATGTTGAGGAACCAACAAAAAATGAAGCTTTAGTTAATCATCCAAAAGTTTCTGTAACACCACATATAGGGGCTGCTACAAAGGAAGCTCAAACAAGAATAGGTACTGAAATAATGGAAATTATTATTAGCTTTTTTAAATAAAATGATTGATCACGGGAGGAACAATTATGCCTATAGTAAGGCCTTTTAAAGCATACAGACCACAATTAGATTTAGTAGAAAAAGTAGCAGCGCTTCCTTATGATGTTATGGATAGTGAAGAGGCCAGAGAAATGGTAAAGGGGAAACCTTATTCATTCTTACATGTTGATAAAGCAGAAGTAGATTTACCAAAAGGTATAGATGTACACGATAAGCAAGTTTATTTAAAGGCTAGAGAAAATCTTCAAAAGATGATTAGTGATAAAGTGTATGTTCAAGATGAAAAACCATGCATGTACATTTACAGACAAATAATGGATGAAAGGTCTCAAACAGGTATAGTTGCTTGTGCATCAATAGATGATTATATAAAGGACACAATAAAAAAACATGAGTTAACAAGAGCGGATAAAGAGCTTGATAGATTTAATCATGTTGATTATACAAATTGTAATACTGGTCCAATATTTTTGACATATAGACATAAAAATGAAATAGATAGTATAGTAAAAAATTGGACTGAAACAAAATCTCCATTATATGATTATAAATCAGAAGATGGTGTGTCACAAATCATTTGGGTTATTAATGAGGAAGCTATTATAAATAAACTATCAGCTGTATTCGCGGCGACCAATTATTTATATATAGCCGACGGACATCATAGATCAGCTTCAGCTGTCAAAGTCGGATTAAAGCGAAGAAAAGATAAACCATCCTATACTGGTGATGAGGAATTTAATTACTTCTTATCGGTTATATTTCCAGACAATGATTTATATGTAATGGACTATAATCGAGTGGTTGCAGATTTGTTTGGAAACTCTTTCGATGAATTTATGAATAAAGTTTCTGAGAAATTTGATATTACGACCTTTGATGGTATTGGTCAATTTAAGCCAGAAGTACAAAGGACATATGGAATGTTTTTAGAGGGAAAATGGTATAAATTAGAGGCTAAAGAAGGAACTTTTAATTTGAAGGATCCAGTAGAAAGATTAGATGTATCAATTTTGCAGAAGAATTTATTAGATCCGATTTTAGGAATTGATGACCCAACAACAAATTCTAGAATTGATTTTGTCGGTGGTATCAGAGGGCTTGGAGAACTTGAAAGAAGAGTTAAGTGTGATATGAAAGTTGCATTTTCTATGTGTCCTACAACTATGGACGATCTTATAGATATAGCGAATGCAGGTAAAACGATGCCTCCTAAATCAACTTGGTTTGAACCGAAATTACAAAGTGGAATATTTGTACACGAATTATAATTTTATGTGATGGTAAAAATGAACTGTTCAAATAGTTATAAAGGCCACGCATATGCGTGGTCTTTATAACTATTTGGGGTATAATTAGATGAGGATATCAAATTATTATTAATTAATAAATACGAAAGTAATAAAAGTATAAAACATTTACGATAAAATATATTTTGAAGGAGAAAAAAACATATGCCACAGCATGCATTGTCAAGAACAGAGTTACTTATAGGCATGGATAGCCTAAACAAGTTAAAAGAGAGTAAGGTAGTAGTATTTGGAATAGGCGGAGTTGGAAGTTATACTGTCGAAGCATTAGTAAGGGCAGGCATTGGAAAAATAGTATTAATAGATGATGATACAATATGTTTAACAAATTTAAATAGGCAAATACATGCTACACATAAAACTATAGGTAAAAGCAAGGTTTTAGTGATGAAGGATAGAATACTCGAAATAAATCCTAAGTGTGAAGTTATTACTTATGAAACATTTGTGACAGCAGATAATATGGGAGATATAATTACTGAAGATACAGATTATGTAGTAGATGCTATTGATACTGTAGCTTCAAAAATATCTTTAGTTGAGTACTGCACGAAGCGGGGCATCAAAATCATATGTTGCCTTGGAACAGGTAATAAATTAGACCCAACTTTATTTAGAGTTGTAGATATTTATGATACAAAAGTATGCCCGCTTGCAAGGGTTATGAGGCAGGAACTTAGGAAGAGAAATATTGAGAAATTAAAGGTAGTTTATTCACAGGAAGTCCCTATAAAACCAAAGTCAGATGAGGTTATAACATGTAAAGAAGGTTGTGTATGTACCGGGGGTTCAAAGAAATGTGCTATGAAAAGACAGATCCCGGGTAGTATATCTTTTGTTCCACCAGTGGCAGGAATGATAATTGGTGGTGAAGTGATTAAGGATTTAATAAAAAAGGTTAGTATTTAATAGTTTTATTAGGAGAAAAAACAAGGGTGTAAGTTTAAGCACCTTTTGTTATTTTTGTTAATGAATATATTTATGATCTAAATTACTATTATTGTAGACAAAGGGGTTAAAAATGAACAAAGGTAAGTATGTTAATTTAGAAGCTTTAAAGGGCAACGAGAGAGATTATATTATAAAAGATAATAATTATATTATACTAGGAAGAATATTTATAGTTGAATTGGATAAAGAAAACAAGTTTTGCCAATTTAGATTGAAATTTCATAAACATACCAATGGAAGTTACGAGTATTTAAAAGACACATTAAATCTCATGCTGAATATTTTGTTTAAAAACATGGGGATAAATAAAGTGAATGTCATTGCTGATGAGAATATAAATGTAAGTGCTTTTACTGATTTAGGATTTGAATTAGAGGGTATAATAACTGATAGTGTGGTAAATAAATCCGATTATCAATCAGAGGTGATGTTTGGTATAAACGCCTTTAGATTTAATAAGAATTCAATAAGGAGAGATTTAGATATTAAAGGTAGGAATATTAGTATTAGGGCATTGACTCCAGGGGATGCGCAGGAGGTATTAGGGTTCCATTTAAGGAATAGAAAATATTTGAGTTGTTTTGAACCGGTTAGGGATGAAACATTTTATACTCTAGACAATCAAAAACGTACTTTAACAGAGGGTTATAAACAGTTTTTAAATGGTAGTGGTGTTAATTTTGGAATATATAAGGCTAAGAAACTTATTGGGAAAATAAGAATATCGAATATAGTTATTGGTGTTTTTAAAAATGCCTTTATAGGGTATTCTATGGATGAGGAAGAACAAAATAAGGGATATATGAAGGAGGCTGTTAAGCTTGCAGTAACATATGCATTTGAGGAATTAGAATTACATAGAGTTGAAGCTAGTACTTTGATAAATAATGAAAAGTCACAAAGAGTTTTAAAAAATTGTGGATTTAAGGAACTTGGTATAAGTGAAAAATATTTATACATTAATGGCGAATGGAGAGATCACATGGTTTTTTATAAAGTGAAAAATATTTAATTAACTAAATATAATTCAAATCATATCTTGATTACAGTGGATATTAGCAAAAATACTTTTTTATTATAGTGCAAACTTTGAATTTATGTTAATAGATGTGTATACTAGTCCTAGTGTATCAACATGAGAGAAACGTAGAATAAGTAAGAAAATAAGATTATTATGTACTTATGTTGTCTTAAATAATATATACCATAAAACGGATAAAAATAATTATGATAAGATATTACATGTTGCTGCTGTTTTGCAATGAAACATTAATCAAGATAGTAAAAAACTTAATTAAAAAAAGTAAAATACTATTGACAAATGATTAAACAACTGATAGAATAGTAGAAGTCGTCACATGATGACAAAGTAAATTGGTCTTTGAAAATTAAACAGAGAAATAGGTAAAGAAATGAAATGATATTTTATTTTAACCAGTCAATTACTTTAGTAAAAGTAATATTTTAGTCGTAAGACTAAAAAGTATGTAATGAGCTTGCTAACCAACTTAACAGTTGGCGCAGATTAATT
>NZ_JAHLDU010000054.1 GCF_018861905.1 Clostridium sp. DSM 17811
GATTATGGCCTGAAGGTAACACCCGTTCCCATACCGAACACGAAGGTTAAGCTTCAATGCGCCGATGGTACTGCAGGGGTGACCTTGTGGAAGAGTAGGTTGTCGCCAGGTAAACATGGTTTACTAGCTCAGTTGGTAGAGCACATGACTTTTAATCATGGTGTCCGGAGTTCGATTCTCCGGTAAGCCACCAAAAAAAGACACTTCATATGAAGTGTCTTTTTTTGTATGATTTATATATTAATAAAAAAAGATTCTTCCTATATAATCTATTGAGTAAATAACATTATTAGTTTAAAATGATTATATACTTAAACATAAGATAAAAGGGAGTGTGATTGTTTGGTTGAATCGATAGTAAATTTTTTTGCAAAAGATGGAATACAAGTTTTTTTTAGTGGATTCACATATGTTAAACTTAGATATTTAGGGTTTGCTATTGGAGTTTTCGTACTATTTTTATTATTAAAAAAGATATTTGCGAAATATGTATTTAAAATAATATTAAAACTTGTTAACAAAACAAAATTTAATGCAGACACAAAAATAGCAGCAGCTTTTGAAAGACCTCTAATTAATTTTTTCGAAGTATTGGGATTGTATTTTGCTTTTAAAATTTTAACATATGCATTTTTTATAAAAATTGTGGATATAGATAATGTTTTTAGTTCTGCCATAATAGTATTAATTTCATGGGGACTCTACAATCTTACAGGGGAATCTTCTCTTTTATTTGAGAGAATGCATAAAGCATATGATGTAAAAGTCGATAAAATATTATTCCCATTTATATCAAAAACATTAAGATTAATAATAATAGCATTAGCTATTACTATAATAGCTGAAAAATGGGGATATAATCTTCAAGGGTTTATTGCGGGACTTGGACTAGGTGGATTGGCATTTGCACTAGCGGCTAAAGATGCAGCTGCTAATATTATTGCCGGTATGTCTATAATATTAGATAAACCTTTTACTATTGGAGATTGGGTTAAAAGTGATGTGTTAGAAGGTAGTATAGAAAATATTTCTTTTAGAACTACTAAAATAAGAACTATTGATGAAGCATTAATAATAGTGCCTAATTCGAAGTTAACTAATGAAGCAGTAATAAATTTTAGTAGAAGAGGTAAACGAAGAGTTAGTTTTAGTTTAGAACTAAATTATATAACATCTAGGCAAAAATTAGAGATTTGTGTCTCAAGAGTTAGAAGTATGTTAGAGAATCATCCTCAGGTTAATAAGGAGGGGATTCTTGTTAGGTTTGATAAATTGAGTGCGGCTAGTTTAGATATTTTAGTATGTTATTTTGCGGATACACCAGATTTTGATGAATGTTTTAGAATAAAAGAAGATATAAATTTTGAAATAGCGGATATACTGCATCAAGAAGACATTTCAATGGCATTTCCAAGAAGCGGTATTTATGTAGATAGTTTACCTGATGAAGGTAGAAAAGGCTATATAAAATCACTAGATATGCTTCAAAATAAGGATATCTCAACAGAGAGTATTGATGAAGGTAATGATAAGTAAGAAGGGTTCTAAATTTTTAGGTTAGTGCAATTATAAATTAAAAGATATAGCCATAACTAATGAAGTTATGGCTATATCTTTTGGATTTTTAAAATAAAGCTCTTTTTTCAATTACAAGTGGGAATTCATTGTCACCATTAAGTTGTTTGTCTTCATTTACAATAACATTTTTATCAATTATAACATTAAAAAGTTTAGAATTTTCTTTGATTTCACAATTTTGCAGGATAATACTATTCTTAATTTCAGCACCGCTGTGAACAAAAACTCCCCTTGATATAATACTATTCTCAACAATACCTTCTATAATGCAGCCGTCAGCAATTATAGAATTAGTTACTTTACTTTCACTAGAATACTTAGTCGGTGGCTCATCCTTGATTTTTGTATAAATAGGTCCATTACTAAAAAACAATTCTTTAGTTGTTTTTAGGGCTAGCATGTCCATATTAGTTTTATAATAGGCACCTATAGAATTAACACATTGAAGGTAACCTTTAAATTCATAAGCCGTAACAGATAAATTATTAATGTTTTTATGTATAGTATCCTTTAAAGTTTTGTAAGAGCCGCTCTGGATACATTTACGAATAAGTGATATCAAAAGTTCCTTTTTCATAATAAACATTTCCATGGAAATATTTAAGTGATTATATGCTCCGGTATTCTTTCCAACACTAAGTACTTTACTGTTTTCATCTATATTTAACACGTCGCAATTTAAAAAATCATTACTTCCTGTATTAATATTTTTGTATATAACAGTTATATCTTGTTTCTTCTCTTCATGATATTTGATAGCAGCCATGTAATCAATGTTTCCTACCATATAAGAGGAGGAAAGAATTACATTTTTTTCTTTACTTCTATATAAATATTCCGTGGTGTTCCATAACATTTCAGTATCATTTAAAGAAGTACTTGTGATACCAAAATTAAATACAAATAGTCCATTAGGTCTTCTATCTAAGTCCCAAGGTCTGCCGGAGCCCACATGATCAACTAAAGAACGAGACTTACTTTGAGTAAAGATCCCAATGTTACTAAGGCCTGAATTAACCATATTAGATAATGCAAAATCTATAATTCTATACCTAGAACCAATAGGGATAGCTGCGAGTGGTCTACACTTAGTAAGATTTATTATATTTGTCTCATCCTCGTTTAAGTTTAATATACCCATATAATTATTAATCATTTTATCACCTCACTTTATAAAGGAGTTAGATTTAATTTCAGTACCTTCTGCTACTAGAGTTATATCATCTGAGACGCCTATAAGAGAATTTCGTCTTATAATAACATTATTACCAATTATAGCTTTGTTAATAGTAACATTGTCTGCTACCTTGGTATTAGGCATTATAACAGAATTTGATATTTTAGAGTTTTTTCCAACTGTAACGCCATGGAATAATACTGAATTAGATACTTCTCCAAGGACAATACATCCTTCTACCACTAAAGAATTTTTAATTTTTGCATTAGGACCTACGTATTGAGCTGGATAAGTAGGATTTATTGAGTATATTTTCCAAGTTTCATCATGGATATTTAATTTGTTTTTATCATTGATTAGATCCATATTAGCTTCCCAAAGACTTTTAATAGTTCCTACATCTTTCCAATACCCTTTAAATGGATAGGCATATAGCTTTTTTTCGCTTTTTAGCATATCGGGTATTATGTTTTTTCCAAAATCATTGCTAGAGAATTTATTGTTTTCGTCATCTTTTAGAAAGGATCTAAGAATTTTCCAATTAAAAATGTATACACCCATAGAGGCCATATTGTTTTTAGGATTTTGCGGTTTCTCTTCAAACTCAATTATTTTATTGTCTATAGTAGTGTTCATTATTCCAAATCTAGGGGCATCATCTATTGGAACTTCTATAACCGCTATAGTAGCATCAGCACATTTTTTTTTATGATAGTCAAGGATCTTGGAATAGTCCATTTTATAGATATGGTCACCAGAAAGAACAATTACATACTCAGGGTCATAGGAGTCTATAAAATTAGTGTTTTGATAAATTGCATTAGCAGTGCCTTTATACCAGTTACCGCCTGATTCATGCATAAATGGAGGAAGCAGCGTAACCCCACCATTATTTCTATCTAGATCCCAAGGGATGCCTATTCCTATATGAGAGTTTAACGTAAGTGGCTGATATTGTGTTAATACCCCAACTGTATCTATTCCTGAATTTGAACAGTTACTAAGAGTAAAATCAATAATTTTGTATTTACCTCCAAAAGGTATTGCAGGTTTTGCTGTATTTTTTGTAAGTAGTTTAAGTCTACTACCTTGTCCACCTGCGAGTATCATGGCTATTATCTCTTTTTTTTGCATCTTATATACCTCCTTATCTAAGGTGTCTTGAATAATAGTTAGTATAGGCAGCTATATTTTTAAGATACCCAAAATTTCATTATTACACTATTACTATGTATATTGACAATGTAGTTATTTAATTACTATTATAATAAATATTTATTTTTATCATAAAATTATAGCTGCTTAAGAATAGAGTCATGGTAAATAAAAAAGGAACCAGGCAAGATAATTCGCATAATTCCTTTTTTATATTTTGTGGATTTACAGTATAAAGCTTAGTAATAGCATTATATTAAGCCCAGTTACTATAAGTCCAATAATCCAAAGAGTTATTTTACTTAGTGTACTGTTAGAATATTTGCCCATAACTTTCTTAGAAGAAGTCAAATATATCTGTAGAAATATAGTTATTGGAAGCTGTATACTTAAGAGCATTTGCGAATAGATAAGACCTTTAAAAGGATTTGTTATAAAAAATATAGCTATTGTAGCACTAATTAAAGTAATTCCTATTCCAAGTTTAGTGTATACATTATTAATATCATAATCTTTGCCAAATATTCCTGCGAAAATACTTCCGCCTGCCATGCCTGCGGTAACTGAGGAAGAAATTCCGGCGAAAAGTAGGGCAGTAGCGAAAATAATTGATGCTGTATTTCCAAGTAGAGGTGTAAGCATTTGTTGAGCTTGATTAAGCTCTGTAACTTGGACCTTTTGTGCAAAAAAAGTAGTTGCTGCGATAAGGATCATAGCGCTATTTATAGCCCAACCTACTATCATTGAAAAAAAAGTATCCATAAATTCATACTTAAGTTGTTTCTTTATTATACTCTCATCTTCTAGATTCCACTGACGACTTTGTATTACTTGTGAATGCAAAAATAAATTATGAGGCATTACTACAGCCCCTAGTACGCTCATTATTATTGGAAGAGATCCACTGGGGAAAGAAGGTTTAATCCAGCCCACCATAGCTTTACCCCATTCTACATGCACAAGACTCAATTCGAATAGGAATGATATTCCTATAAGTGAGACAAATCCGATAATCCATTTTTCTAGCTTTTTATAAGAATTTGTATATAATATCCATAATATAAAGGATAAAACTAATATGCTTCCAAGTTTTAAAGGTATACCAAATAGCATATTTAAAGCAATAGCTCCACCTAAAAGCTCTGCAAGGGCAGTTGATACTGCAGCTATTACAGCTGAACCAAGCACGAAGCGATTAAGCTTTGGTTTTAATGTGGCAGTAGATGCCTCCGATAGACAATTGCCGGTTACAATTCCAAGGTGGGCAGCATTATGTTGAAGAAGAATAAGCATAATCGTTGAGAGTGTTACCATCCAAAGTAGAGCATATCCATATTCGCCACCGGCAGAAATATTTGAAGCCCAGTTTCCTGGATCGATAAATCCTACTGTTACTAAAAGGCCTGGGCCTATATATCTTATAAAATTTAATGCTTTAAGTTTAGGTTCATGCTTTTTTTTAAAGTGATTCTTAATAGATGATAAGTTCAATATAACACATCCGTTCTATATTATTCCTACAATATATAGTATGTGGTAACTATTATTTGGATCAACAAAAGTGCATAAATAAAAATAATTTATGAAATGAGTTTAATAATGTTAAATAAAATAGATATAGCTGGAAAAATTAAAAGTAGATATTGGAGTTATATAATCGCCATAAATAAATCATAATAAGGAGAGTATGAAAGAGAAATAAACAAATACTATAAATATATTATAATAGAAAGGGAGTTATAAATTGAAAATAAATGAATCACTAGTATGTCCTAAATGTAATGGTAAAAACTTTGAAATAAAACATGAGGCCACTTTCCTTTATACATATAAAATAGACAGAGTAAATGCAAGTATAGACAATGAAGAATCAGAAAATCTTCCTTTTTTATTTGATAATAGAGAACAGACTTGTTTTAAGGAATTTATAGAGTGTGATAATTGTGGTACAAAATACCCTTGCTCTTTTGATAAATATAATCAAACCATAGATCTTACTATAATGAAAAAGGCAATAAGAGCAGATAATGTGAAAGAACCTGATTTCTTGGGATAAAATAATCATAAGTTTTAGAATGTATATATGATATCATATGTACATTCGTCTCAATTTCAAAATAGGATATTGACAAACAAATTCAATTAAACCATAATTGAATTCTTAAGCAAAAGGTAAATTGAATAATTAAGGGGCGAATGTATGCGAAAAAAGCATTTGAATTGGATTTTAGTTATAGGGTGGATGATGGTAATATTCATATTTTCTAGTCAAGTAGGAGAGGTGTCAAACGAAAACAATAAATTTGTCATTTATGTATTCAACTTGCTTGGTCTAAATTTAAATAATATATTTGGAACTTTGAGCGATTTTATAGTTAGAAAAGCATCTCATTTTACTGAGTATTTTATTCTATATACTCTAATATATAGAGCAATGAATAAAAGTAAAAAGGTAGATATGAAAATTTTTATTGCTTCAATATTAATAGTATTTCTATATGCATGCTCAGATGAATTTCATCAAGCATTTGTTCCGGGAAGAGGACCCGCATTTAGAGATGTTATGGTAGATACATGTGGAGGACTTGCAGCATTTTTATTTATTTATATTCGTGTTACATTAAAAAAAATACCCGATTCTAATAAAATTATGACTAAATTAAAATAAAATCTTTATACAAAAGCTAATCGAAACAGTACTCGATTAGTTTTTTACGTTTCTCTTTTTATACATATTAAAGGCTTTTGCAATATGGAGCAATGTAGAAATAATCACATGAATTATTTCACTTTTAATAAATAATTAAAAACAAATATAGTTATAAACATAGTTATGCACAGTAGAACAATTAGATAGAGAGTGACTGTGGATAACTATCAGTTTATTAACAGCTGTAACATTGACAGGGTTAAACATTAAATTATTAATAATCGTTTTTGATATTTTTATATTCTTTGGTATAATAATGTTTAAGTTAAATGGCTAGGACAATGAATAATTTAAGGGCAAAGATAAAATTATTACTTTATGTTAGTTAGTGGAGCTTAGAGTAGAACTTTAGCAAAAATTGAGAGGGTGATTATATGAATACTTTAATAGACTTAATAATAAAGACGTGCCTAGATACAATATACATGACGGGAATGATAATTTTTGTGGGATTCATACTTGGATTTTTAAGGAATCATTCAATAGAAAATTTTCAAAGGAGCTTTGGGTGGAAGGCAGTAGCGATTACCGCGATTATAGGAGTTCCGATTCATGAACTTTCGCATGCTATCTTATGCCTTGTTTTTAGACATAAAATATCTAAATTGGTGCTTTTACAAAAAAAAGATGAAAACGGAGTACTGGGTTATGTAAATCATGCATATAATCCTAATAGTATATATCAACAAACGGGTAACTTTTTTATAGGTATTGCACCTATATTCGGGGGGATATCAGCGATAATTGCTTTAATGTATACCATAATCCCTAAGACATACAATCAATTTATAAATATATCTATGGTTAATATAAGTATAACTAAAATAAATTCGGTTTCTTTAAATGGAATATTAAATTCTTATATTGATCTAATAAAGATAATTTTTTCATCAACTAATTTTTCTAATCCATATTTTATATTGTTTTTATTCTTAGCTATCTGTATATCATCTCATATATCATTAAGTTCGGCAGATATTAAAGGGGCTTCTAAGGGGTTAATAGTAATATTTTTTATAGTACTTGTTCTTAATTCATTTGGGTTTTCAAAGTTCGTTATGGCCCAAGGATTATTAAAGTATAATATTATACTAATAGGATTTCTTATAGTATCATTAATTTTTTCTGGGATAACTTATCTTGTAAGTTTATTGTTACTATTAATAAAGCATTAATATATTATAAAGCACATGGGATTTTTCATGTGCTTTATTGTGGTTAAAAGACAATCGCATTACAGAATTTATATAGATAATTTGGTGTATGAGAATAAAATATTTATAAAGTATATATTTTATAATTAAGAAGATCGTATGGATACATTTTTTCAAGTTAGCTATTAGTGATATAATTTTATTATTGAAATATAAAGAATAGTATAAAGGAGTGAAAATGATGAAGGTATCTCAAATAATGACTCCAGGGCCTACACAAGTAAGAGAAAATGTAAGAATGGCTAGAGCTTTAGCTACTACAAATCCAGATCTAGATTTACAGTTTTATGAATTTTACAAAGAAACTTGTGAGGAAATAGGACAGTTCTTAAAGACAAGTAATGAAGTTAGAATATTAAGTGGTGAGGGGATTTTAGGCCTTGAGGCTGCATGTGCATCACTTACTGAAAATGGTGATAGGGTATTAGTGATTGATAATGGAATATTTGGAGAAGGGTTCGCTGATTTTGTTAAGATGTATGGTGGAGAGGTTGTTGTTTTTAAAGAGGATAGGAAGCATGAAATAGATACGCAAAAATTAGAAGAATTCCTTGAAAAAGATCATGATTTCAAATACGCTACTGTAGTACATTGTGATACACCGTCGGGGGTGTTAAATGATATAGAAAAGATATGTCATTTACTAAAAAAGATGAATATACTTACAGTAGTGGACAGTGTAGCTGGTATGGGTGGAGAAGATGTAAGAGTAGATGAATGGAAAATAGATATAGTAATAGGTGCTTCGCAAAAATGTGTATCAGCACCAGCAGGGCTTACATTTTTAAGTATAAGTGAAGATGCATTTGAATCAATGGATCAAAGAAAGAAGCCTATAGCTTCCTATTATTGCAATTTACTTATATGGAAAGATTATTATAAGAATAAGTGGTTCCCATATACGCCGCCAATAAGTGATATTGTTGGTCTAAGACAAGCTTTTGATAATATTAAAGAAGACACGGGAATACTTCAAAGACATAATTCTATTGCTAAAGCTACAAGGAAGGCTGTAAAGAAGGCGGGTCTTAGTTTATATATTGAAGAAGGATATTCTAATACTGTAACAGTTATAGAATTGCCTAAGGATATAAATGATAAAGCGCTATTAAAACATATGGTTGATGATTTTAATGTATTTATAGCTGGGTCATTTGGGTATTTAAAGGGAAAAGTAATAAGGATAGGACATATGGGGGAAAATGCTAAAAGGGATAAAGTGGCTTATACACTATTGGCATTACAATCATCGTTAAAGGAGCTTGGATTTGATTGTAAAACTAATATGGTCGAAGTTTTTCTAAGTGAGATATAGAATTGTACTTGAATATATTGTGTTAGGATCAATAATCATTTTTTTTAATAAAAGCTTATTTAATTTTTAAAATAAGTAGTACAACTAATAAAATATTAAAGAATGCGAAATCCAGGTATGTTATTAATAGAAGCATAGTATACCAGTCCTAGTGTATCAGTGTGAAAGAAATGCGAAAAACAATAGCATTGTGAAGAATATTGCACATAATTAGCATATTTGAAGGATTATTGTGAGTGTGTCATATATGTATATGATAGAATACTCCTTGTCGTCACATACGAGTGGCACACTAACTAACTGTTAATTACAATTTATTAGATTTTAATTATAAATTTATTATAAAGAAGTAGTTGACAAAACAAGAAAAACCTAGTATTATAGTAGAAGTCGTCACATGATGACAAAGCAAATTGGTCTTTGAAAATTAAACAGAGAAATAGGTAAAGAAATGAAATAATATTTTATTTTAAC
>NZ_JAHLDU010000055.1 GCF_018861905.1 Clostridium sp. DSM 17811
AGCGATATCTATTAGGTAATGCAGCATAAACAAAGCGCCTACCAAATGATAGACGCCTTGCTTGAAATCTTTAATTATTTCCACTGTCTACTTGACAGGGGGCAGTTCAAAATAATTGTTCCCTTTTGTTTTTTGCACTTTTATCTATTATTTTTTATTTGGCGTAAAATGTGCAATTATTTCACCACCTATATATAATATAGCTGTAGTTATTATAAAATAACTTATGGTATTTAAGTATCTTTCATAGTATTTACTACAAAAAAATACTATAAAATAAAACCAACCAATGGTTAGAAACAAACCTATCATATTTCTCGGTTTCATTTTTACACCACCCTTTCATTTAGTACTAATAACCACCTGAGTACTGATAACCAGTTGTAAGATTTTGACCCATTAAATTCGACTTAGCCCACATTGCATAGTAATTTCCTGGGGTCACCTTTATTCTAGAAACCAAAATTCCTGCAACGTAACCTGCCAGAGCTCCTGGTAATGATGGAAAATATTTTTGTAATACGATAATCACCGCTCCTGTTCCGTACTTAGCACTAGCTTTTGCTGCTATATCTATGGTATTCATTACACTTTTGCTTAAACGAAGTCCATATCCCCACCAATAAACGTTGAACGCTGTTACACCTTCATAGCTACCTATACTCATAGTGCTAATAGCTGAAGTTTCGGGTAAACTAGTAACAGGTAAAACATTAATAACATTTTTATTCACAGTTATAGAGTTATCTCTAGTCACTGTTCTAAGTTTATCATTTGATTGTTTAATTCTTTCATTAATTTTTGCTAATTCTGATATTGAAATTTGATTTTGGATACTAATAGGTAATTTTAACACAAATTGATTGTTTTCTACAACTACATATTTGTCTACCTTGTCAATACTAGCTTGGCTTAATGGGTTTACCTTGAGTTGGTTAGCCGCTATTGTAGTGCTAGTAGTATTCTGAATTGAAGTATCATTACTTAATGTAGAATTATTTGTAGTCGCAAAAGCAATAGTACTACTTCCTACAACACTACAAATTAAACATAATGCAATTAGTTTTTTATGCATATTAATATTCATTCCTTTGTTCATAATATTTTTTTTGGAAATAAAAGGCCTTTATTCCTTAATTAACAGCATATTGCATTAAAGTTTATAATACAATCCAAAAATCATGAAACGTCTTTTTTGTGACATGAAAAGACGTTTTATTACACGAAAAGACATTTTGTAATATTAAAATAGCCCCAAAGTGAAAGTAACACAATAGTAATTGAGTTACTTTCACATTGGGTCTATTGCATATTCCTTAAAATTTTCAGTTTCAATGTAGCATATCATTGATTTGTTACATTGAATGTAGCAAATTCGCTTTGCTCATAAAATCACCCGGGGCACATGAACAAATTGTAACCACAATTTATTTTGCTAAAATATGTACTCATATTTATCTTGATAATATTACAAAAAATAAACTAAGCCTGAACTTATAATATGAAATGTATCTCAGGCCAACATGTTCTCTTTTGAGGTGCATAGGTATGAATTAGCACATCAAATAGTGTGTATTTTGCAAATCCATTATTTTAATGCAATACCAATAGGTCGAAGG
Source organism: Clostridium sp. DSM 17811 (assembly GCF_018861905.1). Taxonomy (GTDB): domain Bacteria; phylum Bacillota; class Clostridia; order Clostridiales; family Clostridiaceae; genus Clostridium_AD; species Clostridium_AD frigoriphilum. The sequence continues at coordinate 1,620 of NZ_JAHLDU010000055.1, forward strand.
AGTATTCACTATAGCACTTTATTATATTGCATGGTTTTTAAATCTCTTTTTTAATTAATGCAACTTTCTTTTTAACCATAAAGTCACTTCCTATATATTTTTTACCGTTGTGTTCTTGTTTAATTATACGGGATATAAACACAATTATTTATTCAAACTACTTTCTAATTTCGAAAAACCTCCCATAGAGATTATAAGTATAATATTTATGATCGTCATAATAGCTAATATCGTCATTGATTCAGTAAACATAAACAAAACTAAAAAAATAGGATCTAAACACATAACTATTTTACTAAATCTCATTTGTATTTTTTCTATATAGTTAAAGTCAATATTGTCAATGGTAATTTTATTAATTATATACTTACTAAGTTTATTTGTACTCAACTTTATTAATCCAACTATACCTATAAAACTAATTATAAACACTAAAACTGTAAACATATTATCACCACCTCTATTCAGATCTTATTCCATAGTTAAATTTTATTTCTTTTCATTTTACCTTCACCGTTCATAATAAATTCCTCTTAATTATATAATAAATGTAATCAGTATAACAGTTAATTGTAATGTGAGTAAAAATTTAATAATAATATTTTATTTTCTAACATACAAGGGCAATTATACACCCTCATGTTTTATTTTATCTATCAAAAAATAAAGTGAATGTAACACAATACCAATTGAGTTACTTTCAACTTGAGGCTATTGAACATTTCAAAAGAATTGTAAATATACTTAATTTATGGTAATTATGTTATAGTTAAATATGTATTTTATGATGAACTTGAAGATTATTGCGTTTTAGATAATAAAATAATAATTAATCGTATTGGAGGAGTTACAATGGGAAAAGTGAGAGGTAGCGGGAGTAAAAAACAAACAGATGAAAAATCTCTGTCTGTACTTAGCAATGGTAGCTGGAGTAAAAAACAATGGAGTAAAAAACAAACAGATGAAAAAGTGCTGTATGTACTTAGCAATATTTGTTCTATAAGCATAATAATATTTGTATGTACGCAGATTTTAGGTGTTTGGAAAATTGGAACAGATGTATTTGTTCCATTGTTGGGTGTGTCAATGTTAATTCAAGCCATTCAGTATTGGAAGAAAAATAAAGAAGTTGATAAAGTTAGTGTATGTGCTATGATACTTGTTTTGGTGTTTTCAATTTTTGAATTTATAATAAAATAAACTCAAATTTGTAAAATGGATTCAAGATATTATTTAAAATAGTATTTTGAATACGGTTTCTCGAATAATTTCAAGCTATATATGCAATATTAACACATCGTTAACTAAATGTTCATAATATGAAACGATATCTGTAAATTTACACCATATACACTTTTATTTAACTGGGGTATTATAATATTATAAATAAAAGTTAATAGGAGGTTGTTTTATGATAAAATTATTGAAGAAGGTATTTAGTAAAGAGAATATGAGAAATGTTGGAGTGTTAAATTATGTAGTAAGTACAGGTGGATCAAAGGATGCTATTATGTTGTACAATGAAATCTTTAATAAAAATGACAATGAATTAAATCTAAAAAAAGTTTCATAGCTTTCGGCATGAAGCTTTTTTTATTGAAAAAATTAATTTTAAATATTCTTATAATATATTTGAATAAAAAACAGAAGTTTTTCTTGATGCCTCACCCATCAAATAGTTCTAACAGTTCTTTGAGTTTGTCTTTCATTTCGCTCATAAAAACCCCAATCTTAGTGAACAAATTGTAACCACAATTTGCTTTGCTATACTTTTTGCTTTGTTATGCTTCATCTTTGCATCCCTTGATTGCTATTCAACAGATAAAAAACACCTAAAATTAAATGCTCTCAAAAATTACTATCATATATCTAAACTATATAAAATCCATTATCTTTTGCAATCCTTATATTTTTTATTATGCTTCTACCAGATAGTGTGGTCTCTTGGTTAAATGATATTCCTTGTAAAATATATTTCTTTATTTTTAATTTCCATATCTAATACCTCCAATTCAAACTATTTATATAATATCATATACCAATATACTATTATATTAAACTATTACCTTATTATTAACCACTTCTCTTCTATCATAAAAAAGCTGGTATACTCTCTTCATACTTTTTAACTAATCTGTTTGTTCCACTTTTACTGTAGTTAACCCTCTTTCACCATCCCACTTATACCAAGTTAAAATTTTAGAGCTTACAGCAATTTAACGCGGAAATATTATCACCAAAAGTGTTATTTGGTTTTACATTCAGGTATTATATTTATTATAATGATATACTAATAAATAGATCTTAGATGTAGAATTTCACGAACTAATGTGAGTCTTTAAAGAAACTAATTGAGGAAATTTGTTTTTCTTTATAGTGAATTTTAACTGAGTAACTTTTTTCTTAGTTTTTATTTCTTCATACTCAAATTGAATATCACTATTTCCGTTTATTTCTTCATAAGCAGGATTTAAAGCAAGTCTTTTAAATTCATAATAAACATTATAACTTTTATGGCATTCTAGTTTAGACCTTAATTCATCTAAATTATCAATTCTCCAACCAGTACCTTACCATTACTATTTTCAAAATTTTTTAAATAATAATACATTCTTTAATTACCTCCAATTCCATAGTATGGTAATATATTATCACAGTAATTACGTAAAATTAATGTAATTAACAAAGGATAAACTAGATCAAATAATAAAATCTACTGAGCCCACTTGATGAAGTTAAGAGTGCGGTTACAAAATATTTATCACAATATATGCCTCATGTAGTAGCTCAGGCTGGTGGTTATATTGCACAAGGTATAATTTATGCTATAATTTAGAATAATTAGGCCCTCTAGAACTGAGATATGTCCGAATTCATTATATTGAGGTGAGTGTTTATTATAAAAAAAGAAAATGAGAATAAAGATCAAGGTAAAATATCACTGAGTATATCTGCTATTATTTCACTTATGGTGGGGATACTGAATATAAAAAGCAAACATTATTTTGATGGCAGTTTCATGTTAATAGTATTCGTTTTGGTCTCTGTTGAAGTATTTAAAAGATTTAAAAATGCACATATTAAAAAATGAATATAATATTTAGTTTTACTTAAGACATATTCTTCATATTTTATCCGAAAACACCCAAAAACGTTGCTAACTAAGTAAAATGAAAGTTACATAAATACATTGTTTACCTTTTAAAATACCTAATATTATGTAAAAGAGTCAAACCATGGTTGTAATTGATCTTTTCCAAAGCCATATTGAACATCTTTATCTATTAGCTCATTGTTTTGAAAATCAATTGTTCTACTCATATCATTTACTTTGTAAGTTCCATAAGTTAGTAACTTCTTTAAATCTGATACAAATGATTTTGTTGATTGTAAGCCTATAGAAGCTGAACCATTAATAAGTTTTTGAAATTCGTTATTACCTCCAATTATTTCACCATTTTCATCAAACTTTAAATTATTTATGTCTACTCCAGTTATATTCTTTACTTGATCATAAAGAATATATTTTTCTTCTTCTAGTGGATCTTCAAGTCCATTAAATCTTTTTGCACCATTTACTTGTTCCAATAATGCCCAAGCATACTTTCTGCCTGAAACACTGTGGTTATTTAAAGTATCTTCAATTGATTTTTCTTTTTGACTATCATTAAGTCCTGAAACCGATATGTTTAAATCCTTATCTATACTTATAGATATTTTTTCATCGGGAGAAAGTTTTATATTATTGTCTTTTAATACATTGCTTAATCTATCATTTTCATAATTTCTCCATTTATATACATGATAAGCCTCATCTTGTATCCCATTACTCCAGGAATATCCACCTTCATAAGTTATACATGGTTTATCACCATAACCAACGTTATAATTTGTATTTCCAGCGTCATGTTCTGCTTTTGTCTGTATTTCTTGTAGCGATATCATTTTTTCTTTTGAAAAACCTTCGCCACTAGCTCTTTTAGGATCTATAACATCATTTGGATGATGGTTCATATGCGATGTGTGAAAAAGAAGATAAAACTATAATGGATATTAACAGTAGTGACTTGCCTTATGAAGCTAAAGAGGGCGATGTACTCGTTATTGATAACAATATAATTGTTATTGATATAGAGGAAACTGAAAAAAGACATTGAGATATTCAGGTATTAACTGAAGATTTATGGGAGTAATGAAAAACCCAAGGATAATCTAAAATGATCTTGTATAATAGAAAAATGAAAAAGTAGTTAAGATTAATCTTAGCTACTTTTAATATTTGCGTTACATAAAACAAGCTTGTAGTTAGTTAATTACTACAAGTTTATTTACATATATTGTTGTAGGTTTAAGAGAGTAAGCTTTGCCAAGTAACGTTACCGACAATTCCATCAATCACTAATTTATTTCTTCGTTGATATTCCTTAACAAGTCTTACAGTTTCATTTCCATAAATACCATCGATAGCGCTGCCAGTTCTCCATTGAATATATCTTATAGCTGTTTTATCTTCCGTAGAATTAATACTACATAGAGGCTTTTCCATAATAGCTTTAACTCCAGATAATACTTCAGGTCCACATATACCATCGATAGAAAGGTTAAGTATTTGCTGAAGCTTTTTAATAGTACCTATGGTTAATGGACCACTGGCTCCGTCTACAACTAAAACATTATTATTTACATCTCTTATTTTCATAGAGTTTAAGCATTTTTGTAGATATTTAATATCTTCATCAGTTGTGTTTTCAGATCTAGGAGCGCAGTCATAAACATAAAGCTTATTTTGCTCAATTATAGCTATTAGTTTTTCAGGGTACTCCTCGTCTGTACAGTAACCCGAGTTATAGACGTTCTGGCAAGCTTCCCTATAGTCTTTAGATGTTATTACAGATTTGTACCTGCTAAAGCTTAAAAGCTTTCCATGGTCCAGGATGCTTGCCTCGAGCGTATCATACTTTCTAAACTCACACACCATGGGAGTACTTACTCCATTTATAAATTCATGGGTGTTAAATTCTTGAACTTCATATCCGCAGCCTTCTTTCCATTTGATACCAAAGATATTATTACCTTTAACATATTGCAGCCAACCTGTTTCGAGTATTGCTTGAGCTATGGTTAATGATGGAAGGATATTGTATTTTTCATATGATAGTAATGCTCCTGGGATTAGACTTTCTATTATTTGGGTTTTGTCCATTGGTGATTCCTCCTTTAGGGTTTTACTTATATATATGGAGGAAGGGAGAAGTTTTTAGATTTTGTGGGAAATTATTTTATTAAAGCATTGGTTTATATGCGTTGTTAAGTATTTAGTTAAATTTAACTAAGTAATTCCGCTTTTGAATGGATACTTTTGATACAATATAATTTTCATATATATGATATATATATTCTATTTTTGTAATATATATAAATATAAAACTATTAATTATTTAGTGATTTATTTAAGGTGTGGGGAGATTATATGAAAAAATCAGAAGATTGCACCCCTTACGAATTAACGGAAATTACAACGGAGCTTGTGGCTTTTCTTTCTAAAAACATGGATGCTAATTCACTAAATTTAGTAGGTCATTTTATACAAGATATCGCGCAGAGTATAATGGCTGTTAAGACTGAAAATCTTAAAAAGCAAAAGGAAAATGAATATAATAATTTTTAAAAGAGGTATATATGAAAAAAATAGAAGAACTCACCCCTTATGAATTAGCTACCTTAGCAAGCACGGTAGCGGTTATAATCTCTAAAGACCTTGATGTTAACCAACAGAATGTCATAGGTAATTTTATATTAAGTATGGGGGTAAATATTTCGACAATTGCTTCTCAGTCTGAATATTTATCTAACCAAGAAAAAAATAAAAACCCAGATAACTGTAATTAAGTGAAAAATCGTGCATAAATGGAGTGCATATTCTCAATTAGACATAATTTATGAAGTAAAATAAAGACTTATTGCATATCAAAAGAGCATGAATGAGGGTATAGATTGTATAAGAGTATATAACAAATGTACCTATTAAAGATAGAATTCCACCAAACAAACATCACCTTTGTTTACTTTTCCATATTATTTTAGGTATTATACGATAAACTTCTAATAAAATAATATTTATAGTCAACCAAACTCCACCAAAAATATATCCTGCATAAACATCACTTGGATATTCAGTTTGAAAAAATATAGGACTTAAACCCGCAAATATACAAACAGATAAAGTTATAATTAATACCCCCGTTTTAAACCAAGTTATCTTTGTATGGCGTAGTATTAAAAAAGCAAAGAAACCATATGCAACAATTGCCATTAAAGATTGATTGCTTGGAAAAGTATATTGATTACTTCCTAGTATCGTTATTGCTGAAGGTCCTAACCTTCTAAATATATGCCTTAATGCAACTTGTAAAACCTCGCCACCTCCAATTACAATAAGTAGAAACTGCGTTTCAAGGATACGATTTTTATTTATTCTTATAATCCATATAATCATGGAAATAGTTAATAGTACTAAGACCCTAATTGATGTTATTAATTGAAATGACTCAATGAACATTGACCATTTAGAATTGAAAATTGCTTTTACTAAATAAGATACAACAATGTCAAATTGATCAAATTCATGTGCCAAATAATCTTGTATTACACCAACTACAAGAGCGAAAAAGCCTAAAAAAGCAACTGCTACAGCAGCTATTGCGACTTTCATTTTTCCCATAGAATGAAATGTGATTATAGTTCTATCTAATACTTTATATATAAGTTCCATTACTTGTTGTTTATGGTTTCTATAGGTGTAGACGATAATTAAAATTAAAAACATAGCTAAACTGCCAATAATCATATATTTTGATACATAACTGTGAAATTTTTCCCAATTCGGACCTAGAAATTTACCTAATGTGATAAAAGTTGTAGTCCACAGCAAGGCTCCAAAATATGAATTTAAAGCAAATCTTCTATACGAAATTTTTGTTATACCCGAAAAATATCCTGTAATATGTCTAACACCAGGTATGAAATATGCTAAAATCAATAATTTATTTCCCGATGATTCAAACCACTTTGATGTTTTTTCAATTTTAGCTGGTCCAAGATGTATATATGAACCATATTTTTCAAAAAATCTCGTACCTAATTTAGCACCAACAAAGTAAGCTATCGTAATACCTGATATTACTCCAGCAGTAGCTATTAGGATAACTATAACCCAATTCATTTTAGATTGATAAACAAGAAAGCCACAATATGTAAGCATTAGCTCACCTGGAAGAGGAAATGCAATTAATTCAAGAACTAGAGAACTAAACAAAATAATATATCCATAATGATTAACTAATGCTAATACAGAATACAAAATACCACTTCCTTTTTTAACTTATTAGATTGAATCTTTATATAATCACCAATTTAAAGCATCAATAGTTAAACTTTTTTCCTTAAATCCTCAATTTTAAAAACAATCATATCCCATATCTTTAACGCAAAGTTAGTTATATAATCAAAATACCTAGGGAATTTTTGTATTGTTTTATATGTGGCATAAGCTATTATCGCTCCACCGACAATGTCCAATGGATAATGAAGTCCAACATATACTCTGGCAAAACATAATAATAATGA
>NZ_JAHLDU010000056.1 GCF_018861905.1 Clostridium sp. DSM 17811
CAAGGTACAAGGGAAATGTCATGTAGAAGATATTTCTGCTGCTTTTGGGAGAGATAATGAAAACGTGGGGTTTGTATTATTAACAATTCATATTGCTGACGAGGCTAATAAGAAAATAATTTGGAGGGTTGTCCATAATTATAGTATGTATATGGCATATAGTTGGATATGTGAAGACCCTATAGTAAAAGAGGGCGTATTAGTAATATCTGAAGAAGAATATAAATAACTAAAAAACTAAACAGGTGTTGTTTTTTATTTACACTAAAGAGAATGTTATTATTTTTATATTAAATAAATCATATTTTTTTGTTTATATTAAGTCTTAAAGTATATGTAGTTATGAGTGGTGTAAAGCTCCCATTTATATTTGGACTTAATCCTTTAAATTAAAATATAACATTAAGGATATTGTGCTAATAAGGTAATTAGTATGCATTTATCTATTTATTTTGTTTCTTTTTATTTCTGATAATTTTATATAAAAATATAGTAATTTATAAAAAATATAAAGTACTTGAATTTACAGAGGAGTATATTAGAATATCGCGGTATTCAAGTAATCAATCAATTTCGGAAACTATATATGTATCAAAAATCAGAGATATTGAATTTAATATAGCTACAAGAGGTAAGAGCATAAACTATTATATTAATATAAATACTTCAGGTAGAAAAATTAAATTTAGGATAAGTATGGCTCAAGACAATGAATTAAGAGATCATTTCAAATAGTTTTATAAATTCATGAAATAAAACTGACTAAGTGATTTGAATTGAGCTGTAACTAGACTGGTGTAAAGTTTTAAATTGAAGTAGAAAATTTTGAACATATAGTTAGTAGACTAAAAGCTATACCTACATCGCGGAGCAATCTTGCAAATGCTAATGATTCTATTAATAAAAAGAATTTACTGTATCAATCTAAAATTACTAAACTTAATTTATTTGGTACGAAAATGAGCCGATTTTCTGATAAGGCTCAAAAAACAGATTAGCGTGTTGCTAGTCGTATAACTACAGATTCAAAAGTGTTTGAAAAGGGGTTCGAAAAGAAATATAAGGTTAATATTAGTACACTTGCTGTTATTATTGATGCTGTAAAGACAGGTGGCATCGCTGTATTATCAACTGCTATATTAGGTGGAAATGGATTAAGCCAAAAGGATGTAAGAGGATTTAAGGATGGAATTAAAGATTGGTATAGGAATGGTGGCAAATACAAGATTGAAATTGCTAAATCAGCGTTTTTCACTGTAGTTGCTATAACTGCCCTCATAGCGGGAGGTTCAGTTTTTGCAGTCATAGCTGCAGCTGTTATAGTATTCAATGCAGCAAGTAAATTATATTCTTCAGTAAGGGCAGAAAATGCCTATAGGTCTAATGGAAATCGATCAGTAGCTGATAGAATTGGAAAAGAAGGTGGTAAGGAAGTAGCTCGAGATATGAATGTTTTTGTAGGTAAAGAAACTGGTAATGAAGGACTAAGGATATGGGGAGAAAATGCGGCAGGTTTCGTACATGGTGGATTAACTTTATATGCATCAGTTTATAGCATATATAAAATTGGTACGGGCCTTAAAGAATTTTCTGTTGGAAAAGATTTTAAATTGAAGACTTTCTATAATGATTTAAAGGCAAATGGCAGTAGTGGAAACCTAACAGCTGGTCAAGTGTTTATGAATAATGTTAAGAGTAAGTCTGTATTTAAAGATATTAAAAATTACGGAACGGTGAGCACGTTGTTGGGGAAAGGTGGGAAAGCTAGTATAGTGAAGGAGGTAATTAAACAAGACTACTTTGCAGGCTTTGCTAATAGTAGCACTATAAGTAGAGTTAATGCTGTGGTAGATTTTCATAACAAAATAAAAAATAATACATTTAACCTTGTGCATAAATTCAATAAAAATATTGATGGTATTACATCTAGTTTCAAAGAAATTATAGATAGTGGCATGGAGCCTAAAAACAATATGCCATAAGTCAATATGCTAAATCGTGCACTAGAATACCAATGTATGCCAATAAAATAAATATTGGAGGTGGAAAATGTATTATCAAAGTAAATTTTCTTTTTCTAAGTTTGTGAAATTATTTTTAGGAAGGGCTGTTCTCATTGGAGGTCCAGGAGTTATAGTTTGTGTTTATTTGTTTTTAATAAAAGGGCCAGGGCCAGTAATAGGTGAAAGTTCACCTGAAGTAGTTTTATATGTAGTAGGTATAATAATTACTCTAGCTGTTTTTAGCTCCATTTTTCTAGCACCTGCATTTTTTATAGGACCATTAAATCAATTAAGAAAAAGTGATATAAAATATATTAATGGCGTAATTGTGTACAACCATTTAAAATCAGGATGGATTGGTACTTATAATATTTACAATTTATATACTATAAATAAAATAAGTTACATTAATATTACATCGAAAAAAATTACAATTGAGGGAGACATAAGCTTAGAAGTGATTGTGAACAATCGATGTAAGAAGAATAAAGATATTAGCAATTTAAAAATACCCAATGTTTTTAATGGCATTGAATTTATGTCTAGCATTAATACAAATAGTGTCATTTGGAAAAGGGAATTATAAATATGGAGGGAATAGACATGGAAGAGAAAAACATTACGGAGGTAAAAAATGTATTATCAAAGTAAATTCTCTTTTTCTAAGTTTGTAAAAGTTTTTTTATTAAGGGCTGTTCTCATGGGAGCACCAGGTGTTTTATTTATCATTTGTATGCTTTTGGTGGGTAATAATGGACCAGTTTTAAGCACAAGCGTACCTAAGTCAATTGTTTTTTTTATGATTTTGATATCCTGTTTAGCAATTACTGTTTCTGTTTTTATAGCACCTGCATTTTTTATAGGACCATTAACTCGATTTAGAAAGAGTGATATAAAATATATTAATGGAATAATAGTATATCAGTTTCTAAAATCAAGCTATATTGGGTCTTATAGTATATACAATGTATATACTATAAATAAAATAAGTAACATTAACATTACATCTAAAAAAATTACAATTGAAGGAGATATATACTTAGAAGTAATTGTGAACAATCGATGTAAGAAGGATAAAGATATTAGCAGTTTAAAAATACCTAATGTTTTTAATGACATTGAATGGATGTCCAGTATTAATAAAAATAGTGTCATTTGGAAAAGGTAATTATAAAAATGGAGGGAATAGATATGGAAGAGAAAAGTATTTTGGAGGTAAAAAATGTATTATCAAAGCAAATTTTCTTTTTCTAAGTTTGTAAAAAATTTCTTAGGGCGGGCTGTTCTCATGGGAGCCCCAGGGATCCTATATTTTATTTACATGCTACTGAAAGATGGACCAGTTTTAAGTGATAGTACACCTGAATTTGTCGCAAAGTTAGCAGTTCTAATAGCTATTTTAGCTATTGCTGTTTCGATTTTTATAGCACCTGCATTTTTTATAGGACCATTAAATCAATTAAGAAAAAGTGATATAAAATATATTAATGGAGTAATTGTATATAACTTTTTAAAATCAAGTTGGATTGGTACTTATAGTATATATAATTTGTATACTATAAATAAAATCAGCAAGATTAATATTACATCTAAAAAAATTACAATTGAGGGAGACATACGTTTAGAAGTGATTGTGAACAATCGATGTAAGAAGGATAAAGATGTTAGTAGTCTAAAAATACCCAATGTGTTTAATGGCATTGAATTTATGTCTAACATTAATACAAATAGTGTTATTTGGAAAAGGGAATTATAAATATGGAGGGAATAAATATGGAAGAGAAAAATATTTCTGAGGTAGAGGAACATAACCAACAAGGTAAGGTTTTATTTTCACTTGAAAAATATAACGAAGCTATAGAAATGTATAAAAATGCTGAAAGTGAAGATCCGATGTATCTAGAATCATATTTTAATCTAGGAGAAGCTTATGTTATGTTAGATGAGTATAATAAGGCAAAGGAATCCTTTAATAAAGTTCTCTTAATAGATAAGAAAAATGCAATTACATATTTTCACCTAGGGAATGTTGAATTTTTACAGGGTAACAACGATATGGGTAGAGAATATTATGCTAAGGCTATAAATAATGGATATGATGATGCACAGCTATACGTAAACATGGGAAATGTAGCAGAACAAGCTGGAAATGATGAAGAGGCAATTTAAAATTATAACAAGGCAATCTTAAGGGACAAATTTAGAGCGGATGCAAAACTTAGTAAGGCCATGATATACATTGGTGATAATAAATTTCAAGAGGCTCTACAAACGCTTGATAATATGATAGAGTTTAATCCAGAAATTTTTGAAGGACATCATTATAAGATTTTAGTAAATATTGAGCTTGAAAATTACTTGGAAGCAGAAAAAACTTTAATAAAAGCTATGGGGTTATTTCCAGATGATGATGGATTTATACTTGATAAGATCATGTTATTAGAAAAACAGGGGAAATATGATGAAGCACTAGATTTAATAGACATAAGATATAATAATTCAGAAAATAAAACTGTACTTCTTGAAAAAGCAAAAATTCTACTTGCAAAAGATAGGATTGATGATTCAGTTTTATTATTTGAGAAAGTAAAGGATGCAGAAGAGAACTTTGATGAAGAAACCAGAGTTTATCTTATAAATATATATATAAATACAGATAAAGTTAGTAAGGCATTAGATTATTCAAAAGAAATAATTGCTAATGGAGAAGAAAGTTCATTTTATTTTGCTTCTGTTTACTATAAAGCACTTTGTCTAGGCAAACTAGGCAAAGTAGTAGAAGCAAAGGCAGCATATGAAGAAGCAATAAAAATATTTAGATTTGCGAGCTCTGCAAATCCAGGAATGCTTGATATAATTATGTATAGAGCATTGTGTTACAAAGAATTAAAAAATTATGATAAAGCATTTGAAATGGTTAATTATTTACTTGCAATAGATGAAGATATAGCGGAGGCTTACTTAATAAGATCTGAACTTTACAAGGTGTTAAATGAAAATGATAAAGCAGAGGCAGATAGAAGCACAGCAACTTCAAAAAGTAAATTACTTGGTACCTTAATAAACTCAAGTTCTTAATAGAGGGGGTGATTTTTTATGGCTAAACTTAAGATTGACTTAAATCAGTTACATCAAACTGCTCTTGATTACCAAAAATCCATTGATGACTTCACATTGATGAAAAACAATTTAATCCATGTAATTGCGGAGTTGAAGGCATCAGGTTGGATTTCTGGTGCAAGTACGCAGTATTTTAGCACATTTGAAGATACTTGGTCCCCTAATATGCAGATGCATATAGATATTCTTATACATTTAAAATCGTGCTTAACAAAGGCAAAGACTGATTACGATGATCTTTACTCTGATATCCCAAACCTAGGATCAGATTTATAACTTATTAATTCAATATAGTCGCTAAAATAGCGTTTATATAAATAAAAAAAATTTTTTAGGAGGTATTTATATGTCAAGAATTATGATCACACCAGAGGAACTTAGAGCATCTGCTAGTAAATTTACACAAAAGGCTGGAGAGGTAACAGACATAATTACAACATTAAGAGGTGAAGTTAACCGTCTTGAAAGTTCATGGGAAGGTGCAGCACAAAGTTCATTTTTCCAAGCTTTCCTAGACATGAGTAAAGTATTAGATAAATTCCCAGAAGTTTGCAATGGTGTAACGGGACAATTAAATGGAGTTGCTAAGACTATAGAAGAAACAGATGCAACTTTAGCTAGCCAACTTAAGGGCTAATATTGCAACACCAGAGATAATGGTTTAATAAGTAAGTTGTAGAAAGTATATAAAAAAAGAGCTTGTTATTTTAAAAGCTACTTAAAATCACTTACATAAAGAGAAAGGAGCTGTCTTAAAATGATTAATATAATCATTGGATTGGTAGCTCCTTTTTTTACATAGTTTGAAATTAATAATATAATAGTTAAAGAATAGAGAGTAACAGAAAAAAGGAGGTATTTAAATGAGATACATACCGTTGTTTATAGGTTTTGTACTTATCGTAATAGGTGGATGTACTAGAAAGAATATGTATTTATTAGTTGGATTAATTTTAATAATAGTAGGTTGTTTAATATTATAAAATGAAGGTATTTATATGGTGCAGCACAAAGCCAATTTTTCCAAGCTTTTATAGAGATGAGTAAAGTGTTAGAAAAATTTCAAGATGTTTGCAATGGTGTAACGGGACAATTAAATGGAGTTGCTAAGGCAAGTTATAAGTAGAAAAGTAATTAGTGATGCGACTTCAACTGCTACTAGATTAGCAGACACATTTGAAAGTAAAAAAGAAAATTTTGAACATATAGTTAGTAGACTAAAAGCTATACCTACATCGCGGAGCAATCTTGCAAATGCTAATGATTCTATTAATAAAAAGAATTTACTGTATCAATCTAAAATTACTAAACTTAATTTATTTGGTACGAAAATGAGCCGATTTTCTGATAAGGCTCAAAAAACAGATTAGCGTGTTGCTAGTCGTATAACTACAGATTCAAAAGTGTTTGAAAAGGGGTTCGAAAAGAAATATAAGGTTAATATTAGTACACTTGCTGTTATTATTGATGCTGTAAAGACAGGTGGCATCGCTGTATTATCAAATGTTATCTTAGGTGGAAAGGGATTAAGCCAAAAGGATATAAGAGGACTTAAGGATGGAATTAAAGATTGGTATAGGAAGGGAGCACATAGGTATTGGGTAGGAGTTGCAAAAGATGTTCTTGCAGTGGTTGCGATTGTTGCTGTAGTTTTACTTGCTATGCCAACTGGGGGGCTTTCCTTAGCAGCTCTAGGACCATTGCTTGGATCTACACTTGCAGCTCAATTATGTACAGGGTTTGAGCTATTTAAGGGAGCTAGTTCTATGGGTTATGATATAGCCGCATTAGCTAACTACAAGAGTACGGGTAATGCTACAGGGTCAAGGTGGTTCTGATGTTCTAGCAACTGCTTTTGGTGGAGCATTCTATGGTGTGGGATATTTAAGAGGTGGAGAAAATAAGGCTGATGCATTGAAGAAGACGGGAGAAAAAGTCGGGAAAACAACTTTTTCTACTTTGACAATTGCAACATTAGGATATGGAATTATTAAAACACCACTTGGATTAAGTAAAGATTTTAAAGCAATTAAAAAGATGGGCATGTATAACGGATTAAGTAATGTGGGTCTTATGAAAAAACTTGCTAAGAAAAAAATATTTTGTAAAGATCTTAAAGCCGGATTTGGAGCAGCAGGTATTGATAAGAATTTTAGTGTTTCAAAACTTATATTTCCTAAATTTGGATCTAAAAATAAATTTAATTTTAATGCTATCGTAAATGTTACTAGAGGGGGAGAAAAAGTACTTGCGGGTAAAGGGATAATTAATGATGCGATAAGTAATGGCAAAAAAATGTATGAACAAGCTGTAAGAGTAAAGGATATTCAAATGCAACCAAGCATGCCATAAAAGATTATGAAAAGATTAGATTTACAAGGAGGAGAACTAAGTGACAGAAGAGATAAAAGTTGATTTAAAAAAATATAAAAAGATTTATGTTAAAAAAACCATTTTTTATTTATTCCTATACCCAGTTATAGTAATGATAATATTATTTATAATGGGAACTATAGTGGACAAATTAGGATTTAATGCGTACTTTATAGATATGATAACTGGATTTATAGGTGGATGTTTATTCCTAAATAGTATAATTACTTGGTGGGCTTACTATTTTGGATATAAGAACACGTACAAGTCTACGAAATTTGTGCTTGAAGGGGACAATATTTTATTTATTCGTTTAAAAGAGAGAAATCCAATTTCAGGTGGGACATTTTATTACCATGATATACAGTCAGTTAGTAGTTATACCATAACCAATGATAAAATAATTGTTAAGGGATGTATATTAAAAAGAAAAGTTGATGAGGGTGGTTCAGAGGATGAATATAAGGAACGTGTAATTAATAGTATCAGTGTTCCTAATGTTTTTGGAAATGTGCAACTATTAGATAAGGCTTTGAAGAATAAAAAACAAGAGGTGGTTAGTAATGGAGATTAAAAGCATTTCTGAGTCCGAGGAATATAACCAACAAGGCAAAGTATTATTTTCAATTGAAAAATATGACGAAGCTATAGAAATATATAAAAAAGCCGAAAACAAAGACCCCATGTTTGTAGATACATATTTTAACCTTGGCGAGGCCTATGTTATGCTTGATAAGTATGATAAGGCAAAGGAATCTTTTAATAAGGTTCTTTTAATAGATAAGAAGAATGCAATTACATATTTTCATCTTGGAAATGTTGAGTTTCTCTTAAATAATAATGATATGGGCAGAGAATATTATGCTAAGGGTATAAATAATGGATATGATGATGCACAGTTATACGTAAACTTAGCAAATTTAGCAGAAGAAGCTGGGAATGATGAAGAAGCAATTAAAAATTATAATAAGGCAATTTTAAGAGATAAATTTAGAGCAGATGCAAAGCTACGTAAAGCCATGATATATATTGCTGACAACAAATATCAAGAAGCTTAGTATTTCAAAACTTATATCTCCTACTAGCAATAAATTTAAATTTAATGCTGCTGTAAATGTCACTAGAGGGGTAGAAAAAGTATTCGCAGGTAAAGGAATAATTAAAGAAACGATAAAAAATAGTAACCAAGTGTATGAACAAATGGTAGGCATAAAGAATAGTGTAATGCAACCAAGCATACCATAAAATATTATACATTTGATTAGATTAAAAAAGGAGGAGAATTAAATGAAAGATGAGATAAAAAGTGATTTAAAGAAGTATAAAAAAATTTATGTTAAAAAAACTCTTTTATATTTATTTGTATATCCCATTGTAGTAATAATCATATTAATGATTTTAGCAATAGTTATTGGTAAATTGGGAGTAAATGTAGACCCAATTGGTATGGCAATTGGGGGTGTTGGAACATTTGTATTCCTAAATAGTATAATTACTTGGTGGGCTTACTACTTTGGATATAAGAATACGTACAAATCTACGAAGTTTGTGCTTGAGGGAGATAATATTTTATTTATTCGTTTAAAAGAGAGAAATCCAATTTCAGGTGGAACATTCTATTATCATGATATACAGTCAGTTAGTAG
>NZ_JAHLDU010000057.1 GCF_018861905.1 Clostridium sp. DSM 17811
TAATAAAGAAGTATCTTAGTCAAATAAGATACTTCTTTCTATTTTATTTAAGTAAAAATTAAATTAATATGATTAGCACTCGTCTGCCACCGTTTTTAGCGGTTTAGTTCTTTTCTTGAAATGCGAATTAATGGAAGTCGTTTTGGGCTTCCATTAAAAATTATCATATTATCAACACTATTCATAAACATAGCCTTTTTATGCCAACCTTTGTTTAAATAAACACCACTAAGCTACCACTCCAGCCACTGATGCTCACTCTAAATTCAAACTAATTAATTTACTATTTATCCCAGATAACAGTTGCCCTAGTGGGCATAAGTAGAATAAATTTCAATCCCATCCCTATCAATTTGTTTTTTTATATTCTAATTTAATGAATTTAGAAAAACAATATCACATTACCACTTTTGAAAGGTTACTTAATAGATCTTCTATGGCACCTATATAATCACTTATTATCTTATTTTTAATTTCTTCATAATCTTGCTCATCATAAATATGAGATGTAGAATTTCTTGATAATAAAATATCTATCTTCATTTTACCACAGAGAAATTTGGTACGTCAGTAAAACTACTTAACTCTAGTGCCATAACTGGTTTTGTCAGCATAACTATCCCTGCCATAAACCCCATCATCATAATTTTTTTTAAGATTTTCATTAATTTAACTCCTTCATTTTTTATTATTGTATATTCCCAATAATTGCATAATAATACAATTAGAACAAAGTTTGAATCAACTTATTTACTAGTGGTATGAAGAACATAGCTGTAACCAGAAGAAATAGGATTTAGGTCGCCAGCCTTACGGGGACTAATGGTTTCCATTCTTGCACCAACATAGGAAAAATAGAAACATTTATTAATAAAATGGCTAACAAATGTTTTATAGATTTTCCTACCATAATTTTCTCTCCTTATTTGTTATTAATTGCTTAATATAATAATACAAGGAAAATGTGAGAAAAGTTTGAGGTTTTATGAAATTAATATTAAAATTATTTTGGTAATGTTCTATTTTATGCCTTTTTATTATATATGTTCTAACATAGATATCTTAAGGGATTGCGATGATTACAAGTTGAGTAATAAATTGTAAATTTCTATCCACTTTCATTTGTATTTACCCTTAAATTTGGTATAGTATATTTTTTTAATACCTAATGTGGAAGAAAGATTTAAGCATATGGTCAAATTTATATGTGACAAGTTGGAAATTGAAATCATTTACTTCATTGCAACACCTGCACCAACAATTACTACAGCACCTTTTACTAGGCCATATCCACCCTTTAACGACATTTCAGAAGGAAAGTCTCCCACTTATATAAGTGTAAGTTACAAAGCCTAACAAATAAAATACTTTAGTGAGAATATAACTCTCCTTCTGAAGTCGTTAATATTGCGGCTCCGCAGGAGATGATTTAATATATACCTTGCCAAATTAACTAATCCTTTCCATAAATTTATTCCTGTTAAACCAAAATCCTTAACTGATTTAACGGTGCTCTCCCAAGTACTGGTGTATTTAAAATAAATTCTACCTGCTTTATTACTGTATTCATCATCTTTGTTATCTAACTACATCATTAAAACTCTGTACTACATAAAAACAGAACCAATACCTCCTCAATTAGAAATATCAGTTCTACTCATTATTATATGTTGACATTTTGGTATAGTCATGCATAACTACATTATTTAATCTTCTCATTGTTTATTTTCAAGTTCTTCTAACAACATTTATACACCTAGTTAGTTCTAAAAAATTTACATTCTAAAAACGTCTTATAACTCTAACTTATCTAACTCATTATGTTTTATAAAACGATTTATTTCCATTTCTAAATCACCCTTATTAAAATTTTTATCAAAAACAAATCCAGTTTTGTCGTTATATTTTTTTAATTTAGTTGGCATATCCCAATATTCCATTTCACTCTCAAATTCATATAATCCAAAAGTAAAATATATATTTTTTCCGTTCTTCTCAAAAAAAACAATGATATTGTCTTTATCAAAATCCTCATAAATAACATTTATTTTACTCTCATTCATTTTTATACCTTCTTCCACTTAATGTTCTTACTCGATTTTTATCCTATTCTGACTATTATTTGCTTCCAATTTCATATAAATGATAATATTTATCGTATAAACCACAACAAGCATCCATTCCTGGATTTGCGCTCATTGACTTCTCGATAACTTTTTCCCATGAACCATACTTGTTATATTAAAATTCTGCAGATGGGCCATTGGGATTATCATATTTAGTCACATTTCTACCCATGACACGTTTTAACCCTTCTTTATCATCTATATAATCATTTAATCGATTCATATTTCTTTGCTTATTTGCTTCTCTTGCAATATTTTCAGTTGAATATCCTTCATTTCTCATTTTATTAACTGACTCTACAATATTATCATTTTTATCATGATAGCTTTTTCTTCTTTTTATTACCTGAGCCACTTGTTTAGGGTCTGCCCAATCGCATGCATCAGCGTAACCCCCAATACTCTCAGATTTTGGATTTGGTGAATATCTATATACAGCATCTGAATTCTTTATTATATCTTTTACAGCCTTAGGATTATTCATAGGATTATTCTTATATATAAATTTAGCAGTGTCTACACCCTTATCTACCTTCAAGACATTCTTCTCCACATCTACAGTTTCCCCAACCTTAGACACCGAACTAACTTTACCTAGTCCTTTAGTTAAAAGCAATCCTCCAACCACATATAAAGTGGAATATGCAATGCCTTTTTCCTCCACAGTATCTGATGCACTTTGTGCCATTCCTTCTGCGAGTATTACTGGATCTTTCAATACTGATGACACCGTATTACCGTAACCTTTGGTTTCAGTAATACATGTCTTTAAACAATCAAGTGCATCTCCTGTTTCCATCATTGATTTCATTGCAACACCTGCGCCTGCAATTACTACAGCACCTTTTACTAGACCATATCCGCCCTTTAATACATCCCCTGCTAAATTAACTAATCCTTTTCCTAAATCTATTCCAGTTATTCCAAAATCCTTAACTGATTCAACAGTAATCTCCCAGGTATTCGTATATTTAAAATAAAGTTTACCTGCTTTATTGCTATATTCATCATCCTTATTCTCATAAGGAACTACTTTTTTATCATATATATTTTTTAGATCATCTTTGTTGTCATTCAATCTATTATAACAATATTTTATGTCATCGCATATGTCTTCCATCATATTACTGTTCTTTTGTACATTTGCCTTCTCTTCATCGCTTTGAAATAAGTTTGGCAAACTCATACCCGTTCCAATATTTATTTTAAGCATTCCAACTTCATCACAAGCCCTAAATATAGACTCCATATTCCACCATATTCCACCATATATCATTTCTATCTACCTGCATCATACTAGATGAATTAACTGGTCTTATGATATCTTGCATTTCACTTATGTACCCATCAAATATTGTATACAAATCATTAAGCTCTTCCTGGCACCCTTCTAAGTCACCTTCCAGCTCAAAATAATTTTCCTTTAATGCCTCTATTGCTTCTCCTTGGTTTTCAGCCTCCAATTTGTTATTAACAAAACTTAGGACTTCCTTTATTGTTTTTATTGCCGTCTTATATTTTTTAATATTAAGACTTATACGTTCTAAGACTGAATAGTTTATTCTTATATCTCTCTTCAATCTCTTCTATATACTTACCAACTAATCCCTCTGAATGTGTTTTTGAATAATCAGCTTGACCTTTCCCCTCCTATTTATTAGGATTCATCTGGTCTCCCAGCTTTTCATCTTTTTTTTCAAATGCTACTACAACACTTAAAGCTCCATCATGAAATTGCTGTACTTTTTCTAATAACTTCGGCGCCTTAGTATCTGTCATATTCGTTAATACTTTCTTTATTTCATCAATAAAATCTGAATTACATCCTTCAAAACTGTTTATAGTATTTTCAATGAATTCTTTAGAATAAGGCTCCAAATCCTTTATTGCTGCTTGAAGCTTATTCAATTCCACTTTTAACTGATCTACCTCAATTTTAATCATCTATTTACTTTCCACCTCAGTTTTCATTTCAAAGTTTTCACGTTCATCCTTTGTCGAAAATCCAAAGGAATGCATCTTTTTATCTATGATTAATTCTTTCTTTAAGAGATAAACATATGCCTCCTCTTGCTCATCAGAATACCCAACGTGTACTACTTTTTCTATAAGCTCTGATGTAAACTGTATTGCTTTTCCTTCGTCCACCATGCCTAATGGATATACAACTCCTGCATATTGAAAATATTTTTTAATTGAACCACTATTCCTAATGGATGTATTTTTTCTAGAAGATCGATCATTCCAGATATGATTTCTTTTATTTGTAAATATGTAAATTCCATTCTGCCATCCTCATAAATCAATATATGTTTGTCATTTTCCCTGGAGTAAATAACACTATTAACCACATCATTATCACTTAAATATCTCAGATTATCAAGCCACTGTATAAGTAATATGTTTATCTCATTCATATTTATTTCTTCTCTCAATTGTTATACATAAAAATAGAGCCAATGCTTCTTTTATTAGAAACATTGACCCTATTCTTAGTTGTGTTATAATTTCAAAATTTCTATTTGTTGTCAACTATATTCAATATTACTTTATCATTCTCTAGTAATGTTACAATCGATATCTTATTAAATACACTATTTTCTATTATAGAATTTGCGTATATAGTTACTTTTCCTTCTACTCCTTTCGCAAATCTCATTGCAGCAGAAACCCTTTTTATAACCTCATACCGTTGTGTCTTACTCAACTTAGTCTCTAAATCCTGTCTTTTATCTAGTACTTTTTCTATTGATACCCATAATACTTCATCACGTACATCAGCAGTTGGTAAAGAAATTAAGCAACTCATATCTTCATACTCAAGATTGTGCATTCCATTTGTTCCTGCTTTAAATTTTTCTTCATACTTATTCAGTCTCATCTCACCTACCTTATATTAATATATTTCATATATGGTTATCATTAGTTTTTAGACCCTACTACATCATCTTTCTTTCAATATTTCATTATACCTTGTTTGATGAAAACTTTAATAGGCTAATGACTTTCTTTTCCATTCACCCTTCTCTACATTTAGAGTGAATTTCCGATCATTTCTACCAAACTTATTTTCTGTCTTTTCACTAAACATGCTAGTTAAAATAAATCTAAATCAGTAATATAGTGACTTCTTTATGTTTCTTACTTATACCATTCTTCCAAAAAACTCTAACCTTTTAATACCCTCTTTAGCAAATAAAATATTACTCCTTCCCTAACCCCTTTATAATTATATCAAACATACAAAAGGCACCTATAGTTCAAACACTTTTTTTAAGTGTCCAGTCTGCAGGTGCCAGTTTAAAATAAAAATCTCTTTTATCTTATTCTATGTTTGTATTCTTAAAAAACAATCTTAGATTCATTCATATTCCAGCAATAATTCCTAAGGTCGTGGCAATCTAAGTCTATAAATCAAAATCTTTTTGATCTAGTTTATGGTCATAAACAAATCTATATATTTCTGATTTTAATAATTCCATATCTATTTTTTTACTAAATATAAATCCTCTTTTACCATTTATATTTCTTGACTGAGTTGTAATTTCCCAATAATCCATTTCTTCTTCAAAATCATACAAACTCAATACTTTCCATAGATTTTTCCCCGCTTTCTCGACATATACAATTACATTTTCATCATCAAATTCATCAATTATCAATTTTACCTTTTCCATTTTGTCCTCCACATATTAATGTATTTATATACTATTCTTAAAAGATAGTATATTTATTTTTTTTTAATATCATATAGATGATAATATTTATCATACAAACCACAACAAGCATCCATACCAGGATTAGTACTTGTTGTCTTTTCAATTACAGCATCCCATGAGCCATACTTTTCTAATGCCATTTTTGGTGTCATTCCTAATGAATCCTTATACGTATCCAAGTTGCTTTTTAATACTATGTTATACCCATTAATATCTCCTCTACTTAAATAACTATCAAGCCTAATTTGATTTCTCAAATTAACAGCAGCCCCTGCCATCTCTTCTTCTGATGCTCCTTCACGTCTCAGCTTATTTACCATATTAGGAATATTATCATTATCTACGTGATATTCTTCTCTAACCTTTGCATATTTTGCTACTTCATCCGAATTAGTCCAATCATACACATCCTCGTCTGCAAATTTTCCAATACGCTTAGACTCTGGATTTGGTAAAAATCCATATACAGCCTCTTGATTTTCTATTATATCTTTTGCCGCCTTAGGATTATCCATAGGATTATTCTTATATATAAATTTAGCAGTGTCTACACCCTTATCTACCTTCAAGACATTCTTCTCTACATCCACAGCTTCCCCAGCCTTGGAAACCGAACTAACTTTACCTAGTCCTTTAGTTAAAAGCACTCCTCCAAACACATATGAAGTAGAATATGCAATGCCTTTTTCCTCCACAGTATCTGATGCACTTTGTGCCATTCCTTCTGCTAGTATAACTGGATCTTTCAATACTGATGACACTGTTTTACCGTAACCTTTGGTTTCAGTAATACATGTCTTTAAACAATCAGGTGCATCTCCTGTTTCCATCATTGATTTCATTGCAACGCCTGCGCCTGCAATTACTACAGCACCTTTTGCTATACCATATCCACCCTTTAATACATCCGCTCCTAAATTAAATAATCCTTTCCCAAAATTTATTCCGGTTATTCCAAAATCCTTAACCGATTCAACAGTACTCTCCCAAGTATTTGTGTATTTAAAATAAAGCCTACCTGCTTTATTACTGTATTCATCATCCATATTCTCATAGGGAACTATTTTTTTGTCATATATATTTTTTAACTCATCTTTCTTGTCGTTCAATCTATTATAACAATATTTTATGTCATCGCCTATGTCTTCCATCATATTACTGTTCTTTTGTGCATTTGCCTTCTCTTCATCGCTTTGAAATAAGTTTGGCAAACTCATACCCGTTCCAACATTTATTTTAAGCATTCCAACTTCATCACAAGCCCTAAATATAGATTCCATATTCAACCATATATCATTTCTATCTACCTGCATCATACTAGATGAATTAACTGGTCTTATGATATCTTGCATTTCATTTATGTACCCATCAAATATTGTATATAAATCATTAAGTTCTTCCTGGCATCCTTCAATATCCCCCTTCAGCTCAGAATAATTTTCCTTTAATGCTTCTATGGCTTCACCTTTGTTTTCATTTTGCAATTTGGTATTAACAAACCTTAGTACTTCCTTTATTGTTTCTATTGCAGTCTTATATTTTTTAATATTAAGACTTATCCGCTCTAAGACTGAATAGTTTATTCTTATATCTCTCTTCAATCTCCCTTCCCCCTAACTAAAGCTGTAACCCTTTAGTTTATTTATTAATATACTGCAATTATTTATCATGTCATCTACTATTTCACCACATCTGTCTTTTTCAACTGCATTTTGAAAATCCATTTGCTCAAAATTCTTAGCCATACTTTTCTTTTGTATTTCAATCTCTTCTATATAATTATTAACTAATCCCTTTGAATGTGCCTTTGAATAATCCACTTGACCTTTCCCCTCCTATTTATTAGGATTTATCTTCTCTCCTAGCTTTTCATCCTTTTTCTCAAATGCTACTACAACACCTAAAGCTCCATCATGAAATTGCTGTACTTTTTTTAACAGTTTCGGTGCCTTAGTGTCTGCCATATTTGTCAATGCTTTCTTTATTTCATCAATAAAATCTGAATTACACCCCTCAAAACTATTTATAGTATTTTCTATGAAATCTTTAGAATAAGGTTCCAAATCTTTTATTGCTGCTTGA
>NZ_JAHLDU010000058.1 GCF_018861905.1 Clostridium sp. DSM 17811
TTGATTTTTTGTTGGTCTGAGATAATTGATTTTCTTCCCATAAAAAATAGCTCTCCTTATAGTAAACAGTTTTATTATTTAACTGTCTACCATAAGGGGAGCATATCATTTAATTTGCTCCCTTTTGTTTTTTTGAAATTTTTTAATGAATTGGGATTATCCAGTATTATGTAGGATTGCTTGCATAGTCATCTATATTTTTTAGTACTGTTTTTACCGTATTTTTTTAACTCTTGGAGTTGGTTTCTTCTTCTCCAGTTCTTCTAATAGTGATTTATATTTACTTTGATATTCTTGTATCTCTTCATTATATTTTAATTGATTTTGGCTTAACTGTTCCTGTTGCTCCTTTTGTAGTTTTAGTAATGCCTTATCCATTGTTATACTAGCCTTCTCTTTCAACTGCTGAATATCTTCGATATGTTTATCCTTTAAGGGGTAGTGCTCTCTTTTCGTGCAAAAGTCACGGTAAGAAAATTTAATTAACACATTTTCAAGTTAATGTAAAACGTAATGCTGAATAAGGCTTTTTAATATACTCTAAGATATATTTTTATGTAGTAAATTATTAATGTAATATTTTAGTGAGCGTTTGGACTAAAACATTACATTAAAACTATAAACTTAATTTAAATTAGCTTTAGCTCCTTTGATAATTAAGTATTATCAAGGGTTAACAGCTGATTACCTAATGTAATATTTGTTGTATTTTATTACATTAAAATTTTTAGGAAACCCACTACATTTACTATATATTTACTTAAATGTTAGTCAAATTTTCTTAACGGTACTTTTGCACAAATTGCGAGCCATACCCCATATAGATAAGTTGATTAATTGAGTTTTTGATTAGTTAAAGTCATTTGATACATGCCTTGATAAGAGGAATCAGGGAAATGTGATTTTGGATATTCTTTTGAGATTATAAAACCACACTTTTCATAACATTTAATTGCATTAACATTTTTTTCTCGAACATGTAAATATAATTTTTTAAGATTGATATCTTTAAAAGCCATATCAATCAACAGTTTTATTACGCCACTACCAACACCTTTTCTACGATAATTAGTAAGAGCAATATATATTCCTAGCGTTGCATCATTTTCTGTTATATTCTCCAACCATGTAGCACCAACTAGTTCTTTATTAAACTCAATCATAAAAAACAATGTATGTTTTTCCTCTTCCAAATTAGATTCTCTTAAATATTTTGGTTGTGTATGCGATAAATATTTACATAATTCATTAGTACTTTCCCATTTTTTAATAAGTATAGTGTGTTCATTTGTAAATTTTATAAGTTTTAATGAATCCATAATTTTTTCACTTCCTTATTGGATAGATTTACAATCCTTTAAAAACATTATAATACATAAGAAATGACGTGAAAAGTAGATTTCACGACGTTTAATAGATGCCTCTAATTAGCCTATACCCTCATTCATGCTCTTTTAATATGCAATAAGTCTTTATTTTACTGCATAAAAGGTGTCTAATTGAGAATATACACTCCATTTATGCATGATTTTCTATCAATTCAGATTTTAAAATAGAATAAACACATTGGTCATATTTACTTTCATTAATCCAATAATGTTCTCTTAACTTTCCGTCTAATCTAAATTTATACTTCTCCAAAAGTTTTATTGAAGGAATATTATTTGAAGCTGTAGTAGCATATAACTTGTTTAAATTATAATCACTATCTGCAAATGAGATGCTTATAAACTGCTCTAATATAATACTGCCTAACCCCTTATTTCTATTATGTTTAGGTAAATAATATCCAAATTCAGCACTATGATTTCTTGGATTATAATCAAATAATTCAATTTTTCCCAAAGGGATACCGTTATTATCTTTTTTTACTAATATATAAGTTTTCTCTTTTATACTATTAATTGAATCCATCATTTTATTAACGTATTCATCATATGATTTTTTTGATCTTAATGGTCTACATGTAAATTGTTCATAATGTTTTTCTGCAATATTCCAATTATATAATTCCCTCAGATATTCCTTTGATAATAAAATCAGCTGATAACTTTCAAAACCATTATTCATTTAACACCCTCCATTAATTACAATATCTTATTAAAGCATTAATATATTTACTTAATTATACTATTAATAATGTAAATCCATATGAAGGATTTTTAAGATTTAAAATCTGTAAAAACATACAATATAATAAAGTGCTATAGTGAATACTCCTTCGACCTATTGGTATTGCATTAAAATAATGGATTTGCAAAATACACACTATTTGATGTGCTAATTCATACCTATGCATCTCAAAAGAGAACATGTTGGCCTGAGATACATTTCATATTATAAGTTCAGGCTTAGTTTATTTTTTGTAATATTATCAAGATAAATATGAGTACATATTTTAGCAAAATAAATTGTGGTTACAATTTGTTCATGTGCCCCGGGGGATTTTATGAGCAAAGCGAATTTGCTAAAATATATCTTTTGCATTAAAAATCTAATTGAAAAAATTATCTTTATTATTAACATAAATATAATTAAAGAAGTCAATTTATTTATATCCATATTCTACAACTACCTTTTTTTATTATTTTAACAATACTTTTGTATTGCTATTGAGTTAATGCTACTGTTTTTTTTATTAAGCATAATGTTTATTACCTCACTTTTAAATTATATCCTAATTATACAGGAAAGTTCGTATTTATGCATTTAACGTACTTTGGCTTTACCACTAGCTTTTTCGATAAAAATATAGTCATCTTCTATTTTCATTTCTTTAGCTGAATTAATTTGTCTTTCTAGAGATTGATCCTTACTACTTACTCTTGCATAAAAAAACTTCTTATATTAGATAACTCCTTCAAATAGATTTATAACAATTATAAATCTGTTTCAAAAGCTTTACACGTTAATTGAAACGTTTCAAATGTTAATTTGTTGTATATTTGAACTGCAAAAAGTATATATATAAGCAAGTGTCACAAAGTATACCTTTTTAAACTGGTTTATTTTCTTATAAATCATAGGGGTCTTTCTATGAATCACACCAACAGTATTAAATAATAACCTTAAAACAAGTTAATAAAATACCAATATAAAAATTACAGAATGTCGTTTCATGTCGTAAAATAGATGCTTCATGTTTTTTGAGTTGTATTATAAACTTTAATATAATAACATGCTAATTGAGGGATAAATAACTTATATTTCCCAAAAAATATTATAAACGAAGGAGTGAATATTAATATGCATAAAAAACTAATTGCATTATGTTTAGTTTGTAGTGTAGTCGGGAGTAGTACTATTGCTTTTGCAACTACAAATACCAATTCTACATTAAATAATAAGACTTCAATTCAGGATACTACTAGCACTACAACGGCAGTTACCCCAATCAAGACAAACACATTAAGTCAATCTAGTATTGACAAGGTAGACAAATATATAGTTGTAGAAAACAATAAATTTGTGTAAAAATTACCTATTAGTGTTCAAAATAAAATTTCAATATCAGAATTAGCAAAAATCAAGGAAAGTATTAAACAATCAAATGATAAACTTGGAACATTGACTAAAGATAAATCTACAAATGTAAATAAAAATGTTATTAACATTTTGCCTGTTAATATTTTACCCAAAGCTTCGGCTATTAGTACTACGAGTGCAGCTAGCTATGAAGGTGTAACAGCGTTCAACGTTTATTGGTGGGGATATGGACTTCGTTTAAGCAGAAGTATGATGCAGACCATAGATATATCAGCAAAAGCTAGTGCCAAGTACGGAACAGGAGCAGTGGCTATCGTATTAGGACATTACTTCCCAACATTACCAACAAAACTTTTAGGTTACGTTGCAGGGATAATTGCTAGTACCATAAGTTTGAAACCAGGGGTTTATTATACAATATGGGCTAAGTCGAATTTAATGGGTTCAAATCTTAAAACTGGATATCAATACCCAGGTGGGTATTAGTACTGAAAGGAGAATAACAAATGAAACCTAGAACAACTATATTAGGTTTAGTTTTAACTCTAGTTTGGTATTTTTTTATAATATTTATTACAAATAAATATTTAAAAGGATTCAATAATATAATTTATTTTGTAATAGTTTTAATTTTATTATATGTAGGTGGCGAAATAATTTCACATTTTACACCAAGCAAAAACAATAAGTAATTGTAACCTGTATGGGAACACCAACGGAGACACAATGTATCAATTGGAGTTAAAAACTAGGCGTACATAAAGAAACACTAAATACAACCAAAAATCGCAAGCGTCATAAACTATAACAGTTTATGACGCTTTTGTTTGAATTTTATGTTCCCTATTCCAGTTTTTCGTTCCGTTACTATACCAATACTAAAAAAGTATAACAAAACAATTACGAATATCTACGTAAAGTACATTTACCTTTATGAAGAGGTTTTAAGGTTCCTACTGGGGTACGGCAACATAGCCATCAAGCTAAGAACACTCTATAAAAATAAAGCCCCCCATTTGTAAAAATGTTATTATTAGAGAGACAATAAAACGACACCGTGGGGGGGGAATTATATATGACAGAAGGAAAAAAATCAAAACTTGATAGAGATATAAAGCTTTTTGCAGATGAACTTAAACTCTGTTTTTCAAAAGAAGAGATTGAAGAAGTTGCGAGAGAGACAGGTTTTGTAAAAAGAAAAAGTAAAACTAGCGCATGGGGATTTGTTTGTTTATGCTGCTTTTCAAGTACCAGAAAATTATAAAGATATTTATCCTGGCTCTGGTGGATGTTCTCAAGCTTCAGGTGTAAAAATACAACTAGAATATGAATTGAAATCCGGAAATCTTCTTAATATGCAAGTAGGACCAGGCTCTGGAAGTGACAATACTTTTGGGAGCAAAATAAGAGAGAATATCAAAGTTTGGGATCTTATTTTAAGAGATCTTGGATATTTCAACTTTGAAGATTTTTTGGACATAGAAAAAAGAAAAGCCTTTTATATAAACTAACAAATGAGCAATTGAAAAAAAGGTCGAAAAAAGTAAAAAGAATGCTAAAAAGAAAGGTATAAAAAAAAGCGATAATACGATTGAATTATTAGGAATATCTATGTATATAACAAATATTGAGCAAGAAGTTTTAAGTGCGAAACAAGTCTATGAGCTATATGCCTTGCGTTGTCAAATAGAAATAATTTTTAAAACATGGAAATCCGTATTTCATATACATGCTGTAAAACAAGTTAAAATAGAACGGTTTCAATGTCAGCTTTATGGGAAACTTATTTTGCTATTATTAAGCTCTTCTGTAATGTTTAAAATGAGGACTTTGGCAATGGAAAACAAAGAGCTTGAAGCCAGTGAAATGAGGGTTTCCGAGATAGTTCATGGATATATCGTATGACTGAAAAGATGCCGAGCTTGTAATTTCAAACATCAAACGGGTTTTCTTCGAAGCATGGTATAGAGCATGAAAGGTGGTTTAGAAGTGAAGATTCTTATAGTCGGCTATTTTACCGAGACCTCAAAATCAAATATTGCAAGGCATTTTCCGGAAGACTGGAACATTGTAAGTGTTCGTCTACAGTATACTTGATGAAATATATTATTAGAATTTAGATTAAATGCTTAACAAACACATTATAAAAATATTATTTATAATATGTTTGTTTTTATATGACAGAATAAACGTTGAGGGTACGCCATTAGGTTTACGTTTACCACAAAAATTACTATTTTCTTTGAAAACGTTTAAATTAATACTTGTTTTATTATATATATTATGCTAAAATCTAATAAATTAGTAAATAATTAAAGGCGGAGATTAGAGAGCCTTGATGTGTGGGTATTTTATACCTATTAATCAAGGTTCTCTTTTTTTGCGTAATTAGGAGGTTAAATGATGTTTGACGTAACTATTATTGGTGCAGGTGTTATTGGCTGCTCAATATCAAGAGAGTTATCTAAATATAATGTAAAAACATGTGTGCTTGAAAGATCTAGTGATGTTGCTTCTGGTACAACAAAAGCAAACAGCGCAATTGTACATGGTGGTTTTGATGCTAAGCCAAGTACTTTGAAGGGAAAATTAAATGCAAAAGGTAATGCAATGTTTACGGATCTTGCAAAGGAATTAGATTTTCCATTTAAGAGAAATGGTTCTTTGGTTCTTTGTTTCGACAAGAAGAATATGCCGGATCTTGACCATTTACTAGAACAAGGTAAACTAAATGGAGTACCTGATTTAGTAATTATTGATGGTGATGCTGTTAGAAAAATGGAACCAAATGTAACTGAGAAATGTGTTGGTGCACTTTATGCTCCAACAGGAGGAATAGTTTGTCCATACGAAATGACTATTGCACTAGCTGAAAATTCATATAACAACGGTGTGGAATTTAAATTTGAAACTAACGTTGAAAATATAGAAAAAAACTCAAATGGATATATTATTAAAACTAATAAAGGCGATATTGAAACAAAAATGATAATAAATGCCGCCGGTTTATTTTCAGGCGAAATGAATAATATGGTTAGCAAGAACAAAATCAATATAATACCAAGACGAGGTGAATATGTTTTATTTGACAGAACTGCTGGATCTCTAATAAAAAATACTATTTTTCAACTTCCAACTAATCTTGGAAAAGGAGTTCTAGTTACACCAACGGTTGATGGCAACCTATTAATTGGACCTAATGCTGTTGACTTAGAAGACAAAACAAATTTAGATACAACTCGCGAAGGCATTGATGATATCATTGCCAAAGCTCAATTAAGCATCCAAATGCCGTTTCCTATGAATATGGTTATAACTTCATTCTCAGGAAATAGAGCTCATACTGAATCAGATGATTTTATAATTGAAGAAGCAGCTGATGCTAAAAACTTTATTAATGTCGCATCAATTGCATCTCCAGGATTAAGCAGTGCACCAAGTATCGCTGTAATGGTAGTGGATATGATAACAAATAAACTAAGTCCTGAAAAGAATTTAAAATTTAATCCAATAAGAAAAGGCATAAGAAAATTCAGAGAAATGTCTAATGAAGAACGAAAAGCAATAATTAAGGAAATACCTGAGTATGGAACAGTTATCTGTAGATGTGAAACTGTAACAGAAGGTGAAATCTTAGATGCTATAAGAAGACCTCTTGGAGCAAAAACACTTGATGGAGTTAAGCTTCGTACAAGAGCCGGAATGGGCAGATGCCAATCAGGTTTTTGTTCAACAAAAGTTGTAGACATTCTAGCTAAAGAACTTAATATACCACTCTGCGAAGTTACAAAATCAGGTGGAAATTCTATTTTACTAACCGGAACGAATAAACAATCTTTATAAATTGGAGGAATAAATATGCAAGAATATGATTTAATCATAATTGGTGG
>NZ_JAHLDU010000059.1 GCF_018861905.1 Clostridium sp. DSM 17811
TACATCTGGAAATATTGTTTTGCCTCGAAGACTAGCTGCACTATCACCTAACCCATCAGCTATAGCCATCGCCTTTATTAATTCACCATTAGTCATTTTTTTGTTAACATTTGTAACTGTACTGTCTATGATACCAAGCTGTTTCATCTTTGCAACAGAAGTTTTGTAATCTAAAGTAGTTGCAAAAGCAAGATTAGGAACTATAACATTTATTAACATCGAAAACATTAATACAATACCCAAAAACGATTTTTTTATTTTCATTTTTCTACCATCCTTTTTATTTATTAAATATACGTTAAGAAAAGTACATGTTTGAGCGATAGCGAGTTTGTACTTTTTAGTCCCTTTAAGTAAAATCAGTTTAGAATTACTCAGCGCAGTAAATTGCAGTTGTAATAATATATATTAATAGCTTCTCCGAAGTGAATTGCAATACGAGACGAATAAACTATTGAAATTTGATTTAGAAATTCTTGTTTTGCGATTGTAAAATTCTCGTAAGCTTGCCAGGAAGGCAAGCTAGCGAACCTGAGTCAGGACGACGAATGTGAGCGATAGAGAATTTTACATGAGCAAAACATTAGAATTTCTTAATCAAATTTCTTGTTTAAAGTTCGTTTGCAAAGCACGCCGGAGAATTGCAGTTGTAGTAATATACATCTATTTTACAATACTGACTTTCTGCCCTTCATTTAAGAAACTCTGCCCTTCAGTTACCACTTGATCACCAAGTTTTATACCACTGACAATCTCAGTTTGCGTAGTATTTGCTATTCCAACAACTACTTGTTTCTTTTTGAGCCTAGTAGCGTCCACTATATATACATATTGCACACTGTTTTCTGTAAATATTGCTCCATTTGGTACAACCGATATATCTGTTTTTACCACATCTGGAAACTCAACTCTTACTATCATTCCTGGTTTTAATAAATTAGAAGGATTCTCTATCTTAACCTTTACTGTATACAATTGTGTTTTAGCATCTGCTGAAGGACTTATGGTGTCTACTACTCCTTGTACAATTTTATTATTCATAGATGATATTTGTACAGGTATTTTCTGATTTACTTTTACCTTTATAACATCTTTGTCTGTCATCGATACTTCAGAGCGCAGGCTACTTGCATCAATTATAGTAAATGCACTAACTGCACTTGATACTACTTCGCCGACTTCAACATTTCGCTCAGATATAACTCCATTTATAGGTGATATAATAGAAGCATTATCCATTTGTATTTGCGCTAAATCAAGTGATGCCTTAGCTTGCTGAACCTGACCTGCAGCTGCAGCATCCGTTTGTGGTCCTGTTTTTGATTTTAAAAGTGATAAAGAATCACTCGCGGCGCTAACCTGAAGCCCAGCACTATCCATTTTTGATTTTGCAGCATCAAGTTCGCTCTTCGCAGAGTCTCCTATATTATATTGCTGATGAATTGTATTATAATTATTTTTCGCATCATTATATGTTGTTTTTGCAATATCTAATGTTGAATTTGCAGATATTAATTGCTGCTCGTAACCTGAACCACTGGTTTTATCAAGATTTGCATTAGCAGTGTCCATGGCCGCTTTTGCTACATTATATTGCGCCGTAAGTTCCAATCTATCAAGAGTAAATAAAATATCACCTTTTTTTACACTCTGACCAACATCTACATTTACACCATTAACTTTACCAGCTATTTTAGATGTAACCACAGTTTGACTAGATGTTGCTAACTTGCTTCCATATTTTGTAGTTGTTGTTATTGAAGATATACTAACTGGAGACGCTTTAACATTTTTTGAAATATCATTCGATGCAACACTTACATCTTTATTTCCACAACCCACTCCTATTAAAGTTATACTCAATGTTAAACTTATTAATAAAAATCCTTTAATCCCTTTAAGCTTCATCATAATGTAACTCCTTTATCTATTTTATCAGATTTTCTTTTCTTTTTGCCAAAGAACCCTTTCATATCATCAATCAACGTATATACCACTGGAATTATTATTGGTGATAAAATCGTGGATGTAATCATTCCTCCTATTATTGCAACTGACATTCCTACTCTATATTCACTACCTTCAGCAGTAGCAAGTGCTGAGGGTAACATCCCAACTACCATAGTTATGGTCGTCATGAGTATTGGTCTTAGTCTTGTAAGTCCAGCCTCTACTAATGCCTCGCGAAGAGGCAAACCTGTCTTCATAAGAGTAAGCGTATAATCTATTAATAGTGTTCCATTTTTGGCGGCCAGGCCATCAAGCATTATTAATCCAATCATCGACATAATATTTAAACTATTTCCTGTAATGGCGAGTGCTATAAGTGCCCCAATTAATCCACAAGGTAGTGATAACATTCTTAAAGCTGGAGTTAAGAATGATTCATATAAAACAACTAAGATCATATATACGAGTATAATTGATGCAACAATTGCTTCAATAAGTGAAGTAAAGGAATCTGCCATACTCTTTTGATCACCACCATAAGATAGCGCGTATCCATCTGGGATTGTAATTTTATTTATTTTTTCTTTGATATCCGTAGTAACACTACCAAGAGGTCTTCCCTGGTTATTAGCATAAATGGTAACCATTTCGTCACGGTTCTTTCTTAATATCTGTTGTGGACTGTCTGACATATAAACCTTTGCTAGCAAATCAATCGGAATTTGCTGTCCACTTGAATTAGCTACTTTTATTGTGGATATATCTGATTTTGTAACAATTTGACCCTTATCAAGTTTTACAATAACATCATACTCCTCATTATTTTCCCTAAATACTCCACCAGACACCCCTTGCTCCGTAGTGGCTTTAAGAGCACTTGATATATCAGAAGGCTTTATTCCATATTGTGCTGCAGCAATTTTGTCGATTTTAACAGCGATTTGGCTCTCATTTGCTTGATTACTGTTGCTTACATCTGTAGTTCCAGAGACTGCTTGTACTGAGCTCTGAACCTCACTACCTAATTGTTTTAATACATCTAAATTAGGTCCAGTTATACTTATTGCGATAGGCTTGCTACTACCAGAAGAACTGGCTTCACCTATAGATATATCAACTCCAGTAAGTGTTTTACTCCATGCGCGCATCTCAGATGAAATCTGGTCTTGACTTTTTTCTCTTTGTTTTTTAGGATATAAATTAACATTAATTTGCGCAGAAGACTGTTTATTATTAATGCCAACAATAGTAAAGTAATTGTCAACTTCTTTTATGCTCTTTAAATGTGCCTCTACTTCTTTAACTTTTACATCTGTAAGTTTAACGTCACTACTTGGTGATAATGACATATTAATTGTAAATTGACTCTGATCTGTTTTAGGTGTAAGTTCAGTATTAATTAGTTTAAGTGGAATTAATGCCACGCTAAGTATCAATAATGAGCTTACTAAGGCTACCATCTTCCATCTATGATCCAGCGAAAACAAAAGAAATTTTTTATAAAAAATAATAAATTTATCAAAAAATCCTTTTTTCTTGAGCTTCATATTATTATTATCGTCATCATTCTTCTTTTCCTTTAATAATTTTGAAGCAAGCATTGGGGTAACTGTAAATGAAACAATTAAGGAAAATAAAGCAGCAAAAACTACTGTAAGTCCAAACTGTTTAAAAAACTGCCCGATCATACCTGACATAAACGCTATTGGTCCAAATACAACTATGTCGCATAAGGTTATAGAAATAGCCGCCATTGCTATTTCTTCTCGTCCATCTACAACTGATCTAAAAACTGTTTTTCCCATGGTCAAGTGCCTTTGAATATTTTCAAGCACTACTATGGAGTCATCTACAAGAATACCAATGGATAAGGATAACGCAAGTAGTGATAACATATTAAGAGTAAAGTTGAAAACATACATCATGAAAAATGTTGCAATAAGAGATGTTGGTATAGCAACAAGTATTATTGACGAAGCTTTTATGCTTCTAAGGAAAAGAAACATTACTAAAATTGTTGAAATTATACCCTCAATAAGACCGTATTTAACCTCTTTAAGTGAGGAATTTATAAAGGTTGATGAATCGGATGTTATCGCTACTTTTATTCCAGCTGGAAGAGTTTTTTTCAAAACATCTAGCTGTTTTTGTACAGCTTTAGCAGTTATAACTATATTAGAGTCACTTTGTTTTTGAACAAATATGCCTATAGAATTTTTCCCATTTAACCTTACGAGCTCAGTTGCATCTGGATAATCTAGTTTTACATCTGCAATTTCGCTAAGTTTTATAGTTCCACCGTTTGTCATTGGAATTTGAAGGTTTTGTACATCTTTTATGCTTTCAAATTGACCAAGTACTTTTATTGTTTGATTAGAATCTTCTTGCTTAAATTGACCTGCTGGTATATTTAGGTTATCGCTTTGAAGTTTAGAAGTTATGGTATTAACAGCTATACCATACTGTTCCAAAAGCGTTTTATTTACTTTAATAATTAGTTGTTTTTTAACAGCACCCTCTAGAGATACATTACCAACACCATCAGTTTTCTCGAGTGACTTTTGTATTTTATCTGCACTGTCATACAATTTACTGTATGGTAGTGAACTTGAAACAGAAAGCATCATTATAGGCGTTGCATTTATATCTAGCTTTTTTATTACAGGTTTTGTTGCATCTGTAGGAAGTTTGTTTGATATATCGCCCAGTGCCTGTTGAACATCTAAAAATGCGGTATTCATATCATTTCCCATTTTGAACATAATGGTAGTATAACCATATCCTTCAGAAGATCCTGAACTTATAGTATCAACACCACTTATACCTGAAACTGCATCCTCTACTGGTTTAACTACATCAGTTTCTATTTCCGCTGTACCAGCACCTGGGTATGTAGTTGTTATTGTTATTACAGGAACATCAACTGCCGGCATTAAATCTGCACCGAGACTTGAATATCCCATTACTCCGAGTCCTACCGTGAGCAATACTACCATAAGAACGGCAAGAGGCTTTTTAACACAAAGTTCTGTAATTTTCATTCTTGAATCCCCCTTAAAACTTATAAATAAAATACCTAAATAACATTATTATTACAAAATTGTTTAATACTAATAGTATTTTAATATATTATCGTGAATAATTATAGTTACTTAAGTAATGTATCCATTGATATATTGACAATGTTATAATATAAATAGACGTTTTATATGAATAAACGTTTAATATAAAGCGAGGTTATGAAAATGCCTAAATTTAAAAAGTATCTACTAATTTCAAGATATATTTTATCATTGTCAATGTTTATTGGCATATATCGCTTTTATCATAATAAGGCCTCGGCAATGATACCATTATTAATCCTTATATTTATACTTTTGGTAAATGATTATATAAGAACTACCAAGTTAACTATAGGTTCTCAGTACATGTGTATTTCATTACTTTTCACTATATGTGGTGCAACTGTATTGCAATATTTTATAAATGCATCTGGAGCTGGAACTATTGTTTATATATTATTACCGTTAATAGAAATTTTCGAGTTAAAAAGAATTAGTCAAAAGTTTCTATTCTTCGTACATTCATTTTCACTTTTTGTAATATTAATTTTGCAAATAGGAATACCTAACAACTGGGACAGGCTAACAATATTAAGCCGTGCCATGTTATTTTATGTTGCTGTAATTAGCATAGCCTATTTTATTAAAACTGTACAAATAGAAAAAGAAGAAGTAAATAAATTAAATAAAAAACTACAACTTGCAAATATAAAACTTAAACAATATAACTTGGAAGTGGAAGAGTTAACAACTGCTAAAGAAAGAGCGCGGGTATCCCAAGAACTTCATGATTCATTAGGCCATTATCTAATGGCTCTAACTATGCATCTGGAATTTGCGAAAAAGATATGTGAAACAAAACCTGAAAAAGTAAAAGAGATAATAGTTAAGTGTGAAGACATTGCAAAATCTAGTATTAGTAGCCTTAGAGAAATTGTTGATTTACTGAAAGAAGAACGTGAAATAGTGGATTTCTATGGTTCCATTAGGAAACTCATTAATAATTTTCATCTAATTACTGATATAAATATTAATTTTAATGCAGATAAAAACCTAGATAACTTAAGTCCTATTATAAAAAGTTCCATTTATAAAACTATTCAGGAGGCTATAACTAATAGCATAAAACATGGAAAATCATCAGAAATTAATATAACAATCTTTAATAAAAATGAAAATATAAATCTTATTATAAAAAATAATGGAATTAGATGTGATAAAATTATAAAATCAAATGGATTAAATGGGATTGATGATAGAGTAAGGTTACTTAATGGATTTGCGAATTACTCTAGTAGTAATAACCTAGGTTTTAGCATAGATATATGTATTCCAATACCAATGGAGGAAATATAAAAGAGAATATACATTTCTTTAGCGTGCTAAAGGAAAGAAATTATATAAAACATTATAATTTCTAAATTAAAATGGGGGATCTGTAAAATATGATAAATGTTATATTAGCTGATGATCAGAAAATAGTAAGAGAAGGAATAAAGATGATTTTAAGCTTGGACGAGGGTATTAACATAATTGGAGAGGCTGAAAATGGCAAACAGCTACTTATTCTTTTAAATAGGGTGCTTCCAGATGTAATTCTTATGGATGTTAGAATGCCAATAATGGACGGTGTGGTCGCTACTAAAATCATTAAAGAAAAATATACAGATGTAAAGGTAATAATCCTTACAACCTTTAGTGAAGATGAGTATATATTTAAAGCAATAAAAAATGGGGCGGATGGTTACATATTAAAGGATGCCGGTTCAGACTATATAATAAAAGCAATAAAAACAGCTTATGATGGTACTATGCTCCTTGATCCAGGGGTAGCCCTAAAAATAGTTACAGCTTTTAATTCATTAACTAGTGAAAATCACTCTTCTCATAAAGTTTACAATCAAAAATATACATTAGATGCACTTACACCAAGAGAGATAGATGTTGCAAAGCTTATTGCCCAAGGTAAGAATAACAAATATATTTGTGAAATTCTCTTTTTAAGACTGGGGACCGTAAAAAATTATGTTACAAAAATACTTGAGAAACTTGACCTTAACAGTAGAACTGAACTTGCAGTATTTATTAGCAAGTGTCAAATTTAATATATATCAAAGAAGGAAACCCTTCTTTTGAACTGCCCCCTGTCAAGTAGACAGTGGAAATAATTAAAGATTTCAAGCAAGGCGTCTATCATTTGGTAGGCGCTTTGTTTATGCTGCATTACCTAATAGATATCGC
>NZ_JAHLDU010000060.1 GCF_018861905.1 Clostridium sp. DSM 17811
AATATAGACTCCATATTCCACCATATATCATTTCTATCTACCTGCATCATACTAGATGAATTAACTGGTCTTATGATATCTTGCATTTCACTTATGTACCCATCAAATATTATATACAAATCATTAAGCTCTTCCTGGCACCCTTCTAAGTCACCTTCCAGCTCAGAATAATTTTCCTTTAATGCTTCTATTGCTTCTCCTTGGTTTTCAGCCTCCAATTTGGTATTAAGGTAGCGATGATTACAATTTGAGTAATAAATTGTAAATTTATCTTTACTTTGTAATATCCTTTAAATTGGTATATTATATATCTTAAAATATCCCTTAATAACATAAACTACTATAATATATAGTCCTATATATATCATAGTAGTTCTTTTCTATGGTTGTCGATAATCTTGCTTTGTTTCTATCCTTACCACTTCTTAAGTAATCACAATTGGTATCAATGGTATGTTTTTCATAAATTTACATCATAAATTTACATCATATATTAAATTTTTGGCTATCATCACTCTCTATGATCACTTCTCGTTCCCACTCTTCGGAAATTCTCTAACTCAATATATGTTTTAATATCTCCTTTTGATTCTATTTATTATGGAGTTAATTTAATGATAAATGTAATAAATATAATTTAAATTTTAATCATTTATAAAATTGATATATTCCAATGTTTTTCACAAAGCATATTTATTCTTAATACCTCAGTCCACAGTCCTTGTGGTCTTCCCATCCCTTCCCATTCAAAATACTTCTTTAAATCGGCCTCATTATTTTTTAATGAACTTCTGAGCTTACTAAGTATTTTATCTCTATCAATTTTAAATGGCGATGCATCAAATGATTCTTCTATTAATTGGCTATAAATAGTCGATAGAGCACAATATATATCAAATATCTCTCCATTCATCATTGTTAACAATGTTTCTTCTAATAATTTATCTATTTTAACTTCTGGATTTTCTTTATATACTAAATATATTCCTTTGGTTAAAACACTTCCAACGTCAGTTGGAACATGTGCACTTACGAATTGATGCAATTCAATCGTATATGAGCCACTTCCCTCTAACAAATTAACTAATTCATTATTATTTATTGCATTTATTGTCTTCATTTTAATTTCCATTTTTCATAGCTCCTTATTTAAAAAATTTAATATCTACAGAATCTATATTATTAGGTATGCTATCTGTTATTGCCTCAGCTGTTCCTCCATCTGTATAACCACCCGGAATCCAATGTTCATTAGCTCCCAATTCATTACCTGATGGTATTCTAAGATTAATATCATTAGGATTTTTTATATCGAATCTAACTAATCCTCCTTGTGATGAAAAATGTCCATCATCAAATCCCAACTTCTTTTCGTATACAGATATATCTCCTTTTGCTGTATTATCTATCTTATCCATAAAATCTTTAGGAGCTATAAATTGAGTATTATCTGGACAACCTATATAAGGATTTCCTTCAACAAATCTCATATATTGTTGCTTAGTCATTACGAAAGAACCACCATTTTCAAATTGCTTTAAATGCAGCTGCATATAGTCATTGCTGAGATAAGTTGATGGTTGTGGTCTACTACCTTTAGACATAGATACTATTTCATCCATCTTAACTTTATCTAACCCAACACTCTTTATTATATCAGTATCACTTACTCCCTTATCTACCTTCAATACGTTCTTCTCTACATCTACAACTTCCCCAGCCTTAGATACCGAGCTAACTTTATTAAGTCCTTTAGTTAAAAGCACTCCCCCAAGCACATATGAAGTAGAATATGCTATTCCTTTTTCCTCTACAGTATCTGATGCACTCTGTGCCATTCCTTCTGCGAGTATAACTGGGTCTTTTAATACTGATGACACTGTTTTACCGTAACCTTTGGTTTCAGTAATACATGTCTTTAAACAATCAGGCGCATCTCCTGTTTCCATCATTGATTTCATTGCAACGCCTATGCCTGCACCTGCAACTATTTGATAATTCGATGTCAATCATAGTATTCTATTTCCAACCATTTGCTATTTCCAACCATTTGCTATTAAATACTTATCAGGTATTCTCAACTTCAACTGTTCATCAATATCAGCCCAAAAATCAAGTAACTCGACGTTATCATCCCACTCTTTATTATTCTCTAAAGCAATAGCATCAGTTCCAAAAGAAATACAACATCCGAAGTGTCCTCTATCATAATTAAGTATAACTACATAAAATTCATATGCATGGAACTTTAAACTAAACATTTTGTATGGTTCGTCAGTAACAGCATATAATGAAAATCCTTGTACCCTATTATCAAAATACTTTTTTGCTGTTTCAATAAATTCCCTTGCACTATTTTTCACCATAACAAACTCCTCCTTCTTCTCTTAAATATAAATAATCATATCTATCTTATAAATACTTCCTTCAATGTCTATAAAATTTCTTCAGTAATATTTTCAGTAAGTGCAAACATATTAATTAAACATCGATTTATTCAAATGTTATTACTAAATGAGAATTTTTAGTTTTGTTAATAACTTTGTCTATTATTTCATCTTTCATTTTATCATCAATTACTTCATTATTATGTGGTGGTTCCCAATTTCTTATCGTGTTTTTTAAAGCAACAAATCTTCCTACTATCATTTCTCCTTCAATTTTCACTACCTTTTCATCAATTTCAACCTTTATATATGACATTGTTCCTGTTATCTTCATATATTTACTTATCACCAACCATAGCTTTATTTTGATATTTGATTATAATATTATAAGCATCCGTAGAACTCTTTTTAACTAATTCAACCTCTTCTTCTGTAATTCCTATTTATTCCACATTTTAACATATTTCTCCTGCATCATATATTAAAATGTGTTTTTTATCTCTCTTCACAATTTCAGCATCACTTTAGATGAACTAACCAGTCTTATGATATCTTGCATTTCATTTATGAACCTATCAAATATTGTATATAAATCATTAAATTATTCTTGGCTCACTTGAATTTTCACCTTCCCATGAACCCTATTTTTCTAACATAGACTCTGGTGTTGGTCCCTCTGCATTTTTATAAGTATCTAAATTACTCTTTTTTTCCATTTCATATAAAAGCTTGTATTATAATAATACTTACTTGCCATATTATAAATTCTCTGTCTCTTCATATCACATAAATATGCCATTTTATAAGCAACTTATTTGTCAGTTCCTTATCTTTTAATACAAAAAACTACTGAAAATTATATCTCTATAAATTTTAGTAGTTCTCTCCCACAGGCTTGCGCCAAGTTTTTTTATTTATATTCTTTTCAAATATCTCG
This sequence comes from Clostridium sp. DSM 17811, assembly GCF_018861905.1. Lineage (GTDB taxonomy): Bacteria > Bacillota > Clostridia > Clostridiales > Clostridiaceae > Clostridium_AD > Clostridium_AD frigoriphilum. Next base: position 3,325 of record NZ_JAHLDU010000060.1, read on the forward strand.
ACTTTTCACCCTAACTTCTTCTCTAAATTCGCATCACATGTTTCATCTTTGCCTATCTTACGCGTAGGTCGTTCACTAATAGTCCACACCCCCTACGGATTCTTGCGAAACCTTGGTTTAGCTTGCTACTAGGTTGTTGATGCGACCCCATTCCAATAAATGGATGAACGTAGTGAATCAGTTTATTAGTTGCTAATAAATAAATCTTATACTAATTGCAGAATCTCCACTTCTCGGGTCCTCATACGAAGTAATATTTGCCCAATTAAATAGATATTCTATAGCTCCAGGCCTTATATTATCAGGCTCCCCTAGTATAGATTTCATAAAATTATTTTGACTCTCTTTTATTAGTTTTGCTTTATAATTAGACCAATTTTCATAGCTATTAACTAGTTCTGGGTTTGCATCATTTATTTGTATAAAATTTATTTTTTCTAAATTATTAAAAGCTACCAAGATCCAGCTATTGAATCCTTCAATTTTCAAGGGACTTTTAAATCTAAATATTTTACTCTTATCATTATATTTTCTTAATTCATTTTGAAATAAAGATATAAATTCAGATTTAGTGGTTGTATTATCTATATCTCTATCATCTATCTTGATTTTTGACTCCAACCTATTCATAACATTCACCTAATATTCCTTTCCGCCCATTTCAATTATTTTTTCTATAATTTTATCATAATCATCGAGAGGCATTTTGTAATTTTGTAATTTTATAGCCTTTTCTGGAATCTTTTTAAAATATCCATTATCGACTAATTCATTAAAATTTTGTATAAATATTTGTGGCAATTTTCCATCCCCAAATTGAGGATTCGCCTTTGTAATTCCAAAAGCCCAATTTACATCAATTGTTGGTTCATATGCCATCATTGAATTTCTATATTCCGCCATATCCATTACATCTTTGTAAAAAGGTTTTACCTGTAACCCCTTAAAAACTTTTGTAGCATCATTTCCAACCCTATCTATTCCTAACTTAGTTGTTAAATATCCCGTTGGTCTAGGCACTCCGGCATAAATTATTTTTCCTGGTTTTAATTTAATATCCCTATATATATCTACACCAAAGTACGGGTCACCACCTTGCCAACTTTGTGCAACCTTTGAAGGATTTTCATTACCTACTATTCTTCTTAACTCTTTTCTGTTTATCTCGCTGTGTAATTTTGCTGGACTAAGCTTACCATATTTCTCTCTTAAATAATCAATTCTACTTACATCTACAGCTTTCCAAACCTTAGAAACCGAGCTAGCCTTATTAAGTCCTTTAGTTAAAAGCAATCCTCCAACCACATATGAAGTAGAATATGCAATACCTTTTTCTTCCACAGTATCTGATGCACTCTGTGCCATTCCTTCCGCAATTATTATTGGGTCTTTTAATACTTCAGATACTGTTTTACCGTACCCCTCGGTTTTAGTAATACATGTCTTTAAACAATCAGGTGCATCGCCTGTTTCCATCATTGATTTCATTGCAACACCTACACCTGCACCAGCAATTACTACAGCACCTTTTGCTAGGCCATATCCACCCTTTAATACATCCGCTCCTAAATTAAATAATCCTTTCCCAAAATTTATTCCGGTTATTCCAAAATCTTTACCATCATCAACAATGCTCTCCCATGTATTTGTGTATTTAAAATAAAGCTTTCCTGCTTTATTGCTATATTCATCATCCTTATTCTCATAAGGCACTATTTTTTTGTCATATATATTTTTCAAATCATCTTTGTTGTCGTTCAATCTATTATAACAATATTTTATGTCATCGCCTATGTCTTCCATCATTCTACTATTTTTTTGTGCACTTGCTTTGTCTTCAGCACTTTGAAATAAGTTTGGTAGACTAATACACGATCAAACATTTATTTTAAGAATTCCTACTTCATCACAAGCCCTAAATATAGACTCCATATTCCACCATATATCATTTCTATCTACTTGCATCATATTAGATGAACTAACAGGTCTTATGATACCTTGCATTTCATTTATGTATCTTTTACAATATGCACGTTTTTCGCAATGTTTCTGCATAAAAATAGAGTCAATGTTTTCTCTATTAGAAAATAAAGCTTACCTACTTTATTACTGTATTCATAATCCTTATTCTCTTAGGAAGCTATCTTTTGTCATATATATTTTTATAGTTTACTTAATGATGTTATAAAGTTAAAAAAACACCTAATCTATTCTAATTAGGTGTTTAAAATTTTTATTTTTTTATAATTGTATTTATACCATTAAAAATAGCATCTCTTAATATTTCAGAGTAACTATTATATCCTTTTTCTAATTTTATTTTATCAAATACTTGTTTAACTTTACCATCAATAATAATTGTTAATCCTTCTACTGGTTCACTATTTTCATCTTTTTGAAATTTTTCACTTTGAATTGTTAAATAATTTTCACTCATTTGACCCTCCTAAAAATTTTCTACTTCTTTATTATACACTTGTTTTATGACATCTACTCCATCTATTATCCAGTAAACCTTGCTACAAGGTATATATCGGCTAAAATCCTCAATCTTACCAACCCATCCTTTTGGTATATATTTTTCAAATCTAAGTGGTTCTGGATAGCAAGAATATAGTCTCTTTTTATCAAAATCAACGAATAATGAAGGTGAAAGTTCTAATATTGTTTCTTCAATATCTTTATTCTTAACTAAAACCATTAATTCACCATAATTTGTTTTATAGTCCTCAATATATTTTAAAAATATATTCGCATTTTCTTCACTAACAATTGGCATATCAAATCGTTCTGAAAAATCTTCTAATACCTCACAATGTATTCCATTATCATTGTAATCGTTAATCCATTTTACTTGATCTAATATCCACAATTCTTTATCTGTGACGTACCAGTTAAATTCACTATTAAAATTTACTCCTACAATTATATTTTCAGCATATTCTGGTTTGTATTTCATATACTCCTCCAAGCTTAATAATAAATAACATAGTTAGTGTAAATATTATTATATCTATTTTGTTATTTTTCCATTAGTCCCATATTCCTCAATCCATTCAACCCAAGGAGCTGGAAATTCATATGAAGTTCCAGGCGTTGAAGGGTCTACAATTTTAGGTACTGTTTTTCCTTGATTTAATGGATTATTCTTATATCCCTTCTGAGGTATCGCACTTTCCTTTAAAAAGTCATCAAACCAATTTGGCACCTCAAATTCTACTATTCCGGCACCCTCGCCTCTAAGATTTTTAAAATGGTGTGCATGTTCTAAATCTCCAGTACTTATATTTAAATCAGATGTTTTATTTGGTATACTTATTTTACCTTCATCACCTATACTAATCCTACTTCTACTTGCATTAGGTGGCGTTCCACCTTGAACCCTATAATATTTAACAGTAGCAGTATTACTTGCCGCCTTATCTACTTTTGTAGCAACTTTCTCTACATCTGCCGCTTTTCTCGCCTTAAATACAGAGTTTGCTTTACCAAGTCCTTTAGTTAAAAGCACTCCTCCAAGCACATATGAAGTTGAATATGCTATTCCTTTTTCCTCCACAGTATCTGATGCACTTTGTGCCATTCCTTCCGCAATTATTATTGGGTCTTTTAATACTTCAGATACTGTTTTACCGTACCCTTCGGTTTTAGTAATACAATTCTTTAAACAATCAGGCGCATCTCCTGTTTCCATCATAGATTTCATTGCCATGCCTGCACCCACGAATACTACAGCACCTTTTACAAGCCCATATCCACTTTTTAATACATCAGCGCCTAAATTTACCAATCCTTTTCCTAAATCTATTCCGGTTATTCCAAAATCTTTAACCTCCTCAACAGTACTCTCCCAAGTATTTGTGTATTTAAAATAAAGTTTTCCTGCTT
>NZ_JAHLDU010000061.1 GCF_018861905.1 Clostridium sp. DSM 17811
TAATGAGTTATTTGAAGCTGCAGAAAAGGATGCTAAAGACAAATACAAAAAATATAACAAATTGGCAACTAGCGGAATTTAGAAAATAGATTAAATTTAATAAAAAAATATTAATGGTTGGAGCTAGAGCTCTAATCATTAATATAAATTTTAAGATTATCTTAAATACATAATAAAGGAAGAGATAAATATGATTACATCATTTAAACAATTAAAAGAAATGTTGGCTGGACATTCAAAAAAAAGACGTATAGGAGTAGTTGTAGCCCAAGATGAGCATACATTAGATGCAGTGATTAGGGCAGCTAAGGATGGATTAGTATGGCCAGTATTACTAGGGGATGCCCCATTAATTAAAGAACTATTAGCCAAGTTTCAATGTTCAGAGGACATAGTTGAAATAATAGATATTAAGTCTCCGGAGGATTGTGGACTAAAGGCTGCTGAAATGGTACGAGATGGTAAACTTGATTGTATTATGAAAGGCAAAATACTGACTGGAGCTCTTATGAAGATACTTGTTAATAAGGAACATGGTATTAGAAAAAACGATACTATGTCACTGATAGCTTTTATTGAATCAGCTTATTATCATAAGATTTTGGGAATAACTGATGTTGGGCTACTTACGTATCCAAATTTACTACAGAAGAAAGAAATGATAGAAAATGCTAAAGACGCATTTTCAGCGTTAGGAATAGAAAATCCTAAGGTTGCTGTTTTAGCTGCAGTAGAAACGGTTAATCCTAAAATGCCAGAAACTATTGATGCTGATGAACTTAAAAGGATGAATAAAGAGGGAATTATAACACAATGCATTGTTGAAGGTCCAATATCATATGATTTAGCAGTTGATAAATCTGCGGCTCAGGTTAAAGGTTATGATAGCCCAGTTAGTGGAGACGTTGATATTTTGGTGGTACCAAATATTGTAGCAGGAAATCTTCTTGTTAAAGGATTAACTTGTACTGGTGGTGCTAAAACTGCTGGTGTAGTAATGGGCGCTATGGTTCCAGTAGTTATTACATCGCGCTCGGCCACAGTAGAAGATAAGTATATGTCTATAGTTCTTTCGGCTTTGGTAGGAAGTAAGAAAGAAAAAAGAATATAATGCAAAAAAATATAGAAGATTTGCGATAAATCTAGGATCCACATCTAAGAAGACAAAGGAGTATAATGGTAAAACAGTTTCTGATGCTTTGATATAATTAATTATGGATATGTAGTTAGGTTTGTGTTAAAAACAGATTTAGCTACATATTCTTTTCTATAAAAAGTGAGTTAATTCTAAGGTTAAATGAATCATTTAAAAAGATAATGGACTTAAGTAAATAATTAACATAAACTTTACAAAAAATCAAGTGATAAATTATAAGGAAGAGGGCTATATATGTTAAAAAAAGATAAGCAAAGGTCCGTATTTTTATTTGTTTTTAATACTTTATTAACTACAATAAAACAAACATTAAAAATTAATAAGACACCATCATCATGGCAAAAAGCAATAGGGGCAGCTATATGTGCAGGATTTCCACTGATTATTGGTATATTAGTAGGGCAATTGAATATGGGACTACTTGGTGTAATCGGAAGTTTTACGTATCTATATGTTTTTAATGAACCATATGCAGAACGCTCAAAAAAAATATTTTTTGTTGCAATTGGTATAAGTTTTTCAGTTGCACTAGGTACTTTAGTAGCACCTTATCCGATACTTGTTGTTTTACTAGTGGGGTTAATTGGAACAACATCGACTTTCATATTTGGCGTGATTAGGATACCAGGTCCCGCGGCTTTATTTTTTGTGCTAAGTTTCGTAATGACTACTGGAATGCCCATAAATCCGTCATTAGCAGCTATCCGGACTGCCATAGTACTTATGAGTGGATCCTTTGCATGGATAATTAGTATGATAGGGTGTTTTTTTAATCCACATGGTCCTGAAGTAAAGGCTGTTAAAGAAGTTTATTTAGCCTTAGTGGCTTTTAGTGAGGCTATTGGTAGTGAAAATATTAATAGTGTACGACAACGTACTGTTAATGCCTTAAAGGAGTCAGAGCAAACCCTTTTAAAGGGGTACATTTCTTGGAAGAATTCATTATTATTTAATAAATTATCCCTTTTAAATGATCAAGCCAACATGTTGTTTTTAGAAATGCTTGAATTGTACAATGGAGAGACAAAGTTACCAAAGGAACTTTGTGAGATGATAAGAAAATTATCTATGGGGATTAAATTAAATGACGGAGAGAAAATTATAATAGATCAACTACCTAAGGAAATAGATCAAAATTATCATGATTTCTTAGATATAATTTATGATACTGAGGCTATTATTAATTTACCGTTAATATATATTGGTCATGGAATCAAAATTTCAAAACCTTCATTAAGGATGAAATTTATTAAAGCTTGTGATAAGGATTCAATAGTGTTTATTAATGCAATTAGATTTGGAATAGTTCTTTCTATATCAACCATTATAGCTTTTTATTTTCCATTTAATAGACCCTATTGGATTCCTTTATCGTGTACGTCTGTTATGCTTGGGTCAACGATTATGTCCACATTTCATCGTGCAATTCAGCGTGCATGTGGTACGATTATTGGATTAATGTTAGGCATTAATATTTTAAAATTGCAGCCTGAAGGATATATGATAGCTATAATTATAGTCTGTTTAACAATTTTAGTAGAACTCTTAATTGCCAAAAATTTTGGGTTATCAGTTGTGTTTATTACTCCAATTACATTGCTTTTAGCATCAGTATCTAATGCACATACCGTTATATATTTCGCTAAAGCGCGTATTACAGATATATTGATTGGATCCTTAATTGGATTAATTGGAACTTATATTATAGGCCGCCGTTCAGCCTCTAGTCGATTACCAGGGCTAACTGCAAAATTAATCCGTAATCAGTCTCAATTATTGGTTCAGTTAACATCCAATAGAGGGCCCGATATTAGTGATTGTACAAAATTTATAAAAGAAAAAATGCAAATAAATCTCATGAATTTCAAAATGGCATATACCACAGCATTGGGTGAAATTCCTAATAACCAGGAAATGCTTGAATTAATGTGGCCAACGGTTTTTTCTACTGAGCATGTTTGTTATTTACTTGACACCTGTTGTGCGAAAAAGGGATACTTAAACTTGGCGGATGAAAAATTAGCGCAATTATTACAAGTGTTTGAAAAAATGGCAACGGCTATTGAACAAAAACAAGTAATACAAAATAAAAATGTTGCTATTTTAAATGGAAAATCAAATATTTGCCTAGAAATTAAGTTACTACAAGATGCCATAATTGCAAATAGTATTCATATATAATTAAAGCGCCAAAATGTCTTTTGATTTTCTTACCTAACATAAAAATACCCACAATCATAGTTTTATTATCCTACAATTGGGGGTATTTTTACAATGTCTGTATTTAGTGGCTCAGTTCATCACTTAGTGGGGGTATTTTTTATTTTGAACTTTATGGACGACAAGAATCTCTAAATAGTAATTTAGATTCATGTACTTTGTGTACTGGCTCTGTAATATTATTTTTTAATATATTATAGATAATATTCATACAGTCAGCTGCCATTTTCTTTGAAGGTAGTGATACAACTGTAATAGGAGGCGTTGAGTACGCTGTAGTGTCAGGACTTAACATACCAATTGCAATAATTTCTAAATCTTCAGGAATATGTGTACCTTCCTTGTTAAATATATGTGCTGCCCCTAAAGCTAAAAAATCTGAATCGCAAAATAAGGCATGTGGTCTGTTTTCTAAGGTAAGAAATTTTTTAGCAGCTAAGACCCCTCCCTCGTAAGAGTTTTCGGATTTAATAATAAAAATATCTTCTATTTCAATATCCAATTCTTTGCAAGCACTTATAAAACTTTTTGTTCTAATATTCATTGCTAAAAATGGAGTTTCAACAGTAATAATTGCAGCACGCTTATGGCCTTTTACTGCAAAAAGTTTAGCTGCTTTATAAGCTGCATCGTCGTTATCATTACAAACTGTAAAATATTTATCTGAGTTACGGTTAAATAATATTATTGGCATTTGTGGTTTAATGTTTTCTAGGTATTCCATATCTTTATAAGATGTGCCGCCAATAATTGCAGCACTAAATTTGTTTTTGCTAAGTATCCCGGATTCAGCACTAAGTTTATCATTTTCATATGCAGAAACAACTATATCGCAATCATAATTGAGTCTTTTGGTTTCCTCTCGAATTCCTATCAAAATGTTGACTAAGAATGATGCCCTATAGTCCAAAGGCCAATACAGGGATATTGTAGGCTTATTACTTTCAGAACTTCGGAGTCTTCGAGCGGCCATATTTGGCTGATATCCTAAGATGGTTATTGCGTTCGTAACCTTTTCGTAAGTCTGTGGAGCCACTTTTCTTTCTTCAGGCTTACTATTCAATACGATGGATACCGTCGATATAGATACTCCAGATAATGTAGCTACGTCTTTTATTGTTGGCATTTTAACTTTCATTCCCCTCTATGTGCTCAAGGCACAAGTTAATCATACCAAATTTGGGACTTTTTTTCTACATATTTTTATTATTTTATAGAATTTTAATTTAAATATTATTTTAATTAAAAAATGCTCTACTAAAACGTTCTAGTAGTAAGAAGAATAAAATATAATATATTAATAAATTGACAAAACGTTGTATATAAATATTTAAAAAGTTATATTGACAAAACAAAAAAGAAGATATATTATATTATTATAACGTTCTACTAAAACGTTTTAGTGATTAATGTAAAGGTTTAGACTCAAAGGAGGATTTATATAAATGAGTAAATTGAAAAAAACTATGGATGGTAATGAAGCAGCGGCATATGTATCATATGCTTTTACGGAAGTGGCTACTATATATCCAATAACACCATCATCGCCAATGGCAGAATATGTTGATCAGTGGTCAGCTAATGGTAAAAAAAATATTTTTGATCAAAAAGTGAAACTCGTTGAGATGCAATCAGAAGGAGGAGCGGCTGGTGCAATGCACGGTTCACTTGAAGGAGGAGCATTAACTACTTCTTATACAGCTTCACAAGGTTTGCTTTTAATGATACCTACAATGTATCGTATTGCAGGTATGCTTAAGCCATCAGTAATACACGTTGCAGCACGT
>NZ_JAHLDU010000062.1 GCF_018861905.1 Clostridium sp. DSM 17811
TTATGGCCTGAAGGTAACACCCGTTCCCATACCGAACACGAAGGTTAAGCTTCAATGCGCCGATGGTACTGCAGGGGTGACCTTGTGGAAGAGTAGGTTGTCGCCAGGTAATGAAAAAACACTAAGTATAACTTAGTGTTTTTTTGCGTTAAATAAAAAAGTATTTTCATTATATAATCTTATTTAAACAAATAGTACCAACTATATTATTGAAAAAATTTATTATTTGAACTTAAATGGTTAATGATGTATAATAAGTAATATAAAACTAAAGGGGGAAAATCATAAGACATTTTAAAATGAGAAACCGCAATTTATCAATTTTTATCGCAACAATGATGTTATTCACATTATTACCTTTTAACGTAAAAGGAGTTACGAAGGTTGTAACTCCAGGGGGAGAAGCAATTTTAGACCTTGAAAACGTTAACCAGGTTCCTACCGTTAAATTTTCAGCATTAAAAGATTCTAATAATAAAATGATTATATCAAATGATTCGACTATTGGAGGGTTTTCAAGTAAAGGAACGAAAAACAGTAGTTTCTTACTAACACCTAATAAAATCTCAGGAGATTTCTCTGTTGAGGCAACATTAAAGGTGACAAATCGTACCATAAATGGTACTGGTGGAATAGTAGGTGTAGGTGCATTCTCTGGTACACAAGAAGGGGATGCAATGGTAACTTCAGTAGCCAGAGGGGATAATGGTTCTAGGAGTTATTACAAAAAAACTACTGGATATGGTGCAGGTGGTCCTAATACTTCTAAAACATCAGAAATAGGAACTACTGTATTATTAAAAATTCAGAGAACAAATAACACTTATACGTCTACTATAAATGGGGAAGTACAAGAACTTGCAGATCTGCATGAAACAACTAATGGACCAATGTATTTAGGTTTTGTTATCTGCGGTGCTAATGCAGAAGTGGATAAGTTTATTATCAAACAAAATGAAAACGTTATCTATGATTTATCAAAAAAATCATTACCAAGACCAACCTTAACTGCTAAAGCTAAAGGCGATAATGTTGATATTAATTGGACAGGAACACAAGGAGCACAAAACTATATTGTTCAATATAGGGAAATGGGTACATCGAGTTGGACAACAGATCCTGATAAGATAACGGGCAAAAGCCACACTGTAACTAATCTCACTGCAATGAAGGCTTATGAATTTAGAGTAAAGGCAAGTGGTGGAGAATCAAATGGGTTAACTTCTGCATTGGCGATTGCAGTTCCAGGGTTTAGATGGTCATCAATAGCTAGCCCATTGATTAATAGTGTGGTTTTATCAGAAGATGGTAAAGAAGTAAAGGTTAGTTATAATAATGTAATGGGTGCTTTGGGCACTTTAAAACTAGATGTTGAAATGAGAAAAGATAATATTATAGTAGACACAAAATCCGTTGTAGAAGTAGATACAGTTTTAGGGGCATCAGATGGTGAAGTTACTTTTAGTCCTAAAGAAAGTGGGACATATACATTTACCGCTAAAGCTTTAAGAACTGCACAGGAGGATGCGAAACTATCAAATACAAAAAATATTACTTTTAAGTTACCACTTACAAGTCCAGTGGTTAGCGCAAGTGCTACCGCTACAGGGTCTATCAAAGTTAAATGGGATCAGGTAAAAGAAGCACAAGAATATAATCTCAAATATAAGAAAGCGGCAGATAGTCAGTGGACTACAGCGATAGAGTCTACTAAAGACTTGGCATACACAGTTAATAATCTTCAAATAGAAGGAGTCTATAATTTTAAATTAACGGTTATTAAAGATGGCCAAAATTCAGCAACTACTGTGTCTGCAAAATCAAAGGAAGTAGTAGGTGAAACTGCTGAATGGAAATCTATAATATTTGGACAATCTATTTCTAGTTTATATAATACTATAGATGTAGATAGTGTAAAGGGTGCTGTGACAGTTACGGCGGGGAATAAGGAAGGAAGCACAACTGGTGGGAAGGTTACAGGTTCTCATGATGGAATAGCCTATTACTATACGGAAGTGGACCCATCTAAAAACTTTGAACTTTCGGCTGATATTAAAGTAAATTATTTTGCTAAAGGAACCCCAGATAATCAAGAAGCATTTGGAATAATGGCAAGAGATGATATAGGGAAGAGTTTAGACCCCACAGTATTTTCATCAAATATGGTATTAGTTGGTGGATATAGAGGATTAGTTCAATCAGTGTTTAGAAATAATGTTAATGATAAATCCGGTACTGGAGCAACAATGGATGATGTCTTTAAATTTGGAGATCGTCCGTTAAACGATGGAACCTCAACATATAAGATGACACTTAAGAAAACCAATACAGGTTATCAAGTATCTGTAAATAATGGTGTAGAGAAGATATATTATAAACCCAAACAAATGGAAGTGTTAAATTCGGGTAAAATATATGTTGGTTTCTTTGCTGCACGGGTTGCTTCAATAACGAGCTCTAATATAAGTATGAAAACTTCAGATGTTGGTACAGATCCTGTAGGGGTAAAAGAACCACAAAAAGTTGTAGATGCTGCAATAAATGCAGTCTCACTAACAGCAGCATCTACATCAAGTTATAAACTTGGTCTTTTAGCAAATGTTAAAGGTAACGTAGAAGTTAAACAAGAGGGAGTAGAAATATATAAAGGGCCAATTATCGCTAATGACTTATTAGAAAAGAGTACAACACTTATAAAGGGAGCTAACAACTTTGATATAACATTAACTCCTGATGCAACTGAAAATGTTACAAATCATGATCCTATTTCAATAAAACATATCGTAACACTAAAACAATACGGAACTCTCTCTGGGGCTATTTATGTTTCTCAAACTGGTTCTCCAAATTCAGCCGGTACAGAAACTGAACCAACGGATATATATTCCGCTGTTAAATTTATTAGTGAAGGACAAACAATATATGTCCGTGGTGGTGTATATAATTTAAAGAGTCCAATAATTATAGAAAGAGGTAATGATAGTAAAAGTAATAATCCCAAAATTCTATCTGCATATCCAAATGAAAAACCTATTTTTGATTTTGGTTTCAAGTCAGATGGACTAAGTCTTGCAGGTAGTGGCTGGAAAATATATGGTATTGACATAACTAAATCAAACTTAAAAGGTATGGGCATTTCTGGTAGTAACAATATTGTTGAATTAGTAAATGTATATAATACTAAAGAATCTGGACTTCAAATTAGTGGATCTTCTACTGAAAGTAAAGATAAATGGCCAGCAAATAACCTAGTATTAAATTGTACATCTTATGACAATGTTGATGTTTCAGAAAACAACGCAGATGGGTTCGCTGCTAAATTAACTTCTGGCGAAGGAAATGTATTTAGAGGATGTATTTCACATAACAACTGCGATGATGGATGGGACTTATATTCAAAACTTGAAACAGGTGCTATCGGGGCTGTAGTTATAGAAAATTGTATTGCCTATGGTAATGGTACACTTACAAATGGTAGAAAAACTAAAGGTGATGGTAATGGATTTAAAATGGGTGGAGAAGGAATAGCTGTTAAACATCTTCTTAGAAACAGTTTATCCTTTAATAATAATGCTGATGGTGTTACAAGTAATAGTAACCCTGCCATGATAGTTCAAAATACAACATCTGTAGATAACAAAGGGGCTAATTTTAGCTTTGCATCCTACACTAATGCGGTTCAACAATTTGTATCAAAAAATAATATATCATTTAGAACAAAGGAAGGTGCAGCAGACCTTATACCTGCATCGCTTGAGAGTGATGATAATTATTTCTATAATGGGGTAAAATCTCTAAATAAGAGTGGTAAAGTACTTTTAAAATCAGACTTTAAAAGTGTGGTACAACCAGATAGTTATAGCAGAAATGGAGATGGTACAATAGTTGTAGGTGAATATATGTCATTGATTGTAAATTCAACAATAAAAAGTGGAGCATACCTATCAGATATTTCAAATATAACTAATCCAATTTCAAACGACGGAACAATTGGCGAGGAAGAATCTATTAAAAACGAGACTCTATTAAAGATGATAAACCTATTAAAGATGATAAACCTATTGTGGATGTAGGAACTGTTAATGTAGATAAAGAAATTACATCTAGTTTTAAAACTAGAGATTTTAAGAGAATTAGTGTATTCATTGCTAGTCTAGGTTAATAGTGGTTATAGGAATTGTAATTTCAAGAAAAAGTATAGAATAAAAGCAAATAAAAATAGCTCACAGTAATAATTCTGTGGACTATTTTTATTTTAATTGAGGAATAACTCCATGAACGAAGTCTATGACATTATTAAATTTATAGGAATAGGTAATCCATAATGATTGTCAGAAAAAAATATTTACCATTATATTTAGTTATAAGAATACTTATCCTTGCGTATCGTAATGAGTAATATTGAATTATATAGATATATATGTAGAAATATAAAGATAATATAACTAGAAGACCTATTTTATAAAAATGTGTTTCTATGGATATGATAGAATACTTCTTGTAGTCACATAGGAGTGGCACATTGGTCTTTGAAAATTAAACAGAGAAATAGGTAAAGAAATAAAATAATATTTTATTTTAACCAGTCAATTACTTTAGTAAAAGTAATATTTTAGTCGTAAGGCTAAAAAGTATGTAATGAGCTTGCTAACCAACTTAACAGTTGGCGCAGAT
>NZ_JAHLDU010000063.1 GCF_018861905.1 Clostridium sp. DSM 17811
AAGAATTTCAAGGACGCTCTTATGATTCTATGGTTGCACATACAACTATTGTGTTTACAAGATATATTATGTTATCTACTCAAAGCCGCAATAATGAGGATTTACGTACTATAGGTGGCTTATTTTTTAATTGCTGCGATGAACTTCAAGATATACAATTTTTTGAAGCTATTCAAGTTGTTTTAGACCTGCTTAAAAATGCATTACACGAAAACTTTTCGTTGACAAAAGAACAAATAAACTCGTTTTTGACCTAATTTATAGATACATTGCCTGCATTTTTAAAAGAAAGGCTAGTCTTTTTGTCGTGCGAAAGTTGAGTTAATAATATCCTTATCTTTGTGTTTATGATATATTATGGTATTATTAAAACATAATATAGGGGGGATAAACACAAATGGTAAATAAAAGATTAATAATGGGGTTTTCAAAGTTTGCAATAGTTTCACTAATTGCATTATCAATTAGTGGGGTTGCTCATGCATCAACAGGGGATATTATAAACACTACAAACAAAAAGATTTATAAAATTACTTCTTCGAACGATATAAAATCATTGATAGCAGATTTAAAAGACGGTGGCGGAGATGTATTCTTGAAAGAAAGCTCTGATGGGAAATACTACAGTCCGAATGATATATTGACTACTCAATCAGCAGAGATTGCTAAATTACTTAAAGCAGGAAATGTTGATTTTAAAAATCCAGGAGTAATTAAAGCATATATTAGTACACATGCTACTACAGTAATGGATGCTATTAAAGCAGCAACAGATAAGATTGTTACCCAAACTGTAGATACAACAAGTTATACAACTCCAGTAGTTAATAAATTAATTGTTAGTTCAGTCAGTGCTATTAATATTACAAAAACAGTAGGTGATGTTTACACATTGCCAACAACAGTAACAGCTATTTTATCTGATGGAACAACTAAGAATTTAGAGGTAACATGGGACAAAGTAGCAAGTTCAACAGTAGCAGGAACTTATACATTTACGGGTACATTATCTATGGTAGATGGAGTTGTTAATACAAATAATATTAATGTATCAGCTACATTAACTATTGCAAGCAATATTAGTGATAACACTGATATAACAAGTAAGTTTACTGATAAAAATTTTAAGCACTATGTATATTCCATAATAGGCAAAAGTAGTCCTGAACCCATACTTTATTCTGATGTAAAAAACATAAAAACACTATATGCAACTGGTAATGTGGTTACAGATACAGATGTAAGCAACTTAAGCGGAATTGAGGATTTTACATCATTAACTTCTTTGCACTGTGCTGGTAATAACTTAACAACATTAGATTTAAGTAAAAATACTGCATTAACTTCTTTGGACTGTAGCGATAATAAATTAACAATATTAGATTTAAGTAAAAATACTGCGTTAACTTCTTTGGACTGTAGCAATAATGAATTAATAACATTCGATTTAAGTAAAAATACTGCTTTAACTGATTTGGACTGTCGCAGTAATAACTTAACAACATTAGATTTAAGTAAAAATACTGCATTAGCTTCTTTGGATTGTAGCAATAATGAATTAATAACATTAGATTTAAGTGAAAATACTGCATTAACTTCTTTGGACTGTAGCGATAATAAATTAACAATATTAGATTTAAGTAAAAATACTACATTAATTTCTTTGAACTGTAGAAGTAATGAATTAATAACATTAGATTTAAGTAAAAGTATTGCATTAACTGATTTGAACGCTGTTGATAATAAATTAACAACATTAGATTTAAGTAAAAACACTGCATTAACTGTTTTGGGCTGTGAATCAAATAAATTAACAACATTAGATTTAAGTAAGAATACTGCGTTAACTGAGTTGTACTGTTTCGGTAGTAACTTAACAACATTAGATTTAAGTAAAAATACTGCTTTAACTTATTTGGACTGTAGAGATAATGAATTAACAACATTAGATTTAAGTGAAAATACTGCATTAACTTATTTGAACTGTGCCTATAATAAATTAACAACGTTAGATTTAAGTAAAAATACTGCTTTAACCGAGTTGGACTGTGTCGATAATGAATTAACAACTCTATATTCAACAAAAGATACATGGGATACTTCATTCTATAGACTTCAGCACAAAGATTCAAGTCAGACAACAACTACTAAAAACTTAGTTATAACTATTAAAATTTAGTATTATAGAATCTAATGACACTCGAAGGGTGTCTTTTAAATTCAATACTCATTCGATAATTATATTAATTATTATTTTTATATATAATAAAATGTAAAAAAGTATATAATTACCTGTAAGGGGTGATTAGCTTGGATAGTTTTAATTTTGAGCCTACGAGAAGTGTCAATATTGACATGCGTGAACAGAAGGAGAGAATGAAAAGAATTACTGATCAAATGGATGAAAGGAATAGAGAAAAAAATAACAGAGATATTGAAAATAATGAAAATTTAAAGCAAATAGTCCAGTATAATAAGTTACTAACTGAACTAAACGAAAAAATGTTAGGGAAAATGAGTTCTGCTAATGGAACATTATCAGATGTCCTAAACTCGGTAGGTGGTAATTCTCAGAGGCTTGAGGTAGTAGGTATTCAGCAAAACGAAAAACTCGATGAACTGAAAGCAATACTTGAAAGCAATGCCCCTGACAAGAGTAACAAAATATTAAGCTACTTTTCAGGGCTTTCAGGAACGCTAGGTGTTGAAATGCTAGCAACATATATCAAAATTAAATTAGGTGTAAATTCATAGAGCCATTGGGCCATAATGTATATTACAAACTTGTAAGGCACTCGAAAGAGTGTCTTTTTCAATGCAAAAAAATATTTAAGGAGGCGGATCACGTAATGTAAATCAGTAAGATCTATCTAATAAAAATATTGGGGGCATATAAAAATGAGTACAGTAACGGTGACAATAGTAATATTAGCAGCAGGTGCAATTTGTGCAATTGTAGGTTCAGTTTTAGCTGTAAGTAACTTGTTTAGGACATCACGTAAAGAAGCAACAACAGAAGCTACAGCAGATGCACAATCCACAACAAGGCTTGAAACTAAATTAGATTATGTAAGCAAAGGTGTAGATGATATTAGATTAGATAATAAAGACCAAAATAGAAGGATTAATGATATTAGTGATAAGGTCGCAAGAGTCGAAGAATCAACAAAGTCCGCCCACAAACGGTTAGATGAATTAGAAAAGTAAAAGGAGGATATTGATGAGAATATCAGTAGAGTTTGGTCATGGTACTGGAGAAGATAGAGGGGGTGAGGGGTATTTAAATGAAGAAAAGGCCATTAGAGAATACGGGCCATTAGTAATAGCTGGATTAGAAAAGTTAGGATATACAGTTTTGAATTGTGCACCAACAATGGCAGGGCTAACATTAGCACAAAGTTTAGCATATAGAGTAAATGCCTCTAATGCTTTTAAAGCAATATTCCATTTGTGTTTACATGTGAATGCTTTTGAAACTGACGTGGCATAAGGCTGTGAGGTTGAATATATTTCAGCAACAGGAAAAGTTTATGCAGACAAAATAAGCGCACAAATAGCTGGATTACGGTTCACTAACAGAGGGAGCATTTCAAGGCCTAACTTATATATGCTTAAATATACAAATGCCGTAGCAATTTTGATTGAGCCATTTTTCTGTGATGCCAAAACAGATTGCAATAAATATAGTGCTACTAAGTTAGCTAATGCAATTGTAAAAGGATTTACAGGTATTGTCATCTTCAATAATTAAAAATGACATTGAATCATTAACATCCAAGGATAGGGTAAATGTTTTAATCGTTGACGATTCATTTTATAGCAGAACAAGAAGTAAATCTGTAGAGTTATTAGCAAAAGTTTTCGATCATGTAGATTGCAAATACCAGAAAGGCTTAAGGATGCTTACTTTAGGTTGGTCTGATGGAAATACTTTTCTGCCCTTAGCTTTTACATTGTTAAGTTCTGAAAAAGAGAAAAATCGTATATGTCCAATTAATCCTACTACCGACAAGCGGAGAAACAGCTATAAAATAAAGGCTGAAGCTATAAAAAAATCACCAGATGTAATGATTGATTTAATAAAGCAAGCGGCAGCTTATGCAATACCCGGTACCTATGTTTTATTCGATAGTTGGTTCACCTATCCGAAAACGTTAATAAGAATTTTGAAACTTAAATTTCATAAAATAGCTATGGTTAAAGCTATGCCAAAAGTTTTTTACGGTTATGAAGATAAAAAGTTAAATCTAAAATCCTTATATGCTACGCTCAAGAAAAGACGTGGCAAGGCTAAAATTAAAGCATCTGTGATCGTCGAAATTGGTATGGATTCGCAGGCTACGCCTATAAATGCAAAAA
>NZ_JAHLDU010000064.1 GCF_018861905.1 Clostridium sp. DSM 17811
CTACTAACTGACTGTATATCATGATAATAGAATGTTCCACCTGAAATTGGATTTCTCTCTTTTAAACGAATAAATAAAATATTATCTCCCTCAAGCACAAACTTCGTAGATATGTACGTGTTCCTATATCCAAAGTAGTAAGCCCACCAAGTAATTATACTATTTAGGAATACGAATACTAATATTCCGCCAGCTACCATAATAATGGGATCTACGTTAAGTCCAAATTTCATTATAATTTTTCCTAATATTATTAATAAAATCATTACTAAAATTGGATATAGGAATAAATATAAAAGAGTTTTTTTAACATAAATCTTTTTATACCTCTTTAAATCAATACTTATTTCCTCTTTCATCTAATTCTCCCCTTTAAACAATATAATTCATTCTTTTATGACACATTTTGTTGCCATTGGCATGTCTATATTCTTTATAACTTTTCCCACACTATCTAAATTTTTTTCATTCGTCATTCTACCCTTTTACTTTAAGGCTTAACAATAACAAATTATTAAAATAAACTAAACAGCTGTCTTATTAGTATAATTAGTACAATTACTGAAATTACTTTCTGAATTAGACCTTGATCTTTTCTATTATTTTTTTGTATATCTAAATACTCTTCTTCTGCAATAGTACCATTTTTATGTTCCGCTTCTATACGTTTTCCATTTTTCATCTTTAAAATACCATAAATTATCAAATATACAAAGTAAAAAACAAAAAACACTACCCACAATATAAGTATATAAACATCATTTTGTTTTTTTGTTATTATAACTACTGAAGCCATAATGCAAACAATGCTTCCTCCAAACAGTATTCCAAACATTATTAGGGCTTGTTTTACTAGATTATTTCGATTATTATTCTTCATGTATTTCCCCTTTTCTTAATATTTGTTACATTAATATATATAGATTTCTTCTCTGCATTTAAAATTTATTAACATATTCATCTCTAAAAATGTTTCATCACTTTTTCATTTACTATAAGTTTAAGGTGTTTTTTACATTTAGGACAGTCTGTCGCCATATAGCCTTTCATTTTTTGTTCATCTTTTTCTTTATAATTAATTCCAGAGGTTAACTTTTTTTTACAAAATGGGCATATGTACTTGATTTGTGGACTCATTGGTGTAAAATTAAATTTGATTGCCATAAACCATAATATTAACCAACATATAACAAATATTATAACTGTTTTAATATCGTAGAAAATCAGTGATACTAAAACTCCAATAGTAAAAATAACAGCTAAAACAAATTCATGTCTCTCATCTCGTAATAATAGATTACTAATATTTATAAGCATGGTATTTTTATCTCTATTAGTTTTTTTTTCTTCTTGTCTTTTTAGCTTCTCTTCATTTAAATCCATATTAATTCCTCCTATTTCTTTCCTTTTGTTATATATTCTTGAGCTAATATATTATTATTAATTTCATAACTATGTAAAAAAAGGAGCTGATCTATCCAATGATCCTGTTAATCATTTTAAGACAGCCCCTTTTCTATTTATGTAAGTGTTTTTAAGTAGCTTTTCAAATAACAAGCTCTTTTTTTATATACTTTCCACGACTTACTTTTTAAACCATTATCTTAAATGTTGCAATATTAGCCCTTAAGTTGGCTAGCTAAAGTTGCATCTGTTTCTTCTATAGTCTTAGCAACCCCATTTAATTGTCCCGTTACGCCATTACAAACTTCTGGGAATTTATCCAATACTTTACTCATGTCTAGGAAAGCTTGGAAAAATGAACTTTGTGCTGCACCTTCCCATGAACTTTCAAGACGGTTAACTTCACCTCTTAATGTTGTAATTATGTCTGTTACCTCTCCAGCCTTTTGTGTAAATTTACTAGCAGATGCTCTAAGTTCCTCTGGTGTAATCATAATTCTTGACATATAAATACCTCCTAAAAATTTTTTATTTATATAAACGCTATTTTAGCGACTATATTGAATTAATAAGTTATAAATCTGATCCTAAATTTGGAATATCTGTATAAAGATCATCATAATCAGTTTTTGCCTCTGTTAAACACGATTTTAAATGTGTAAGAATATCTATATGCATCTGCATATTAGGGGTCCATGTATCTTCAAATTTGCTAAAATACTGTGTACTTGCACCTGAAATCCAACCCGATGCCTTCAAATCTTTTATTACATTAAGTAAGTTCTTTTTCATCAATGTAAACTCGTCAATAGATTGTTTGTAATCAAGAGCAGTTTGCTGTAACTGATTTAAGTCAATTTTAAGTTTAGCCATAGAAATTCACCCCCTCTATTTAGAACTTGAGTTTATTAACGTACCAAGTACCTTTCCTTTTACCGCCGCTGTGCTTCTATCTGCCTCAGCCTTGTCAATTTCATTTAACTCTTGATAAAGTTCAGCTCTTATTAAATAAACTTCTCCCATATCTTCATCTATTGCAAGTAAATAATTAACCATTTCAAATGCCTTATCATAATTTTTTAATTCCTTATAACACATAGCTCTATACACAACTATATCAAGCATCCCTGGATTTGCAGAACTCGCAAATCTAAATATTTTTATTGCTTCTTCATACGCAACCTTTGATTCTACAGTTTTACCTAGTCTCCCTAGGCAAAGTGCCCTATAATAAACAGCAGCAAAATAAAATGAATTTTGGTCACCATTCGCAATTATTTCTTTTGAATAATCTAGTGCTTTGCTAATTTTATCTATATTCATATATATATTTATAAGATAAAACCTAGTTTCATCATCAAAGCTTTCTTCTGATTCCTTTACCTTCTCATACAATAAAACTGACTCATCAATTCTTTCTTTTGCAAGTAGAATTTCTGCTTTTTCAAGAAGTATAGTTCTATCTTCTGTATTATTATATCTTGTGTCTATTATATCTAACGCTTCATCATATTTCCCTTGTTTTTCTAATAACGTAACTTTATCAAGTATAAATCCATCATCATCAGGGAATAATGCCCTAGCTTTTTTAAGACTAATTTCTGCTTCTAAGTAGTTCCCTATCTCAATATTTACTAGAACCTTATAATGATGTCCCTCGAAAACTTCCGGATTAAACTCTATCATATTATCAAGTGTTTGTAGTGCTTCTTGATATTTGTTGTCATCAATACATATCATGGCCTTATGTAACTTTGCATCTGATCTAAATTTATCCCTTAGAATTGCCTTATTATAATTTTTAATTGCTTCTTCATCATTCCCAGCTTCTTCTGCTAAATTTGCTAAGTTTACGTATAGCTGTGCATCATCATATCCATTATTTATAGCCTTAGCATAATATTCTCTACCCATATCATTATTGTCTAGGAGAAACTCAACATTTCCAAGATGAAAATATGTAATTGCATTCTTCTTATCTATTAAAAGAACCTTATTAAATGATTCCTTTGCCTTATCATACTTATCAAGCATAACATAGGCTTCGCCAAGGTTAAAATATGTATCTAGAAACATTGGGTCTTTGTTTTCGGCTTTTTTATACATTTCTATAGCTTCATCATACTTTTCAATTGAAAATAATACTTTACCTTGTTGGTTATATTCCTCCACCTCAGAAATACTTTTAATCTCCATTACTTATCACCTCTTGTTTTTTATTCTTCAAAGCCTTATCTAATAGTTGCACATTTCCAAAAACATTAGGAACACTAATACTATTAATTACACGTTCCTTATATTCGTCCTCAGAACCACCCTCATCAACTTTTCTTTTTAATATATATCCTTTAACAATTATCTTATCATTGGTAATGGTGTAACTACTAACTGATTGTATATCATGATAATAGAATGTTCCACCTGAAATTGGATTTCTCTCTTTTAAACGAATAAATAAAATATTATCTCCTTCAAGCACAAACTTCGTAGATTTATACGTATTCTTATATCCAAAGTAGTAAGCCCACCAAGTAATTATACTATTTAGGAATAGGTATAGCCCTACAAAAATAAATGCACCAAGAATAGGAGCCGAGCTAAATCCCAATTTCATTATAACTTTCCCCAAAATTAACAATATCACCATTACTATAATTGGGTATAAGAATAAATATAAAAGAGTTTTTTTAACATAAATCTTTTTATACTTTTTTAAATCAATTTTTATCTCATCTTTCATTTAATTCTCCTCCTTTTTTAATCTAATCAAATGTATA
>NZ_JAHLDU010000065.1 GCF_018861905.1 Clostridium sp. DSM 17811
TATGGCCTGAAGGTAACACCCGTTCCCATACCGAACACGAAGGTTAAGCTTCAATGCGCCGATGGTACTGCAGGGGTGACCTTGTGGAAGAGTAGGTTGTCGCCAGGTAATAAAAAAGACACTAAGTTATAACTTAGTGTCTTTTGTTTTGCGTAAACAAAATGTACCTCATAGAGTGACTTTGTTAATTGTCTACTCTACGGGGTACATTTTAAATTTCAAAACCACCTCTAATCATTTAGTTATTTTACTATTGGTTCAATACTATCAAATAACTCTTTACTAGCTTCTATTGTTTTGCTATTACCAATAGTTGTAATTCTATTTTCTTTTAATCCATCTTCAAATATTTCAGAATAAGATTTTAGGTCATCAGAAGTTGTATTTAGAATTTCATCTATACAGTTTTGACGATAATCATCGCTTACTCCACTAAAATATAATATATCAGATTTATAAGCTTTTTCATATATCGAGTTTGGTATATAGTAACTTTTTAAAGCATCTAGCTTATATTGATTTAATTGCATTGGTGATATTTTATCAGCATTTTCCAAAAATTTAGGTATCGTCTTTATATCTTGGAAAGATTCCTTAATTCTAGGGTCTCTATAAGTAAATATAGTCATTTCTCCAGTTTCATCAGCTGATAGATAAGCACCATATGCTCCACCTTTAACTCTTAAAGTATCCCATAAGAACGAATTTACAAGAGGAGACAATACTTGGAGACTTCCTTTAACATTGTATCCTAGATCTTTGTAGTTAAAAGATTGAATGTTATAATTAATAGGAGATTCGATTGTATATGCTTCTTTTTTGTCGCTAAATTTAAATTTATAATTTTGAGTAGTTAATTTATCAGAAGGAAGATTAGTAATAATGTTTGTCAAATTAGTTTGGAACTTTTTAAATTCCTTATCTTCAACAGTAACACTTAAAGTTAAGTTGTTTTTATTGAAAATAGTTTTTGAAACCTCCGTAAGATTTTTAACTAGTTCATCATATTTTCTATCGAAATTTTTACTAAGGTCACTAATGAAATTATAGTATTCTATACCTGCTAAATTATTCATATAGGCAGAGTATGCACTGTTATTACTTGAATTCTTATTGAGTGCTAAGGAGATAGCATTATTTGCAATTGAAGAATCTAAGTTTGCTTTAGTATTATCTATTATTAGTTTTAATTTTTCTTTGTCATTTATTTTAGTATCCTTAATGACTTCCAACATTAATTTTGTTACATTTGGTGCATTTTCGTTTAAAGAAGTTGCACTAAATTGTAAGGTTGGAGTATAAGTGTTTTTATGATTAATTGAAGGAGCCGCATATGCTGAAGTACTAATTCCATTTGAGTATTTTGCACTTAATTTTGTTAATTCATCTTGAGTGTGAGTTTTTGTATCCATACTACCAAGTAGTGAAGATAATAATTTTATATAAGGAATTTGATTCTGCTTAACTGATGTTGTATCAAAGTATAATGATAAATTGTTTGTTCCATTGGTAGACATTGGATGATAAAGTACTTTAACCCCATCTACGCGATTTATTTCAAGTGGTGTTTTAGTGATTTTAGGGGTTAGAGCATCAACATTAACCAGTGGAAGTTTTGATAATACTTCAGGTGATTCTGGTGTTGATTGCCACTCTTTTAATTCAACGTTTGATTTAATTAATGCATTTAAAGATTCTTTACTCAAAGATGATTTATAATCAGCTAATTTTTTCACTTCTGCTTCTTTTTCTTTATCATTTAAACCAGGTACAGCTTTAAATGTTACTAAAGAGCTGAATTTATTGTTTACAAATTTATCATCAATAAGTTTTTCAAAATAATGAGTTTTTGAAGCGTTTTTAAATTTTTCCATGAATGCATCATTAGATTTAAAAGGGGCTAACATATTTGTGTCATAAGCAAAACCCATACTAGCAAGATCATATAATGATCTTCCAGTATCTTTGGTGTAGGATTTGCCAAGTTTCTCAGATAAGTCAACGCTACTTAAGGTAGAAGCTAATAAATCTTTATCTATACCTTGTTTTGATATTTCTTTTAATGAATTCATAACTGTTTTTTCGAATAATTCTTTTTGTTTCCTATCTGTGTTAGATGCAAGGATTGTTGTAATAGATTGTGCTTGTCCAGGAAGTGAAAATGCACTTATATTTTTAAAACCAGCATCCCTTAGATTTTTATGCAAAATTGAGTTTTCATTATTTAAAACTAACGATGTGAATAAATTAGTTCCTACTAATTGTTCAAGATCAGAAGAATTATCAGTAACAAAGTTTAATGCAAGATAGTCTTTATTATCTGCTGGTTGTTCTTTTGGAATTCCGTATTCAGTTTCACTATATTTTCTTTCGGTAAATGAATTTTGTTTAACTATTTTTGAGTCAATAGGCGTTTTAGTAGCTTTGCTTAAAAAGCTTTCATCAATATGTTTTAATTTATCATCTAAAGGTGTATCTCCATATATGAATATAAAACTGTTTGATGGATTATAATATTTTTTATAATAATCAACAAGCTCTTTATATGACAAGTCAGTTATATGCTTTGGATCTCCACCAGAATTAAAATTGTAAGTTGTATTAGGCAGTAAACTCCTATTAATTGCTGTCATTAGTTGTTGCTCAGGTGAACTCGATGCACCTTTCATTTCATTAAGGACTACACCTGTATCTTCAATTTGATTTTTCGGATCAGTTATTTCATGGTGCCAAGCTTCTTCTCTAAAAATGTTTTCTAAGGATTGAACCCTTGGATTATAAACCATATCAAGATAAACATCCATTAAGTTATTAAACTCCTGTTCATTTACTGTAGCAAATGGATAGAAGGTTCTATCAGCTTGTGTATATCCATTCATTTCGTTGGAAAGAGAACCATTCAAAAAATACGTAAGCAATTGTTTAATAGGATATTTATTAGAACCACCCATTAAAAGTGAATGCTCTAATATGTGAGGTTTACCAGTATTATCGTCAGTAGGTGTTCTGAAAGTTACTGCAAAGTATTTATTTGGGTCAGCGTTTTTAAACTGAACAAGTCTAGCACCACTTTTTACATGTTCAAATATTCTGCCTACAGCATTATAATCTTTTAATTGACCATCTTCAATAAGCTTAAAGCCATGATAAACCTGACCGACCTTATAGTTTTCTCCAATTTCTTTAGTAACAGTTTTAGCTGGTGCTACTTTTGTAACAGTTGTTTTCGCACTTACAGAAAGAATAGGATTAGCTAATGTTCCTATAAAGCACATAACAGTAAGTGCGCTACAAAAAATTCTTAATCTCTTCATGTTGTTTCCCCCTAGTAATTAAAATTTTACCATATTAAATTTATTTTTATTATTTCACACAGTGTTATTCATGATACTACTAATTTTGGAAAATTTCAACAGATTATGAAGTGATAGATGTAGTAGAAAACCTATGATATTAAACAAAATATGCATTCTAGCAATAATGCCAATATTGAAATTATTGACAATATTAAAATTACTTATCCATGCGTATCGTAATGCGTAATATTGAACTATATAGATATATATGTAGAAATATGAAGATAGTATAACTAGAACATCTATTTTATAAAAATGTGGATCTATAAATATGATAGAATACTCCTTGTCGTCACATACGAGTGGCACATTGGTCTTTGAAAATTAAACAGAGAAATAGGTAAAGAAATGAAATAATATTTTATTTTAACCAGTCAATTACTTTAGTAAAAGTAATATTTTAGTCGTAAGGCTAAAAA
>NZ_JAHLDU010000066.1 GCF_018861905.1 Clostridium sp. DSM 17811
TTATTCTAAAGATTTCATAGAAAATACTATAAATAGTTTTGAGGGGTGTAATTCAGATTTTATTGATGAAATAAAGAAAGCATTAACAAATATGACAGATACTAAGGCACCAAAAATGTTAAAGAAAGTGCAACAATTTCATGATGGAGCTTTAGGTGTTGTAGTAGCATTTGAAAAAAAAGATAAAAAATTGGGAGAGCAGATAAATCCTAATAAATAGGAGGGAAAAAGGCAAGTGGATTATTCAAAGGCACATTCAGAGGGATTAGTTGGTAAGTATATAGAAGAGATTGAAATACAAAAGAAAAGGATGGCTAAGAATTTTGAGCAAATGGATTTTCAAAATGCAGTTGAAAAAGATAAATGTGGTGAAATAGTAGATGATATGATAAATAATTGCAATGAATTAATAAATAAACTAAAGGGCTACAGCTTTAGTTAGGGGGAAAAGAGATTGAAGAGAGATATAAGAATAAACTATTCAGTCTTAGAACGTATAAGTCTTAATATTAAAAAATATAAGACGGCAATAGAAACAATAAAGGAAGTACTAAGGTTTGTTAATACCAAATTGGAGGCTGAAAACCAAGGAGAAGCCATAGAAGCATTAAAGGAAAATTATTCTGAGCTGGAAGGTGACTTAGAAGGGTGCCAGGAAGAGCTTAATGATTTATATACAATATTTGATGGGTACATAAGTGAAATGCAAGATATCATAAGACCAGTTAATTCATCTAGTATGATGCAGGTAGATAGAAATGATATATGGTGGAATATGGAATCTATATTTAGGGCTTGTGATGAAGTTGGTATCCTAAAAATAAATGTCGGGGCGGGAATGAGCCTTCCGAACTTATTCCAAAGTGATGAAGACAAAGCAAATTCACAAAAAAATAGTAGAATGATGGAAGACATAGGCGATGACATAAAATATTGTTATAATAGATTGAACGACAACAAAGATGATCTAAAAAATATATATGATAAAAAAGTAGTTCCTTATGAGAATAAGGATGATGAATACAGCAATAAAGCAGGTAAACTTTATTTTAAATACACAAATACATGGGAAAGCAATGTTGAAGAGGGTAAGGATTTTGGTTTAACTGGAATTAATTTTGGAAAAGGATTAGTTAATTTAGCAGGTGATGTATTAAAAGGTGGATATGGTCTAGCAAAAGGTGCGGTAGTAATTGTGGGTGCAGGCGTTGCAATGAAATCAATGATGGAAACAGGAGATGCGCCTGATTGTTTAAAGAAGTGTATTACTGAGACTGAAGGGTACGGTAAAACAGTGTCATCAGTATTAAAAGACCCAATAATAATTGCGGAAGGAATGGCACAAAGTGCATCAGATACTGTAGAGGAAAAAGGAATAGCATATTCAACTTCATATGTGTTTGGAGGAGTGCTTTTAACTAAAGGACTAGGTAAAGTTAGTTCAGTTTCTAAGGCTGGGGAAGCTGTAGATGTAGAGAAGAATGTATTAGTAAAGAGTAAAATAAAAGTGGGGTCATCCGGGGAGGGAATACCATTATATGAAGTAAAACCTCGGGTCCTTGAACAAATTTATCCGGATGATACAGGGGTATATGGATATTTACCTAAGGAAGGAACACCCTATGATAAATATGATTTTACAGATTTTGAAATGGCACAAAAAAATCATTTAATAAGACAAGAATATTTGGATTCTTCTAAAATTGTAGAAGATAAAGTTATTACAATGAAAGACAGTGGATTAAGAAATGAAGAAATAGCAAGGCAAGTTGTTGATATACGTAATAAAGATAAAGTAATAGCTAGAATGAAAATGTCACCTGAAGATCTTGCACCTATTGAAGCAAGAAATTTAAAATTATATGGGGACAAAATTGGACCTACATCTGAATATTTATTTGCAGATACTAAAATGAAGTTAATTAAACGTAGGTTATATAAATCAGATGAACAGGTATGGGAACAAATAATAGGAAAATCTATGAAGAAAGATGACGTTATGAACACATTACTTGGTATAAAACATTAAACAAATGTAAAATAATGAGGTGATAATATGGTAATATTAGATAATTATTCAAAGAAGCTTACTTGTATAAAATTAAATACTATTTTGGTGTCATATTCCATATGTAATTATGATGAGATTGGATTTCTAAGGGATGGGGAAGGTGGATTTAGTGAGAAGGGGGATTTGCTTGGATTATATATAAAAAACGAAAAATTGTTTTTTTTGTATAATAGTAAAATTTACGAAGTGAATTCTGATTCTATACAATGTAAGAATAAATATACTGATGATAAGAAACGTTGTTTTAAGGTTGAAATAGATGGAGATTTAGTATGTGATATTTCATATGTACCTTTTATTGACCCCCAGGCACTAGTTTTTGATTCTGACGAGGATGAATTTGATTTTTTACTGCATTTAAGTGAAATTTTAAAAAGTAAAACAAATATATTAGAATTTATTATGGGAATTAAAAATTTAAATGAATATTATCAATCAATAAGTTAAATGTGAGGTTTAAGTAAGATGAGAGAACTAGAAACAAAAAACCTGGCGAGAGCCAGGTATAGAAGCTACTGAAGTATATTTTTATATAATTCAGTAGCTTTTTGTCATTGGGAATGTATAAAAGGTACAATTTTAAAATTAATCAAATTCCTATAGAGTTTCATAATCAATATTTTCGAATTTTTTATCTCCTATATTAATTCCTATGGTATGGTAAAGTCCATTAGTATCTCTATTATTTTCTTTATACAAGTTAACGCATTGAGAATTACTTATAAATTCAAGTTCATAAAGTCTTTTAACAATTGCCTTGTAAGGAATTCTGTAGCAAATCTTTCAGCCATATGGTCTTCTCTATCAACTATATTTAGAGCTTCTCTGTAAAAGTGTAGAGAGCT
>NZ_JAHLDU010000067.1 GCF_018861905.1 Clostridium sp. DSM 17811
GAACAAGAATTTGTAAAACAGATGGTAAGTGAATTCGCATTAAACGAAGTTAAACCTTTAGCTGCGGAAATAGATGTTACAGAAAGATTTCCTAGCGAAACAGTAGAAAAAATGGCTAGATACCATATGATGGGTATTCCAATAGCAACTAAATATGGTGGCGCCGGCGGAAACAATTTATCATATATTATTGCTGTTGAAGAATTATCAAAAGCATGTGCAACAACAGGAGTTATATTATCAGCTCATACATCATTATGTGCAGGTCCAATAGATGCTTTTGGAACAGAAGATCAAAAAATAAAATATTTAGTACCACTTGCAACTGGCGAAAAATTAGGAGCTTTTGGATTAACTGAGCCTAATGCTGGTACAGATGCGTCTGGACAACAGACTACAGCAACTTTAGACGGTGATAACTATATATTAAATGGTTCAAAAATATTTATCACAAATGGTGGAGTAGCAGATACATTTGTAGTTTTTGCTATGACTGATAAAACTAAGGGAACAAGAGGAATTACAGCTTTCATAGTTGAAAAAGATTTCCCTGGATTCTCAATAGGTAAACATGAAGATAAATTAGGAATAAGAGCATCATCAACAACTGAGCTTGTATTTGAGAACTGCATAGTTCCAAAAGAAAACATGCTTGGAAAAGAAGGAAGAGGTTTCGGTATTGCAATGAAAACTCTTGATGGTGGAAGAATTGGTGTAGCTGCTCAAGCTTTAGGAATTGCTGAAGGAGCACTAGAAGAAGCTACTAAATATATGAAAGAAAGAAAACAATTTGGAAAACCACTTGCAGCATTCCAAGGGCTACAATGGATGGTTGCAGAACTTGATGTTAAAATTGAAGCTGCTAAACTTTTAGTATATAAAGCAGCGTTTAATAAAGATGCTGGTTTATCATATACAGTAGAAGCTGCAAGAGCAAAATTGTTTGCATCAGAAACTGCTATGGAAGTTACAACAAAAGCTGTTCAAATCTTCGGAGGATATGGATATACTAAAGAATATCCATTAGAAAGAATGATGAGAGATGCTAAGATAACTGAAATATATGAAGGAACTTCAGAAGTTCAAAGAATGGTTATAGCTGGAAATCTATTAAAGTAGGAGGAAATTAAATGAATATAGTTGTATGTTTAAAACAAGTTCCAGATACAAACGAAGTTAAAATA
Organism: Clostridium sp. DSM 17811; assembly: GCF_018861905.1. Taxonomy (GTDB): domain Bacteria; phylum Bacillota; class Clostridia; order Clostridiales; family Clostridiaceae; genus Clostridium_AD; species Clostridium_AD frigoriphilum. The sequence continues at coordinate 1,185 of NZ_JAHLDU010000067.1, forward strand.
GATCCTAAAACAGGAACCCTTATAAGAGAAGGAGTTCCATCAATAATAAATCCAGATGATAAAAATGCATTAGAAGAATCATTAAGATTAAAAGATGAACATGGTGCGCACGTGACTGTAATTAGCATGGGACCACCTCAGGCAGAAAAAGCATTAAGAGAAGCTTTAGCTATGGGCGCTGATGAAGCAATACTTGTATCAGATCGTGCATTTGCAGGAGCAGATACTTTAGCTACATCACATGCACTTGCTGCAACTTTAAAGAAATTAGACTACGATGTAGTATTTGCTGGAAGACAAGCAATTGATGGAGATACAGCGCAAGTTGGACCAGAGATTGCAGAGCATTTAAATCTTGCACAAATAACATACGTTGAAAAAGTTGACGTAATTAAAGGTGGATTAAAAGTTAGAAGAGCTTGGGAAGACGGATATGAAGATATCGAAGTTAAAACTCCTGTTCTTTTAACAGCTATAAAAGAATTAAATGAACCAAGATATATGAACATAAAAAACATTTTTGAAATGTTCCAAACTAAAGAAGTAAAAGTTTGGAGTGCAGCAGATATCGGAGCAGACATAGCTATACTCGGACTTAAAGGTTCACCAACAAAGGTTAAAAAGTCAATGACTAAAGAACCTAAGGGAAAAGGCGAATTAATACAATTACCAGCAGCTGAAGCTGCTTTATATGCAGTTTCTAAATTAAAAGAAAATCACTTTATCTAAAATGTAGGAGGGAGCAATCAATGAATATAGCAGATTACAAAGGCGTATGGGTCTTCGCTGAACAAAGAGACGGAGAACTTCAAAAAATTTCTTTCGAACTTTTAGGTAAGGGAAGAGAAATTGCAGATAAATTAGGAGAAGAGTTAACAGCTGTACTACTTGGCGATAAAACAGATGATATGGTTAAAGAACTTGTAGCATTTGGAGCTGATAAAGTAATAGTTGCGAGTAGTCCACTACTAGGTCATTTTACAACTGATGCATATGCAAAAGTTATATGTGATCTTGCAAATGAGAGAAAACCAGGAGTAATATTTGTTGGAGCAACTTATTTAGGAAGAGATTTAGGACCAAGAATATCAGCAAGACTTTCAACAGGTTTAACTGCTGATTGTACTTCATTAGATATAGATACAGAAAACAATAATTTAATGATGACAAGACCAGCATTTGGTGGAAACCTAATGGCTACTATAGTTTGTGCTGATCATAGACCACAAATGGCTACTATTAGACCAGGAGTTTTCGAAAAATTAGCTAGAGATGCTTCTAGAACTTGCCCAGTTGAAAAAGTTACTGTAAATTTAAAAGAATCAGATATCAGAACTAAAACTGTTGATATTGTAAAAGTTGCTTCAGTTTTAGCTGATATCGGAGAAGCTAATATTATAGTATCTGGTGGTCGTGGAGTTGGAAGTAAAGAAAATTTTGCTTTACTTGAAAAACTTGCAGCTACTTTAGATGGTGTAGTAGGAGCATCAAGAGCAGCAGTTGAAAATGGTTGGATAGATAAAGCAGTACAAGTAGGTCAAACAGGAAAAACTGTAAGACCAACTGTATATATAGCTTGCGGTATTTC
>NZ_JAHLDU010000068.1 GCF_018861905.1 Clostridium sp. DSM 17811
CCTTGTGGAAGAGTAGGTTGTCGCCAGGTTACATGGCTAAATAGCTCAGTCGGTAGAGCAGAGGACTGAAAATCCTCGTGTCCCTGGTTCGATTCCGGGTTTAGCCACCAAAAACGTCTTAGATAATTCTAAGACGTTTTTTTTAGCGTTTTTTATCAGAATAATTATTAATTTGCCAGTCAATAGCCTTTTCACCTACTGATATCAAAAAATTATTAGTTTCAGAAAAAGGTTTGCTGTTAAAAAAACCTCTGTATGCAGATAATGGGCTTGGGTGAGCAGACTTTATTATGTAATGTATTGGATTTGTTAAAAGAGATTGTTTTGATTGAGCATTATTACCCCATAAAATAAAAACTATAGGTTTTGTTTTTTCATTTAACAAAGTGATAATTCTATCAGTGAAATTTTCCCAACCTTTGTTTTTATGAGAATTAGCTTCTCCGGATCTAACAGTAAGGACTGTATTTAATAATAAAACGCCTTGATCAGCCCATTTTTTTAAATAACCGGTGTTTGGTATATAACAACCTAAATCGGTATTTAATTCTTTATATATATTTAATAATGAAGGGGGAATCCTTACGCCAGGCTTTACAGAAAAACTTAAGCCATGAGCTTGACTAGGACCATGGTAAGGGTCTTGACCAAGTATAACAACATTTACTTCAGCATACGAAGTATATTTAAGTGCATTAAATACATCTTTTAATTCAGGATATATTAAAGAACTTTCATATTCTTCTTTTAAAAAGTATTTCAATTTCAAATAATAATCTTTATTAACTTCATCTAATAAAAGTTCATTCCAATTATTTACTAAATTATTCATAAAATCACCTCACTTAAGTGTATCATAAATATTTTTATTTTGCTAAAATAAGTGGTTTGTTTAAATCAATAAGATGTTAAAGTATAAAACAGTAGTATTTGATATTTTAAGGATTAAATGGTATATAATTATATAGAATATAAAAAACAGGGCATAAAACAATCAATAGTTGTACGCTAATCAAGTATAAGATAAGGAGGATAAGCTATGCAAAAGATAGCTAGTAATGATTTAAAGGATTTAATGAAAAAAATATTTCTTATTATTTTAGGAAGTTTAATTTTAGCTATTGCAATAAATTTATTTGTAGTTCCAAATAAACTTCTTAGTGGAGGAATTTCGGGAATAGGGTTAATGCTGCAGTATACATTTAATCTTCCTATGGGTGCTACGATATTAGTATTAAATATCCCATTGCTTATATTAAGTATTTTAAAAATAAATAAGAAATTCACTGCGTTTACAATATTAGGAACGATATCATTATCAGTTTTTTTGACTATTACAGTGCACTTAAATAATGTTCTCGCCCCGGTTGAGGAGTCTTATAGGCTATTATATTGTATATATGGGGGAGCGCTTTCAGGGATAGGTCTTGGAATTATTTTTTCTAATGAAGGATCTACAGGGGGCCTGGATATTGTAGCTGTATATGCTAAAAAGAAATATGGGATAGAGGTAGGCACAGTAATTTTTGCGATAAATGTTTTGATTGTGGCTGTTGGATCTGTAATATTTAATTTTAGAGTTGGATTATATACTTTAATTTCTATGTATATTAATTCTACTGTCATGGAAAAAGTTGTTAATGGGTTAAATCGTCGGAAAATGCTTCTAATTGTATCAGAAAAAGAAAAAGAAGTAAGTGATGCGATAATGGATAATTGCCATAGAGGAGTAACTCTATTATATGGAGAAGGTGCATACACTAGTCATAAGAAAAATATAATGTATTGTGTTGTTTCCTTAGGACAATTACCACAAATTAAAAGGGTAATAAAATCAATAGATCAAGGAGCTTTTATTTCTATAATAGATATAGCTGAGGTTCAGGGTAATGGATTTAAAAGTCCAATAAATTAGGGGTAAAAAAATATAAATAATAATTAATATAATTTATAGGAATAAAATATTAGAAATAAGGGAAATACTAAACATGTAGTGTAAAAGTTAACGTGTGGACTAATAGCGTAGTAAAAAAATTCTAACACTTGAACTATACCTATACTAATTGATAAGGAGATGTATTTTATGAAGATAGTTAAGGTTAGAAAAAATGCAGATGGAGATATTACAAATGTATTGACTAGTGCTGGTGAAGAATTAGATGTGAGCAAAGCGGTAGCTTTAGCAAAGGTAGGGACAGTAGAGTCAGTGATCGTTGGTAAAAATAGAAATGGCAATGATGTTATAAAGTCATCACCTAATAGTACTACAGAAGACAATTTAGATAATCTCCCAACTTTCTAATATAAAAGGGTTAAGTCCTCTTCATTTACTTTTCTAATTAATGCAGGGGCATATGTTTTACTTGTTAGTGATAGATAGTATTAATTAATTTTGATAGGTATACTATTCCTAGTGTGTCAGTATAAAGAAAGTATATGATACAAGAGCATTACAGAGATTAATACATATAATTGTCGTATTAAAGAAAAAGACCAAAATTGATTATGTTCAAAGATGATATTATATTAATTGTCGCTGAGATTGAGGGACAATAAAGTACAAAAGCATAAGGAAACAACAGATAAAATGATTTAAAAAAACTGTTGACAACTTAAGAAATAACAGATATAATAGTAGAAGTCGTCACATGATGACAAAGCAAATTGGTCTTTGAAAATTAAACAGAGAAATAGGTAAAGAAATGAAATAATATTTTATTTTAACCAGTCAATTACTTTAGT
>NZ_JAHLDU010000069.1 GCF_018861905.1 Clostridium sp. DSM 17811
TTATACAATAAGGGGGAAGTAAAATGGCTGTGATTAATTGGAGTGGAGCAATATTTGGTTTAATAGTTGCTATAGTTTTAATATTTAGAAAGGTAAGTCCTGTATACGCACTTTTTGGAGGTGCTATTATAGGTGGATTAGTTGGTGGTGCTAGTTTAGCTCAAACAACACAAGTTGTTATTGATGGTACCAGCAGCGTAATGGGGGCAGTGGTTAGGGTGCTCGCAGCAGGAATACTCGCAGGTATTCTAATTGAGTCTGGTGCAGCAGAGAGAATTGCAGAAACTATAGTGGAAAAGCTGGGCGAAAAAAAGGCTCTTTTAGCAATAGCCATTGCAACTATGGTTATAACTGCTGTAGGTGTATTTATTGCAGTTTCAGTTATTATAGTTGCACCAATAGCATTGTCCGTAGGTAAAAAAGTTGGTCTTACTAAATCTTCAATACTTTTAGCGATGGTAGGTGGAGGTAAGGCTGGAAACATAATTTCTCCTAATCCCAATACAATAGCAGTAGCAAAAGGTTTTAATTTAGATCTAGCACAAGTAATGATTAATGGTTTTATACCCGCAATAGTAGGGTTAATAGTAACATATTTTGTTGCTACAATGTTAAGTAAGAAAGGTGAATTAATTAAAGAATCAGAAGTAATTGTAGCTACTGCAAAAGAAAAGCCAAGCTTCGCTAAATCAATGGTGGCTCCAATTGTAGCAATTTTATTGTTATCATTAAGTCCTGCTGGAAACATACTTCATATACAGTTTTTAGCGAAAATTAAAATTGATTCTATGATTATATTGCCAGTTGCAGGATTAATAGGATTAATCGCAATGGGTCAATTTAATAAAGTTGTTGAATATACCACTTCAGGGTTAAATAAAATGACAGGTACTGCCATAATATTAATTGGTGCAGGTGCAATAGCAGGTGTCATTTCTAAATCTAATTTAAGTGCGGTAGTGGTACAATGTATCCACTCGGCAGGTATTTCAGGGGTTTTCTTAGCACCAATATCAGGAATACTCATGGCAGGAGCTACTGCATCAACAGCTACAGGAGCAATTCTAGCATCAGGAAGCTTTGGAAAAGCAATATTAGCTATGGGGGTACCTCCATTAAATGCAGCAATTATGGTACATACAGGGGCTACGGTTATTGATCATTTGCCACATGGTAATTTCTTTCATGCTTCAGCTGATTCTGTAAAAATGAAAATTAAAGAACGTATGAAACTTATTCCATATGAATCTATGGTTGGTGGATCTATGATGATTACAGCAACTATCATATATGGATTTTTAAAATAACGAGAAAATATGGATTTATACTTATTTATCTAATAAAAATATAAGTTAAGTTAGGAGTGATATATATGAAACAGGATTTAGTTATTGTATTAGCACCGGATTCTTTTAAGGAAAGTATGACAGCAAAAGAAGTTTGCACGGCAATGGAAAGAGGAATAAAAAAGGCAAATGATAAGATTACATGTGTACATGTACCAATGGCTGATGGAGGAGAAGGAACTATGCAGTCATTAGTAGATGCTACTGATGGAAAAGTATATTCTTTAAAAGTAGTTGGACCACTTGGAAACATGGTAGAAGCACAATATGGTATTTTAGGAGAAGGAGAAGTAGGGATATTAGAAATGGCTAGTGCCAGTGGAATACAGCTAATACCTGCGGAGCAAAGGAATCCTTTATTAACAACAACTTATGGTACTGGGCAGCTTATAAATGCTTGTTTAAATCATGGAGTAAAAAAAATATTAATAGGTATTGGTGGAAGTGCTACAAATGACGGTGGAGCTGGAGTTGTGCAAGCACTTGGTGGAAAATTGTTAGATAAGCAAGGGAATGAATTAGGGTTCGGTGGTGGAGAATTAGGAAAACTAAATAGCATTAATTTAAAGAATTTTGATCCTCGCTTAAAAGAAGTTGTTATCGAAGTAGCTTGTGATGTTAACAATCCACTTTGCGGAGAAAAAGGAGCTTCAAATGTATTTGGTCCACAAAAGGGAGCTACCAAAGAAATGATAGGAATATTAGATGATAACTTGAAACACTATGCAGATATAATAAAAAGGCGACTTGGTAAAGATGTTATAGATGTACCAGGTGCTGGAGCAGCAGGAGGACTTGGGGCTGGACTTTTGGCATTTTTAAATGGTACTTTGAAAAAAGGTATCGAAATGGTAATTGAATATACTGGACTAGAAGA
>NZ_JAHLDU010000070.1 GCF_018861905.1 Clostridium sp. DSM 17811
TGAACCTTATATTTATAATCTTCTAATCCCTTGCCTTTCGCATCTATAGTTTCAAAGTTACTTGGAGCATTCGATGCTTCATCTTTACTTGCAAGGAAAGGTCTTATCGAAGCATGTGGACAAACAAATGAACATTGATTACATTGTATACAGTTCTCCTTAATCCAAACTGGAACATCAATTGCAATGCCTCTCTTTTCATATTTAGAAGTACCTGCTGGTACAGTACCATCAGCCATATCTTTAAACGTACTAACTGGTACATTGTCTGCATTATGAGTATTAACTGGAATAAGTAATTCTTTTACAAACGTAGGTAGATTTTCATTTACAACTTCAGGATTAACCTCTAAGTCTGTTGCCCATCTTTGAGGTACATCAACCTTTACAAATCCCTCTATGCCTTTATCAACAGCGGCATAATTCATGTTTATAACTTTATCTCCCTTCTTACCATAGGTCTTTAATATAGTTCCTTTCATGTATTTAACTGCTTCTTGCGTAGGTATGATATTTGCAAGTTTAAAGAATGCTGCTTGAAGTACAGTATTAGTTCTACTTCCAAGACCTATTTCCTTAGCAATAGCTGTAGCATCTATTGTATAAAATTTAATTTTGTTTTTTGCAGCATATTTTTTAAATTTATAAGGAAGATTAGTTTCAAGTTCTTCAGGTGTTAAATTGCAATTAAGAAGGAATATTCCACCTGGATTTAAATCTGAAATCATATCATATTTTTTAAGATATGACTGATTGTGACAAGCTATAAAGTTAGCTTTCTTTACTAAGTAAGTTGAGCGTATTTCTTTATCACCAAAACGAAGATGTGATACAGTAATACCACCTGATTTTTTACCATCATATTCAAAATAAGCTTGAACATATTTATCTGTATGATCTCCTATTATTTTTATTGAGTTTTTATTTGCTCCAACAGTACCATCTGATCCAAGACCCCAGAACTTACAGCTTATAGTTCCTTTTGGAACTATATCTATTGATTCACCAATTTCTATTGAATGGAATGTAAGATCATCTACTATACCAACTGTAAAATGATTTTTTGATTCTTTCTTTTTAAGATTTTCATAAATTGCAACTATGTGTGCAGGTGTAGTATCCTTACCACCGAGTCCAAATCTTCCTGCAAAAATTTGTGGTCTATCAGCTATTTCATTGTAAGCTGAACAGACATCTTGATATAATGGTTCTCCAACTGCACCTGGTTCTTTTGTTCTATCTAATACTGCAATTTTTTCAACAGTTTTAGGTAATTCACGAAGAAAATGATCTATTGAAAAAGGTCTGTAAAGATGTACTTCAAGCAAACCAACCTTTTCACCCTTAGCATTAAGATAATCTACTGTTTCTTTTGCTGCCTCATTTACAGATCCCATTGCCATAATTACATATTTAGCATCATCAGCACCATAATAATTAAACAACTTATAATTTCTACCTGTAAGTTCATTTATTTTACCCATATACTTTTCTACTATAGCTGGGAGGTTATCATAATAGACATTACAAGCTTCCCTATTTTCGAAGAATATTTCTGGGTTTTGTCCTGTACTTTTACAAACAGGATGTTCCGGATTTAAAGCTCCTTTCCTAAACTCTTCAAGTGCATCTTTATCTACCAAATTTGCTAAGTCATTATAATCTAAGCAATCTATCTTTTGGATTTCATGAGAAGTACGAAAACCATCAAAGAAATGAATAAATGGAACTTTTCCTTCTATAGTCGCTAAATGAGCTACTGCTCCTAAATCCATTGCTTCCTGCACATTTGATGAAGCAAGCATTGCGTATCCTATTTGTCTACATGCCATTACATCTGAGTGTTCTCCAAATATAGAAAATGCCTGAGTTGCTACGCTACGTGCTGCAACGTGTATTACTGATGGCTTAAGCATACCTGCAATACGATACATTGTAGGTATCATTAAAAGCAAACCTTGTGAAGCTGTATAAGAAGTAGTTAATGCTCC
>NZ_JAHLDU010000071.1 GCF_018861905.1 Clostridium sp. DSM 17811
CCAATCTCATAAGTAGTACCATTAATTTTTATACTAGTTGCATTTATTTTATTTGGTGTAAAAGCATCAATATCTCCAAATGCACTTTTTCTACTAGCATAAATATAACGGTTTTTGTTCCAAATATCTGATACAAAATAAACTACATCATTATAATTTATACTAAGTGTATTCTGTGTGTACATCTCATTACTATAAACAAATGAATATTCACTATCATCCATTTTCTTTAAGAATGCTGTATCACCACTTCTATAAACTTTTGGTATACTAAAGACAGGATCAATAATAACAGCATATTCATATCCATTATTAGTACTGTTTTTAGATAACATTATTGAAGAATAAAGATTTATACCATTAACGCAAGCATTATAATTAACCTTTTCTCCATTATGATAATACACAGTAGCCTTTGGTAACTTAATGCTACTAGTTACATCCTTATCGTTTTCCCACTTCATATCTGTTCCTGTTTTCTCAGTAACAGCATAATTTTCTGTGGTATTTTCCTTTTTATCAATTTTTGTAATTACAGTACCGTCAACATACAACTTGTACTTTGAACCTACCTCAGGATAAGTTACCCCACTAAGACACGTAAAAGTTCCTTTATCAGTAAGAATTTCATTGTTTGATAAATCATCACTTGTAGCTGAGGTTCCAAGTATTATATATTCAGCAAGTGTTCCAGTCTTATTTTCTATATCTTTTATATCTAATAACTTATCATCCTTATCTCGCACTAACCGTACTAAATCGCCATCTTTAAACGAGGCAAGTTTCGAAATATCCATATCATCACTATAATTGTAATTCACCTTATCTATTTGAATATCATATAAACTATTCGAATCAGCAGGAATATCTGTGATGTAACCCTCAACATAATTTTCAACAGCAAGTATATATTTATTACCGCCATTTATATCTGTAACACTATAAACTACATCTGTATCCTTGATATCGCTTTTTAAAATAGCTTGACCATTTTTTATAATCTTTGTATTCTCATTAAATACTATATTTCCTAATGTATCAGAGTTGACATCAATATTTGATGCAAGCTCTGGATTACTATATATAGGATCTATTATTACAGCATAACTAGATGAGACTTTAGTATTATAATCAAATACTATGGTCGAATTAGCTTTTAAAAGACTACTTACACTTGTATAAGCTTCCTTTACGCCATGGTAATAATAAATAATACTAGATGGTAGAATCATACTTTTTGTAGTTCCATCTTCATCATAATTAACAACATTACCCACTATAGTGTTTGCAGTAATGCTTACCGGCTCTCTTACCTTACCATAAACTTTTGTAATTCCACCATTTTCTAACTTAATTCTATAAGTTGCTCCAACCTGAAGTTTTGCTACATTAGCCGGAACAGAAAATATACCTTTATCTGTTAGTACTTCATTTTTTGCTAACTTATCATAGGATTCTGAATTATCTTGTACAATACAATCAGAATATAATTTTATCGAATCAGAATAAGTTACAGCAGTTGCAGTTGATCCAGTGGCAGCCTTTATATTAGTATCAAGAAGCCTGTCAAACATTACGGCTACTGCCCTATAAGTAACTCTATCACCCTTTTGATAACTTAGATCGTCAGTTATTCCTAATGTTTTTGCCTTACTTATATAGTTCGATGGATACGTTCCTACTAAATCACCATCAACATATCCAAGTAACTTTACAATAACAGTGCAAATTTCTTGATAAGTAATTGCAATTTCAGGATGGAAGTTTCCATCTGCCATGCCGCTTATTAATCCCTTATTTAAAAGTATATTTATATAACCGCTCATTTCACTATCCGATTTAATATCCGGGAATATAGTAGCCCCTCTCATTCCTAAGGCTCCATCCTCTAAATCAGCTGCTATCACTACGGATTTAACAAATTGCCCCCTAGTCATAGCATTAGAAACTACCGCTGCATTCACAATCCC
>NZ_JAHLDU010000072.1 GCF_018861905.1 Clostridium sp. DSM 17811
GCTAACTAATCCCCTTAACCTTCCAGCACCGGGCAGGCGTCAGCCCCTATACATCAGCTTTCGCTTTAGCAGAGACCTGTGTTTTTGCTAAACAGTTGCTTGGGCCTATTCTCTGCGACCTACTTACGTAGGCACCCCTTCTCCCGAAGTTACGGGGTCAATTTGCCGAGTTCCTTAACAGTAATTCTTCCGATGGTCTTAGGATTCTCTCCTCACCTACCTGTGTCGGTTTGCGGTACGGGCACCAATATCCTCGATAGAGACTTTTCTTGGCAGCGTGGAATCAGATACTTCAGCAATAAATTGCCTTCCCCATTACATCTCAGCGTTAAGAGCAAACGGATTTGCCTGCTTGCTCCGCCTAAATGCTTAGACACACATCCAATAGTGTGCACATCTTATCCTCCTGCGTCATCCCATTTCTAATAACGTCCATTGGTGGTATCGGAATATCAACCGATTGTCCATCACCTACGCCTTTCGGCCTCGGCTTAGGTCCCGACTAACCCTGAGAGGACGAGCCTTCCTCAGGAAACCTTAGGTTTTCGACCGTTAAGATTCTCACTTAACTCTCGCTACTCATGCCAACATTCTCACTTCTGTACCGTCCACCACTCCTTACGGTATGACTTCAGCCAGTACAGAAAGCTCCTCTACCGCTTACACAATTGTGTAAACCCATAGCTTCGGTGGTAAGTTTTAGCCCCGGACATCTTCGGCGCAGGATCTCTTGACTAGTGAGCTATTACGCACTCTTTGAATGAGTGGCTGCTTCTGAGCCAACATCCTAGTTGTCTTAGAAATCCCACATCCTTTTCCACTTAACTTACACTTTGGGACCTTAGCTGATGGTCTGGGCTGTTTCCCTTTTGACTACGGATCTTATCATTCGCAGTCTGACTGCCGAAATAAAAGTATATGGCATTCGGAGTTTGATAGGGTTCAGTAACTGTTGTCAGCCCCTAGCCCATTCAGTGCTCTACCTCCATTACTCAATTAATCGACGCTAGCCCTAAAGCTATTTCGAGGAGAACCAGCTATCTCCGAGTTCGATTGGAATTTCTCCGCTATCCACAGCTCATCCCATGGTTTTTCAACACCAACGTGGTTCGGACCTCCACGGAATTTTACTTCCGCTTCATCCTGGCCATGGATAGGTCACCCGGTTTCGGGTCTACGACATGCAACTAGAACGCCCTATTCAGACTCGGTTTCCCTTCGGCTCCGTACCTTAAGTACTTAACCTTGCTACATATCGTAACTCGTTGGCTCGTTCTACAAAAAGCACGCCGTCACACATAAAAAGTGCTTCGACCGGTTGTAGGCACACGGTTTCAGGTTCTATTTCACTCCCCTTCCGGGGTTCTTTTCACCTTTCCCTCACGGTACTTCTTCACTATCGGTCACTAGGTAGTATTTAGCCTTGGGAGGTGGTCCTCCCAGCTTCCCACAAGGTTTCACGTGTCTCGTGGTACTCTGGATTAGATCTGACTGTTCTTCCTTTTCATTTACAGGCCTATTACCTTCTGCGGAGCAGCTTTCCAGCTATCTTCAATTAAAGAATTGCAGTATTTATGATCTATCCTCAACCCCTAAGTCAAAGACTTAGGTTTGGGCTCATTCCCTTTCGCTCGCCGCTACTTAGGAAATCGATATTTCTTTCTCTTCCTCCGGGTACTTAGATGTTTCAGTTCCCCGGGTGTACCTCTGCATACCTATTTATTCAGTATGCAGTACATAGTTGTTACTATGTGGGTTCCCCCATTCGGAAATCTTTGGATCACAGGCTATTTGCGCCTACCCAAAGCTTATCGCAGCTTAACGCGTCCTTCTTCGGCTCCTAGTGCCAAGGCATTCGCCATGCGCCCTTTGTAGCTTGACCTTTGATTCTGTCTATTTACATAGACG
>NZ_JAHLDU010000073.1 GCF_018861905.1 Clostridium sp. DSM 17811
CAAGGTACAAGGGAAATGTCATGTAGAAGATATTTCTGCTGCTTTTGGGAGAGATAATGAAAACGTGGGGTTTGTATTATTAACAATTCATATTGCTGACGAGGCTAATAACAAAATAATTTGGAGGGTTGTCCATAATTATAGTATGTATATGGCATATAGTTGGATATGTGAAGACCCTATACTAAAAGAGGGCGTATTAGTAATATCTGAAGAAGAATATAAATAACTAAAAAGCTAAACAGGTGCTGTTTTTTATTTACACTAAAGAGAATGCTATTATTTTTATATTAAATAAATCATATTTTTTTGCTTATATTAAGTCTTAAAGTATATGTAGTTATGAGTGGTGTAAAGGTCCCATTTATATTTGGACTTAATCCTTTAAACTAAAATATAACATTAAGTATATTGTACTAATAAGGTAATTAGTATGCATTTATCTATTTATTTTGTTTCTTTTTATTTCTGATTATTTTATATAAAAATGTGGTAATTTATAAAAAATATAAAGTAGTTGAATTTACATAGGAGTATATTAGAATATCGTGGTATTCAATTAATCAATCAATTTCGGAAACTATATATTTATCAAAAATCAGAGATATTGAATTTAATATAGCTACAAGAGGTAAGGGAATAAACTATTATATTAATATAATAGTTTAGGTAAAAAAATTAAATTTAGGATAAGTATGGCTCAAAACAATGAATTAAGAGATCATTTCAAATGGTTTTATAAATTCATGGAATAAAACTGACTAAGTGATTTGAATTGAGTTGTAACTAGACTGGTGGAAAGTTTTAAATTGAAGTAGATAATTTTGAACATATAGTTAGTAATCTTAACAGTCTACCACCAACATCGCGAAGGAATATTTCAAATGCTAATGATTCTATTAATAAAAAGAATATACAATATCAATCTAAAATTGATAAACTTAATTTATTTGGTACAAAAATGAGCCAATTTTCTCAAAAGGCCCAAGCAACTGATCAGCGTGTTGCTAGTCGTATAACTACAGATTCAAAAGTGTTTGAAAAGAAATATGGGATTAATGTTAGTAGACTTGATGTTATTCTTGATGCAGTAAAGACAGAGGGCAGTGATATATTATCAACGATTGTATCAGAAAGCGTTTTGGGAGCGTTTGGTGTAAAAGGTTGGACTGCAAAAGATATAAGAAGTCTTAAAGATGGAATTAAAGATTGGTATAGGCATGGTGCGAATAGGTATTGGGTAGGAGTTGTTTAAGGGAGCTAGTTCTATGGGGTACGATATAGCCGCATTAGTCAACTACAAGAGTACAGGCAATGCTACAGGGTCAAGGTGGCTGTACAAAAAAGGCGGTTCGGATGTTTTAGCAGCTGCTGGTGGTGGAGCATTCTATGGTGTGGGATATTTAAGAGGTGGGGAAAATATGGCTAATGAATATAAGAAGAATGGAGAAAAAGCTGGAAAAATAACTTTTTCTACTTTGTCAGTTGCAACATTAGCATACGGAGTTGTTAAAACACCACTTGGCTTAAGCAAAGATTTTAAAGCACTTAAAAAGATGGGTATGTATAAAGAATTTAGCAATGTGGGTCTTATGAAAAAAGTTGCTCAGAAAAAAATATTTTGTAAAGATCTTAAAGTCGGGTTTGGAGCAGCAGGTATTGATAAGAATTTTAGTATTTCAAAACTTATATCTCCTAAATTTGGATCTAGCAATAAATTTAAATTTAATGCTGCTGTAAATGTCACTAG
>NZ_JAHLDU010000074.1 GCF_018861905.1 Clostridium sp. DSM 17811
TGAACTGCCCCCTGTCAAGTAGACAGTGGAAATAATTAAAGATTTCAAGCAAGGCGTCTATCATTTGGTAGGCGCTTTGTTTATGCTGCATTACCTAATAGATATCGCTGATATTCTATTGGTGTCATGCACTTTAAACGTTTCTGATAACGTCTATTATTATAATAGTCTATATAGTTCTCAGTAGCTTTCTTTAAGCTTTCATAGTCTTCAAATTTATGAAGATAATACATCTCCGTTTTTAAGATTCCCCAAAAACCTTCCATTGGTCCATTATCAATGCAACGCCCAACCCTTGACATGCTCTGTGTCATTCCAGCTATATTTAGTTTTTCTTTAAATATTTTTGAAGTATACTGGAAACCTCGATCACTATGAAATATTGGTTTAGCATCAGGATATGCTTTAATAGCAAGATTAAAGGTGTCATAAACCAATTGATTATTATTAGAATGACCAATGACATACGAAACAATGCTTCTATCACCTAAATCAAAGATTGCACTTAGATAAGCCTTTTGGCCACTTCTCCCATATTTAAACTCGGTTACATCTGTAAGCCATTTTTCATTGATTTGTTCTGCTTTGAAATTTCTAGATAAAATATTTTCTGCAGTAACTTCAGGCGTTGACTTAATATAATTATATCTTTTCTTTCTGCATACAGACTTTAATCCTATTATCTGCATAAGACGATAAATTCGTTTATAATTAACTGTTTTATTATATTCTCTACGGATTTTAATCGTCATCTGGCGATAGCCTAAGATACCATCATTTTCCTCATATAGCTCGCAAATAAGCTTTAATAATTTTTCGTTTTCCATTTCTCGATTGCTTTTTTCTCTGTGTAGCCATTTATAATATGCAGAATGGCTAACGCCGCCTAAAATGCACAACTCAGTTATAGGAAATTTTTTTTCATTAGCTAGTCCTTGAATTGCAAGATAAGTATCTTCGTATCTAACTTCGCTTAATATCGCCTTCTTTCTATCTCTTGGATTTTTTTTAGCAGAGCATTTTCCATCTGTAATCTTCTATTTTTCGCTTCTAAAAGCTTATATTGAGCTTTTAGCTTTTCGTCTTCTGTCATTAGTTCTTCAGCTTTTGGCTTTCCACGTCGGTCCACAAGACCTTCAATACCAAACTGATTATACTTCTTCATCCAGGTATAAATCTGAGGATAAGATACCTGATATTTTTCAGCAGTTATATTATAATTGTTATTGTTTTCAATACAGTACTTTATGATTTCAATGCGTTCATAATAAGAAGTTTTACGTCCATTGGTCATTATACAGTTTCCTCCTACTCCAGAAGATTTTATATTTTCATGACCATTATACTTCTTTATCCAATTGCATAAAACTGTATTTGAAGAAATATGATACTTAATGCATAAATCATTCAGTGAGCCATGTCCATCAAGATATTCATTTACAATGTTAATCTTAGCTTCGGCAGTATAAGCAGTATTTTTGCTGGAATGCTTTAACCCAGCTTCACCTTCTGATTTATATCGTATTACCCATTTTTGAAAAGAACTTTTATGCACTTGAAGTTTCTTGCATAAATTTAACATACTAGCTTTTCCATTTAAATATGATGTTACAGCCTTGATTTTTTGTTGGTCTGAGATAATTGATTTTCTTCCCATAAAAAATAGCTCTCCTTATAGTAAACAGTTTTATTATTTAACTGTCTACCATAAGGGGAGCATATCA
>NZ_JAHLDU010000075.1 GCF_018861905.1 Clostridium sp. DSM 17811
GGACCTGTAAATAATTTTGTGTAAACAGAATAAAATGTACTCTTTCTTGGCAATAATTGAGATAAGTAATTATCAAAGATTGTAAGGAGGAGTATTTTTATGTCCAACATTTCAAAAGAGGTTTTAAGAGATTATATCAACGAGCAAAAGTTTACAAACCCAACTGAGGTTTTAACTGCTATGAAGAGCATGTTTAAAGACATTCTTCAGGAAACATTAGAAGCAGAAATGGATTCACAACTTGGATATGACAAGTATGAATTATCTGAAAAACGAACTCCAAACAGTAGAAATGGTTACTCTAAGAAGACTGTTAAATCTGAACTTGGATCCGTAGAAGTTAATATACCACGTGATAGAAATGGCGAATTCGAGCCTAAAATCTTGCCTAAGTATCAAAGAAATATAACTGGTATTGAAGATAAAATAATGGCTCTTTATGCAACTGGAATGACCACGAGAGATATATCAGAGCAAGTAAAAAATCTATATGAAGTTGAGATATCTGCTGAAATGGTCTCGAATATAACAAATAGGATTATGCCTGTAGTTACAGAGTGGCAAAATAGGGCACTTGAAAAAACATACTCATTTGTTTTTTTGGATGCAATACACTATAAAGTTCGTGACGACAAGCATATTATAATCAAGGCAGCTTATGTTGTTCTAGGTGTAAATATGGATGGAGAAAAAGAAGTACTTGGTATTTGGATAGGAACAAATGAAAGCAGTAAGTTCTGGCTTTCGGTACTTAATGACCTCAGAAACAGAGGCTTGAAGAACGTTTTGTTGTTTTGTATAGATGGCTTAAGCGGCTTCAAGGAAGCAATAGAGGCTGTCTATCCCTTTGCAAAGATACAACGTTGTATAATTCACCAATTGAGAGCAAGTATGAAATATATACCACATAAAGACAAGAAGGCATTTGCAAAAGATTTGAAAGCTGTTTATGGCGCAGTGAATGAGGATCTTGCACTTGAAAATTTAATGTCTGCAAAAGAAACATGGGGTAGTAAATATCCAAATGCAATAAAAAGTTGGGAAGATAATTGGGATAATCTTATAACTTTCTTTGCATTTCCAGATTATATTCGTAGAATTATATATACCACAAATGCTATAGAGAGCCTTAACAGTCAATTCAGAAAAGTAACTAAGACAAAGCTTATATTTCCGAACGATGATAGTCTTATGAAGATGCTATATTTGGCAACTGAAAAGGTAAGTAAGAAATGGACTAGAGCATATGCAAATTGGGACCTTGTTATTAGCCAGCTCAATATATTATTTAGTGAGGTCTTAAATGAAGGAGCGTAGCTTTGGGACTCCGTCCCTCAAACCCCTAAGAGGTATAGTTTAATTTTTCCTGTTAAATAAGTAAAACGGATCACCCAAAGGTAATCCGTTAATGTATTATTCTTCAATAACGACTCAATTCGCTTCTCAACACTGCCCTAACCTAATATTTAGAGGGTATATTAATAGCTAAAAATGGAAATGATATACTGAAAAGTAATTACAAAGTAACAACATTTATAAACTATAGTAACATTTTTTCATAATTAAATAATTCAATTATTTTGCTTAAAGAAAGAGAATACACAAAATAATTTACACCCTCT
>NZ_JAHLDU010000076.1 GCF_018861905.1 Clostridium sp. DSM 17811
CGAAGTTACAAAATCAGGTGGAAATTCTATTTTACTAACCGGAACGAATAAACAATCTTTATAAATTGGAGGAATAAATATGCAAGAATATGATTTAATCATAATTGGTGGCGGGCCTGCTGGGCTTGCAGCTGCAGTTTCTGCAAAGGACCAAGGAATAGATAGTATTTTAATTTTAGAAAGAGATAATCAATTAGGTGGTATTCTAAACCAATGTATTCATAATGGCTTTGGTTTACATACATTTAAGGAAGAACTTACTGGACCAGAATATTCACAACGATTTATAGACAAAGTTACGGATCTTAAAATTGAGTATAAACTAAATACAATGGTTTTAGATGTAAATGCGAATAAACAAGTTACAGCTGTAAATACAGAAGATGGCATTTTAGAGCTTCAAGCAAAAGCAATTATACTTGCCATGGGATGTCGCGAAAGACCAAGAGGAGCTTTAAATATTCCAGGCTCAAGGTGTGCAGGTATCTATACTGCCGGCACAGCTCAAAAATATGTTAATGCTGAAGGATTAATGCCAGGAACTGAAGTAGTAATACTTGGTTCTGGAGATATTGGTCTTATAATGGCAAGACGAATGACTCTTGAGGGCGCAAAAGTAAAAGCATGCGTAGAGTTAATGCCTCACTCAAGTGGACTTAAAAGAAATATCGTACAATGCTTAGATGATTTTAACATTCCTTTAAAATTAAGCACGACTATAATAAATATACACGGACACGATAGACTCGAGGGAGTTACTATAGCTCAAGTTGATGCTCATAGAAAGCCAATCAAGGGAACTGAAGAATATATTGCTTGTGATACATTACTCTTATCTGTTGGATTACTTCCTGAGAATGAACTTTCTAGGAAAGCAAACGTTGTACTTAATAAAGTTACAGGTGGTCCAATAGTGGATGAAAGTATGCAGACAAGTATTCCAGGAATATTTACCTGTGGTAATGTTCTTCATGTTCATGATTTAGTAGATAATGTAACCACTGAAAGCTATACTGCTGGTAAAAATGCTGCAGATTGTATAAAAGGAATTCACCAGGAGGGACAGAGTGTTGAAGTAATCGCTACTGATGGAGTTAGGTATACAGTACCAAGTACTATTAATCCTAAAAATATAGGTAATGGAATAGATATTAGATTTAGAGTAGGCGAAGTTCATAAAGCTTCTTATATATCTGTCTATTTTGATGATGTTCGTGAGATGCATTTAAAGAAAAAGATACTTACACCAGGTGAAATGGAAAGTATTAAATTAACTAAAGCAGTTTTTGATAAATATAGTCACTGCAAAAAAATTACTATTAAAGTTGAAAAGGAGTAATATATTATGAGTACAAGGGAATTGACGTGCATAGGCTGTCCAGTAGGTTGTGCTCTTACCGTAGAACTTAAGGGCAAAGAAGTTATAAGCGTATCAGGAAATAATTGCAAGATTGGTGAGACTTATGGTAAGAAAGAATGCACTAATCCTACAAGAGTTGTCACTTCATCTGTTTTTGTTTCTGGAGGAAACGCTAAAGTACTTCCTGTAAAAACTGAGAGTGATAT
>NZ_JAHLDU010000077.1 GCF_018861905.1 Clostridium sp. DSM 17811
TTTACTAAAGTAATTGACTGGTTAAAATAAAATATTATTTCATTTCTTTACCTATTTCTCTGTTTAATTTTCAAAGACCAATTTGTTTTGTCATCATGTGACGACTTCTACAAGTTTACTAGGTATTTCTTGTTTTGTCAATACTTTTTATACGTTAATTTATATTTTTATTTTAAATTTTAAAATCAACATGTTTTTTATTGAGACTTTATGTAAATATACGTATTTATTATATGAAATAACTATAGAATCCGCCTATATATCAACATCTAAATTAAATTCTATGGTTAGTTATATTAAATATTTTAATTACATAAGAAAGAACCAATATTATCGGTTCTTCCTTATGTAGTAATTACAACTTATTTATATGTTTTACTTTATTTCAACTTTATATTTGTCTTTTAATTCTGTTACAGTACTTATATATTTTTCATTTTGTTTTTGATGTGATATATTTTCAGCAATCATAGGCCTAGATTCTTCCAAAGTTTTCACGTTCCCTGCGCTTTTCTCATCCAATTGTATTAAATGATATCCAAATTGAGTCTTAACAGGTTCACTTATTTCTCCAACTTTTAATTCAAAGGCCACTTTTTCAAATTCTGGAACCATTCTGCCTCTAGTAAAACTACCTAAACTACCACCTTGAGCCGCTGATGGACATTTAGAATATTTCTTAGCTGCTTCTTCAAAAGACATTCCATTAGTTATTTCTAATTTAATCTCCTTCATTTGCTCCAAAGTATCAACTAATATATGTTTAGCCGATGCAGTCTCCTCACTTTTAAACATCTGAATATTTTCTTTATAATAATTTTCAAGCTCTTCTTCAGTTATATTTATATCTGACATTATATTTTTTACACCTGTTTGTATTAAAATATCTTTTTCAATTAGATGCATTTGTTCTATATAATCTGCATCATTCTTCATATCACCGTCAAGTGCATAGTTGTATATTAATTCAAAATTTATCATTTGATCTAAAAACTCTTTTTTACCTTCTTCTGTTTTATAGTGATCTTGTGTCTCCTTTGGAAATCTCAACAATGACCTTTTTATATCTTTTTCAGTTATTTTACTTCCATTTACTATAGCTAAAACTTTATTTTCCATAATTAATCTCCTTAAAATTTATTATAAGTATTTTTTTTCATGGTTTCATGATAACATAAAACCATAAAAAAACAAAATCTATACCATGCTATTTATTTGAATATAACTACATTTCTTTTCATCATACTATCTTAATTAAAAGCTTCTAAACTCTTGTTTAAATCTACAAAACAAAAAAAACACTTTATATAAAAGTGCTTTTTTTGGTGGCTTACCGGAGAATCGAACTCCGGACACCATGATTAAAAGTCATGTGCTCTACCAACTGAGCTAGTAAACCATGTTTACCTGGCGACAACCTACTCTTC
>NZ_JAHLDU010000078.1 GCF_018861905.1 Clostridium sp. DSM 17811
TGTGGAAGAGTAGGTCGTCGCTAGGTAATGTTCCGCGATAGCTCAACGGTGGAGCGCTCGGCTGTTAACCGATAGGTTGAAGGTTCAAATCCTTTTCGCGGAGCCATTTTTTATAATACAATAACATATTTGGTAGATATCAATAAATCTGGTGATTATGGCATGAAGGTAACACCCGTTCCCATACCGAACACGAAGGTTAAGCTTCAATGCGCCGATGGTACTGCAGGGGTAACCTTGTGGAAGAGTAGGTCGTCGCCAGATAAATATGGATCTTTAGCTCAGCTGGTTAGAGCTACCGGCTCATAACCGGTCGGTCCGGGGTTCGAGTCCCTGAAGGTCCACCATATGGGGATATAGCTCAGCTGGGAGAGCACCTGCCTTGCACGCAGGGGGTCAAGGGTTCGATTCCCTTTATCTCCACCAAGAACAGTCTATATTAGACTGTTCTTTTTGTTGTAAAATAATAATCCAAAGATAAAAAATAGAATAAAGTAGTGCTTTTATTACTATAATATTAAAGACTTCATAAGAGAGTTAAACTCTAGTGAAGTCTTGTTTTGTTGTGACAGGTATACTTATTTAAGAAAGAGTTTAAAATATTTTATATATGGTGTAGAAATTTTAAATTTCATCTTTAATATGAATATCTTAATGATCATTATAATAGAGAAAGAACAAAATGGATATGGGTTCTATTAATGAAAATTTGAATTATTAGCTAAAGCATAGTGGTTTACGAATATTTGTAAAATAGTTAAAGTAGTATATATAATTATTAATAGTTTTTATAAATAAATGAATTAAGTGTTGAAATATGGATATATTATTGTATACTTAACCATGTGTGTCAATATAATTAAAAGAAAGCATTAAAGAGTAATATCTAGTAAATAAGGATTAATAACCTTATATGATGAATGAGTAAAATATATAGTATTATGTTTATGATAGAATATTCCTTGTCGTCACAAACGAGTGGCACAGAAGTTAAATGTTGATTATGATTTAAAAAGTTTTCTTTTAGAAATTTATTTTAAAAAATACTTGACAAAACAAGAAAAACCTAGTATTATAGTAGAAGTCGTCACATGATGACAAAGCAAATTGGTCTTTGAAAATTAAACAGAGAAATAGGTAAAGAAATAAAATAATATTTTATTTTAACCAGTCAATTACTTTAGTAAAAGTAATATTTAGTCGTAAGACTAAAAAGTATGTAATGAGCTTGCTAACCAACTTAACAGATGGCGCAGATTAATTATTTCAACTAAAAAAGTGTAAACTTTTAAATTGAGAGTTTGATCCTGGCTCAGGACGAACGCTGGCGGCGTGCCTAACACATGCAAGTCGAGCGAT
>NZ_JAHLDU010000079.1 GCF_018861905.1 Clostridium sp. DSM 17811
TAATTGACTGGTTAAAATAAAATATTATTTCATTTCTTTACCTATTTCTCTGTTTAATTTTCAAAGACCAATGTGCCACTCGTATGTGACGACAAGGAGTATTCTATCATAACAGAATTATTGTATATTAACGTTATAGTTCATATATCTAAATTATTCTCATTTTTCTCCACTATTCACTATTAATCCTCCAATACCTCATGTTGATACACTAGGATAAGTATATAGTTTCTTGTCCTATATTAATTAATATTGAACCATACTATTATATTTAATTTAACAACTACTAATCACTTAACTGTTATAATATATATAAGGGGTTGATGTTATGTGTTACAAATCATTAGAAACAATTGTAAAAAACAGTACTAATATAGTTTTTTTCGGAGGTGCAGGTGTATCAACAGAAAGTTCCATTCCTGATTTTCGTTCCGCAAAAGGTCTATATAATGTAAAAAACGACTTAAAATTTTCTCCTGAAGTTATTTTGAGTCATTCTTTTTTTATAAATCATACCGAAGACTTTTTTAAGTTTTATAAAACTAATATGATTTTTACTGATGCAGTACCGAATGCTGCCCATATTACATTATCAAAGCTTGAAAAAAAAAATAAATTAAAAGCTATAATCACTCAAAATATTGATGGATTACACCAGATGGCAGGTTCAAAAAATGTTTATGAGCTTCATGGATCTATACATAGAAATTCTTGTATGAAATGCAACAAATCTTTTAGTTTAAATTATATATTAGCTAGCAAATCCATAGTTCCAATATGTGATAGTTGTGGTGGTATTGTCAAACCCGATGTAGTTCTTTATGAAGAAGGGTTAGATATGGATATCTTAGAAAGTTCCATTAAGGCAATAAGTATCGCTGATACATTAATTGTAGGTGGTACCTCTCTTGTAGTATATCCAGCAGCAAACCTAATTAAATATTTCAATGGAAATAACTTAATTCTCATCAACAAATCTCCAACCCAGTATGACAATCAAGCCAATTTAGTAATTAACGACAATATAGGAAAAGTTTTGAGTACTGTTTGTGCCTCCTTTATTTAAAAGGAGTAATTTATATTTTAACGTAAAAAAAACACTAAGTTATACTTAGTGTTTTTTTGTAACCTGGCGACAACCTACTCTTCCACAAGGTCACCCCTGGAGTACCATCGGCGCATTGAAGCTTAACCTTCGTGTTCGGTATGGGAACGGGTGTTACCTTCAGGCCATAATCACCAGATGAGAATATAAATATTCTCTGAAAATTGCACAG
>NZ_JAHLDU010000080.1 GCF_018861905.1 Clostridium sp. DSM 17811
ATATTCTCCCATACTACCAATTTTCTGTTCTATGCTTTTTATACCAACTACCTTGCCATCATGTCCTAACATTACAGATACCAAATCTCCTGTTTTAAAAGAAGAAAGGTTAGTAATATCCATATCCTTACTGTAAGTGTAGCTCTTTTTATCTACTTCAATAGCATTTGTTGCATCATTGCTCGTAATAAACTCTGTGATATTTCCCTCTATATAATTTGAAGTGACAAGTATATATCTATTGTTACCATTTATATCAGTAACGCTATATACTACATCCCTATCCCCAATTTCTTCTTTTGTTATAATCTTACCATTCTTCATAATCTTAGTATCAGGATCAAAAGTTATATCTCCTAGTGTATCTGACTTCGTATTAAGATTTTTAGCAAGCTCTGGTTTACTGTATATAGGGTCCGTTATAACAGCGTAGTCATTTAAACCCTTATCACTATTATCAATTATTATTGACATATTAGGTACTAATATACTATTAAGATTAGCATAATCTTGTTTTTGACCATGATAATAATAACTAATACCAGATGGGAGAGTCATACTCGTCTGGGCGCCATTTTTCTCATAATAAACAACATTACCGAGTATTGTGTTCACAGTAACACTTACCGTTGCTCTAAGTTCACCATAAACCTTTGTAATTTGTCCGTCCTCTATTTTGACCCTAAATGTTGGTCCGACCTGAATCTTTTTCTTATTACTAGCTGAAATCGTCATAACACCCTTATCTGTTAGTATTTCATTATCTGCTAGATTATCATAAGAATCCGAATCATCTTGTATAATACAATCTGTATATAAATTACTGGACTGCGAAAAATCCTCTTTGGTAGTACCCTTCACCTGCGTGCTAAGTAACCTATCAAACATTACAGCTGCAGCATTAATAGAAATAGTATCAGTAGTTCTTAAATTAAGTTTATCTGTTAGCTCTAAATCAGATGCTTTTTTTATATAATTAATAGGGAAACTTCCTGTTAAATCCGATTTTGAATAACCTAAAAGGCGTACCATATTAACACAAATGTCTTGATAAGTAGCACTACTTGCTGGATGGAAATAACCATCATTTGTGCCATATAAAAGTCCCTCTCCAACAATAGCATTAACGTACCCACTAAGGACACTACCACTAGCTACATCTGGAAATATTGTTTTGCCTCGAAGACTAGCTGCACTATCACCTAACCCATCAGCTATAGCCATCGCCTTTATTAATTCACCATTAGTCATTTTTTTGTTAACATT
>NZ_JAHLDU010000082.1 GCF_018861905.1 Clostridium sp. DSM 17811
GCGAGGCTATGAACTTAAGCCCCAGTAAACGGCGGCCGTAACTATAACGGTCCTAAGGTAGCGAAATTCCTTGTCGGGTAAGTTCCGACCCGCACGAATGGCGTAATGATTTGGGCACTGTCTCAACAGTACATCCGGCGAAATTGTAGTTCCAGTGAAGATGCTGGATACCCGCGATTGGACGGAAAGACCCCGTAGAGCTTTACTGTAGCTTAGCATTGAATTTCGGTATTGTCTGTACAGGATAGGTGGGAGACTACGATACATGGGCGTCAGCCTGTGTGGAGTCATCCTTGGGATACCACCCTGACAGTACTGAGGTTCTAACTGGAGGCCATGAATCTGGTCACAGGACATTGTTAGGTGGGCAGTTTGACTGGGGCGGTCGCCTCCGAAAGAGTAACGGAGGCGCCCAAAGGTTCCCTCAGCGCGGTTGGAAATCGCGCGAAGAGTGCAAAGGCAGAAGGGAGCCTGACTGCGACACTTACAAGTGGAGCAGGGACGAAAGTCGGGCTTAGTGATCCGGTGGTACCTCGTGGGAGGGCCATCGCTCAACGGATAAAAGCTACCTCGGGGATAACAGGCTGATCTCCCCCAAGAGTCCACATCGACGGGGAGGTTTGGCACCTCGATGTCGGCTCGTCGCATCCTGGGGCTGAAGTAGGTCCCAAGGGTTGGGCTGTTCGCCCATTAAAGCGGCACGCGAGCTGGGTTCAGAACGTCGTGAGACAGTTCGGTCCCTATCCGTCGCGGGCGTAGGAAATTTGAAGGGAGCTGTCCTTAGTACGAGAGGACCGGGATGGACAAACCTCTGGTGCACCAGTTGTCACGCCAGTGGCATCGCTGGGTAGCTATGTTTGGAAGGGATAAACGCTGAAAGCATCTAAGCGTGAAGCCCACCCTAAGATGAGATTTCCCATTGTCCACACGTAAGTGTGGTGCAAGTAAGACTCCTGGAAGACCACCAGGTTGATAGGTTAGAGGTGTAAGCATGGTAACATGTTCAGCTGACTAATACTAATAAGTCGAGGGCTTGACCAAGATAA
>NZ_JAHLDU010000083.1 GCF_018861905.1 Clostridium sp. DSM 17811
GAATAAGTTCGGAAGGCTAATACCTGTTCTAACATTTATTTTTAGGATACCAACTTCATCGCAAGCCCTAAATATAGACTCCATATTCCACCATATATCATTTCTATCTACTTGCATCATACTAGATGAGCTAACTGGTCTTATCATATCCTGCCTTTCGTTTATGTACCTATCAAATCATCTCCTGCGGAGCTGAAAATTAACGACTTCAGAAGGAAATTTATATTCCCACCGAAGTTCTTTATTTGTTATAATATACAACTCACTCTTATAAAATTGGGAAGCTTTCCTTCTAAAATGTCGTTAAATATTGTATATAAATCATTAAGTTCTTCTTTGCACCCTTCCAGATCACCTTCAAGTTCAGTATAATTATCCTTTAATGCTTCTATAGCTTGTCCTTGATTTTCACCTTGCAATTTGGTATTAACAAAACTTAGTACTTCCTTTATTGTTTCTATTGCAGTCTTATATTTTTTAATATTAAGGCTTATCCGCTCTAAGACTCAATAGTTTATTCTTATATATATCTTCAATCTCTTTTCCCCCTAACTAAAGCTGTAGCCATTTAGTTTATTTATTAATTCATTGCAATTATTTATCATATTATCTACTATTTCACCACATTTATCTTTTTCAACTGCATTTTGAAAATCCATTTGCTCAAAATTCTTAGCCATACTTTTCTTTTGTATTTCAATCTCTTCTATAAACTTAACAACTAATCCCTCTGAATGTGTTTTTGAATAATCCGCTTGACCTTTCCCCTCCTATTTATTAGGATTTATCTTCTCTCCCAGCTTTTCATCTTTTTTTTCAAATGCTACTACAACACTTAAAGCTCCATCATGAAATTGCTGTACTTTTTTTAACAGTTTCGGTGCCTTAGTATCTGTCATATTTGTTAATGCTTTCTTTATTTCATCAATAAAATCTGAATTACACCCCTCAAAACTATTTATAGTATTTTCTATGAAATCTTTAGAATAAGGTTCCAAATCTTTTATTGCTGCTTGA
>NZ_JAHLDU010000084.1 GCF_018861905.1 Clostridium sp. DSM 17811
TTGTGCTACTGCGCCCAAAGGAGTTGCTTTAGATGATTGACCTCCTGTATTTGAATATACTTCTGTATCAAGTACTAGTATATTTACATCAGCTCTTGTTGATATTACATGGTCTAATCCACCATAACCAATGTCATAAGCCCATCCATCTCCGCCAAACAACCATATAGATTTTTTAACAAGATGCTCACTACTATTTAATATGAAGCTTACTAATTCTTTTTCTTCATTTATTGTTTTTGAATTTTTTAATGTTTCTAGGAATATTTCACTGGCAGCTTTTGATGTGCTTCCATCAGCAAAAGTTTCTACCCAATTTATAGCAGCTTTTTTTAAATCATTATCCATTGTTATTTCAATTAGTCTTTCAACCTTTGATTTAATTCTGTCTCTTTGTTGATCTACTGCAAGCATTATTCCAAGACCAAACTCAGCATTGTTTTCAAATAATGAATTAGTATAAGTTGGACCTTGACCTTTTTCATTTACAGTATAAGGGAAAGAAGGATAACTTGTTGCCCATGCCTGTGAACATCCTGTGGCATTTGCTATATACATTCTATCTCCATAAAGTTGAGTAATAAGTTTTGCATAAGGTGTTTCACCACACCCTGCGCAAGCTCCTGAGAATTCGAGTAGTGGTAATTCAAATTGACTTCCTTTTACTGTATTAACGCCCATTGGATTTGGCTTTCTAGTTAATGAGCTTGCATATTCCCAATTACTTGTTTCATCTAATTGCTCTCCAAGTGGTTTCATAACAAGTGCTTTTTCCTTAGCTGGGCATACATTTGCACAACTACCACAGCCTGTACAGTCTAGAACAGATACTTGAACCTTATATTTATAATCTTCTAATCCCTTGCCTTTCGCATCTATAGTTTCAAAGTTACTTGGAGCATTCGATGCTTCATCTTTACTTGCAAGGAAAGGTCTTATCGAA
>NZ_JAHLDU010000085.1 GCF_018861905.1 Clostridium sp. DSM 17811
TTCGATAAGACCTTTCCTTGCAAGTAAAGATGAAGCATCGAATGCTCCAAGTAACTTTGAAACTATAGATGCGAAAGGCAAGGGATTAGAAGATTATAAATATAAGGTTCAGGTCTCTGTTCTAGATTGTACAGGTTGTGGTAGTTGTGCAAATGTATGCCCAGCTAAGGAAAAAGCACTTGTTATGAAACCACTTGGAGAGCAATTAGATGAAACAAGTAATTGGGAATATGCAAGTTCATTAACTAGAAAACCAAATCCTATGGACGTTACTACAGTAAAAGGAAGTCAATTTGAATTGCCACTACTAGAATTTTCAGGAGCTTGCGCAGGTTGTGGTGAAACACCTTATGCAAAACTTATTACTCAACTTTATGGAGATAGAATGTATATAGCAAATGCTACAGGATGTTCACAGGCATGGGCAACAAGTTATCCTTCTTTTCCTTATACTGTAAATGAAAAAGGTCAAGGTCCAACCTATACTAATTCATTATTTGAAAACAATGCTGAGTTTGGTCTTGGAATAATGCTTGCAGTAGATCAACAAAGAGACAGAATTAAATCAAAGGTTGAAAGACTAATTGAGATAACAATGGATAATGATTTGAAAAAAGCTGCTATAAATTGGGTAGAAACCTTTGCCGATGGAAGCACATCAAAAGCTGCCAGTGAAGTATTCCTTAAAACATTAAAGAATTCAAAAACAATAAATGAAGAAAAAGAATTAGTAAGCTTCATATTAAATAGTAGTGAGCATCTTGTTAAAAAATCTATATGGTTATTTGGCGGAGATGGATGGGCTTATGACATTGGTTATGGTGGATTAGATCATGTAATATCAACAAGAGCTGATGTAAATATACTAGTACTTGATACAGAAGTATATTCAAATACAGGAGGTCAATCATCTAAAGCAACTCCTTTGGGCGCAGTAGCACAA
>NZ_JAHLDU010000086.1 GCF_018861905.1 Clostridium sp. DSM 17811
TTATTAGCCTCGTCAGCAATATGAATTGTTAATAATACAAACCCCACGTTTTCATTATCTCTCCCAAAAGCAGCAGAAATATCTTCTACATGACATTTCCCTTGTACCTTGTCTGTAACTTCTCCATCTATTGTAAATTTATTTTTAAATGTGTCTTGCTTGTCCCCATCAATGTTATTATTGTCCCATAATTCTAATGTAAATTTTAGAGTCAAGATCCCTTTTTTAACCTTTATACTCTCTTTTCCATATCTTCTTAGTGAAAATGTTCTTATATCATCCATATTATAGTTCATAAAATTAACCACCTTTTCAATTTATAATTTACTTTTATATTTAATTACTAATTAAAATGCACTGCCAACAACTTACTCCACCATCACTAAATTACCATAATCGTCACATGGTATGATCACCTTTACATATATGTTATACATTCGACATGTAATATAAGAATCTTTCCTAAGTTTGAAACTAATTATACAAAATCACACGATATTATCATATCTAAATTGAGAAGGTAAAGTCAAATTTTTAACTAACCACCACTTGTTTTTTATTTTTCAAAGCCTTATCTAAGAGTTGCACATTCCCAAAAACATTAGGAACACTAATACTATTAATTACACGTTCCTTATATTCGTCCTCAGAACCACCCTCATCAACTTTTCTTTTTAATATATATCCATTAACAATTATTTTATCATTGGTTATGGTATAACTACTAACTGACTGTATATCATGATAATAGAATGTTCCACCTGAAATTGGATTTCTCTCTTTTAAACGAATAAATAAAATATTATCTCCCTCAAGCACAAACTTCGTAGAT
>NZ_JAHLDU010000087.1 GCF_018861905.1 Clostridium sp. DSM 17811
GTTATTCTTTCTTTAGGTATTGCAGTACTACTTAATTCTAAGATAAAAGGTAAAACTATATATCGTACAATCTATTTTCTACCTATGGTTTCAGCACCGGCAGCTATAGCTATGGTTTGGAGATGGCTTTATAGTTCGGATTTCGGTTTGTTTAACTACTTGCTTTCTTTCGTTGGTGTAAAAGGACCCAATTGGCTTACAAATCCAAAACTTGCGCTTTTATCTATAATAGTAGTAGGAATATGGAGTTATCTAGGTTACAATATGATTATTTTACTTGCAGGGCTGCAGGAAATACCAAAAAGTTTTTATGAAGCAGCTAAAATTGATGGAGCAGGTCCTATTAGGCAGTTTTTCGCTATTACATTTCCATTAATATCACCAACAATGTTTTTTGTTGTCATTACTTCTATGATAACCGGATTACAAGTATTTGATTTGATATTTATGATGATTAGTAAATCAAATGCAGTTATGGAGTCTACTCAATCTTTAGTGTACTTATTCTATAATTATTCATTCGTAATGAATGACAAAGGTTATGGTTCAACTATAGTAGTACTGTTATTAGCAATAATTTTAGTGATAACTGCAGTTCAACTTAAATTACAGAAAAAATGGGTTCATTATGAATAACTTCAAGGGGAGGTATAACTTATGAAAGGAAAATTAAAATCAAGCAATTTAATTGTTCACATAATTCTTATAATAGGTGCGATTGCAATGCTAATTCCATTTATATGGATGATACTAACTTCTTTAAAAACACTTACAGAGTCAACGTCATTACCAGTTACTATTATGCCTAAAAGTTTTAAATGG
>NZ_JAHLDU010000088.1 GCF_018861905.1 Clostridium sp. DSM 17811
ATGGCCTGAAGGTAACACCCGTTCCCATACCGAACACGAAGGTTAAGCTTCAATGCGCCGATGGTACTGCAGGGGTGACCTTGTGGAAGAGTAGGTTGTCGCCAGGTTACAAAAAACTACTAAGTATAACTTAGTAGTTTTTTTTGCGTTAATATAACTAGGTATTTAAACTACCTTAACGCCGTTAATATTAATTTGATGGATATATTAAATAAGCAATAAAGGTTAATTGATATATTAAAAATGAAAGGCTTAAGCAATTATATTACCTATTGTATCATTTGTTTACCGTCGCTTATGTATTAGTCCAAATTAGTAAGGATGTCGATTAAAAGTTGAGAAAATCATGGAATAAAACAAAACAGAAATATGATAATTATCATCGTATTTGAAGTATTTTGAACCTTTTGGAACCTATCAGAGTATAAATTAAGGAAATATATTGCTATTATTAATACTACGATATTGTAATATTGTATATACTTGTCCATGTGTATCATAACGCTAAATATTGAATTATGTAGATATATATGTAGAAATATGGAGTTAATCTACTTAGACTGTAGTTATGGTGAAATTGTAATGTTTTTTATATGATAGAATACTCTTTGTCGTCACATACGAGTGACACATTAAAATAACTAACAATTACAATTTAATAACTTTCAGATGAAATTTATTTTAAAGAAGTAGTTGACAAAACAAGAAAAACCTAGTATTATAGTAGAAGTCGTCACATGATGACAAAGCAAATTGGTCTTTGAAAATTAAACAGAGAAATAGGTAAAGAAAT
>NZ_JAHLDU010000089.1 GCF_018861905.1 Clostridium sp. DSM 17811
AGGGAATTTTTGTATTGTTTTATATGTGGCATAAGCTATTATCGCTCCACCGACAATGTCCAATGGATAATGAAGTCCAACATATACTCTGGCAAAACATAATAATAATGATATACCTATCATAACTCTTCCGAAATACTTATTTACAACTAGTATTGGTAAGGCGAGAGCTAATGAAAAAGTAGCATGATCACTAGGAAATGATGGATCAATAGACGGATTTACTAATAAATGAGCTGCATGTAATGTATAAGGTCTTGGTCTAAAATATATAAACCCAATTATATGATTTATTCCTAAAGCAATTAACATTGTCATTACACCCAATATAGCTGCTTTTCTGTTTGCCATAACCTTTTCTTTTGTGTCTTTTTTAAACCAAAGTAACAATAAAGCTAATACAAACAAATATTGAAAGTTTTGAGCAATAAAGACCATTGTTTTATCTAACGAAACAAATTTACCAGCTAATCCATTAATTAACGAATATAAAGTATAATCCATAATTTTATAATCCCCCTCAAAATAATATATCTAAACAGCTTTAAATCTTAATTTTGTATTTTCATTTTGTAAAATACAAACATTAAACATCCCTCTAGTCCTTCTTCAATATATTGGGAGTCATAATATAATTTAAACAACTTATTTTATCAAATAAAAAAATTATTATCCCACTACATATAAGTCCCAAAACTATACCACCTAAAATATCTGTAGGATAATGCACAGATAAATATAATCTT
>NZ_JAHLDU010000090.1 GCF_018861905.1 Clostridium sp. DSM 17811
ATATTTACCACGAATTAATTTTCTTACCACTCTACAATATTTAGTTTTATTTAATAATGAAACTTGTGCATATTCATCGTTTTTATTTATAATCACATTTATATCTAATCCGTTCCATCTTAATTTATTACCTATAAACCTAATCCCAGTTTTGTTAGATTTTCCCTCAACACTATTCATTTCACCATACTTTTTAAAATAAACTCTATTTGATTGATGAATCATTAATTTTTGAAAAGCACTAAAACCCCTAGAAGCTATCTTTTGAGCAGTGAAACTATCTACATTATCTTTAAAATGTTTCTGCATGGCTTTGACATATTTATGGAGTGAATACTCTGTCAAATCATGTCTCTTGTTTAATTCATTAAATTTTTTATTCCTTTCTTTCCCTTTAACCATATTTATTACTTTCTCATATTCTTTCGATTCTATCATATGATTATATCTTTTAAACAATTCGCCTAAGCAACTATTATAAATGCTTCTACTTATTTCTAATCTTTTATTTAATATGTCTTCTTGGTATTTTTCTGTATTTAATTTTAATGTTAAAATATAATTTGACGCAGCATTCACCCCCTTCTTAATATCTTGTCTTTTGATTATCTACATATTTTTTTACTGTTTCACTACTTACGTTACCAGCCGTGGATACAAAATAACTTCTTGTCCATAGACTAGGCATTTTATTTAATTCTTGAAATTCTGCTCTCAAAACTTTACTTGTT
>NZ_JAHLDU010000091.1 GCF_018861905.1 Clostridium sp. DSM 17811
CTGATCTACCTCAATTTTAATCATCTATTTACTTTCCACCTCAGTTTTCATTTCAAAGTTTTCACGTTCATCCTTTGTCGAAAATCCAAAGGAATGCATCTTTTTATCTATAATTAATTCTTTCTTTAATAGATAAACATATGCCTCTTCTTGCTCATCAGAATATCCTGTATGAACTACTTTTTCTATAAGCTCTGATGTAAACTGTATTGCTTTTCCAACGCCCACCATGCCTAATGGATATACAACTCCTGCATATTGAAAATATGTTTTGATTTCATTATGAAACATAAAACGGTTAATAATTACGAACCGTGCCTCTTCTATCTTATTGTCAGCTATAATATTTTTGAGAAATTGATTTTTTAATTGGACTACTGTTCCTAATGGATGTATTTTTTCTAAAATATCAATCATTCCAGATATAATTTCTTTTATTTGTAGATATGTAAATTCCATTCTGCCATCCTCATAAATCAATATATGTAAGTCATTTTCCCGCGCGTATATAACACTATTAGCCATATCATTATCACTACAATATTTTTCTTCATTAATAATAGCCGTATTTATCTTCAGCAAAAAACTAGTATTATTATAATAATTGCTTGCCATAGCATAAAGCCTCTGTCTCTTCAAATCACTTAAATATGTCAATTTATCAAGCCACTTTATAAGCAACTTATG
>NZ_JAHLDU010000092.1 GCF_018861905.1 Clostridium sp. DSM 17811
AACCTTTCTTCTTTTAAAACAGGAGATTTGGTATCTGTAATGTTAGGACATGATGGCAAGGTAGTTGGTATAAAAAGCATAGAACAGAAAATTGGTAGTATGGGAGAATATTTAATACTTGGAAATCTTAAGACTTCAGACAAGTTAGCTGATAATCAAGTTATTACGGATAAAGGGACTTTAACCGTAAAGGATGGACTAACTCCTCTAGAAATTGGTGTTAAATACCAGTTATATGTTAGTGATACTATGATTACTAAAATTGATAGAAAAGAAAATTCTACAGAAAAATACTCTGTAACTAGTGTAGCAAGCTCTTTAATAGCTTATACGGATGATGCGGGCACAGCTAAAACCATGACGCTTCCCAAAGCTTCTTTATATTATTATCATGGAGTGTCTGTGGATTATGAAGTTGCAGCCAAAGCTGTGAGAGCATATTCTTCAATTATTTTAACAAAAAAAAGCGATAATGTAGGATATGATTATGCTGTTATAGTTGATGCAAATTTCGGCGAACCTCAGGTCTATAAAGCTGACAACGTTAAACTTATAAATCAGTTTAAGAATACAAAGTATAATTATATTTATAGAAATGCAAATATACAAGAAACTGATTTAAATGCTTATGATGTAGTTTATTTTGTATCAGATATATGGAATAAAAATACATTTGTTTATGT
>NZ_JAHLDU010000093.1 GCF_018861905.1 Clostridium sp. DSM 17811
CATGTAATATCAACAAGAGCTGATGTAAATATACTAGTACTTGATACAGAAGTATATTCAAATACAGGAGGTCAATCATCTAAAGCAACTCCTTTGGGCGCAGTAGCACAATTTGCGGCAGCAGGTAAGAGGTTTAAGAAAAAAGATTTAGGTATGATGGCAATGTGTTATGAGGATGTTTATATTGCACAGGTAGCAATGGGAGCTAGCCAAGCACAATTCTTAAAAGCTGTTACAGAAGCTGAAAGTTACCCAGGTCCATCACTTATCATAGCTTATGCTCCATGTATAAGTCATGGCTTAAAGAGTGGAATGTGTAATGTTCAAACAGAAATTAAAAATGCTGTAGAAGCAGGATATTGGCATTTATATAGATATAATCCTCTTCTTAAAGAAGAAGGAAAAAATCCATTTATCATGGATTCAAAGGAACCTACAAAAGATTTTAAGGAGTTCCTAAGAGGAGAAGTTCGTTATGCTTCATTAGAAAGAACTTTCCCAAAAGAAGCTAATGAGTTATTTGAAGCTGCAGAAAAGGATGCTAAAGACAAATACAAAAAATATAACAAATTGGCAACTAGCGGAATTTAGAAAATAGATTAAATTTAATAAAAAAATAT
>NZ_JAHLDU010000094.1 GCF_018861905.1 Clostridium sp. DSM 17811
CAGCTGACTAATACTAATAAGTCGAGGGCTTGACCAAGATAACATAAGTAACAATTAATATTAATAATGCGAAAACTGTGCAATTTTGAGAGAATATTTATATTCTCATCTGGTGATTATGGCATGAAGGTAACACCCGTTTCCATACCGAACACGAAGGTTAAGCTTCAATGCGCCGATGGTACTGCAGGGGTGACCTTGTGGAAGAGTAGGTTGTCGCCAGGTAACCATGGATCTTTAGCTCAGTTGGTTAGAGCTACCGGCTCATAACCGGTCGGTCTGGGGTTCGAGTCCCTGAAGGTCCACCAAATAACAGTTCAATTGGGACTGTTATTTTTATCTTATAATATATTGAAAAGTTAACGTCTCAATATTTAAAAAATATATTGAAATATTTTTTAAAAGTAGTTGACAAAACAAGAAATGTCTAGTATTATAGTAGAAGTCGTCACATGATGACAAAGCAAATTGGTCTTTGAAAATTAAACAGAGAAATAGGTAAAAAAATGAAATAATATTTTATTTTAACCAGTCAATTACTTTAGTAAAAGTAATATTTAGTCGTAAGACTAAAAAGTATGTAATGAGCTTGCTAACCAACTTAACAGTTGGCGC
>NZ_JAHLDU010000095.1 GCF_018861905.1 Clostridium sp. DSM 17811
CTACCCAAAGCTTATCGCAGCTTAACGCGTCCTTCTTCGGCTCCTAGTGCCAAGGCATTCGCCATGCGCCCTTTGTAGCTTGACCTTTGATTCTGTCTATTTACATAGACGGTTTTGTTACTTAATATTAATTTTGCGAAATCATAATAAATTAACTTATAACCACTTACTCGTATTTTACAATACGCAAGGTGGATCTAAATCTTTTTAAAACAACTTTATACACTGTGCAATTTTCAAAGAACATTTTAAGAAAAACTATCAATTAATTAGCTCCTAAGAGTTAATATAATTAGTCTCTCAAAATTAAACAGAGAAATAGGAACGAGTAATTACAATAGATATTTTGAAGAATAATTAAATTCTTCTATTGCATCGACCGAAGTCAATACATCTACTCCCTAGAAAGGAGGTGATCCAGCCGCAGGTTCTCCTACGGCTACCTTGTTACGACTTCACCCCAATCATCGATCCCACCTTCGGCCGCTGGCTCCTTACGGTTACCTCACGGACTTCGGGTGTTACCAACTCTCATGGTGTGACGGGCGGTGTGTACAAGGCCCGGGAACGTATTCACCGCGACATGCTGATTCGCGATTACT
>NZ_JAHLDU010000096.1 GCF_018861905.1 Clostridium sp. DSM 17811
AGCTCATCTATTTTACTTTTAAGTTCATACATGTTCTTTTCAAAAGGTAAAGTTACCATAAAATTTCACTCCTTATGTATTACTTTTGTCTTTCTGTCGGTGCTATAAATGAAGTTTCAATATCTGCGCTAAAGTTTCCTTCATAACTTTTCTATCCACTATCTTGTCTATAAAACCCTTCTCAAGCAAAAATTCAGCCCTTTGGAACCCCTCAGGCAATTGCTGTTTTAATGTCTGCTCTATAACTCTTTTACCTGCGAAACCTATTAGTGCATTAGGCTCTGCGAGAATTATATCTCCAAGAGTTGCGAAACTTGCTGTAACTCCACCTGTAGTTGGGTCTGTAAGAACAGTTATATAAAGGTTACCGCTTTCATTATGTCTTGCAATAGCAGCACTAGTTTTAGCCATTTGCATTAGAGAAAATATACCCTCCTGCATCCTAGCTCCCCCTGAGGCTGTAAATATAATAATTAGTTTTTTACTCTCTGTTGCTTTTTCAATGACCCTCGTAATTTTCTCTCCAACTACAGATCCCATACTTCCCATCATAAAATTACTATCCATCACTGCAATTAGCGTATCTTGCCC
>NZ_JAHLDU010000097.1 GCF_018861905.1 Clostridium sp. DSM 17811
TTTAAACAACTTATTTTATCAAATAAAAAAATTATTATCCCACTACATATAAGTCCCAAAACTATACCACCTAAAATATCTGTAGGATAATGCACAGATAAATATAATCTTTTATATATAATAATATTGAACTATCAAATTTCTGTATTAAAGATATCATTGTCCTTAGTGCCCCCTAACTAATAATAATATAAGATATAAATTACTACATATAGAATATAATATATTTCTTAAAAACAGATTAAAAAAGTATTAGATTTAGCTTAAGAATTATAATTATAATAGCTTATAAAAAAACACCTACATAACAGATAAATCTGAGATCTAGATGTTTAATACTTATATGCTTTCCTTGACTATTTCTGATTTTTTGAAACATAATATAGGCAAGGTACGTTATCGTCTGCTTTCACGTCATTGTGTTTTTTTGATTTCTAATATATAGCGTGCTTTGAATAGGTTTGGATTCAGATGTTGAGCCGATAAAAACTATCACCATAAGTATATACTTAAATGATGATAGTTACTAAAATTGCTCAATTTCTGAAACAAGCTAAAGAACG
>NZ_JAHLDU010000098.1 GCF_018861905.1 Clostridium sp. DSM 17811
AGAGGAGCTATTCCAGAGGCAGTAATCAAACTTCTATCAGTTACTGCGTATTCTTGCTTATAATATTTTTCTCCTGCATAGCTTGGACAGACCATTTTAAGATATCCCAGGTCATTGCTTGTATGAGCTCGCTTATCTAATACTCCTTCCATAGCAAGTCCTATTGTAGCACCACAAATTGCCCCTACAACAATACCTTTATCTAAACATTCTTCAGCCATTCTTATAATGGGAGCATGAATTGATTCTGTCCATGTACTCCCACCAGGTAGAATCAAAGCAACTGTCTCTTCAATACTACACTCCTTAAGTTCAATTTCTGGCAATATTTCTAGACCTCCCATTGTAGTAATAGGGTTCTTGTTAATTCCTACAGTTACTATTTTTAGAGGCATTAATCCCTTTTTGTAGTACCTTCCCGAATTGATTTCAGTACTTAAATAACCTATTTCCCAGTCTGCCATTGTATCAAATACATAAAGATATACTTTGTTTTTCATTTTCTATTCCTCCACTTTCATTTT
>NZ_JAHLDU010000099.1 GCF_018861905.1 Clostridium sp. DSM 17811
AAAAAAATATATTACTCAGGAAATTAGATAGACAAAGAAGAAGTAATAACCCTAATAATTATAATGAAAATGGGACTATAAAAAAGGGAATTATGACTAATTTAAAGAAAATAAAATTGACATGGATTAAGTCAAATAAATATATCAAAACTCAAAATGAATTAAGGGAAGTTCAGAGAAAACAAGCTTATATAAGGAAACAATCCCATGAGAAATCAGCTAATTATATCATAAGTTTAGGAAATAGAATATTAGTTGAAACTATGAATTATAAAGGGCTTCAATCAAGGTCAAAGGAAACTACTGTTAATACAAACGGTAAATTCAACAAGAAAAAGCGATTTGGCAAGAGTTTAGCAAATAAGGCACCATCAATGTTTTTAACGATACTTGATAATAAACTAAAATGGCATAATACAAAGTTAACCAAGATTAATACTTATAAAGTAAAAGCATCCCAATATAATCATATAGAAGATAAATATATAAAAAAGAAATTAT